>NZ_JANQIM010000030.1 GCF_028282165.1 Winogradskyella sp. | reverse complement strand
GAGCTCTCAGTCGGCTAGTGCTGTCCAAGGAGGAGACATTGTTGGGTCAAATGGTAATTTTGTAGTAGCTGATTTTAATACAATCTATGCTTACAATGGAGCAACTGGGACTTGGAGCTCTCAGTCGGCTAGTGCTGTCCAAGCAGGAGACATTGTTGGATCTTCAGCTAATGAAAATGGAAACTAAACCTACAAAATATAGCAAAAAACAAAAAACGCTCTGAAAATTCAGAGCGTTTTTTGTTTTTATCGTAAAGGAAAGCCTTTGGCTGCCCACCAAGGGTGAAGTTCTATAATTAACCTGCCCGCTTTAACCATTGGGTCAGCATTAGCTAAACTATCTGCCATTTTTAATGTCGGTACGTTATAAATGGTAATCCCTCTAATATCGCCATCATCACCAAAAGGCCCTGAAATATCGGCATAACCAAGTTCATACATTTTACCTAAATGCGCCAAGTGTTCGCTTTGTAATTTGGTCGCTTCTTCTTCATTTTGGTTGCGTATTGGTCCTCGTTTTAGAAATGCAATAAAGTACTGCTGCATTATTACTGTATCTTGAGTTTTTTCATCAACATAATCAAAAATTTGAAAACCTTCTTCAATCAGCTTTGCCTTTAGCTCTGCTACAGATTGTTTCTTAATAGTTTCTATACTTTCTGAGGTCTCATGAGTTACTTCTTCTGCATCTATCTGTTTATCTTCATTTTTGCAAGACACAAAGGAACAAAACACTAATAGTACTAAGATGATTCTTTTCATTATTTCCAATATTTATAAGGTTGTTTGCTTAATTGCGAGTTGTAATATTTTATATCTCCTGTAACTTCCTTTCCTAGCCATTCAGGTTTCTCAAAAACTTCATCTTTACGTTGTAGTTCAATTTCGGCGATAATTAAGCCTCTATTCTCGCCAAAAAATTCGTCAATCTCAAATATATGATGTCCTATATTAACCTCGTATCTAATTTTTTCAATAATGGGTTGTTCACATAATGCTAAAAGCGACTCTGCTTCAGTTTTCGAGATTTCCTTTTCCCATTCAAATCGCGATAAACCGTCTTCCGAAGATTTTCCCTTTACCGTTAAATAGCCTACACTCTTTTTTAACCTTATGCGGACGGTTCGCTCTTCATGTGTATTTAAAAACCCTTGCTTTATCACATAGCTTTTTGAAGCTTCCTTTTTAAACAGGTCTGATATTACTAAAAACTTACGTTCGATCTCTTCGGTCAAAACAGCTAAAATTTAAGGCGATTAATGCCTAAATTTACATTATGATTGACGATTTACCAATAAGAAAGATAATTCATATCGATATGGATGCCTTTTATGCATCGGTAGAACAAATGGATAATCCCGAACTTAAAGGTAAGCCAATCGCAGTAGGTGGTGGCAGTAAAAGAGGCGTGATTAGTGCAGCAAGTTATGAAGCACGAAAATACGGTGTAAAAAGTGCCATGTCTGGACGTTTGGCAGAAAAGCTCTGCCCGCATTTAATATTCGTTAGGCATCGTTTTGATCGTTACAAGGAAATTTCTAACCGTGTACGAAACATTTTCTTTAATTATACAGACTTAGTAGAACCTTTATCACTAGACGAGGCCTATCTCGATGTTACCGAAAACAAGATAGGATTTCCGAGTGCTACTTTAATTGCACAGAAAATAAGGCAGCGGATTTTTGAAGAGATTGGACTAACCGCTTCTGCAGGCATTTCCATTAATAAGTTTATTGCTAAGGTAGCGAGTGATTATAATAAACCCAATGGACAGAAAACTGTAAATCCTGAAGATGTCATTCAATTCCTGGAAGATTTAGATATTAGAAAATTCTACGGAGTGGGAAAAGTAACAGCTGAAAAAATGTATCAAAAAGGTATTTTTACAGGTAAGGATCTCAAATCTAAAACCCTGGAATATTTAAACGAAAACTTTGGCAAATCTGGAAGCTATTATTATTATGTGGTACGTGGAATTCACAATAGTGAAGTAAAACCTAACCGAATACGTAAATCTTTAGCCGCAGAACGCACCTTTAGTGAAAACCTGTCTTCGGAAATCTTTATGCTCGAAAAATTAGAGCAAATTGCTGAAGAGGTCTCTAGACGATTAGATAAAAGTAACGTTGCTGGAAAAACCCTTACACTAAAAATCAAATACAGTGATTTTACACTGCAAACAAGAAGTAAAACCTTGCCCTATTATATAAGTGACAAAGCTATTATTCTAGAAACGGCTAAAGACTTGTTATATCAGGACAAACTCAATAATTCGGTAAGACTCTTGGGAATTTCACTCTCTAACTTAAATACGGATAAGTCTGCCTTGACTAAGGCTTCGGCAGATGAAAAAAAATCCGTTAGCGTACAGTTAAAGTTTGATTTTTAAAAACTACAACTCTCAATCTCAGTTACACGTAAGGTATTAACCATACCCTTAGCCTGTATTGGCATTGCAGCTAAACTTATCAACATATCGCCAACCTCTAAATACCCTTTTTTACAGGCAATAGCATTAACATCCTCTATGGTTTCGTCCGTACTTACAAACTTATCATAATAGAATGCTTCTACGCCCCAAAGTAAACTCAATTGTGTTAGAATTCTTGTGTTAGACGTAAAAACCAAAATATGTGCTTTTGGCCTCCAGGCAGAAATTTGGAAAGCCGTATATCCGCTATTGGTTAAAGTAGAAATAGCTTTAGCATTAATTTCATTGGCCATATTTGCGGCATGATAACAAATCGATTTTGTAATATAGCGCTTAGTACGGATATGTGGCGGGGATTGCGGTACTTGTATCAATGGAGAATCTTCAACACTACGGATAATATTGGCCATCTGTCTGATCACCTGTACTGGATATTGCCCAACAGATGTTTCGCCCGAAAGCATTACCGCATCAGCACCATCCATTACTGAGTTAGCGACATCATTAACCTCGGCACGTGTTGGGGTTAAGCTTGTAATCATAGTTTCCATCATCTGTGTAGCAATAATTACAGGTATTCTAGCACGCTTAGCTCTTAAAACCAATTGCTTCTGGATAAGTGGTACTTCCTGGGCGGGGATCTCCACACCTAAATCACCACGAGCTACCATCATACCATCACAATAGGCTACAATTTTATCGATATTCTCAACGGCTTCCGGCTTTTCTATTTTTGCAATTATAGGAATTTTATGATCGCTATGTTCTTTAATTAATTCTTCCAATTGCATTAGATCTTCAGCATGTCTTACAAAAGACAAAGCTATCCAATCGACACGCTGACCTATAGCAAAAATGGCATCGTCTATATCTTTTTCGGTCAGAGCTGGCTGGGAGATATTAGTATTCGGTAGATTAACACCCTTTTTGGATTTTAAAGGTCCGCCTTGAAGTACTCTTGCTATAACTTCAGATTCTCCATCTGTGGAAACGACTTCAAAAATCAGCTTACCATCATCCAATAAAATTCGTTCACCTGGCTTTGCGTCTTGAGGAAAGTTCTCATATGTCATATAAACGCGTTCTTTGGTACCTTCAAAGCGTTCTCCTGTAGCAAAAATAATCTCGTCCCCTTCATTAACGATAACGTCGCCTTTCATAGTACCAACGCGTAATTTTGGCCCTTGAAGATCTGCCAAGATTGATGCATTGTAACCGTACTCCTCATTGAGTTCTCTTATTATTTTAACCCGTTCTTCGACATCTCTATAATCTGCATGTGAAAAATTGATTCTAAAGACATTGGCGCCCTCCTCTAGCATTGCCTTTAAGATTTCTTTATTGCTTGTTGCAGGGCCTAAAGTGGCTACTATTTTTGTTTTTTTATTTGACATCAATTCAAAAAATTAAATGGTCTTTTGATTTTATTTGTGATGGATTAACCGAGTAACTTGTTACAATCTGTGGAATATTCTGCAGTTTATTCAAAACTAATTTTTCATTAATATTCTGTATTTCATCAGAGATCTTAATAAAGTAATCTACGTTCTTATATTCAGGAACAAGATTAAAGGTTTTCATCACTTTTTCTTTAGACTGAAACAACCCAGTGCTGTATAAACTATCCTCTTCTTTCTTACAAATGTTAGACACTAAATTCCAAGTTACGTATTGAGAGGCATTATTCCATTCAAAAATGCTGTATGACGACTTCAAATATTCAAAGTCTAAATCATCAGATTTTCGCTTTAAATTAAGTTCTAAACTTTGGTTGAGTAAATAAGCCAAACGGTAATCTTCAAGCCCACAATGAATCGCAATAAGTTTGTAGGTGTCGTCATAAAAATCATCAACAAGAAGTTTATGTAAAGCCATACAGTTACAACTTTGAGTGGTAAATATAGTATAATAATGGGTTGATTATGTCAACTTTTGGTTAATCTTGCCCCACAAAACTTACGAAAACGTTGTAGTTGAATAGGTTTTAAGATAAATCTGAATATCGATACAATTAGATATGCTTGGTGATTTGTTTCTGAAATGCAAAAAATGCACGCTTTGATGCTTTTTCTTCTGCTTTCTTCTTGGAAGTTGCCCTTGCTTTAGACACCACTTTATCATTGATACTAAGCTTAACGGAAAAGTGTTTTAACTCATCATTTCCTGTATCCTCATAAACCTCGTAGTCAAAAGTATTTTTCTCCTTTTGGCACCATTCTATAAGTAAACTTTTGTAACTAATAACCTTACCTTCTAAAGTTTCGATATCTACGTGAGGGTTAATAACACGTTTGTACAGAAAATTTTCGCAAATTTTATAGCCTTTGTCAAGATAAATTGCTCCAACTAAAGCTTCAAACAAGTTGCCATGAATATTATTGCCAAAATTAGATTTAGGGATTCTACTTTGCACAAGGTCTATAAGATTTAGTTCTTTTCCAAGTTCGTTGAGGTGTTCTCTACTCACTACTTTAGACCGCATTTTTGTGAGATAGCCTTCATCTCCGTGAGGGACTTGTTCGTATAAATAAGCTGCAATCACAGAACTTATCATGGCATCACCAACAAACTCCAATCGCTCATAATTAATTGGGTTGCCTTTTTTGTCCTTAATATTCATAGAACGGTGGGTAAAGGCTTTTATATAAAGTGACTTGGATTTTGGTTTAAATCCAAGGATTTTTTTTAATTGTAAAAAAAAATTCCCGTCTGTTTGAGTACGGGAATTTTTTAATATGTTACGAATGAAACTCATTCGGGATTTAATCTAGCTTTTTAAATAATACACAAGCGTTGTGACCGCCAAATCCAAATGTATTACTCATTGCGACTTTAATATCTCGTTTCTGAGCTTTGTTAAGCGTTAAATTTAATTCTGGGTCTATGTTATCGTCAACCGTTTCGTGGTTAATTGTAGGTGGTACGATACCATTTTCTAAGGCCAAAATAGAAGCAATGGCCTCAATAGCTCCAGCTGCTCCCAACAAATGACCTGTCATAGACTTGGTAGAATTAATATTGATATTCTTAGCATGGCTGCCAAATACTTCGGATATAGCCTTTAATTCGGCTACATCCCCTAATGGTGTAGATGTGCCGTGTGTATTGATATGATCTACATCTTCTGGATTTAAGCCAGCATTTTCTAAACAATTTTTCATTACTGCAACAACACCAATTCCATCTGGATGTGGCGCTGTCATATGGTAGGCATCAGAAGACAATCCACCTCCAATGACCTCAGCATAGATTTTAGCACCTCTGGCTTTAGCATGCTCGTATTCTTCAAGAATAATAGCACCTGCTCCTTCACCCAACACAAAACCATCGCGATTAGCATCAAATGGTCTTGAGGCGGTCTCAGGACTATCATTTCTTGTAGACATTGCATGCATGGCATTAAAACCTCCCATACCTGCAATAGTAACTGCAGCTTCACTTCCACCGGTAATGATAACATCACAATGTCCTAAACGGATAGTGTTTAGTGCATCGATTAGTGAATTTGCAGAAGATGCACACGCCGAAACCGTTGTATAATTTGGCCCCATAAAGCCATGTTTTATAGAAATATTTCCTGGTGCAATGTCCGCGATCATTTTTGGGATAAAGAACGGGTTAAATCTTGGAGTTCCGTCTCCTTTAGCATAATTAAGGACTTCTTCCTGAAAGGTTTCAAGACCACCGATTCCAGCTCCCCAAATAACTCCTACTCTATATTTGTTTATTGTATCTAGATCTAGATTCGCATCTGCAATAGCTTCATCTGAAGCCACCATAGCATACTGCGAAAATTTATCCATTTTACGCGCTAACTTTCTATCAATAAAGTCAGTAACATTAAAATTTTTTACTTCACAAGCGAACTGCGTTTTGAACTTTTCAGCATCAAAATACGTAATTGGGGCAGCGCCACTTTTTCCATTAACAAGACCATCCCAATATTCATCTTTGGTATTGCCAATTGGTGTAAGTGCACCTAAACCAGTAACTACTACTCGCTTTAATTCCATAAAAATAAAGTCTTATTTTGCTTCTTCTATATAAGAGATAGCTTGACCAACTGTTGCAATGTTCTCAGCTTGATCGTCTGGGATTTGAATATCAAACTCTTTTTCAAATTCCATGATTAATTCTACAGTATCCAATGAATCTGCACCTAAGTCGTTTGTGAAGCTTGCTTCAGTTACAACTTCGTTTTCATCAACACCTAATTTGTCTACGATAATCGCTTTTACTCTTGATGCAATGTCTGACATAATCTTTTAATTTTAAGTTTTAATTAGACCGCAAAAATAAAAAACTTTATTTTAAAAATCATCTTTACCGATAAAATGTGCCTTTTAATACCAATAAATCGACAGAAGTATTTTTTATTTGCGTCTAATTGTAAATTATTATTCTTTTTTTTGTTTTGAATAATGAACCAATATACCTGTAAATGAAACGTGTTGTAATTTTTGCGTCCGGAAGTGGGACAAATGCTGAAAATTTAATTAAGTTTTTTCAAAACAACGATAATGCGTCTGTTATTCAGGTATTGACTAACAATCCTTATGCCAAAGTCTTAGAACGATGTAAAATTCTGAAGGTTAGTGCTCTATCTTTCAACAGAGTAGCGTTTTCTAAGTCAAATGATGTCCTTAATATTCTAAAGGCTTCGCAGCCAGATTTAATTGTATTGGCTGGGTTTCTTTGGAAGTTTCCCGAATTCATTTTAAATGAATTTAAAAATAAAGTCATTAATATTCATCCAGCACTTTTACCAAAATACGGTGGAAAAGGTATGTATGGGATGCATGTTCATAATGCGGTAGTTGCCAATAAAGAAACTGAAACAGGTATTACTGTTCACTTTGTTAATGAAAATTATGATGAGGGCGCCATTATTTTTCAAACAAAATGCGAGGTTTTACCTACAGACTCTGCCGAAGATGTCGCAGCTAAAATTCATGAACTGGAAATGGCGCATTTTCCGATAGTTGTTGAAACGCTATTAAAGTAAACGTAGTTCTCGATACTTCGCTGCGCTCAACTGGAACTAACATCATTTAGAGCAAATTTTGAAAGATGGGAAAGACAACATAAAGTATATTGGTATGCCTAAGTTTATAAGCATTTAGTGCAAATTCGTGTAATTCGAGTTAAAAGAATTAATGAAGTAGATTCCTGCCTACGCAGGAATGACAAACAAATAAACCGATTACTGAAACCAAAACATTAGTGAAATTCGTATCAAGATCAATTTAATGAACTTGTGAACATTCGTATCAAGATCAATGTCAAAAAAAAAGAAAACAAAATACTACACCGTTTGGAAAGGACATCATACTGGGGTCTTTGAATCCTGGGACGATTGCAAAGCACAGATCAAAGACTTCAAAGGTGCGCAATACAAATCATTCTCATCATTTGAAGCTGCAAAAAAGGCGTATAAAGAAGGCCCTAAAGATTATATAGGTAAATCTAAATCCTTTAAAAGCGAACTTTCTGAAGAACAACTCGAAAAAATAGGGCAACCCAACCTCAACTCTATTTGTGTCGACGCCGCTGTTAGTGGCAACCCTGGCAAAATGGAATATAGAGGCGTTGATACCAAAACCAAAAAACAGTTATTTATCCAAGGCCCTTTCGAAGAAGGTACCAATAATATAGGAGAGTTTTTAGCTATAGTCCATGGTTTGGCGTTTTTAAAGCAACATAATAGCAATCGCATTATCTATACAGACTCTAGAACAGCAATGAGTTGGGTTCGCAAAAGGTCATGTAATTCAAAGCTAGAACGTAGTGAAAAAAACAAAGATTTATTTGAATTGGTCGACCGAGCGGTGAAATGGCTTAAGACTAATACATATTCAACAACTATTGTAAAATGGGAAACTAAGGCTTGGGGGGAAATCCCAGCAGATTTTGGAAGAAAATAACCGCAATGATTTGCTATTTACGTTTTTTATAAGGAATATATTTTATGTACTTTTGCGGCTTAATTCAAACTTGCTCTAATGGGTAAATTAGTTATTGTCGGAACTTTAGCATTTGATGCTATAGAGACTCCTTTTGGTAAAACTGACAAAATTCTTGGTGGTGCGGCTACTTTTATTGGTCTGGCCGCATCTCAATTTAGAATAGATTCTGCCGCGGTTTCCATTGTCGGTGATGACTTTCCACAAGATTATTTAGATCTCTTAACGAGTAGAGGTGTCAATATTGACGGTGTAGAAATTGTTGAAGGTGGTAAAACATTTTTTTGGAGTGGTAGATATCACAATGACATGAACTCAAGGGATACTTTAGTGACGGAGTTAAACACACTTGCAGATTTTAATCCAGTAGTTCCAGAGGGTTATCGTAATTCTGATGTGGTGATGCTAGGAAACCTCCATCCTATTACCCAGATGAGTGTTTTAGAACAGATGACAACAACACCAAACATGGTGATTTTAGATACCATGAATTTTTGGATGGACAATGCTCTTGAAGACTTGCATAATGTTATGAAGTACATTGATGTTATAACCATTAATGATGAAGAAGCAAGACAATTGACTGGTGAATATTCCTTGGTAACTGCCGCTCAGAAAATTCACGAAATGGGACCGCAATTTGTAGTTATAAAAAAAGGTGAGCATGGTGCCCTGTTATTTAACGAAGATAATGTGTTTTACGCCCCAGCTTTGCCATTAAGAGAAGTCTTTGACCCTACCGGTGCTGGCGACACTTTTGCTGGTGGTTTTGCAGGCTATCTAGCAAAAACAGGCGATTATTCGTTTGAGAATTTAAAAACCGCTGTAATATATGGCTCTACTCTTGCATCCTTTTGTGTAGAGAAATTTGGTACAGAGCGTATGAAAAATTTATCCGCAGCCGATATACGTAAACGCTTAGACCAATTTAAGAGTCTAACCCAATTTGATATAAAATTAACATAAACCAACGCGCTCTATCTTGAGTGCGTTTTTTTATTAAAAAACATGAGTGATGCTTTAAAACATGAGTGCGGAATAGCACTGATTAGACTTTTAAAACCATTAGAATACTACAAAGAAAAATACGGAAGTGCATTTTATGGTGTAAATAAAATGTACCTAATGATGGAGAAGCAGCACAATCGGGGGCAAGATGGCGCAGGTTTTGCCAGTATAAAACTAGATACAAAACCAGGCGAGCGGTATATAAGTAGAATACGCTCTATTGCCCAGCAACCCATACAAGATATCTTTTCGCAAATGAATGAGCGTATCAATGATGAAATGACAAAACATCCAGAATACAAAGATGATGTTGCACTTCAGAAAAGAAACATTCCATACATTGGCGAGTTGTTGTTGGGTCATGTACGATATGGCACGTTTGGTAAAAACAGTGTAGAAAGCGTTCATCCTTTTTTACGGCAAAACAACTGGATGCATAGAAACCTAATTGTCGCTGGTAATTTTAACATGACGAATGTTAATGAACTTTTCAATAACTTGGTTGATATAGGGCAACACCCTAAGGAAAAGGCAGATACCATAACCGTAATGGAAAAGATCGGTCATTTTTTAGACGATGCCGTTGCTAAGATCTATAAGGATCTAAAGCGAGAAGGTTACTCTAAAATTGAATGTTCTCCTTTAATTGCAGAACGATTAAAACTGAGTAAAATTTTAAAACGTGCTGCCAAAAACTGGGATGGTGGTTATGCTATGGCAGGTTTACTAGGACATGGAGATTCATTTGTATTGAGAGACCCTGCTGGTATTAGACCCGCATATTATTACAAAGACGATGAAATTGTTGTAGTCGCCTCTGAGCGCCCTGTTATTCAGACGGTCTTCAATGTTCCTTTTGAGGAAGTCGTTGAATTGGATCCGGGACACGCTATCATCACAAAAAAATCTGGCATAACAGAAGTCAAAGAAATACTTGAGCCCCTAGAAAGGAAAGCATGCTCTTTTGAGCGTATCTATTTCTCAAGGGGAAGTGATGCCGAAATTTATAAAGAACGAAAAGAACTCGGAAGATTGTTAATGCCCAAAGTGCTTGAAGCTATTGAAAACGATACCCAAAATACCGTTTTTTCGTATATCCCTAATACTGCCGAAACGTCTTTTTTTGGTATGATTGATACTGTTGAAGAGCATCTTAATCATAAAAAGACGCAGACTCTTCTTAGGGGCAGGCGAGAGCTATCGGCCAAAAAAGTAGAAGAAATACTATCCGAGAGGCCACGTATAGAGAAAATAGCCATTAAAGACGTTAAGCTAAGAACATTTATTACCGAAGACAGTAGTAGAGATGATTTGGTTGCACATGTTTACGATGTAACTTATGGCGTTATAAAGCCTACAGATAATTTAGTAATCATTGACGATAGTATCGTAAGAGGAACAACCCTTAAGAAGAGTATTATTAAAATGATGGACAGACTTAACCCAAAAAAGATTATTGTTGTTTCTTCGGCACCACAGATCCGTTATCCAGACTGTTACGGTATAGATATGGCCAATCTCGAGAGTTTAGTTGCTTTTAGAGCTGCCTTAGAATTGTTAAAGGACAATAACCAATATCACATCGTTAAGGATGTATATCAAAAATGCCTAAATCAAGTAGATTTAAAGGATAAAAACGTTGTGAATTATGTTAAGGAGATTTATGACAATTTTTCCGACGAGCAAATATCTGATAAAATATCTGAGCTACTGAGCGATGACACCGTTAATGCCGAAGTAAAAATAATTTTTCAACCCGTTGAAAATCTCCACAAGGCATGCCCTAAAAATTTAGGAGATTGGTATTTTACAGGCAATTATCCTACGGATGGAGGCAATAGAGTAGTCAATCGAGCCTTTATAAATTTCTATGAAGGAAATAAGGAACGTGCGTACTAATTAGCGTTTAATCCGAAAAAATGTGCATTTTGCCCAAGAAAAATGCATTTCATCCAATATATGTATCATTTTAACAAATAACATTTACATTGGTATCACCATAACATAAGTAGGTTAAGTTCATGGTAGATTTGGGGCAAAAAAAGGTGAACAGTGTTCACCTTTTTTTATAGAGTTAGTTAAAGTATCACTTTAAGTCGTTTTTTATAAATAAAAGACTCTTTTTTTATGTTAATAGCCTATTGTTTGTACAGTTTCCACGCTTAGACTAATATATAGGTCGTTTATCCAAAAAATTTAATAGTTAAATTAATGTAAACTTATATTTGATTCACCATAACATAAGTAGGTTAAGTTTATGGTAGATTTGGGGCAAAAAAGGTGAACTCTCTGTTCACCTTTTTTCATTTTAAAGCATAAAAATCCAAGCCTTTCAGCTTGGATTTTTACTGTTATAAAGTATAAATTATTTTGCTTCAGCATAACGACGTTCAACTTCGTTCCAGTTGATTACTTTAAAAAACGCTGCAATATAATCTGGTCGTCTATTTTGATAATTTAAATAGTAAGCATGCTCCCAAACATCCAATCCTAAAATTGGTGTTCCTCCACAAGTAACTCCAGGCATTAACGGATTATCTTGATTTGGTGTAGAACATACCTCGACTTTTCCTCCTTTGTGTACACATAACCATGCCCAACCAGACCCAAACTGTGTAGCAGCAGCTTTTGAAAATGCTTCAACAAATGCGTCTTTAGAGCCAAATTCTGCTTCAATAGCATCTTTTAATTCCCCAGATAAATAACCTCTGTCTTCAGGATTCATAACATCCCAAAACAATGAATGGTTGTAAAAACCTCCTCCATTATTTCTTACACCAGAATTATTCATGTCTAAATTGGTTAAAATATCTTCGATAGACTTTCCTTCTAAATCTGTTCCTTCTATTGCTGCATTTAGCTTTGTGGTATAGCCATTGTGGTGTTTAGAATGGTGTATTTCCATTGTACGTGCATCAATATGTGGTTCTAAAGCATCGTAAGCGTATTTTAATTTTGGTAATTCAAAAGCCATAATATTATGTTTTAAGTATTAGTAATTTAACTTTAACAAATTTACGATTTTGAGTTCAAGATGTTCTAAATAAATTATTAAGATTACCTATTTTGGTATAAAATTTTTCTTTTGCAGAGTTCTACTTTTAAAATATACAACGCATCTGCTGGCAGTGGTAAAACTTTTACGCTTGCCAAGTCCTTTATTAAGATACTTGTTCTATCCCAAAACTTCGAACATTTTAAGCACATTTTAGCCATCACTTTTACTAATAAAGCAGTAGGTGAAATGAAAGAACGTATTATTGATATGCTCAAATTATTTTCTGAACAAGAAAGCCTTACCGAGCCCCATGCGATGTTCAGTGCAATTTGCGAAGAACTCTCTATCTCCCCTGAACATCTTCATAGTAAATCAAAAATCATATTAGATCATATTATTCACAATTACGGAGCCTTTGATATTTCTACTATAGACGGATTTACACATAGAGTCATAAGAACCTTTGCTCACGATTTAAAGCTTCCTGTAAATTTTGAAGTAGAGTTAGAAGAGGATCGTTTACTTAATGAAGCTGTCGACAGCTTAATATCAAAAGCCGGAAGCGATAAAACATTAACGAGTAGCCTAGTTGATTTTGCCATAGAGAAAACAGACGACGACAAAAGTTGGGATATAAGTTACGACTTTAGAAAAATAGCTAAACTATTGGTAAGTGAAAACGATCTGCCAGCACTCGAAACTTTAAAACACAAAACCATTGCTGACTTTAAAGCTTTAAAAGCCAAAGTTCAAAAAAAAATCAAAACATTAGAGCATAAAATAAAAGGTATTGCTCAAAAGACCCTAGACTTAATTTCGGAAGCAGGGCTAGAGCATTCTGATTTTACTAGAAGTACGTTGCCCAACCATTTTGTTAAGGCGTCAAACTTAGAACTTAAAGGTCTTTATAACAATAAACTTGGTGAAAACATCGAGAACCGAAAGGGGCTATATTCAGGTAAGCTCGATGATTATATAATTAGTGCTATTGAAACTTTACTCCCAGAAATAGAAACAAACTATAAAACCCAAAAAGAATATATTTTTGAGTACAAACTTCTTAAAGAAGCCTATAAAAATCTAACGCCGCTTTCAGTATTAAATGCCATTCAGAATGAGTTAAAACTTCTCAAAGAAGAGCAGAACAAAATACTTATATCCGAATTCAATAAAATCATAAGTAATGAAATAAAGGATCAGCCCACCCCTTTTATTTATGAGCGATTGGGCGAGAAATTTAGGCATTTCTTTATTGACGAATTTCAGGACACTTCACAAATGCAATGGGAAAATTTAGTCCCACTACTAGATAATGCACTCTCAGCATCTAGCGGCTCCGCCATGTTGGTTGGTGATGCTAAGCAAGCTATTTACAGATGGCGTGGAGGGGTTGCAGAACAGTTTATAAATCTCTATAATAAAACAACAAATCCTTTTCAAGCGAAAGCTGAAGTCTTAACTCTAGATACTAATTATAGAAGTGCAAGAGAAATTATAAACTTTAACAACAAATTCTTTCAGTACTTAAGCAAAAACTATTTCAGTAATGGTGATTATGCCAATTTATACCAGAACTCAAAACAACAATTCCATAAAGACCATGAGGGCTATATAAATATTGAGTTTTTAGATAGTTCTAGAGAAGACAATGAAAACGAAATGTATGCAAGAAAGGTGTACGACACCATCCAAAAATGTTATAAAAAAGGATATCTGGCGCAAGATATTTGTGTTATTGTGAGAAAACGAAAAGAAGGTATCATTATTGCCAATTATCTCAATGAAAAGGGTATAAACATTACATCGTCTGAAACCTTGCTTTTAAAGAACTCCGATAAAGTTCAATTCATAGATTCAGTTTTAAAATTATTACTTCAGCCTAGTAACCATAGTCTAAAGATTGATGTTTTGTCATTCTTAGCAGAGCGATATAATATTGAAGACAAGCATTTATTTTTTGAAACTCATCTTAAATCAAGCATTGAAGATTTATTTCTAAGTCTGAAAAGCCTAAATGTTTTTTTGGATAAGAATAGCCTTTTGCGCTTACCGCTTTATGATTTGATAGAGCATCTCATCAGAGCCTTTGACCTTAACAATACCTCTGACGCTTATCTTCAGTATTATTTAGACCTTGTTTTGGAGTTTACTCAAAGGCAAAATTCAGATTTAAGCACCTTTATTGAATATTTTGAAAAGGAAAAAGATAGACTAAGCATAGTATCGCCCGGTTATATCAATGCTGTTCAGATAATGACCATCCATAAATGCAAAGGTTTAGAATTTCCCATTGTAATATTTCCTTTTGCCGATCTCAATATTTACAGAGAGTTAGAGCCAAAAATTTGGTTTCCTGTCAATGAGTTGGATTACATGGGTTTTGAAACGCTATTGCTTAATTACAATAAAGATATAGTGCATTTTGGAGAAACTGGAAAGCTGATCCACGAAACACATCAATCTCAATTAGAACTCGATAATATCAATTTATTGTATGTAACACTAACAAGGGCAAGCCTAGGGCTTTTTATTATTTCTAAATACAATATTGACTCCAAAGGAAATGTCAACAGTAACACCTATTCAGGTATGTTTATATCCTATCTAAAGGACATGGCAATATGGACAGATCATCAATTATCGTACAGTTTTGGAATATTAGATGCCAATATAGTCAAGGAAGAAAAGAAACATAACACAAAAAGCCTTGATCTTATTTCTGTTCCTAGGGAGGCTCATAACTTGAGTATCATCACTAAAACTGGTCAACTTTGGGATACAAAACAAGAAAAGGCCATAGAACGTGGCAATCTAATTCATCTCGTCTTATCCAAGATCAAAACCATTCAGGATATTGATTTTGCTTTCAGCGATCTAATTGTGTCTGGTAGCATTATGAAAGCTGATGAACCTAAACTAAGGTCTTTAGTGATGGCCATTGTGCAACACGATAAGTTAAGCACATATTTTTCAGATAATTATCTGATATATAATGAAAGGGAAATCATTACAAAATCTGGTACACTTTTACGACCAGATCGAATAAATATTGGCAAAAAAAATGAAGTTATCTTAATAGACTATAAAACAGGAGAACAAAAGGTATCCCATAAATCCCAGCTTAACAATTATGCCGCTGTCTTAGAAGAAATGAATTATAAAATTAAGTACACTTATGTCGTTTATATAAATGACCTAATAGATGTAGTTGAAGTATGATTTATACATAGTATCTTTGCTCTACTACTAATACCAAAATAACATGTACGGAAATATAAAAACACATTTACAACAAGAAATTGAGTCTATAAAAGAAGCTGGGCTTTTCAAAGAGGAGCGCATTATTACTTCTCCTCAAGGTGCTGAGATTACATTAAACACAGGACAAAAAGTTCTCAACTTTTGCGCTAATAACTATTTAGGTTTGTCCTCACATCCAGAAGTAATTCAAGCTGCAAAAGATACTTTAAGCTCTCATGGTTTTGGAATGTCTTCTGTACGTTTTATATGTGGTACGCAAGACATTCATAAAGAATTAGAACAAAAAATCGCCGATTTTTACGGCACTGAAGATACGATATTGTATGCTGCAGCCTTTGATGCCAATGGAGGTGTTTTTGAACCCTTGTTAACTAAAGAAGATGCTATAATATCAGATGCTCTCAACCACGCTTCGATTATTGATGGCGTGCGGCTTTGTAAAGCAGCAAGGTATCGTTATCAGAATAATGATATGGAAGATTTGGAAAAACAACTGGTAGCAGCCAATGAAAATGGTGCTCGTTTTAAAATTATTGTTACTGATGGCGTATTTTCAATGGACGGTTTGGTTGCTCCGTTAGATAAGATATGTGATTTAGCAGATAAGTATGATGCCATGGTAATGATAGATGAGTGCCATGCAACTGGTTTTATCGGAGAAACAGGTATCGGCACGCTTGAAGAAAAAGGGGTTTTAGGAAGAATAGATATCATTACTGGTACTTTAGGTAAGGCAATGGGAGGTGCCATGGGAGGTTACACTACTGCAAAAAAAGAAATTATTGAAATTTTGCGCCAGCGTTCTAGGCCTTACCTCTTTTCAAATTCTTTAGCTCCTGCAATTGTAGGTGCTTCAATTAAAGTTTTTGAGATGCTCAAAAATGACACTTCTTTGCGAGATAAAGTAGATTGGAATACCAAATACTTTAAAAAAGGAATGAAAGAAGCAGGTTTCGATATCATAGATGGTGACTCCGCAATTGTACCTGTTATGCTATACGATGCAAAATTATCACAAACCATGGCAAATATGCTGTTAGAAGAAGGCGTATACGTCATTGGTTTCTTTTATCCCGTAGTCCCAAAAGGTAAGGCTCGCATTCGTGTTCAGCTCTCTGCTGCTCACAATAAGGACCACTTAGATAAAGCCATAAATGCATTTGTTAAAGTAGGGAAAAAACTAGATATTATTTAAAATCGTTACAAACTCACTATTTTAGGGCGTTGTAACAATATTTTTATATATTTGTCTTTGTTAATAATATTTAACAACTTACATTTGCCAACAATTAACACTTAAAATTAAAATTAATTAGAATATGAAAAATCTTAGCAGATTACTTTTTGTCGCAGTGCTTCTCATGAGTTTTAGCACTACACATGGTCAAGACAAGAACAATCCATGGGCTATAACACTTGGAATTAACGCTGTTGACCCATATCCTGTAGGAGAAAATGCGCCACAAGGTGAATATTTTGACGAATTCTTTAATGCAACCGATCATTGGAATATTTTACCTTCACTATCCTCAGTTGCTGTTTCAAGATACATCAGTGACGGTTTCACTTTTACTGCTGTTGGATCTATAAATACAATTGATAAATTTGGTTCTATTTCTGACCCTATTACTGGTGAGGAGACGAGCAATAGAGTGGGCGATTTGACTTACTACGCTATAGATGGTAGAGTTTCATATAGTTTTATGAATTTGATTAAGTCAAAATCTGTTGACCCATATTTAGGTGTTGGTGGTGGTTACACTTGGTTAGATGAAATAGGTGCTGGTACTCTTAACGGTACTTTAGGCTTAACTTATTGGTTTACAGAAAAGCTAGGTGTTAATTTCAATACAACATATAAGCATTCTTTCGAAGATTATTTACCAAAGCACTTTCAACATACAGCAGGTTTAACTTTTAAATTTGGTGGCACTGACACGGATGGAGACGGTATCTATGACCAAGATGATGCTTGTCCTGAAGAGGCTGGTTTAGAAATCTTCAACGGTTGTCCAGATTCTGATAACGACGGTATTCAAGATTCAAAAGATGATTGTCCTAATACAGCTGGTTTAGCTGAATTTAATGGATGCCCTGATGGTGATGGTGATGGCATCAGAGATAAGGACGATAAGTGTCCTACTGAAGCTGGTTTAGCTGCTTTAGGAGGATGTCCAGATGCTGATGGTGATGGCATTGCAGATGGCGATGATAACTGTCCTAACGAAGCTGGTCCTTCTGCTAACAACGGTTGTCCTTGGCCAGATACTGATGGTGATGGTGTGTTAGACAAAGACGATCAATGCCCTAACGAAGCTGGTGAAGTTGCTAACAACGGATGCCCAATCATTAATCCAACTCAAGAAGTTATCGATGAGTTAAATAGCTATGCGAGAACTATCTTGTTCGATACAGGTAGAGCATCTTTCCAAAAAGAAACTGACCAAGTATTACAAGCTATGGTAGCTATCTTTAAGCAATATCCAAAAGCAGATTTCGCTATCGAGGGTCACACAGATTCAGTTGGTTCTAAGAAATCTAACCAAGCATTATCTGAGAGAAGAGCAAATGCAGTTAGAGATTACTTAATTGCTAATGGAATCGATGCCGAAAGATTAACTGCTGCTGGTTACGGTGAAGATAATCCTATCGCTGATAACAAAACTAGAGCAGGTAGAAAAGAAAATAGACGTGTAGAAGTTAAGCTTAAGAACTAATACAACTTCAAAATATATTGAAAAACGCTCCGAAGTTCGGAGCGTTTTTTATTTTTATAAAATGGAAAGTTTTATAAAAACGGTATTATTAGACCTTAAACGTAAAGACTTAAATCTTGAAGATCTTTTTTTTATCCTACCTAGTCAACGTGCCGGCGTATTTTTAAAACAACAGCTTTCCCAAATAATAGACAATCCGGTTTTTGCACCTCATATTTTAAGTATAGAAGAGTTCGTAGAAGAATTATCAGGCTTAGAAGGTTTATCTAATACAGATCTGCTATTTTGGCTTTACAATTCTTACCTTAACAATACGAAAAAGGAAGATCAAGAACCTTTTGAATCCTTTGCTAGCTGGGCTCAAATTTTATTGCAAGATTTTAACGAAATAGACCGTTATAATACAAATCAAAATGCGGTTTTTGATTACCTTCAAGCAATTAAAGAGCTTAATCACTGGTCCTTAGAAACAACTGAACAAACCGATTTAGTAAGAAACCATTTGAAGTTTTGGAAAAATCTTAAAGCTTATTATAAAGTATTTACGGATCTACTACTTCAGAATAAAAAAGGATACCAAGGACTCATCTATCGAGAAGCAACAGAAAATCTTGAAGCTTATATCGAAAACAATTCCCATAGGACTCACATTTTTTTAGGTTTTAACGCGCTAAACACTTGCGAATCTCAAATTATACAAGGCCTACTTCAGAATGATCTTGCCCATATTTACTGGGATGCCGATAAAGCTTTTATAGATGACACTATCCATGGCGCAGGGTTCTTTATTAGAGAATATAGAAGCAAATGGAATTATTTTAAAAAACACCCTTTTAATTGGATAACGTCGCATTATAGCGATAAGAAAAATATTGAGGCCATAGGTATCCCTAAACTCGTCGGACAGGCAAAATATATAGGACAGTTATTAGAGGATATTAGCTCGCAAAATGAGGACTTAAAAAATGTAGCAATAGTATTAGGTGAAGAAAACCTATTAATTCCCCTACTCAACTCAATACCAAAACATATTACCCAAATTAATGTTACAATGGGTTTGCCCTTAAGGCTAGTACCTTTATCATCTTTATTTGAACTACTATTTTCTTGCCATAAAAACAATAACGATAGGTATTACTTTAAAGAGGTAATAGATATAATTTCTCACCCGTTAATTTATAGTTTATTTGAAACTGCGACTGGAAACATTTCGAGTTTTATTATAGGTTACATCCAAAGAAATAATCTCGTATATATAACGGTTTCCCAGTTAAAAAAAATATCTCATGCTCAAATAAACAGTCTTATCGATTTATTGTTTGATTCCTGGAAAAATGACCCGAAAACAGCTCTTTCCAATTGCTCTAAACTTATTGTAAAGCTAAAAGAAAGCCTTGTGGCCAATAAGCAAGCAAACAACTTAGAGCTAGAGTACCTGTACCGTTTCGATACTTTATTTAATGAATTGACTGAGCTTAACAATAATTACCAATATCTTAATTCTATTGAAAGCTTATATAGCGTATATAAAGATCTACTAAAGACCGAAACACTAGATTTTAGAGGAGAGCCTCTAGAAGGGCTTCAGATTATGGGAATGCTAGAATCTCGTGTATTGGATTTTGAAACGGTAATCATAAGTTCGGTTAACGAAGGCATACTTCCTTCTGGTAAAACAAATAACTCATTTATTCCTTTTGATGTAAAATTAGAAAACAACCTACCTACATTTAAAGAGAAAGACGCCGTTTACACCTATCATTTTTATAGACTTATACAACGTGCCAAGGATGTATATCTTCTCTATAACACTGAAATTGATACGCTTAAAGGTGGTGAAAAAAGTAGATTTATTACACAACTGGAAGTAAGTGGGATTCATAAAATAAAGCATACAATTGTTTCTCCTAATGTACCGGTCATTGAAAAAAAATTACAACGCATAACCAAAACAGACCTAATCTTAAATAAGCTAAAAGTGCTCTCAAATAAAGGGTTATCACCGTCGTCATTGACCAATTACATTAGAAATCCCTTAGATTTTTACTATGAGAAAATACTTGGGATTAAAGAATTTGAAGATGTTGAGGAAAATATTGCTGCCAAAACTTTAGGTTCGGTATTACACAACACCTTAGAAGAATTTTATAAACCTCTAGAGGGATCCTTTTTAACGCTTGAGCATCTCAAAAACTTTAAAACTAAAATTGAGAGTACTATTACCAATCACTTTAAAAAGTTATATAAGGATGGTGATTTTACTTCTGGTAAAAACCTCATTATTTTTGAAATTGCCAAGCGCTACATTATAAATTTTCTTGATTCAGAAATCGAAAATTTAAAAACTGGCAATACCATTAAAATTTTGGCCATTGAAGCCGATGAAACTATTGAGCTTAATATTGAAGGCATCGATTTTCCAGTAAAACTTAAAGGTAAAGTAGACCGAATCGACCTATTTAATGGTATGACTAGAATCATTGATTACAAATCAGGAAAGGTAGAACAAAATAAAGTCGAAATTGTAAACTGGGAAGATATAACTTCAGATTATGATAAATACAGTAAATCCTTTCAAATCTTATGTTATGCCCATATGATGCATCAAAAAAAGAAAATTCAATTACCTATCGAAGCTGGTATAATTTCATTTAAAAATCTTAGTGCTGGCTTTTTAAAATTTGGAAAAAAAGAATCGATTTATAGCAGAAATAAAGACCAACAAGTTAACGAAAATACACTCAGCAATTTTGAAATTGAGCTTCATAGGCTTATTGAAGAGATATGTAATCCAAATATAGATTTTATTGAAAACCAACTTGACTAATGTACATAGACACAAACTTTATACTTAATAGAGCAGGCAAAAAACCAATACTAATTGATACGTTCTATGCTGAAAATACACCTAGGCAATCTATCATCATTTTTTGTCATGGTTACAAAGGTTTTAAAGATTGGGGTGCATGGAATATTATGGCCAAAAGCATTGCCAATACAGGCTTCTGTTTTATAAAGTTTAATTTCTCACACAATGGAGGCACTATGGAAAATCCCATTGATTTTCCAGATTTAGAAGCTTTTGGAAATAACAACTATACCAAAGAACTTGATGACTTAGCAGATGTTATCGATTGGACTCAAGAGACCTTTAAAAATCACCCAAGTGTAAATCCCAATCAAATCACTTTGGTAGGTCATAGCCGTGGCGGTGGAATAGCGATACTAAAAGCCTCTGAAGATTCCAGAATTAAAAGCCTTATTACGCTGGCTAGCGTCTGTGATTTTGGAAAACGTACCGCAACCATTGGCGATTTAGAAGAATGGAAAAAAGATGGTGTGAAATATGTGCTTAATGGCAGAACAAAACAGCAAATGCCACATTACTACCAATTTTATGAAGATTTTAAAGCTAACGAAGAACGACTTCATATAGCATCTGCTGAAAAACGACTCAAGATTCCGCATTTGATAATCCATGGCGATCATGACACCTCTGTAAAAATTGATGAAGCTTATGCTCTACATCAATGGAATCCTGATAGTCAACTCGAAATTATCGAGGGTGCAGACCATGTGTTTAATGCAAAACACCCTTGGGAAAAAGAAGTGCTTTCTGATGAACTAAATAAAATCGTACACTTAGTAATGGATTTCGCTTCTAAATAAAATGAATTAAAAAACCAAGGTATTCAAATAACAATAGTTTAAAACGACTTCAAGAGATTGAGGTCGTTTTTTTAATTATCTTTAAACGAATAGAAAATACTTATCACTTGTTATCATTCTTTAAGTCTAATATATTCCCTATCCTACTCGTCAATTTTATTGGAATATTAGGCTATAGTTTGGTCATTCCTATTCTCATTTTTATTGTAACAGACTTCGGTGGAAATGGTTTTATTTATGGTATTCTTGGAGCCACATATCCATTTTTTCAGTTTATAGGTGCACCTATTTTAGGGCGCTTATCGGATAAGATTGGGAGAAAAAAAGTATTGATCATTTCACAGATAGGTACTTTTTTGGCTTGGTCTTTATTCCTTCTGGCTTTTATGTTGCCAGAAACCACATTGTGGGAACAAAACAATGGCCTTACAGGATCTTACGCAATGACCTTACCGCTAATTGTTATTTTTTTAGCACGTATTTTTGATGGCTTTACTGGAGGCAATATTTCGGTAGCCAATGCCTATATGTCCGATATTTCAACAGATGAGGATCGCAATCGAAATTTTGGAAAAATGGGAGCTTCCACAAGTTTAGGTTTTGTTATTGGACCAGCATTTTCTGGCTTATTGGCAGCCACATTGCTAGGTGAAGTGCTGCCGTTGCTACTTGCTGCCTTAATTTCCTTGATTGCTATTGTCGTCATTAATTTTAGACTTAAAGAAAGTGTACCTTGCATCGTAGATACAGGTGGTGTTTCTTTCAAAAATATGCGTCGTTTTTTTCAGGTTGAACACAAGGATTGTTATACCGAAGGAAGCGAAGAAACGCAACTGGAATCTAGCAAGGGTTTTAAGCAGATTATAAAAATTGAAGGGGTAACGGTGCTATATGCCATTTACTTTTTTACGTTTTTTGCGTTTAGTCTTTTTTATGCTGGATTGCCTATTTATGCCAGTAACATATTGCAATGGTCCGCAATTGATTTGGGAATTTTCCTCGCCTATTCGAGTTTAATAATGATCGTAGTTCAAGGACCATTGCTAAGCCTACTTTCAAAACGAATGTCTAGTCAATCTTTAGTCATTGTTGGTGCTTTACTGTTAGCATTGAGCTTTTTTCTCCTTTCAAAGAAAAACCTATGGGTTTTATATAGTGCTAATACTTTATTATCACTCGGTAATGGTTTAATGTGGCCCAGTTTTTTGGCAATGCTATCATCGTTAGGCACCAAAAGAACACAAGGTGCTATTCAAGGATATGGCACGTCCATGGGAAGTTTTGCCAGTATGTTTGGGTTGATTATCGGCGGTATTCTTTTTGAGAAAGTTGAGACTCTGGTTTTTATTTTTGGTGCAGTGATTTTTCTTATCATTGTCTTCCTGATGGTACTCAATCGTCGTAATAAAGCTATAGTACCAAAAGTGCTTCAGCCAGCATAACCTTTTTCAATTATAATAGATTACTTATAAACAAAAAAGCCTCACACCGCTGTGAAGCCTTGTTATTACTTGTGGAGCATATCGGAGTAACTTCGTTCATCCGAAAGAACATAACTTCTGCAAATAGAACACCTCGTATCACTTGTGATACAGTTGTTTTCATTCCGAAAAACCGCGAAAAATTTTAACTATTTTCAAAATGAAAACACCCGAACTTACATTCAGGTGTTCTACTTGATGTGGAGCATATCGGAGTCGAACCGATGACCTCTACGCTGCCAGCGTAGCGCTCTAGCCAGCTGAGCTAATGCCCCAAATTATTTTTTCGCCATCGTCTTCCCGCAGCAGATTTCAAGTACTTTTCACGTTTTCTGGCTTCAACTCGTAATTCGAAATCTTCAA
>NZ_JANQIM010000017.1 GCF_028282165.1 Winogradskyella sp. | reverse complement strand
AAAGTTGCAGATCCGACTTTTAGATGTAGATTGTTGTGTTTGGCCTCAATACCTTTACCAACATGCTCTTCAAACTGATCGAGAGTGATAATGTTGTGTTCTTCTAGGATATTATATAAAGTCCTACTCAATGGATGATTGGATCCGCGTAGTGAATTCTTCAGTACTAAGCTTTCAGACTCGGATAGTCGGTCACCATCATATTCTGCATGGCTGTTTTGATTAGAGGTTATAGTCCCAGTTTTATCAAAAATCACGGTGTTAATTCGAGCTAGTTGTTCAATAACACTAGCATTTTTAATGTAGAACTTCAGTTTTCCAAAAATGCGCAACAGATTTCCAAAAGTAAATGGAGCGGAAAGCGCAATGGCACAAGGGCAGGCAATAATCAACACCGCCGTAAAGACATTCATAGCTTTACTTGCATCAGTAAATAGCCAATAGCTTGTTGCTATAATAGCAATAGTAAGAATAGCTATAGTGAAATGTTTGCTGATAGCATTGGTAATATTGGTAAAGTCATCTTCTTTATTCTTATTGAATACATCATTGCTCCATAACTGAGTGAGATAACTCTGTTCAACAGATTTAAGAGCTTCGAGTTCAATAACTCCATTTGTTTGTTTGCCTCCTGCGAAAAGCTTATCTCCAGATTGTTTTGAAACAGTTTGAGATTCACCGGTAACAAAGCTATAGTCTATTTTTGCCCTTCCATTGATCAATATGCCATCTACAGGAATTAATTCTTCGTTCCTAATTAATAAACGGTTTCCTTTTTTAATATCATAGACTTGAATGGCATTTTCGCTGCCATCTCTGTCAATTTTTGTGATGGCAATCGGGAAATAGGATTTATAATCGCGCTCAAAAGAAAGGAAATTATAGGTTTTTTGCTGGAAAAATTTCCCTACTAAAAGAAAGAATACCAGTCCGGCTAGACTATCAAAAAAACCAGACCCTAAATCAAATGCGATTTCAACCGTACTTCTAATAAAGAGTACTGAAACACCTAGGGCTATGGGTACATCAATATTCAAAAGTTTTGCTTTTAGACCTTTGAATGCAGAAATAAAATAATCCTGGGCAGAATAAAATACCACAGGAACGGCTAATGCAAACATGAGCCACCTAAAAAAATGCTTGTATTTTTCTAACCAAAATTCATTAATTTCAAAATACTCTGGGAAAGACAAGAACATAATATTTCCAAAGGCAAAACCCGCGACTCCAAGTTTGTAAATGAGTGTTCGGTTAATGTGTTTTTTACCAGATTCAAAATCGTCTAAACTAATGTAGGGTTCATAACCTATAGAGCTTAATAATATAACAATGGATTTTAAATCGGTAGTCTCAGAATTATAGGTGACTCTTACAGTTTTCTTTCCAAAATTTACCTGAGATGCTGCGATATTTGGGTTGAGCTTATTTAGGTTTTCAAGAATCCAGATACACGAACTACAATGAATATGGGGAATATAAAGTGTCGCGATTTCAACAGCATCGCCTCTAAATTCTGTAAGTTTTTCAATGATGTTCTCCTGAGATAGAAAATCATACTTGCCTTCAATCTCTTTTGGGATAGCACCAGGTGCGTTCTGCAAATCGTAATAGCAGGTCAGATCATTCTCGCTGAATATTTCGAATACTGTTTTACAGCCATTACAGCAAAATGATTTTTCTTGAAATAAAATAGGATGGTCACCACAGTTATCACCACAATGAAAACAGGTCTTGTTTTCCATAATATAATTTGCTCATTAATACCCAATTACAAAAGTGATATATCCTTAACATATAAAAGATGATAATTATCAGCTTTTTTCATACCTTTATAGAACTAATGAAATCGGTATGAGTAAATGTGAATCATGCATTGTTAGGGAATTTAATTCATTAAAATCCTTAACAAGAGAGGAGCTCGTTAGAGTTTCGGCATGTAAAACAGGAAAATTCTTCAAAAAAGGTCAGGTAATTTTTGAAGAAGGAGAGACACTCAATGGGGTTTATTGTGTTAAATCGGGTGTCTGTAAATTAACAAAGTTAAGTGAAAACGGAAAGGATCAGGTTGTGAAACTTGTTGTTAAAGGAGGTTTGTTGGGCAAACGTTCTTTAGTAACGGAGCAGAAGACAAATCTTAGTGCTGTTGCACTTAACGACATGGAGATGTGCTTTATTCCAAAGAGCGAAATCATGGAGGATTTGTCTAAAAATCCGAAATTCACAATGGATGTTTTACGCGAAATGGCCCACGACTTAAAGGAATCGGATCAGTCTTTGGTGAATATGGCCCAGAAGTCCGTGAAGCGTCGAATGGCAGAGATTTTGATGTACATCCATGATAACTTTGGTACAGATGATGAAGATTATCTAAGCATAGTAATATCTCGTGAGGATTATGCAAGTATAGTGGGTACAGCTACAGAGTCTGCCATAAGAATTTTGTCTCAGTTTAAAAAGGAAGGCTTAATTTCAACACGAGGCAAACAAATAAGAATAGAAGACTATGGCAGTCTAAAATGGATGGAATAAATCTGTCTTTAATTTGCTTTAATGTCTTACCAAAAGTACCTAACTCAGTATTCTAATCAGTTTCCTGCCATAGAGGATTTGGCCAGAGAAGCAAAGAAAAGAATACCTCATGTTGCATGGGAGTATTTGGAGTCTGGAACAGGTGACGAAGCTTTATTAGAGCGCAATAGACAGGCTTTTAAAAATGTTCAATTTAAACCACGATTTTGTAAAGGACATTTAGAAGCTGATATCAGTACTACATTGTTTGATAGGCACTATCCTAGTCCTATTGGTATAGCACCAGTAGGATTAACTGGTCTTATTTGGCCTGAAGCTGAGCTTATCCTTGCAAAAGCGGCAAATAGACTTCAAATTCCATTTTGCCTTAGTACCGTTGCCACTGAAACACCTGAGCGCATTGGTCCTGTAGTTGGACAGCAAGGGTGGTTTCAATTATATCCACCTAAGTCTTTAGAACTAGCCTTTGCACTGTTGGACAGGGCAAAGCAATCAGGAATTCATACCCTAGTGGTGACAGCAGATGTACCAATGGCCAGTCGTCGCGAGCGTACAAAACGAGCTGGAATGCGTATGCCACCAAAAATAACAGCTGGTCTAATATGGGATGGGATAAAGAAACCGTTTTGGACTTATCATACGTTGCGCAGAGGGTTGCCAAGGCTTCGAACTCTTCAAGATTATACTGAACAAACTGATTTTAAATTTGTTAGTGGTTTTGTTGGCAATCGATTAGGAGGTACTTTAGATTGGGATTACTGTAAAGCATTAAAGGCCTATTGGGATGGTCCCGTGCTAATAAAAGGAATTCTACATCCAAAGGATGCTGACAAAGCCATCGAGGTCGGTTTGGATGGTATCTGGATATCTAATCACGGTGGACGTCAGTTTAATGGTGCGCCTGCTTCAATAGAGGTTTTATCTGATATTGCGTGTATAGTAGATAAGCAAGTTCCTATATTGTTTGATAGTGGTGTGCGTACAGGATTGGATGTAATGCGTGCCTTATATCTAGGTGCAGATTTTGTGATGCTCGGTCGACCGTTTTTATATGGAGTTGCAGCATTAGGTAGGTATGGTCCCGATCATGTCACCCATATTCTCAGTGATGACTTAAAGAATAATATGGTTCAATTAGGTGTAGGTAATATTGAAGAGCTAAAGTCGTTATCATAAGCACTTTTGGGTAAAAAAACTGCCTGAAATACATCTCATCCATGCATTCCAGACAGCTTATTTAGCTTTGTTCGGTAAAATTATGATTTATTCGGATTCGCTTTCAATTTCTTGCGACTCGATTTCACCATCGAGGGGTTTATCTTCTTTAAGATATTTATCCAAGAATTTCACAATACTGCTGTAAGCTTCAATCTGATTTTCCTTTTTAATAAAGCCATGACCTTCATCTTCAAATAGCACATACTCTACAGGAACTCCATTTTTTCGCACGCCAGCTACAATTTCATCAGACTCCACTTGTAGCACTCTTGGGTCTTGTGCACCTTGTAATACGATTAAAGGCTTAGTGACTTTGTCAGTATGGAATAAAGGTGAAATACGTTTTAAGCGTACCGAATCTGCCGAATAAGGATCGCCTAATTCTTTGTAAAGCGCTTCTCTAAAGGATTCCCAATATGGTGGAATACTCTTCATGGTACGCATCCAGTTGGTAACACCAAAGAGATTGACACCAACATCAAATTCTTCTGGAGTGTAAGTTAAAGCGGCCATAGTCATATAACCACCATAAGAACCACCAATAATACCTATTTTATTACCATCAATTTCAGGTTGTGTAGCTAACCAATTCTTGCCTTCCACACAATCTTGCAAATCACCTTCGCCATGGTTTCTGTCGTCCATTTGGAAGAATGTTTTTCCATATCCACTACTTCCTCTGTTATTGACCGCTAACACAGCATAACCTTGATTTACCATATATTGCATTAAAGAACTAAAGTTTTGACGTGTCTGCCCTCCTGGCCCCCCATGTACCCAAACCATTGCAGGGACTTTGTTGTCTTCTGATGCCTGATGCGGCAAATAATAAATGGCTGGTATTTCAACACCATCAAATGATTTGTATCTAATCACTTTTGCAGTTACTAAATCTTTTGGATTAATATCGTCATTTAGAACATTGGTGATTCTATGTTGTGCTTTTGTTTCAAGATTATACGTGTATAAATCTGAAGGTGCATTAGAGCCACCTACGTACATTCGCATCCATTTTTCATCATCACTAAAACTAACACTTGTTATACTTTTATCTCCGAAGTCTGGAAGGTCTAACAGCTGGGAAGTTGCGGTATTAGTAACTTCAATTACATTTTTACCATCATCATTAACATAGACGACCATGTAGGTACCCTCTGAAGTAAAGCCACTGCCTAGAATATCCCAAGACTTTTCTACGACCTTTTTCTTTTCTTTCGTTGCTAGATCATAAGACATTAAATAAGAGAACTCAGAACCGTCGTCTGTAGTATAGTAGAATTTACTATTGTCTTTAGAGAAATCCTGAGCAGAATTGGCACTTAAATTATCATTTACTTTAATGGTTTCCTTTGTATTGGCATCGTAAATGAACAAATCACTATCGTTGGTGTTAACAGTTTTGGATAGTGCAAAGTAGGTCTCATCTTCGGACATGCCCGAAAAATTCATGCCGTCATTATTTTGATAGAGAATTTCTGACGAGTAATCGTCTATGGACATTTTATACACATCAAAAAATCTGGGGTCTCTTTTATTGGACCCATAGTATAGATGTTTATCATCTTTAGACCATCCGTAAAAACTCGATTTAACTCCTTCAAATGGTGTAACATCCTTAATGCTTCCATCTAATTCCCTAACATATAAATGATCAATTTCATCACCATTTCCATCTGCGCTTAACAACATTCTGTCATCTTCAGGGAAATAAGAATTTGCAAAATAAGATGTACTATCCGATTGTGTAATAGGTGTCATCTCACCACCTGTTGCAGGAACCGTATAAGCATTGTAGATCCCGGTACGATTACTTGAAACTAAAAGTTTACTATTGTCCGAAGAGAAACTTCCTCCACCAACGGCTTCGTTGTCCATAAATTGCTCAATCGTATAAAGCTGTACTTCGCGCTCAGCGACGTCCTTATCTTTTTTGTCCTCTTTACAAGAGAAAACAAAAAGAAGAATGATTAAGGTTAAAATTTTTGATTTCATATAATTGATTTTATTGATTAATCTGTACTAAAAATTTTTATTTCTTTAAACGGATTGATTTGAATTTGGCTCATCTTGGTTTGATAGTCTTTCCAAGTGGTATTGAAAAAATTATTGGTGTCTCCAAATACTTTATCCAAAGCGTCTTTTGCATGTTTAATAAGTGTTGTCTCTGTTGGGGTTAGCCCTGTTTGACTATTGTTTACATAATTCCTGGCCAATCCTAGACGTTGCATTGGTGTAACCTCAGGATTTCTGGTAATCCCTTGACGTTTATCTTCTTTGCCTAAAAAGCTATCAATGAGGCTATCTATAGCTTTTATAGTTTCTTTTGAAAGCTCTATTTCGTCCTTGTAATTATCTTTATCTAGTTTAGAGAGTTCTTTTTTATAATCCTCAGCAATAGTCTTGCTTTCAACTAACTGTTTTACTGCATCAGCTGCTGTTTGTTGTAATTTTTCTAATTGCTTAGCCGAAGCATACACTTCATTAATATTGTTTTGGGATACATTAAGTCTTGGGTCGGATTCAATTGTTATTTTAGTTTCCGACATAAAATCACCATAGTGTAAAACCGCTTTATAGATTCCTGGAATAACATTGACACCGCGAGGTTCTCTAGTTCGCTTTCTAATGGTGCGTGATGGATAGTCTGCACCAGCTTCATTCATGTACCATGTCCATTTATGAATACCATTTTCTTCGGGGGCTTTTTGTTTTAAAGTTCTTATTAAACGATCTCCATCGTACAGTTTTAATGTTAGCGAATCCCATTTGACAACATTTTCTTCTTTTTCATCCACATCATCTATACTGTCATCTTCTGTATCTTCATTTTTAGGCTGTTCTTTTTTATTAAAAAGATAGGTGAATCTTGCACCATAATCACGATTTTCTCCATTATATAGGGCATCTCCGCCGAAACGACTTCCTGTTGGTTGCTGGTATGCCGCTTGGTAAGCTGTTGGCGGATTAAACAATTTAATAGTTGAATTCATCACTGCTTTGTTTTTGGCCATTTCGCGTAACGGGCTAATATCATCCAATACCCAAGCTGCTCTTCCAAAAGTTCCAATAACTAAATCATGTTCTCTTGGATGAATCACCAAATCCTTGACGGAAGTCGTAGGAAAGCCTTCTGTCCATTTGGCCCATTTTTCACCTGCATCGATAGAGATATATAAGCCATCGTCGGTACCTAAAAACATTAAGTTAGGTTCAACCAAATCCTCAACAATGGCTAATGTGTAGCTTTGTACATCATTTCCATCGACAATGCGCTCCCAAGTTTTACCATAGTTTTTTGTTCTAAAAGCATAGGGTTCATAGTTGAAGCGTCTATAATCGTTTACAATTAAGAGGGCTTCACCTTTATTCTTATTCGAAGCCTTTATTTGGGCTATCCAACTTCCATTAGGTAACCCTTTAATATTTTTGGTCACTTCAGTCCAATTTTTACCACCATCAGTTGTATAATGAACACGACCATCGTCTGTTCCGGCCCAGAGCATATCCTTTTCTAATACTGAAGGTTCTATCACCAAAATGGTACAATGGTTCTCGGCACCAGTGGCATCCATGGTTAATCCACCACTTTCAGCTTGTTTTTGTTTTTCTGGATCGTTGGTGGATAGGTCAGGGGAAATGACGGTCCACGTTTCTCCTTTATCAGTTGATTTATGCACAAATTGACTTCCGAAGTAAATGGTGCTATTGTCGAAAGGATCAATATTTATGGCCGAATTCCAGTTGAATCGTAAACGCACATCTGGATCTGGATGTGTAGGCCGTACACCATAATTATTTCCTGTTTGCCAATCGTAGCGACTAACGTAACCTTGTTGACTCATGGACCAACCATAGCGCGAATCATCTCTGTCCGGCACTACATCAAAACCATCGCCGAAACTTATTTCTTGCCAGTAACTGTTCCTAATGCCTTGAGCACGCCAAACATAGGCAGGTCCTCGCCAAGATCCGTTGTCTTGCATGCCGCCATACACATTGTAAGGGTATTCGTTGTCAATTGCAATATGATAGAATTGTGCCACTGGTAAGTTGCCAATAAAACGCCATGTTTTGCCACCGTCTTTAGTGATATTCATACCACCATCATTACCATCAATCATAAAGCTTCCATCTTCGTGATGTATCCACCAAGCGTGGTGGTCGGGATGCACACCATTGCTAACACCATATGCTGGCATCAATTGAACGAAATTTTTACCACCATCTTCTGAGACATTAACGTAAGTAAAAATTGAATAAACTCTGTTTTCATTTTGTGGATCGACATAAATGTCTGAGTAATAAAAAGGTCGATTACCAATATCGTTCTTATCGTTTATTTTTTCCCATTTAAAACCGCCGTCGGTGCTTTTATATAAAGCATTTTTCTTAGCTTCTACAAGAGCGTAAACGATATTAGGTTTTCCAGGGGCTATGGCTATACCAATTCGACCTAGGTTTCCTTTAGGCAGCCCATCCTCATCCGTTATTTTTTTCCAAGTTTTTCCGCCATCATGGGTAATATGAAGTCCAGAACCTTCGCCTCCAGAATTAAAAAACCAAGGATCACGCTTGTGCTCCCAAAGTGCAGCAATAAGCTTGTTGGGATTAGTTGGATCTATCACTAAATCCGCTACACCTGTTTTGTTATTGGCAAAAAGTATCTTATTCCATGTTTTGCCACCATCAATAGTTTTAAAAACGCCACGTTCGGGATGTATGCCCCAAGGAGAACCAATAGCTCCAACATAAACAACGTCGGGATTTGTAGGATCGACGATGATTCTGTGGATATGCCTTGTTTTTTCCAAACCCATAGCCATCCAGGTTTTTCCACCATCTAAAGACTTGTAAATACCATAACCGCCATTTAATGAATTGCGAGGATTGCCTTCACCTGTCCCTACCCATATGACACTAGGATTAGACTGTTGAATTTTAACGGCGCCTATGGAAGCGGTCAATTCCTTATCAAAAATAGGTTCCCATTTTATACCTCCTGAGGTTGATTTCCAAAGACCGCCAGAGGCCGTTCCAACATACATGATGTCAGGATTGTCAACAACAACATCTATAGCAGTGACACGACCAGACATACCTCCAGGACCAATATTCCTTGGAGTCATATTTTTTACCATGTCCATCGAAAATTCTTGTGCAGAAAAAGTTGCCGTGCAAATGAGCAAAAGCAATGAAAAAAATCGATTCATTAGTTTAGGGTTAGTTAAATGAAGCCTAAAATTAAGGAAAAGATTATTGAGAAGTCTTAATGTGGTGTTAAGGAATTATAGATCGCCTAATAATAGAGGGATATCGGAATCATCATGGGTATTACTTATGGACCAACGCGATCCATAGATATCTTCGTATTCTATTAAGAATTTTAGATCGCTAGCCGCTAATGCATCACTAAAAGATTGTATGTCTTTCTCGTCCATAATATGAATGAGTTTTATCATTTCATTCGCAGGTACTAGAAAGTGCTGGTCAAATAATTTATGCTATCCATTCCTTTATTTGCTTTTAAGATATGAGTAAATAAGTCATCTGTATTGTTAAAGCTATACTCGGAATTAATTGAAAGCTCAACCTTTTCAATAAAAGCGGGTCCAACGCCTTTATTTCCTATAACAATTTGATGGCCTTCCGACGAATTACTAATCCACTGACTGAGATAGGGTAATACACTAGCACTCTGCTGTTTTTGCATCAGTTTGTTTTCTTCTCTGGCGAGATAAGATTGGTAGAGCAGGGCAATCAGTGAAATAACACTTATAAATAAGGCAGAAGAGCTCATTATTTTTTCCGTAGTCCATTTTATTCTCTTTTTGCCCATAAGATTCTATTATTTCGAAGTAAAGTTAATAAATTGTTAGAATACAATGGTGCTTTGAGCACTAGGAGAAAAAGCACTATTTTTACATGTAGATGGAAAAGAAAATAAACAAATCGGGTTTTGTGTTTAAGACCTATGAAGCACCAAGCCAATCACCATTCGAGAAACTTTTTGAGATTTTTAAAGAACTCATCACCTATACTTCTGGTGATTTTGACGAAGCTATTGATTGGTTAAGACAGTTGGATAAAGAGTATAACTTAACCACTCCGGAGTATACCATTGACGATTTTATTGAAGACTTAAAAAATAAAGGCTATATACGAGAAGAAATTGATCCTACGGGTGATGGCAGTGGAAAAGGAAAAACAACAATAACGGCTAAGACCGAACGTGCCATTCGCAAACAAGCTTTGAATCATATTTTTGGTAAAATAAAACGAAGTGGGTCTGGTAATCACAAAAGTAAAGGTGTTGGATTAGGCGACGAACATACAGGTGATTTTAGAGCTTATCAGTTTGGGGATGCATTAGAAAAAGTATCAATGACTGAAAGTCTTAAGAATGCACAGATCAATCATGGTGTAGGGGATTTCAATCTTACAGAAGACGATTTAGTGGTGGAAGAAACACTGCACAAAAGTCAAATGAGTACTGTGTTGATGATTGATATAAGCCACAGTATGATCCTCTACGGTGAGGACCGTATTACACCAGCCAAAAAAGTAGCTATGGCCTTGTCAGAATTAATAACAACAAGATATCCAAAAGACAGTCTAGAAATTTTAGTGTTTGGTAATGATGCCTGGCCCATAAAGATTAAGGATTTACCGTATTTAAAAGTAGGACCATATCACACTAATACAGTAGCAGGCCTTCAATTAGCCATGGATATGTTGCGCAGAAAGCGAAATACTAACAAGCAAATTTTTATGATCACTGATGGTAAGCCTAGCTGTTTAAGATTACCAGATGGGCAATACTACAAAAACAGTAATGGTCTAGATCCTTATATTACTAATAAGTGTTATGCTATGGCGCAACAGGCCAGACGTTTGCATATCCCAATTACCACATTTATGATCGCCGAGGATCCTTATCTTATGCGATTTATAAGAGAATTTACGCAAGCTAATAGAGGAAAAGCATTTTACACAGGATTGAAAGGTTTAGGTGAAATGATTTTTGAAGACTACGAAAATAATAGGAAAAGAAGAATTAAAGGATAATTATTAGCTGTTAGCTTTTAGGAATTAGCCATTAGCTTATATAAATTGAGCTTGTGTTGCTAATAGCTAAAAGCCAATGGCCAAAAGCTAGAAAATGAAGACTATAAAAACACTAGGAGAATTAAATAAGATAGGTTATCAATCAAAATCCATAAAAGATGAACTGAGGGATAATTTAATTAAAAACATAAAACATAAAGTTAAAACTTTTGAAGGCATTCACGGGTATGAGCATACTGTGATTCCTGAGTTAGAGCGTGCTATTTTGTCGAGGCATAACATTAATTTGTTAGGTCTTAGAGGGCAAGCAAAGACACGTTTAGCTCGTATGATGGTGAATCTTTTGGATGAGTATATCCCAGTGGTCGAAGGTTCTGAAATAAATGACGACCCTTTAAACCCAATTTCGAGATATGCGGTTGAATTAATTTCAGATAAAGGCGATAACACACCAATAACCTGGTTACATCGCGATGAGCGTTTTGCTGAGAAATTAGCAACACCAGATGTTACGGTTGCAGATATTATTGGCGATGTGGATCCGATTAAAGCCGCGAATTTAAAACTGAGTTATGCTGATGATCGTGTTATTCATTACGGTATGATACCTCGTGCTAACCGCTGTATTTTTGTTATTAATGAGTTGCCAGATTTACAAGCTAGGATTCAGGTGGCACTGTTTAATATTTTACAGGAAGGCGATATTCAGATCAGAGGGTTTAAATTACGCTTGCCATTAGATATGCAGTTTGTGTTTACGGCTAACCCGGAAGACTATACCAATCGTGGTAGTATCGTGACGCCTTTGAAAGACAGAATAGGCTCACAGATTCTAACACACTATCCAGCCAATGTAGACATTGCACAAACCATAACTGCTCAGGAAGCAAAGCTAGACGAACGTCAGTCTGCATCGGTCTATGTACCAGAATTAGCGAAAGAACTTTTAGAACAAATTAGCTTTGAAGCTCGCGAGAGTGAATATGTCGATGTAAAAAGTGGCGTAAGTGCGCGTATGAGCATAACAGCTTTTGAAAATTTATTGAGTACAGCCGAACGTCGTGCCTTATTATCTGGTGATGAAAGTACAGCAGTACGTTTATCCGATTTTATTGGTGTGATTCCGTCTATTACTGGTAAGGTAGAGTTGGTGTACGAAGGCGAACAGGAAGGAGCCGATTTTGTTGCCAATACCTTGATTGACGAAGCCATTAAAACCTTATTCCCAAAATACTTTCCAAAAATTGAAAAGTTAGAAAAGCAAGGCGAAGAAACGCCTTATGATAATATTGTGTCTTGGTTCTTTAATGGTGATGGATTTGAGCTTTTAGATTATTTTAACGATGCGCAGTACAAATCTAAATTAGATGAGGTAGAGCCTTTGGATACTTTAATAGCAGAGCATCAACCTGATATTGATCCAAGGGATATCTACTTTGAAAAAGAATTTGTGCTTTGGGGCTTGGTACAGTATAAGAAGTTGAGTAAGTATCGCTATTCAGAAGGCCTACAGATTAAGGATCCTTATGGTAGTTATATAAGTGGATTATAGTATCATTACCAACTATCTCTACTCTTAATATTTGCATCACAGAGTCTTATGATCTCTGCGATTCTCTTTTGTCGTGTCGCTTCGCGCTTGGCACTGTTAAGCCATGATAAATAACTTTTTCTATAACCTTTGCTAAAGTTTTGATAATTTTCAAACGCTCTCGGATTAGCATCAAAGGCTTTTTGAAGTTCAGGTGGTATAATACCATTTTCAACATCGTCCATGGCTGTCCATGTTCCAGTAGCTTTGGCCAATTCAATCATCTTATAACCGCTTTCTTGAATTAAGCCTTGTGCTTCAAGTTCTACGATATATTTTTTGTTGAGTGCGCTCCAAGTGCTTTTAGGATTCCGTGGCGAAAAATATTGTCTACGTTTTCCATGACCTAGGCTTTTTACGGTGGAATCTATCCACCCAAAACACAAGGCTACCTTTACAGCGTCTTCCCATCGCATGGTAGGCATTCCTGTGTCGAGCTTGTAAAAGATAAGATATACAGCTTGATGCTTATCATGGTTGTGCAATAACCAGTCGTACCAATCGGTGTCGCGTTCAAAATAAAGTTCTGGGAATTCCATATTTCATAGTGTATTTGTCATTCCTGTGAAAGCAGGAATAACAGTAGCAGTGGTATTTAAATTTCCTTAGAATAGATATAATAATCTCTGTCAATTTTAAAATCTTTACCTTCAAAAGGTTTAGTTTTCCATTCAGAACTTGGGAATATCCATTCGGTTTTTCCATCGATTTCTACTTCAATTGGCATATCAAAATCTTTGACAATATCGATATACCTAAACTTAAGTTCACCATTTTTAATCGTATATTCTAAGGTTGGAATGCGTATATCTCTTAAATATTGGTTAAAAAAAGCAGTGAGGTTTTTATTGGTCTTTTCGCTAAGGTAGTCCTCAATTTGTTTTGTAGTTACCGTTTGGTGGTAAAATTCGGTATTCAATCCTCTTAGAATCTGTCGCCATAACTCATCATTTTCGATAAGCTGGCGTAAGGTATGTAACATATTGGCACCTTTGTAATACATATCACTAGATCCTTCATGGTTTACATTATAATATCCTATGATTGGTCGATCATTTTGAATATTAGCTCTACAACCAATTACGTAATCTGCTGAAGCTTCTTTGCCATAATAGTAATCCAAAAACAGATTTTCAGAATAATTAGTGAAGCTTTCATGAATCCACATGTCGGCAATATCCTTGTTGGTAATACTATTGGCAAACCATTCGTGACCAGCTTCATGAATTATGATAAAATCAAATTTTAAACCCCATCCGGTCCGTGACAAATCACTGCCCAAATATCCGTTTAGGTATTTGTTGCCATATGTTACCGAGCTTTGATGTTCCATACCTAAATACGGGACTTCAACCAACTTAAAACTGTCTTCGTAAAATGGATAAGGACCAAACCAATGTTCAAAAGCCTTCATCATTTTTGGTGCATCTTTAAACTGTTTTTTAGCAATTTCCAGATTATAGGATAAAACCCAATAGTCCATATCTAAAGGGCCCTTTTCCCCTTGATAGACTTCTGAAAAATTAACGTAGTCTCCAATGTTAACATTCACTCCATAATTATTTATAGGATTAGATACAAACCACTCGTATAATTTGAAACCACCGTATTCATATTCGTGAGTGTCACGCAGGCGACCATTGGCAACGGCAATTAGATCTTTAGGGACGTCTATGGCAATGCGCATACTGTCTACTTCATCATACATATGATCTTTATTAGGCCACCAAACACTGGCTCCTAAACCTTGGCAAGATGTAGCAATAAAATCTTTTCCATTTTTATCTTTTTTCCATGAAAAGCCACCATCCCAAGGTGCATTTACCGCTTCTTTTGGTTTTCCGGCATATTGAATATATAGTTCATTGTATTCTCCAGGAACTTGTTTCTTTTTAAGGATTATGAAATATGCAGGACCAATTTTATTGTAGTCTAAATCCTCATTATCTTGAGAAATCGCAGTTATTTCTAATGGTTCTTGTAAATCAATCTGAATGATATTATGTGATTTTAAAACCTTGTAGTGTACAACGTTATAACCCGCAATATATTTTTTATCCGGTTGCACCTTAATATTTAGGTCATAATACGTTAAATCCCACCATTCACGCTCAGGTGTAATACTTCCTCTTAGCGTGTCTTGCATAGTAAAGCTAGATCTGTCTTGAAGTAATTGAGCTTTACAATACCCACAAAAAATTAAATAGACGATTATTATGTTTATGTTTTTCATTTACCTTTTAAAATACATTTGGATATTTTTTTCTAAACAGTACACCGTTGTAATAACAAATGGGACCTAGAAATACATATACAAAGCCTGGAAACCCAATTTGCATACCAATCTGAAAGATAGAAAGTATTACAGATACAAATCCAATTATTACAAATATTAAAAAATGCTTATAATAAAATTTGAGCTTAAGCGGATTTTCGTTATTACTATCTTTTTTAAAGGCTCTCCAGTACAAAAATGAATATGCGATAAATACAAGGATAAATCCAACACCATAAAGTATAAACAGTTGTGCTAAATCGTCCATGGTCATGCCAATTTGTTGTGTTATCGAATTGATAAGGGTTTTTAACGGAAATAAGTAGAATAAAATAGTAAATAGTAGTAATGTATTTGCACTGATAATCCAATTGTCAACATATTTGGTACGTTGAAAAAAGTTATAGTGTGCTTTCCATAGCATCATCATTACAAAAAAGGCTACCCCAAAGCTGATAAATAAGGGTAACTGCGAATTAATATTTTTGATGTCTATAGTCGTTCCGACATCAACGACCATTAAAGTTGAAGCAAATGCAAAAATCCCATCACTGAGTGTTGCTACTCGACCTTTTGAATGTTTCATAATTAAAACTATTGTTTTAAGATGAGTGTACCAAAGATATTGGCATCGATCCAGCCACGATTTTTATCATCGCCTTCAACTTCTACAGATCCAATAAAATTTTCGCGATGCTCACTATGATCATTATCACAGTATGCCAACGCAAAACCTATATTTTTATTGGCACTTAGTTTTACAGGTGTATTTTTTGCATCGTCTGTATAGCTGTCATCAAATAGTAGAATCTTTACTTCCCAGATAGAAATCTTATTTGTGGTAATACGTTTAGATTCTATATGCGAATTGTAGAGTTTGCCTTTTCTCTTCGTCGACATATCCACGACATTACCATCTAGAGCGATATGGTAGGCAAACGCATTATGGTTATACTGATGATTTCCGCCACTGTTATTCTCATCTATGAATATCTCTAGGCAATCGTCATCCCACCACGTTTTTAGTGGATCCTTAGTGTTGTCTAATAATATATCATCTTTTATTTCTGCAAGCAAATACAGCGCCTTTTCTGTCCAGGCTAGTTTGTATCTTCCTTCAAAATCTTCAGGGGTGTAGTTGCTACCTAGCCATATTTGGTCTATTGGATACCACTTAGTGTTTGTCCAAATCGTCTCATTTGCTTTACCATCAATGATAGGTTGTTCTTTGGCGTAATTTACCTTTATAAGCTGTTTAGTTGGTTTAGTGTTTTCCTTTTTATGGTAGTTAAACTTTACGGTTTCAACTTTGCCTTCATTTTCAATATCGACATAAACATTCATTTCAGTAGTACTCACTTTTTCAAATGCCATGCCTTCAAAAATAACTTTATCTTCGGTAATGAACTTTAAGGGAAAATCTACGGTCTCATTTTTGGTTTCCCATCCCTTTAAATCTTCTCCAAAATGTTTTAATTGAAGGATAAGACTATTTTCAATTTCTTGGATAACTTCGATCTCATAAAAAGAGACTTTACCATCATTAATGAGTTTGAATGTTGCCATCATAGAGCCACCCGAAGGTTCGCTCCAGATTTCTTCTATAATTCCTCCAAAAGCTTCACCATGCCAAGTACCAGAAATCCATTTGATGTTCTCTAGTTTGGGTTCTAAGGTTTTGTCTTGTGAGTAAGCAAAAGTACTTATCAGGACAATTAAAATATTGGCAATGTATTTCATTTTATTTTTTATGTTAAAGACATTTATCATCACTAAAAATGGACAAATAGTTATCTATTGTATAAAGGTAACTTTAGAAATTAAGCCTTCTTTAATTTCATAAATGGCTATAGCATAATAGATTTTTCCATTAATGGTCACTTTTTCTTTATCTATCACTTTGTTGCCCAAGACAATTCTATTCATAATTTCTGCATTTAAGTCTGGTACCGAATTAAACATAGTTTCGTAGCGTTTTTTTAGTGCGGCATTCCCATCAGTTGTTAAATTATCAGGAAGTAAATAGAGTTTTACATCCTTGGCATAAGTTTTTGCAAATTCTTCAACGTCTCTATTATTATAAGCCTCGAGTTGTTTGTTAACGATGGTTTCTGGATTAGATGTTGTTTTTCTGTTTCTAATAAATGTCATAGAGTTAATGTCTTCTTTATCTACATCATATATGGTAGCTTGTCTAATGGTCATGTTGTTGATAGTTACCAATTCGTCATCAATAACTTTGTTTTTTAAAACCATACGATTTAATATCTTGACATTGGCTTTCTTGTTATTGTTAAAAAATTGCCTGTAATTATCTTTTAGCGTTTTTCGACTAGAATACATATAGTCTTTAGGAAATCGATTGACTATGACATTGTCGTCGAAGGCATTTGCAAAATCATTCAATCGTCTTGTGTTAAAAGGCTCCACATGTTTTTGAACCACAGCGGAGGCTTCAGCTTCACTTAATATAGGTTCAACACTTAACTCATTAGAGGTTGTATTGGAATTGCTACTACTTTCTTGGGTAGAATCTCCAGAGTCTAAATCGCCTGCAATCAGCAGCTTTGTTCCTTTGGGATTAATAGCGATTCGTGTAATTTTAGTAATACCGTAAGATGATAGATCCGCTACTCTTTTCCAGTTGTTATCCTTTTTTAAAGTTAATTTGTACAGAATACCATTCTTTCCGGATAATAAAGTTCTGCTGTCTAGCCAACAGATATCTTCAATCCCCTGCATAGTATTTGCAATGAGCCTGGTAATACCGTTATTTGGATTGAGAGAACGTATTTGCCAGCGTTTATCATTTTCTTTATATATGAAACTCACCAAATCTGAATTTGGGATCTTATGGAAAGAACGCCCAACTTTTGTAGCATACTTTCTGCTTTTTCCTTTGGTAATGTCCGTAACAAACAAATTTAATTGTTCATCTTCTATGACTGCAGATACCGTAGTGTTCTCATCATACCAAGTATAATAAGCCACAACTAAGTCTTTTATAAGCTCTGTAGGTTCACCATTGCTTAAATTATAAGAATATAGGCGTTGCTTCCCGTCGTCATCTAATCTAACTGCAGAAACCGCATTTTTATTTGGGATTTTAAGAGGTGTATATTCTCCCCCTTTGGTATAATTGATGTATGTCTTTGATTTGTAATTAATATGATATTGGGAAATATCGGTTTGCCCATTTCTCGCTGATGCAAAAAGGACTTTATCTCCATCCATAAACGAAGGTTGATTGTCATAGCCTTCGTTGTTAGATATGTTAATACCGTTAGTGACTTCAATTTTGGAATTTTTAAATTCTAAATCGAATAAAAAGATTTCGGTATTGGATTGAGAAGAGGAATAAGTAGCGAAAAGAAGGGAAAATAGGATTAAAAAATAATATTTCATGATTTAGCAAGAATGATTGCTTAAATATAATGATTATCTAGTTTCAAGGCTATTTGATTTAGTGAATTTTAATTAAAATTGTAAGAAAAATAATAATATATATGTATTTTATCGAATAAATTATGCTTTTAATCGTTTATTTTGTATTTTTAACGATATGGATAGTCTTGAATTATTTAAATATCGGTTTAATCTGTTATAGACATTTAAGATCAAACCGTGATAAATAATTCTGAGTAATTTTTTTGATCTTCATATTTTAGTTAGTTAGTGAAAAGTCTCAAGATATTCTATTTTGAGACTTTTTTACATTGTTACTTCAAGAATCAGTTAATGACTTATTGTCTTCTTAATTGCTATCTCACTTTGGGATTTGGAATAAAATCAAATTAATGCTATGCATTTTGTAGAGATTATTTGCATACTAGAGAAGTTCATCGTCTAATATGAGCTTTCATGGGAATATTTAAGTATTTGTAAGAGATATTGGTTTAGTTTGATAAGCCTATTAATTATTAAACTATAACCTCATTGAATTCTTCTAATCTAAAAGTCATATCGATAGCTTTATTGACATTATTGTTGTCTGTAGTAAATGTATATGCTACTAACAACAATAAAAGTATTGATAAAGACATCCTTGATTTGGAGCAACCAACCAATGATTTGAGGCGTAAAATTAGATTAGGCTTTACAGCACCAAGTACAATGCATAGGCAGTTATTATTAACAGAAGATGAAAATGCAACCCCTGGTATTGATTGGGGTTATGATGGGGCATACTACGAAACGGATTATGCGGATATGTACTGGTTGATAGAGAATCAGTTTTTTACCATTCAGGGAACAAATGTGGTGAATGAGGATTCAAATTTTCCCTTAGGATTCCACATTAATAATGATGGTATTAGTACCATAGGTATAGACGCATTAGAAAATATTTCTGATGAATTTAACCTTTATCTTTATGATAGTGAACTAGGAATTTATCATAATTTAAGAGATGGTGGATACGATTTTTTTGCTGAGGCAGGCGAATATCTAGAACGCTTTGAGTTGGTTTTCTCTATACCACAAGAATCTTCAGAAGCCTTGTCAGTAGATGAAAATGAAATCGATAAGTTAAAGATATACTATAACAGCGATATAAATACATTAACATTAAATAACCCTCTGGGTGTTACGCTAAAGAAGTTATCTATTTATAATATTGCGGGTCAATTAGTTTATGTTGATTCGTTAAATGAAGCCTCATCAAAGCTTAATGTACAATTTAACAATCAACAGTCTCAGGGTGCATATATTGTACTTATTGAAACGGATAGAGGAGCCGTCTCTAAAAAGGTTTTATTTTATTGAATACTGAATAATCGTAGTTATTGAAAAAATCAAAAAAAGCCAATCCAATCCGATAGCTATCAGGAGAATTGGCTTCTTCATTTCTAACTTAAACTAAATTAAAAACAGTACTCGTTTTCTTCAGATAATTTATCCGCAATTTGTGTACGTAAGGCCACAACATTAGGCATGTTGGTATATTTTGTAAATCGCTTTAAACCCATAAGCATCATTCTCTGCTCATCACCTTCAGCAAAACTTACAATACCTTCTTTGGCATTTTTGGTTATTGTGTCAACGGCATTGTACAAATACAATTTTGCCATAGCGATTTGATGGGCTTGTGCCTCTTCTCCAAAACGTTTTGCATTCTTCTCGGTTCTTAAAATCGTAGACTCAGCCATGTAAATCTCTATTAAGATATTAGAAGCCGCTAACAATAATTGTTGATGTTGCTCTAAATCTGGTCCAAATTTCTGAACAGCAGAACCAGCAACCATTAAGAATACTTTTTTCAATTTTGCGATCATCTCTTTTTCTTCAGAGAATAATTCTGAATAGTCAGGCGTATCAAAAGATGGAATACCCATTAATTCGTCGGCAACTTTCATAGCAGGGTCCAGTAAGTCAACATGTCCTTTAATAGCTTTTTTAACCAACATACCAACAGCTAGCATTCTATTGATTTCGTTGGTTCCTTCATAAATACGAGAAATACGAGCATCTCTCCATGCAGCTTCCATAGGTGTGTCTGCAGAAAAGCCCATGCCTCCAAAAACTTGAATACCTTCATCTGAGCAGTTTTGAATATCCTCAGAAACGGCAACCTTTAATATAGAACATTCTATGGCGTACTCTTCAACACCTTTTAACTCGGCCTCTTGATGCGAATTGCCTTCGGATTGACGGATAGCTATACGATCTTCTATATTTTTAGCAGCTCTATAACAGGCTGATTCACCAGCGTAACAACTTGTGGCCATTTCAGCAAGTTTAGATTTAATAGCTCCAAATTTTACAATTGGTGTTTTAAACTGAACACGTTCGTTAGCATATTTTATAGCCTCAGTAATCACGCGGCGTTGTGCATCTAAACACGCTGCTGCTAATTTGATACGACCAACATTAAGTGCATTCATAGCAATCTTAAATCCGCCACCACGTTCTGATAACATATTTTCGACAGGTACTTTGGTTTCATTAAAGAATACCTGACGTGTAGAGGAGGAGTGGATACCTAGTTTGTGTTCTTCTTCACCTAAAGTGATTCCGTTGGGATTGTCTTTGTCATATTCTACAATAAAGCCAGTGATGTTTTTATCGTCTTCAATACGTGCAAAAACAATGAAGGTCTCGGCAAAACCAGCATTAGAAATCCACATTTTCTGTCCTGAGATTAAATAGTGCTTTCCATCATCAGATAAAACGGCTTTAGTCTTACCAGAGTTAGCATCAGATCCTGCGCCTGGTTCTGTTAGGCAATACGCTCCAAACTTTTCACCAGTCGCGAGGGCTGGTACGTATTTTTTCTTTTGTTCTTCTGTACCATATAGTGTTATTGGCATGGTGCCAATCCCTGTATGTGCTCCAAAAGCAGTAGCAATAGATCCTGTAGCACCAGAAATATAATCACAGACTAACATTGTGGATACAAATCCCATTTCTAATCCATCGTATTCTGCTGGTACCGCAATACCCAATAATCCTAATTCACCTGCCTTGCGCATAATTTCTTCCGTAAAGGCATAATCTTTCTTTTCGAAACGTTCTTTGTTGGGCCAAATTTCTCTGTCCACAAACTCCCTTACCGTTTCTAGCATCATTTTTTGTTCTTCGGAAAAATCTTCTGGCGTGAACACATCGTCACAACTGGTTTCCTTCACAAGGAATTGACCACCTCTTAAAATATCTTTTTCTATAGTTTCCATATTTAATAGATTTTAGTAGTTTGTATTGAGTATAGAGATGAATTCCTTATTTGTCTCACTACTCAAATTTCATATCTCAATTCTAATTAATTCAAAAATTCAAATATTCCCGCTGCGCCTTGTCCAGTACCTACACACATGGTTACCATGCCATATTTGCTTTGCATGTTACGCTTACGCATTTCATCAAATAATTGCACTGAGAGCTTAGCACCAGTACAACCTAGAGGATGGCCAAGGGCTATGGCACCACCATTAACATTGACGATATCCTGATTTAAGCTTAATTCTCTCATGACTGCTAATGATTGAGAAGCAAAGGCTTCGTTCAATTCAATCAGTTCAATATCATTTTGTGAAAGGCCAGCTTGTTTTAATGCTTTTGGAACAGCGACAACAGGGCCAATACCCATAATCCTTGGAGGTACACCAGCAGCGGCATAACTTACTAACCTGGCAATAGGCTCTAGATTTAGTTCCTTCACCATATCCTCACTCATTACCAATACAAATGCTGCACCATCACTTGTCTGTGATGAATTGCCAGCAGTAACCGAACCACCTTGGGCAAAAACAGGGCGTAATTTGGCGAGAGCCTCTTTGCTAGTTCCTTTTCTTGGTCCCTCGTCTTTAGAAACTGTAAACTTGCGGTTAGCTTTTTTACCATTAGCATCGACATAAGTTTCTTCAATTTCTATGGGTACAATCTGATCTTGGAAACGATCTTCTTCCAAAGCTTTTAAAGCTTTCGTATGGGAGTTGTAAGCAAACTCGTCTTGGTCTTCTCTAGATACTTTATACTTTTCAGCAACGGCTTCTGCAGTATTGCCCATTCCCCAATAATAATCTTCATGTCCAGAGTTGACGATTTCATAATTAAGTTCAGGTTTGAAGCCTGTCATAGGTACCGAACTCATACTTTCGGCACCACCAGCAATGATGCAGTCTGCCATACCCGCTTGTATTTTTGCTACGGCCATGGCAATGGTTTCTAATCCTGAAGAACAAAAACGGTTCACTGTGACTCCAGGAACATCAACAGTGTTTAAACCGATCAACGAAATGATTCGTGCCATATTAAGCCCTTGAGAGCCCTCTGGCATGGCATTACCAACAATAACGTCGTCTATGCGGGTAACGTCAAAATCTGGTAGTTTATTCATCATATATTGAATGGTCTCTGCCGCGAGTTCATCAGCTCTTTTAAACCTGAAACCACCTTTTTTGGACTTACCTACGGCAGTTCTATATCCTTTTACTATATATACTTGTTTCATCATTTTTTGCTTTTTGCTATAGGCTCTTGGCTTTTAGCATCTAAATTGTTTTTTATAAGGGTAATGGCTTGTTACTTACATATCAATACTATTCGCAACTAGTTGCGAAGTGGTTTTCCTGTCTTTAACATATGCTGAATACGCTCTAAAGTTTTACGCTCTGTGCAAAGCGACAAGAATGCTTCACGCTCTAAATCCAATAAATATTGCTCCGTCACTAAGGAGGGCTCTGATAAATCACCTCCAGCCATAACGTAAGCTAACTTATTAGCGATTTTTTGATCGTGCTCACTTATGTAATGGCTTGCTTCCATAGCGTCAGTTCCTACTAAGAACATACCCAAGGCTTGCTTACCGAGTACTTTTACATCTTTACGTTTTACAGGATGCGTATAGCCAGCATCGGCCATTAATCTAGCGTGTGCTTTGGCTGTGGCGATCTGACGATCTTTATTAACGACCACAATATCTTTTCCTTTTTGAAGCACACCGAGGTCAAAAGCTTCATAAGCTGAAGTAGCCACTTTAGCCATTCCTATGGTTAAGAAATAGTCTTGAAGTACATTCAATTCTACATCACCTTTCCTGAAAGTGTCCGATGCTCTTAATGCCATTTCTTTAGAACCTCCACCACCTGGAATGACACCTACGCCAAATTCTACAAGACCTATATATGTTTCTGCCGCTGCGACTACTTTATCGGCGTGCATTGATAATTCACAAGCACCTCCTAACGACATGCCATGTGGTGCGGCAACCGTTGGTATTGCCGAATAGCGCATACGCATCATGGTATCTTGGAAATACTTAATGGCCATATTTAGCTCGTCATATTCTTGCTCTACGGCCATCATAAAAATCATTCCAATGTTAGCGCCTACAGAGAAGTTGGCACCTTGGTTACCGATAACTAAACCTTCAAAACCCTTTTCTGCTAAATCCACAGCTTTGTTCAACCCGGCTAACACATCTCCACCTATGGTGTTCATTTTAGACTGGAATTCACAGTTCAAAATACCATCACCTAAATCTTCAATAACCACTCCTGAATTCTTAAATACTTCATTAGATTTTCTGATGTTGTCGAGTATGATAAAGCTGTCTTGACCAGGAATCTTCTCTTGTGATTTCTTTGGAATATCGTAAGCATAAGTTGCACCGTCTTCTACGGTGTAGAATGAAGAGCTACCAGAAGCTAGCATGTCATTCACCCAAGCATTTGGCTCTAGTCCTTCTGCTTTCATCATAGCTATACCCGCTTCAACACCAATGGCATCCCAAATCTGGAAAGGACCATGTTCCCAACCAAAACCTGCTTTCATAGCATCGTCAATTTTATATAGATCATCTGTAATTTCGGGAATACGATTAGATACATATGCAAATAAAGCTGAAAGCGTCTTACGATAAAATTCACCGGCTTTGTCTTTGCCCTTTACCAACACTTTGAAACGATCTACGACTTTATCAATAGTCTTAGTAAGCTCTAAAGTTGCAAATTTTGCACGTTGTTTTTGTCTGTATTCTAGGGTGTTTAGGTCTAACGATAAGATATCTTTTTTACCTTCTGGTGATACGTGCTTTTTATAGAATCCTTGTCCAGTTTTACTTCCTAACCATTTGTTTTCCATCATGGTATTGATGAAATCTGGTAATTGGAATAATTCGTGACGTTCATCATTTGGACAATTCTCTTTAATCCCGTTAGCTACATGAACCAAAGTATCTAAACCAACAACATCTACAGTTCTAAAAGTCGCTGATTTAGGACGACCAATAACAGGACCTGATAGTTTATCAACTTCTTCTATAGTTAAATCCAAATCCTTAACGGTATGAAACAGACTCATAATGCTAAATATGCCTATGCGGTTACCAATAAATGCTGGTGTATCTTTTGCAACTACCGAAGTTTTCCCAAGGAATTGTTCTCCATAACCATTTAAGAATTCTAAAACTGATGTATCGGTTTTTGGACCTGGGATAATCTCGAACAATTTCAAATATCGAGCAGGATTAAAGAAGTGTGTTCCGCAAAAGTGCTTTTGAAAATCCTCACTTCGACCTTCGTTCATGAATTTTATGGGAATTCCTGAAGTGTTGGATGTAATCAATGTGCCTGGTGTTCTGTATTTTTCAAGTTTTTCAAAAACCTGTTGCTTAATGTCTAGGCGCTCAACAACCACTTCCATAATCCAGTCTACATCTGCAACTTTAGCGATGTCATCTTCGAGATTGCCTGTAGTAATTCTGTTTTTAAATGAAGGATGATATAGTGGAGCGGGTTTAGATTTAATAGATGTGTTTAGGGCATCATTGACCAAACGGTTTTTTACGACTTTGTCTTCTAAAGTTAATCCTTTAGCTTTTTCTTTATCGTTAAGTTCTCTTGGAACAATGTCTAGCAGAAGTACATCTACACCAATATTAGCAAAATGGCAAGCAATGCCGCTTCCCATAATACCAGAACCGATAATGGCGATTTTCTTTATTCTTCGTTTATTCATTATTTTAAAATGTGTTCTTTTTGATTGTATATTTTTTTGTTAGATATCATGTTATTTATAAGCTCGGCGACTTCGTAGAAATGCTCAATTTTTTCAGGAGAAATGTTAGACCTTATAGCATTATCAAAAATCAAGACACGTTCTTTAGAATAGTCTCTTTTTTCTCTACCGAAATCCGTTAAGTGTATTAATACGCCACGACCATCTTCAGGGTTTGGTTTACGTTCAATTAAGCCTTTTTCTTCCATAGTCTTTAACGTACGCGAAAGACTTGTTGCTTCCATGCCCATTTTTGGCCCCAAAGATGTGGAAGGTGTGCCCTTTTCTGGATCGATACTTAGCAATGCAAAACCGGTAGCCATTGTAGTATCGAATTTTGAAGCTTCTTCGTTATACATTTTGTTAACTGCTAACCAAGTGGTTCTCAGTACATAATCTATAGTTTTGTCTTTCATGTTTTTTAGTTTGATCCAAATATAGTAAAAAATACTATGCATGCATAATAAATTTTTCTAAAAAAATTAAAGTCTATTGGAAATAGTTAAATTGAATAAGCTCTCATGAAATTGTATTGATGATAGATACCTAATTTTACCGTGGTTTATATGGTAAACCAGAGGTCAGTTTTTATGAAAAACCTTAACGATAGATGTTTTAACTACAGCACAAAATGCAGTAAGATTTAAGCAGTAACCTTATTGGCCAGAAACAATATGGATATAAAACTATATCATATGTTTTAGTTAAGGATAAGAAATGTTTTTGCGCGTTAGTTGTAAAACTGTTCCACAATGACCTTAAGTTGGGCTTTAGCATTTTTGGCTTTTACCTTTATCCTATAGTAGCCGGTTGCGGGACTCTTAATCACCTTATTAATATCGCTTAATACATTTTCCTTTACAGAGGAGCTTTGATTTGGAACGTCAGATTTTGATCCGCCTATGGTGAAAGCACCATAATTTTTTCCTGTTTCGGCATTTGTGATTTCAACAGCGATTAAACCTTCAGTAAGTTTGCAATTGACTATGAAATGAAGACTTAGAGCATCTTCTGTAACGTATGTTTCAATAAAACGTTCTTCAGAGCTACCTTCAAAAACAAGCTCGCTTGTGGTTTTGGAAAAAGTATCTTGACTAACTACCGTAGTCGGTATAACTAAAATGACAAAACATGCGATTAATGTTCTAAGATGTTTCATGCCTTCTGTGATTTAATAATTCATAAAATTAGCATCAAATTTTATTCCAAAATGAATGAGCGTATTGATTAAAATTTAAATTGTTTTATTTAGATTTTTTCAGATGAATCAGCTATCAACTTCTGTATATTTTTTCATATAAATCGTCGTATTTTTCCCTAATGACACTTCGTTTCATTTTCATCGTGGGTGTAAGGTGCCCATCATCTATAGTCCAAGCTTCAGAAGTTAATTCGAAACGTTTTATTTGCTCCCATTTTCCAAAGTTCTTATTGTATTTATCAACCTCTTTTTGGATGCGTTTTATAACCTTATCTGCTGTAGCTATTTCTTTTTCAGAAGTTCCGATATCATGACCTTTATGCTCTATCCAATCTCTAATGAACTCAAAATTTGGTTGAATAATTGCACCAGGCATTTTTTCGCCTTCTCCAATAACCATTACTTGCTCTATAAATAAAGATTGTTTTAAGTCATTTTCCAATAATGTAGGGATGATATACTTTCCTCCTGAAGTTTTAAACATTTCCTTTTTACGCCCTGTAATTTTTAGAAAACCATCTTCATCGACTATGCCTTTGTCACCAGTATGGAAATAATCGTCTGTCATTACACTAGCAGTTTTTTCTGGATCTTTGTAATAGCCCAGCATAACATTAGGGCCTTTGATTAAAATTTCACCATCGTCGGCAATTTTAACTTCAACATTATCTATAGGTTTTCCTACTGTTCCCACTTTGTAATGTGTATCACTGTACATTCCAACAGAAACAACCGGTGAGGTTTCTGTTAATCCGTAGCCTTCCATAACTTGCATTTGTCCGGCGCAAAAAACTCTAGATAATCTAGGTTGAAGCGCGGCGCTACCAGAAACCATAGTTTTTAATTCTCCACCTAGTGCTGCTCTCCATTTACTAAATATGAGTTTGTTGGCTATGCTTAGTTTAAATTCGTACCACGATCCATTGGCTCTATATGGTTCCCATTTTTCCCCTAGCTCTACTGCCCAATAAAAAAGCTTTTGCTTTATACCAGATAATTCATCGGCTTTGAGCATAATTTTATCAAAAACCTTTTCCAGAAGTCTGGGTACAACGCTCATTAAATGCGGTTTTATCTCTTTGGCATTATCTCCAATCTTGTCTAAACCTTCGGCAAAATAAACACTAGTACCAGCATATTGGTATATATAGATGAGCACACGCTCAAAAATATGGCATATAGGTAGAAAGCTTAGAACTCTTGTTTCACCATCAATAGGAGGAAGGCGTTTAGACGCATCTAGGGCATTACTGGTTATGTTCCAGTGCGATAACATAACGCCTTTTGGTTGACCAGTTGTACCAGACGTATATATTATGGTTGCCAAATCTTCAGGTTTCACATTATCTTTTCGAGCTTCAACCTCGTTTTGTGTACTTTCATCTTTACCCAATTCGAACAGTTCAGAATAATGTTTACAACCATTAATTTCATCAAAAGAATAGACTTCCTTTAATTTAGTGTTGCCTTGTACTTTCTTTACTTTTTCAAGAACTTCTTCATCTGATACAAAACAGTAAATGGATTCACTGTGATTTAATACGTATTCGTAATCTTCGGGAGAAATCGTAGGGTAAATAGGAATATTTTGTGCCCCAACTTGAAGCACACCTATATCCATGATATTCCATTCGGTTCTATTAGTAGAAGATATTACGGCAATTTTATCATCTTTTTGTACGCCCATTTTTATGAGTGCACGGCTTACGGCGTTGGCTTTATCTATATATTCTTGAGTAGACAAGGCTGTCCACTCACCATTATATTTTGTAACCAAGGCTTTACTATTTGGTTTATGTTTTAATTGATAGTAAGGGAAATCAAAGAGGCGTTTAACGTCTGTCATAATCTAAAATCTGCAAAAATTAATAGGGATTTTTACGAAAATAAGAAATTTAGGGGGATTTTTTTAACCTCTGTTGATTTATAAGAAGAAACTGAATATTAAAACTTTTTAAAAGAGGCATAAAAAAGGGCTTTATCAAATAAAGCCCTTTAAAAATATGATACTTTTCACCCTAACAACTAATAAAATTTAAGTCATTAACCCTAAGTGATTAATCAATATTATTAGTAAAAAAGTATCCCGGCAAAAGTAATAATAATTTATGATTAGTTGGTTGATTCTGAACGATAATGATTTCTAGCTTTAATAATTCTTCATTAAACACTAAAAAGATAAAACATTTCGAATTTTAATAAACACTGAAGTGCCTTAATTCAAACGTTTTCGCTCGTTGTTCCTCTGATTTTAAGGAGTTTGAAAAAGCAAAACATGACAAAAATCAGCATTAATGATTTGTATCATATCTAATTTTGTATTATCGAAAAAAGACAATTTTTATTAGATATAAATATCATACGATCATGGAAGTAAAACAATTTTTGGAAGGCCTTTGGACTAATACAGTTAATGTGCGAAGTTTTGTTTTTAATAATATCTCGCCTTATTATGGCACGGCTGACTTTTTAGAAGGTCCAACTGCTAAAACCGAGAAGCTATGGAGCATTTGTAAAAAAGCCATGGCAGAAGAACGCGCTAATAATGGTGTTAGGAGCATAGATACAAATACAATTTCTACAATTGATGCTTTTGGGCCTGGCTATATTGATAAAGAAAATGAAGTTATTGTAGGTTTACAAACAGATGAGTTACTAAAACGTACTATGAAACCTTTCGGAGGATTTAAAGTGGTACAAAAAGCACTTTCTGAGCATGGTCTAGAGCCTAACGAAAAACTAACAGAGTTGTTTTCTAAATATGTAAAAACGCACAACGATGGTGTTTTTGATGCGTATAATGATGAAATAAAGAAATACCGCTCTTTGGGAATTCTAACAGGTTTGCCAGATAATTATGCAAGAGGTAGAATTATTGGTGATTATAGACGTATAGCACTTTACGGATTAGATTTCTTAATTGAAAGGAAAAAAGAAGATTTAGCAAAAGTAACTGGGCCAATGACTGATGAAGTCATAAGGTTACGTGAAGAGGTATCTGAACAAATCAAAGCCTTAAAGGCCATGAAACGCCTAGGTGACAAGTACGATTTGGATCTCAGTAGACCAGCAGAGAATGCTCAAGAAGCTGTGCAATGGACCTACATGGCCTATTTAGCGGCTGTAAAAGAACAAGATGGTGCGGCAATGTCACTAGGAAATGTATCTACCTTTTTAGACATCTTTATTGAAAATGATTTGGAAGAGGGTTTAATTACAGAATCTGAAGCACAAGAGCTTGTAGATCAGTTTGTGATGAAACTAAGAATGGTACGCCATTTAAGAATGAAAGCTTATGATGAGATTTTTGCTGGTGACCCAACTTGGGTAACTGAAGCGATTGGAGGGATGTTTAATGATGGTAGAACCAAGGTAACCAAAACATCATTCCGTTTCTTAAATACACTTTATAACTTAGGGCCATCACCAGAACCAAATATGACAGTGCTTTGGTCTGATGATTTACCAGAAAACTTTAAAAAATTCTGTGCTAAAGTAGCTATAGAAACATCATCACTACAGTTTGAAAATGATAGACTAATGAGAGATGTACGCTACAGTGACGATTATGGTATTGCTTGCTGTGTATCTCATCAGGATTTAGGAAAATCTATTCAGTTTTTTGGAGCACGTACCAATTTGGCAAAAACATTATTACTAGCTATTAATGGCGGTAAATGCGAATTAACAGGTGTTCAAATCTTTGAAGGTGTACCCGAAGATAAAGATGAATATTTGGATTTCGATAAGGTGCAGACCAATTTCAGAATTGCCATGCAAGAAATTGCAAGAGTCTATGCCGATGCCATGAACATTATTCATTACATGCACGATAAGTATTATTACGAAAAAGCGCAAATGGCACTGATAGACACTAATCCTCATGTTAATATTGCCTATGGTATTGCAGGATTGTCCATAGTAGCAGATTCATTATCAGCAATTAAGTATGCCAGAGTAAAACCTATTAGAAATGAAAAGGGATTGACTGTTGATTTTGAAATTGAAGGAGAATTCCCTAAATATGGAAATGACGATGATAGAGTAGATATGCTTGCAGCAGATGCGGTAGCAGATTTTAATAATGAATTGAAACAGTTTCAGGTTTATAAAAATGCAGAACCTTCATTATCTGTTTTAACCATTACATCTAACGTAGTCTATGGTAAAAAAACTGGTGCTACACCAGATGGTAGAGCTTTAGGTGTTCCGTTTGCACCAGGTGCCAACCCTATGCACGGACGTGATGAATTAGGTGCTATAGCTTCTTTAAATTCAGTAGCAAAAATTAATTACGAAGATGCCCAAGATGGTATTTCCAATACATTTTCAATTGTACCTAAATCATTAGGTTCTGATATTGAAACCAGAATTGAAAACCTAACGGCAATTTTAGATGGTTATTTTGAAAATAGCGCACAGCACGTAAATATTAATGTGTTAGATAAAGAAACACTACGTGATGCCATGGAGCATCCTGAAGAATATCCACAATTAACAATCAGGGTTTCTGGTTATGCGGTAAATTTTGTAAGACTTACAAGAGAACAGCAACTTGAGGTCATTTCAAGATCATTCCATGAAACAATGTAATTAGGTTGATTAAAAGCATCTGAAAGCTTTAAATTGTTTTCAGATGCTTTTTTAATTCTAGGCTTATCAAATCAAGAGGAAACATATTAAATGTACACTCCATCGAGACTTTCGGTACCCATGATGGGCCAGGAGTTCGTTGTGTTGTTTTTTTGCAAGGGTGTAAACTTAAATGTTTGTATTGCCATAATCCAGATACTATAGCTATGGATGGAGGTAAACCTTACACAGTTGATGAGTTGTATGAAATTGTCGTAAAGTCCAAACCCTATTTTGGAAAAAATGGTGGCGTAACAGTTTCAGGCGGCGAGCCTTTGCTTCAAGCTAAAGCATTGATTCCATTGTTCAAAAAATTAAAGGCTGAAGGCATTCATACCGCATTAGATACCAATGGTCGCATACTGAATCACTTTGCTAAGGAATTGATGGATGATTATACCGATTTGGTGATGTTAGATATTAAATCCATGACCGAAGAAGGGTATCAGCAAATCACTGGACAGAAAAACAAGGAAACTACATTTAATGTGTCCACGCATAGAGAAGCCTCTGGTAAACCCATGTGGTTGCGTTATGTGTTAATTCCTGGCTTAACCGACCATCCCGAACAGCTAGAATCTATGGGTCATTATTTTAAGGATTACAAAACAATTGAAAAATTAGAGATTCAGCCGTATCATAAATTGGGTGTCCACAAATGGGAAGCCCTAGGATGGGAATACCAACTTAAAGACGCTCGAGAGAATACTGATGAAGAACTTCATACTGCCCAAATGGTCTTAAAACCTTATTTCAAATCAATTAGCATTAACTAACCTACGCTAAAAACTAAAAACTATGGCAACTCATAAGATAAAAAACCGCTGGTTGATAGCATTGTCTGCTATCGGAATCCATATTTCTATTGGATCGGTCTATGCATATTCAGTAATTACAAACCCAGTTAAGGATATTTTTGATGTTGAGGGGAGTACCATAAAGTGGGCATTTAAAATAGCTATTTTATTCCTTGGTTTCTCAGCAGCATTTTTAGGACCTTGGGTCGAGAAAGTTGGGCCAAGAATTAGCGGAACTACAGCAGGTCTGTTTTACGGTGTTGGTATTTTAGGGTCAGGTTTAGCGGTGCATTTAGAGTCATTGGTTTTATTCTATATTTGTTATGGCGTAATTGGTGGTATTGGTCTTGGATTGGGTTATATTACACCAGTTAGTACCTTAGTAAAATGGTTTCCAGATAAACGCGGATTGGCAACAGGAATGGCCATTATGGGCTTTGGATTTTCCGCATTGATATTTGGTCCCGTAATGCAATCATTTTTTGAAACTGTTGGGATTTCCAATGCATTCTACTTACTGGGATTCATTTATATGATTTTAATTTTGGTTTCAGCTAGATATATTGAAAGGCCACCTGAAGGTTATATACCAACAGGTTTTAAGAACGAAGCATCAAAAACAGTTAGGGCAGATATTTCTAATATTACAGCTAAGGAAGCCTTAAGCTCAAGACGCTTTTATTACATCTGGATAATGATGTTTATAAATATAACCTGTGGTATTGCCATTATTGCAGCTGCTAGCCCAATGATGCAAGAAAAACTAAGTTATACGCCAATGCAAGCTGCAACTGTAGTTGGGTTGATTGGTGTTTTTAACGGTTTAGGACGTATTTTATGGTCTGGATTGTCCGATTATTTAGGTCGTCCAAATACTTATGTGATTTTCTTTGCCTTTCAGATATTAGCATTTTACTTCTTACCGCAAATTACCATAGAATTAGTCTTTCTTGTCGTTCTTTTTACGGTTATCACTATGTATGGCGGCGGATTTGCAACATTGCCAGCATTCCTCGGCGATTTGTTTGGAACCAAACAGTTAGGTGCTATCCATGGAATGGTACTAGCAGGATGGGCTTTGGCCGGTGTTGTTGGTCCAACGGTTTACGATGTTGTTAAAAGCACTACAGGTTCTTTGGATATTACTTTAAAAGTATTTTCGGGTCTGTTTTTAATCGCTTTTATAGTATCTTTATTAATGAAACGTTCTGTGAATTTGGTCTACAATGCCAATGCAAAACGTACGGAAGAAGCCAAAACAAAAAATACAAACTACAAGAATAAAATAGCTTTTTAGAGATTGAAATGCAAAAGAATATGAAGAATAGATGGTTAATGGTTCTAAGCGCCATCGGAATTCATATTTCCATAGGTTCGGTGTATGCCTTTTCTGTAATTACCGATCCTGTGAAAACTATTTTTAATGTTGATGCTTCAGTTGTAAAGTGGGCATTTCAAATTGCTATACTAGTTATGGGCTTTTCAGCAGCTTTTCTTGGGCAATGGGTAACTAGGATGGGACCAAAAAGAAGTACCACAATTGCAGGTGTTTGTTATGGTATTGGTATTTTGGGCACCGGACTTGCCTTGCAGTTACAATCCTTATTTTTATTTTATGTTGCCTATGGCCTCGTCGCAGGCATCGGATTAGGTGTTGGTTACATCACCCCTGTTAGTGTCTTAGTAAAATGGTTTCCTGATAGGCGCGGTTTAGCGGTAGGAATTGTCATTATGGCCTTTGGATTGGCATCTATGGTATTTGGCCCTTTGATGCAATATTTATTCGAAACTATTGGTGTAACTTCAACCTTTTATAGTTTGGGTGTCATTTATACACTGTTGATTCTTTTGGCTGCATCGTATATTGAAAACCCACCTGAAGGGTATCGACCCAAAGGATTTAAACTAATCAAGACAAAATCGACAACTTCGGAATCTATAGATTTCACGGTTAAACAAGCTTTAAAGTCTAAGCGTTTTTATTATATCTGGATAATGATGTTTATCAACATTACCTGTGGTATTGCTCTTATTGCTGAAGCTAGTCAGATTTCACAGTTCCAATTAGGCTATACACCAATGCAAGCTGCTGGTGTTGTCGGCCTAATAGGTGCATTTAACGGCTTAGGTCGAATTTTTTGGTCGGCATTTTCAGATTTCTTTGGGAGACCAATCACCTTTATTATTTTCTTTTTAATTCAAATGATAGCCTTTTTCTTTTTGGCTCAAATCGGCCAAGAATTTTTGTTCCTTGGCGTTTTAATGCTAATCATAACTATCTATGGTGGTGCTTTTGCCACGCTCCCTGCATTTTTAAGTGATCTATTCGGGACCAAGCAACTGGGAACTATCCTTGGTGTGGTGTTGATTTCAAAGGGATTTGCAGGTTTGCTTGGCCCAGCCATTTATGATTATGTGAAGACAACCACTGGCTCACTAGATATCACTTTAAAGGTATTTTCAGGGTTGTTTGTGTTAGCATTTTTAATTGCTATTGCCATGCAGTTTTCAGTTAAGAAATCTCAGAAGCTACTACAAAGCGAAGCGGTTTAATGTTTCAAAATCCGCTATTCACATTTCTAGCTTTCAAAATCAAAATTTTTAAGAAAAAATTAGCTCATTTTCAATCAAAAAAAATCTATTTGCTGACAATTGTCAGCTAATTTATAAGTGTTTGAAAGTACCTTTATACCATGTTATTACAACATCACTTCACACGGAATAAGAATCATAAATACATATTAAAATGGAAGTACTCGAAGGGTTAAAAACCCGAGTTTACAGATTTGGGAACAAAACTGCAGACGGAAACAGTAAAATGAGAAATTTACTAGGTGGCAAAGGGGCTAATTTAGCAGAAATGAGCGCTATAGGCATTCCTGTTCCACCTGGATTTACTATAACAACAGAAGTGTGCACAGAATACAATGCACTTGGTAAAGAAGCTGTTATAGAATTGATTAAAGATGAGGTGGAAAAGTCCATTGCTAGTATAGAAGAGCAGATGGGAACTATCTTTGGAGACAAAGAAAATCCACTCTTAATTTCAGTGCGTTCTGGTGCACGTGTTTCAATGCCAGGTATGATGGACACAGTTCTTAATTTGGGACTTAATGATGAAGCAGTCCTTGGTTTGGCAAAACGAACAAAGAACGAAAAATTTGCTTGGGACTCATACCGAAGATTTATTCAGATGTATGGCGGTGTAGTTTTGGGTATGAAGCCAGAATCTAAAGATGACATTGACCCATTTGAGGAAATCATGGAACATCTTAAGCATAAGCGCAGTATTGAACTTGATACTGAATTCACAATTCAGGATTTACAAGATTTGGTATATGATTTTAAAGATGCTATAAAGAAACGCACAGGTCAGGATTTTCCAACCGATCCATGGGATCAACTTTGGGGTGCTATTATAGCAGTTTTTAATAGTTGGAACGGCGATAGAGCAGTCTACTATCGTAACATGCATGGTTATCCAGCCGATTGGGGAACAGCTGTGAATGTACAAGCCATGGTTTATGGTAATATGGGCGACAATTCTGGTACAGGTGTTTGCTTTACAAGAGATGCAGGTACTGGTGAGAATGTTTTTAATGGAGAATACCTAATCAATGCACAAGGTGAAGATGTCGTTGCAGGTGTAAGAACACCACAGCAAATTACTAAATTAGGGTCTAAGCGTTGGGCAGAATTGGCCAAAATTGAAGAGAACGATCGACTAAACGATTTTCCATCTTTGGAAGAATTAATGCCATCCATTTTTGATGAATTAAATCGCTATCAGGATATACTAGAGAAGCACTATCGTGATATGCAGGATATGGAATTCACAATTCAAAATGGAAAATTATGGATTCTACAAACTAGAAATGGTAAGCGTACCGGTGCAGCCATGGTGAAAATTGCAATGGACTTACTTAGAGAAGGTATGATTAATGAAAAAGAGGCCATATTGATGATGGAACCCAATAAGCTAGATGAATTGTTACATCCTGTTTTTGAGCCTAATGCCTTAAAACGTGCTAAAACAATTGCCCAAGGCTTACCGGCATCACCAGGAGCAGCAACTGGTAAAATTGTCTTCTTTGCCGATGATGCAGATAAGTATCGAAATACCATTTTGGTACGTATGGAAACTTCGCCAGAAGATTTAAAAGGTATGAACATCGCTAAGGGTATCCTTACAGCTCGTGGAGGTATGACTTCGCATGCTGCAGTCGTAGCTCGTGGTATGGGTAAATGCTGTATTTCTGGAGCAGGTGCACTTAAAATCAATTACAAAAATAGAACTTTAACTGTTGATGGTAACGTCTATCATGATGGTGATTGGATTTCATTAAACGGTTCAACAGGTAACGTGATTGAAGGTAAAGTAGAAACTATGGAGCCCAAATTAGGTGGCGATTTTGCAGAACTAATGCAACTTACTAATAAATATCGCAAAATGAAGGTTCGTACCAATGCAGATACACCAAGAGATGCTAAAACTGCACGAAGCTTCGGTGCCGAAGGTATAGGATTAACAAGGACGGAACATATGTTCTTTGAACTCGACAGAATTAAGGCTATGCGCGAAATGATTTTAGCAGATACTGTTAAGGAGCGTAAACAGGCCTTGGAAGAGTTATTACCTATGCAACGTGCTGATTTTGAGGGTATTTTTGAAGCTATGGATGGTATGTCCGTAACCATTAGACTTTTAGATCCACCATTACATGAGTTTGTGCCACACCAATTAGCCACTCAAAAAGAGCTGGCCGAAGATATGCACATTTCATTACAAGCAGTAAAGAATAAGGTTGCGGAGTTGGAAGAATTTAACCCCATGCTCGGTCATAGAGGTTGTCGTTTAGGTAATACTTATCCTGAGATTACGGCAATGCAGACGCGTGCTATCATTGAGGCTGCACTTAATCTCAAAGAACGTGGAATTGTTTGTAAACCAGAAATCATGATTCCTTTAGTGGGAACAGTTCGGGAGTTTGAGGTTCAAGATGGCATTATTAGAGAAACGGCAGAAATCATTTTCAAAGAACGTAATGAGCGTATTGATTTCTTAGTAGGTACTATGATTGAAGTCCCAAGAGCAGCATTAATGGCAGATATTATTGCTAAAAAGGCCGATTTCTTCTCATTTGGTACTAATGACCTCACACAAATGACCTTTGGTTATTCTAGAGATGATGCTAGCAAGTTCTTGCCAATATATATTGAAAAAGGTATCCTTAAAGCTGACCCATTCGAAGTTATAGATGAGGAAGGTGTTGGGCAATTGGTCAAAATTGGAACAGAACGTGGACGCAGTACAAAACCAAATCTAAAAGTAGGTCTTTGTGGCGAACATGGTGGCGAACCTGCCTCTGTTGAATTTTGTTATAACACAGGAATTGATTATGTAAGTTGTTCACCATATCGCATACCAATAGCGAGATTGGTAGCTGCCCAAGCGGCTATAAAAACTACCATTTAAATAAGGTTAGTGATTCAAGAAAGCCTGAAGTAACACTTCAGGCTTTTTTTATGTTTTAAAACAAATAGTATTCAACTAAATATTCAGGTCTATCATCCAGAGTATAATTATTTGTGTAGAACCAAAATAGGTACAGGGCTATTGAAGGTTTGTTTTAATGTCACACTACCGCTCAACAATCTATCAAAAAAATCTTTTTTTGTATTTACTAAGCATAATAAATCAACATCATTATTATTAATGTGCACATTGAGTTGTTTGTTTAAATCTTCTCCTTTTGCTTTTTTGTTAGTAAACGTAGGATTTAAATCTTCTAGGGATGAAATAGTGTCTTTGAAATCTGGAAGGCCATTTTCTGAAATGTGGAGAATTTCTAGATGACTATTGTGTAGCTCCACTATATCCCGTAGCGATTTTAGAACAGCAATATCATCAATGGAGTCATCACCTATGGCAAATACAACATTTTTTATGGCCTTTAACTCGTAATCGAGTGGCACCACAATCACAGGGACAATGGATTTAGAAACTACACCACCAGCGACACTGCCCATAAAAACTTCTTTTAAGCCGCTAACGCCTTTAGTGCCCATTACTATAAAATCAAAGTTACCTCTAGAGGCCATCTCAGAAATGGTCGAAACAGGATAATTCTTGGATAGCTTAGTTTTAAACACAACAAGAGGTGCCTCAGCTTCCATTTCTTTGATAAGAGTATTCATGTGATCTTCAGCATCACTAATGAGAATTCTATCGATTGATTTCATCATTAGAGCTGTAGATTGCGTGCCATAAATATGAAGAACTGTGATTTCTAATTGATCGTTATCAAATAAGCTAATAGCGTAGCGCAAAGCATTTTTAGAAGTATCAGAAAAGTCTACTGGGACTAGAATTCGTTTCATTTTCAAAGTTAAGTGTATTAAAGTTTCAACTAAATATATAAGAACTAATCGAAACAATCAAGCAAATTCAATAATTGTTAGTTTCTTAACGCTTTATTAAAATTGATATAGTAAATATCTCCGTAATATATTAGAATAAACATGAGATAAGTCATTTAATTGTTTTGAGATTTTATTAATTTTGAGTAGATTAAAAATGTCTTAAAAAATGTATTTTTAAGGTATCTTTTAATACAATAATTAACCTTTAAATCGTTGTAATAGATTACATGAAAATACTCGATAAAATAGTATTCGCTCAGGATTTTATGACTAACTCAAAAAATCTAGAATCTGTGGCTATTTCATTAGCCCAAACCTTCAAATCAACCATCGTGCCAATGCACGTACTGCCAGATGATATTGTGAATTCAAAAGTCAAAGCTTTGTTAGATGATACAGCATTGAATAGATTGGGCGCGATGTCTGAGACTATGAAGGCGCAAGGTGTTAGTGTAGAAGCACCACTTATAAAGTATGGTGCGGCTCATGACCAAATTGTCATGTCGGCTTCAGCCGTAAACGCAAATATGATTTTGATAGGTTCTGGCGAAAATAAATTGGAAGATAAATTCAAATTAGGAACTACTACAGAACGCGTTATTCAAAATAGTGAAAAACCTGTTTTGGTCATTAAAGAAGGTGACAACTTTGATATAAAGACCATTCTTTGTCCTGTGGATTTTTCAGATCCATCAAAGCGTGCCTTAAACAATGCTATCATTATAGCCAGACGTTTAGAAGCCCACCTTATTATCTTAAGTGTGTCTGAAGAGCAAACATCTTCATGGTTCAGTTCCAAAGAAGACCTTCAAAAAGAAAATGCAGAACGTTTTGAAAAAAACAAAGAGGAATTTGACCAATTTTTAGAGCAATTTAAGCTAGGAAATTTAAACTGGTCTAGAATGGAAACATCTGGAGATGCAGCACAAGAAATATTGAATGCCATAACTATAAATAACGTGGATCTTCTCATAATGGGAACCGCAGGACGTACTGGTCTAAACCGCTTGGTAGTAGGTAGTGTTACAGAAAAAGTAATACGGGAAGTACCGTGTTCTTTCCTAACCTTAAAATCTCAAGATGTCATTAGCTTACATTTAGAAACTGATATCAAGGATTTTGAGACGCTGTATGCCGCTGGTGAACAGTTGGAAAAAGATGGTTTCTTTGAAGAGGCTATAGAACAATACAAGGCCAGTTTGGGTATTAATACGATGCATGTACCAGCATATAGTGCCATTGCCAAGCTTTTTGATAAGTTAGGAGAACCAGAAAAAGCAGCACTTTACAGAAAAAGTGCGAATGAAATTAAAGAGCGAATTTGGTATAGTAAAGTTGAAGAGGAAGTACGTAAGTTAAGAGGAAGCTAAAATTGTAGAGCCTATTTGGCAATTAGTTAGTTTAGTGACGCACAAAAGCTAATTGTATTGATTATTAGAAATAATAAAAATTGTAAAAAAGAAATAAACGCAAAGGACTTGGAAAAAGCAAAAGGTAAAGTCGTCAGTGTTAATGAATCCTTAGTAGGTGTGGAAAACACTGAAGGTTCAGTAATGAACGGCGAGGTGGCGTATATCATCCTAGAAGATGGAAAACGATTAAAATCAGAGGTTATTGATGTAAAACCAGGTAAGCTAGTCTATCTACAGGTATTTGAAGATACCTCATGGATGCGTGTAGGTGATGCAGTAGAATTTACTGGCTTGCCTTTATCCGTAAAACTAGGTCCAGGTATTTTAGGCACGGTTACAGACGGTCTTCAAAATCCACTTTACGAATTGGCTAAAGAAGAATGGTTTCTTGAACGAGGTATGGTCGTTGAACCTCTCGATGCAACAGTAAAATGGCATTTTACACCCAAAGTTGAAAAAGGAGATACTGTAAGTGCCAGTTCAATTTTAGGCTCGGTTCCTGAAAAATTATTTACCCATAACATATTCGTCCCATTCTCATTAAAAGGAGAATATACTATCGATACAATAGTTGAAAAAGGCGATTATACAATTTCAGAGACCATAGCTACAATAAAAGACGATTCTGGGAACACTATTGCGTTAACTATGACCTTTGATTGGCCTGTAAAGCAATCTATGCCATTTCATGAACGTTCTGTACCCACAGAAACATTGCCAACAGGGATGCGTATTCTAGATGCACTTTTTCCAATAGCTTATGGCGGTACAGCATGTAGTCCTGGACCATTTGGTGCAGGAAAAACTGTTTTACAGCACAGCATCGCTAAGCATTCCAGAGCAGATGTCGTTATCATAGCCGCTTGTGGTGAACGAGCAGGTGAAGCTGTAGAGGTCTTTAAGGATTTTCCAGAGCTTATTGATCCAAGAACAGGAAAGTCCCTAATGGATAGAACCTATATCGTTGGGAATACATCGTCCATGCCAGTGGCAGCGCGTGAAGCTTCCGTATATATGGCTACAGCCGTTGGTGAGTATTATCGCAAACAAGGATTGGATGTACTGATTTTGGCAGATTCTACATCAAGATGGGCACAAGCGCTTAGGGAAACTTCAGGTAGAAAAGAGGAAATTCCAGGGCCAGAAGCCTTTCCAATGTACATTTCGACATTGATTTCAGCATTTTATGATAGGGCAGGTGTAGAGATTTTACCAGACGGTACCAAAAGTTCATTAAGTATTATAGGTACTGTATCACCAGCAGGAGGAAACTTTGACGAGCCCGTAACCCAAGCTACTTTATTGAGTACAGGTGCTTTTTTAGGCTTATCTAGGGAACTGTCGGATGCAAGGAAATATCCTGCTATCGATCGTATAGATAGTAGCTCAAAATACCCCTCGCTCATCACAGAGGAAGAAGTACAGTTTTTAAAAGAACTGCTTCGAGAAGGAAAAACCATAGCCTCAAATTTGTTGCTCATGGGTGAACGCGGTATCACTAATGAGGCTTATATCGCGTATCAAAAAGCCGAATTGTTGGATGCAGTATTTCTGCAACAGAACAGTTTTCATCCTATTGATGGTGTAACCAATCCAGAGCGTTTGCGTATGATGTTCGATATGATAAAGCACATTATTGACGCGCCTGTCCATATTGATACTAAGGATGACATACGCTCGCATTTCAACTTTTTACGTCAGGCATTTATCGATTGGAATAACCTAAAATTGGATGATCCAAAATTCGAGAACCAAAAATCTAAAATTGTAAATCTGGTTAAACAAAAAGCACATGCTAAGGAAAACGTATGAAAATATAGATAGTATAGGAAGAGCCATTTTAACGATTGAAGCTAAAGATGTGCACAACAAAGAATTGGCTGAAGTTATTTACCCAGATGGTAAAAAGGCTTTTGCCCAAGTCATTGCTCTTAACGATAACAAGGTCACCTTACAACTTTTTGGTGGTGGTTTTGGGGTGTCTACCGATTGTAAAGTGCGTTTTTTAGGACATCCAGTACAAGTGGGGTTTTCGGATGATATGCTGGGTCGTGTATATGCAGGAAATGGCCAACCCATTGATGGCGGACCACAGCTGACTTCAGATATGACGCGTGTTGCTGGCCCATCTATTAATCCCGTGAAACGGCTTATTCCAAAGAGTATGATTCGTACAGGTGTACCAATGATTGATGTCTTTAATACCTTGGTACGGTCACAAAAGATACCCATTTTTGCTAGAGCAGGCGAACCATACAACCGTTTATTAGCAAATGTGGCCACACAGACCGATGCCGATGTCATTATAATTGGCGGTGTTGGACTAAAGTATGACGAGTACCATTATTTTAAAGAGCGGATTGAGGAAGCAGGTAGCAAGAGTAAAACCATTATGTTTATACATACCCACCGTGATTCTATTGTAGAAGGTTTGATGGTGCCAGATTTGGCGTTGGCCGTTGGAGAACGTTTTGCCTTGCAAGGTAAAAACGTCTTTGTTTTATTGTCCGATATGACCCAATGGTCCGATTATTTGCGTCAGGTGGCCAATGCTCAAGACCAGATTCCTGCAAATCAAGGTTATCCAGGTGATTTATATTCTCAATTAGCAAGCCGTTACGAAAAAGCAGCAGATATTGAAGGTTCTGGTAGTTTAACCATATTAGGGGTAACCACTATGGACGATGTGACGCATCCTGTACCAGACAATACGGGTTATATCACTGAGGGTCAATTTTTTATGAAAGATGGTTATTTGGAATTGTTTGGATCGCTAAGCCGACTGAAACAACAGGTCAATGATAAGACTCGCGATGATCATCGTGGAATTATGAATGCCATGGCACGTTTACTTTCAGAAGCTGAAGAGCGCGTTAAGGCACAAAAATTTGGTTCGGTTAAGGATGATTATTCTTTACGCTTGTTAGACTATCGTAAAACCTTCCAGCGTGAATTGATGGACCCATTTCGGTATTTGGAACTAGAGGATGCGTTGGATTTATGCTGGGATATTTTATCCAATCATTTTAAGAAAGAGGAAGCCGGACTATCATCAGAATTAGTAGAAAAATATTGGCCCGAAAAAGGAAAGTTTAAGATTTTAAAAGCACAGTACGTATGAGTGAGCACACTTTAGATGGATTGATTGCCAAGGTGAAATCTGAGGCTATTGAAGCTTCAGAAAAAGAAGCTAAGCAAATCATTGATGACGCCAAGCAGAAAGCACAAAATATAGTGACTGAGGCTGAAGCTCAAAAAGAAACACTTCTTAATGACGCCCAAACTAAAGCTGAAGCTTTAGTGGATAAAGGCAAGGTAGCCTTGAATCAAGCAGCGCGTGATGTTGAGATTTCAGTAAAAAACGACATTCAGAAATTGTTCAAGTTGGTATTAGAAGCAGAGGTAAAAGAAGCCTTTACACCAGACTTGTACACTACTGTAATCTCGAAGATCATGGACAGTTTAGGAAGCAATGTTGCCATTGATTTACCCGCAGATACTGAAGACCAATTAGTAAAGACGATTCAAAAGAAAGTAGCTGTATCTAAAGCAACACCTCAAATTCTGAAGAAAGAGCAATTGCTTTCTGGTCTTTCGGTAACAAAAACTGACGAAGGTTGGAGTTACGATATTACGGCTGAAGAAGTATCCGAATTGCTGAGCCAGCACTTAAGCCAGAAATGGGTAGAATTATTAAAGCATAAATAAATTTAGAGCATAATTATTTGAAGCTAATGTCACCTCGAGCGGAGTCGAGAGGTCTTTAAATGAATAGAACATGTTTACTGGAAACCTAGAATATCTTATCAGTAGCCTACCGAATTTGTCCTTTAGCGATTCGGAAACAGTTCAGCAGAACGTTAAGGTACTGTTTCAAAAATATGCCTCTACTTCGGAAGCATCTGATAGTTTAGTTTCCATATTAAACAATGAAGCATCCAAATATCTCTCCTTACGAGATTTTCAGAAGTTTGATAGTATTAGCTTAAATACCATACATAAAGCGCAATTTCAAAATAGCAATATTGAAGTTGTTTCGGAATTTTCAAGATTCATGTTTCGACTAAAAAGTGAATTGAAAGCTTTTCGTATAGCCCGAAAATCTGAAGAGCCACTAGGTAAGATCAATTACGAACTATTAGGTGAATTGCCTAAAAATCCATTAAAAGCTGAGGAATATTTACTCGATATCCAATGGCAAAAACTAGATACTTTGTCTATTGGTCATTATTCAAACCTGTCAGCTTTGGTACTTTACAAACTAAAACTAGAAGTCTTATTACGTTGGTGGCAGTTCGATTCAGAAGTTGGATTTCAAGTTTTTCAACAATCTTTAAAAATAGCGTGATATGGCAGATAAGATTTTGATGAACAAAAATACCTTAGCTGCCTTAAAGAACGAATTAAAAGGCTACAGAACTGCGCTGCCAGTTTTTGAAATGAAGGAACAACAGTTGAAGGAAGTTATTCAGACTATAGAAGCAGTTGTAGAACGTTTGCAGAAAGCCATTGAAACAACCAATACCGATGTTAAACAGTGGGCAGCTGTTATGACAGAACCTACCATAGATTTAGGTCAATTGGTTGCAGTAAAGGAACTTAAAACCAAAACCCGTGAAATAGCAGGAGTTATCATAGAGAAATTTGTCTCTATTGATTTTGATGAAGGAGATATAGACTACTTTGAAACACCGCTTTGGGTCGATGCGGCTTTAGGCTCTATAAAAGACCAAACTACCAATCAGGAGATGCTGAAATTGGAATTGAAGAACTTAGAAAGTGTTCGTGAGGAATTGGCGGAAGCTAGACGTATGAAAAATGCACTTAAAGAAGTCTTTATTCCAGAAACGCAAAATAATATTCGTAAGATTGAAATTTATTTAGGCGATGTGGAACGCTTAGCGATTGGATGCGCCAAACTGGTGAAAAAGAAAAAACAGGTAAAAAGCGAAGTTGTATGATAGTACGGATGAAGGAAATATTGCTCTTTACCAGTGCTCACACTGTTGATGCCACCATTCAAAAATTAGGGGAATTGGGTGTTGTGGATATTAAAGAGGTGAATCCACCTCAGGGTGATACTATAGAACGTTGTTTGCAAGATATTGACAATACCAATCAGGCACTGTCTATTTTAGAACAGCATGAGTTATCTGATAAGATTTCCAAAGACACCGTAGATACCAATGGAAAAGATCCTAAGCGTATAATTGGTCGTTTGCTAAAGTCCAAAACAGTTGAGAAAAACATACATAACACTATTGAAGACATCAATAGCCAATTGAAATTTTACGATACTTGGGGAAAACAGTTCCTTAAAAAAGATCTTGATTTTCTATGGCAAAAGGATATTTTCATTAGGTTGTATTATATCGGAAAATCTCAGGCAAAAACACTTCCAGAAGACAAAACTATTGTCACTTTCCCGGAGAAAGAAGGAAAAGTACCAGTAGCTTTATTTTCTCAAAATGTTAAGGATAGACTTGACTTTAAGGAAGTGACCATTCCTAAATTATCTTACCCGGCTTTGCTAGACGTAAAACAACGAAAAGAGCGTCAGCTAGATCAACTAAAGATTTTTTTAAATGAGCAAAAAGCCTACGAAGCTATTTTGAATGACTACAGCCAATTTTTAGAGGATCGTTTAAATTCTGAAACAGCCCTAGAAAGTATGGGAGACATTGAAGGCAAGGTGAAATTTTTAAGAGGATATCTGCCTAAAGATGCTGTGGACAGGTTTACTTCAATCGCTAAAAAAGAAGATTGGGGTTATTCTATTTCCGAACCAACTAACGTGGACGAAGTACCAGTATACATTAAAAATCCAAAATGGATTAGCATTATCAATCCGATGATGAAATTCATCGACATTGTTCCCGGTTATAAGGAAATTGATGTGTCTATCTATTTTTTGATTGCTTTTGCTTTGTTTTTTGCTATGTTGGTTGGTGATGCGGGCTATGGTCTCATTTTTTTGGTACTGGCTATTATTTTCAGAAAAAAAATGGCTCCACAGCTACGCACTTTGATTTTTGTTTTAAGTGGATCAACTATCATTTGGGGCGTGTTGAGCGGAACTTATTTTGGTGCTGAGCAAATTGCACAGTTACCGTTTTTGAAGGATATGGTGATTCCAAACATTTCAAGTTTTGGTGTTGATAACATCAACTTTATGATGCATTTGTCGTTTTTGATAGGCGCCATTCATTTAACCGTTGCACATGGCATTCGAGTCTTTCAGTTTATCAACTCTATTAAGGCTTTAAGCGAAGTCGGATGGATAGCACTGGTTTGGGGACTCTTTTTTATAACCGAACAATTAGTCTTAGGAAATCCAGCACCAAGTTGGTATAATTGGTTGTTTATTGTTGGGGCAACTTTGGTTGTGCTGTTTTCCAAGGAAAGCAATAGCTTCTTAAAGAGTATGGGAGCATCCATTGCTAATTTGCCCTTGAGCTTGATTAGCGGATTTTCGGATATTGTATCTTATGTGAGACTGTTTGCCGTAGGTATGGCTACTGCTGCGGTTGCTGCAAGTTTTAACAATATGGCATTGCCCGATGGTATAGCAGGAATGGGTGTTTTGGATTTTGTAATGGCTGCTATTGCATTACTTCTAGGGCATACTTTGAATATTGCTTTAGCTTTAATGGCAGTTATGGTTCACGGTATACGATTGAACATGCTGGAATTTGCTGGCCATTTAGGTGTACAGTTTTCGGGAGAAGCCTATAAACCATTTAAGTTAATGGTAAATAATGAAAAATGAAAAACTGTCACATCGAGTGATTTGGCGTTTGACAAATCGTATCGAGATGTTCGAGTAAGCAATTAATAGCGTTCTCGATACATTCCGACAGTAAACGTCGGAACACTCGAACTAACGTCGTTTAAGAAAATAGAATAAAAGAATTTTAACTAATAACAATATTTTAAAACAAGATAACTATGGGTTTTTTAACATTTATACAAACATCAGTCGAAGGTTTAGGTGATATGGGTATGTCCTTAAGCATTGCAGCTATTGGTTCTGCCATTGGAACAGGTATTGCCGGAATGGCAGCTATTGGCGCTTGGAAAAAAATGATAACCAGCGGCCAGAAAGCAGCAACAGCTTTATTGATTTTTGTTGGTGCACCGTTATCACAAGTGATTTATGGTATGATCTTAAAAAATGCCATTTCTGATGCTAATTTAAGTCCTGATTCATATATCTGGCAAATTATCGTTGGCTTGTTTGCTGGTGCTGCTATGGCAGGTTCTGCAATATTTCAAGGAAAGGCAGGTGCAAGAGCTTGTGACGCTATAGCATCGGGTGCTAATGATACGGCAAAGTATATTATGATAATCGGTGTGGTTGAAACGGTTGCCCTTTTTGTGATGATATTTACCATGACTGGGTTGCCAGGGTAAGCGTACTAAACTAGAGGCTAGTTTATTCTTGAAAACGGGCAATTATTAATGGTCACGCAACTGTCAAAGCATAAATCATTAGCAATATTGAAAGTGATGAATAAATTTTTATTCGTATTCTTGATCATCCAAGTATGTTTTAGTTGTAAAAACAATACCATTTCATATTTTTATCAAGAACCTCCCTCTACAACTCCAAAACTATTTGCACCATCAATCGTTAATACTGATAGTATAGAACTTAATGTAGTTTTTAATCATGACCATACTGAAATGTTCTTTTCAAGAATTGTAGACAACAGTTTTGTTATTCATCATTCTGAATTGATTAATGGGAAATGGTCTGATATTAAACCCATTGCAATGTATGAGGATACTGTCTTAGTTTCAGTGGCTTGTGACCCTACAATTACCAATGACGGAAAAACAATGTATTTTCTTGGGGTTGATCCTAAGCGTTATAAAAATGATGTAACCCGAGAAGAACTTTACGCGATACCTCCAGACATTTATAAGAGTAAAAAAGTGAACGGAAAATGGGAATTAGCCTCTAAAGTAGATTTTTCAGTCTCTACGGAGCACTTTGAAACCTATCCGGTTGTTACGTTAGATGGGAGTTTATATTTTCGCTCAAATAGACCAAGTGACTATGGCGGTATGAGCACATATCGTGCACAATATTTGGGGAATGAAACATTTGAAACACCTGTTATGGTAAATATCAATACAGAGGGAAATGAACTCATAACCTATGTTTCACCAGATGAACAGTATGCAATTACTAATGGACAAGGTAAATTTCAAATAACGTTTAATGATAATGGTGAATGGACAAAACCGAAAGAAGTACCATTACAATATGAAAGCAATTGGCGTTATTATTGCCCGTATATGTCTTCGGATGGAAAATATTTTATCTTTTCTAGAAGATATAATAATCCTCAAAAAAAAGGTTGGGCAGGTGTTGAAAAAGGTGAAGTTTATTGGGTGAACGCTGATATACTTTTCAATTAAAAAATAAAGCATTAACTAGAAATATATAAGTAGCTAGTAGTGCATTTGGAATAAAATTCGTCAATTCGAGTGATTTTTCGAAATGGAATGAAGGAAAATTGTATCGAGAATAGAATTTTAACCCGCAAAAACCTTGCCCTCCTGCGAGACGGAAAGGTTCTCGATACTTTTTTCTTATAGAAAAAACTCGAACTAACGGTTTTTTGAACATAAATCTTTTCAAATGCGCAACAGATGTAAGTAATAACCATTTAAGTCATAAAACAAAGGTCGATCATAAACTGAAAGGTTTGCTAGTAGAAATACTCCAGCAATGTTAACTGAGTCCGCCTTAAAAAAAACTAAACATGAATACGAAGTCCACCAAAAGATTATCATTGTTTACAACAATTGGTTTTATCATCCTATTGTTTGGTGCCTGTCAACAATCTAAAAAAGACCCCATTCCAGAAATGAAAGACAAAGAATTCGTGCCACATTGGGCAAAAACAGTCGTATGGTATCAAGTTTTCCCTGAGCGTTTTAGAGATGGCGATACCTCTAATAACCCAACCGTAAATGATATTCTTGGAGCTGACCCACAGGAACCGCCCAAGGCTTGGCAAATTCATCCTTGGGGAAGCGATTGGTATAAACCACAACCTTACGAAATAGCCAACGGCGAACCTGAAAAATGGAAACACCTTTTACGAAGACGATATGGTGGCGACCTACAAGGTGTTATCGATAAACTAGATTACTTGGATAGTTTGGGTATTACTGCAATTTATTTAAACCCAGTTTTTCAAGCGCCTTCGTTGCATAAATACGACGGGGAAAGCTATCATCACATCGATCCTAACTTTGGTCCTGACCCAGAAGGAGACAGAAAGCTAATTGACACAGAAAACCCCATAGACCCATCGACATGGGTATGGACTAGCGCGGATGAATTAGCGCTACAACTTATAGAGAAAGCACATGCAAAAGGCATGAAAATTATTTTTGATGGTGTGTTTAACCATCTTGGCTATAACAGTTTTGCCTTTCAGGATGTATTAAAAAACCAGCAGGATTCACCCTATAAAGATTGGTTTACCATTAAA
>NZ_JANQIM010000041.1 GCF_028282165.1 Winogradskyella sp. | reverse complement strand
AGTCTGTTTACACTATAGAAGATATTTCAGAGAGCGGTTACTCTGAATATGGCGTTAAGAATTTAAGTGCTGGAACTTACATTATTAAGTTATATACTGTGAGCGGTTCAGTATCGACTAAGAAAGTTTTAGTTAAGTAATAATTTTTACCTCAAATCTTGATTCTTAACCATGAAAAGCCTTGATTTGATCAAGGCTTTTCTTTATACATTCAGCTAAAATTATTCAAACTATGCCTTTCATCGGAAAAATTAAGCATTTAATAGGTTTTTTGATTGATTTTCACTATGTTTATAGCTGAATATTAATTAGTTAAAACTCGAGCCCCAAACTCGTAAATTTTTAAACTTAACCTGCCATGAAGAGAAATTTTACTGTCTTTAAAAGACTGTTGTTTTGTTTTGTTTTGTTATCATCTGTTGACTTTCAAGCTCAGACACAAAACTTCAATGTTCAACATCTTCAAGACGACGTTGCCAATTCTAATGGTATAAATACAAGTTTTATAGCAGTTAGATCTTTAAATTCTGCTCTAGCCTTATCAAATAATAATAGAAAATCTAATGCAGGACCAAGCGGAAATGGTGGTACTCTCAATGGAGATGATCTAGCTGGAGCAAGGGTTTTAACCCAAACCAATACCCTTTCCTATTTTAGAGAGTCTGGTTCCTTAAATTCAAATATGCGATTTAGTACCTCTATTTGGGAATATATTGGTCCTGAAGGAGGAGCTAATGAAATGATAGTTCGTGGACGTTATGAGGTATCATTGAATGGAAGCACAAACAATGTAACCGAGACACTAAATGGTATAATTAATCCTGATAAATGCATACCCTTTATCACTGGTATTCTCAACAACGACAGCAGTCAGGGTGCAGATTCTGGCACTGCCATTGCCTATTTGGAGGATGCTTCAACTTTAAGGGTCCAAAAAGGAACTAATGGCAATAATGTCACCGTTTATATAACTGTTGTTGAGTTCACAGGAAGCAACTGGACCGTACTTCATGGCGACTCTGGCAATGTTTCTGCTGATACTGGATCTATCACATTAAAAGATGGTTCTGATGGATCAGGTGCAACAATTAATGTAGGTTCTTGGAACCAAGCTATCATTTTCGGTCATCACAGAGGAGATAATAATACTAACGGCGTCAATAGAGCTATTGCAGATAACTGGCCAATTATGGAGCCTGGTACTAACCCTCAAACCGTTGACTGGAGATTTCATATAAATCACGATTCTAACGGTACTAATAGACAATTCGTTCATGTTCTGGTTAATCCCAACCTAAATGTTACGCGTTATCAGTTAAGCTCAAACTCAGCAAACGAAAATGCTTTTAGCATTACATCATCCGGTATCACCAATATTAATGAAGCCCTTATAATTGGCTCATCAATTTCAAGTGGTAATGGAACAGCCTATGCACGAGGATGGAGAAATTATTATTTAAAATCAACATCAGAGGCTGCTCATTGGTCTCATAGAAGTGGAAATAGCATGTCTCACGAAATTCAGATTGCAGACCTATCAGGTTTAACCTCAATAGGTTACTGTAATTCGTGGGGACATACCAGTTGGAATACGGGTATTACCAATGTAACTTTTAATACCATTAATCACTCTGACGGATCACCAAAAGATAATGGGTATGAAGACTTTACAACAACACATTCAACAACAGTTTATAGAAATACAACTCGGACCTTAAGTGTGAATGTTGATACCGACGGTGCCTACTCAGCACATGTATTTGCATGGATTGATTGGAATCAGGATTACGATTTTGAGGACGAGGGCGAAAGCTACGATTTAGGAAGTGCATTTAATGTATCGAATGGTATCACAGATCTATCACCATTAGGAATTACTATTCCTGCTAATGCAACATTAGGAGCAACGCGTATGAGAATAACTGCTAATTTTGGTGATGACCCTACACTTTGTGCAACAAATTTTGATGGAGAAGTTGAGGATTACGAAATAGTTGTTGCCGAGGGCGTCCCCGAAGCGGAAATAAATATTACTGGTAATGGTTTTGATATTGCAGATGGTGATTCCACCCCTTCTTTAACGGATCATACAGATTTTGATGAGGCATTTATTGATTCTGGTTCCAACACCAGAACATTTACTATCGAAAATATAAGTGCTTCTAGCACAATTAATCTTACTGATGCTTCACCCTATGTAGTTATTTCAGGTGCACATGCTGACGATTTCATCCTATCCACTGTACCATCTAATACGGTACAGGGATCATCAAGTACAACCTTTTCCATAACCTTTAGTCCAAGTGCAGAAGGTCTGAGAACCGCCTCTATTTCTATTGCAAACAGTGATACCGATGAAAACCCCTATAACTTCTCAATTCAAGGTAGTGGTGTATCTCCAGCCCACTGTGAATCATGGGGAGATTTGGAATATCAAACTAGTATAACAAACGTCACTTTTAATACCATTAATCACTCCGATGGTGCTCCTAAAGACATTGGTTATGAGGATTTTACTAGTTCGCAATCTACTTCTGTTGAAACGGGATCGGTTCATAACCTAAGTGTAAATGTGGATACTGATGGTAATTTTGTCGTTCATGCCTTTGCATGGATAGACTGGAATCAGGATTTTGATTTCGACGATGAAGGCGAAAGCTATGATCTTGGATCTGCTATTGATGTCGCCAATGGCATTACAGATTTATCTCCTTTGGCAATTACGATCCCAGAGGATGCCCAAATCGGCGCAACTCGAATGAGAGTTTCGGCGAAGTACTGGAGTGATCCAACCTCTTGTGAAACTGACTTTGATGGTGAAGTAGAAGATTACGAAGTAGTTGTAACAGCACCACAAATTGCAGAGATATCAGTTACTGGTAATGGTAACGATATTGTAAATGGTGATAATACACCTTCACTGGCAGATCATACTGATTTTGGATCAGTAAATACAAACCAAACTATTTCAAGAGTTTTTACCATAAGTAATACAGGAGCTGTCAATCTCGAAATTGCAAATATTATCTTATCGAATACTACAGATTTCAATATAGTTGGAATTCCTTATGCTACAACAATCAATGGAAATGACTCAACTACTTTTGAAGTAGCTTTCAATTCAAATACGATTGGTGTAAAGACTTCTACTGTAACTATTGAGAACAATGATACTGATGAATCGAACTTTCAATTTACCATTAAGGCCTCAGTAATTCAAAACTTTTTTGACAGTGATGGCGACGGTGTTTTAGATAACGTCGATATTGATGATGATAATGATGGTATTGCAGACGCAGTGGAAGAACTAGAATGTAATAATTCCGATATCTCTATAAAAGTTAACTATAAATTTTTAAACGAAACTTTCGGAAGTGGTGAAAGAACAACTATCAATACTACTTACGATGCCGTTACTTCCTACTGTTATGAGGATGGTACTGCAAGCTGCCCATCACTTGGTGGTGATGACCTTAATGATGGTGAATACACCGTTTATTATAGAGCAGCTGATGGTGACGGTATCGATGACACGCCAAATGAAGAGCTAGGTGCTTGGGCCGACGCTTACTGGTATACTGGTGAAGATCATACAGCTGGTGACACTAATGGAAGAATGGCTATGTTTAATGCTGCCATTGATCCGGGTATATTTTACACAGCCAGTATTACAGGTGCTTTACCCAATATTCCTATAACCTATAGTTTTTGGGTTTTAAATTTGGATACAGTAGATGCACCAGGAATAGCCACACGTTTACGTCCGGATATTTTAGTCGAATTTAGAGATGTCAATGACATTGTATTGGCTTCTATAACCACAGGTGACATTCCGCCTTCCATTAACGGGGATGCTACTGGCAGTTGGCATAACTTTTCTGCCAATCTAACTTTTTCGGTGAGTGAATTTAACGTTTACTTCTATAATAACCAACTTGGTGGTTTAGGAAACGACTTGGCCATTGATGATATTCAAATCACCCAAACACTTTGCGATACGGATGGAGATAATGTGGCCAATGTTTTTGATCTCGATAGTGACAATGACGGTATTCCTGATGTTGTGGAGTCGGGATATTCACCAATTAGCAATGGCACGGCATTAGTAGATACATGGGTAGATAGTAATGGTAATGGCATGCACGATGCTTTTGAAGGATTAAATCCATTGGACTCTGATGGTGATGGTACACCTAATTACATTGATCTTGATAGTGATAATGATACAATTTTTGATGTTGATGAGTCTGGTGCAGGGAATTCTGGAGATTCAGATTTTCAAAATGGTGACGGAGACATCGATGGCGATGGGGTTGGAGATGGTGACGATACGGATGCCGTTAGAGAAAAAGACTTTAATTCGGACGGTACTTCAGAATTTTTTGGTGACGGTATTCTAGATGTCTACGATTTTTTCTCCGGAACGACATTTGCATCTGCTTATGGCAATCAAAACCAAGGAATAACGCATACTAACTTTGTAAAGGATTCGGATGCTGACGGCCTTCCCGACTATATCGATGTTTACAACAACTCAAATGAAAGCTTTGACATTGCATCAACCTTATATGCTGATTTAGACGCCAATAACGATGGTGTAATTGATGACAGTGCTGATACTGAAGGTGATGGTATTTTAGATTTATTTGATACGGCTGAGGATAAATTTGGTTCACCAAGAGACTTAGATACTCAGCTTCAGATTCATTTTGACGGACGTAATGATTATATTCAAGACGCTAATATCATTGGTGAATGGGGTGAAATCACCCTAATGGGATGGATTAAATTAGATGCTGACGGTTCTGGTAATCGCTTTTTATTTGGCCAGGACAATTTTTATCTTAGAGTTCTAAGTAATGGGCGTCTTCAGGCTAATATTAGTGGGACCACTGTAAACTACAACACTCAAATACAAACGAGCCGTTGGACACATATTTCATTAAGCTACAGTGCTTCAAATGAAACATACAACTTATATGTTAACGGTGAAGATGTAAGAAATGGCAATAAATCTGGTGCACTGAATTCTGATACTAGTTCATTTACTATGGCAAAGTATCCTATCAATGATGCACAATTCTTTAAAGGATATCTCGACGAAATTCGTCTGTTTAGCAAAGCACTGGATGCAGGAGAAATCAGAAAGATCATTTATCAACAAATCGAAGATAACGGTTACATACGTGGTACCGAGATTCCTCTTGACATAGAAACCCTGTCATGGTCTAATCTAGAAAAGTATTACCGCCTTGACACTTTTAAAGGTAACATTACAGATGATCTCACAACGTCTTCTATTGACGAAAACAATGGTGCAGCATTATATAATATTAAGGAGATAGAGTCTCAAACCACACCTATTCCGTTTACTTCACAATCTGGAGATACAAATCTTGAAATCGCACTTAACAAAACTGAAGACGGTATTTATGGCGTTGATGCCATAATCTATGATTGGTCTATTGTTCGTATTTCCCACAACAATATTTCTTATGATGGGACTCAAAAACATCTTGGACTAATCATTGATGAAAATGACTCAAGTTCAAATCCAATTGAATATCATGTAACAAACGACTCCGAATTAAATATATCATGGTATTTAAAATTAGATGGTTTTATAGATTTGGAAGGAGAATCGCAACTCTTACAAGGTGAAAATAGTGTTCTCGACCCCAATAGCAAGGGAAAGATTGAACGGGATCAACAAGGTACAGCAGACACTTTTACTTATAACTATTGGTCTTCACCTGTAGGAACCATCAATAATACCACAAACAATAACGATTATCAGCTCAATAATATACTAATGGATGGGAGCAATCCCGAAAATCCAATTCCGATCAATTGGCTAACCTCAGGTTTCAATGGATCTAATTCTACACCTATAGGTTTAGCTGACTATTGGATCTGGAAATTTGATAATCATCCTACCAATGACTACTCTTCATGGCAACATGTAAAAAGTACAGGGAATTTAAGTCCTGGTGAGGGCTTTACAATGAAGGGTCCTGGATCAGGTCCTATTACTGCAGACCAGAATTATGCCTTTATCGGTAAACCAAATAATGGCACTATAACCTTATCTATATATGCAGATAATAACTATTTAGTCGGAAATCCTTATCCTTCCGCAATAAATGCCGATGAGTTTATAAATGATAACCCTGATTTATCCGGAACACTATATTTCTGGGAACATTGGGGAGGTGGTTCGCATGTTTTACAAGAATACCAAGGCGGATATGCAACTTACAATTTAGCCGGTGGAGTTCCAGCCTCAGCTCCCGATCCTGGTGTTGCACAGGTTGGTGTAGGCACAAAAACACCTGGAAGATACATTCCAGTAAGTCAAGGATTTTTTGTTACGGGAGCTAGTGCAGGTTCTATTACTTTTGAAAATGATCAACGTATCTTCCAAAAAGAAAGTATTGGATCATCAGTATTCCTAAGAGGTAATAACACAACAGAGAACCAAACGAATGATGAAGATATAGATGATAGAATGAAGTTTAGAATAGGCTACAGAGCAAGTAATAGTTTGCACTTGCAACGCCAGATTCTCCTGACTATAGACGAAAATACAACTGAAGGTGTTGATTGGGCATATGATGCACCGTTGAATGAAGATCAAACGGATGATATGTTTTGGATAATCAATAATGAGAAGTATATCATTCAAGCTAATAATGTAGCCGAAGAAACATCCATATTCCCTCTAGGTATCAAGACTAGCAGTGATGGCCTTAATACCATAAGAATTGATTCTTTAGAAAATGTACCTGAAGACCTAGATATCTATTTACACGATATTGACTTAGACATGTACCATGATTTAAGAACTGAGGACTATGAAGTATCATTGAATGCCGGCGAGTATTTAGATCGTTTCGAAATCGTTTTTAGCCTGCCTGAAACCTTATCTAATGCCGAAGTGACTGTTGAAGATTTGAGAATGTATTATGCATCTAACAGAAACAAAATCGTTGTACTAAATCCTAATTTATATGAGTTGGAACAACTTCAACTATATAATATCAACGGACAAGTGGTCTACGATAATTCAGATTTATGGACTGAATCGTACAACGAATTTGAAATACAGAATTTAAGCACAGGGGTTTACATTGTTAAACTTAAAACGCTGCAAGGCTCAATATCCAAAAAAATTCTAATTGAATAGAAGTAATCTTTATTTTTAGTTAGTGATCAGAAAAGCTTCGACCTTTACTTCGGTCGGGCTTTTCTTATTTTAAGGCATTCAATAACGCATCAAAATCTATGGTCTGTTGTTCGCCAGTTTCCATAGTTTTTAAAGTAAACATTTCAGAATTTAACTCTTCTTCGCCTACTAAAACGACATAAGGAATCTTACGCCTATTGGCATAGGTCATCTGTTTTTTCATTTGTCTGCCAGATGTTACTTCATCTGGAAACAACTCGGCTTTAACTCCACTTGTCCTCAGCTTAGAGACGGTTTGTAAAGACATCATAGCCTCTTGTTTACCAAAGCTTATAAAAAGCACCTTAGTGGCTTCTGTAATCGTTTCTGGGAACAGGTTCAATTCTTCTAACACCAAATAGATACGATCCAAACCAAAACTAATCCCTACTCCACTGGTATCTGGTTTACCGAAAATACTGGTAAGGTCATCATAGCGGCCACCTCCGCCAATAGAGCCTATTTTCACACTTTCTGGAGCAGACACTTCAAAAATGGCACCTGTATAATAGTTAAGACCTCTGGCCAAAGTAACATCTAATTGAAGTTTGGCCGTTTTTAAACCTAGAGTTGCAATTACCGTATTTATAAATTCCAATTCTTCTATGCCCCTTGAGCCAATTTCCGAAGTACTTAAAATAGATTTTAATCGTTCTATCTGTGCTCCAAAATCGCCTTTCAATTCAAATAAGGGTTGTAACTGGGATATACCTTCTTCCGAAATGCCTTTGCTACGCATTTCTTCTTTAACCTTCTCCCCGCCTATTTTATCGAGTTTATCCAAAGCTACTGTGAAGTCTATCAGTTTGTCCTGTGCACCAATCACCTCGGCAATACCAGACAAGATTTTACGATTGTTGATTTTTATAGTAACGCCTTCTAACTCTAAAGCTGTAAAAACAGCATCGTACAATTGTATAAATTCTACTTCTTGAAATAATGATTTGGACCCAACCACATCAGCATCGCATTGGTAAAACTCTCTAAAACGACCATTGGCAGGCCTATCAGCACGCCAAACGGGTTGAATCTGGTAGCGTTTAAAAGGAAATACAAAATCATTTTGGTGCTGTACCACATAACGCGCAAAAGGCACAGTTAAATCATACCTTAAAGCTTTTTCTGATATTGAATTTGAAAATCTTACTAAATTCCCATTTTCAAGTGCCACAACATCAGCCTTTTTAACCTTGTCTCCTGAGTTTAAAATCTTAAATATGAGGTTATCCCCTTCTTCTCCATATTTTCCAGTAAGCGTGCTTAAATTCTCAAAACTTGGTGTTTCAATAGGCTGAAATCCATAGAGTTCAAACTTTTCCTTTATTACGCTCATTATATATGAACGTTTTGCAACCTCTTCTGCATTAAAATCTCTTGTTCCTCTTGGAATGCTTGGTTTTTGCGCCATATTAACTTCCCGTGAAAACAGGAATCTTTTTTAGTGAAACTTAATTTTCATGATACTACCTCATCGAGCTTTATGGAGATGTCTCGACTCAGCTCGACATGACAGCTTTACATTTGTTTGGTTATAAAACATCACAAAAATATTATAAATTTTATAGGCAAACCTAAGTAATTTCAAATTTGTAGTAACTTTATGCTGTTTAGAGCGTCTTATGGTTTTAAACAATCCAACTAACTTTAGTCAACACTATGTTTTCGCTAGCAAAAGAGAATATTAAAATTGCTTTTGGTTCTATAAAAAGTCAGCTACTCCGTACCATTTTAACCGTTTTAATTATCGCTATCGGCATTATGGCTTTAGTTGGCATTTTAAGTGGTGTTTCGGCTTTAGAAAATACCATTTCGAGTAATTTCTCGTCAATGGGTGCCAATACGTTTAATTTTCAACGCTATGAATTTAGAGCACAACGCCAAAGTAGTAGAGAGCGTCAAAAAGTGAATCCGGTCATTAGCTATAGAAACGTTAAGGATTTTATTGATAAATATGATTTTCCCTTTACTCAGGTTGCCGTATCTTTTTATGGTTCCGTGGCTTCCGAAGTAAAATTTGAAAATAAAAAAACCGACCCAGAAGTTGCTATTATAGGTTCTAACGAACATTACATTGAAAACTCCGGTCTGGAAATAGAAAATGGGCGTTCCTTAAACTTTGCTGACGTTGAGAATAACAATGCTGTTTGTGTCATCGGTAGTGATTTACAAAAAGCCTTGTTCCCTGATGAAAATCCTGTAGATAAGACGATTAGTGTTAGAGGTTCAAAGTTTAAAGTTGTTGGTGTTATTAAGGAAAAAGGCTCTACGTTTGGTAATAATCAAGATCTAACGGTTGTAATGCCCATACAAAAAGCACGTTCAATTTTCACTAATCCGAATATTGACTATACGCTCAGCGTTAAAGTGGATAAGAATGATATGTTAGAAGGTGCTCAAGATGATGCTATTCTTACGTTTAGAAATGTCCGAGGGCTAAATCCTGTTGAAGAAAATAACTTTGGGATAGAACGTAGTGAAGATTTAATCAATCGTGTGGCAGAAAATACGAGTACGCTATATATTGCCGCATGGATTATTAGTATTATTACCATATTTGGTTCTACAATTGCACTAATGAACATTATGCTGGTTTCGGTTAGCGAACGCACACGGGAGATCGGAGTCCGTAAAGCATTAGGTGCTAAGCGCAGAACTATTGCTTTTCAATTTTTTATGGAAACCATCATCATTGGACAACTTGGTGGCATCTTAGGTATTTCGTTAGGTATTTTAATAGGTTGGGGCGTTGCTGCTGGGTTTGAACTCGAATTTTCCACACCTTGGGTTGCCATGATTTGGGCAACGTCTATTGCTTTTATTGTGGCTATTATTTCTGGATTGTATCCTGCAACAAAGGCAGCGCGATTAGATCCTATTGAGTCTTTGAGGTACGAGTAATTACTGCCCTATCAGCTTCTCAAAATATTGAAATAATTCGCCTTTGGTGATATTAGCGCCTTGTTGAACAATTTTAAAAATATCCTGGAGTTTATCATTTGAATAGTCTTTTTTGGCATTATAAAACTCAATGTCATCAGATAGCAAATTATCCCTTAACCATTGAAAGCCTTCTCTGGTCGTAAAATCAGCCTTGTTGTCTTTTAGTTTAAGTGCAATAAGGTGCATATCCTTAGCCCTACATTTAAAAAGGTGAATTTGGTTAGGTGAAATATGCTCTAAATATTCAACTTTATTAAGCACACCGTACCATACCAAGTCACTAAACACATCGAGTTCTTGCTCTGCAGCTTCGGGCTTGTTCTGTTTGATGTTTTCCCATTCATCAGCTGTAATAGATTGCGTCGCCAAAAAGCTAATGAACTCTTGGTGCAATTCTTCAAACTGTTCTTTCGTTAGTCTTGCATACTTCATAATCGTTTCTATTGATTTATGGCATTATAAGCTTCAAAAGGCCTATCCGTTGCTAATATATCGGCTCCAAGATTTTTCCAACGCTTATACATCTCATGTCCTCTCGCTGCTGCCTGCTTATCTAAGTTTCCTAATGTACCGAGTATACATAAAATATGTTCATCATGCAGTCTCTTGTATAAGGATGGATTTGATAACCTAGTTCCTGTAAAGGCCAACATATTTTCAGGGGGAATTTTGGTCTTTAATAGCCTATCTAGTTCTTCATGATTTCTCGCCGAAACCGATAATAATAGCTCCGGAGCGAGTCGATATGCTGATTGTGCTTGGGCTATATCATAAGTAATAATGATGCAATTGTCTTCTGCCCTAGCCTTTTTAATCGCATTAATAACTGTTTCTTGGCTTACACTACGCTTAATATCTATGGTTAGAATCACATTATTTTCCTTACTCCATCTTAGTACTTCCTCAAATAAAGGGATTGCATATGCTGTTTGATTACCAAAATCATCAATGAGTTTATAATCTTTTAGCTGTGCATAATCGGTGTTTTTAACCAAACCGCTGCCATTCGTAGTTCTGTCTAAAGAATTATCGTGTAATAGTATTAATTGACCATCCTTGGTCTGGGTGACATCAACCTCAAAAATAGCTTTGATACTGTCGTTCACATATTTTATGGTTTCTAAGCAATTCTCGGGATACCCTTTTATATTCTTACCACCACGATGCACACTAATATTAGGATAATCTGGATTTGAAGTTTTAAAAACCTCAATGAGCTTAGATTTTGTGACTCCAATTTCTCCCTTGTCTTTCCCCTTACATCCCATATTTACAAATAATACGGACAGAAGGATAATGTATAAAAACTTAATATTTTGCATAAAAAATGCGCCCTTATTTTAAGAGCGCAAATTTAAAGAATTATTATGTGTTTTCTATCTCTAGAAAATATATCTAACACCAAATTGTGCCTGCCATCTTGATAATAAACTTACATCTGCACTAAACGTTTCGGTTAAGTTACCATCAAAGGTGTATATTGGCGCTCCATCAGGCCCCAAAACTAACGAACCATCAGGGTTAGTCACCAAGCCAATTGGTTGAATACTATTAGGTACTTGTACCACTCCCCAATCACTATTTATTAAGTTACCAACGTTCAACACGTCAGCACTCAATTGTATGGTATGTGTTTTTTCACCTACCTTGAAGTTAAAGTCTTGAAGTATCTTAATATCCCAACGTCCTCGCCAAGGTGATAAGGCGCCATAACGCTCAGCATAGCTTCCTCTATTTTCGCTTAAATAATCATCCTGCGCAATATATGCATCTAAATTATCTGCCATATCAGAATTTGAAAAATTCATCTGTTGTATTTCTTCACTGGTTGGGATGTAAATTAAGTCATTAAAGTTAGAGCCATCTCCATTGATATCGCCTCCGTAGGTATAGCTAAATCTTCCTCCTCTTGCATACTCGAAGAACGTAGATATAGTTGTTGCGAATTTACCTTTCCCATATTCAAACTTTTTAGTACCAACACCAATAAATCGATGTGTGTCTCCATAACGTGAATAGGATAACACATCGTCATTAGCATTACCCGAAATAGCATTGCCAGCAAAAGCATCACCCGTAATCTCTGCTTCAATGGAGTTGACATCCTTAGCGTTGAGATAGTTATAAGCTAAACTTGTGTAGAATCCATTACCAAATGTTTTTTGAGCTTTTAACGTTCCATTCCAAATTCTTCCTTTATCAGAATTTGTAAAGACATAGGCATTAGTTGGCCCACCAAACTCGTCAGTCGCTCTATCTGAAGGTAAATATACCGGTCTATTATCTACACCTTGCAATGTCCCTGAAGGATCATCCAAAGCCCAATTTTGAACGTGTGCTCCATTGATATCTTTCGTGTAAGAGATATCGGCTGATAAAGTTAAGCCGTTTTCAAATCTATGATCCCCACCTATGTTAGTTCTCCAAACCTGTGGCCATTTAAAATCTGGATCAACAATTTGATAGAAGAAAAAGTCCACTCCTTGTACTTGGTTACCTAACCATACAAAAGGAAAACGACCTGTAAATACACCTGTACCACCTCTAATCTGGGTCGTGTTATTGCCATTAACATCCCAATTAAACCCTAATCTAGGTGAAATGAGCAAATCACTTGACGGTAATGTTGTAGAATCTAAATTAACGATCTCTCCTGTATCTGGATCGAAATAATCAATGGTAGGTTGGTATGTTCCACCCGAAAAGTCTGTTGGATTGAATACGCCTCCTTTTCTATCAATATTCTCTTGAATTTTAGTGGCGGTATCAAAGTATAATGGTCTATCGAAGCGGATACCATAAGTTAATTTAAAATCCTCGGTAATATTCCATTCATCTTGTGCATAAAACGCTAATTGACCAACATTAGTTTCTGCTAATGCCCAACCACCAGGATTGCCCACTCCTGCAGTATTAAGCGCGTTATCTGCTGTTATAGCATCATTAAACAATCCTTGATAAAAATCTACCAATGCTTCATTTAAGGAATCGTCACCATTCTGTGCCGCTATATCTGCATCCCTAAAACTCTGAATATCCGCTGTTGGAAAGAAGACACCCTGTGCTCCGTAAGCTCCTAAGTTAAAAGAATTATCAAATTCAAACTTTTCATAAGAAAATCCTATAGTAAAAGTGTGGTCGCCTCTAACAACGTTTAAGTTGTTGGTAAACTGAAAGACTTTTTGGTCTAATGTATTGTTAATTGAAAACGGTTCGTGTCCTGCAATTATATAATTAGATCCTTCACTGGTGATAGTAATAGTGGGCGCTGGAGTCGATAATGGATCTCTAAAATCATCAAAATGTGTGTAGCCAACTTGTAACTTATTACTAATGCCATCTCCTAAATCACTGTTCAATTCTAATTGAAAAGAATCTATATTGTTATTGATTTGATAACCTGCATTTTGAAATTGAAGTTGGTTTGGACCAGGTCCTCTGAATCCTAATGCCGAGGGGTGTGCAGGTTGTTCTCTCGAGGCTTCTAAAAAGTTGTATATAAAAGCCAATCTGTTTTTGTCATTAATATTCCAGTCTAATTTAAATATCCCTTTTGTAGAATTACTGTCGAAGGTAAAACCTTCATATGCACCTGGATTATAAAGTTGGCCGTTACCAATAGATACCTGCCTAAGAATGTTATCTACCAATTGGAAGTCTGATTCTAATACCCTAGACTCGCCTGCTGCTCCTGTACCGGCTTCTGTTGTTCTTGCAAAAAAGCCATTAGTCCCCAAATCGGTTCTTTGGTCTTTTTCAAAATTGGCGAAGAAGAATAGTTTGTTCTCAACGATCGGTCCTCCAATACTGAACCCAAATTGATTTTGTTCAAGGTCTGGTCGTAGTACTTCATCACCTTCTACTTTCTTACCCGTAAGACTTTCATTTCTAGAAAATCCATAAACAGTACCATGAAATTCATTAGTACCACTTTTGGTTACTGCATTTACACTAGCGCCCGTAAAACCTGATAGTGTAACATCGTAAGGTGCTAAAGACACTTGTATCTGATCAATAGCATCCAAAGAAATTGGCTGAGCACCACTTTGTCCTCCAGGTGTTGGTGAGTCCAATCCAAAGGGGTTATTAAAGATAGAGCCATCTAACGAAAAGTTATTAAACTGATCGTTTCTTCCTCCAAACGAATTACCTGTCGATGAAGGTTCTAAACGTGTAAAATCTTGTGCCGATCTTGAAATGGTTGGAAGCCTTGTGAGTTCTCTTCGGCCTACACTTGTTTCTGCTCCGGTCCTATCGCTACTAAACGTACCAGATGTACTACCCGTTAAAACAACTGCATCTAAAGCTTCTGCTCCTGGAATCATCTGATGATCTACATTCTCGGTTTTACCCAATGTGAGATATACATCAGAAAATACTTTATCTGTATAACCGATATAAGTAATGGTTATGGTATAAGGACCACCAATTCTAAGATTTAATAGACTATACCGTCCTTCGAAATTAGTTATCGCTCCATACTTTGTGCCTGTGGGTGTATGGATCGCGACAATGTTGGCCCCTGGTAATGGTTGACCTTCTTCATCTTGAATAAGGCCTTTAATGTTAGATGTTGTGACTTGCGCAAAAGAAAACGATGCAAACAGCAAACAAATAACTAATACAAATTTTTTCATAGGTAAGGGTTGTGAGTTAATTATTATTTGATTTTTAGTTAACACAAAATTAACAATAAATAAAAAAGCCCCTCTAAAGGGGCTTAATATTTATTAACTAAATGGTTTAGTTATTAACTTTCTGCTATAACTTCGAATGGTAAGTCTACAGTAACGTCTCTATGCAATCTTATTACAGCATTATATTTACCTAAACGCTTTACGTTACCACCGATTACATTGATATATTTCTTGTCAATTTCATGGCCTTCTTTCTGTAAAGCTGCAGCCACATCAATGTTGTTCACAGATCCAAAGAGTTTATCGCCAGCTCCAACTTTAGAAGCAATCTTCACTTCTAATTCTGAAATAGCATTGGCAGTTTTTTGAGCTTCCTCAATAATAGCCTTTTCTTTATATGCTCTTTGTTTTAGGGTCTCAGCTAATACTTTTTTAGCGGAAGGTGTAGCCATAATGGCATGGCCTTGAGGAATTAAATAATTTCTACCATAACCGTTCTTTACTGTTACAATATCGTCTTTAAATCCTAAATTTTCAACGTCTTGTTTTAATATAAGTTCCATTGTTATGATATTTTACTTTAATAAATCAGCAACATATGGCATTAAAGCTAAGTGTCTAGCTCTTTTTACTGCCACAGATACCTTTCTTTGGTATTTTAAAGAAGTGCCTGTTAAACGTCTTGGTAATAATTTTCCTTGCTCGTTAACAAAGCTCAATAAGAAATCTGGATCTTTATAATCTACATATTTAATACCAGACTTTTTGAAACGACAATATTTCTTCGTTTTCTGAGTCTCTATGTTTAGTGGTGTAAGATATCTAATCTCACCATCTTTTTTTCCTTTTGCTTGTTGTTCTATCGATGACATAATTAAGCTTTTTGTTTGTTTCTTTCTCTTCTCTTCTCAGCCCAAGCAATAGCATGCTTGTCTAATTTTACAGTTAAGTAACGCATAAAACGCTCATCACGTCTAAACTCTAACTCTAAAGGTTCTATTGCTTCACCAGCAACTTGGTACTCAAATAAGTGATAGAAACCACTTTTTTTGTTTTGGATTGGATACGCCAGCTTTTTTAAGCCCCAATCTTCTTTGGCAATCATCTTAGCTCCTTTAGAAACGAGGAAGTCCTCATACTTCTTAACTGTTTCCTTTATCTGATCTTCAGATAAAACGGGATTTAAGATGAAAACAGTTTCATAATGATTCATAATTAATTTGTTTTATTTATTATTAAAACGGCTGCAAAAATAAGCATTAATTCTAATTCTGGCAATGTTTTTGATCGCAAAGTTTCGAACATTTTTTGCACTAAAGATTATGTTAAATTTTACAGTTTGTCGGTAAAATTTGTTTTTTAACCGAAATTATTGTACTATTGTCGATATCTTAACCTAATAAAATAGTAATGTTATGACTTTAAACTGTGTAGTTGTTGATGATTCTGCGATTCAACGTCTCTCTATAGTAAAGTTAATTGAGAATCATTCCTCTCTTAACCTTATTGCAGAGTACAGCAGTGCGTTAGAAACAAAAAACGGTCTTAATACACATAAAGTAGATCTTATCTTCTTAGATATAGAGATGCCAGTATTAAACGGTTTTGAACTCTTGGATGTACTCAACAACAAACCCCAAATTATTTTTGTTACAGGTAAAACGGAATATGCCTTTAAGGCATTTAATTACGACGCTACCGACTATCTTCAAAAACCAATCACTAAAGAGCGTTTTAATACCGCTGTTGAAAAAGCCATAGAGCAGCATAAATTAAAATTAGATTTTAATGAAACTGATGGTGAACATATCTTTGTGAAGAGCAACCTTAAAAAACGTAAGGTTTATATTAAGGATATTAAATGGATTGAAGCTTTAGGCGATTATGTTAAAGTCGTAACAGAAGAAAACAGCCTTGTAGTACTATCTACAATGAAAGCTTTTGAAAAAGAATTACCTGAAGGAAAGTTTTTAAGAATTCACAAATCTTATATCGTGAATTTGGATAAAATTGATCGCTTTAACAGTAAAAATGTTGAAGTAGGTGCTTACGAAATTCCATTAAGTCGAAACAAAAAGACACAATTGGTAGATGCTTTGAACAATATGTAAAAAATTACAATTTTTAGAATATCTCTGCACGCGTTTTGCATATTAAATCCCAGCAATTTGTTGGGATTTTTTAGTGGTTATTCCAAATTGTTTGTCACTTCGAGTAAATTTTATGATTATAAATGAATAAAATTTGTATCGAGAAGTCAAACTTAAATTCAAAGAAAGTAGTTCTCGATACAATTTTCCTTGACTTCGCCAAGCTCAGTCTGATAGAAAATCACTCGAACTGACTTAGAAGTGAATCTATCTTTACTAAAAAAAACACTAATAATTATCCACATTCGAAATAACTCTTACCGATCTAAAATCCTTGATAGCATTAAAACTATTGTCAATCTTTTTTATGGCTTCTTTGGTTTTAATCAAAGATTGTTGCTGTGGAATCTTAACTAAAATATTCTTATTGTATAGATTACGAATTCGGGAAATTGGTGGGAATTCTGGACCAAGAATATTTGATTTGAAGATCTGGCGTAAGGATTTTGCATACCAATCTGCTGCTAAATTCACGCGATTGTAATCCTTATGCTTGAATGTTATCTTAATCAGCCGATAAATAGGTGGATATTTATAATTATACCTATCATTCATCTGCTCTGTATACATGTCTTTGTAAGCATTTGTAGAGACTTGCTGTAAAATATTATGATGCGGATTGTAGGACTGTATCAATACCTTACCTCTAACGTCGGTTCGCCCTGCCCTACCAGACACTTGTGTCATTAACTGATAGCTACGTTCATGAGCCCTAAAATCGGGAAAATTCAACAGATTATCGGCATTCATAATGCCTACGAGTTTTACATGTCTAAAATCGAGACCTTTTGTTAGCATTTGAGTCCCTACCAAAATATCGATTTCACGTTGCTCAAAATTGGTAATAATTTTTTCAAAACCATGCTTGCCTCTTGTCGTATCCAAATCCATACGAGCTACCTTTTGATCCGGAAACAACACCTTTACCTCCTCTTCTATCTGTTCGGTACCAAACCCCTTGGTGTCTAAAGTAGCATTACCACAGGCCTCGCAATTTTTTGGCATCGAAGTGTTATAACCACAATAATGGCAACGCAATTGATCTCGGTACTGATGATAAGTTAAACTCACATCACAATTAGGGCATTGTGGGGAATGCCCACAAGTGGTACATTCTACAATCGGTGAAAAACCGCGCCTATTCTGAAATAAAATAATCTGAAAGCCTTGATCTATAGCCTCAGTCATCTCTTCGATTAGCCGATCAGAAAAATGACCTTTCATGCGCTTTCTTCTGTACTTATCTGCTAAATCCACCAACTCTATATCTGGCATTAGCACATTGTTATATCGCTTAGAGAGTTCCACCAATCCATATTTGCTTTGTGATGCATTAAAATAACTTTCCAAACTTGGTGTGGCAGAACCCAAAAGGGTTTTAGCTTGGTGCAAATTTGCCAGAACTATAGCGGCATCCCTGGCATGGTATCGTGGTGCAGGGTCGAATTGCTTATAGGATTGCTCGTGCTCTTCATCAACTATGACAAGGCCTAAATTGGAGAATGGTAGTAATAATGCCGATCTAGCACCAATAACGAGTTGTGCTTTTTCGGAATTTGAAAGTATATTATTCCAGACCTCAACACGTTCATTGCCCGAATATCTGCTATGAAATACAGACACCTTCTCTCCAAAGTACCCCTGCATGCGTTGCACTAATTGTGTGGTCAGTGCAATTTCGGGTAACAAATAAAGGACTTGTTTCCCTGTTTGAAGTTGTTCTGCGATAAGTTTTACGTAGATCTCCGTTTTTCCAGAAGACGTTACACCATGCAATAATACAACTGTCTTATTTTGGAACTGCAATTTTATATTACCATATGCTTCCTCTTGAGTTTCGGTCAGAACTTTTGCGGCTTTCTGTCCATTTCCTTCAAACAGCACACGATCCGTCTGAACATAATAGTCTTCTAGAATTTCTTTGTCAATCAGAACCTTAATGATTGCTGATGAAGCTCCGCTATGTTTTACTAATTCCGACACTTTGATAGGGTTTTTGCTTGAAGCTTCTATATTAAATAAGGTTAGAATTACCTCTCGTTGTTTTGGTGCACGACTCAAAACTTCTAACAATTCCAGAAGTTTGCCTTCGGATTTAAACTGGTCATGAAGCTTCACATAGCGCACCAACTTGGGCTTGTATTTTTCGTACAACTCTTCCTGCAACTGAAGCACACCCTTTTCAACAAGTCCGTTAACAACAGGTAAAATACGTTTCTTATCTAAAATGGATACTACATCTTGTATTTTTAAAGACGATTGGTACTGTAGTGCTTCATAAATTAAAAACTCATCGTCTTTTAATTCAGAATCCTTGATATCAACAGTGTCGTTTCTTGAAATTATGGTTTCACTTTCTAAAATAAAAGCATTTGGCATGGCTGCGCGCATCACTTCACCCATACTACACATATAATAATTGGCTATCCATTCCCAATGTTTCAGTTGTACATCAGTTACTACAGGTGCTTCATCTAAAATTTGATGTATAGTCTTTGGTTCATAGACTGAAGGTGGGTTGTTATGTATGCCATAAACTAAAGCGGTATAGATTTTACTTTTTCCAAAAGGCACAGCAACGCGCATCCCTTTTCTAAGGAAATGGGCTTCGGCTTCAGTGATATGATAGGTAAATGCCTTTTGAAGCGGAATGGGTAATATGACGTCAATGAAGTAAATAGTACCTAGTACTTAGTAGTTAGTGATAAGCAAAAATACAACGCATTCTTCACAACAAAAGACATAAATCTTACTTCTTACTATCTTACTTGTTACTAATTACTAGATACTAATTAACACGTCTCCAATATTGCGTTTTATAAAAGAACGCTACATAACCTCTTACTTGCAAGGTGTCTTGGTCCTCTTCTATTTTTAATCGACATTTGTATTCTTTGCCATTTTCTGGATTGAGTATAGTGCCTCCTTCATAAACATCATCATCCTTTTCTAGACCTTCAATTATTATCATATTTAGAATTGGTTGGTCTTTTTTATCGCCATCACATTTGCTACAGACGGCTTTTTTCTTCTCGGTTAGTATCTCAACGATTTTGCCGTAAACCTTACCATCGTCCTCATAGATTTCAACTATAGATTTTTCCTTTCCGGTTTCGTCGTCTATTGTTTTCCATTTGCCAAAAATATCTTGGCTAAAGCTATTTGCACTTATTATTAAAGTTAATAGCAGGCTCCAAATATGTTTCATGTATAAAATTTATTTTCAAAAATAAGATGTTTTAAACAAAAAAACCATCCCAAAATGAGATGGTTGGTTAACACTAAAAACAAATTATTATTGCTTTATGATCTTGAACGTTGCTTTTTCAGTCTCAGTTTGAAGACTTAAAATATATGTCCCAGCTTCGAGATGATTAAGATTTAATTGTCTTAAATTTTCTTGTGATGTATACACCGTTTTCCCCGTTAGATCAAAAATTTTGATTTCATTAAATTCAACTTGTCTTGAAACCTCTATCACTAATGCATTTTGAAATGGGTTGGGATTAACAGCAACAGACTCATACAAACTTTCATCAACGCTTGCTGTAGGGTCTACATTAAATGTAGCACAACAATAAAGAGACCACTCTTCATCCGCATTTCTAACCCTAACACAAAGCAAATGGTCGCCTGGGGTAATGTTCATTTCAGTAGTTGCTATAAGTGGCATTACAGAAGGATCAAAAGAGGTTCCCATGCCGAAGCCTGGATCTTCATCAATAAAATATTCTGCCTCTGTAACATCTGACGGCATGTCACTGAAATTATTGATGAAAAATACCTGTCTATCATATAGAGACCAAGTGCCATCTGCTGCTTGAGTTTCTACATATAAACTATGGAATCCTTCGCTTAAACTTGAAACTGAAATTGAATATGATTGACTAATTGACGTAGCTGGCATATCTACTCCCAAATTAATATAGTCATCATTATCAATTCTGTATCTCACATCCACAATATCCTGACCTGTTGGAAATTCTGAAATAAAGAATACGACTCTATCGTAATGACTCCAAGTACCATCTGAATCTTGTGTTTCTATGTAAAGACTGTAAAATCCTTCACTTAAACTCGGAACTGGAATTGAATACGACTGGTTTACTGACATAGCTGGCATATCTATACCTAAGTTGATATTATCACCATTATTAATTCTGTATCTCATATCCACAATAGTCTGCCCAGTGGCAAAATTTGCAATGTAAAAAGTTGCTCTATCATAATGGCTCCATGCGCCTGCACCATCATTGCCATCCACGTCAAATACCCTTATGTGGATATCATTAAATCCATCGGAAAGACCGCTTATATCAATACTTTGGGTATGACTTGCTGTGGAAATTGCAAATGAATTATTTAAACCAAATCCAAGGTCTTCATCGTTAAAATAGTATTCTGCCGTAGTAATATTTTGCGCACCTACAAAACTCATGGTTAGACAGAATATCAGCCGATATAAATTCGTTCTCATAACCTGTATTAGTTAGAGTTTGATTCTATTGTTACTTCTAGGTCACCTCCTGGTGCGATCTGTGATGTTATGGCTGTGATTGTAACTATTGGAATACCAGCCGTATAACCAAAGTTATTAAAGGTAAAATTAGTATTAGTGCTATAAAGGCCTATGTCATCGCCCGCCACACCATTACCAAGAGCATCTGAGCCAGGCTGAAGATTATAATCATCAATTGTTGGATCAAAAATATCGTCATCTGCACTTACAAATTGTGGATCAATATCATTAAAATTTCCTGTTCCGATTAATGTAGTTACACTATTCGTTTCGTTGTATGATAAACAGTTTTGAAAAACTACACCTACGCGGTTCGGATCAAAATTAGAACTTCTATTATCATAGAATATACAATCTTGAACTACTAAGTTTCCTGTTTCATCATCTGAATTTTCTACAGTGGCTCCATTTAAAAATATATTATTCTCTACTGCCACAGATTCATGGAAAAATACGTGTAAATCATCATAGAAAATATTATTTGCAATAATACTATTTGAGTAGTTAGTGGATGACTGAAAATCAGAACCTACCGTATTAAGAATGTTCCCTCTCATTGTCATGTTTACTACTAGCTCATCTCCTGTAAAAAATACCTCGGCGAATGAGTCAAAAAAGTTGTTTTCTATAATTAAATCAGATACAATAGAATTATCATTATTCACTGTGAGGTCATTAGTGAAGTGTATACCTGATAGTCTCACATTTGACGCACTGTCCAGCAAATCTACCTCATCTATCATGGTTTCTTTATCTTCGGCACTGTGAGAGAAACCAATTAGTGAAATAGGTTTGTCTATCGTAATATCACCATAGTTGATTTCAGAGGCATGAACATACAAAATAGAATTGGCCAGCACAGAATTAATGGCACTTTGAAGATCATTATAATCTGCATCCGCTCCTTCTGTATTGTCTACTGTAAAGGTTGTTTGTGCATTAATAAAAAGTGTTGTCAATAAGAATACTAAACTGAGGGTTGTAATTTTTTTCATAATCGTTGGATTTTAAGAATTAATAGCTATTTAAAAACACAACACAGGCTCGGTTTTATTATCGCAGATATGGGCATATAACACATTTCAATATTACTTTAAGCTTAGGATAATTTCAATACGTAAATTCCCGTAATTTAATTTTTGGCTATCCGAACAAGGGATATTTTCTATAACTTGCTAGTATTCAAAATGAGCTAATGAAACGATTATATCTGCTCTTTTTTTCATTTATAAATTGTGCTTGTCTAATTGGGCAAAATGGTACTGTTGAAAATTCGAGTTACAGCATCATGGCCTTGATTAACCAAGGTGACAGTCTTGTAAATATTGGTGAAAGTGAAAAAGCAATAAGTCTATATAAACGTAATTTAAATTCTCTTAAAAAGATTAGAAACATTACAGAATTAACAAAAATCTACAATAAAATTGGGGCTATACACTATAAAAACAAAGACTATAAATTGGCCGATAAGAATTATGCCATAGCTTTCAAAAACGATACTACTACACAATCATCTGCAGAAACTGCCTATCGTCTTTTCTTGGTAAAACGAAAACTGAATGAGCCAGACAGCATTATTCATTATTTGGAGCACAGCCTAGAGAAGTACAAAAAGCTTCCAAACTCTTATAATGGGAGCAATACCTTTTTAACTGCGGGAATTATCTATAAAAACAAACAGCAATTTGACAAATCGCTTCAATATTTAATACTATCCTATAAAGGGTTTTCTGAACTAAACGAAACTAAAAAACTGGGGGATGTAAGTATCACTTTGGGCAATGTTCACAATCAATTAAAAAATTATGAACAAGCTTTGCAGTATCATTACGAAGCGCTAGCACTGCAAGAAAAAGCAAAAAATGAAAAAGGGATTGCGCGTTGCTATAATAACTTAGCCAATGTATACGATAATCTGGAGTTATTAGATTCGGCCGTTATTAACTACAAGAAATCCCTCAATTATTTAAGTCCTAATACAAAACAGTATGGCATTGCTTTAAATAATATAGCCAATACTTATTTAAAGCTTAATAATACTTACCAAGCCAAAGAAAGCTACAAAAAAGCCATAAATACGAATACTGTCCTTAAAGATACAACCGCATTGCTATATAATTATAATGGGTTAACCAGTTTGGAGCTTAAAGTCAATAATTTAGAAGCATCTAAAGTATTGCTTTCTACATCTTCTGATTTGATTAAAAAAAATACAGATAATATCATTCGGCTTGGTTACTATGAAAATAATGTTGAATACTACCAAAAAACCAGAAACTATAAAAGTGCATTAGAGTATCAAATTAAGTATTCAGATTTATACAAACAGATCTATAATAAGGAACAGACCGAAATTGTTCAGGAAATACAATCGAAATTTGAGTATGAGAAAAAGGAAAATGAAATATTGAGATTAAACCTTTCTAATAAAAGTAAGCAGTTAGAGCTAGCTGAGAAAAATAAAGCGCTAGGCAATAAAAACACTATTTTAATTATTTTGAGTTCGGTCATCTTTATAGCATTAGTTGGTTTTTATGCCTTTGTACAAAAGGGACGCTTAAAAGCCCAAAAAGTGAAGCATGAAAAACTTAAAGCCATTTATAATGGTCAAGAAACCATAAAAAAGCGAATTGCACGCGATTTGCACGACATCATCACCACTAATTTTGATGGCTTGCGCTTAAAAATACTTGCCTTAAAAAAAACGCCGAACCCAAACCAATTAATTGAAGATACAACTAATGAACTAAAGAATATTAATCGCCAAATTAGAATCGTTTCCCATCGTCTTTCTCCTCTAGAAATGCAGATGAGTCATCAGAAATTTACCGAAGTAATAAGATCAAGACTTTCTGAATTTCATCTATATGGAAAAGTCTTTGTGGAACTCGAAGAACAACTCCCTAATGTACTCAACGAATTAGATCTTGTGATTCAAAATAACTTTTATGGCATTTTGCTTGAAATATTGAATAATGTTGAGAAACATTCGCATGCAACCAAATTGAACATCAATCATTTTACAGATGAGGACAATAAGCTACACTTTATCTTTAACGATAATGGTATTGGCATTGATAAAGACTTTAAAGAAGGTATTGGACTGTTAAACATTAGGCAGCGATGCGAAATCATTGGTGGAGAATGCATTATCGAAAAAGTAAATTCTGGCACTCAAGTGTCCATAAATTTTCCTATAAAAATTAAAAAATGAAAACATTAGATATCTTAATTGTTGACGATTCTAAATTATTTTCCCAAGGTTTGGCTGTGCTACTTGAGCAATATCCAAATAAGATAAGACATATTGAGACTGCCAGTAATTACAGTGAAGCTCTACAAATTCTAAATCAGCATGAGATAGACATCATTCTTTTAGATATCAATTTTGAGTCTAACGATTACAGCGGTTTTACGATAGCTAAAAAAGTAAAGGAATTATACCCAGATATTAAGATCATTATATTAACCCAACAAGCAAAAATCGATAATTATGAAATACTCTTTAATGAAATCAACGTAGATGGATATCTCGATAAACAATTAGGTATTGACGAAACACTTGAAGCTTTGAAAGCTGTATCTAATGGTAAAAAGTATATAGACAAAAGCATAGAATCCATGCTGCAAATAGGTAAATGGTTAGACATTTCCAATCGCGAAAAACAAATCATTAACCTACTAACGCTAGGTTTAACACAAAAAGAAATAGCTGAACGCTTATTTATTAGCAGAAGAACCGTGGAAACCCATATAAAGAACCTTACGGCAAAAATTGGCGCAAAGAATTCGGTTCATTTAGTCTCTATATATTCTGAATACAAAAATGGAAATAGAGAAATTAAAAATTAATTTCCCTATTTCCGTTTTAACTACCCTTTAGGATCTTCGATCTCTGGGTCATCGTCTTGATTTGACGGATCAGTCGCCATAATTTCAGACGCGTTCTCTGTAACCATTTCGTCTTCTATAGAACACGAAACAGTACTCAATGATGCAAACATCATTAATAAAATAAAACCATTTAGTCGTCTCATAACAAATGTTTTTAGCGTTAAACTTCAGTGTTGACCTTTCCGTTTTTGTTCATAGAACATGGATCAATCATACCTAAAGCTATGTTTACTAAATACCATTTGCACGTGCAGATTTACTAACAGTAAGTTTCACTTTACCAACAGAAATTTTTTAAAAAATCTGTCACTTTTAATTAGCTATTAACCAACAAACCAACGCTTATGCGATATTTTATTCTATGTGCATTTATACTGATGTCCATTCATCAAAATGCCCAAAACAAGGAACTCGATTCCTTACATCAACGTATTGTTAATACAACTACAATTGATACAAGCTATGTAAACCTGAGACTGCACTATGCTGGTAGAAAAATTTACTTACAGCCCGATTCAACCCTTTTAGAATTCAATAAAAAAACTTTAGCTATGGCTAGAGATTTGGAGTTTACACTAGGTGAGATCTCTGCATTAGAAAAGGTTGCCAATGCTTATCTCTTTGTTGAATTAGATCCCTTTAGAGCTCTAGATTACTTTCAGGAAGGCATCACGGTAATTGAAGCCCAAGACAACTTAAATCACCTTAAAATGCCTTTCTTCATTAATATTGGATCCATCTACTATCAACTTCAAGATTATGAACGTGCCCTTGAAAACTTCAATATCGTAAAGGAAGCGTTTCCCGAAGACAAAAATGTTTATATAACTCTTGCCACTACCTACGCTAGCATGAAAGAATATGAAAAATCATTAGAGTACTTTAAAATAGCAGAAGAAGAATCTAGAAAAAATAAGAATTATGTCTTCTTAGCCAATGTTGTTTGTAACAAATCTTTTGCACTATTGGAGACCGGTCAAAAAGCGGAATCCATAGAAGCCATAAAAGAGTGTATAGATCTTGTTAACACCCACAATATCGAAATGCTAAGATTAGCATCTTATCTAAATGCATCAACTGTCTATTTGGAAAATAGAGATTTTGAAAAAGCCGAAAAATATGCCGATATGGCTATGGAGCTTCATGAAAATTCTGGTAAAACAACAATAGAACATAGTCTCTTAGAAGTAATAGGTAATATCTATGCCGCTAAGGAAGATTATAAAAATGCACTTTTAACATATATTGAAGCTGTAAAAGTAAAAGACAGTATTACCAGTGCAGATCGAAAAATAGAAATTTCCAGAAAAGAAATACAATATAGAGCAGATAAGGAAAAAGCAATTGCCGAAGAAGAAGCAAAACGGCAAAGGCTCATTAAAACGGTTTTTCTCATTATCGGTTTGTCTGTCATATTTCTCTCTATTATTGCTTTTGTGTTTTATAAAAGACGGCAAGATGCTATTAATAGAGCTAAGGAAGCCGAGTTTAAGACTAAAATCAGTGATACCGAATTAATGGCTTTTAGGGCACAGTTAAATCCTCACTTCATCACAAATGCCCTTACTTCTATAGGCGATTTCATTCTAAAAAACAATATTCGTGATGCCTCAGAGTATCTGGCTATATTCGGCCATTTAATGAGAGATATACTATTAAGCTCGGAGGAAAAATTGATGTATATAAATAAAGATATAGATATACTAAAAAAATACTTAGACATTGAAAAAATGAGACATCAAGATTGTTTTTCATATCGATTTGATATAAGTCAATCTATCGATACCGAAAACACTTTAGTGCTTCCACTCTTAATTCAACCGATTATTGAAAATAGCATTAAATATGGCGTTTCTAATTTAGATAGACCAGGCGAAATCATTATCTCCATTACATCCAAAGACAAACTTTTGATCTATTCTATTGACGACAATGGAAAAGGTCGAGATCCAGAAAAACAGGAGATCAATACTTCATCCCGAGGGCTTCCAATCACTAAAAGCCGAATAGAAATAATTAACCAACAAAAGAATGGCAAGGGTTATCTAAAAATTATTGATAAGGCCATAGGTACAAAAGTTATTGTCGCTATTCCACTAATTGAAAAATTTTAATATGATACGGACATTTATATTAGATGACGACCAAAAGAGTATTGACAGGATATTATACCATCTCGCTCCTTACAATAATAAATTTACCGTTGTAGCTACCTGCAACACTATTGAGGATGCGCTGAGCATTGTCGAAGAAAATGAAATTGACTTGGCATTCTTAGATGTTGAGATCCATGACAAAACGAGTTTTGATTTTTTGAATCAATTAAATTCTATTGATTTTGGAATTATTTTCGTAACAGGTTTTAATAAATATGCTATTGAGGCCTTTAATTATGCCGCTATTCATTATTTGTTAAAACCGATTTTAGGAGAAAAGTTTAAAGAAGCAATAACAAGGTTTTTAGATAAATCTATAGAAAAAACACAACGCCAAAAACAAATTGAAGTACTGACTGATAGATGGAATAACAAACCCAAAAAAACCATAACTATACCGTCTGATGATAAAGGGCTTCAATTTCCAAAAATTAGTGATATTATTTATATAGAAGCAAACGGCAGCTATAGCAAAGTTTTTGCTAAAAAGGGCAAAAAATATCTACCCTCAAAAAATCTAAAATACTATGAAGAACATCTAAAGGGCACCTCAATTATCAGAATTCACAAGTCTTTTATGGTAAACACCGATTATGTTACAAACTATATTCATGGTCAGGGCGGGAGCGTCTTTCTAAATAGAAGCGTGACTCAAAACATTCTCAATAGTTTACCTGTATCAAGAGAGAGGAAACAGGAACTTCTTCAATTTCTGCAAAATAGATAATGAAGGGGTATACAGCTATTTTTTTATTTTTTTTGGGGATTTTCTCAAGTATTGTAAGGCAGCATTCAATTCATAACCAAGTAATAAAATATTAGAATTTAACCATAAGTATAACAGTAATATTAAAAGGGCACCAATGGATCCATACAACTTATTATACTGTGAAAAATTATCAATATAAATTCCGAACAAATACGATGTTAGGATAATAAGCAGCGTGGTTAGTAAAGCGCCTACGGACAAAAAACGGGTATGACGTCCTTCTTTAGTGCCAAAATAGTACAAGGTTGCTGTAGCTAAGTACACCATAATGATAAAGAATAAATATTTAACTACAGAAATCCATTGTTCGCCAGTAGCTTTTTCAGTTTCTAGAGCATCATTCAATGGTGTTATGATATAGATTTGTGTATAACCAAAAAAAGCAACTGTTAATAAGACAAGTACAGCTAGTATGAGTGCAATACCGAGTGCGTACATATATTGCTGAAAAACATTGCGTGTAAGCTGTTCGTGATATGAATTTTCAAAACCAGAAAATATAGCATTAACGCCATTAGCCATTAATAACATAGACAACAGAAAAACAGAAGACAATAAACCTGCTCCCGAACCTCCGCTGATATTTTCAAAAATATTCGAAAAAAAGAAATCCGAAGTTTGAGGTGGCAAAAATGAATTTAAAAACTCCAAAAATTCGGTCTGAAAATTATCTATGGGTATGTACGGAATTAAAATGATAACAAATAACAAAAACGGAAAAATCGCTGTAAAAAAACTAAACGCTATCGCGCTGGCTCTTGTCGTTAGCGCTCCTTTTACTATACCTAAAACATACAACTCCAATAAATCGTAAATAGACAATCCCTCAAAACCGGGCAACCGTATTTGCTTAAAAAAGCGAACTACTAAATTAAGAACTGGGATTTTATCAAGCTTATCTTCAATTGGCTTGGTCATACTATACCGCCTTTAAGCTTAAATCCATGTTGTATACAGAATGTGTTAGTGCACCCGAAGAAATATAGTCTACACCGCACTCTGCATAATGTCTTACCGTATCTTCATTAATACCACCAGACGATTCCGTCAGGCATTGATCTCCAATTAATGCTACAGCTTTACGCGTATCTTCGTAATTAAAGTTATCGATTAGGATACGATAGACACCACCACAGTCTAAAATTTCTTTTATTTCATTGAGATTTCTAGCTTCAACAATGATCTTTAAATTTCTATTGGTATCTTTTAAATACTGTTTGGTCATGTTAATAGCCTTTGCTACTCCACCTGCAAAATCAATATGATTGTCCTTGAGCATTATCATATCGTATAAAGCAAATCTATGGTTTTCACCGCCACCAATTTTTACAGCCCATTTTTCTATAGCTCTAATACCAGGTGTAGTTTTACGTGTATCTAAAATCTTGGTTCCTGTCCCTTCTAATAAATCTACAAACTTTTTGGTCTTTGTAGCTATGGCACTCATACGTTGCATGGCGTTTAACACCAAACGCTCTGCTTTTAATATAGATTGTGAGGCACCTTCCACAAAGAAAGCAATATCACCATATTTTACTTTGCTTCCATCTTCGATTAAGACTTCAACTTTCATATTTGCATCCACATAAGCGAACACTTGTTTAGCAAATTCAACACCTGCAATAACACCATCATCCTTTACCAAAAGCTTTGCCCTACCCATCGCTGTGGCTGGTATGCATGCTAACGAACTATGATCGCCGTCGCCTACATCCTCGCGTATGGCATTGGCAATAATTAACTCTATTTCCTTATCGAACTGTTCTTTTGAAATCATCTGGAATCTTATTTGGTGTAAAAATAGGAATTGAAAGGATAAAACTTAAATAATTACAGCGTCAGTTCGAGTGAATTTATTTGTAAAACGAATAAATTTGTGTCAAGAACAATAAAAAAGACTTCTCGATACAATTCTGGTCCCAATGACTTTCGGTCCAGAAGCACTCGAAGTGACAAAACGCATGCAAATCAAACTCATCGCCATAGGAAAAACGGACAATGAAAAGCTTCAAGCACTTATTGAAGATTACCAAAAACGTTTAAGTCATTATATAAAATTTGAATTTAATCTCATTCCCGATATAAAAAACGTAAAACACCTTTCTGAAACCCAACAGAAAGAAAAAGAGGGAGAGCTTATCCTTGCTCAAACACAAAAAAATGATGTCATTATTCTTCTTGATGAAAATGGGAAGCAAATGGACTCTGTTTCATTTTCAGGTTATCTTCAAAAACATATGAATTCTGGTATAAAAACATTGACATTTGTTATTGGAGGCCCTTATGGGTTTTCAGAAAATCTATATAAAAGAGCCAACGGAAAGTTAGGCCTATCGAAAATGACATTTTCGCACCAAATGGTACGCCTGTTCTTTATAGAGCAATTATACAGAGGGTTCACTATTTTAAGAAATGAACCCTATCATCATAGATAAAATAGCAAACCCCCTGGTATAATAAACGCCTAAGCGTTATGACATAATTAGTATGTTTTAAAAACCTCTTTTCTTTTTTTTAATTGACGCGTTAAATCATTGATAGTTTCGTTGACTGCCATCTCATAAGTAGCCTCATTGGAAGTTGCATAAATACGAGGTCCAGGTAAACTCAATTCTATATTGCAAATCTTACCTGCTTTATGGTCGTTATCATCATGTTTAATATAAACCTGAGCGGAAATTAAAAACTCAAATTTATTTGCCAATTTTTCTAATTTTTCGGTTGTAAATGCTGACAATGTATCACTTACATGTGTATTTACATATTGAAAATTTACCGTCATAATCTTACTTGTTTTAATTATTATTACTATATCTAATATACAATTTTTGTTGACTTTTGAAGATGATAATTATCATAAATAATCTCTAAAAATTCTTACAATCTGAAAGTATTGCCCATGCATTACGTCTACTTCATCATAAAACATCTAATCATGGAAAATCAAACAGCTAAAGATATCATTATTTTTGACGGCGAATGCAACCTTTGCAATGGTGTAGTAGGTTGGCTATTAAAATTTGCACCAGAAGATTTATTCCAGTTTGTAGCCTTTCAGTCGAGTTACGGTCAAGAATTATTAAATCTGTACGGTTTTCCTACAGAACGGTTAGACACCGTTATTCTAATCGATGAAAATGGTATTAAAACACATTCTGATGGCTTTTTAAAAATAATTTCAAAAATCCCAAAATGGAAACGTGTTGCTGCCCTATTGGCTTTTATCCCAAGGATGATTAGGGATTTTATCTATAAAACTGCTTCAAAAAATCGCGTAAAATGGTTTGGGCAATCCAATAGTTGCACTATAGATTTTAGCAAATAATCTATTAAGAATAAACACTAGTATTACCTACTTCGAGTGAGTAATTGTTGGATAAAATTGTACTTACAAACATCCATTCTGATGTAACTTCAGAACCTGTAAATGTTGTCATTAAGAACCCTCTACGAGAAGCATCAAAATAAGACAATCCATCAATTAAAATCACTAATGCCTGTTCAAAGCCAGCAATAGCTGCAGGATCTGTACCAATAAAAGCTTCAAAACCTGGTGAGCTTACGCCAGCGGTAGCTAGTTCAACACCTATCTCTGTATTATTTGTACTCAATAAGGTATTGCTCCAAGCATTATGTGTGTCACCAGCAAGGGTAACAATCTTCTTTCCATTCAAAGAGCTATAAATCGTCTCTCTTTCTACAGGATAACCATCCCAAGCATCCAAGTTGTAAGGAATTACAGTAGTTACTCTAGCTATTTCTTCTGGTGTTAGCGTAGGGTCATTATTAATTACCCTAAGTTTAATCTCTACTAATTCAGTGAGTATTTGATTAAAATTGGGTGTTCCAAAACTCGTTAGTACTTCAATCGGAATAAACATCTGCCCCATCAACACTTGCTGACCTAAAACATTCCATTGCGCATTACTACTAGCAATTTGACTAATTAACCAATCTCTTTGAGCAGCGCCTAACAACGTTCTATTAGGATCGCCTAAATCTGTTTGAAAAGCTACCACATCGAAGCCAGAATTTGTAAAATAAGAATTAATATCGAGTTGTTTGTCCCTACCTATAATTCTTGTATCTAACATGTACAAGTTAACCAAATTCCCGATATTAAAGGATCTATAGATAAGACTATTGTTTGATTCATCTTGTCTTGTGAAAGGTAAAAATTCGCTGTATGCCTGTAATGCATTCTGTTTTCTTACTTCAAAACTACCTTCGGTTGCTTCATCATGATTTTCCGCACCATCTCTATAAGCATCATTTGCAACTTCATGGTCATCCCAAACACATATAAAAGGCTTTTTTTGATGTGCCAACTGTAATGAACTATCTGATCTATATTGTTTATACCTAGTTCTGTAGTCGTCTAAAGATAGTATTTCACCAGGAGGAACGTGGACTCTATTAAGGAACGCATTCTCAGCAGTAGAACCATAACCCCCTGCTTCATATTCATAAAAATAATCGCCCAAATGCACTATAATATCAGCCTCTGAATTCGCCATGGCATCATAAACTGTGAACAAACCTGCTTGATAATTAGAGCACGAACATACCGCAAGTTTTAAGGATGTAGCATTTTGGGGTAAGGTAATGGTTTCTCCTACAACAGAAATAGCTTCATCTTCTTCATTGATAAAACGATAATATAGTTTTAGATCCGAGTCTAGTCCGGTAAGCTCAATAGCTATGGTATTATCCCTGCTTGGATCTGTTGTTATAATACCATTACGCAAAATACTATCGAAATTGCTATCGGTAGATATTTGCCAAACGATATCCTTATTGGGTGTATTATATCTTGTCCAAATGATGACCTTAGAATCTGAAGGATCAAAACTAGCGACACCTTCGTTAAAATTTATGTTCGTAAACCCCGTAGTATCAATACTTTGTGAAGTAAAATCGTCATCATCATTACAACTTATAAAATTTGGAGCTAAAACTAGACCTCCTGTGGCTAATAATGTTTTTTGGATAAACGATCTTCTGCTGTTTTTTTGTGTAGACATAATAGCTAATTTTAGCCACCAAGTTCTTGCTATTAGTTAAGATTGCCGTTAAAAAAACTTTATAGTTCTATTATCAATAATGTCAATTTTTATGGTCTAGAATTAATATAGCGGTTGAAATATTATGAAATCGTTACGGTAACATAAAAATTGTGTTTGTGGTTTAAAATAAACTTTTATGAATCACTCAAAAACAACCTCATCGATATAAATCGTCTGAGGATAACCATAACTATTGGCAAAAAGTACCAAGCCCGAACGAATACAACTTAAATCTGCCTTTTTAATTTTGATACTGTACTTTTTCCATTCGGAAGTTAAAGTAATCTCTTCAGCTTTTATAGCTGTGTCAGGAAATGGTTTATCTTCATCTATTAAACCAAAGCCAAGTTTTACAACAACGCCACTGAATTTTGATTTTGCCCAAAAACTAAACGTTTTTGCACCAGATATATCATAGCCTCCTAAAATGTCGCCCCAATCATTGGCTGGATTTACAAATGCAATGCCATACCAACCACTTTCATCCGAATAGTTGATCTTTATAGCTGTTTCACCAGAATGCACCTCTTTTCTGTTGTTGAGGTCAACACTTAAGGCTTTATAATTGCCCATGTAACCTGAAGGCAAGTAAGGCAGACCCTCATTATCTTTATATACATAAAATGGCAGTTCAACTTTTGGCACAAGGTACTTTTTTGCCTTGGCGTCTTTGTCTTCAACCATAATTGAAGTTGAAGCTATACCTAGATTATTAAAACTATCTTTAGCATAAGCATAAACCTTAATGGCACCGTGTTCTTTAGGTAATTCGATTTCAAAACCTTTATTTAAATCACCTCTGAAATTTAAAGGGTTAATCTGATCGCGTCGCTTTCGACTTCCTGTTCGTTGATTGTAATAAAAACTTATATCTAACTTCTCATTCTCGGTATCGGAAACTTTCAAGTTTACCGGAATCCATGTACCGCTATTATGTTTTGAATCTGGTAAAGTAAATGCTTCAATTATGGGCACATTGTTTTCTGGTTTTTTTCCTGTAAAAGCTTCTCTTATGGCCCAATATTGAGGTCGTCTAAGATAGTTGACATGGGTAAACAACCAAGGAGACATAAAATTGTTCAAACTGCAGTAATGAAAGACATATACGCCCAAACAAGAGGGCTTATTCGAAATCCATTCTTTGTAACCCTTCGCAATAGCGTCGTACTTTTCTGTATCTGATGGTTCAATCTTAACACCATTTTTATCTGCTTGTGCATCCCATTCGCCAGTAACACCAAACTCAGTGATGATGTAGGGCTTATCGATATTTCGCTTATCTAATTCTTCTTGAAGAAATCCTGCACCAGGCCCATAACTATTAAGTCCGTAAATATCAATGGATGGAACATATTTTTCCCACCACTCCAAACCAAAAGTCCAGGCCTCTACGGAAGTAATTGGATGGTCGGGATCTAATGCTTTAATCTTAGTACAAATACGCTCCAATAACTTTGAATATGAGAGTTTCTCTTCATCAGTAGCCATATTGAGATATACTTCGTTACCGATGCCCCAAGTCAACACTGCTGGATGGCTCTTATACCTTTCTACTGTTTCAACAGCGTTCTTATACATCACTTCCATGCCCTCGGTATCAGTCAAATAGTCAAAATGGTCATCGTCTTCCATACCAGGTCTACCATGGCGCATCCATATTCCAACCATAACTTTGATACCATACTGTTCTGCAATATCTAAAAGCTGAGGTGTATTTTTACCTGTTGCCCAGGTCCTAATGGTATTGACACCCAAAAATTTTAAGTCCTTGAAATAGGCATCGTAGTTCTCGACATCATTATCATATCCGAAAGTGGCTCCCTTTATATCAAAAGGCTTTCCATCGACTTTAAGTATCCAGTTGCCGTCTATTTTTTCGACTGTGGTTTGAGAAAAAGACAAATAGGAAACTAAGACTAATACATAGAATAATCTCATAGCGTAGCTTGTTTTTATAAAGATAAGGCAATAAAATAAAAACTAGTCAAAAATATAAGGCTTGTAGGCTTTCCACCATAATTCAATATCTACTTTTGGTTTTCTACAGATATAAAGCGGAATATTATGTTCTTCATCGATAGCGTATTTATGAGTAATCATCTTTATCAATTCTACATCTTCAAAAACATGTTCTACCGAGGGCTGCTCATTACCTAAACTAATCCATACGGAAGCATCTTTATTGCCAAATCCCCAAGTCCAAAAGCTACCATGTCTGCTAATTGGATTAGGCAAACCGTAACGCTTCCCTAATATTTTGAGTGCTCCTGCTTCACCATAATTCTCTGCCCAAAGTACGCAGTTTTCTCTTTCGCTTTTGCTTAAGGATTGATACACACTATCTACCAATTGCACTTGTTCTTCCCAACCAAACATATCGGCATAATCACCTGTTAGTTCATAACGTCCATCCACTTCCTCTAAGCCTTTATACGCAGTAAATTTTTCAATAGGTAGTATAGGTGTAGCCTCTGGTATAAAATAGACCATCGGTAAAAAGACGATAGCTGCTACTACATAAACCAAACTGATGCGCTTTGCTAATAGGTGCTCCACAAAAACAGCACCTGCAGAAAATAGTACAGGATATAAAGCAAAAATATAATAGGTCTTGGCTCCCGCCAACCACATGGTGAAAAATATAACTAAACAAGCTATACCTAAAAACTTGAATGTTTTTAGTTTCTTACTTAAAAACAGCCCAATAAACCCACATAAAAACATGATAAATATTGGTGCCATTTCTAATTGATCTAAAATAAATTTCCATGGACTTATAGCTTCAAGTTGGCTTTCGTTAAGGCGTTGCATATGGCGCACAAGTGGAAAGTCGTTGTTAAACTGCCATATGATATTAGGTAAAAACAATAAAAAGGCGACAATACCTGAAATATAGAGCCACTTATTCTTGTATAAATCAGCTTTCTTATAAAAAAATAAGCCCACAAATATCCCAAAGGCCCAAACTAACATGGTGTACTTGTTTAGTAAACCAAAACCTAAGCTTATACCTACCAAAATGAGGAATTTTTTGTTATTGGAATTAATAAACTTAATCAAAAAGTAAAACCCAAGTACCCAGAACAGCTGATCGAAAGCCACTGGTTGAAATAAGGTATGGTTTCGGTAAAACGGTATAAAAGCCAATATGCAGATTCCTGCCAAAAATATAGCCCTGGACTTTCCTCCTAGTTCTTTGGCCATGAAACAACACAACATCAAAATGGCAACACCTGCGAGGGTTGGAAAAAGCCTAACGCCAAGCAAATGGTAATCGAACAACCAATAGGACAACTTCCCTATAAAGGCAATAAACGGCGGAAACTCCATAAAGCCCCAGTCCAAGTGCTCACTTACAGAAAGATGTAACAATTCATCTCTATGGAAACCATAGTTGCGATTACCCAACCATTGAATTATAAATTTTATAACAGCAAGAACAAAAATGACAGGGAGGTACTTTTTCATGATTTGATTGATTCGCGGTAAAATTAGTGAATATGTCGTTATATTTGAATGAAAATCCACACGCTATGCAACTGGTCTTTGCCACCAATAACAAGAATAAAATTAAAGAAGTGCAATCCCTTGTACCTCAACATATAAAGCTACTTAGTTTGGCCGATATTAACTGTACCGAGGAGATTCCAGAGACCACTGGCACTATAGAAGGCAATGCGCAACAAAAAGCAAACTATATAAAAGACCACTATGGTTACGATTGCTTTGCAGATGACACAGGCTTAGAAGCAGATGCTTTAAATGGTGAACCAGGAGTGGACACTGCCCATTACGCTGGTCCACAACGTAATGCCGATGATAACATGAACAAGCTATTATTAGCGCTTGAAGATAAAGTATCTCGCAAAGCACAGTTTAAAACGGTTATTGCCTTACACCTTAATGGGCAACTCAAAACCTTTTCAGGTATTTGCAAAGGAGAAATTACGACCGAAAAAAAGGGCAATGATGGTTTTGGTTACGACCCTATTTTTAAGGCTGATGGCTATGAGCAAACCTTTGCTGAAATCTCTTTGGAAGAAAAAAATAAGATTGGGCATCGCGGAAAAGCAGTAACAAAGCTTATTGCGTATTTAAATTCAGTTTAATTTTAGGCTATTCAAAAATAAAAGCTGCGGGATATCAATAATTCGGTCTTAGAAGTCTATATCAGCACTCATTGCAATTCTCTAAATTGGCACTGCCATTTTGATATAAAACTTAAGAATTTCATTGTCATACTGATGGAGTAATGAGAATATGACAAAAACTTAGACTTTTAGACATAATAGCTCTTAATATTGTTTTTTATTTCAAATGCTCTTATTATTTTTGCAGTTTAATTAACTCAAAACTAAATCAATTATGAACAAATTAATTTCTTTTGTCTTACTTTCTTGTATCGCACTTTTTACTTTAAGTTGTGGTGATGATGATACAGCATCAGGTGAATTTAATGATGCCAACGGAAATGTTCAACCTAAATTAATCGAGTCGATTGCGGTTACATCTGCTCAAGATCCTCTAGAAAATACCACAGTTATGTTTACATACACTTCTGATGGTCAATTAAGCACTATCTCTGATGGTTCGGAAACTGGTATTTTTGTTTACGATAACAGTGACAATCTTACTAACATTTCTGGTAGTGGAGATAACTTAAACATTGAAGAATTATATGAATCTCCATATGATGCATTTGAAACCGGAGATGTTATAGCTTATGATGGCGATGGAAATCCTATAACAATAGAATTCTATGAGGAAGAGTATGACTTTAACACCGATACTTATGTTACTAAAGTATACACTGCAGACATTTCATATGATGATGAGCACAACCCCTACTTTTTCACACTTGAGGCTGGTGGTCTTATTGAAGTTATGGATGATGTTGAATTAAATTTCAGTATGAATCCGCAATTACCTGAAATAGTTCAGGCAAGAATGCTTTTCCCTGTAAACAACCCATCACAGATTATTTACAAAAACGAGGAAGGCGCGATCATTTACACCATCAATGCAAATTATGTTTATGATGATGAAAATTATCCAACATCTGCTACCGTAACGTCCATTGAAGCTGAAGATTCAGGGCTAAGCACTTATACGGCTGTATTTACTTATGTAGAAGACTAGGTTTAATGAAAATGTATCAGCAGAAGTGATTCTTCTTAAAGCATATTAAGCTTTCTAGAAAAAAGCATTTTGCCTTTGCATTAGACATAAAATCATTTTTTTATCAAAAGCTGACTTGTATAAAATATACGAGTCAGCTTTTTTTAATATGTATATCGAAATTATAAATCCAATTAAAAGTCTATCTTTGCGCCCTGAAACTCAAGTTGAACTGACAAAATTTGCTTTGTAAATTTGAGTTTCACCAAGTCCTCAGAGTGAGGAGGTGTTATCAGAAGTTTTCAGCCTTCACAGCCTAAAGGCAACTACGGCGAAGTAGGCTAGGGTTAAATGTATGTATGTCGATACGCTTCTTATACAACACAACGTCATTTTATCGCATACATTACAAACAAGAATGAGTACATTCCAAGAACTCGGTCTTAACGAAGACCTTCTCCATGCTATTGCCGATTTAGGCTTCGTAACGCCTAGTGAAGTCCAACAAAAAGCCATTCCGGTTTTATTAGACGAAGAACGTGATCTCGTCGCACTGGCACAAACAGGTACTGGCAAAACAGCAGCCTTTGGGTTTCCAATGCTACAAAATATTGACATTAACAGCAGAACCACGCAAGGCCTTATCCTCTCACCTACGCGCGAGCTTTGTCTACAGATCACCAACGAGTTAAAGCTTTATGGTAAATACTGTAAAGGTTTTAATGTTGTAGCTATTTATGGTGGAGCTAGTGTTACTGAGCAGGCTAAACAGATTAAAAAAGGAGCACAAATTGTGGTAGCCACTCCTGGTCGCATGAAGGATATGATTAGTCGAAAATTGGTTGACATTTCAAAAATTCAATACAGTGTTTTAGATGAGGCCGACGAAATGCTCAATATGGGTTTTTACGAGGATATTACAGATATTTTATCGCATACCCCAATGGATAAAAGTACATGGCTATTTTCGGCAACCATGCCGAGGGAAGTCGCTTCCATTGCCAAAAAGTTTATGTACGATCCTATTGAAATTACCGTTGGCAATAAAAACGAAAGTACCAATCAGGTGTCTCACGAATACTATTTAGTAAATGGTCGTGATCGTTACTTAGCACTAAAACGCTTAGCTGATGCTAATCCAGATATTTTCTCGGTGATTTTCTGCAGAACTAAGCGCGATACGCAACGTGTGGCTGAAAAACTGGTCGAAGACGGTTACAGTGCTGGAGCCTTGCATGGCGATTTGAGTCAAAATCAACGCGATTTGGTGATGAAATCCTTCAGAAACAAGCAAATTCAAATGCTAGTAGCAACCGATGTTGCGGCTCGTGGTATTGATGTTGATGATATAACCCATGTGATCAATTATCAATTACCCGATGAGATTGAGACCTATACACATCGTTCTGGACGTACTGGGCGTGCTGGTAAAACTGGTGTGTCCATGGTGATTGTGGCCAAAAGTGAAGTGCGAAAAATAAAGAGCATAGAGCGCATCATAAAAAAGCAATTTGAAAAGAAAGACATACCGTCTGGCATGGAAATCTGTGAAGTGCAATTGATGAGCTTGGCCAATAAAGTCCACAATACTGAAGTAAACCATGAAATTGACACATATCTTGATAGCATAAACGAATTGTTTGAAGATACGGGCAAAGAAGAATTGATTAAGAAGTTCTTCTCGGTAGAATTTACCAGATTCTTCAACTATTACAAGGATTCAAAGGATTTAAACATTTCTGCATCAAATGAAAGTAGCAGTAAAGAGCGATCATCTGATGAAACACGTTATTTCATTAATGTAGGTCGTAAAGATGGTTTTGATTGGATGTCCCTAAAGGATTTTTTAAAGGCTGTACTAGAATTGGGTAGAGATGATGTTTTTAAAGTCGATGTTAAAGACAGTTTCTCATTTTTTAATACTGAAAAAGAGTTGCAAGAAAAGGTCTTGACATTTTTCACCGATTTTAAATATAACGGTCGTTTTGTGAATGTCGAAATTACAGAGAATAGAGGTCGTAGTACTGGTGGAAGACGCGATAAAAAGCGCAGTAAAAAAGATCGCGACGAAAAACCAAGAGGAGAAAGGCGCTCTAGAAGAAGTGAAGGATCAGGTAAAAGAAGATCTAGTGAATCAAGGAGAAACAGACGCTCTACATCTGATAGACCTCGCCGCTCGCGAAGAAAATGAGACAATTATTGTTTTGAGGAGAGATGAATTCATTTTGGCTTAGAATTTGTTCTAATGCTGTTAATATTTAGTCAAATCGACGAATTGCAGGCACTAAATCCGTTTTCTTTACTAACTTTACAACGTAATTACAACAAATGCGATATTTACTAGCAATATTTTTATGTGTTACTACAGTTCATAGCTATAGTCAAGACAGTACTGCCACCAAATTGCCTGAAACCGTAAAGGGAACTATTAAAAGTTCTACAACCAAAGGGCCTCTGAGCGAAGTAAATATTGTGAATATCAATCAGGTAGTTGGTACCGCAACGGATGACGATGGTGCCTTTGAAATAAAGGCCAAAGCCAACGATACCTTACACCTTTCTTACATAGGCTACAAATCCATTAAAGTTAGGGTTACCAATGATTGGTTAAAATATGGCAATACCGAGATTGTTATGACCGAATTGGCGCTTGCCCTAGAGGAAGTAACCGTAAAATCTTTACAACTCACGGGCTATCTTGAAGTAGATATGAAGCAAGTCCCTATTCGTAACAGTAACCAATACCGAATTTCTGGCTTATACGGTAAAGCTTATGAAGGCGGAAAAACCAATATTGCTACCAAAGTGTTGGGAGCCATATTTAATCCTGCAGACTTCCTATATAAAATGTTTGGCAAGAAGCCCAACGAAATGCAAAAACTCAAGAAGATCAAGGAAGATGACGAAATAAGAAACCAACTCGCTAAACGTTTCGACAGGGAAATGCTTATGGTTTTACTTCAGGTTACCAAATACGACTTAGATGAAATCGTCAATCAGTGTAACTATTCCAAAGAATTCATTAATACGGCCAACGATCTTCAAATACTGGATGCCATCAGCGAATGTTACGAGGAATATAAAGTGATTCAACGTAGCAAAGAGCGAAAAAAGAAGAAAAAGAAAGACAAGGCTTAGTGCTACTAAGCATTTGAATGTAACGCCACCCGATTTCCTTCAGTATCTATAAACACCCCCATATAACCATGTTCATCAGAAATTTTGGTTTTTCCTTGATAGATTTTTCCTCCTGCATCCTCTACTCTATCCAATTCATTTTGTACATCCTCACTCATAAAGTAGACCAAGGTCCCATCTTGGCAAGGTACATAAGATTCTTGTTTTACAAGAGTTCCTGTAGCGCCATGAGCGCTTTCATCATGAGGGAACCATCCCATCTTCAATCCACCAAAATCAACCTCTTTCACTTCAATTTTAAACACCGCTTCGTAAAAGGCTTTTGCGCGGGTCATACTATTAACCGGAATTTCAAACCAACCTACCATCATATATTTACATTTTTTACTCTTTATTTAATTACTTTCATCTGGTGAACTTACCATCCACTGAATTCCAAACTTATCCGTTCCACTTCCAAATTTTCCGCCCCAAAATACCTCTTCAAACGGCATGGCCACTTCACCTCCTTCCATTAACCCAGAAAAAATGGCATAACCTTGTTCTTCATCATCAGCAGCTACACTAACATGATAGTTATTGCCTTTATTTATTGGCATAAAGTAATCGTCTGATGCTTTCAATTCGCAACCATTACCAAAGGTCATGGTGACGTGCATAATCTTATTCTCAATTTCTGGTTTACTATATTCTGGTGGACCATCTTTATAACGCATTACCATCATATATTCTCCATCAAAAATATCCTTGTAAAAGGCCATCGCTTCTTCGCAATTGCCATCAAAGGAAAGATAAACATCACATTTCATAATTTCTTGATTTAGTTAAAATGACAAGGGGATTGCACCTTATCGGGATTCTAAAATTTGTTTTAAATCGCTTAAGCCTTCTTCAAAATCCTTTCCTACCGTTTTATCCATGTTAAAAAACAGAAAGAAAATGTTTGAAGGCGGTTTATTGACACCGGAAAAGCCCCAAACGACCTCTGTAGACATAGCATCAAGTTCGCGAGTAGTTATATATGCATCTGATTGGGATTTCCATGGCTTATAAAAACGCAGTTGACTATTTATGGATTTATTCTCGCTAATGGAAACGATTTCCTGTTCACCAGTTCCAACCTCTTTATTGCCTTCCCATTTTGCAATAAAACCCACTTCGCCATCAGTACCAATATGCTCTTGTTTCATATTTGGATCTTTCTTTTTCCATGGTGACCATTCGTCTTGATTCTTTATATGTTTTAAATAATTGAAAACCTCATTAATTGGTTTATTAATAGCAATGCTTCTGCTTACATTATATGTTTTTGGAGCAACCATTACGAGCAATAAAAAAATAGCCATAATCCCTAGGACAATGTAAAGTACAATCATCATAATACTCTGATTTTTTAGTTAGTACTTAAAATTACAAAAATTAGTGTTGGGATTGATAGCGTTTAACAATTGTATCGTAATTTTTTATGGTTTTCTTTATCCAGTCAAATCGTTTTTCGATCAACTCCGTTTCGGTCAATTGCCAATTTATATCTGACTTGCGCATTTTTGAAGTGACGTGCTGTAAAATAATGGCTGCAGAAACCGATATATTTAAACTTTCGGTAAATCCAAACATAGGAATCTTTAAGAAGGAATCTGCCTCATCCAACACCTGTTGCGATAACCCTTCCGTTTCTCTTCCGAAGAAAAAACAGGATTTTACTGAAATATCAAAATCAATTAAATCGTAATTATCGGCATGTGGACTCGTTGCTACAATTTGATAGCCTTTAGACCTTAGGTCGTCTATACAAGATTTGGTGGTATGGTAACGGTTTAAATCTACCCATTTTTGAGCTCCCATTGCAATTTCCCTATCGATGCGCTTAGCATTGATTTCTTCTACAATATTAACCTCCTGTATGCCAAATATATCACAAGAACGAATGACCGCACTTGTGTTATGCAACTGATAAACATCTTCTGTTGCTACTGTAAAATGCTTGGTTCGTTGTGCCAATACTTTCCTAAAACGTTCTTTACGGTTTTCGGTAAGATAGGTTTCTAAATATTCTAGTAATTTTAAATCCGACATATTCCAAAAATACAGAATGTTATTACGAGGAACAAAGTGATAGAGTCATCTATTTAAGACTGATATGCCATAATAGTCAAAAGATTGCTTTACAAAATACTTTTAACCAAAACATATTTTTGATTTCAGTAATGCTAGCAATGACCTTTTAATTCCTATTTTTAACATAAAAATGAAATTAATGAAACATGTCGTTGTATTAACAGGTGCGGGCATGAGTGCTGAAAGCGGTGTAAAAACCTTTAGAGACCACGATGGCTTATGGGAGGGGCATGATGTTATGAAAGTAGCTTCCCCAGAGGGCTTTAGGCAAAACCCTGAGTTGGTTTTAGATTTTTACAATCAAAGACGTCGTCAACTGAAAGAGGTAGAACCCAATCAAGCCCATAAGGATATTGCAGCCTTGGAAGACAATTACAAAGTTACTGTTGTAACACAAAATGTAGATGATTTGCACGAACGTGCTGGTAGTAGCGATGTGGTACATTTGCATGGTGAACTAAAAAAAGTACGTAGTACCGGAAACCCAAAAGATATCAAAGTTTGGACAGAAGATATTAATCTTGGTGACACTTGTGCAAAAGGTTACCAATTACGTCCACATATTGTTTGGTTTGGTGAAGATGTACCAATGATGGATATCGCCATAAAAATCTGCTATGCGGCAGACATCTTACTTATCATTGGTACGAGTATGCAAGTATATCCTGCTGCCAGTTTAATTAATTATGTGCAACCAGACACTCGTATTTTTTATATCGATCCCAAACCTGCTATAGTTCGTAATTCCAAAATTAAGATTATTGCAAAAACAGCAACAGCAGGTATGAGGGATATACTAGATATTTTATAGCAGATTTAGCTTTACATTTTAGTGAATATAATGGTAAAGTCTTCTTCTACATATATAATGGCATCATTTACGCTATCATAGAATTCTATTTCAAAACCCTCTTCAATTGTAAGTGTTATGGTATTGCCAGAAATTGTTCCCGTAAGATCATCTTCATTAAACTCATTGACTACGGTAATGGTATTTCCATTTTGTGTCCAAGTTGACGTAAGACCAAAACCACTCTGACATTCCACATCGTGCTGGTTGTCATCATCTATAAAAATGTAAGCTAAATCTACGTCTATTTCTACCTCATCGTTATCAAAGAATTCAATACTATTACCATCGTAGCAAGACGTTTCTTGAAACATATCCCTAGATGCATTACCATCGCCATCAAAATCAAAAGAAGATTCTATTAAAAGTGATGTAACGAGCCATTTACCCTCTGGTGTTAAGGTTACATTACCATCATCATCCGAAGAACATGATGCCATTAAAAAACATAGAACCAGAAAAATTAGTGATTGAATTTTAGCTTTCATAATTGTGTTAGTTTTTGTTATACACTATGACATCGAAGCTCAAAATAAATGTCATCAAAAAATAATTCAATGTCACTTCGAGTGGGTATTATCACCCAAGATAGTTTTAAAGCTAAAACCGTACTGGGAACATAACGGTTGACTTCAATAAAACTAATCGTTTGCGAGATACATCAATTTTTTTGTTTGCAACTTTCTATATTCATAATTGACAAATACAATTTGCGTTTATAACTTTACAAATATTTAACCAATACATAAAAAACCTTCGGGCTAGACATAGCTTACTAATTCTTATTTTCACATAGTATTAACTAACTAGCTATCCAAAAAAATTAAATAATGACTTCTTTTAATCATTTAGCATTTTATATCACAGTTTTAATAGTTTTCTCAGTATTCCCGCTTAACGCTCAACATCAACATGAGCACGAAGGTCTTCATCACTGGGAAATACCGAGCAGAGATCCAGATAGAATAATATTAACATTTCATGGCGATCCAGCTACGCGTCGGGCGGTTACATGGCGTACTAGTACAAACATTACGAAAGCTGTTGCCCAAATCGCAGAAGCGACAGAGAATTCAGAATTTACCGCAGATGCAATTACCAAGGATGCTACTACAGAACAGTTTGATCTAGGTTTATACAAAGCAAATGCATCGTTGCTTGTTAATTACCATAGTGTGATATTTGATGGGCTAAAACCTAATACCTTGTATGCCTATCGTGTCGGTGATGGTGATGGTGATGAGTATTGGTCTGAGTGGATACAGTTTCGCACCGCAAAAACAGCCTATGCACCAACCCAGTTTGTATACTTTGGTGATGCCCAGAACGATGTTTTAAATCATTGGTCAAGGGTAATTCGTATGGCCTACCAAACAGCACCAAACGCCTCATTTGTAGTTCATGCAGGCGATCTAATAAATAATGCGCATACAGACCACGAATGGGCTGAATGGTATAAAGCAGGTGGTTTTATACATAGTCAATGGACGGCAATACCTGTCGTTGGAAATCATGAGTTCAGGCCTTTGGAAAAAGGAGAATCGAGAAAGCTTTCTATCCAATGGCGACCACAATTCACTTTACCTATTGAAAAGAATTTAGATTCAAAATTACACGAAACTGTATATACTGTAGATTATCAAGATATTCGAATTATTGTTCTTAACTCTAACGATGAGCTCGAAATACAGACGAAACATATTGAGGAACAATTAAAAAATTGCACTGCCAAATGGAAAATCATTACTTGCCATCATTCCATTTTTTCACCTGCCAAGGGACGCGACTTTCAGTTTGCTCGCGAAAACTGGAAACCACTCCTTGATAAATACAATGTAGATCTAGTGCTTAATGGTCATGACCACACTTATGCAAGAGGCCATGTCCCAATGAGGACTACAGATTCTGAAAACACAGATAATCTAGGTACCATATACGTTACATCTGTTAGTGGCCCTAAGCAATACGAATTGGATAAAGCGCAAATGAAAGCATATTCTGCTCAGGGCTACCAGCTGGATAAGGCAGCTGAACAGACTCAATTTTTTCAGGTCATTACTGTTGAAAATAATACGCTAACCTATGTAGCCTATACTACCTTAGGAGAAGAATATGATCGTGCCGTAATCACCAAAGATTTCAGTACTGGGAAAAAACAACTATCGCAAGGTCAAAAATAAGTTCAATAATGTACTCAAATAGACAGGTAAGTTCTCATTTACATGGAGTAATTTAATTACAAAACAATCATCTATTCTTCTGTTCAATCCTCTTAATCCATCACTTAGAACTCTAAAAGGTCTAGATGGTTTACTCATAAAGTTTTTAAAATATATGTTTAGATTTATTAATCGCTTTACAATGTCATAAATTAAATAACTTATTAAAATCCAATAAAATGACAAATAATGTGCTAGTACTCGGTGGATACGGTGGCGTAGGTAGATATGTTGTAGAGTATTTATTGAAATTTTTTGATTTTAATATCATTATTGGAGGGCGAAACAAACAGAAAGCCAAGTTATTAAAAGATACGCTGCATGCTAAATACCCAAAAAGCAAAGTTGATTTTTCAATTGTAGATGCGACTGATAAAAACTCGCTTTTATCCAATTTCAAAAATATAGATTTAGCAATTATTACAGCAACTGTGCCAAATCAAATGTCCTTAATTGCTGAAGCGGCCCTTGAAAGTAATATTGATTTAATGGATATTTTAATGAGAAGTGACGTGGTAGACAAGCTTGCTAAATTTGAAAAAACGATTAAGGATAAAAACCGAATATTTATCACTCAATGTGGATTTCATCCCGGGATAATAGCGCCTTTGATTCGATTTGCCAGTTCGCATTTTAACCAATATGATGAGGCTAAGCTAATGATGGCTATGGATGGTTTCTTTCAACAACCAGAAGCGATCAAAGAAATAATCTATGAAGTTATTAAGTCTAATGCGCTTATGCTCGAAAATAAAGCTTGGAGAAAAGCAAGTTATAAAGATGCTGTAACTTTCGATTTTTCAGAACATTTTGGTCGAATGCAATGCTACCCAGCGCAAATGAAAGAAATCCATGGTATAGAGAAAGAATTAGGGCTAAACGATTGTGCTGTTTACACGGCTGGGTTTGGTCCATATATAGACAATTTCATTTTTCCTTTAGCTGTGGTCTTAGGATATATAAATAAAAACTTAAGCCTAAACATATGCAGTAGATTATTTTTTAACAGAATTAAGCATAAAATTACGACGTTACCGAAAGCAAAACTTGTTTTGAAAGCAAGCGGAATACATGAGGGTAAGACTAAAAATGTAAAGATCAGTCTACTATCTAATAATAGTTACGAGCTTACAGCTATGGCTCTAACTGCACTTCTAAATCAGTACATAAACAAACCCATTAAAAATCCTGGTCTATATTTAATGGGGCAAATAACGGATGAAAAATGGTTAATAAGAGATCTTAAAAAAATGGGAGTATCCTTAAAATTGAGCAGCTAAAGACACAACATACTTCATTTATTCTTCTCTTCTATCCACTTACTTAAATACTTGGTACTTTGTAAGGTTTGGTGTTGCAACATAGTCCCAAAAAAGTTATTTTGACGATGACACTTTAGATCCTTTTTTAACTGCTCTATTTTTTCTGCAAACGCATTTGCAAAACTGGTTTTATCAAAACGTTCATTTAAGACCTTATAGCCATTACTCTGCTTTTCTTTCCAAATGTCAGAATCTGTATAAAGCTCAACAGCGTTTTGGGCAAAAGCTTCAATGTTATCTAAAATAAAGCCGTTGGGATTTAATTTCCCAAACATACCTTCTGCTGCAATGGTAGACATCATGCAAGGTGTACCGTTTTGCATGGCATCGATGAGTTTTCCTTTGAGTCCTGCGCCAAAACGTAATGGTGCTAAGCATACTTTGGCATTTCGCATTACCTCACTAACACTTTCCGCAAAACCTTTGATGAGAAACCCTTCCCTTTCATTATGCAATTGGGTAACCTTTTGCGATTCATAAGCGCCATAGACATGTAATTCTATCCCGATGGCCATTGGGAGTAATTGTTGACGTATCAATGGCCAAATACTTTGTTTGAGATACAACGTAGCATCGTAGTTAGGTGGATGCAAAAAGTTTCCTATGGTAACAAAATGTTGGCGTTCTTCAAACGTTGGTAATCCACTGGTCGTGTTTTCAGAAATAGGTTCTAACAGAAATGGTAAATAATAAAGTAAGCTTTTATCAATCTTAAACTGTTGAAATAAAATATCTATTTCTGCTTGAGAAATCATTAGGCTTAAATCGCAGCGATATATGCTCGCAATTTCGCGCTTTGTGATATCGTTTTGCAAATGATCCGTAGATAATTCAACACCGTCTTTTAAAGCCAATTCCCTAGCCTTTCGGAGACCATGAAAATCCTCAGTATCTAAAATACGTAAGGCCTCAGGACACTGCTCAGCAACACGCCAACCATACTGTTCTTCGATCATAAACCGATCGAATAACACTATGTTCGGTTGAAGCTCAGCAATAAAATCATCAAAAGAGCTATCGTTTAAAAGAATATCTTGAGTTTTTACACCAATTTGGGATAAGTCATAAGTATTATCGGAAGTCTTTGCGGCTGAAGCAAACGTAATGGCATATCCTTGTTTTTGAAATTGTTCAATCAACTGCAACATGCGACTACCAGCTGCAGAACTTTTGGGCTCTGGCCAAACAAAACCAATAATTAAAAGGTTGCTACAAACCATAACAACCTTTTAATTGGAAATTACTAATACCAAAATCATAAAACTGCATGGCAATTTTAATTTTACTTTTCTTTTAAATAAACAAAACGCTCTAAACGCTTTAATTCTTTATCATCAACATACTTCCCAATTTCTTTTCTAAACTGACTCATACTAGAATATGGTCTATATTCCTCAAATTCATGCGCCATGCGATTTCCAACACCAGGTAATGCTTTGATGTCATCTTCAGAAGCCGTATTTAATTCTACTGGAACAAACACATAATTTAAATAGCGCTCAACTTCATTTTCATCAACATACTTACCAATCTCTCTCTTAAATTGTTTTACACTGGTATATGGTCTATACTCTTCAAACTCATGTGCCATACGATCACCGACCCCAGGAATAATCTTAAAGTCATCTTCTGCGGTGTTATTCAAATTAAATGGAACAAACATTTTTTTATAAAGCTCTTCTTTATTAACACCTTGAAGCATGGCATCCAAATCGTTCATGTTAAGAAATGGTCTTTTTTCTAATATCTGCGAGATGATTTCAGAAGAAAGGCCTAAAGTATTTAAATCAGCTTCAGTTGCTAGATTTACATTTAGAACTTTTGTAGTCGATGAAACAGCTTCTTTTTCAGTCTCTGTTTTGACCTCCTTCTCTGTGGTTTCAGAAGTGTTTTTCGCTTGCTGCTTTTCTTCTTCTGAATTTTTACAGGATACTAAACATGTTCCTATTAAAACGAATACTGCGAGTAACTTTACGATATTTTTCATTGTTTTTGATTTATAAGTATTAAATATGAATAACCAATTAATGCTAAAACTACCATACTAAAAGGCGCAAGTGCTGGTAATGCACCTGAAAGACTTTCAAAAAATAGATCCCAATCATTTGCCGTAGGTTTCATTTCTAATTCAAACTCATAGTTAGCTCTAAGGTGTAAAAAAACACCGTAAATACCGCTGAGTGCTGAAACTATAAGTAACAGCTTGAATATACCTTTGACTAATTTTGTTCGTAGAAAAACTAAAATAATCACCATTACAATGACCAAACCTATACAAAATATAGGTATAAGTTGCAATACATCCTCATAATGATTAAGTAGATACAGCTCTAATATAGTACCGAACATCAATAAAATAAACGCTGATAAAATAACTTTCTTTAAACTCAAATGCTATAAGATTATCTATTTAAATTTTAATGGAAATGCAAAATTAAGCACGAATCGTTGCAAATAAAAATTATTTAGATAAATTCTAAATAAAAAATCAGTTAGTAAAGTAGAGCTACTTTACGCGAATTAAATCATATTAATGACTATTAAGAAAGATAATTATACCTTAATACATCTTACCATAGGTAATCTTGGATTGGTACAGTAACTTATTTAAATTCTATTATAACTTTTAATTTTCCACTATTGCGGGTTCCTTAAAAAAACATATTTTATACGAACTGTTTCTACCCAATTTTCAATAGCTTCAATTTGCTCATCTGACAATTTTGCATCACCATGCGTCCATGTATAACTAGGTAACGGCATGTGTCGCTCTTCCACTTCTTCCGATAGTTCCTTTAATTTATGATCTTTTTGCTTGTCCGAATAATCATTCCATTTAGACACATTAAACTCACCTTTGCCATGTCTTATATGGTCAGCTAACCAATAATTTACTGGAGTAATACTGTTATACCATGGATAACGCGTGTGGTCGCTATGGCAATCGAAACAAGCTGTTTTCAGAATAACTTTTACATCTTCTGGTGGATTGGTATCTTTGAGAAACGCATTCACCGAAGCAATATCACCATCATTTTTTTCTCGCCTAAAAAATTGAGTAATAACGAATATCACCAATAAAACCAGACCGAGTCTTTTAAGTAATTTTTTCATCGTGTTTTTTGATTAATTTAGAACCTCAAATTACGTCAGTTTGAGTGATTTTCGAAAGAAAATTGTATTGAAAACCGTTAAATTTAGCACAAATTTTCACTCATCCCAAACAGTTTAAAACAATCAAATAGACACTATTATTTTGACAAAAGACCAACTTTATAAGGAATTAAATTATGTTAATCATTCAAGAGAAAAGCGATTGTACTACGCCCATCTCGTTATAGACCATCCTGAATTGGTAAAACCGCTGCTGGAAATCCTTTTTGAAGTCGATGATAAAATATCGTGTCGAGCCGCTTGGGTATTTGAGTTTATGTGTGGAGAACAACTAGAGGCTATTATCCCACATCTCGATATGTTTGCTGAAAATATTTCAAAAGTACATCTCGATCCTGCTGTGCGTCCCGTAGCTAAGATTTGTGAATACCTCATCAAAGCGTATTATTCTAAAAATGACAATGCTATTAAAACAGCCCTTACCGAAGTGCACAAAGAAAGAATTGTAGAGGTTTGTTTTGATTGGATGATTAACGACGAGAAAACAGCTCCCAAAGCCTACTCGATGAATTCCTTATACTTATTGGGAAATGAATATGATTGGATTCATCCCGAACTTGCCTTGATTCTCGAACGCGATTTTCAGATTCAGACTTCTGGTTTTAAAGCTAGGGCTAAGCATATCCTAAAAAGGATAAATTCAAAAAACTGAAATATCAAATTCAAAAAACTTCTTGCTAGGTACTTCGTGCTTCAAGCTAACTTTGCTATCTTTGATGCTTCAAATTTTCAGAGCAAATGGCACTTTCAGCACTTAGCGCAATTTCACCCATCGATGGTAGATATAGGTCTAAAGTAGAGGCTTTAGGCAATTTTTTTTCTGAAGAAGCACTGATTAAATATCGTGTTTTAGTAGAGGTCGAATACTTTATAGCGCTTTGTGAATTACCATTGCCGCAACTAAAATCGGTATCGCCATCTGTTTTTGAAGATTTAAGAGCTATTTATAAGAATTTTACACCTATTGATGCCTCTGCTATTAAAGCCATTGAAAAAGTCACCAATCACGATGTAAAAGCAGTTGAATACTTCATAAAGGAAAAATTTGATGCCTTAGGTTTATCAGATTATAAAGAGTTTATTCATTTTGGATTGACCTCCCAAGACATTAACAACACGGCAATCCCTCTCAGTATAAAGGAAGCCATGAACACGGTTTATGTGCCTGAATACTTAACATTGCTCAATAAGATTGAAGAGTTATCAAAAGAATGGGACGCTATACCAATGTTGGCTAGAACACATGGCCAGCCGGCATCGCCTACAAGACTTGGCAAAGAAATTGAGGTATTTGCTGTGCGATTAAAAGAACAGTTTAATCTTTTAAACGACATCCCGAGCGCTGCAAAGTTTGGTGGAGCTACAGGGAATTTCAATGCTCATAAAGTAGCCTATCCGAATATTGATTGGAAGGCCTTCGGAACTGCATTTGTTCAAGAAAAGCTGGGCTTACAGCATTCTTTTCCTACCACGCAGATAGAACACTACGATCACATGGCTGCTTTGTTTGATGCCTTAAAGCGTATCAACACCATTATTATAGATTTGGATAGGGATATCTGGACGTATGTGTCTATGGATTACTTTAAGCAAAAAATTAAAAAGGGAGAAATTGGCAGTTCTGCAATGCCGCATAAAGTTAACCCAATCGACTTTGAAAATAGTGAAGGTAACTTAGGTATTGCTAATGCTATTTTTGAGCATTTAGCTAGTAAATTACCTATTTCTAGATTACAACGTGACTTAACAGATAGTACTGTATTACGTAATGTTGGAGTGCCTTTTGGCCATACAATCATTGGTTTTAAATCGACCTTAAAAGGCTTAGGGAAACTGCTTTTAAATGCTGATAAATTTGAACAGGATCTAGAACAAAACTGGGCTGTTGTCGCTGAAGCCGTACAAACCATACTGAGACGTGAAGGTTATCCTAATCCTTATGAGGCTTTAAAAGGATTGACCAGAACCAATGAAATCATTACTAAAACATCTATTTCAGATTTTATTGATACTTTAGAAGTCTCAGACACCATTAAGACAGAATTAAAAGCCATTTCGCCAAGCAATTATACAGGTATATGAATTTATTCCCATTAAATAGAAACTCTTTAGCACTAACTATAGTAGGTATTATCGGTGTGGGTTTTTTTATAGCGGGCTTATTGAAAATTCTAGATTACTTTATAGTTAAAGCCTTACTATTTGGTAGTTTTGGGGTTTTGTTCATCATAGCATCTTGGCACGCTCTGAAAAATAACAGTAAAAAAAATCGTCCTGAAGAATAACTCCAAGACGATTTACATTAACATTTAAATAATTACCATTTATTTAAAAAAGTCAGTTAGACCATTAAGGTTCGAATTATCAAAATTTGCATTCTGCAGAACAGTTCTCAAGGAATAAATTTTACCTGCATTCATATTATCACCTAGTAAACGGGCTATAACAAAACCTCTATCTTCAGAGCTTCCAAAGAGAATAACCTCATCTACATTATCTACTTCGCCAATATATTTTACACTAAACTTTCCGTCTATGGTATTACCTCTAATGAGTTCTTCGTATTTTGGGTTTTTTAATATCTGATTTACTTTCTCAATTTCAGCACCAATACCTTCTAAAGAGTCTGTAGGTGTATAAACCAAAATGTTAAGCTTATCCACAGATTTATAAGCTTCGCGTTGCTCATCGGTCATTTCAATTTCATCGACATTAATTAGACTGGTAGGCGCGTCGATTTGAGAATAACCAGGTTTTAACTCATTATCTACAAAGTACGTTTGTAAAGTAGGACCTTGGTTGCAACTCATTAAAGTTGCAACCAAGAAGCCAATTACTGATAATTTTTTGATTGATTGTCCCATATTTTATGCTATTAATTTTTCTTGTCGCCAGCTTTTTTCAACTGATCACCACCAGGAATATCCATTTGGTTAGTGATTTTAGACACTTGTCTTAAATCGATATCTCCCGTCAGTGTTAATAAGACTGTTTCAAATTCTCGTTTTTTGCCGTTAATTTCAATGTCACCATCCATAATCTCCTTTAATCCACTAACGAACATTAATAGCTCTTTAACATGGTTTTCATCTTTACCTTCTTTTACATAAAACTTCACCGTTTGGTTACCATCTTTAATACGCATTAATTCCTCCAATTCAGATGACTTTAAATATTTACTCACAGTCGCCTTCATGTCTGCTGAAACTTTTTCATCACCAGTTGTAAATACTTTAAGTCCGGTAATCTTCTTTACCATATCCATGTATTGCTGAGCTTCAGGGTCGTCCATATCTACGTCGATACTAGCAATCATACTAAACATTTTTTGATTAACGATAACCGAAGCTACTTCTGGCATATCTTCGTATTTATCAAAGATGCTTTGTGCTCCTGAAATCATTGGTGCTACGATAAGTGCGATTATTACTATTACATTTTTCATGATTCTCTAATTTTTGTGTGTTTGTTACTTGTTTTTAAAAATTCTATTTGTTGTTTTTGAAAATTCACTTAATCGACTAGCTTCTTCGATTCCTTGATTTAGGTTTTCTGAAACCATAGCTAGAGAATTAAGCTGTTGCTTACCTTTATTCATCCCTAACGAGACCAAATTAAAAGCTTCCATAGTTTGGGTGATGGCTTCCTGTTCTTCAGGTGTAAGGTTTGCAAATGACTTACTTTCACCTTGCCAGTTAGGAATAAATATACCAAGCATTAGAACGGCAACTGCTGCGACAGAAATCCATTGATACAATTGTGTTTTCTTAGGTTTTAATGGAACGTCTTTGGTGTACTGCTCTTGTTGTGATAATGAAAAATACTGAAATAATGGTTTGTAATGCTCTAAATGAGGCGCTACGTCATCACTTTCAAAATAAGCTCTTAGTTGTGCTTCTTCTTCTAGCGTTGTCTCTGCATTGTCGTACTTTTCAATTAATTTTTCTATACTATTTAATACCATAGCGATGTGTATTAGTCAATTTTTCTCTTATTGTTTTTCGTGCTCTAGATAAGTTAACACGTATTGCCGTTTCGTTCATATCTAGCATCTTGGCTATTTCGGCGTAATCGTATTGTTCTATATCTCTTAATTGCACTATTATTTTTTGCTGTTCGGGCAAATCATCCATAATCCGAGATACCCAACCCATACTATCCTTTGCTTCTACCTGCCTTTGTAATGACGCATTATTATCGGTGTAATTGCTATGAACAATCTTTAAATTCTGTGCTTGTTTTGATTTTAATCTATCCAAGCAAAAATTCTTTGTCATCGTCATAGAGAAAGCTTCTACATTTTTATAGTCGCTAATCTTCTCTTTATTGTTCCACAATTTCAACAGTATTTCTTGAGTTGCATCCTCGGCCTCCTCACGAGATACCAATAAACGCTTGGCTAAACGAAATACTTTATCCTTAAATGGCATTACTAAGCTTACAAAATCTGCCTGCTTCATTACTAATTTGATTGGTGGTCCCATCGACTCTTCAACTGCGCTTGACGCAGATAAGCTCAGGGTTAAAAAAGCAGTTTTTAGTTGCTTTCATAGTTACGACGATACACTTTATAATTTGTTACAAAGTTTTTTTATTTATAATAATGTAAGTAAATTTAGAGTTTTACAGACAGAAGTAAAAGATTGCTACATATAAAGAAAAATTATGAAAAATTTAAAAAGTTTTGACGAACACCCTATAAACTTTTGTGCCGTGAGTAAAAAGATTAAAGTTCTTTTATTGGTTTTCATGGTTACATTACCTCTTACCAGCTGTTTTGAAGATATGGATGACAATGCCGTCCCCAATGCAGACATTAATGATTTTGTATGGAAAGCAATGAATGCTTTTTATCTATACAATGAAAACGTCCCTAATTTGTCCAATGACAGATTCGGAATAAATGGTATTGATAATAGATACGATAAAACTGAGGAATATTCTGCTTACCTCGACGAGTTTGAAACTCCAGAAGATTTATTTGAGACTTTGATTTTTGACTCCTTAGATTCTTTTAGCAACATCGTACCCAATTATTTTGATGTTTTAAATGCACAACAGGGAACCACACTTTCCAATGGCTTGGAATTTAGATTATATTTTGTACCTGGCAGCGAAACTGAGTTGTTTGGTGCTATTACATTGGTTCTTAACAATAGCGTGGCTGACAATCTTGGGTTAGTCCGCGGACAACTATTTAGAGCCGTCGATGGAGTTAACCTAACTGTAGATAACCGCATTGCGTTATTGACTCAAAATACCTATACTTTAAATTTTGCCGATTATAATGACAATGGCACTACTGAAGTAGAAGATGATATAATTACCCTAAATGATGAAAGTATAAGTCTCACAAAAGAATCTTATACAGAAAATCCCATACACATTGCTGAAGTGTTTAATTTATCTAACGTAAATGTTGGCTACCTTATGTATAACGGATTTACAAGTAGTTTTGATGCGGAGTTGAATGCTGTATTTGGACAATTTCAATCCGCTGGCGTTCAAGATTTGGTATTGGACCTAAGATATAATGGTGGCGGCAGCATACAAACCGCAGTGCATTTAGCAAGCATGATTACCGGTCAGTTTAACGGGCAGGTATTTTCTAAATTATTCTACAACTCCAATCAGCAAGATCGTAACAGAGACTATGAATTTACAAATACGCTCTCTAACGATGCAGCAATTAATAGTCTTAATTTGAGCAGGGTCTATATATTAACATCTTCGATTTCAGCGTCAGCCAGTGAATTGCTTATTAATAGCTTAAGACCCTACAACATTGAAGTTATACATATTGGTGATACTACAGCAGGAAAGACACAATCTAACCGCCTAATATTCGACTCACCTAGTTTTATTAGTACAGAAGGTATTAATAGTGGCCATAATTATGCCATATTCCCTCTTATCGCAAACTCTACTAATGTTAATGAAGTATTAGTCCCTTCGGATGGATTGGTGCCAGATGTAGACATAGAAGAATCTCCAATTAACTTAGGTGTTCTAGGGACATCTTCAGATCCACTTTTAGCAGTTGCCCTTGTTGATATAACAGTTGGAGATAGACCTTTTGGCAGATCGCTAGAAATGGGAAACCTCAGGGAATTAAAAACACCACAACTCCATTCGCCTTTCGATAATTTAATGTTTGAAGAATAAAAAAAGAAAAGCCGCAAATTGCGGCTTTTTCACTTTATATAAAATTCAACTAATATTTCCCCAAAAATTGAGTTAAGTCAAAACATCTTTAAAAGCTTACACCACCTGTTTTTCAAAAGCTAAAAAATGTGTTGTAGTCTCATTATACAATGGAATAACATGAACTTCACATTTATAAGGTGTTCCATCCTTTTTATAGTTTAAAATAATCTCTTTGAAAGGTTTGTTCTTAGCTATGTTTTGTCCTATTCTACTTTTGGTTTTCCTTGACGTTTTTTTGCCTTGCAGAAACCTGGGTGTTTTATTTAGTACAAAAGTTTTTGAATATCCTGTCATTTCTTTGAAGCCATCATTGACCCATATGATGTTTTGGTTTTTGTCGGTTAAAATTAAGGCCTCATAGTCATTATTCGCAAAAGCCTTTTTAAGGTCATTTTTCCACTTAAATTTTCGTGCAAATGAGAGTACTTGGTCTAGTTCTACCCGCTTTCGAGTTTCTACAATTCTACCTTGGTAATACGTCATAAAAATGTCCCAACTCATCAGAGGCATTATCTTGAACTTAACCATTTCAATTCCCTTTTGAAATTTTTTAAGTTGAGAGGTCTTACTGTTAGACGTATAAATGTCCAAGCAACTCATGTAAATTGGATTGTTCATAGTTATTATATTATTCAAAGATTACATAAAATCTTATAGAAAATAACTTACCAGCTAAAACAACAACTCATCATATTTATGACTGTTTATTATTACTTATCGTCTTATCTCTTAATTAGTTTAAATAAAGATCCCTTGTTATTTCCTATAACTTTTACCACATACATGCCATCAGCAAAGCTTGAAATATCGATTTGATTCCCAGATATCCCTTTTAGAGATTTTAACAATCGACCAGTCTGCGAATATATTTCAACATCAATATTTTGTAGGTATCCCTGTATCGAAAAATGATTTGTTGCAGGATTTGGATACATTACTATATTTCTTTCACTAGAAACCTCGCTTATGCTTAAGTCAGACTGATTAATTACACCTACACCATCCAAATCAAATCCAGAACTAGCAAATGGTGTTGGATAAGGATCATTAACTGCATTTCCGTACGCATCATAAGTAGCAAAAGTAGGATCAATAGTACCAATAACATCAATAATCTTTACATGTGTAATTTGATCTTTATCTAATAATGGATCATCCCCCAAATCACTTAAATCAAAAGGCGTACCAAAGTTAGCTCGGTATTTTCCAGCCAAATTGTTTACAAAAGTAGCATCTATATTACCAAAGCCATCGACTTGCGTTTCTGTTTGGGTTAAGCTATGCGCTGAAAATCTGAAATAATTTACACCATCCGAACTTACTTCAACAAAAGCTAGTTCTAAGAAGGTATCACTAAATGAGTTTTCAAATATCGCAAAATCGTAACCATCCCCATTGGCAATTGGCGTATCAAACGTTAAAACAGCTTCTCCCGCATCCCCTAAACTTACAACTGTATTATCTGCTGCTCCTGTTGCAGCACTTGATTCTCCAAAAGAGGCAAAGTCTCCTCCAGGATTAGAAATGTCTTGGAGCCCTCTAGTAATAGTTACACCACTTGCCCAGTCTACGAATAAGCCACTAGCCGTTTCAATAGCCGTAGTTCCGGCTTGGTCTGCTGGCGGTGCATATGGCCCTACCAATAATGGTTCTTCATTTTTATAGATAGCATTCGGTATTAACCCTACTGTATAAGTCTCTAAATGTGTACCTGCAATATCATAAGAAGCTACTTTTCCATTACTTACATAATCTACAGCATCTGCCAAATAGAACACATCATCTATCAAATCCATTCCGTAGGCAATAGCAATACTCTCTGGTGCTGTGTTTATAAATTCTGTTGCCGGTAAACTTCCTGTAAAATCAAACTGATAAATGTTATTATTTAGTACATAGTAAGCTTCGCCGTTGTTTATTTCTAAAAATTCGGGATGTTCTATTGTTGCAAAATTATAAGTATCAACAGCACTAAAATCGCTTAATGCTATTCTATATAAAGTACCTGCTGTTTCAGCTCCTGTCCACGCAGGTTCGCCACCACATAATACATATAAATAAGTGTCATCAACTTGCAGAGAGTTTGGTCTATCTCCTACATTAATCGAAGAAACAGAGGAATCTGTAAGATCGATCACTGAAACCGTATTGCCCGAACCAAAACCGCCTTGGTGTGCCACAAAAAGTTGATTCCCGCTTTTTATTATCTCTTCGGGACCTTCCACCACTAATATATTATTATCTGGGTCTATTGTATTGGTGGCTAAATCTAATACGGCTATATAATCGTCTGTGGTGTCAAATGGGTCACCCCAATTGGTAATGTAACCCAATCCATTATCAAAAGCTATATAACGCGGATTATTTAAACCGACAGTAATGGTCGTTACATGGATAAAGGCATTTCTATCTATAACGTTAACCTCGTTACTTCCATTAGAAACAATGTAGACATAATCGCCTTGAAATCCCATACCTTGAGCTATTTGCCCAATATCCATACCTGCATTTTCTGTCGCAAATATATCATTGCTAAGTGTACCCATGCCATCTAAAAAAGATACTGAAGCCGTGTTATTCCCAAATTGTCCTTCGTTGAGAATAAAAACGCCATCGACATAAGAACTTTGGGCATTTACGCTTACTATTCCGAATAGAAATGCAAGCACGAGTAAGTAATTATTTTTCATTGTTATTAAATTTTAAGTATGTTAATTATTAAAATAAAAGCTATTTGGTATTAGTTGAACTCGATAATCGGTCTGAAAATTCCCTTGTAAGTCATAAACAAACACTTCGCCATTAGAAGCATAATCCTTGGCATCAGCGATATATATATTATCGTTGTAGACCCTAAATCCATAAACCACTTCTACACTTTGACTTTGGGTTGAAAACAAAGGCCCTGTTGGTGAGATAAAATTACCGGTAGATACTTTAAAAACATCTCCTGAAAGGACGTAAAAAAGCTCATTATTGGTCACTTCTAAAAAACTTGGATGTACACCAGATGTAAACTGAAAAGACTCTATAACCTCATTATTTTGAAGACTTATTTTAAAAAACTCAGCCAAGGTTTCATCTCCTGTCCAATCTGCCTTTCCAGAACATAACACGTATAGGTCGTTATCGCTAATTACTATTCCATCTGGTACATCCGCAACATTGATGGTAGTTGATAATTGAAACGTATTGGCATTAATGACTGAAACAGAATTGCCATAGCCCCAACCACCTTTATGTGCTACATATAACGATCCATTAGCCTCTAGTAATCTCTCTGGCCCTTCTGCTACGACTATAGTTTGTGTTACCGTAAAGTCTTGTAAATTAACAACAGCAACATAATCATCGGTAGTATTGACTGGATCTCCCCAATTAGTAACAAAACCATATCCGTTATAAAACACCATATACCTAGGGTTCAAAATTTGATCGCTTATCGTTGTTATGTGTTCTAAGGTATAGCGGTTAACCACTTCTATAGTGTTAGAATTATTCATTATTATGAAAGCTGTATCATCATAAAATGCCATACTTTGTGCTACATCTCCCAATCCAAAACCATTAACTCCAAAAAAAACTTGATTGTAAACTTCACCTGATGGATCTACAAAAGATAATGAGGCGTTTGAGTTTGTAAAACCACCTTCGTTTAGTACAAACATTCCGTTTGCATAATCGCCTTCTGGTGTCTCAGTAATTATTTCTCGGTCATCACTTGTGCAATTATGCAATAACAAAACAGGAAACACAAGCAGTAAACAGTTAATCAACTTTTTCATTATTCTCAAAAATTAAAATTCATGTAAGCGTTATAATTTCTTCCCGGCATTGGTCTATTTAATACACTTTCATACTCTTCGTCCCAAAGATTAAGGGCTTGTATCCCTAAAGTGAGTTTATTTTTATGAATTCTGAAATTATATTCCAAGCCTAAGTTTGCCACCATAAAATTGTTAAGTATCTGCTCTGGGGCATTATCACTAGTTGTAAAAGCCTCACCGTTGTTCAAATATTGATAATATGCCGATAGTTTTTTAAAGGAATAGCCTAATGACGCTGTAAACTTGTGATAAGGCACATAAATCAACTGCTTACCCGTATCGCGGTTTTTAGAAACCGTGTAGGCGTATGTTGCAGACAAATTAAACTGATGATCACCTATTTCCTTTTCTGCGGACAAAAGCGCTTCTGCACCATAGATCTCAACATTATCTGTGTTTTCTGGTCGCCAAACCCCAGCTGCATCTGGCACCCACATAAGCAAATCTTCTACTGAATTATAATATCCTGTAACTGATAAAGACATACGTTTTAATTTTAAAACCTGAGTCAACTCGCCCTGATAGGATATTTCTGGTTTTAGATCTCTATTCCCCAAACCCTGCCAATACAGATCGTTATAAGTAGGTATTCTGAAGTTTTTTGAAGTATTAATTTTGATGCTATAAAAATCGGATAATGCTAATTTAACTCCCGCAGAATACAAAAAAGGACTTTCATAATCCTTATTGAGTTCTTGTCTTAATCCAATTTCATAAAATACCTTTTCGGAAACTTGATGCCTCATACCTAAAACCAAAGAAGATAAATGCCTAACCTCTTCTTCTATATCTGTTCCCTTTCCATCATTTCTTAAATAATTAAATCCTGAAGTCAAAAGCATATCTTTGTTAAACTGGTAGTTTATATCATATTTAACAACCAAACTTTCAACATAGCCTTCAGTGTAAAAATCATTTTGAATATTTGGGTAAAACCGATAGTTTTCAGTCAGTACTGCAAACTTGGTTAAGTGTTTAAATTTATTAGAGTTGTATTTCCATTCTAACATACTCCGAGTATTAAAATCGTAGTATTTTGTTCTTAAGGCATTAGGTGTTGGCAGCGAAAAATTTCTTTTACCATCATATACATTAGCATATAGATTCAGTTCATTTTTAGAATTTATTCTAATTCCACCAGAAAAACTTATATTGGTATTGTTGAATTGTCCGTTTAAGTTATTTCTATCGGTGTTTATATAAGGGTAATCATTATCTGATCCATTTCTAGAAACAATAAGTGAGAAGCTTTGTTTGTCGTTAGAGTAATCCGCTTTATAATTTACATCATAGGTATTAAAAGATCCATATCTAACAAAAAGATCATTATTAAAACCTAAATTGTATACAAGTTCATTTTCGAGATAGATGCTTCCACCTATGGCATTGGTACCATCTACAACGCCTCCACCTCCAGCTCTCAAAACAACAACATCAAATCCACGCGCATTAATAGTATTAAAATCTGTTTGTCCAGTGGTTTGGGAATTTATATTTATTCCGTTCCACAAAACTGCTGTTTGTTGTGCGGTAGTTCCTCTAAAACTAGGTGAAGACACCATGCCTAAACCATTTTCCCTAAAAACAATTGTCGAATTAAAATTTAAAAGCCCAGTTAAAGACGATGCATTTCTTAAAATCACACTATCAGTAAGTACCTTCTTCGTTTGTGTTTTTGAAAGAGGTTTAAGAAATCTATCCCCATACAAAATTACTTCATCTAATTTCTGAATAGAATCCCTGGTTTGCGCTGGTACTACACCGTAAAGTGCCAGCAAAATAATTGGAGTTAGTTTTTTCATACAACCGAAGCTTTTTACCCGAAAGCCATTTAGTTAAATGAAATTGGCAGGTCTCCTGACTTGCGTCTCGTCATCGGTCTTCCCAAGTAATAACTCAGTGACATTGAAGGTGATAACAAGCTTTATAGCTCACAGTTGCGGGAACAGTTTTGGACTTACACCAAATTCCCTTTTAATTCATTTATATAATATAGATGAAACCTAATTTCGACACAAAAATAAACAATTTGTTTAATGATTTACTTATAACTCTAAATAATCTTACTTTTGAGTCAATAATAGATATCATAAAATGAAGCTATCCGTTCTACTGTTGTGCTTAGTTGTTTTTGTTTCCTGTAAAAACGAATCTAAGATTGATTCTAACAGTGTTTCTACAACTAAAAAATTAGAACTAAAATATGCTGAAGGCTTTTCAGTCACTTATAAAGAGAATTATAGAGTTTTGACAATAAGAAAGCCATGGCCAAAATCAAATACTACTTATGAATATGTCATTCCAAATGACAACTCAACATTTGTATCGAAAGATCGCGTTTTAGATGGTATTCTTTCTAAGAATATCGAAAAAATAGTCGTTACCTCGACCACCCATATTCCTGCTCTAGAACTTTTAGGTGTTGAGCAAACATTGGTTGGCTTTCCTGGAAAGGATTATATTTCTTCAGAAAAGACCCGAAAACGTATCGACGCAGGTGAGATAAGAGAATTGGGGAAAAATGAAGGTATAAATACTGAAGTTCTAATAGCACTAAATCCCGATGTTGTTATAGGTTTTGGCGTAGATGGTGCAAACAAGACCTTCGAAACTATAAAAAAAGCTGGAATTCCCATCATCTATAATGGTGACTGGGTAGAATCTTCTGCATTGGCTAAAGCTGAATGGATAAAATTTTTCGGAGTTCTGTTTAATAAAGAAAAAGAAGCAGATGCCATCTTTAACCAAATCGAAAAAGACTATCTGGCTGCAAAAGCGATCGCAAAACAAGCCAAAACAAGACCAACAGTTTTAAGTGGCGCCATGCACAAAGAAGTTTGGTACTTACCGAATGGCTCTAGCCCTGAAGCACAATTCTTAAATGATGCTAATGTCGATTATTTATGGAGCGATACTTCGGGAAACGGTAGTCTGGCATTGAGTTTTGAGACTGTATTGGACAAAGCTAAAGATGCCGACATATGGCTAAGCCCTTCTTATTATACAAGCTTTGATCAACTTGAGGACGCAAGTGCTCTATACACTAATTTTAGTGCGTTCAAAAACAAATCGATATACACATTTTCTAATACTACGGGTAAAACAGGCGGCGTACTTTATTACGAATTGGGAACAGCCAGACCAGATTTAGTCTTAAAAGACATTATAAAAGTGTGCCATCCCGAACTGTTAGAGGATTACTCCCCTTATTTCTTTAAACCGCTCAATTAATTGACTATTAAAAAGGCATATGGTTTTCAGTTTGTAGTACTTATTTTGGTACTCTTTATATGCTTCTTTATAAATATCGGTTTAGGCTCAGTACATATTCCATTCAAAAGCATATTGGGTAGCCTATTTGGAACCATAGATAATAACACTTGGCAGGTTATTATTAAAGACTATCGTTTGCCCAAGGCAATAACCGCTATTTTGGTAGGCTCGGGTTTAGGCATTTCTGGTTTACTGATGCAAACCCTTTTTAGAAACCCATTGGCAGGACCATTTGTTTTGGGGATAACATCTGGTGCCAGCTTAGGTGTGGCCTTAGTTATTTTGGGGTCTGGGCTTTTTGGTGGTTTATTAGCTATGTCTTTGATTTCGAAATGGAGTATTGTAATTGCGGCCAGCTTAGGTAGTTTTTTAGTGTTATTAGCTGTTTTAGCGGTCTCTAGCAAAGTACGAGATACTATGGCAATCCTCATCATTGGGTTAATGTTTGGTAGTATTACTGCTGCGGTAGTTAGTGTACTCTCCTATTTTAGCTCGGCCGAACAATTACAACAGTATATTTTTTGGGGATTTGGAAGCTTAAGCAATCTCTCATGGCAAGAACTTCTGATTTTCTTCGGAATTTATAGTATTGGCCTTATTCTTAGTATCGCTTCGATTAAAGGCTTAAACAGTCTTCTACTTGGTGAAAACTATGCAAAGAGTTTAGGCCTCAACTTAAGACAAAGTCGATTAGTGATTATATTGGCGACAAGCCTAATCGCAGGTACTATAACAGCCTTTGCAGGTCCTATTGCCTTTATTGGCTTGGCCATTCCACATCTCACACGGCAGATTTTTAAGACGTCTAACCATAGAGTTTTATTGCCTGCTGTATTTCTGTATGGTGCCATCGTGATGCTTATTTGCGATAGTATTGCACAATTGCCAGGAAGTGATTACACATTGCCCATCAATGCCATAACGGCCATAGTTGGTGCGCCTGTTGTAATATGGTTATTAGTGAGACAGCGAAAAATGATGTTTTAAATGAGTATGAATACCAAACATATCATACTAAAAGTAGAAGAACTTTCCATAGGTTACAAAACCAAGAAAGCCGAAACCGTCGTGGCATCTCATATTAATTTCGAATTAGAAAAAGGACAACTCATTGGTTTGGTTGGTGCTAATGGTATTGGTAAATCGACACTTTTAAGAACACTTATTAAAGTCCAACCTGCTTTATCTGGTTCCATATTTTTGAATGGTAAAGATCTAAAATCAACTACGAATTTAGAGCTCGCAAAACAACTGAGCATTGTTTTGACCGAACCCATTAGTTCTAAAAACCTATCTGTTTACGAATTGGTTGCTCTTGGAAGGTATCCTTATACCAACTGGATTGGAAGCCTAACCGATAATGATATCACCATTGTAAACAATGCCCTTAAACTTGTTAATATTGAAGACTTAAAGGCTAAACGATGTTACGAACTAAGTGATGGTCAATTGCAGAAAGTCATGCTGGCACGTGCTCTGTCTCAAGATACGGATATTATTGTGTTGGATGAACCAACGACACATCTCGATATGTATCATAAGGCTTATATCTTAAAGTTACTCCAGAAATTGACTAAAGAGACTGGGAAAACCATTTTGTTTTCATCCCATGAAATTGATCTAGCCATTCAATTATGTGATACCATGATTGTGATGCAAAGCGATACGGTTGTTTTTGATGAACCTTGCAATTTAATTTCAGAAGGTATTTTTGAGTCGCTTTTCCCATCAGATTTAATTGTGTTCGACACTAAAACTGGTGGCTTTCGTGTTAATAAATAAGCTTTATTTCTACTTTTAAAAAAGGTATCTTTGAATCTTACAATCCTATGTAATGAACGACAATATCATTCTCATACTTGCTATTTTGGTTTCTGCTGTAATTGGTGCCTATTTAGGTATGCTTTTTACAAAACTCAAAACCAAAAGTGAGCAAAGTACACTTGAAGAACGCCAAAACCAATTGGGCTTAACCATAAATGAACTCAGATCAACCATTTCTAAAATTGAAAATGAGCGTGAGGACATTCGCAATGAAAAAGAGTTCTTAAATACAGAGTTATCGAGACGTAATACCGAACTTGAAAATCTACAACTACAAAATTTAAAGCGAGACGAAGAACTAGCGAAACAACAAGAGCAACTTAGAAAGGATTTTGAGTTGATGGCTTCTAAAATTTTGGATGAAAAATCGCAAAAATTCACGCTTCAGAATAAAGAAAATATCAAGAGCATTCTTAATCCATTAGAAGAAAAAATAAAGACTTTTGAAAAGAAAGTTGAAGACACACAAAAAGAGAGCATCAGCATGCACTCGGCCTTAAAGGAACAACTATTAGGTTTAAAAGACCTTAATCAGCAGATGGCTAAGGAAGCAACAAACCTTACCAAAGCGTTAAAAGGCGATAGTAAAACACAAGGGAATTGGGGCGAATTAGTGTTAGAACGCGTTCTTGAAAAATCTGGATTGGAAAAAGATAGAGAATACTTTGTTCAGCAAAGTTTTCAACTCGAAGATGGTTCTCGTGCTATGCCAGACGTTGTTCTACATCTTCCTGATTCTAAAAAGATGATTATTGACTCTAAAGTATCCCTTACCGATTATGAACGCATGATTAATGCCGATGGAGATGAACGTGAGGTATTCTTAAAAGCACACGTCAATTCTATCAAAAAACACGTAGATCAATTATCGGCAAGAAACTATCAAGATTTGTACGATATAGAATCTCCAGATTTTGTATTGATGTTTGTTCCTATTGAGCCGGCCTTTGCAGTAGCCATTAATGAGGACAACACACTTTATAATAAAGCTTTTGAGCAAAACATCGTTATTGTAACACCAGCTACCCTTTTGGCCACACTTCGTACGATTGATAGCATGTGGAACAACGAAAAACAGCAACAAAATGCGATAGAAATCGCAAGGCAAGCTGGTGCCTTGTATGATAAATTTGAAGGTTTAGTATCTGATCTCACAGGAGTTGGCAAAAAGATTGACGCCGCAAAAAGTGATTACTCTGCCGCTATGAATAAATTAGTTGAAGGAAAAGGCAATTTAATTTCGCGCGTAGAGAATATCAAAAAAATGGGAGCCAAAGCTAAAAAATCCCTTCCTGAGAATATTATAAAACGTGCTACTGAAGATTTATAAATTATTATTGTATGTACAAAACCATAGACTCTTCAAGAATCAGTATCTCACAATTAATGTTGCCTTCACATTCTAATTTTAGTGGAAAAATTCATGGTGGTTACATTTTAAATCTCATGGATCAAATTGCTTTTGCTTGCGCCTCAAAACATTCAGGTACTTATTGTGTTACGGCCTCGGTAGACACTGTAGATTTTATAAATCCTATTGAGGTAGGTGAATTGGTAACGATGAAAGCTTCTGTAAACTATGTGGGAAGAACATCTATGGTTATAGGCATTAGAGTTGAATCGGAACATATACAAACCGGTGATGTAAAACATTGTAATTCATCCTATTTTACTATGGTTGCCAAGGATGCAAATGGACATTCGACCGAAGTACCTGGCCTCATCTTAAACGATAAAGTTGAAGTGAAACGATTTCTTAAAGCCTTAATGCGAATTAAAACGAAACGTCAACGACAAGCTGAGTTTGACGGTACAAACTTTTCACTACAAAACTACCTCGAAGAACTTAAAGGCTATCGTGTTAAAATAGAATTACCAGAACATCAGGAATAAAAAAGCAATCTTGGTATTAGATTGCTTATTTTATAAAATATCGTAGAAAATATAATTATTGCTTTATAAAACGTTTGCTTTGGGTAGTCTTGTCATTAGACACTCTTACCAAATACACACCGCTTCTCCAATTAGATATATCTATTGGTCGAGACAGTTGAGAAATCAATCCACTATACACACGCTTTCCTAACACATCAAATACTTCGAGTCTCATCTCATCATCTGATGGTAATACAATATTCAGTTTATCTTTTGACGGGTTAGGGGAAATCCTAAATTCAGTATCTTGATTATCAAATCGAGGCGTACTTAACGAAGACTGGGCAGTAATGTTATCTACTTGAATAATAGCGTCTATCTCTTCACCAAGCCACTCTGGTACGCTATTACTTAAAATCCTCAATGTCATTACATTTGCTAAAACTGTACTTTCATCACTGCTTCCATTAACTACAGTAAAATCTGAAGGAGCTATTGGAAATGTTATATTAGTCCAAATACCATTTGCAGGCACATTTATGGCATTAGTAGTACAAATTCGTGTCCCACTACCCTGCATTGCAATTCGTAAGTTCAAGTCATTTGTTTCAACTTTAACATCCATAGAAATTTGATCAACACCTTCACTTATGAAATCCTCACTCCATTGCTGGTTTTGAGTATAAAATATCATTCTACTGGCTACTGCATCAGGTATACCATTGGATGTATATTGAAGGCAATTATCACCTAGACCTGCTGGACCTGCATCTGCCACATTAATAGGACCACTAGATCCACCAGCACTACCTATCTGCCAATTTTGTGTGGTTCCATCTTGAAAGTCATCAACTTGATTCAAAGTAATTTGGGCAGAAACTACACAAACAGATAAAAAAAGTGAAAATGAAAGTAAAGTTCTTTTCATAAATACCAATTTTAGGCTAAGTTAATAATTATTAATGAAATGACTTTACCGTTAGTCGAAAAAACCATGATTTTACTTACTCAAATACATCTTACGTCGAGAGTACAAGTCATAGAACTCATCTTCCTTAAGACTATCTATAAAAAGTATACTCTCACCAGTACTCTTCATTTCTGGTCCTAATTTCTTATTTACATTAGGGAATTTGCTAAATGAAAATACGGGTTGTTTAATGGCATAACCTTCTAACCTAGGCTTAAAATCAAAGTCGGTCACCTTATTCTTTCCGAGCATTACTTTTGTAGCATAGTTTACATAAGGCTCCTTATAGGCTTTTGCAATAAACGGAACAGTACGCGATGCTCTTGGATTGGCTTCAATAATAAAAACAGTATCGTCTTTTATAGCAAATTGAATATTTATTAAGCCAACTGTATTTAATGCTAGAGCAATCTTCTTTGTATGGTCTTTTATCTGTTGCATTACGAACTCGCCCAAATTAAATGGTGGTAATGTGGCATTACTATCACCAGAATGAATCCCACAGGGCTCAATATGCTCCATAATACCAATGATGTAAACATTTTCGCCATCGCAAATGGCATCTGCTTCGGCTTCTATGGCACCATCTAGGTAATGATCTAGAAGGAGCTTGTTATTTGGTATTTTTCTTAACAAATCTACCACATGCTCTTCTAATTCTTGTTTATTGATCACAATCTTCATGCCTTGACCTCCAAGGACATAAGAAGGTCTTACCAATATTGGAAAATGCAAACGATCTGCAATAGCTAATGCTTCGTCAGCTGTCTCTGCAGTATCAAACTCTGGGTAAGGAATATCATTATCTTTCAATAAGGTTGAAAAGTTACCTCTGTCTTCAGCCAAGTCCAAAGATTGAAAATTAGTACCCATAATCTTAACGCCATAGCGCTCTAATTTTTCTGCAAGCTTTAAAGCTGTTTGACCACCAAGCTGTACAATAACGCCTTCTGGTTTCTCATGTTGAATAATATCGTAGATATGTTCCCAGAAAACAGGTTCAAAATATAACTTATCGGCAATATCGAAATCTGTAGAAACCGTTTCTGGATTACAGTTAATCATAATGGTTTCGTAACCACATTCCGCAGCTGCCAACACACCATGTACACAACAGTAATCGAATTCAATACCTTGACCAATACGGTTAGGTCCAGAGCCCAAAACAATGATTTTCTTTCTATCGGTTACAACACTTTCATTAGCTACCGAAACGTTACCATCTGCTGTTTCAACTTCACTCTCAAATGTCGAATAATAATACGGCGTCTGTGCTTTAAACTCAGCAGCACAAGTATCTACCAATTTATAAACACGGTTAATTTTAAGTTCTCTACGCTTATTATGGACTTCACTTTCTAGGCATTGCAACATGTGGGCAATCTGTCGGTCACCATAACCTTTTTGTTTGGCCTCAAGAAGCAGTTCTCTATGAATTGAATCTATGGTGTAGGTAGAAATTTCCTTTTCCAATTGAAATAGCTCTTCATATTGCTTTAGGTACCACATATCAATCTTTGTAATCTCATGAATACGACTTAAAGGTATTCCTATCTGTATAGCATCATAAATCACAAACACACGGTCCCAACTTGCGTACTTCAGCTTTTTAATGATCGTATCATAATCTTTATAGCCTTTACCATCTGCACCTAGACCATTTCGTTTTATCTCTAGCGATTGTGTGGCTTTATGCAATGCTTCCTGAAAAGAACGTCCAATGCCCATGACCTCTCCTACAGCTTTCATCTGTAGGCCTAAGGTTCTGTCTGAACCTTCAAATTTATCGAAATTCCATCGCGGTATCTTAACGATAACATAATCTAATGTAGGCTCAAATAATGCTGATGTTGACTTGGTAATTTGATTGCTTAGCTCATCTAATGTGTAACCTAAGGCTAACTTGGCTGCAATTTTAGCGATGGGATACCCTGTTGCCTTACTAGCCAAGGCTGAAGAGCGAGATACCCTCGGGTTAATTTCTATGGCGATAATCTCTTCTTCCTCATCTGGACTTACCGCAAATTGAACATTACATCCTCCTGCAAAATCTCCAATACTACGCATCATATGGATAGCCATATCTCGCATTCTCTGGAAGGTTTTGTCTGATAAGGTCATCGCAGGTGCTACGGTTATGGAGTCACCTGTATGTATACCCATAGGATCCATGTTTTCTATGGTACAGATAATCACAACATTATCATTTTTATCTCGCAATAACTCAAGCTCATATTCTTTCCAGCCCATCATGGCCTTATCGATCATTACCTCATGGATTGGTGAAATTTCCAATCCTCTGGTAAGTGCCTTATCAAACTCCTTTTCGTCATAGACTATAGATGCTCCTGCGCCTCCTAAGGTAAAAGAGGCTCTGATACATAAAGGAAATCCAAATTCCTGTGCTATTTCCTTACCTTTTAAGAAAGAGGTTGCAGTTTCTTGAGGTGCCATGCCTACACCTATTTTTGTCATTAAGTCCCTAAACTGTTCTCGGTCTTCAGTAATGTTAATAGCGTCTATATTAACACCTATAATATCTACATTAAAATCTTCCCAGATGCCTTTCTCATCAGCTTCGATACAAAGATTCAGGGCGGTTTGCCCACCCATTGTTGGCAAAACAGCATCAATCTGTGGATGCTCTTTTAAAATTTTAATAATGGACTTTGTATTAAGCGGCAATAAATACACATGATCGGCCATTGTAGGATCTGTCATAATGGTCGCTGGGTTAGAATTGATAAGAATCGTTTCTATACCATCCTCTCTTAGAGAGCGTAACGCCTGGGAACCCGAGTAATCGAACTCACAAGCTTGACCGATAATAATTGGACCAGAACCGATAAGTAGAATAGATTTAATGTTTTTGTTTTTTGGCATGAGATTGTCTTTTGGTTTGCAAAAATAACTATCAATAGAGTAAAAAAAAAGGTGCTACACCTAAGTAACACCTTTAAAATATTAACAATTGTTAATCATTATTTTTTATGTCTTAATTCTGAAGACACAGACAATTTCTTTCTTCCTTTAGCTCTTCTACGTGCTAAAACTTTTCTTCCGTTAACAGAAGCCATTCTTTCTCTGAAACCGTGCTTGTTTCTTCTCTTTCTTTTAGACGGTTGAAACGTTCTTTTGCTCATTGTCTTATATCTTTAGTAATCTTGAATCTTTTTTAACCGCTTTGAGCCTTTTCTCAAAACTGGGTGCAAATATACAACAAGTTTTCACTTTAGCAAGTCTCTAAATAAAATAATTTCGTTAGAATTTTATTAACTTTGCCAACCTTAAAAACAAACAAGAAACATGTTTAATAAAAATATAAAATTAGTCCTTGCAGTGTTAATCATAGCCTATGCAGTATACCAATTTATCGAAGGTTACATAGGCAATGGGATTATGTTCATATTATTTTCTACAATATTCATTTTCCTCTATTTTAAAAATGAAATGATCCTTCTAGCATTTTTTAGGCTGCGCAAACAAGATTTTGAAGGTGCAAAAAAATGGTTAAATAAGATAAAGCACCCTGAATCGGCATTGGTTAAGAAACAACAAGGCTATTTAAATTATTTAAATGGTATTATGGTTTCCCAGACCAATATGAACGACGCTGAAAAATACTTCAAAAAGGCAATTAGCCTAGGTCTATCGATGGATCACGATTTGGCTATGGCCAAACTAAATTTAGCTGGTATTGCGTTTTCTAAACGTCGCAAGCAA
>NZ_JANQIM010000039.1 GCF_028282165.1 Winogradskyella sp. | reverse complement strand
TGCTAATTTAAGTTTTGGTTTTTCTGGTGGATTTGCAAGCTCCTTATCAAAATATGCCGATCGTATTTTGGAATTAATGGCTGATGCTGCGATAAACCCATTATTGATAGAAGAAGAGTTTGAAAAAGAAAAAGAAAAACTTATCGAAAGCATAAAGTCAGAAGAAAAGAATGTAGACGCCATAAGTAGAAGAGTAAGAGATGTTTTAGCTTATGGTAAAAATCATGCTTATGGAGAATATACTACAGAAGAGACCATAAATAATGTTGCTTTTGCAGACATACTAGCATTCTATCAAAAGTATTTTAACCCCAATAACGCGTATTTAGTTGTGATTGGTGATGTAGAGTTTAAAGAAGTTGAAAAACAGATTAAAGAGCATTTTGGGAAATGGGAAAATGCAGTAGATATATCCATTCCATTACAACCAGCAGCACCAAATGCACAGTATAGACAGATCAATTTTGTGGACAATCCTAGTTCAACGCAATCTAGCATCTATGTAACTAATAATGTAGATTTAAAAATGAATGATAAGGATTACCATGCAGCATTAATTGCCAATAATATTCTCGGTGGTGGTGGCGAAGGCTATTTGTTTAAAAACCTTCGTGAAGATAAAGGATATACTTATGGGGCTTACTCAAGTTTGGGGGCAAGTAGATACGGCTTAGGGCGTTTTAATGCTTCTGCTAAAGTAAGAAACGAAGTAACAGATAGTGCTGTTGTTGAATTTTTAAAGGAAATAAAACGCATTAAGACTGAACCTGTAGATGCACAATTACTAAAAGATTCAAAAGCAAAGTATGTAGGTAATTTTATAATGGGATTAGAGCGTCCACAGACAATTGCTAACTATGCGCTTAATATTAAACTCAACGATTTGCCACAAGATTTCTACACCACATATTTACAGAAAATAAATGATGTCAGTGTAGAAGATGTAACAAGAGTAGCAAACAAATACTTAGGCGCCAATCAAAGAATTGTTATTGTTGGTAAAGGAAGCGAAGTTTTAGATAACTTAGAGAAAACAGGTATACCTATTCTATACTATGATAAATATGCCAATAAGACTGAAAAGCCAGTTTTTACCAAGCCGTTACCAGAAGGTTTAACAGCAGAAACGGTTATTAAAAACTATGTAAAAGCAATTGGAGGAGAAGATAGCTTAAGAAAAGTGAACTCTACATTAACTAATGCAGATGTAACCATTCAAGGGGCGCCATTTAAACCCAAGGCCATATTAAAGCAAATGTCACCAAATAAATTTTCTATGGAGATGATTGTAGAAGGGATGGGTACAGTAATGAAGCAAAACTTTGATGGCGAAAACGGTTACATGGAACAACAAGGACGTAAAGTGCCTATGGAAGAAAAAGATGTTGCATCAAGAAAATCTACTAAAGGACTCTTCCCAGAATTATTTATGGAACCTTCAAACATAGAACTCGAAAGTTTAACAACAATAGAAGGAACGGATGTTTATAAGGTAAAAGTTACAAAAGACGAAAAAGAATCTTTCAGATATTATGATGTAGAGACAGGTTATTTAGTAAGAACAGAAGAAACCCAAGAAGCCCAAGGGCAGTCCATTAAATCAATTACAGACTTATCAAATTATAAAGAGGTTAATGGTGTTATGATGCCAGGTAAATGGAAAATTGCTAATGGACCTCAAGTTATAGAATTAGATGTTACCGATATTAAAGTCAATGAAGGGGTAACCGCTGAAGATTTCAATTAGAATATTATAATAATCTAATATAGAGATAAAAAAAACCGAAGCCCACTAGCTTCGGTTTTTTTGTACACTACCTTTATGGGATAAATAAACACCGATTAATATTAGCAAAGCAGCCAAAGCCTGTATTAGGCTAAACGACTCACCATCTAAAATGCCCCAGATTAAAGCTACTATCGGCATCACATAAGTTACGGATGAAGCAAATACTGGAGTAGAAATTTGAATCAGTTTATTAAAAACAACCTTGGCCAATGCCGTACCAAATACAGAAAGAATAGTCACATAGAGTAATGAATTTAACAAATAGGGATTATTAAGTCTTTCAGTAGTAAAGAAGTCGGTAAAAAGTAAAATGACTAAGGCAGGAATCATAATGAATACATAATTACCTGCAGCAATAGCCAGAGGCTTTACATCTTGTAGATACCGTTTTATAATATTCACGTTTGCCGCATACATCAAAGTCGATGCAATGACAAATCCTGCATACAAATAATTTTGATTTGGGTTTAGTGCGGAGCCTTTTAAAATCAATATAGCAGTACCTATAAATCCTATAATAACACCAAGTACCTGACGCTTAGTCGAGACAATTTTAAACACTGCAAAGCCTAATAAAATGGTATTGAGAGGTACAAGCGAATTAAGTATAGAAGCTACAGCACTATCTATTTCAGTTTCTGCAATAGCAAAGAAAAAGGCAGGAATGAAAGAACCCAAGAGCCCTGAAATAAACAACCATTTCCATTTCGATCTAGGAATAGTTTTTAGATGATAAAATCCTGTTGAGAGTAAAATGACACCTGTTATAATTGTTCTGAGCGCACCCAATTGATATGGCGTTAAGCCCAAAAGCGATTTCTTAATTAGAATAAAGGAGCTTCCCCATATAACTGAAAGAACAAAAAGGTAAATCCATTTTATGTTGGGATTTTTCATACAGAAACGTTGTCAAGAAATCACAAAAATCGTTAATTCCTTCGCAAGAAATGGTAATATTTATTAGTTTTAGCCAAAATTTAATAGTTTGTATCTATGAAGACATTTAAGAATATATGTATTGTTGCAATTATGGTTTTAGCTTTTGTTTCTTGTAAAAATAATGATCAACCAGAAGTTAAAACAGTAGATGTTGAAGTTGCTGATAATGATGTTTCAAAGACTTTAGACCCTAATGCTACTTATGCCAAAGTGGAGTTTGGTATTGAAGGTATGACTTGTGCTATGGGCTGTGCCAAAACAATTGAAAAGAAAATGGCAAAGATGGAAGGCGTAAAATCTGCAAAAGTAGATTTTGACAAACGATTGGCAATGGTGGAGTATGATGAAGCAAAGGTGACACCAAAGTCTTTAGAAGAAGCAGTTAGTAAGGCAGGTGATGTGTACAAAGTTAAAGACATGAAGATTGTGGATGATTTTGATTCTGAAAAAAAGACATGTGAAGAACTATGCAAAAAAGCTTGTGCCAAAGATGCGGATGGTAAAAGTAAAGAAGACTGTAGTGAGGCATGTAAGAAAAAATGTGCAGAGAAAGCAATGAAATCAAAATAACAGAAATCCCTTGTAATATATTTAAAACGCTGTCCAATTTGGACAGCGTTTTTATTTTATGGGCAATTGCAACAACAAAAATATATCGAGGGCATCAAATGTAAAACCTACTATACCATTTAATCCTAAATTACTTGTAGAAGTATAAAAGCCAATATAAGACATCCAAAAGGTAAAATCCATAATAAAAATATAGGAGTCTTTTTAGCTTTTAGTTTAGCGTTAAGCACATTTCGTTTTTTACCACTGTAGCGCAACCAATTTTTAGATATAACAAATACAGAAATTAAACCATAAATCGTCCAAAATTTTCCGAAAGAAAGATTAATAAAGTTCATTTGCTTTACAAAAGCAAAAAAGAACGCACCTAGTGACAAATAGATAGAAAGCTCTAAAAAGTCAATATAGAATAGAGCTATTTTAAGACTGCGTTTCCCAAGTCTTTTTTTATAATAGTTAAAAACAGAAATATAGTAACGATCTAACATAAGCCTAAAAATAAAAAAAGCCGCTGCAATAAAATGCAGCGGCTCAGATATTTTAATTAAGATATTTTCTAGTTACCAGTAACAACCACATTATCCACATGATATCTAGTTGTAGCACTAGAGTCAGAACCTTCGTAGAAAAATCCAACAACCATATCACCATCAACACATGAGACATTGATTGGGCCCACAGTTTCAAAATTACCAAAAGTACTTGCTGGACCCACAGGGATAGCTGCATCTAGTAAAGTCCATGTTGCAGTTGTTGGATCGCCGGCATAATCGGTAGATACCCAAACCGACAGATTAGTGCCATTATCAAAGCTAGCCTGTACATCAAATGATAATTCTTCGCCAGTCGTCCCGTCCATATTAATAGCAGGTGTTACCAACCAAACATTAGCTTCGGCATTGCCAGAATTAAACGCTGAAATTCGTGAGTAAAAATTACCACTAAAGCTGCTGATAAACCAATCGGTATCAGTACCACTAATGTTAATATTGTCCCAGCCTTCAGAAGCATAAGTGCCAAAGCCTTCAAAGTCTTCTTCAAAAATAGCGGAACCGCCTCCAGAAGGATCTGTACAGTCTAAAAAGTCTGGGTCACATCTATCAGTATTGTTAAAGTCTATGTCGTCAGGGCTATTGATAATTATTACATTAAAATCATCACCGAAATCTCTCGTGAATACACCTTGAATATCCCCTCTGTTTTGTGGTACTGGCAGTGCTTTAAAATCGGCGAATGTACTAGTTTGTAATTCTATAGAAGCTGTTTCTTCAAGACAGCTCTCAAGAGTTCTTAATCCGTCAAAATTATCAGCAGGTTCAGCTGAATAGGTCAATCCTAATAAGTTTCTATTTATCTGTACATCGCTAAACTGAAGCCAGGTGTTTTCATCACTCTCAGTAACCCCTAAAATTGAAATCATTCTTGGAGAAATATCTTCAATGACCTCCCCAGGAATTATAAACTCATCAACTAGTCCATCTGGGATTTGAACAATTTCTGAAACATTTGGAAAGCCAATATTAAAAGTTCCGTTCTCAACATCGACTGCAAGACCATTCAGTCTAATGTAAACCTTTCTACCAAAAGGAAATGTTTGATAAAGATCTTGTCTGTCTAAGGAAACTCTAAACCCTAATCTAGGATTAGGAGGCATATCGCCATCCTCTAATGTTACTTGAGCATCATTACCATCGGTCGAGTTTTGTATAATTAATTCCTCAAAAAAGTTGCCACTTTCATCACTCGAAATAACATAACCTTCAATTATAGCAGGTGCTTCATCTAAACCAAATTCTACATATCCACCTTCTTGTTCCCAACGCGATACAACATTGCTAAAGGTAAGTGTAGGTTGTATGTTAGGATTTAGTAAAGAAGGTTCGCATCTGTCACCAACAAAATTAACATCTTCGGGAGTATTAATGTTTATTGTAAACTGCTCACCAAAAAAATCTTTTGATAGAACTGCTGTAATACTTCCTGCACCACTAGGTAAAGTAAGCGCCTTAAAGTCTGCGAAAGTACTGGTTTGCATTAAAATGAAACCACCATCGGCATCACAGCTCTCAAGAATTCTGTCACCATCAAACTCATCTGTCGACTCACCAGCATAACTTAAACCTAGTTGGGATTGTGTAATTTGAGCTGAACTTAACTGGACTAATGTGTTTACATCATCGTCAGAGATTTGAGCTAATGTTCTAACATTAGGCACTATGGTTTGAATTTCGGCCGACCTTAATATAAAATCATCTTCTTGGGCCGAAGAAATCTTTTCAAGATCACTACCTTGTGGTTCACCAATTGCCACGACTCCATTACTAAGTCCAACAGCCAAACCATCTAGCTTTACATAGATTTTTCTACCAACCTCGTAGCGTCCAAAAAGTGGGCTAACATTAATTAATACTTTTAAACCAGCAGAAGCATTTTGGAAATTATTTTGAATAACAATCTCTTCAAAGAAATTACCTCCTTCGTCATTAGAAACTACATAACCTTGAACGTAGCTGTTGGTTTCTTCAAATTCAAATATGCTTTCTCCAGCTGCCTGTTGCTGCTCTAATAGAGCTTTAACAGCCTCAATTTCTATAATTGTTCCGTCTATTACAGGTTCTACAATATTTGTATTAGGAGTGTCAAAGTCGTCATCTTCAACACATCCATTAAACACTACTAAACCTATGATTAATAGCAGTATTTGGTTAATTTTTAAAGTCTTCATTTTTTTGTTTTTATATTGTTTTATCATAGCTTTTTTTAAAATCTTACATATACATTGAGGTAGTATGTAGTACCATTACCAAAGAAATATCTAGGGCCAAATAAAGGGCCGTTAGGTCTAGATTGGTCTTCGCGCATACGTCTAAAATTGGCCAGTCGTGATTGTTCAAAACCACCCGTTATATATTCTTCATTAAAGACATTGTTTACGGTCGCAAAGAACCCGAAGATGTAGTCATTTATTTTCCAAGATTTACCACCAATAAGATTTACCAGCATGTAGTCATCAAATTGTTCCTGTTGGAGCAAACCCCTAGCCACATCAGGATCATAATCATTGAAGGCGTTACCGTCAAAATCTGAGCTAAAGTTAGCAGATCTGGCTAAGTTACTTACATCTATATACGCATTAGAAAAGAAGTTGCTTGTGGCTCCTATATACCAGAAGTCTGGATCTCTATATTCAAAACCGATTTGAAAAGCTCGTTCAGGACCGCCCGGAACATGATAACCATCCAATTGAGTAGTTCCGTCACCAAATGTAACTTCACGATCAACACCTTGTCTGTTTAAAAAGTCAACACTTGTCAAATATAAGTTTGGATTATTTTGAAAGGTATATTGACCAACAGAAGCAGCACCTTTTAACTTAATAGTTGGTGTTACCTGTGCTTCGATACCGAGCTCTACTCCAATATGTCGCCTTTCGATATTGGTTAGGATTTCTTGTACAAAAGCATCTTGCTCTACACCCAATCCCGCTATATCCTCTGTGAAGTAAAATCCTATATCAGAACCATCCTGAAAACCACTATAGAAACCAGTAACTCTTGCTTTTACTATTGGTGATCTAAAAATATAACTAAGATCAGCGGATTGTATTTTTTCGCTTTCTAAACCAATTACAGTAGCGTTGGTTTGTCTAGCATTACTAAACGCGTTTCTTATTGGGGGAGCCTTAGTGAAATAACTTCCATTAAAGTCTATTAAGTGTTTACCAGTAACTTTATAGGTAAAGCCGGCCTTAACGCCATAATTTGTAAAATCTAGCTGGTCGCTTTCTCCAAAGGAACCATCGTTGCCGCCACCAGCGAAGAAACCGTTTTCATATAGACCAACTCTTTGATAGGATGTTTGAGAGATGCTTCCTGCAACGTAAAAATCTACTTTGTTGTATTTAAATTGTGCCTGGGCAAATGCATTAATAACATCGGCATTCATTTCATAATTATACTTGTAGCGGTCTCCTTCTCCGGCAATTCGATTAGGATTTCTTAAATCACTCTGAGCAAGGTTTCCAGCAACTTCATCATCAATAGCATTATCTTGCTCATCGGCAAAGAAATCTACATCTAGATAACCCGTACCTCCAAGAAGATCCTCTATTCTTGCAAAGTTTTCACTCTTAAGGGTTCTATAGTTTAGAGCAGCATTAAGTCTTATATTATCTGCAAGTTCAGCATCTAAAATAGTGTTGAATGTGAACTGTTGATCTCTTACCACATCAGCTTGAATGACATACGTAGAGTTCCCATCAACATTTGATGGTCTTAGGTTTGTTTCATAAAAGCTGTCCCAAGGCATTTGTCCGTTTTCTAAGAAATCCTGTTGCAATTCAAAAGCATCTTGATAATCATTGGGCGTAGGATCTGGATTTCGTAAGGCATAACTTGGTAATAGTTGGTAATAGGTTGGATCTGGATTACGAGCGCCTCCCAAAAACACAAATTCCCCATTGTCATCTTCATAAAGTCTAGTACCGCCATTATCAATTCTAGTATTGGCAATCTCACCAAATTGATAGGCAACATTAGTATTTAATTTTATCTTAGATGAGATATCCCAATAATGATTAAGCATCAAAATGGGTTCGTCTATTTCTCTAATTCTTGAGTTACGTTGTTCGCCATTTTGAATTCCCCACCATGGATTGTATCTTCTTCCTTTTAATCGAAAAATTTCATCAGTAATCGCTGTAGAACGACCACGTCTGTTCTGGGCATAAATTCCGGTAAAGTTTAGACTGTGTTTATCGTTAATCTGTTTTTCTACGGCTACAAAGAACGAATTAGCATCGTATAACGTTCCATCTCTAAAACCTTCCTCACCAAAACGTCTAGAACCTAATACAGAATAGGACCAACCGCCTTCTAAAAGACCTGAACTGTAGCTAGCCATTACCCTACCTTGGAAAGTACGGTTAGCAGAGGCATAAGAAATACGACCTCCTCTTCTGTATTTTGAAGCGCGCATCATGATATTGTTAGTACCAGCTAAATCACCAAAGTTATAGTCATTGGCAGACATTCCCATGGAGAATTCTTGATTACGTTGTACATCGTTTAGTCCTCCCCAATTTCCCCATTGAGGTCTACCGTTAAATTGTTTGTTCATTTCAACACCGTTAATAAGCACTTTACCATTAGCATTGTCTAGACCTCTTGGTCTAAAGAAGGTAGCACTAAAGTCAAATGCGGCAGCGTTGAGAAACACATCTCTAGAAGCTTGTAACAGACCAGAAATATTGTCTGTTATACCGTCGTCTTCACCATTTAAATTATCATCAGAAATTGAAATAATGAATAAATCATTTTTGTCACTCGTATCAAAATCGAGCGTCATACCGCTTATATCTACGGTCTGTCCCTCATTGACAATGATCGGGTAACGTTTTGTAACATAACCTACTTTTTCAATTTTCAGAACTTGTTCGCCCAAGGGAACATTCTGAGTAAAACTAAACTCACCTTTAGCATCGGTCTTAAGGGTTTGCCCAGTTTCTTCGATAGTAATTGTTACATCAGGAATAGGTTCTCCTGTAGTTCCGTCCAGAACACTTCCCTTAACAACAGTTTGTTGTGCAAAACTTGTTAGAGAAAAGGCAATTCCGAACAGAAAGAGTAAAAAACTTTTTTTCATGCCTAATTTTAAATTGATTGTTACAGTAGATTAAATAATAGTTATTTAAGGCGTGCAAATTTACATCATTTATAATAATTACATACTTTTGGCAAGCAATTTGCACAAGGATATAACAATTAGATAATATATCAATCATGAAACACCTCTACAAAAAAAGTAAGCGTATTGTGCTAACTCTAACAAAGGTGTTACATCTGACCTAATTAAACAAAAAGATTATCCAGATGAAATTACTAAAATCTCTCCTTCTTTTATTTTCAATAGTTTGTATTTCAAATACTTGGGCACAAGAAGAAAAGCGCTTTAAAATTCATACAGTAGCATTTTACAATTTAGAAAATCTATTTGATACAATCAATGACCCTCTAAAATTTGATGAGGCAAGTCCTATAATGGAGATGAAGGCCAATCGTTCTGAAGTTTACAAGAAGAAAATTAAGAATATGGCAAGAGTCATTGCCAGTATTGGTGCGGATAAAGCCAATAACTCGCCCGCAGTAATTGGTGTCTGCGAAATTGAAAACAGAGATGTTCTCGAAGACTTGGTGAATGATCCGTTGTTATTAGGTAAGGATTATGGTATTATTCATTACGATGGCCCAGATAAGAGAAGTATTGATGTTGCTTTGTTGTACCAAAAGGCCCTTTTTAAACCTGTTGAGTCTAGTTCGCATGAATTATTGATTTATGATGATGTCACTAGAAAACGCGTTTACACTAGAGATCAATTATTGGTAAGTGGAAAATTAGATGGTGATTTAATTCATATCATAGTGAACCATTGGCCATCTAGAAGTGGTGGGGAGGCAAGAAGTCGCTCTAAAAGAGTTGGTGCAGCCAAGTTAAATAAACATATCATAGATTCTTTACAATCTGTAGATCCCTATGCTAAAATTTTTACTATGGGCGATTTAAATGATGACCCGACTAATGAAAGTGTAAAAAAGGTCTTAAAGGCAAAAAAAGACAAAAAGAAAGTACCATTTAAAGGTATCTATAACCCTTATGAGAGGATGTTTACCGATAAGGGATGGGGAACTACAGCTTATAGGGATGCTTTAAGTTTGTTTGATCAAATTATGATGACCAAGCCATTGTTAGATGATGATTATTCGTCATTTAGATTCTGGAAAGCAGGGATTTATAATCCATCATATATGTTCAATAAACGAGGAAGATGGAAAGGCTATCCCTTTAGAAGTTTTGCCGATGGTGGTTTTACAGGTGGTTTTAGTGATCACTTCCCAGTCTATGTTTATTTGATAAAAGAAGTCGATGAAACAGCGCGCACAGAACAGACTAAAGGTTAGAAAAAACTAAATATAAAAAAGGCGTCAATCTAAATTGACGCCTTTTTCAATCTTTTAAAACCAAAGGTTCCAAGGAATTTTAGCTAAAACCAATATTAACGATAGTGTGTAAAAAATGGCTAGCATTTTAAACTTTGGTTTAGATACTAATTTCTTTTTATGCTTTGAATAACCAATAGTAACTAAAGTAACAGCTATAACCATGGTTAATGGATGTTCTATAATTAAGTTTCTTAGTTCAGAATTTTTCATAACCTCACCCATACCACCAACTTCTTTTATAGTGCCAAAATAATCTTTTAAGAAGAAAAGTATGATTCCTATTAGTAATTGAATATGCATCGTAATCAAAGCAAATAAGGAAATCCTGAAATCTTTGGCATCAAACTCCTTATTGCCAAAAAACTTTATCAAAGCATTAAAGGTAGCTAGTACCAAGACAAGTAATACAACATAAGCCCAGCCAGAATGGATAAATTGAATTGTACTCATTTTATGAATTTTTAGAGTACAAAAATAGGGATTTGTAAAAGAATAGGGACTACTCTAAAATTGTAATTTTATGTTTTAACTCATTACCCAACTCATCAACAACAGTAATGACATGTTCGCCCTCTTCGGGCAAAATAGCCATATCATGAATATCTTTTGTGCTGCCAACAAATTGATTATCAATATACCAATATAATTCTAGTTCTGGTTTGGAGTGTGCAACTCTAAGCACTAAATCGTTGGTGTTACCGTCAAAATCCTTAGGTAAAAATATAGTGTTTTGCCGATTAGGGTAAATGAATTCCATACTCACAGCAATAGATTCGGTACAGTCCTCTCGGTAAGGCGGAAGTGCTTTATAGAACGGATTTTTATTTTTGAAGTAATAGGCTTGTAAAGGAGGCAGTACAAACCAAGGTTGATTTTTAATTTTTGATACCACCTCACAAGATGAGTTAACCTGAAACCGTCCATGAACATCCAAATGAACCAATTGATGAAAAGGGCACGGTTCCGTTTTTTGTCCACTATTTTGAATATATCTCATTTCAGTCTCATCACATGTTGAAGAAGCTCTATAACCACTTTTTTTGCATATACTCACCTCGATCATTTCATCATAGGGCTTGGCAAACCATTCACTTTTAGGTAATACGCCAAAAACATCAAATAGAATAGGTGCCGCAGTTTGTATGCCTACCAGCCCTGGTCGCCCTTCGCCATCAGCATTGCCAACCCAAACACCAACCACGTAATCTTTGGTTGTACCAATGGCCCAAGCATCTCTAAAGCCAAAACTAGTTCCTGTTTTCCAAGCGATGTCCTGAGAAGAATCGTAGAATTCCCAACTCTCATCACTATTGGGTCTATTAACTTGTTTCATGCTTTCAAACGTGAGATAAATAGAAGCAGCATCAAAAACATTTTTTTCTAAAGTTAACTTTCCGAAGTCAACAGTATTTTCAGAATTATAGATAGGTTGGGTAAACTCATTAGTAAAGTACTGGCTAGAATTAGCGTTAAAATGATTTAGTGTCGATGCCATAGCAGCATAGCTTTTACATAAGTCCCATAGGTTACTCTCTGCGCCTCCAAGCACTAACGACAAACCGTAGTGATTAGCATTGTATTTTAAATCCTTTAGCTTTAATTGTTGTAGATAATAGTAAAAACGATCTAGCCCAAAATCTTTAAGCATGCGCACAGCAGGGACATTTAATGAGCGTGATAATGCCCGATTCGCATGCACGGCTCCATCATAGGATTTATCAAAATTTTCAGGTTGATAGCTTCCAAATTGAGTAGGGATGTCTGCCACCAAGGTATTTGGTAACAAATCACCGCTGTCTAGCATTGCTGCATAAAGAAAAGGTTTCAATATACTGCCTGTGCTTCTCGGTTTGTCGATAATGTCTACACTTTTTTGGTGAGCCTTATCTGTAGGAGAGTTGCCTATGTAGGTTAATACTTTTCGTGTATCTATATCTAAAACCAATACCGAAATATTATAAATCTCATTCTGCTTTAAAAGATCGTAGTGCTGTTTTACGATGGTATTGGCTTGTTCTTGTAGATTAACTCTTAGAGTGGTTTTTACGTGTCGACCTTTGTGTGTTTTAGAAATTTTTTGAAGTAAATGTGGCGCAATTTGAGGAAGTGGATATGGCTTTTGTGGCAAGTGTTCTACAATAGAAAGCTCATAAGTCAATTGGTCTATTGAGCCATTTTCAAATAATTTTTTTAATAAACGATTTCGTTTATTTAATAATCGCTTTTGGTTTTTTCCTGGGTAAATTAAACTTGGCGCATTAGGAAGTACAGCCAAAGTAGCACTTTCTGCCCAGGACAAGTCAGAAGCACTACGGTTAAAATACCTCCAAGAAGCAGCGTCAACACCCACAATATTGCCACCAAACGGTGCATGGCTAGCATATAGCTTTAAGATCTCGTCCTTAGAAAGTCTAAATTCTAGTCGCGTAGCCAAAATAAGCTCCTTAAGTTTTTCTAAATAAGTTCTTGATGGTCCCTTTCTGGATAAGCGAATGACTTGCTGAGTAATAGTGCTTCCTCCTCGTTTTACTGAACCAGAGCTTAAGTTTTCTTTAAAAGCTTTAAAGATGGAGATGGGGTTGAATCCAGGATGTTTATAAAAGTATTCATCTTCAAAAAGCAAAATACAAGTTTTAAATTTATCGGGAACATTATTTGTTTCAGGAAACCGCCATTGCCCATCATCGGCGATTAAAGCGCCTAATAATTCATCAGTGTCACTTGTTATAACCGTAGCAGTTGGATCTTTAAATAACTGATTTGGTAAACAGAAATAATAGAAAACAAGCAGTGAGAAAACCACAATTAATTTTATCCTATTATGTTTAAAAAACCGAATCAACCTATACATCTACTATACAAGTGCTACACAATAGCTGATTTTAAGACCTTCTTATCGAAAGGAAACCCTATTACGTAAATTTATCCTTTATTACACAAATTTATCTATATATTTAAACGTGAAAAAATGTCGATTAGATCTTAAACTGCTTATATTTTTATGTATTTCTCTGGTTGCTGGAGAAGTACATGCGCAACTTAATGCTACAACTATAGGGAATGCTATAGATTTAGGAGGTAATTGTTATACGATCACTCCAGATTTACTCAACCAATCTGGAGGCGTTTGGTACGACAATCCCATAGATTTTGATGAGGACTTCACGATTTACTATCAAAATAATTTTGGTACTAAAGACTTCGATGGAGCAGATGGTATGGCATTGGTTTTCAAGAGGGATGTTAACCCATTGATTGGAGGTCTTGGTGGAGGTCTTGGTTATCAGGGTATTACACAATCGTTAATCGTAGAATTTGATACCTTTCAAAACAACAGTGCTGGTGTTGGCGTGCTTGGTGACCCAGTATTTGACCATATTGCCATACAAAGAGACGGCGATCCATTTCACAACAATCCGGTAGCTAATTTAGCAGGGCCCGTTCAGGCTAGTGCTACAAGTGGAAATATTGAAGATGGTTTAGATCATGAAATAAAAATACAGTGGAACGCCTTAGCACAAACCCTCGATGTTTATTTTGATTGTCAATTAAGATTAAGTCTAAATTTTGATATAGAAGCGAATATATTCAATGGAGATGAAAGTGTATTTTTTGGTTTTGTAGGATCTACAGGAGGTTTTTCAAATCAGCATCGGGTGTGTTTTAATAATATAACATTTGTAGACAACCTGTTGTTTGAAGATCAAACCATTTGTTTGGGCGATACATACGATGTTGATGCTACTGTACCAAGTGGCGACACCTATTCATGGAGTCCAACCACAGGTGTAAGTAATCCTAATATAGCTAATCCAACCCTTTCGCCTATGGTGACTACAACGTATACAGTTACCATTAGTGATAATTGTGGTGAGACCACTACTGAAGATATCACAATTAGCGTTTTGCCTGTAGAAACGCCAATTTTTGATGCCGTACCAGCAATTTGTGCAGGCGATACACTTGCACCTCTCCCTACCACATCGAATAATGGAATAACGGGAACTTGGAGCCCAGCATTGAATAATATAACAACAACGACCTATACGTTTACCCCAAATGATCAGTGTAGTGAAACCACAACACTACAGGTTGTTGTAACACCAAATACAACATCAATCTTTGATGCTATACCAGCAATTTGTGAAGGAGAAACCCTTGCGCCTCTGCCTACTACATCTAACAATGGAATTACGGGAACATGGAGCCCGGCTTTAGATAATACAAGTACGACAACCTACACCTTTACCCCTGATGCTGGTCAAGGATGTGTGATAGGAAATACTCTAGAAATTGTAGTAAACCCTGTTACAACTCCCATATTTAACGCTGTAGATGCCATATGTGCTGGTGAAGCGTTACAACCACTACCAACAATATCAATCAACGGTATTATGGGAACATGGAGCCCAGCTTTAGACAATACAGTTACAACGACTTATACATTTACACCAAATGCTGGCCTGTGTACTGATACAATAACATTGACAATTGAAGTAGATTCTACAGATACAGATGGTGATGGAGTTTTTGACACATGTGATCTAGACGATGACAACGATGGTATTTTAGACACTATTGACTCTTCCTATAAAGGTATTGAAAATTGGGAAGTCGTAACTTTAGGAACCTCCTTGTATATAAATAGTGTTGCTGATAATTCTGGATTAGCATCATCAGATTGGCAAACAGCAGTGTTAAACTCGGGTGTAACACAGATCAATAGTGTTGATGATTTTGCAGGAGTAGAACCTAATTTTACGGGTGCAGGGTTAAACATCATTACATCAAATACAGGGACTGAACCCATAAGTTTAACCACTAATCAAGTTAGTGGCGCTGATAATATATCAGGGAATGCATTAAATTATCAAATTGATGCTAGTGGCACAGAAGTTACTTTCGATGTTTTTTTCGATAATCCTGTCAGAGCAGCTGGCTTTGAAATTATTGATTATTTTGATACGGATAATGCTATTTATATAACATCTATCCTACTTGATGACAATCAAATTGCCACGTTTACCGCAAATGCTGTGGGTTTAGATGCCTCTGGTATTGCGACTTTAATGGATGGTGTTAATAACACCTCATTAATTCTAGGTCATAGTGTTGAACTATTTTTTGGGTTAGTATCGGATATCAATTTTTCCAAATTGACCTTGGTTTTGTCTAAGAACCCATCATCTGGTGACGATTTTGCCTCCATTGATGCCATAAAGTATGCCTTGGCAACTGATCTGCCTGACGGGATATTTCATCACAAGGATTTGGATAGTGATAACGATGGCATACCAGATAATATAGAAGCCCAAAGTACCGCTAATTATATTCCTCCAAGTGGTGCTCCAAATGCTGGTTTTACCGATATTAATATGGATGGGTTAGACGACCGTTACGATGATTCACAGGCGGGAGTTGGCTCTAATGCTTCAGGTACTTATACTCATACAGGACTGGGCTTAAATCCAGTAAATACAGATAACGCTGATGAAGTAGATTTTTTAGATAATGACAGTGATAATGATGCTATACTCGATTCCAATGAGACAGGTTTTTCACTTTCAGGTATCACAGGTATAAATGGATTAGACAATGATGTAACGGTTGAAGCGGCCGATAATTATACCGACGTAAATGGGCTAGCATTTGATGGCGTAAACTTTTTGTTATTGGATACTGATGATGATACTTTGGATAACGGTAGTAATGCTGTCCCAATAACTACTGACTTCGATTACAGGGACTTTTTCTTAGAGACTCCTGTTTTTGATGTCATAGATCCTATTTGTGAAGGAGATGTGTTGTCTCCATTACCAACTACATCAAATAATGGAATTACCGGAACATGGGGTCCAGCTTTAGATAATACCATAACTACCACTTATACGTTTACACCAGACCCTGGGCAAGCTGCAGAAACTGTAACATTAGAAATTGTTGTAATTCCTAATATAATACCTGTTTTTGATGCCGTTAACCCGATATGTATAGGAGATGTGTTGTCTCCATTACCAACTACATCAAATAATGGAATTACCGGAACATGGAGTCCAGCCTTAGATGACACCACAACTACCACTTATACGTTTATACCTGATACCGGACAAGGTTGTGTTACAGAAATAGCATTAGAAATTGTCGTCCACCCTTTGCCAGTTTTTGCAGAGCCCGATCCCTTGGAGGTCTGCGACGACGGTGTTCCCGACGGTCTCACATCGATCGACCTAACGCTGCGC
>NZ_JANQIM010000027.1 GCF_028282165.1 Winogradskyella sp. | reverse complement strand
AATTCATTGGCGGCATTCTTGCTATTGATTTCTTACCTCTTGCCTTATGCGCCGCCCAAAAGTTTTGCAACGTTATCTGTTTTGAGTTTAGGTGTACCTTTATTAATCATTCTAAATGTTCTATTCTTTGTGTATTGGGTTTTTCGGGCAAAAAGGCAGCTATTATTGTCATTAATCGTTCTGCTCTTTGGCTGGAATTATGTAGGGTCGCTCTATAAGTTCTCTTCTTCTACTATGATTGAAGATCCTGATAATGTGTCTATAATGTCGTTTAATGTACGGCTCTTTAATCGTTTTGAATGGTTACCCATCAAGAATGTGAAAGAGAAAATAGTTCAATTTATAGGAACTGAACAGCCTGATATTATATGTCTACAAGAATATAGACAAGGGAATCCAATTGATTTGCAGGGTTATTTCAACTTCAACGCCTTATCCGAAGATCCAAATGTGAAAGGAGGTCAAGCTATATTTTCTAAATTTCCTATTGTTAATTCTGGATCTTTAGAATTTCCAAACACCTATAACAATGCCATTTTTGTTGATATTGTAAAGCAAAAAGATACGATAAGAGTATATACCTTGCATCTGGAATCTTCAAAAATCAATCCTGATGTTGAAAACCTAAAGAAAGAAACATCCAGTCAACTCTTTAAACAAGTAGGAAGAACATTTAAAGCACAGCAATCCCAAGTAGAACTTTTCATGAAGCATAAATCCCAAAGTCCTTATAAAACTATCGTTACCGGAGATTTTAACAATACGGCCTATTCATATATTTATAAAGAAATTTTAGGCGAAGATCTACGGGATACGTTTGAAGAAGCTGGTCATGGCTTTGGTAAGACCTTTGATTTTAAGTTTTTTCCGTTACGAATCGATTTTATACTCGCCGATAAAGACTTTGAGGTCAATGGCTTTAAAACATATTCAGATGTGAAGCTTTCGGACCATTATCCTATAAAAGCTACCTTGAAACTAAATTAACAAACAATCTGCACCATCTGCAATAATATGCGCCAATAAGCCAATGGCAAAAATCCGTGTTGACCTTGGTATTATAAGCACTAGGTAAACAGCAATGGCATAATAGGAGTGGAGCGGGTGAAAATTAATACTGCAACGATTGGGATCAAAAATAGGGTCGGCCAATAAATGATCTAAATCGATGATAAAAGCAGAGAGCATTACCAGATAAGCTTTCAACCAATTCTTTCTAAAGACAAAAAGTGCTATTGCTAATGGTAAAACGAAATGTAAACCATAATGAATATAAAACCTGAGCATGTTTATAATTTTTGTTGTTTCAGGTATAATTCTGTATTTGGGCCTTCATTAAATAGTAAATCCAAAATGCTTAAGTTAGAAATAAAACCATGTTTTTCGGTAAATACTTGAGTGTAATAATCAAAAGAGGTGATTTCATAATTTCGATTTGCGATGAATCTATGATCTATCTTGTTATTGGGTATCTTCTCAAAAACCTCAGTCTTAGAGGTCGACATATCAATTTGCATGTGTTCAATCAATATCTCAAAGCACTTCAAATTAAGATCTAGAATATATGTAAATTGCCTTTCGAATAAAGGCATTAAATCATCGATATAATATTCAAAAAAAGGAGACATGCTATAGGCAGATTGTAACGATTTAAGGTGTTGCAATTGCCAATTATCGTCATTGGCAATCTTTACGTCTTTATACAGTTGTCTGTTTTTTTGGCTGTAGCTCACAGGAACGGTTAGAGCCATTTTGCCATTTGCGCCATAGATTTCTGTACGATTTCTCAAGGATTGCTTTTGGTAATTGTCACAAACTTCAAAATAGACCAAATCTGTATTAACCATAGCGACAAAATGCGCTATGTTTGGGAAATACGTAGGAAGTATAAGGCAATCCATACCTTTTAATCTAAGGCTTTAAGAAGATGGCTTAGCTTTCTTTTTCTTTCTCCATTTCGTAAAAGCGTAAATACCAATGACTACTACCCAAAATGGAATAAAATAAGATCTGCGCTCTCCAGTACCGCTCACAGTGGTAAAAATCCGATCCCATCTAAAGCTCCAGTTCTTAATACCATCATTAATGCCATCTATACTCATCCAAATAAAAACAGGTTTCCCGAAAATATGATCATAAGGGACAAATCCCCAAGCTCTGGCGTCAATGGAATTATGGCGGTTGTCACCCATCATCCAATAGTAATCTTGTTTAAACGTATATGAGTTTGCTGGCTCATCATTGATAAAGATTTGGTTGCCTCTGGTAACAACGGTATTACCCTCGTATTCACCAATAGCACGTTTATATAGCGGTAAATTTTCTGTGGTTAATTCTATTGTCTCACCAGCTTTTGGAATCCAAATAGGACCAAAGTAATTGTAGTTCCAGTTGTAATTTGCGTCATGGGGAAAGACACGGTCGTCTCTAATGCCTTTGTCATCTGAAGAAAATGTTATGGATTGAATATTTGGATGTATTTCAGCTTTCTTAGCAGCTTGTGGCGTTGCCTGTACCGTATAGCTTTGTGTATTTTCATTAAAACCAATACCATCAGTGATATCATACTTTTTCAAAATCGCTTGAACTCTTGCAAAATCTCGATTAGAGCCTAAAGGAAGGTTTTTAAAAACGATATCATGAGAAAACTGAAGTCTTGCCCTGTCTGGTAACTCGTTTTGCACACCATTAATAAAGACGTAACCGTTTCTAACTTCTAGATTATCTCCTGGTAAGCCAACACAACGTTTTACCAAATTGGTTTTTTTGTCAATGGGTTTGTAGTAATTACGGTCTGGATTAAAATTGTTCATATCCAACAACGTATCTGCAGGTTGATTGAAAACTACGATATCATTACGCTCTACTTTTTCAAACCCAGGAAGTCTAAAGTAGGGGAGCTGTAGTTTATTTATTAAGGATGTATTCCTTTTTTCGAAGTGATCATTGTACAAATAAGATTTTGTCTTTAACACAGGAATAGTGTCATGTACCATTGGTGCGCCAACTGTAGTCATGGGTGTTCTTGCACCGTAATGAATTTTACTTACAATTAGGAAATCACCCACTAATAAAGATTTTTCTAACGATGACGACGGAATAACAAATGGTTGAAAGAAATACGTATGTACAATGGTTGCTGCCACAATAGCAAACAAAATGGAAGTGATCCATTCACCTGCTGAAGTTTTTGGTTTTAGCTTTCTATTCTCAACATATTTAACATCGGCCATGTAATTCAAATAGTATAGATAAAACCCTAAAGTAATGATACAGATTAATGCATCTAATTTGGTGTCTTTGCCAAATACCCTTGCAGTCTCAACCCATACCGCAGGAATCATAATGAGGTTAACAATTGGTAAAAACATTAAAATGACCCACCACCATGGACGAGTAATGATTTTCATGAGTACAACGGCATTGTAAACAGGAACAAAGGCTTCCCAAGCTTGCCTACCAGCTTTAACGTAAAGTTTCCATGTGCCTAAGCCATGAATAATCTGTATGATGAGTAAAAAAATAAACCACTCGGTCCAAGTCATAATCTATATAATGATAATTGTCTAATGACAATTGATTAATTTTTAAGGTTCAAATTTGCAGTTTTTCTTGATGAAATAAAAATCCTAGTTAATTCATCGGCTTCATTTAACAAAGATTTACAAGTGTTTATGTGCAGACAGTTTATTTTCATTCAACATTAGCCATTAATTTGTAACACATCTTGCATAGTGAATACCCCTTTTTTATCTTTTATCCATTCTGCGGCAATAACAGCTCCAAGGGCAAAACCTTGTCTGCTATGTGCCGTGTGCTTAATATTTATAGTGTCAATGTCTGATTTGTAAGTAATCTCATGGGTGCCAGGTACATCTGGAATACGCTTCGCTTCGATAGGGATTTCGTTGGGTTTTGGCGCATCTAATGTCCAATCGTTGTAATTGGTATTTTCAATAATTTGTTCGGCCAAAGTAATAGCCGTACCACTTGGTGCATCTAATTTTTTGGTATGATGAATTTCTTCAATTGCAGTAGTATAGCCATCAACAGTGGACATTAGTGCACTCAATTTTTTATTGATTTCGAAAAAAATATTGACGCCTAAACTAAAGTTAGAAGCGTACAGAAAAGTGCCGTTTTTAGAATTACAATAGTCAACAATTTCATTGTAGCGCTCCAGCCATCCAGTAGTACCCGATATTATAGGGATTTTGGCATCCAGTGCTTTTTTAATATTGGTCACGGCTGCATTTGGCACACTAAAATCTATAGCCACATCAACGTTGGAAAAATCAAAGTCAGCGGAAGCATCAGAAATTTTCGATACGATATCGTGATGGCGCTCAAGAGCTATGATTTCAATACTCTTTCCCATTCTGCCATATCCTAATAGTGCGATATTCATATTAAAATTTGAAATTAACCGTTAGTCCCAAATCAGAAGAGTTTTCCATTTGGTTGAATTGGTAGTGTGGTCTTAAACTCAGATTTTCATCCACATTAAATTGAAGCAGATGCGCATCAACATTGGCATCAATAATATTTAAGGCATACAAGCCTATGGTAACTAGCAAAGAAATTTCTTTATTACGTCTAAACTGTTGCTGTGCACGTATTAAGCCATCATCAGATATAAGAGGGTTTCCATTTGCATCTGAAAATTCATCATCTGTAAAGCCAGCTAAACGTCTTTTGTAGGCATCTCTGTAACGGTCAAATTGACTGTCGTTTCTTAAGTAAAAGTATACGCCAGTACCAATAGCTCCCCACACGATTGGGATTTTCCAATACTTTTTATTGTAAGCCTGTCCTGCGCCAGGTAATATGGCAGAATAGAATGCTGCCTTTGAGGGTCTTAACGGATCAATTTCCTTTTTCTCAAAAACTTGATTTTCTATTACGACCAGTTCTTTATCTAGAGCAATATTCGTACTGTCTTTTTCCTTTTGTGAAAATGAAAATGTAACTGAAAATAAGCACAGTAAAAGAAAAATTTTGCTTTTATTTAGCACGTTGCACTAATTTTTTGATTCTATTGAAGTCTTCTTCAGAATGAAAAGGAATTGTGATTTTGCCACTACCGTTCTTGGCGATCTTGACCTCTATTTTATGGCCAAAATATTCTGAAAATTCTTTCACACCTTTTTTAATGTGTTTAGGGATTTCAATTGGTGTAGTTTCTGATTGTGAATCGGTATCAGAATTTAGTTTTTTCACTAACTGTTCGGTAGCTCTTACGGAAAGTTTGTTACTAATGACTTTTTCATAGACCTCGAGCTGGTCGATCGGATTCTCAATATTCACCATGGCTCTACCATGACCCATAGAAATAAAACCGTCTCTCATACCAGTCTGTATGATGGGGTCGAGTTTTAATAAACGTAGGTAATTAGCAATGGTTGAGCGCTTTTTACCTACACGCTCGCTCATTTGCTCTTGTGTTAGGTTAATTTCGTCAATTAGTCGTTGATAGGAAAGTGCTATTTCAATAGGGTCTAGATCTTGGCGTTGGATATTTTCTACTAAAGCCATTTCTAGAGACTCTTGGTCATTAGCTATCCTTATATAAGCCGGTATAGTTTCTAATCCAATTAATTTAGACGCTCTAAAACGACGCTCACCAGAAACTAACTGATATTTATTAAATGCAAGTTTCCTAACCGTAATGGGTTGAATAACCCCTAACTCGCGTATAGAAGACGCCAATTCCTTTAGCGTATCTTCGTTAAAATTGGTCCTTGGTTGAAAAGGATTTACGTCTATACTGTCAATATCAAGCTCAACAATATTGCCAACAACTTTGTCGGCATTTTTGTCCTCAGCAGATTTAATATCGTTTTCTGGATCTTTTAATAGTGCTGAAAGTCCTCGTCCCAGTGCTTGTTTCTTAGTAGCTTTCGCCATTACAATTCATTTTTCTTAATCAGCTCTTTCGCTAAATTTAAATAGTTTACCGCGCCTTTACTACTTACGTCATAATTAATGATACTTTCACCATAGCTCGGTGCTTCGCCTAATCTTACATTGCGCTGTATAATGGTTTCAAATACCATATCGCTAAAATGCTTTTGTACTTCTTCTACAACTTGATTCGATAAACGTAAACGAGAATCGAACATGGTAAGCAGCATGCCTTCTATGTCTAACGCTTCATTGTGGATTTTTTGTACACTTTTAATAGTATTTAACAATTTGCCCAGCCCTTCTAATGCAAAATATTCACATTGAATAGGTATAATTACTGAATCTGAAGCCGTTAAGGCATTTAAAGTTAACAATCCCAAAGAGGGTGCACAATCTATTAGGATATAGTCATATTCTGATCTTAAATCAGTTATGGCTTTCTTAAGCATATACTCTCGCTCATCTTTATCTACCAACTCTATTTCAATAGCCACAAGGTCAATGTGTGCTGGTATAACATCAACATTTGGTGCGTTTGAAGCTGTAATGGCTTCTTTTGCAGATTTCGTGTGTTCTAACACTTGGTAAGAGCCTATTTGTACAGCATCGACATCGATACCTAACCCAGAACTGGCATTAGCTTGGGGATCGGCATCTATGAGTAGGACTTTCTTCTCGAGAACACCAAGAGAAGCGGCTAAATTAACAGATGTCGTAGTTTTACCTACACCACCTTTCTGATTAGCAATGGCTATGATTTTACCCATCAAATGATTTGGTTTGTTGAGGGCTTAAAAATACGATTTATTATGGGTTTTGAAAATTGAAGTTGTTAACAGTTTTTTTGTTAGTATTTTTGTGTTTTAATCAATCAAAATTTCCAAGATCTGAATGGCAGCATCACTTATTTTGGTCCCTGGGCCAAAAACTGCCACGGCTCCAGCATCGAATAAATATTCATAATCCTGCTTAGGTATAACGCCACCTACAATGACCATAATATCATCTCTACCGTAAGCTTTTAATTCCTCAATGACTTGTGGTACTAAAGTTTTGTGTCCTGCTGCCAATGAAGATACTCCCAAAATATGAACATCATTTTCTACAGCTTGTTTAGCGGCTTCCTTTGGTGTTTGGAATAACGGGCCAATATCCACATCAAAGCCCACGTCAGCATAACCAGTAGCCACCACTTTAGCGCCTCTGTCGTGCCCATCTTGTCCCATTTTGGCAATCATAATACGAGGGCGACGACCATCTTGCTCTGCAAATTGGTCGGCTAACTCTCTAGCTTTCTTAAAGCTTAAATCGTCTTTTATTTCTTTGCTGTACACACCGCTAAATGATTTAATTTGTGCTTTATAACGTCCAAACTCAGCCTCTAGAGCATCACTGATTTCACCTAAAGTGGCACGTTTACGCGCTGCATCTACTGCTAAAGCTAATAAATTTTCTTCACCTGTCTTTGCTGCTTCAGTTAATTTTGATAATGCCGCAGTAACATCTTGGTTGTTTCGAGATGACTTAATTTGATTTAAGCGCTCTATTTGTTGATTGCGTACGGTTTGGTTATCAACCTCCAAAATATGAAGCGGGTCTTCTTCTTTGAGTTGGTATTTATTAACACCTACAATAACATCCTGGCCAGAATCAATTCGGGCTTGTTTACGTGCAGCGGCTTCTTCAATTCTCAATTTAGGAATGCCAGCCTCAATCGCTTTAGTCATGCCGCCCAATGATTCCACTTCTTCAATAAGTGTCCATGCCTTTTGAGCGATTTCATTGGTTAAACTTTCTACATAAAAACTACCTGCCCACGGGTCGACCGTTTTGGTAATATGCGTTTCTTCTTGCAAATAAATCTGTGTGTTACGAGCTATGCGTGCCGAAAAATCCGTAGGAAGTGCAATGGCTTCATCCAAGGCATTGGTATGCAAACTCTGTGTGCCTCCAAAAGCGGCAGCGGCAGCTTCGATACAAGTTCGTGCTACATTGTTAAATGGGTCTTGTTCCGTTAAGCTCCAACCTGATGTTTGCGAGTGCGTTCTTAAAGCCAATGATTTTGGGTTCTTAGGATTAAACTGTTTAACAAGTTTAGCCCATAGCATACGAGCGGCGCGCATTTTGGCAATCTCCATAAAGTGATTCATACCAATGGCCCAAAAGAAGGATAATCGTGGTGCAAAGGTGTCGATATCCATGCCGGCACCCAATCCTTTTCTAATGTATTCTAAACCATCTGCTAGGGTATATGCCAATTCAATATCACAAGTAGCACCGGCTTCTTGCATATGGTATCCAGAAATACTGATACTATTGAATCTTGGCATATTTTGACTTGTAAACTCAAAAATATCAGAGATAATTTTCATAGATGGCGTAGGTGGATAAATGTAAGTATTACGCACCATAAACTCTTTTAGAATATCATTTTGAATAGTACCAGCCAATTGCTCTGGTTTTACACCTTGTTCTTCCGCAGCAACAATGTAGAAGGCCATAATTGGAAGTACAGCTCCGTTCATGGTCATTGATACCGACATTTTATCTAATGGAATCTGGTCGAATAGGATTTTCATATCTTCGACAGAGTCTATAGCAACGCCTGCTTTACCTACATCACCAACCACGCGTTCGTGATCTGAATCATAACCTCTATGCGTGGCTAAGTCAAAGGCTACGGACAAGCCTTTTTGCCCTGCTGCTAAGTTTCGTCTATAAAAGGCATTACTTTCTTCTGCGGTAGAAAATCCGGCATACTGTCTTATGGTCCATGGTCTGCGTACATACATGGTTGAATAAGGACCGCGAAGATTTGGCGCAATGCCAGCTACAAAATCTAAATGCTCAAGGTTTTTAACATCGTCCTTAGAATAATTTGATTTTACATCAATGTCTTCTGCAGTATGAAAATTATTTTTTTGAACTTCGGGTTTATAATCCAAAGTTTTAAGTGCTATGTTTTGAAGTTTTTTTCTCATTACTCAATGGCTGTTTTATCTCCATATCTAACAGTATGGATATAAGGTTTAAAGTTAAACTCGGTATTTGATCTTGTAAATACAGAATAGGTTTGTAAAAATTGTGAAACAAGGAAATATTCCCAATAAAATGAATCGTCATTAACGGTTGTTATTCCTCTCGTTGTCATTATTTGATGATGACTTTGGTTTGTGAATTTATCATCGGTCAGATCTATAGTGATTGTGGAATCTCCAGCTACATTATTAATATTAGCATTCCTGAGAGCTATAAAAGACTCCATATTTTTATCATTCAGCCTAATATGTTCTGTTTCATTTATAACTAAAAATGTATAATTTAAAGAATCTTCTTTGTACAAATAATATGCACCTAACGCATCGGGACCGGAATAGGAATCAGAAAAATAAAAAAGTTTTAAACTTTCTTTTATTTCTTCATGATAGATAGTTGCGATTAAGCTATCAAACTCAACTTCTGTCTCTACATAGGCATCTTTAAATCCTTGAGGGATGTAATAGCTTAAATTGGAAGGCTCAGAGTAAAAATATTCACCATCCAAATTTGGATTATTGTTCTTATTTGTACTATTACAGCTAATTAACATCGCCATTAGAATTAATATGACTAATATTCCACGAATCAAAACTATAGGTTTTATCTATAATGAGTTTTATTCTTTATCTAATCGATTTATTTCCAATTCTTCAGATAGTCTTTTTTCAATAATTGGTTCAATAATTGTTTTTCGCTTTTCAACCTTTAAAAATGGGCTAATATCTAACTCATCTTTCATTTTATCAGTAGGATTTGGGTGCTTATTTGTACCAAGTAACACTAGTTTTTCAGCATCAAAATCGACCTGTTCTTTAGCTGCACTTTCTTTGGTTTTTCGTTGTATGGTACCTTCTTTTAGTTGTTTTAAGAAGCCACCATTAGCTTCAATATCTTTAAAGAGTGCTAAGGCTTTTTCTGCTAGCTGTTGTGTTAAGCTCTCAATATAATAAGCCCCATCTGTTGGGTTATTGACTTTATCGAAATAGCTTTCGTTCTTTAATACCAAAAGTTGATTTCTGGCAATACGATCTCCAAATTCGTTAGGTTTATGGTAGAGACTATCGTAAGGTGAGTTAAAAACCACATCTGCACCTCCCAATATGGCACTCATGCATTCTGTCGTTGTACGAAGCAAATTAACGTTATAATCATAAATCGTTTTATTGCGTTTACTTGGTGTAGCGATTATTCTGCAGTCTGTATCGATAGCATATTCTGAAGCTAAGGTTGCCCAAAGCTGTCTTAAGGCTTTTAATTTAGCTATCTCAAAGAAATAGTTTGAACCAACGGAGACATTAAAGGTGAATTGAAGCGTTTGCTTCGCTTCGTTCGACATGACGTTGTCAAAGTGGTTTAAGTATTCGTTAGCATGTGCAAGACTGTAGGCCAATTGCTGTAAAACATTGGCACCTGCATTTTGGTAAAGACTTGAGTTAATTGAGACTTGGTTGGTATGTTTTACTATAGCCTCAAACTTTGAGTGGTCCTCTGACAGGTTGAGATACCAATTGCCTGTTTTGGCCAGATTGCCTATGATATCTATATGCACTGTAATACTATTTTGAGATTTCTCGCTTCGACTCGAAATAACATTGTGAATTTTATTTTGGAAATCGGTAGAAAGAAAACCGCATTTCAATTCTACGGAGATTTTTTCTAAATCGATGTTCTTAAACAATTCGTCTATTGAAATCTCTTGGGATGAAATCTGAAATATAATGCTTTCAGCTCCTCTTTCAATGGCATCTATAGCCTTTGCGTTTGCTTCATTAACATTATCAACTTCGATAAGTTGACCAATTTTCCATTGGGTAGCTTTGTTGGCAGATACCTTTGCTAAGGCTTCAAATTCATCAGAATGATAAAATGGTTTAACATCGATACCCTCGTTGGTCTTCCAGATAAGTGTGTCGTTATAGTCGGCGCCTTTTAAATCGACTTGTATTTTCTGTTTCCAGGCTTTTGAAGATACACCTTCAAATTCGTTAAATAATGATTTACTCATCTTTTTTTTGTTTTGCTATACTGTCTTCGTATTCTATGATATATATATCCTCGTCAGGTTTTTTCATATAATAGTTTTCCCTTGCTGCCCGTTCAATGCCTTCTTCTGTACTTAATTCCTTTATGGCTTTATTGTCCTTTTCCATTTCACTTTTATAGTGTTCTTTCTGATATTCTAACTCCTTGATATCTGTATTTAATTCATTGTGAAAGAGTAGTGAATGTGCATCGAAAAATAACATCCAAACAGCAAAAACTATGAACACTAAAAGATAAATGTTTTTAAACGGTCTTAAATATTTTTTGTCAAAAATTCCCATTATAAACGTTCGTTAATTATGGTTTTAACGATATCTACTGCTACCGTGTTGTATCTATTATTCGGAATAATGATATCTGCATATTCTTTTGTGGGTTCAATAAACTGATCGTGCATGGGTTTTAGTGTGTTCTGATATCGCGTAAGTACTTCATCGATATCCCTTCCCCGTTCAGATATATCTCGCTTTAAGCGACGAATTAAGCGCTCATCGGAATCTGCATGAACAAATATCTTTATATCAAACAGTTTTCGTATTTCAGGATTGGTAAGAATCAAGATGCCTTCTACGATCATTACCTTTCTGGGTTTTGTTTTAATAGTGTCACCTGTACGGTTATGTTTCACAAAAGAGTATACAGGTTGGTCTATGGGCTTTCCTTTTTTTAACTGTTTAAGATGATTTACTAACAATTCAAAATCGATGGAGCGTGGGTGGTCAAAATTTATATTAACGCGTTCATCGTAGCTTAAATGTGATGTGTCTTTATAGTAAGAATCCTGCGAAATAACGCCAACTTGACCTTCGGGTAGTTCGTTGAGAAGTTTGGTCACAACGGTTGTCTTTCCACATCCTGTTCCACCAGCTATTCCAATTATTAGCATTAGAAATATTAGATTAAGTTAGTTGTGCAAAGTTAGCCAATTAGAGCTAGTTTTTAATGACTTTTGTCACTTCTTCGGGAGTAATTAATTTACCATATTTGTTACCCCAACTGTTGTTTATGTAGTTCATTACATCAGCTACTTCTTCATCAGAAAGCCCTAAGGGTGTCATTATACTATTGTAAGTAATGCCATTGACAACCATTTCGCCTTTCATGCCATTTTTAATCCCTTTAATGCTTTCTTCTTGATAATTCTTTAAATAATCGGATTGTGCTAAAGGCGGAAAAGCTCCTGGTGCTCCTTTTCCATTGGCCATATGACAGGTAAGGCATAAATCGTCATAGACCAGTTTACCTCTTTCCATACTTGCTTTTAAATCTGGACTTAGAGACGAGAATGATGTTTTTTCCGGGTAATCAACTTTTGTTTTCTTTTTTTCTTTTGGGTTGCAAGACAACACAACCATAAAAACTAATGTAAGCTTAAGCAATCTTTTCATTTTCTTATAAGTTTAACGATTCCTAGATTTTCTATGCCAACATAAATATAACCATCAGGTCCCTGTTCTACACATCTTACTCTGCCTAGTCTATTGAGCAAGCGTTCTTCTTTAACAACTTTGTTGTTTTTTAGGGTGCACATATCCAAATACTGGAATTTTAGTGACCCTATTAGCAAATTACCATTCCAATCACCATATTTATCGCTGTCAATGAAAGCCATGCCACTTGGGGCAATTGAAGGATCCCAATAATGTAGTGGTTGCTCCATACCTTCCTTTTCGGTTATATCTGTAAATTTTGTTCCGTTGTAATTAATGCCATAACTAATTACTGGCCAGCCATAATTTTTCCCAGCTTCGATAATGTTGATTTCATCTCCACCTTTTGGGCCATGTTCATGTGTCCAGATAGCTCCGGTTTTTGGATGCAATGTCATACCCTGTGGATTTCTGTGTCCGTAAGAGTAAATAGCTTTTTTGGCGCTTTCCTTATTAAAAAAGGGATTATCGGTTGGGATAGTTCCGTCATCATTAATGCGATAGACTTTTCCGCAGTCTCTAGTGATGTCTTGAGGATTAACTTCTCTATCTCCACGATCTCCAATGGTGAAATATAAATAACCGTCCTTATCAAATACAAGACGAGATCCGAAATGCTGTCCACGTCTCGTATTGGGCTCGGCTTTGTATAAAACATTCCAATCCTTAAGACTTGTATTTTCTAGTTTGGCCTTGGCAATTGTGGTGTTTCCTCCGTTTCCTTCACCTTCAGAAGACGCATATGAAAAATAGACTAAGTTATTATCTTCAAAATTAGGATGAAGCACAACATCCATAAAACCACCTTGCCCTCTAACATAAATTTCTGGTAATCCGGAAATTGTAGTTTTTTTTTCATTCTTATAATGAATGAGTTCACCTGCTTTTTCGGTGATTAACATAGAGCCGTCGGGCAGAAAGGTAAATCCCCACGGGATGTTTAGTTCAGGGACCACAATTTTGTAATCGTTTTCAGTATTGGTAGGATTTTTGTCTTGCGCACAGGTCAAGATACTAATCAGAATTAGGCAGATAATAGGGAGTTTTAATTTCATGTTTAATCTCAATTGAAAACTAGATTCTAAAGTTAGAAAAATGTTGTTGGTTTCTAAAGAAAAAGTCTATATTTGCAATCCGATTTTTGAAAGTCAGCTAACTCATAAGTTAACTCTTTCTTTGGGAGTATCTATAAAAATAGACTCCGCCCAGTTTTCGGACTACTCAATTGATTGAGTTGTTTTGAGACTTGGGATTTTAAATAATGATTTTTTTCAGCATCAGCTGTTTTCGGGGTGTAGCGTAGCCCGGTTATCGCGCCGCGTTTGGGACGCGGAGGTCGCAGGTTCGAATCCTGCCACCCCGACTAGAATCAGTATTGATTTAAACTAAAACCTTGTAAATCCTATGATTTACAAGGTTTTGTAGTTTTTTTGCTATTTTGAGAGTGGAACAGATGGTAGTGAATGACCAATTTATACAATCATTAATTGACTATTAATGATAGGTTGCGCAATTTTGTATCAAAATATGTCGATAAGTCTTACACATAAATATTCAGAATTATATCCATCCAAAGCTTTAGAGAATTATGTGGCGTCTTATTTTGAAGCGCGTAACGAATCTGATAGGTCCGAAGAAATCACGATTTGTCCAGATGCGTATTTTAAGCTAATCATTCAGGTATTGGATGGTAAAATAACCGCCTATTTTTTAACAGGGCTTTGGGCTAAAGAAATAGACATTGTGGTCCAACCAAGAATCATTACATATGGTATTCGATTTAAAGTTATTGCACCTGAATATATTTTAAGAGGGGAAATCAAATCGATATTAAATTCTGTCGAACAACTAAAAACAGAATACTTTGATGTTGATAAAATGGAATTCACCACATTTCCCAAAGTAGTCGAACAGCTTGAGCATATCATTTTAAAACGACTTCCAAGAGAAGATGAGATAAAATCTAACCGACTTAGACTAAGTCAGTTCTTATATAGCCAATATGAAGATATAAAAGCAGGTGAAGTAGCTTCTCAAATTTACTGGTCTCAAAGAGAAATAAACCGCTACTTAAGTAAGTATATAGGTGTATCACTCAAAAAATACCTTAACATTCAAAAGTGCTACAGGTCATATTTTCAAATAAGAGATGGTGAGTTCTTTCCGGAAAGAGGATTCTTTGACCAGGCTCATTTTATACGAGAAGTAAAGAAACACACAGGCAAAACACCTTCCCAATTATACAAAGGTAAGAATGACCAATTTATACAATTAAAAAATATGAAGCATAGGTAAGTTTGCCCAAAACTTATTCCTATGCGCGTCTTAAAACAAGAAATTTACTTCCCTATTGTAGTAGGGATTCACTTCATTTTTTGGGCTATTGATTTATACTCTTATAATGGTTCATTCAAAGAAGTTTCTTCAGACACCATGCTATTTGGTGAGCTCACTAATACATCATGGAAAAACCCACATCGTATATTGGGAGAAGTATTCTCTTCGTGGGTAGTTACCGTTTTTGCATTCAATTTTTTAATGGCCACAAGAGTCAAATGGGTTGAGAACTTATTCGGTGGTCTTGACAAAATGTATCTTATTCACAGAAGATCGGGGGTTATCGCTGTATTTCTTTTGCTGGCTCACTTTATCGTTGTTCCTAGAGATTTAGTAGCGTTCAATGTAGGAAAGCCACTTGGGTTTTATGCATTCATCTTAATCATTATTGGTGTAATTCTCTCTGCGGCACCAATTTTTAAGAAGAAGATCCAATATCATAAATGGATTAATTTCCATAAACTCATGGGAGTTTTCTATGTCATGGGAGTCGTTCATGGTATTCTAGTAGATAGTTTGGTAAAAGAGCTGCCAATTACTAGAGTGTATGTTTTTGGAATGGCTTTCGTGGGTGTAGGTGCATGGATGTATAAAGCTTTCCTATTTGGGTTTTTTAATAGAAAACTGACTTATATAGTAAAGTCAGTTAAGAAGCTAGGTAATGAGATTATTGAGATTGAAATGGAACCTCAAACAGAACAGCTAAAATATGTAGCTGGTCAGTTCGCATTTTTCATGTTTCCATCCATAAGTAAAAGAGAACAGCATCCTTTTACATTAAGTAGCCATCCACACGATGACAACCTAAAGATTACCATTAAAGGATTAGGGGATTATACCAACAAGTTAGTCTCAGAATTAAAGTCATTTCATGAAGTAATGGTAGAAGGTCCTTATGGTAGGTTTTCAAGTAGTTACTCAAAAGAAAGAGAACAGGTTTGGATTGCTGGTGGTATTGGGATTACACCATTTCTTTCACTTATCAAGGATTACTATACCAATAAAGTAACACTCTTTTGGTGTGTAAATAATAAAAGTGAAGCCCCTTATAAAGAAGCGTTAGAAAAGCTTGAAACTAAAAACCCATTATTCGAATTTGTCCTATGGGATTCTGCAGACAAAGGACATATTTCGGTCGAAGATTTGAGCTTAAGAGAGCCAAAAGAAAAATCCTATCTCATCTGTGGACCAGAAGCTTTAAAAAAGAACATTACAACGCAACTCAAAATGGAAGGTGTAAAGCAAAAGCACATTTACGATGAAGAATTTGCATTTAGATAATACTAAACATAAATAATATGGAAGAACAAAATTTTAATCCAGTCATTGAAGCTGTTGTGTCAATACGTCATTTAGCAATTTCGGCAAGTGATAACTGGACTGCAATGAACAAAGCAGGGTCTATTATTCAGAGCAATTTAAAGGAGGCAGCCAGCTTAGTTAAAAAGTATGCAAACCTTAGTACAAAAGACCAATGGCTATCGGAGTTTAATAAGTATATGGATAACCTTGGCCATTTAAAAGTGATTTTGAATTCGGCGATTGATAAAATAAAATCTAAAAACTCGGTAGGTATTTCGGAAGGTTGGGAAAAGCATCTACAGTTCAGTAAAAATATTGCTTCAAACCTTAGTGACTTAGAAACCATTGGGAAATCCTCTTTACCAGAAAATGAATTGGAGCATTGGAAATCCATCTGGTCAGAAATATACAACTCTCATGATAGAATTCAGAATGAAGCAAGTGCATGTGGCATTCAGCTAAAAATGATTGAGTCATATAGTCCTGATGAGGTAGACGAACTCACCGATACTATCTTAAAAAATATACCACCTAAGTATTCTAAAGAAGAAGCACATCAATATTCAGATGAGTATATGAAAGCTTATGAAGCCATTAAAAAAGAAGCAACTCAAAAGAAAAATCTATGGGATAGATTTCTGGATATTTTGGCAGGGGGCACACAGCAAACACCTGCACAAAGAGTCATGATGCAACGATGGGTAGATGGTGAAAAAGGAGAGCTACACTAACTAAAATTCAATATAAAGATGAAACAAACAATGTATTTGGCCTTTAGTGGTCTTATGATGATATGTGCGGGACTTACCTTATTCTTTTCGGACCAATTAGGAGTTCAAACATCAAAAATTGTAATGCCGATATGTATGGTTTTAGCAGGGATTGGTAGTTTTCTATTCTCTAAACACAAAGAGCTTCCTAAGGTGGCAAATCAATACCATATGGCTCAAGGCGTAGGCCTTATCATTTATGGAGTTATAGTAGGATCATCAGTAAATTCTTTGGAGTCATTTCTACTGACAACTACATACTTTATTGTGGCTTATGGATTATTCGAATTACTTTTTGCGTTTACGGTGTTAAGTTCTAAACATAAAATTAATAAGCGAATTCTCATGAGTAGACTTATTGCTGGAGCTGTAAATCTTATAGGTGGGTTTATTCTGTTAATGGCAACGATGGATAATGTTATGGATGGTCTATTGACAGCAAGTATTTTAGTAATCTTAGGTGGAATATCACTACTAGTCTTTTCACGTAGAATATGAGATATCATAAAGCCCTTGATTTTATACAAGAGATAGGAACCATCACGTATGTTGGTGGTATTCTGTCTCATATCGTAATCGGAATCATTTTTAAAGATGCTGACATAGAAGCTATTCACAATGTTTATGTTTACAAGGAACAGAGCGCTTACATACTAATATTACCAGGATTAGCATTAAAGGTGATATCAGATGTTTTGTTGTATATCTCTTTCAAAAAGAAACCTACATGGTTAAAGATTAAGTTTATTGCTGTAGCATTTTTAACGATAAACGCCTTTGTGTTTTTAGTGCCAATGATGCCAGAGCTAGTGGCATTAGCTAAAGAATCTATTCCAACCGGAAGTATTAGCGAAACATTTTTAGAGAAAGAACATAAAGAACAGTTTATAGGGCAATTAAATATTCTACCGCTAATTGTGGAGCTGGTCTTAGGCTCATTTAAGCCAAATCTAAGCTTAAAAAAAGTAGGCAAACCTACTGACACAACCCAGAGTCATATATAAAACCTTCTATGTAACTTTTTTGTTTCTATCCTTTCTTCTAAAGTGTGATGGACTAAAGCCTTTAATTTTTTTAAACGTTCTATTAAAATGACTTATGGTTTCAAAACCACAAGAAAACGCAATGTTTTGAATGGATTCAGTCGAGGTTAATAAATAGTGGCAAGATACTTCAATACGAGTTCGGTTCAGAAAGTTAATAAACGAATGCCCGGAGTGCTTTTTAAACCAACGGCAAAACGACTGAGGTACCATATGCGTAATTTCAGCCATGTGATCTACACTTAGTTTTTTATCAAGATGTTCCAAAATGTAATTATTCACCTCCGAGAATTTTTGTTCAGTAAAGCTTTTTTTGCTTAGATGGGAATAGGATTCTGAAGCTAATAGCTTTTTATTCGCATGAGCTGATAGTTTTTGGAGTAACAACATCAAAGAGGTGAGTTGTTCTAAAGCAGTCAAAGACTCAAAATTTAGAATTCTATTTACGATAGACTCTGAAGGATTTTTGAAATGAATACCTTTTAAGGCCAAATCAAAAAAAGCTTTAAAATGTTGGCATTCTTTAAAACCATCAAAGATAGTTTCATTAAACTGAAAAATAATTGTTTTTTGAGTTACTATTGGTTTTTCCTTAACACTTACCCAATGGTGTGGTAAATTCTTTCCGAGTAGCACTAAGTCAAAATCAGAAAAAGGCTCAATAGAATCTCCAACAAAGCGGGTACCTTCACCTTTTACTATCAATGTAAGTTCTAGTTCAGGATGATAATGCCAAAAAGGAACAAAAGCATCGAGTTCCATTTGAAAAAAACGGAAAGACTGCTCAGAGTTCTTGATGTTAAGTTGTTCTAATTCTGGTCTCATATGCTTTATATAAACTTATATGAGATTAAAATTAATTAAAAAATGTTTAAATACGCATAGTTGTGGTTAAAATCTAAAAAAATAATCTAAATAGGTCGAGATAATTTTGTGGTGTAAACAATCAATAAAGACTATGGAAACAAAAACAGTATTGGACGAGTTATACACATTAAAGGATGAACAAATTGCATTCTACCAAAAGCATCGTTACATTAAGTTAAAGAATGTATTAGATAAGGACACCTTAGATTACTTTAATGGTGTGATTTCAAAACGCGTTAATGAATTAAACCAAGAAGATCAACCGCTAGAGGAACGTACCACTTATGGAAAAGCTTTCCTTCAGCTCTTTAATCTCTGGACAAAAGATGAAGCTGTTAAAGATTTGATTTTCAGTAAACGTATTGCAAAAATAGCGGCAGACCTAATGCAAGTGGATGGTGTGCGTTTGTACCACGATCAAGCCTTATTTAAAGAAGCTGGTGGTGGCATTACGCCATGGCATGCCGATCAGCATTATTGGCCCTTATCAACAGATAAGACCATTACAGCTTGGATACCTTTACAAAAAACACCCTTAGAAATGGGGCCTTTAGAATTTAGCGCAGGGAGTCATGAGATTATGGAGGGAAGAGAATTGTCAATTGGTGATGATAGCGAAACCCAAATAGAAAAGCGACTTAAGGTTACCGATTTTAAACACGTTATTGAACCCTTTGATGCAGGAGAGATTAGTTTTCACTCAGGTTGGGTATTCCATCGTGCAGGTGCCAACACTACGGACCAGATGCGAAAAGTAATGACCATAATTTATATGGATAAGGATATGACCTTAAAACAACCAACAAATTCGGGTCAAGAGAATGATTGGGAAACCTGGTGTCCGGGCGCTAAAGTAGGAGAGGTTATTAATACACCAATAAACCCTGTTTTATATTAATGCAATTAAGGTTTCTATATCCATTTTGGGGAAGTGAAGCATTAAATTTAGAAGCATTTCTCAATATCGTTAAAACTAATGGTTTTGATGGTATTGAGATTAATGTTCCTAAGGATGCTATATTTGAAACCGCCTTCTATGATACACTTAACAAGGAGAGGCAACAAAACCCAGATTTTATTTGTGTATTGCAACAAGTCTTAGGTTTACAGCCAGAAACTCCAAGTAGTTATCTAGAACGTGTGATAAAGCGACTGGAAAACCTCGTGCATTACCAACCTAATTTCATCAACTCGCATACTGGGCGCGATTATTTTTCTTTTGATGATAATTGCAGAATCATCGAAACTGTTGAAAACTTTTCTGCGAAGTACAATATTCCAGTATATCATGAGATACATAGAGGTCGCTTCACATTTCATGCGTTAACAACATTAAAATATTTAGAAAAGTTTCCAGAAATAAAACTTGTAGGCGACTTATCCCATTGGTGTGTGGTTTCAGAATCTATGCTTCAAAATCAAGAAGATATTATTGCGAAGGTAATTCTGCACATTCAACATCTTCATGCTAGGATAGGTTTTGAGCAAACGCCACAGATTAATGACCCATTTGCTCCAGAATGGGAAGCCTATCTTGAGCAGTATTTAGACTGGTGGAAGCAAATAATAAGGCTTCATAACGGAAAATATCAATTTACGATTACACCAGAATTTGGGCCTTTTCCCTATATGCCAGAAGAACCATTCACCAAAAACCCCCTAGCTAATCAGAAAGCCATAAATTTAAAGATGAAAGATTACCTTAAAACCCACTTAACATGAATAGAATTGTCATTATAGGTTGCATATTAGCCCTTTCTTCATGTAAGAAAGAAGATAAAAACTCACAGGGCGAAAATTTTTCCGAAAATGTAAATAAGGTCGCTGAAACCATAATCGATGATAGCGATCAATTGACATTTTTTAAAAATCCTGAAAATCCCTTACAACCAAAATTCGAGCAGTTTCCAACTGGGAGTGTAAAGCCTAAAGGTTGGATTCTAAATATGATGAAGAACGATCTTGAAACTGGTGTCGTTGGTGCTTTGGATGAGTTGTATCCAGGTATAGCATCAGATGATATATACAATTCTGCCAGACGTGGAGGCTTAGAGGACGTTCCAGAAATGGGTGATTTAGTACTTACAGGAGCAGAATGGGAACAGTCTATTATGTGGTGGAATTCTGAAACCATAGGCAACTGGTGGGATGGTTTTATAAGGCACGCATTTTTAACTGATAATAAAGAAGCGATAGCGCAATCCCATGCTATTGTCAAAAACCTACTGGCTTCGCAAGACAAAGATGGTTATATAGGCATTTACAAGCCCAATTTACGATACCAACACGAAGGGTCCAATGGCGAACTTTGGGCGCAAACTACCGCGTTTAGAACTATGTTAGCCTACTACGAGTTTACTAATGATAAAGCCGTTTTAGAAGCTGTAGAAAAGGGAATGAAAGTCACTATGGATAATTATGGGGAACGTTCAAAAAACCCATTTTATTTAAAGAATGCTTTTGGGGGTGTTACCCACGGCCTAATGCTTACGGATGTTTGTGAAACCTTATTCAGAATTACTCAAAATCAAGCGTATCAAGATTATGCGACTTATTTATATAAGGCATTTTCAACCTATTCTATTAATAGATCGTTTAACGATTTGCGCTATCCGTACTTAGTACAAAAAGATTCAATGTTCGAAGGTCATGCTGTGCACACTTATGAGCATATCCGTACGATGGCCAATGCGTATTATAATACGGGCTATCCAGAGCTTAAAACCGCTTATGACAATATGTTGGCAAAGTTAGAACCTTGTATTTTGCCTAGTGGTGCAGGTCATGGTAACGAATGGATTGCAAAGTTAGAAGCGCATCCAACACATACAGGTAGTGAGTATTGTACTATGTTAGAATTGCGCAATTCTTACGGAAGTTTAATTCAAAAAACAGGGGATGTCGACTTTGCTGATGCCGCTGAAAAACTGACCTACAATGGTATGTTAGGTTTTAGAAATGAAGAAGGTACAGCCATTACTTATGGCAAAACGGATAATTGTTATGTGTTAGATGGGCATCACCATGAGAATGGCGAATCTAGAGAAGACCCACGTTATAAATACTCGCCAACACATTCTGAGCCAGCTGTGTGCTGTGTACCCAATTATGGCAGAAATTTCACTTATTTTCTAGAGCAAATGTGGATGAAAAAAGAAGACGGTATTGCTGTGACTATGTTTGGCCCTTCAAGGCTAACTATAAAAGTTGATGAATCTGAAATTTCAATTGAACAAATTACCAATTACCCAATGTCTGATGAGGTGACATTTAAATTTTCAATGGACACTCCAAAAACGTTTAAATTCTATGTGCGACAACCAAAATGGTCAGACGGAATAGAAGATGAAAGTGTTTTTGAAGGCTTTGAGAATGGCTATTATATGATATCAAAAGAATGGCGTAACCAAGATACTTTGACAGTACGTTTTAAAAATGAAATTAAAGTCCATTCAGCCAATAATGACGAGGTCTATTTACAAAAAGGCCCATTGGTATATGCTTTAGAAATTCCGCATATAGAGGAAACTATAAAAGAGTATGAGAATGGTTTCAGGGATTACTATTGTTTCCCGAAGAATAAGTCCTACGAAGGTTTGACATTAAATGAAACTACAAACTTTAATCTTAAATCTAATTTAAACGAAGCCACATTCTATGGTGCGAAATTATTACTTCAAGGGGAATTGTTTGACGCTTCAAATAATAGCATCAATGTTCAACTTGTTCCGATAGGAAAAACAGTACTAAGACGTGTCACCTTTCCAAAAAACGAGACCAATGAAAAATAAATCTTTAATTGTTTTATGTATCGTTCTGATTTTCAGTTCCTGTCAACAACATCAAAAATCTGAAAATGTTGAACCAACAGTTGTAAATGAACTAATTAATTGGAATGACGAAGTCATTTACCATGTAATGCAACGTAGTTTTTATGATAGCAATGGTGATAGACATGGTGATCTCAATGGATTTGTAGAAAAATTAGATTATTTAAAGGAATTAGGAGTTACAACGATTTTGTTTACGCCATTGTACGAATCTGGGTTTTACCATAACTATTTTCCAACCAATTATGAAAACATAGATCAAGAGTATGGAACAAAAGAAGATTACATCAATTTCGTAAAAGCTGTTCATAAGAAGGGACTAAAGTTTTTAATGGATATGGAAACCCAATATGCACAGAGCGGTAATATATGGTTTGATGATTCCTATAAAAATCCAGATTCAGAATATTCCGATTTCATTTACTATTCGGATAGCTTAAACCATTATCCTGAACAGATTTTTATGCCTTCTAAATCACCTTTACACGATTTTACAGCTTGGCCAGGTGATAAGCACCATATTGTATTTCTCGATTTAAATAATGAAACGGTAAAACAATGGATGACAGATTTTTACACTTACTGGGTAGATCCAAACAAAGATGGCAACTTTAATGATGGTGTTGATGGCTTTAGAATAGACCATATTATGGACGATCTTGATTATAAAGGACTTTTTACCAATATGTATCAAGACTTTTGGAAACCAATTTTCAAAGAATGTAAAGCAATTAATCCTAATATTTTTGTTTTGGGTGAACAATCCAACTGGAACGAGTACGGCGAGAAAATGGTAAGCCTAAGTGGTGCAGATGCAGCTTTCAGTTTTCCACTTCGGTTTGCTATTGCAGGTGAAGAAGGAACGCACGATATGTATATAGATCCTACATCAAATGGTGTAAAAATGGATCCAAATCGTATTCATAAAGTCGTTAAGGAAAGCATGTCGAAATTTACGGATAGTACGTTTACGGTTAACTTTTTAGAAAACCACGACACAGCAAGGTGGGCTTCGGTGGTGAATAATAATGAAGGCCAAAAACGTGTTGCTGCAGTATTAAACATTTTGTTACCAGGCGTACCATCCATTTATTACGGACAAGAGCTCGGATTAACTGGGCAGACTAGTGAATGGGGAAGTGATGCCAATCACATTCCTGTAAGAGAAGCATTTCCTTGGACAGCAGACAAAACGACATTAGGTAATGCCCTATGGTATAAAGATACAGGCGAATGGTGGGAGCAATCGTTCTGGAATACAGAGGCGATTAATACGCTTAATTTAGAAGCGCAAAAAAAGGATAAGAATTCTCTCTGGCATCATTACAAAGCACTAATTTCTATTCGAACACAAAACAGAGCATTTCAACAAGGGACTTATGAACCATTTTTTGTAGATCAGGAGAACATCATTGCTTTTAAACGTCAGTTCGAAAATGAAGTTCGTTATGTAATTATTAATACATCTGAAGAATTAATAAGCCTAAATAAAGACGGTCATTACAAACTTGAAGAGATTGTATATGGTCAAAATGCAACTATTGATTCTGATAAAATCGTTCTAAAAGGTTATGGGATGTTAATTGCTAAAAGTGTTTTATGAATTATTTAGGCTGTCGTTTGTATAAAATAGCTTGAAGATTAAATAATGCATTATAAATTACAGCATACATAAATCTTTAAAATGAAAAAACACGCACTTGTATTTTTTGGGTTGTTATTAATTGTAGCATGCAAAGATTCAGAAACAAAACCTGAACACATTGATGTGGCGGGCAATAGTACTGAGTTTTCTAATCCGCCAGCATGGTCAAAAAATGTTATTTGGTACGAAATAGCAGTAGAACGATTTAGGAATGGGGATAAAACAAATGATCCTACTGCTGAAGATATTATAGGTACTTTCCCAGGAAAAATCCCAGATTCATGGAAAATTACACCATGGACACAAGACTGGTATAAAGCGGATCCGTTTTTTTCGGAACTAGATGGAAGGAAAGATTTTTACGGTAATCCAACACATAAGTTTGTAGATAAAGTGCAAATGCGCAGGTATGGAGGTGATTTACAAGGTGTATTAGACAAGATCGATTATATTGATTCCTTAGGTATTACGGCGATTTATTTCAGACCCTTAAACGATTCTCCTTCACTTCATAAATATGATGCAAGAAACTGGCGGCATATCGATGTCAATTTTGGACCGGATCCTGAAGGTGACAAAAAAATAATGGCTTCTGAAATTCCAGACGATCCTAGTACATGGCAGATGACTTCGGCAGATCAACTGTTTTTAAAAGTCATTAAAGCATTTCATGAAAGAGGGATAAGGGTGATTTTAGATTACTCGTGGAATCATACAGGAAATACATTTTGGGCATGGAAGGATGTATTAAAACATCAGGAGAATTCTAAATTTAAAGATTGGTATTGGGTAGAACATTTTGACGATCCCAAAACCGAGGAAAATGAGTTTAAGTATCATGGATGGGTTGGTGTACATACCTTGCCCGAAATAAGAGAAACACAAAAACAAGATGCGTCCATAAGTCTAACGTCATTTGAGGGGAATATCTACGATGCTTCTGCAAAGCAACATATTTTTAATGTAGCTAGTCGTTGGCTAGACCCAAATCAGGATGGCGATGTATCCGATGGTGTTGATGGTTATCGTTTAGATGTAGCTGCAGAAACACCGCTTGGGTTTTGGAGGGATTTTAGAAAGCACGTAAGAAACATCAATCCTGACGCGTATTTATTAGGTGAAATTTGGTGGGAGCAATGGCCAGATAAATTATTAGACCCAGAACCTTTTTTAAGAGGCGATATTTTTGATGCCGTGATGAACTACAGATGGTATAGGGCAACACGCCATTATCTCAACAAATCGCCAAATGAAATATCGGTAAACCAATATATAGATAGTCTCAATTTCTTTAGAAGCAATTTGAGAAAGCCAAACAATTACGCCATGATGAATTATACAGGTGGTTTTGATACCCCTAGAGTTTTAACATCGTTGTTCAATAAGAACAAATACAAGTATTACTGCAAGGTTCACGAAAATCCTGAATACAAAATTCACAAGCCAGATGCTAATACTTATCAAATATTAAAACTCTTATTGGTTCAACAATACACTTATATAGGTTCACCACACATATATGCAGGAGACGAAATGGGAATGTGGGGCGCAGACGACCCGTCTTGTAGGAAACCACTAATCTGGCCAGACTATACTTTTGAAGATGAAACAGCTCATCCTTTTGACCAAAAAAGACCAGTTGATGAAGTAGTCTTTAATAATGATTTATTCAACTATCATCAAAAACTAATCGAAATTAGGAAAGCGCATCCAGTATTGGCATATGGCGAAATTGAGTTTTTGTCGATATCAGATTCCGATAAAGTGTTAGCCTATTCTAGATATGACGAAAACAACGAAGTTATTACGATTATAAATTCTGATGACAAAACTATTAATGTAAGTGTTAAGGTGAAGTTTTCGGGCCCATATGTAGATGTTTTAAATAATGCTGATGTAAAACAAGATAACAAAGCCATTAAATTGAAAATTGAACCTAAGGCATCCGTTTTAATAAAATCTAACTAAATTAGAGGGTAATCCCACGAATAAGTTATGAACCTTAGATTTATGTCAAATAAAGCATTTCGAATACATGCTTTATACTGGATTGCCTTTACGTTGTTTTTCTCAGTAATCTGGGGGACATACGACCATAATTATTATAGGAATTTTATGGTGCAATTATGGAGTCTTCCTGCAAGAATGTTCTTGGTTTATGGCACTTTATATGTATTGATTCCTAGGTTCTTTTTAAAGAAAAAATATATCAAGTTCATTGTATGGTTTAGTTTGCTTCTTTTCTTATCTGCCATACTGCAACGTGTGGTCATGTTATTTATAGTTGAAGGACGTCATTTGCCATATAGAAGCGAACATTATTTTAAAGTAACGGAATTTATGAATACGTTACTTGATGTCAACTTGGCACTGATCCTTCCTTTTGCTTATACATTGTATAAGTTTTGGAATAACTCACAGAAAAAGGCCGAGCGGCTTGAAGAAGAGAATCAAAAGCTGGTTAAAGATATTTATGAAGCCTTTATTTATTTAAAAAAAGGCAAGGCATTACAAAAGGTACTTTTAAAGGACATTATTTTTGTTGAGAGCTTAAAAAACTATGTAAAAGTAAAAACGACAGATAAAGAAATTACGAGTTACAATAGCATTTCTGCGATGGAAGAACTATTGCCTGCCGAGAGATTTCTACGAGTCCATAGGTCTTTTATTGTATCCATTGGGCATATCACATCATTTTCGCCTACACAAATCAATTTACAAGGAATCGCCATACCTATAGGTAGAAAATATAAAGAGAAAGTAAAACTAAAACTCGGCTATTATTAAAGATTAAAATTTTATAAAAATGAAAAAAATACTACTATTTTTTGTACTGCTAGTAACACTAGTAGCTTGTAAGGAAGACGCTAAAAAAACAGTTGAAAGTGAGCAGATTCAAAAGACTGAAGATAACCCCAATATTATTCTATTAGTTGGCGATGACCAAGGCTATCCGTATTTTGGGTTTATGGGCGCCGATTATGTACAAACACCAAACATGGATAAGTTAGCGGCAAGTGGAACCTTATTCACTGAAGGTTATGTGCCACAAAACCATTGCAGACCATCTTTACAAACCTTAATGACGGGAACGCTGCCTATAAACCATGAGCAATATGTAGAAAAGTTAATAGAGGAAAGACAAATACCTGAAGATTCGATCGTTGGTTTTAAACACCATGCGATGCTGCATTTTGAAACGCTTCCAAGAATACTGGCAAAACAAGGTTATAAAAGTTTTCAAGGCGGAAAATGGTGGGAATTCAACTATCAAAATGGTGGTTTTGATGAAGGTATGACCAAAGGTTGGAAAAAAGGTGATAAGAAAAATGACGACTGGTTCTTACAATTTATGGGAGGTGATGGCAGGCAATTAGCTAGAGCTACGATGCAACCTGTTTATGATTTTATAGAGAAATACAAAGAGCAACCCTTCTTTATCTGGTTTGCACCAGAGTTACCACACTATCCATTTGATGCTCCAGATAAGTATTATAATATTTATAAGGACAAGGACATGACGGAGTCAGCCAAGCGTTATTATGCCAATTGTACTTGGTTTGATGATGGAGTGGGTGAACTTGTGAGGTACTTAAAAGAAAAAGGAGAGTTTGATAATACGCTATTTGTTTATGTGAATGATAATGGTTGGGAACAGGAACCACATCAAGAGTTTCGACACGACTCCTTGCGTTGGCACAATGGTGGCGATAAAGGTAAATTATCTGTTTATGATCAATCCTTTAGAACTCCAATAATCTTTTCATGGAAAGATAAAATCAAAGCAGACGCCAAATCTAAAGCATTGATGCATAGTGCCGATATTCCAGCCACTATTTTAGATTATATCAATGTCGAGGTGCCCAAAGATTATTTTGGAAAATCCTATAAAGCTCTAATAGAAAACACCAATAAGACCGATAGGGATATCATTATAGGAAAAGCCACCCAAATGCGTTCGGAAGAGGATATGATGGGTATGAAGATTGAAGCCTATTGGGCGAGGACGAATGATTGGTTTTTTCAATGGAATCTCACTACGGAGACCATTGGGTTATTCGACATGAATAAAGATCCAAGGAACGATAATAATTTGGCAGAGGCTAATCCAGAAAAGGTAAAGGAGTTTCAGCAGAGAATTGAGAATTGGAAGGAAGAACGGACTAAATAAAATTATAAATAATAAAAACAATGGTCACTTCGAGTGGTCACACCTTAGTGTGATTGTATCGAGAACTTAAAACTTCTCGATACGATTCGCCTTAAGCGAATCACTCGAAGTGACAAATAAATATAAATTATGAGATACTGTCTTTTACTTTTAACCATTGCTCTTTTTCTATCCTGCAAAAACGAAAAAACAAATCATCAAGACGATATTAAAACCGACCTCAGTACTAACAGAGCATTAGTAAATCCGTTTATTGGCACTGATGGTACTGGTCATACCTTTCCTGGACCATCTATGCCATTCGGTATGGTACAACCAGGGCCAGACAATAAGGATTATGGATGGAATCACACCAGTGGTTATCAATATAGAGATACGTTATTGCTTGGATTTTCTCAAACTAGGTTTAGTGGTACTGGTATTAACGAAATGGGTGATGTGCTGTTATTGCCCTATTCAAAAGAAAAAGAGGCTTTAAGGAATAGCTATTTTAAGAACACTGAAAAAGCTGAGGTTGGTTATTATGCTCTAACTAAAAAAGATGAAGTGAAGGTAGAATTAACCTGTTCAGAACGCGTCGCATTTCATCAATATATATTTCCGTCAAGAGAAGCTCATGTATTTATTAATCTTCAGCACGGCCTACGTTTTGTGTTTGATGAGAATAGTCAAAAAGGATTGGTGTTAGATAGCAAAGTAACCATTGAAAACGACAGCACAATTTCAGGATATGCGTTAACCGATAATTGGGTAAAACGAAAGTACTTTTATACAATCCAGTTCAGTGAACCATTCTCGAGTATTGAAGAATTACCAAAGGCTGAAAATGACAAGGCCCCAAAGTATGATGCCGCATTTAAGCTGAAAGATGATAAACAACTTAAAGTAAAAATAGCCTTATCCTCGGTTTCCGTTGATGGCTCAAAACTCAATTTAGTGACCGAAATTCCGCACTGGGATTTTGAAGCTGTGAAATCCCATAACCAATCCACTTGGGATGATTATTTAAATCGCATTCAAATTGAAGCTCCTAAAAAGCAAAAAGAAATTTTTTATACCTCTTTGTATCATTTGTTCTTGCAACCATCAAACATAGCCGATGTGGATGGTAAATATCGCGGAGCGAATGATGAAATTGCTACGGCTCCAAATAAAGCGTATTATTCAACTTTATCCATTTGGGATGTCTATAGAGCAGCTTTTCCATTATTACAAATAGTTGCACCAGAAAGAATTGATGGTATTGTAAACTCAATGTTATTGCATCATGATGCTGCTGGCTTTTTACCCATTTGGACAGCTTGGGGTCAAGATAACTATTGTATGATTGGAAACCATGCCATCCCAATGATATTGTCAGCTTATAACAATGGGTTTACAGGTTTTGATGCTCAAAAAGCATTGCAAGCTATGGTAGAAACCTCCACAGAAAGTCATATAAATTCCGATTGGGAATTGTATAATCAATATGGGTATTATCCGTTTGATAAACTTGATAATGAATCAGTTTCACGAACATTAGAAAGTGGTTTTGACGATTATGCTGTGGCGCAAATGGCAAAAAAGCTTGGTGATTCAACCATATATACCACCTTTACACAACGTGCCAATTATTATAAAAATCTATTCGATCCAGAAACAAAACTCTTTAGAGGAAAAGACACACAGGGCCATTTTAGAACACCTTTTGATCCATTGACGGCGACATCACCTTTAAACAATCCAGGGGATTATACGGAGGCTAACGCATGGCAATATTTTTGGACACCAGCGCAATATGATGTTGACGGGATGATAGAACTACTTGGGGGAACAACCGAATTTACAAACCATCTTAATACCTTTTTTACGACAGAAGCTCTAAACCCAAATAAGTTTTTAGGCCAAGAAGCTATGATTGGGCAATATGCACATGGTAATGAGCCCAGTCATCATATTTTGTATTTGTATGCGTTTTCCCATACACCCAAAAAGGGTCAGAAATATATTAAACGTGTCATGGAGGAATTTCATAACAACACACCTGATGGCATGATTGGCAATGACGATTGTGGGCAAATGAGCGCCTGGTATATTTTATCTACTTTAGGCTTTTACCCAGTAAATTCTTCTGACGGAACATTTGTTATAGGTGCACCTCAAGTTTCAGAAGCTACAATACAGTTGGCAAATGGGAAAAAGTTTTCTATGACAACTGAAAACTTTTCAGAAAACAATAACTTTACTGATAGTGTCTTCATGAACGATAATTTAATTGAAGACCATAAGATTTCCTTCGACCAAATTATTAATGGTGGGAAATTAGAATTCAAAATGACAAACAAATTAGATTAATCTAATCATCAATATATGTTTTTATGAACAGATTACCTTTTATACTGATACTATTTCTTTGTTTTGCCTGTAAGACAGACAAAAAGAATGAGCAAAAAAACACGTCAAACGAAAAGCCAAATATTGTTTTTATCATTACGGATGACCATGCCTATCAAGCTCTAAGTGCCTATGATAACACATTGATAGAAACTCCGCATATAGACCGCCTGGCAAGAGAAGGGATGTTGTTTAAAAAAGCGTTTGTCACCAATTCTATATGTTCCCCAAGTAGAGCTGTGGCGTTAACAGGAAAGTTTAGCCATCTTAATAGTGTGCGCGATAATTTGGATGTTTTTGATACGACACAAGTTACCTTTCCTAAGTTGCTTCAAAAAGAAGGCTATGAAACTGCCATATACGGCAAGTGGCATTTAAAATCTGAGCCTAAAGGTTTTGATTATTGGGAAGTGCTACCAGATCAAGGGCATTATTATCATCCAGAATTATTAACACCTAAAGGAGAGATAAAAACAAAGGGCTATGTTACAGATGTTGTCACTGATAAGGCTATTTTCTATCTCGATTCGCTTAGGGATACATCCAAGCCTTTTATGCTGATGTATAATCATAAGGCGCCACATAGACAATGGTGGCCATCAATGCACGATTTAGAGGATTTTAAGTTTAAAAAGATCCCAGTGCCAGAAACCTTATTCGATGAATACAAAACCAAGAGTAAAGCGTCTGTTGAAGCCGAAATGCGCATTGCAGACCATATGGCCTTAAGCGCAGATAACAAAGTTGCACCTGAGATTTTGGAGAAATTGAATTATGAAGAATTTCTCGATTGGTACAAAGGCGCTTATAAAGAACGTTTTAATCGACTCAATGAAGACGAAAAGGTACAGTGGCAAAAAGTTTATGGACCGATCAATGAAGATTTTTTAAGAAATTCGCCTAAGGGGCAAGCGTTGACCTTATGGAAATATCAACGCTATATGGAAGATTATTTGGGAGTTATAAAAAGTGTTGATAGAAATATTGGACGCTTATTGGAGTATTTAGATGAAAAACAGCTTGCGGAGAATACGATGGTGGTTTATACATCGGATCAGGGGTTTTTCTTAGGAGAACATGGTTGGTTCGATAAGCGCTTTATGTATGAGGAGTCCTTTAGAACACCACTATTAATAAGATATCCTGAACTAATTGCGCCATCAAGTTTAAATGGTGATTTAGTACAAAATATAGATTTTGCACCAACAGTTTTGGATGTAGCAGGAGTTGCTATACCAGAAGATATGCAGGGCTTAAGTTTAGTGCCTTTGTTTGATGGTGATAATACAAATTGGCGCGATGCTTTGTACTATCATTATTTTGAGTATCCAGGAATCCATATGGTAAAGCGCCATTTTGGTGTTCGTACAGAGCGCTATAAACTGATTCGGTTTTATTACGATACCGAGGCTTGGGAACTGTACGATTTAAAGGAGGATCCACAAGAGCTTAATAATGTCTATGGTAATGCTGATTACAAAGAGGTCCAGGCCGAAATGCACAAACGCCTAGATGAACTAAGAGTACAATACGAAGATGCTTCCGATAGCTTAAACCAAGATTGGATAGACAAAGATATTAAGCGATTAAAATCGCTGGGGTGGTATTAATCTTCTGGTGTTAGATCATTTAATTCATCTAGCTCTTTTAAGAGTTCAAAGGTTTTTTTTGCTTCAATTTCGTCAATAATGCTAATAGCAGCACCAGCGTGTACTAAAACATAATCGCCTGTCTTTACTTCAGGGACTAGTGCCAGGCTTACCTCTTTGATAACTCCATCAAAGGATACTTTTCCTGTTCTGAATATGTCGTCGTCATAAGAGGAAATCTCTTCTAACTTTCCAGGAATTGAAAGACACATTTCTTCTTATTGTTTTAAATTAGATGTTAGCCAATCATACCATAGATCCATTCCTTCACCAGTAGTTGCTGATATCTCAAAGAAAATGAGGTTTGGATTTACCCGCAAGGCGTATTCTTTAATTTTTTCAACATTAATGTTTAAATAAGGTAAAAGGTCTATTTTGTTTATGATACAGATCTCCGAGGAGTGAAACATATCAGGATATTTAATGGGTTTATCTTCACCTTCCGTAGTACTTATTATTACGACTCTTTTGGATTCCCCCAAATTAAACATGGAAGGGCAGACAAGGTTGCCAACATTTTCAATCATTAGGATTGAATGATCCTTCATGTTTAGTTTCTGAATGGCTTCATAGACCATATCGCTTTCCAAATGGCATCCTTTCCCCGTATTGATTTGAATTACAGGAATATCTAAAGCATCAATTCTATTGGCATCATTCATACTTTTTTGATCACCTTCAATAACATAGAATGGTACTTCAGATTTTAAATCGGTAAGCGTTCGTTCAAGTATAGACGTTTTTCCCGATCCCGGCGAACTCACTAAGTTGAGCGCAAAAATATGCTTAGCATCAAAGAAGCCTCTATTTCTTGCAGCCATGATTTCATTTTGATGAAGGATATCTTGTTCTACCTCAATGACGGTTCTCTCATTATGATGTTCATGATGATGATGATGCTCATGACTATGAGAGTGCCCGTCATGATGATGCTCATGACTATGGGTTTTTATTTCTTTTGGATTTTGAATGACAACGCCGTTTCCATTCGTGTCACAACCACAAGTTCCACACATATCTTATTAGTTTTTATTTAAGACTAGATCATTAGACAATATATTATTCTTAAAGTGTTGATAAGCCCTTACTAAATTATCAGCCGCTACAGGGCTTAGTCCCATTTCTAACTCCCAATTTACGCCTTGAATTGCCAAAATTTGGGTATTAGGAAGATGGTTATATAATTTATTAGTAAGATACAAAATTGTTTCAGGAGCCAAAGCATGTGTGCTGAAACTATAATTATCAGCTGGAAGACATTGGTATAATTGATAACCTTTTTCAGTTTCAGTTTTACACGCATCAACAAAGATCACGTTGTCATATCTTGAGATAAGTTCTGCATCTTCAATTTGAAGTTGGTAGCGGTATTCTATATCAAAAGGCAACTCATCTTCCTTAAGAAGATCCAAAAAAGACCAGCCTAGACCGTCATCTTGCCTTCCGTTATTTCCTATGCCTAGGACAATTGTTTTATGATCTAACTTTTTCATCAATAATATTACCTTGATAGTCTTCTAACTGAACAATTAGGGGCATTTGTCCTAAAGCGTGCGTTGCACAGCTCAAACAAGGGTCGTAGGCTCTAATCGCTATTTCTATCTGATTGAGCATTGGTTCTGTAATCTCGGGCTTTTCATTGAGAACTTGTTTTGCAACGGCTCTTACACCTCTATTCATTGCCTCATTATTGTGAGTTGTAGATACAATTAAGTTACATTTAGTAATCAATCCTTTATCGTCGGTATGGTACTCATGAATTAATGTACCACGTGGTGCTTCAATAATTCCAATACCTTTGTTTCTAGTGGTACCCTTTCTCACCAAATCGTTACCCATAATGTCATCGTCCAACAGTAATTCTTTCATTAATTCAGCACAATGCAACATTTCAATTAATCGTGCCCAATGCGTGTGCATGGTCATATTATTTGGAAAATCTTTTGTATAGGCTTTAAAAATTTTACGTTCAGCTTCGGCCAAAGGCGTATTAATATGAGAACATGTATTAATTCGAGCAAGTGGTCCGACACGATTCCAACCATTTTCTCTTCCGTAATCTTTCATATAAGGAAACTTAAGAAAGGACCATGGTTCCACAGCTTCTTTGAAGTGATAACTATACTCAATATCAGCAATATTCATTAACTCTTTTCCTCTTGCATCTATTGAGCGAAGGCGACCGTCGTACAGTTCTAATGCCCCCGTTTCCTTATTTACTAAGCTTAAATGGTTTGAAGGATATCTTGCAAAGCTATCTATCCATTTAGAATTTTCTGTATGATATGATTTCATGAAGTCTACAATTTCTTTGCTCCATTCAATCATAGTATCAATGTTGGGTATTTGTTTTCCGTTAAGGAAATAATCGTGTTCATCTGGCATAAAGGTTTTATGGACACCACCAGGAACGGCCAGTATACCATGGATCTTCTTTCCGGCAAGTGCCTTGATCATTTCCTGACCAAATTTTCGCATTAAAATGCCTTTTTTGGCCAATTCTTTATTCTCTGTTGCAACCGCAACAACGTTTCTCTTTTCTGCTGGTGCATCTACTCCAAATAATAAGTCTGGAGAGGCCAGATAAAAGAAATGTAGTGCATGTGATTGGAATACTTGACCATAATGCAATAAGCGTCTCAACTTAGTGGCTATAGGCGATAAGCTATCTGGATCAATACCTACTAATTGGTCAATGGCCTTTGCAGCAGCGAGGTGGTGACTCACTGGGCAAATTCCGCATAGACGTTGTACGAGTACTGGTGCTTCCCAATAGGGATGGCCTTGAATAAATTTTTCAAAACCTCTAAACTCTACAATATGCAAAAAGGCATTGTCTACTTTGCCATTTTCATCTAATTTAATGGTAACCTTTCCGTGTCCTTCTACACGGGTTACAGGTTCTATAACTATTTTTCTATTATTCATTTCAAAACATTTAAACTAGTCATATTTGAATTCTGGGTAGGTTATAGAATAGTCGTCTTCAAAAAGAATATTCTTCACAACGTTCCAAATATGGTTGGCATTAGGCGGACAACCAGGGATGTGGTAATCTATTTTTACCACTTCATGATTGGAATATACTTTATCCAGTATTTTGGGTATATCCTCATGGTTTGGAATTACGGTTTCATTGTCTTCGCTTGTTAAAGAATCGATGTAAGCTTCTTTTAAGCAATCTTCTAATGGTAAGGTGTTTCTAATTGCCGGGACACCTCCCCAAATGGCACATTCACCTACAGAGATTAATATATCACAATGCTTTCTGAATTTTCTAAGAACTTCTATATTATCCGTATTACAGCAGCCTCCTTCAATTAAACCAATATCACAACGTTCGTCAAACTTTTTTAAATCGGTTAACGGTGACTTGTCAATTTCTACGATATCAACAAGGTCTAGTATCCCTAAATCAATATCTAACATGGACATATGGCAACCAAAACATCCTGCGAGCGATGCTGTAGCGACACGTTTTTTCTTTTTGGTTTTTTTGACGTGCTTTTTAAGCTCTGTTAAAGGAATGCTGGTATTTGCTTTGGCATAATCAAATTGTCTGTCGCCAAAGGGTTTTCCGAAGGTTTTGCCTTTAACCAGTATTGATCCTGTCGGGCATATCCGCATCGCATGCTCTGCCTGTTGCTCAGAGAGTTTGGCTTCTTGTTCATAGTCTACAGAGACCATGGTTGTGTTTCCCCTATTGGTCAATTGAAAAACCTTATGGCCATCGTTGGTTTCAATTTCTTCTATACAGCGCTTACATTTAATACAACGATTTTGATTAATAACAATACGTTCGGGTCTAGCATCAACAGGTCTATCTACAAATAGATGTGGAAAACGGGCATATCTAATCCCTGTTTCATAACCGAGGTTTTGCATTTCGCAATCCCCACTTTTTTCGCAAGAAGGGCAGAAGTGGTTGCCTTCCACGAACATCATCTCTAAAATAGCCTTGCGCAGATCTAAGAGTTCTGTAGAATTAACTTCAAGATCCATGCCTTCAGCAACGGTTAATGTACATGCTGCAATTGGTCTACCATTATTTTTAATCGTACAGATTCTACAGCTCCCAATTGGATTTAAATGTTTGAAGTAGCAAAGTGTTGGAATAAAGATGCCATTAGCTTTAGCTGCTTCAATAAGGTTTTGCCCTTTCTGTGCGGTACAATCCCTTCCATCTATTTTAAACTTTACTGGTTTCATATAACTATTTGTCAAATTTGTCAAATTGTGTTTGTGTGTCTTTTATTTGTGTGTCTTTTATAAAGCTATCAAATTCCTGTACAGCGTCTTCCATATCAAACTCAACATTAAGATGTTCGCTTGTTGGTGAGATTTTAAGATTGAAATAATCCTTGAATTTATCTACGGCATGTAACAGACAATTTGGAGACGATTTTCCTAATCCACAACGACTGGAAGTTTTAATGATATTTCCCCATTTCTTGATTTCGTCTAAATCTTCTTGGGTAGACAGTCCGCGCTGGATTTTCTTTACCTTTTCGGTTAAAATGAAATTGCCCGCTCTACATGGTGTACATACACCACAGGATTCTTCTTTAAAAAATTCCATGAAGTTTCTAAGAATATTAAGGATATCCCTTGTGCGGTTAAACACCATAAAAGAGCCACCACACATAATATCTTCTTTGCAGATTCTTCTATTGAATTCGGTATTGTTGATACACTCGCCAGATGGACCACTGATTTGGATGAAATACGGTGCTGTTGCTTGACTCATCTCAATACCGAGCATGTCAATAATTGGTGTTCCATATTCTATTTCGTAAATACCTGGTTTAGCTACATCTCCAGAAATACTTATCAGTTTAGTGCCCGGAGATTCCTCTGTGCCAAAGCTTAAGAAATGGTCTTCACCTAATTCAATAATTCGCGATGCATAAGCAAATGTTTCTACATTATTTACTACTGTTGGTTTGTGTCTAAAGCCATGCTTTGTGGCAGACCAAGTTCTCACTGGCGGCTCGCCTCTGCGTCCTTCGAGCGATTCTATTAATGCTGATGCGGCTCCACATACATAAGAACCAGCACCAAGTTGTATGCGTATATCAAAGTCAAAATCTTTTACGCCTAGAATGTTATTCCCTAAGAGGTTGTTTTTTCTAAATTCTGTTAGAATTTTTTCTATTTTGTGTTTAAAATATTGGTACTCGGCTCTGAGGTAAATGATACCTTCTTTTGCGCCAGTGGCATATCCTGCTAAAATCATGCCCTCAATAACCAGTCCTGGCAAGTATTGAAATAATGCTCGATCCTTAAAGGTTCCTGGTTCTCCCTCATCGGCATTACAGATAATATATTTAGCGTCTGCTTCATTGTTTTTACAAGAATTCCATTTGTATCCTGTTGGGAAAAAAGCGCCTCCTAGACCTAATAATTTGGCCTTTGAAATCTTATTTACAATGTCATCAGGTGAAAACTTTAGACCTTCCTTAATGCTTTTTCCCATTTCATAAGTCCTAAAAATGATAGCTTTACCATCTTCTGGATAGTATTGTATTTTGCTTTTGGTTTTACTGGCTAAATCCTTAATGTTTTCACCATGCTTTAGGCTATCAATTATCCGCTTTACTTTGTTGGGTGTGAGGTCGGTGAAAGGTTGAAAATTAATTAAGGCGGCAGGCTCTTGATCGCTCATCCCAATACACGATGTGTCAAAGAGTGAGAATTCGCCATCTCCATCTTCATTGAATGTACATCCTGTTTCTTTTTCAAAAGCAGCTTTAACAGCTTCATAACCTTTAATTTCGGAGATGATACTATTATTTAGATAGATGATATATTTACCTGTGGGTTTTTGGTGAAAGAAATGGTAAAAGGATACCACACTTTCAATTTCAACAATCGAAACGTTTAGTTTTTTTGAAATCCTTGATATAGCCTTATCGGAGATAAATCCGAATTTGAGCTGATAATCCCAAAGTTCGTTTAAAAGATGTGTTCTGTCCATAATCAATGTTTTTATGTGATCATTTAATTAAAGAACTTGATGCAAATCTTATACAGCGTAGATTTACGTGATAAAATAAATGCAAATCATTTAAAAAAGATATGATTTCTGTCATGTATTTTGAGAATATTGTAAAAATCATACCCAAAAATTAATAGATTCAAAAAAATAGTATGCACATGACCTAAGTCATTTATTTAAAAATTGATACAACTTTTTGGATGTAATTTATAAAGTGGGTGATTTGATAAGGATAGTTAAGATACCTCGAGCGACTTCACTATTAGTTCTTTACCTTTAATAATCATCTTTGAATAGCTTCCGCATTGCGGACAATGATCAAAGATGTCATCTAATTGAAAAACAATGTTGCAGTCATTACATTTTGCCTTTCCGTTTACCTTTGTTATTCTTTTTTCGGCATTTTCTAGAATAGTGCCCTTTACCGCAGATGGCCAAACAAAGTCTAAGGCATCAAATTCAATCCCTGCTAAAGTTCCGATTTCTAGTTCAATGAGATCTACGTTGTTTCCGTTTGCCTTTGCTGTTTCATTTTCAGCAATACGTACAATTCCCATGGCAATTGACAGTTCATGCATGCCTAAAATCTTTTATGATACATCAATTTTAGCTCTTTTTTACTATAAAACGTATGACAAAAATCATATGATGCCATATCTTACTGCTGTTATTTTACATTGCTTATTACACCTTAGATTGCAATGGCTTTTCAAACCGTAAAAATTATCATATCGGGTCAAGTACAAGGTGTTGGTTTTCGTCCTTTTGTCTTTAATTTAGCTGAAAAATATGAGGTAAAAGGTACGGTTTCTAACAATGAGGAAGGCGTTGTTATTTACGCTGAAGCTTCAAAGGAACATATAGCTTCATTTTATAAAGCACTTATTGAGCAAGCCCCAATTGTATCTAAAATAGATGGTCATTATTTATCTGAAATCAACCACAAAAACTACGGAAATTTTAAAATCATTCCATCTGAGAATGAAAGCAGATTAAATCTTCAACTGACTCCAGATTTTGGAATATGTGATAAATGTAAAAACGAAATAAACGATCCTGAGAATATCCGATACAAATATCCGTTTACCACTTGTGTTCATTGTGGGCCTCGATGGGCTATAACTAAAACATTTCCATTTGAAAGACACCATACCAGCATGGTTGAATTTGAAATGTGCGGATCTTGCAAAGATGAATATACCGATCCTAGGAATAGACGATTTCATTCCCAAACTAATTCATGTGAGATCTGTGGTATTCAGCTTAAACTAATAGATAACAACTGCAATCTTATTGCTGCCGAGAATGACGCCATATTTAGTACGGTTCAAAAATTACTTAGCCAGGGAAATATTGTTGCAATTAAAAATACAAGTGGCTATTTGTTGTGTTGTGATGCGACAAACGCATCTGTTGTTCAAAAGTTGAGACAGAAAAAAAATCGCCCTGAGAAACCTTTTGCCTTATTGTATCCTTCCATAGAAAAGCTTAAAGATCATTTTGATATTCCATTTCATATTGAAAAAGAAATTATCGCTGTAGAACGGCCTATTGTTATATTATCAAAAACTGAAAGAAGCGATAATACAATAGCGTCAAATGTAGCTCCAAGACTAAATCAATTAGGGATAATGTTGCCTAATTCAGCCCTTTTGCAATTATTGGCTAATGCTATAGATTTTCCTATTGTAGCAACAAGTGGTAATGTAAGTGGTTCACCAATTTTAAGTGATAATTCAGAGGCATTGGAACGGCTAGGTTCTATAGCAGACTATTTTCTTCAGCATAATCTAGGGATTGAACATCCTCAGGATGATTCGGTAATTAAATTCAGTTCTAATTCTTATCAAAGGGTTCTCTTTAGGCGCTCAAGAGGCTTTGCTCCCAATTATTATGCTCCAAAAATTGAAGGTGAAAAAAAGGTTATGGCCATGGGAGCGCATCTAAAAAGTTCAATTGGGTTTATGCCCAATGATTACATTTACATAAGCCAGTACTTAGGGCACTTGGAAAATTATGACGTTTATGAACGTTTTGTAAAGGAAGTGTCTGGTTTTATAAATATTTTTAAGCAAAACCCTAATGTCGTTTTGGTTGATAAGCATCCTACATATCAAAGTACCTTATATGGTAAGGAGTTGGCTGAATCTTTAGGTGCTGAACTTTATGAAATTCAACATCACAAAGCTCATTTTGCATCGGTATTAGCCGAACATTCCCTATTTAATAGTTCTGAAGAAGTTTTAGGGGTGATCTGGGATGGTACGGGTTATGGTGAGGATAAACAGATATGGGGAGGTGAGTTCTTCACTTATTCTAATGGCAATATGCAACGACTAACCCACTTTGATTATTTTGATTGGTTGGCAGGTGATAAAATGGCCAAGGAGCCAAGACTGTCTTTGTTCTCTTTGCTTGAGGCAGAAAAAATACCAAGCATTTCTGAGAAGTTTACAACAAAAGAGATGACCATCTACAAGGAACTCAAAAATAAAAACAAATTAAAAACTTCATCTGTAGGACGGCTTTTTGATGCGGTAGCTTCTTTGTTAGACATATGCGATTATAACACTTACGAAGGAGAGGCGGCCATAAAGCTAGAAAATGAAGTCATTGATTATGATTTGGCAAGGTGTCATTCGTATATTACAGTTTCTATAATAAAGCATATTCCGACCAAGGCTATTATTAAAGGTGTTCAATCAGATTTAGATAAGGGAACAGAAAAACCCCAAATCATTTGCAACTTTTTATTCACTCTGGCTTCAATAATATTAGGTGTTGCCAAACTTAACGGGATTAAAAGAATAGCATGTTCTGGCGGTGTTTTTCAGAATACTATTCTTTTAGATATGCTAAAAGAAATCGCAGAAGATGATTTTGAATTGTTTTTTAATTGTAACTTAAGTCCAAATGATGAGAATATATCATTAGGGCAGATGATGTATTTTTTGAATACTATAGATGCAGATTTATGAAGTATTTAAATGAATATAGAAATATAGAAGCTACAAAACGCTTTTTGCAAAACATTGAAGAAAGTGTTACTAGACCATGGAATATCATGGAAATTTGCGGTGGCCAAACCCATAGTTTAGTGAAGAATGGAATTTTGGATTTGCTGCCTCAACATGTACGAATGATTCACGGTCCGGGATGCCCTGTCTGTGTTACACCATTGCATCTAATTGATAAAGCCATCGAACTCCTTGAGAATAATGTTATCGTATGCTCTTTTGGAGATATGGTAAGAGTTCCAGGAAGTAAAAAAAGCCTGTTGGAAGCTAAAGCAGATGGAGGAGACTTAAGAATTTTGTATTCTCCTATTGAGGCCGTCACAATTGCAAAGAATAACCCAAATAAGGAAGTGGTATTCTTTGCCGTTGGCTTTGAAACTACAGCGCCTGCAAATGCACTATCGGTTCTGCATGCCCAAAAGCAGGGGTTAAAGAATTATTCCATTTTAGTATCTCATGTACTTGTACCTCCAGCAATGGAAGCTATTTTAGATGACGAGTTTTGTAATGTCGATGCATTTTTAGCGGCAGGGCATGTCTGCACAATTATGGGTTATGAAGCGTATTATGGATTGGCAGAAAAGTACAAAATACCAATAGTCGTCACTGGTTTTGAACCTGTGGATTTAGTAGAAGGGATTTATATGGCGGTAAAACAGTTAGAAAAAGGAACTCATATCGTAGAGAACCAGTATTCTAGAGCTGTTAAAGAAGAAGGTAACGTGGCGGCAAAAGCAGTCATCAACGAAATTTTCGAAATTGGAAATCGCGAATGGCGTGGTATAGGTGAGATTCCTAATAGTGGTTATGTTCTAACCAAACCATTCAGGGATTTTGATGCCGAGTATCGATTTGGTATCCAAAACATAAAGGTTGCCGAGAATTCAGAATGCATTGCAAGCGATATTCTAAAGGGTATCAAAAAACCAAATCAATGCAAACAATTTGGTGTTACTTGCAACCCTTCTAATCCTCTCGGTGCTCCTATGGTTTCCTCTGAAGGTGCTTGTGCGGCATACTATCATTTTTCGAATCACCTTATTAATTAAGAATGGATAAAAGACAACTTGGATTTGATAGAATAAATTTAGGACATGGTAGCGGTGGTATCATGACCAGGGAACTACTAGATGAAATAATTTTCAAAACATTTGATAATCCATATCTCGGTCAAAAGCATGATGGCTCAATAGTTGAAATTGAGGGTAAGATGGCGATATCTACCGACAGTTTTGTGGTATCTCCTATATTTTTTAAAGGCGGAAACATTGGTGAACTAGCTGTAAATGGAACTGTGAATGATGTGGCCATGTGTGGCGCGATACCAAAATTTTTGTCATTAGCATTTATTGTTGAGGAAGGCTTAAAGGCCGATGAATTTGTTGAAATTGTTAATTCTGTTAAAGCTGCTACGGATAGGTGCGGCGTAAAAGTTATAACTGGTGATACAAAGGTTGTTGAGCGAGGTAAAGGTGATAAGATTTTTATAAATACCACAGGATTTGGTGAAGTACATCCAAAAGCTAAAATTTCTGCCGAGCGGATTGAAATTGGAGACAAAATTATTGTTAGTGGAAATATTGCTCAGCACGGCATGGCCATAATGTCTCAACGTGAGGGCTTAGAATTTCAGTCCTCCATAGAGAGCGATACGACCAATCTTAACTTTCTTATAGAAAATCTTTTAAACAATTTTGGACATAAAATAAAACTATTTAGAGATCCGACGAGAGGAGGGTTAGCTAGTACACTTTCTGAAATAGCATCAGATACAGATAGCGGAATAGTTATTCATGAAAACAAATTGCCTTTAGAGAAACAGGTGGCTGCGGCATGTGAAATTTTGGGATTGGATCCATTATATGTAGCAAATGAAGGTGTTTTTGTAGCCATTGTAAAAGAAGATATAGCATCTCAAGTCGTTGAGCTATTAAGTAAGGATGTAAAAGGGTCTAATGCTATTTGTGTAGGTGAAATAACCGATAATCATAAAGGCAAAGTTGTAATGCAAAGTGCAATAGGAGGAAAACGTATTGTCACCCCTTTAATAGGTGAGCATTTGCCTCGTATCTGTTAGACATTTAAAATCCAGTATACACCAATTACAATAGCGAATAGACCACCAGCCAGTCTAATTCCATTAAAGAGTGAAATATTTTGTCTGTACTTTGAAAGTTGGGCGGCCTTTCCGATAACAAAAGAGAAAATGGTCATAGCCAAAATTATGCCTATACAAAATCCCGTGATATACAAAATAGAGTCTAATTGTTTTTCAAAACCTAAAACAGGTAATAAAAGCATAAAGTGTACTACACCTGCCAATCCGTGGAGTATGCCTATCGAAAATGATGCAAAATGATTTTGTCTTTTGGCCTTACTAGGATTATCTACTACATCATTATATTTCTGAAGTAAAAGGCTTTGTTGATATTTTGAAGTGTACATTTTATAAATAGCCCAAAGCCCAACACCAATTAACACTATACCCACCAACTGTTCACTATAACCTGATATTGCCTCAACGGGTAATAGATCTTTAAAACCTAAATACAATAATCCAATTACTGCCATTCCAACAATATGGCCTGCACTCCAAAAGAAACCTATTTTCCAAGCTTTTGTTTTGGATTCAATGGCGAAAGGTGCCACGGCAGCTAAATGATCTGGTCCGGTTATGACGTGCAAGGTTGATGTGAGTATACCTGCAATTAAAGTAAACTCAACAAGCATCTAATCTAATGTATTTTATCAATGGGCTGAACTTTTATACTAATTGATAGAGCTAATTTAGGTAATCTAACTTAATTGCAAAAGACTGATTGCGTCTTAACAAAGATTTTGGGGTTACTCTGCCCTAGCATAAACTTGTAAACCAATGTGATGGATAAATGCTATAGATTTTATTGAAACTGTTAAGTAAAAGTTAACCTGTTAATATTAGGTTAATTTTCATTTAACAAAAGCCCACCAAGAATTCACAAACGGTTAATCCATATTATTTCATCTTAAGATACTTACAAAATAAATTTGTTACATATGGATACTAACTTCACTTTATTACAAAAGCAAAGTATTAAGATAATTCTTATTAGTTGTGCTTTAGTTCTATTTGGTAGATTTTACCAGTTTTATTTTTTTGGTTCACCATATAGAGCTTTTTTATGGGATGAGAGTTTACTCACACCCATAGTTCTTTATTTTTATGATAGCTGGAATGCTTATGCTACTGATCCAACAATTAATTACCGTATTGAGCTTTTAACGAAGATAGTTGCAGTCATTTTTCTCATCACATCATTCATTGCACTTTTTTGGTTTAAGGTTTCTTCAATGATTATTAAGAAGAGCTTGATCTGGATAAGCTTCGTTTTTTTAATTTTTATGGCACTGAGTATGTTTAAAGAAAAAAACTACTCTTGGTTACCGGTCTTTGAACTTTCAATACAGCTTTCACCTATTGTACTATTAGCATTTTGGAAAAATATAGAAAAACTCAGTATTAGTTTTTTGACCAATTTTTTGAAAATAGCAATTGCATTGACTTTTATTCCACATGGGTTATTTGCTATGGGCATTCTTCCTGTGCCTGGTCATTTTATTGATATGACAATTTCAATTTTAAAAATCTCAGAAGACGAAGCCAGAATATTTTTATGGGTTGTAGGCTTCATAGACGTATTAGGTTCTATTTTGATTTTTATTCCCCATAGAATGGTCAAATTTATACTTTACTATTTTGCGTTTTGGGGTTTTGTAACTGCATTTGCTAGGGTTTATGTCGGATTTATACCTGAATTAGCCGGCATGACTCTGCACAACAGTCTTTTTCTTACAATATATAGATTGCCCCATGGACTTATACCCTTAGCGACTTTGTATTTAATAAGAACTAATAAATTAACAGTGACTAAAAATGAGAAACCTAAACTATTTAATTTTGGCTTTCGTTTTCCTTCTGGCAAACACACTGAAAGCCGACAATGATAAGTATAGAATTATACTTGTAGACGATCCTGCTACGACAATTACAATAGCATGGAACCAAATTAGTGGGACAAATCCTGTCGTTCACTACGGTACAACAGATGAAGGAACCGTTTTCGCTAATTACCCTTTTAGCCAATCTGTAGACAGAACAGAGGTCTACCGCGGTATGGATAATAGATTTGTTCGTCTTACTGGATTACTACCAGATACGGCTTACTATTTTGTAATAAATGATAGTGAAGGTACAAGTAATAGGTATTGGTTTAAAACCGCACCAAACGATAATAGTCGCTTATCTTTTATAGCCGGAGGAGATTCGAGAAACAACAGAACACCTCGGCAGAATGCTAATAAACTTGTTGCAAAACTGAAACCCCATGCTGTGCTTTTTGGTGGAGACATGACAGATGATGATACCAATTCCGAATGGCAAGATTGGTTTGATGATTGGCAATTTACCATTGCTGCAGACGGTCGAATGTTTCCTATTGTACCAGCCAGAGGTAATCACGAATACGACCCAGTTGTAGTTTACAATCTTTTTGATACGCCTAACACAGATTCTTATTTTGCTCTGACCTTTGGACAAAATTTAGTCAGAGCATATACACTGAATACTGAAATTTCTATCTTGGGCAACCAGCTTACATGGTTGCAGAACGATTTGGCAACTAACTCTAGCACTCACATTTGGAATATGGCGCAATACCATAAACCAATGCGTCCTCATACTGCTTTTAAATCTGAAGGAAGACCATTTCAGTATGAGTCTTGGGCACAATTGTTTTATGATAATGATGTAAGACTTGTTATAGATTGTGATTCTCATATGACCAAAACCACTTGGCCAGTAAGACCTTCATTAGAAGCAGGAAATGACGAAGGCTTTGAAATTGATGTAGCCAACGGGACGGTTTATGCAGGAGAAGGTGCGTGGGGCGCGCCACTTAGACCTAACGATGATGATAAAAGTTGGACGAGAAATTCTGGATCATTCAATCAATTCAAACTTATTTTCATAGATACACAAGAAATTCATCTAAGGACAATTCAGGTAGATAACGCAGATAGTGTAGGCGAAGTTTCAAACGACGATCCATTTATACTGCCAGCAAACCTTGATGTTTTTAGCCCACCAACTGGAGATTTAGTTATAATAACAAACAACGATACCAATAATCCTTGTAATATAGTAGGAACAGCATGTGACGACGGAGACAGCATGACCTCTTTTGACGAAGAAGATGGATTCTGTAATTGTGAAGGCGTACTCGATACAGACCTTATGGTAGAAACAATAGATGTTGATTCATCTAGCGATGATGCTGAGGAAGATGTACCAACAGGGGTAATAGACTTAACAAGTACAGATTTAGAACTTATTCAAGATGGTAGTTCTGAGCAAGTTGTTGGTATAAGATTCAATAATATTCAGATCCCTGATGGTTCTACCTTGTATAGAGCATATATTCAATTTACTACCGATGAAACTAATGCAGGTTTCGAACCAACCATGCTCGATATTTATGGCGAACTATCTCCAAATAGCTCAACTTTCCTAGATGTTGCTTTTGACATTTCTAGCCGAGCCAAAACAAATAGTTTTGTGACATGGGATGAAATACCTCTTTGGGATACAGTAGGTGAAGCGGATATAAACCAGCGTACACCATATCTTACACCAATTGTAAGTGAAATCATAAACCAAGTCGATTGGCAAGTTGGAAATTCTATGACATTTATCTTTTCTGGTACTGGACAAAGAATTGCAGAAGCTTTTGACGGTTCTGCTCCACCACAATTAAAACTATTTTACCAACCACCATGTCCCGATGCAGGTACAGCTTGTGATGATGGTGATCCTAACACCACTTTAGATGTGGAAGATGGAGAATGTAACTGTGTTGGTTTACCTGCTAATGGAACTCTTACATTTGCTGTTCAACAAAGCTCTGATGATGCAGAAGAAGCTGAAACTGGTGGTGCTATGTATCTTGATAGTTCGGATTTGGAGATGGTGTTCGATTCCTTTGCTGGTCAAAACAATCAACATGTTGGGATTCGTTTTGCGAACGTTACTATTCCCCAAGGTGCTAACATCGTTGAGGCTTATATTCAGTTTACGGTTGATGAGACAGATTCTGAACAAACGGATTTGACTATACATGGAGAATTAATTGGAAATAGTCCTACATTTACCCTTACGGACTTTGATATTACAAACAGAACTACGACCACAGCTTCTGTAGATTGGAACAATGTACCAGCATGGACCAACGTAAATGACGAAGGGGACGATCAAAAAACACCAGATTTAAGCACAATTGTTCAAGAAATAGTTGACCAACCTACATGGTCTATTTTCAATGGGATGTCTTTTATTATAACAGGATCGGGCTCTAGAGCCGCTGAATCCTACAATGGTGAACCAGATAGTGCACCAAGATTGGTAATAAATTATACGACTCAGACTTTTAATAATGATGCAGGCCTTATCGTTTCAAATATATTTGAACAAGTTTGTGGTAACGACATACAACCCCTATTCCAAATTGAAAATCTGGGATTAGACCCAATTACAACTGCTGAATTGACATATCAAATCAATGGTAGTGCTCCAGTAGTTATAAATTGGAATGGCAATCTGCTACCAGGTGAAACAGCAAATTTAGGTAATCCGGTAATTACAATAGATGATGGCGTAAATACTTTGACAGCCTCTATCACTTCTGTAAATGGTGTTTCTGATGAATTTCCTGAGAATAGTACCTTTAGTACAAGCTTTAGCAAGGCACCAAATTATGTAACGACAGAGATTGACCTGTCTCTAACTTTTGATGATTATGCTTCGGAAACTTCATGGATTTTTGAAGATGAGAATGGAGTCGTTATCGCTCAAGGCGAATCTTATGATGATTCTTTTAACAATACTACAATCACAGAAACATTTAACGTAAACTCGGACACATGCTACACATTTACGGTTTTTGACGCTTATGGGGATGGATTCTGTTGTGATTATGGAATTGGAGCTTATACGCTATCGCTTGATGACGGTACTGTGATAAAAGAAGGCGGTGATTTTGGAAATTCTGAAAGTACATATATGAGAATTGTTGATTCAATAAGTTGTCCGGTGGTAGGTACACCATGTAATGATGGAAACCCAGACACTATTTATGATGAATCTGATGGCAGCTGCGGATGTTCAGGTATCCCAAATGATGCTGTTGAAAATAATTTAGCAGTCTTAAATAATGATGATGATGCGGAAGAAACTATTTCTACTGGTTCTGTAGATCTTTCAAGTTCTGATTTAGAATTGATATGGGACAATGAAGACCAAGTTGTAGGAATACGCTTTGATGATGTTCAAATCCCTGATGGTTCAATACTTTACAGAGCCTATTTGCAATTCCAAACTGACGAAGATGCTTCTGATCAAGACCCAACTAATTTGTTAATTCATGGAGAATTATCTCCAAATAGTAACATGTTTACAAGTACAAATTTTGATATTTCTTCTAGAGTCTTGACAAACACCTCAATACCTTGGAATGATATTGGTCTTTGGGATAATGTAGGAGAAGCAGGGCTGTTACAAAGAACACCATATGTAACAGATATAGTTCAAGAAGTGATAGGTCAGCAAGATTGGTCTCAAGGAAATCCTATTACCTTCATTATCTCCGGAAGTGGAAAACGTGTTGCTGAAGCCAGGGATGGTTCTGCAGCGCCAATACTAAAGTTGTTCTATTTCACTCCGTGCCAACCATCTGGAACACCTTGTGATGATGGAGACGCCAATACCTTGTTTGATATTGAAGACGGCAATTGTAATTGTGCTGGTATTCCAGAAACAGGAACATTAACTTACCAAGTTAATGCTTCTAATAATGATGCTGAAGAAGAAGTAGCGAATGGAGATATGAGTATAGGTAGTTCTGATTTAGAATTAGTTGATGAAAGTGGCTCGACCAACCAGTTGGTAGGAATTAGATTTACTAATATACACCTTCCAGCGGGAGCTGATATTACCAATGCTTACATTCAGTTTACAGTAGACGATGACAATACAGGACAAACAGATTTAGAAATTAGAGCTGAGGCTAATGCAAACTCACTAGAGTTTACACTTACAGATTTTGATATTTCTTCTAGAACAACAAGTACAAATATGGTGCCTTGGAACAATGTACCTGCATGGAATACTGCAGATGTTGGAACTGCTGGTCCCGATCAGCGTACGCCTAATATTAGTGTATTACTAGAGGAAATTTTAGGACAGGCTGGCTGGGATTTGCTAAATCCTGTAACATTTATCATAAATGGTAGTGGCGAACGTGAAGCAGAGTCTTTTGATGGTACTGCTGCTCCTCAGTTGGTTATTGAATATGACTTGTCTGCACTGTCTATAACAGATAATGATCTTGACCAAAATAGCGTTACTTTATATCCTAACCCTGCTAAGGATTTACTTTACATTGGAACCAATATGCCGTATGAAAGTATAGCAATTTATGACATAAACGGTAGACTTGTAAAAACAATAAAGAGCGATATTTCTAACGAAGGTATAGATGTAAACCTTTTTGAATCAGGTGTTTATTTTGTTAGAATTAATTTTGAAAACAATCAGATTGTAAAGAAGTTTATTAAAAGATAACTCCTTTTACAATTAATTCATATCTACAAAAAGCCTTCCCTTTTTACGGGAAGGCTTTATTTTTATGTCTTATTAAGAATAATGGAAAAATCAGTAATTATGGTTTTAAACGCATTACCAAAAGGATGAAACGTGAGTTTGGTTTCAAACTCTAATCTAATATTATTTATTCTACCCTAACATAATTTTCAGAATAGATTCTATTGCCATCTTCGTCTAATTCAATTTGCTGAAATTTATCTGGATGTAGGTCTAATTCAAAAATGAATTCTTTTTTCTCAGCAATAACCTCGTCCATAACGGCAGATCCAAAGTCTAGCACTTCGGTAAGTTGGCCACCATCATATTTATAAGTCCCATAACCAAACCATTCTGAGGAATCTGCAGGCCTATGCTTGCACCACATAACTTTAGTATCGGTATACATCTTGAGCTGCCTAAATTCTGGATTCATTTCAAATGAATCTACAACAACATTGTCCTTGTAATTATAAAACCCTGTGAGTTCCCAAGTACCTTTAAGATGATTGTTTTTTTCTTCAATAGTTGTTGGATTATTATCCAAGGATTCTTCTTTACTAGTAGATTCGTTTTTGCATGATAATGCTACTAACAATACAATGATTAGCAATAAGGATTTTGATTTCATGATTAGTCCGTTTTACTATTAAACACTTTTAAATTAGTAAATTATATCCAAAGAATGAAGCAATTCATAAATTTTATGATACCATAATCAGTGTTAATAACTTCTATGTAAGGATTTAGTCAAAAAACCTACTTTTGTTGAGGAATAAATACGAAATATATGTCTGATACGATTGAAAAAGTAAAATGTTTGATAATAGGATCTGGACCTGCAGGTTATACAGCTGCTATATATGCCTCTAGAGCAAATATGGCGCCTGTTTTATACCAAGGTGAACAACCAGGAGGTCAGTTGACCACGACAAATGATGTTGAGAATTTCCCTGGGTATCCCGATGGTATTACTGGCCCAGAAATGATGATTCAATTACAAAAGCAAGCTGAGCGTTTTGGAACAGATGTGCGCCATGGTTGGGTTACAAAGGTTGATTTTTCTGGAGATGTTCATAAGGTTTGGGTCAATGACGAGAAGGAAATTCATGCCTCTACTATAATTATCTCTACTGGTGCCTCGGCAAAGTATTTAGGCTTACCGTCCGAGCAAAAATATTTACAGCTAGGCGGTGGAGTTTCTGCTTGTGCTGTTTGTGATGGGTTCTTTTACAGAAATCAAGAGGTGGTAATTGTCGGAGCAGGAGATTCTGCCTGTGAGGAGGCGCATTACCTTTCTAAACTTTGTAAAAAAGTAACGATGTTGGTGAGACGAGATAAGTTTAGAGCATCAAAAATTATGGAAGCTCGTGTTAGAAATACCGAAAATATCGAAATCCTTTTGAATACTGAAACAGAAGAGGTTTTAGGAGATGGACAAGTTGTTACTGGTGTTAGGGCAAGAAATAATGTTACTGGCGATGTTTTTGATATTGAAGCAACGGGTTTCTTTGTAGCTATAGGTCATAAGCCTAATACGGATATCTTTAAGGATTATCTCGATTTAGATGAAACAGGCTATATTATTAACGCAGTACCTGGAACTAGTAAGACCAATGTTGATGGTGTTTTTGTTAGTGGCGATGCTGCTGATCATGTCTATAGACAGGCCGTCACTGCAGCAGGAACTGGTTGTATGGCCGCTTTAGATGCAGAACGTTATCTAGCAGCTAAGGAAGCTGATTTTGAAGTGTCAACTTCAACTTATAACTAATAAAAGAACATTACGAATAAAATAAAAAGCCGGAGTAACAAACTCCGGCTTTTTCATTATTCTAATTCTGCTATTGTTGCTTCTTTTGGAGTTTAGCGGTATCCTCAAATTTTGTAATTGTAATTGCGGGGCCTCCATAGAGATAAATCTCACTATTACCAGAAGCTGCAATTGTAATAGTATCTGTTGCATCTATAGTAAGGTCGCTATTACCTTCAAGGGTAGCGTCAATAGTTTGGACATCGAACTTTGGGCCATTAAAATTCGTAGAGTTATCCAGTCTAATTAATGCACTAGTAGCCGAACCTTCGATAACAGCATCAGCCCGTAGGTATAAATCAAAATTAGCAACTTTGCTATTTATAAGCGCATCTAACTTGCTATTATCACTAAGCTCAATCTTAGTTGAATCAGCAGTCAGGTTTAAACGTGTTTTGGATTTACCAGAACTTTTATAAACAAAACTTTTGGCTTTAACATTTAAGTAGGCTCTGGAATTATCTAAAGTGGTTAAAGTTGCATTGCCAAGCTCCATAGAGGTTAATGATCTAATTTCACCATCACCTCGAGTTTCAATATGCTGCAAGGCATCTCCATAGTTTACAGTAATAATTAGTCGTTTCTTTGATGTGATGCGCACAGTTTCTACAAAAGTGAGTACGCCATTAACGACATCAAACTGTATAACATCATGTAGGTTGTCATCTGTCTCTATACTAACAGAAGGTTTGCTGTTGTATACAATTTCAATAGAAAAATCACCATTCACAACAATAGTATCAAAATCGTCTACATAGGTTTGTTTAATGGTAACGTTTCTATTGCCTTTAATTTTTTCTTGTGCCATGATGGTTGGCAATGTAACTATCATTAAGACCAGAATAAGTAATACTTTTTTCATTTGTATATCTTTATTTCGCTACTAATATGACACAAATCAATGATTATGTCACTTTTGAGGCTTCAAACAAATATATACAAAAACCATCCCAAACTCTATAAAGAATTTGAGATGGTTTTATAATTAACTGGTTGTGAGTTGTTTAATTATGTTAGGAAAAGTAAGCCTATTACGTTTGTAATTGTATTAATTCCCTCTAACACTTCCAGAAGAACTATCAGATTTGTCTACTTTTTCTGGATTTCCGGAATATCTAATATCTGCGCCACTTGTGGCTCTAGCTGTCAGTTCTTTCGAAGTATTTACAGATATATCTGCACCACTTGTTGCTTTTACTTTAGATGTTTCTGCGCTTAAGGTTGAGGCTTCTATGTCACTACCGCTAGTAGCCTCAGCTATTAATACTTTTGTTGTGCCGCTAAGTCTTATATCGCTTCCACTCGTAGAATGACAATTTAGGGTTTCGGTCTTAACATCTAACTTTATGTCTGCACCACTTGTGGAGTTCAGCTCTAATTCGTCTACTTCTATAGTATTTGTTGAAAAAACATCACTACCGCTTGTTGCTTTAATTGCTGAAATCTCATTAACGTTTAGACTTATCCTTCTGGATTTAGCTCTCCTAATGTTTTCTGTTGTATAAATCCTCAATACACCATTTTCAACTTCGGTCATAATTATTTCGTGAAGGTTTTCATCAGCTTCAACGGTTAATGCTACTTCATTGCTTTGAGTAATATAAAGATCTAAGCCTTGACTTACTTTTATAGACTCAAAGTCACTAGAAATATTTCTGTCCATAACGACTACATTTCTATTTCCATCAATGCCTTCTCCAAAATTCATGGAAAAGTTACAGGATAGCATTAAAATACTTACAATGCTAGCTACTACAATTCTTACTAATGTGCTCATGTTTTTTTTATTTTTTACTTGATTGATATTTTTGTGATTTAATTTTTTTCGACTTCTTTTGATGTGTGATTATAACTGATAACACGTTTAATCTTCCAAACACCATCTTCAATAAGCCAAAGGTGGGAGAACAAGGCATAATTGTCGCTCTCTTTAAAAGTTGTTGATGGGTTAGGAGAGAAGTAGTGTTTTCCATTTTGAAGTGCGCCGTAAAGCTCACCATTGCTGTACATCGGAAATACTTCTAAACTTTCTTCAACAAGAAATCTGTAGACCTTTTCCGGATTATCAGATTTGCAGATACCATTTTTCATAATATTAACAAATTCTTGTTTAGAGTTTGTAATTCCACCTTTATCATGGTAAAATTCCAGATCGTCAAACATTAATTCTGCACTCCGTTCTACTTCACATTTATTGAATCCTATCTTAAATAAGATACTGTCTTTCTCTTTAAGGATTTTAAAAAGTTCAGAATTTTTGTCCACCTGAGCTAAAGCAATACCGGATAACATAAGTAATCCGATACTGCTTAGCAAAAGTGATTTGATTGATTGGTTCATTTTTCGATTGATTTTTTTGCACCTAAGCTTAAATAGCACGGGTGCTGTAATTACACTACAAATATCTGTAGGTTATTGATTGATTTAAATTTAATTGTTCTGAGCTGTCATTTTTATGGTCTCAATTGTCATTATCATTGACTTCTAAATCCACACCGTTTTCATCAATGGTAAGGCTTACATCAGGTTTTTCTGGGTTAGACGGTGGTTCTTGTGTTGTGGTTTCATTAGTTTCATCTTCATTTTCAACTTCGCAATCCATACATTCCACTGAGTCTTTCGCAACCTTATAGTAGTGGCCATATTTGATGTCATTCAGTAAATTTTTGCCATACCTTAAATAACCATATCTCCATGATCTTGTAAAGTTCTTATCTAGATAGAGAATCGTTCCCTCAGGGACATTAATAGTTACTCTAACTTCTTGTTCGCTAAACTTATTTTCTATATCTGTTTGTAGGAACTTATCTAGCTTTAAGATATGATCAGTTAGACTATATCCATAATTGATATTTTCTGCTCGCTTTTTTGCTCTTTCATAATTTCTGCCTGTTGCTTCTTTTTCTATAGATATTGAAGCTATTGAATCGGTCGTCGACCTTACGATAAATCTCACGTCAGAAGACACAAGACTCCGTCCGTTGTCGTCTTCTACGATTCTAAAATCATCGTTATTGTTATAACGATAGCTATTGTAATTGTTCAATCCAATACTAGTTAAGCCCAGTGTATCATCTGCTTTAATATTAAGTTCGCTATTAGCAGTTACTTTTGCATCAAAAGCATGTTCTGTAGCTTGTTTAACCCCCATAATTATAAGACCGATGATAGCCATAAACCAAAGCCCTAATAGAGTGAATTTTGCAACATTCCCAATGGACTTAAGGTTATTCACTAAAATCTTTAGACCTAAATAGAATACAAAGAAGAAAGGAATGCCTATGGCAAAGAACAATAGCAAAGACATTAACCAAATCGGAATATTTGCCGCATTGGCTACATATAGTAAGTCAAAACCTGGGAAATGGAAAGCATCGGTAATTCCCACAGTAAATAGACCTACTATTAAGGAAATCAATGTACTAATACCAACAATGATTAAGATAATACCAATGAACTTAGCGATGACCTTTAGGAAAAACATCATAATGCTTCCAATTGTATCAAAAAATGTCTGAGAACTTGATTTTATGCGATTGCCTTGCTTTTGGAAATCAACACTCTTAACGGTTTCTGAAATGTTATCCGATACATTTTCGAAGCCTTCCTTTATTTTTTCGCCATGTTTTTTAAAATCGACATTTCTTACGGTTTCTGAGACCGAATCAATGCCGTCTTTAATTTTTTTTTCAATGTTACTGATGTTCACGGGATCACCAGTCATGGTCAGTTTTTCGGCTGTAGTTCTTGCCTCTGGTACCAAGGCCCAAAAGATGAGGTATATAAATATAAAAGTACCTCCAGATCCTATGGCCAATAATAACCAGATGAGTCGCATCCAAATGGAGTCTATACCAAAATAATGACTTAATCCTGCAGCAACACCACCGATGTAGGAGTTGTCCGTATCTCTATAAAGTTTTTTTGTAGGTCTAGAACTATAGGATGTTTTTGAATGAGGGCTATCTTCAAAGATTTCATCATCGACCAAGTAATCTTCTGGCTGTCCCATTATGGCGATAACTTCATCAACGAGCTTAATGCCTACGACTTGTTTTTCGTTTTGAATGCGTTCTGAAAATAATTCAGCGATACGTGCTTCGATATCTGCTATGATTTCAGAGCGACCTTGAGAGTCTGTAAATGAACGTTTTATAGCCTCAAGATAGCGTGATAACTTAAGATATGCATCTTCATCTATATGGAAGAAAATACCTGCTAAATTTATATTGACTGTTTTATTCATTTTTTGTTGTTTTTGTACGTGTTACTAGGTTGACTGCATTTTGTAATTCACTCCAAGTCGTGTTTAACTCTTTAAGAAACAGTTTTCCTGTTTCGGTAAGGCCATAATATTTTCTTGGCGGCCCTGATGTGGATTCTTCCCAACGATAGCTGAGCAATCCTGCATTCTTTAATCTTGTCAATAGTGGATATATGGTTCCTTCTACAACAAGCATTTTTGCGTCCTTTAGTGTGCCCAGAATCTCTGCGACATAAGCATCTTCATCTTTTAAGATGGATAAGATGCAGTATTCTAGAACACCCTTACGCATTTGTGCTTTTGTGTTTTCTATTTTCATATCATGAGTGTCTTAAATTCGATTAAACTGTTCATTTTTTGATTGATTGAGTACACCGAAGCTTAAAGCGTAGGTGTATTTATTGATGAATATTACTTTAAAAAATTGATGGTTAATGGATATTTGTAAACTTCCCCATCTCTGGCAGATAAGCTTGCTTTAACGATAAGCGCTAACTCAATTATAAATGCAATGATGGCCAAGGCGCCTAAACCACCACCTATGTACAATAGAGGTGAAGGTTCACCAACATTAATGTGAAAGTTGTGGAACCCATGAAAATCGATCACGTCTAGTCCTCTAAAAAGTTTAAAGATGAAAAACGGAACACTAATGGTCCCAATAATTATAGCATATAACAAAATGCTAATTTGAAAGTTTATGGCTTGCTTTCCATGATGATCTACAAATTCGGATTTTTCTTTGTTTGCAGCCCATAATACAATTGGGCCAATAAAATTTCCGAACGGTATTATAAATCTTGAAAATGTTGAAAGATGTATAAAAGTGGCTAAATTTTTATGATGATTGTCTACCATTTTAAAAGTATATAATAGTTTCTTATACAAATATATGTCTAAAAACAGGTATTATGTTACGCATAGTACTAAAAATTAACATATTTTTAACATTAGTTGAGTTGGAATATTTGGATTATTTTAGTGGAAAATCTAACCTCATTGTATGACTATTACACCATCAAAACTCAATACATACCTACTGTTTAAGCTGCCTTCAGCTTATTTTACTGGCGTAAGGGCCAAGCATATTGATGATACAACTTGTGTGGTTTCGGTAAAGCATCGATGGATCAATCAAAACCCATTTAAGTCTATGTTTTGGGCGGTGCAAGGCATGGCTGCAGAGTTGACCACAGGTGCTTTGGTAATGAAAAAGATAAGGGATAGCGGAAAAAAAATATCCATGCTTGTAGCTAATAATAATGCTACATTTACAAAAAAAGCGACTGGAAGGATTACATTTAGATGTGAAGAAGGCCATAAGATCGACGAAGCTATAAGTAAAGCTATAGAAACAGGTGAAGGGCAAACCGTATGGCTGAGTGCTAATGGCGTTAATAAAGATGGAGTAGAGGTGTCTTCCTTTAATTTTGAATGGACATTGAAAGTTAAGAGTTAGGAGTTAAAAGGATTATGCCATTGCGAAGATAAAGAATGAAGTAATCTCTTTAAAAGGCAACTGTAACAAAATAGAGTTTTACACAACATATACACGTCAACCTTAAAACGAAAAAATATTATGGAAAAATTACCAGATTTTACAGACAGAAATGCTCACGAAATCGATTACCGTATTTATGGTGAGGAAATGCAATACGTAGAGATTGAACTAGACCCGCAAGAGGCCGTCATTGCAGAATCGGGAAGTTTTATGATGATGGAAGATGGTATAAAAATGGATACTATATTTGGAGATGGTTCTCAAAAGGATAAAGGTTTTCTTGGTAAAATATTAGGCGCTGGGAAGCGAATCCTTACAGGCGAAAGCTTATTTATGACTGCCTTTTATAATGATCTTACAGGAAAACGAAATGTATCCTTCGCCTCTCCTTATCCAGGCAAGATTATACCTATAGATTTAACGGAGTTTAGAGGAAAGTTTATTTGCCAAAAAGATGCTTTTCTATGTGCCGCAAAAGGGGTTAGTGTGGGGATAGAGTTTTCTAAAAAATTAGGAAGAGGCTTATTTGGTGGTGAAGGCTTTATTATGCAAAAATTAGAAGGCGATGGTATGGCCTTTGTTCATGCTGGGGGTACCATGGCAGAAAAGACCTTACAACCTGGCGAAACCCTTAGAGTTGATACAGGTTGTATTGTTGGGTTTACGCAAGATGTGGATTATGATATCGAATTTATTGGCGGTATTAAGAATTCTATTTTTGGTGGAGAAGGACTGTTCTTTGCCAGGTTAAGAGGTCCAGGAAAAGTCTATATACAGTCCTTGCCCTTTAGTCGATTGGCAAATCGTATTATCGCCTCTGCACCAAAAGCTGGCGGAAAAGATAGAGGAGAAGGAAGCATACTAGGAGGCTTAGGAGATTTGTTGGACGGTGATAATAGGTTTTGATTTAATGGTAAGCAAATCAGTATATTAAACTGTCAGAATCCTCTTTTCTTTTTTATTGTGTTCATCTGTTTATTTCAACTTTTAACATAATATGCTGTTAAACTTTAGACCTGGTTTTAGATCGAAAACGTTTTTTTTCTATCTTGGGGAAAGAATTTAATTATTAGCCTATAGAGAAAATTACCTTTTATTGTTGAACCTAAAACTTTGAATTACCTATGGCGAGAGCAATGTTTGAGTACACTAAAACGGTACTTAAAAAGGTGAGTTTTGATGCGACATTATTCTGTAAAGAAGTGGAAAAAGCAGTAAAGCGGTTACTGCCTCACGAACTAGAAGAACTGAGAATTTTTATTCTGTCCCTAATCAATCAAAACCCAGAATTAAACAAAAGCTTAATTTATCTAAAAGCATAGAAAAAAGCGACTCACGAGTCGCTTTTTTTAATTCTTAAACTTATCTTTGTTCAAAATTAGTAGAAGCTGAAAAAACTATTTTTTTTCATATTACTTTTCTCCTTTGCTCTACGACCAATATACTTCGTTGGTAATGTGTTGTACTATCAACTTAATATTGATTATATCATAGAGACTTACTGTATTAACAAGGATCAGCCAGAACTGCAATGTAATGGTAAATGTCATTTGACTAAACAACTAGCTGTGGTAAATAACACTACAGACGATAGTAACAAAGCTGTTATTAGCTTATCTGAATCTTTCTTTCCTGTTTTTTCAGAACAAATGCAAGATTATAAAGTTGTAAGTTGTGTTTTAAGGGATTCCAAAAAGAACATATCATCACCTATTCAAAATTATAAATTTAGTTTTGAGTATGCTCATTTTAAGCCTCCAATTGTATAAGTTTTCATATTCAGATTAGGCTAAGGCCTTCAATGCTATGAGACTGTATTCTAATTTTTGAAAATAAATTAGAATATACAGACTATGTTGTATTTACATTAAAGTCTCGTGCACATTAATCAATTATAAATATTAAACTTATACAAAATGAAACTTATAAAATATACGTTTGCACTAGCGTTATGTGCATTGATTTCGAGCTGTTCATCAGACGATGATAATAATAATGAAGATTTAACAGGACAAACAGGAAGTGTCGTTCTAAAATTTGATAATGCAGTAGGGGACCAAGATTTTATTTTTGGTACAACCTATAATAAATCCAATAACGAATCTTTTCAACTTAGTACACTAAAATACATTATAAGTAATGTAAGAGTAAAAGATAGTGAAGGTAATACTTTTATGTTTCCGGTAGAAGACAATGCCTTTATTATAAATGAAGAAGATGGTAACAATGCTGGTGAGATCTGGGTAGTACTAGATAATATTGATGCTGCTAATTATACTGAAATCACATTCGGTATTGGTATAGACCAAGATCGCTTTGCTCTGGGAGCTGAGGGGCAAGGCGATTTTTTAGATATGGCAACAGATGAAGGCATGATGTGGAGTTGGGCTGCTGGTTATAAATTTGTAAGATTTGATGGTACGTTTTCAACTACATCTCTTACAGATGAACCCCTAAATATTCATATGGGTAGTGTTGGTACCTCATTAGATAACTATAAAGAAGTTACATTAAGTTTACCAAATACAGTATTGGTAAGAGAAAGTAAAACACCAGAAATCCATATCGTTGCTGATATCTCTAAGGTATTTGATGGGGTTACTTCAGTAAATTTTGCTGATGGTTATGACCAAGTACACACAGACGCACAAAAAACTCCAGTTATAGCATCTAATGTACAGTCTATGTTTATGGTACATCACGTACACAACGATTAATCAATATTAATAAGAACCACTAAACATAATGCTTTAGTGGTTTATAATGCTTATTGATTATGAGAAATATTAATTATATGCTAGTATTGCTAGCTTTAGTTTTGTCTTGTTCAGAAAGTGATGAAGTACCAAAATATGAACCTGTACTATTAGAGATCGAAAGGCCTTCTAACTTTCCTGATATAGAATACAATCTAGACAATAATCCCGTTACCGAAGCAGGCTTTCAATTGGGAAAAGACTTGTTTTATGATGGCAGATTATCTTCTAATGATGCTATAGCTTGTGCATTTTGTCATGAGCAAGCTTTTGCTTTTACACATCATGGGCATAATCTAAGCCATGGTGTTGATGGAGCAATTGGTTTTAGAAATTCGCAACCCATTCAAAATATGGCATTTTATAATTCTTTTATGTGGGACGGTGCTGCATCGCATTTAGATTTACAGCCCATTATTCCTATTACGAGCGAATTAGAAATGAATGAGACTTTAGCTAATATAGTTCAAAAGCTAAAAAGCGACTCCAATTATCAAAATCAGTTTGTTAGAGCTTTTGAAGATGGCGAAATAAGCAGTGAAAATATTCTAAAGGCTTTGTCTCAATTTATGTTAACTATGGTGTCTTCTAACTCAAAATACGATAAGTATGTTAGAGGAGAAGATAATATTACTCTGTCGCAGGTAGAATTAGATGGTTTAAATACATTTCAGAACAAATGTGCTTCTTGCCATGCTACGGACTTATTTACAGATCAGAGTTTTAGAAACAATGGTTTGCCTGTAAATCCTCAATTAAATGATACAGGGCGTTATAGATTATTAGAAGATCCTAATGATTTATACAAATTTAGAGTACCTAGTTTAAGAAATGTAGAATATACGTTTCCTTATATGCACGATGGTAGATTTACAACGCTAGAAGTGGTAATGGATTTTTACGATTCTGGTATGGTAGATAATGGAAATGTTGATCCTGCCTTTTTAAGAGAAGATGGCACTTTGGGTATTTCACTCTCGGACTATGAAAAAGAAAGCATGATTGCTTTTTTAAAGACGTTAACAGATTACGAATTTTTAGAAGATGAGCGTTTTTCGGAATTTTAAGTTTTATTTGTTAATACTTTTGGTCTTATCTAGCATAACAGTAAATGCAAATACATGCCCATTGTGTCCTGAAAATTTTAGGACTGAAACTTTTTTGGATTGCGACCTCTGTGGTTGTTCTACTAGCAGTGGTAGTTTTGGCTTTGGGACATTAAGCAATGCTAATTTTGTGGGTGTACGATATATCTATCAAAGCTTTGAATCACGCAATGGTATTTTTGAAAATTCACCTAAAAGTGAAGAAACCTTTAATACCTATCAGATTTGGGCTCAAGTACCGATAAATAACAAGTTTTTCATAACAGCTAATGTACCGTATCAAGATTTGACCAGAAGGTTTCAAGGACGTAATGAGAATCTAAATGGTCTTGGGGATATTAGTGCTATTGGATGGTACAAATTGGAATTTTTTAAGAGACGCAAATTAGATGCTTCAGATGTTAATTATAATTCTCCAAAAGAATCTTCTGGCCATTCCTTGCAATTTGGTCTTGGTATAAAGTTACCAACAGGTAAGTTTGAAGAAGCACTAACCGATAATGTAAATCCAGGTTTTCAGGTAGGCACAGGAAGTGTAGATGGGATTTTTTCTTTGGGTTATAATTATGGTGGAGATAGAATAGGTGTAAACACACTAATGAGCTACTACCTAAAAGGAGAAAATAAAAATGAATACCAGTTTGGAAATCAGTTGAGCTATTCTGTAAATGTATATACAGTTTTTTCAACAGATAAAATGAATATTATGCCATTTGCAGGTTTATCTGGGGATGTGTATGATTCTATAATACAATATGGTGAAACACTAGCAGACACAGATGGCGATATTTTAAATGCTTCTATTGGGTCTGAGTTAGCTATCGAAAAATTTATTTTTGGAGTGAGTTACACATTACCGGTAAATCAAAATTTATTCGGTGATAATGTAGAGTCTATACAACGTTTTTCGGTCTATGTAAATTTTGCCTTGTAAGATAAAGGAAATCCCTCAACTAGAGGGATTTTTTTATTTAGGTAGTGGGCTAATAATCTCAACATCACTAAAGGCTATTGCCCCTCGTATGATACCAGAAATGACATTATGCATTGCGTCTATGATCTGCATCTTTAATTCACTTTTGTGATAAATAATACTTACTTCTCTTGCAGGTGAAGGCTCAGTAAAATGTCTTAAATTAGGATTCAATTTTTCTTTGATATCCAACGTGTGTAAATAGGGAAGTAATGTCATTCCCATACCTTCATTTGAAAGTTTTATTAGCGTTTCTATACTTCCGCTTTCCAATTGAAAATGATCATCGATTTGATCTTTGAAGGTTTTACATAAATTAATCACACCTTCCCTAAAACAATGGCCATCTTCTAAAAGGAGCATATCCTCAATTTCAAGATCAGAAACCTCAATAGTCTTCTTGTCTCTTAATCTATGACTATTAGGGATATATGCTACAAAAGGTTCATAATATAAAACACGCTCTTTTATATTGTCACTTTCTAATGGCGTGGCAGCAATGGCAGCGTCTAAATGCCCATCATTGATACGTGTTAAAATCTCTTCAGTAGTTAGCTCTTCTATTTTCAACTTCACTTTTGGGTATTTTTTAATGAAGTTCTTTAAAAACATGGGTAGTAGAGTTGGCATTATAGTTGGGATAATACCTAATCTAAATTCACCCCCAATGAAGCCTTTTTGTTGGTCTACAATATCTTGGATGCGCTCTGCTTCATTGACAATGTTACGAGCTTGAAAAACAATTTTCCGTCCTACGTCTGTCAATTCAATAGGTTTTTTGCCTCTATCGAAAATAACTACATCGAGTTCGTCTTCTAGTTTTTGTATCTGTGTACTTAAGGTAGGCTGGGTTACAAAGCACTTTTCTGCAGCTTTGGTGAAGTTTTTATGTTCCGCTATAGCAAGTGCATATTTAAGTTGGGTGATGGTCATTGTAATTGATTTAGGCTATAAAAATACAAAAAGCATTACTCTAATCTATAATGAGATATAATAAAAAAAGCCTTCAAGAATTACCTTGAAGGCTCACTAATCAACTTACAAACTTTATTTGTAATCAAATAACCCTAACCAGATTATTTATTTTTAGTCACAATCGGACTCTATGCTAAAGGATTGATTTATAGAGTACATCATTAACCCTGCTGCAGATCCACATGTTATTTTCCATGCGCCATTTTCAGGATTATTTGCCAATATGTCAAAGTCTGAGGTTAAAAGGATAGTAAGATCATCTGAAGTAGGATCTTCTGCTATAATCCATTCGCCATAGTAAGTGACGCTGCCATCAAGACTTTCAATTTCTAGTGTTGCGTCTCCATAAAAATCAAAGACATATGTGTCATTACTACCTATTGGTGTTGCATAATGATCGCACTCAATTACGAATTCGATTAAATCATCCTCATCACAGTCATTAGGATAATCATCATCTTCACACTCAACAATATCATCTTCACTAAATCCAACGCACAATGCATAGCACAAATTTGGGAAAACTACGATTTCAGTTACACCAGAGCCTGTATTTGTTTCTACACAAACAGGGTCGTAATCTTCCTCTTCACACTCATCACAGTCATCAGGATAACTATCATCTTCACACTCAACGATATCATCTTCACTAAATCCTTCGCACAAAGCATAGCATAAATTCGGGAAAACTGCGATTTCAGTTATGCCAGTTGCTGTAGTTACTTCAATACATACAGGATCAAAACCTTCGTCTTCACATTCATCGCACTCATCTTCATAACCGTCATAGTCATCATAACAGTCTTCTAGTAGATCTTCAAAATCATCTTCATCTTCTATGGTAACGACTACATCATTTTCTAAAGTAACTTCAATAGGAAAAACAAAGTCAAAATCATACACATCATATATGGCAGTTCCTAACTCTTCTTCGGAGTTTATTGTAATTACGGTATCGTCATTTACAATAATATCTAGAGGGAAGTTTAGCGTAAAGCAATCAGGGCCGTTAGAATAATAATCTTCTTCACAGTCATCTATAAAATCGTCTTCTGTAAAGCCATCTTCTATTGCATAACACTCGTTAGGATAAGTAACAACAAATGTAACGCCACTTGGATCTGTAACTTCCACACATACAGGATCGTCATCTTCATAGCAATCATCATCAATATCCTCATCAAAACCACAGCTTAGCAACAGCTCAATAAATTCTGCCTCGTTATTGATTGTTTGTATTTCAATGGTATCTGTATCGTCATTAAATGTTTCTACATCAAAAGGAAATGCAATTCCATTGATATATAAGTCGTTACTCGAGGCTAGCATAACGTCGATTAACCCGTCCAAATCTTGAACAGTTACAGTTGTGCCATTATTATAGGATAGTGTTAAGGGAAAAACAAAATCAAAGCAAAAATCCAGAACAATATTACCAGCAGGATTATTTGTTTCAGAAACATATCCATTTGAATCAAACTGAGTCATTAATTGATTGAGTGATGTTGTAATTGATTCACTCTCTTCGGTAGCTGCAGTTTGTGGATCATCAACAGGCTCATTGTTGGTACACGATGTAAACATCAATAAAGAAAAAGCCAAGCTAAAAAGTACTAATTTAAATTTTTTCATTTTGGTTAAATTTGAAAGGTTAAAATTAATTTATTGAGGTTAATCATCCATAAGACAATGCATAAAATAAAAACCCTACTTTTTTCTCAAATATTTTTTTTTCATAGCTTTGAGATATAAACTTCAAAACCAATAATGCCTAACGATAACCGCAATATTTGTAACTCAAAAACTTTTGAGTCCATCTATAATACATATGCAAAAGATATTAGGCGTTTTCTCTTTTTTAAAATACAGGATATTGAGAAAGCAGAGGATTTAATGCAGGATGTATTTATTAAGCTATGGGATAATTGTAGTAAAGTAGATTATAACAAGGTGAAGAGTTATATGTTTAGTACTGCCAACAATATGTTTTTGAATGTTGTAAAGCACGAAAAAGTAGTTCAGAATTATAATAAGCTCAATAAAAGTGAAGCCACTAATGAATCTCCTGAATATATTATGTTGGAGAAAGAGTTTATGGAAAAATTGGAAGCTACAATTGCCAATTTACCGGAAAAACAGCGCGAGGTTTTTTTGATGAATAGAATAGAAAAAAAGAAGTACAAGGAAATAGCGGAACAGCTTAACATTAGCGTAAAGGCTGTTGAAAAACGCATGCATCAGGCTCTTCTAACCATGAGAAAAGAGATAGGAAACATCTAGATTTGTTTTCTTTTGGTAGGGTTTTTAAAGTTTTAGTTGTCTTAATTTTGTAGAATACCATGAAAAAAGAGAATTTACATAAGGATTCAGAAACATTTTTAGCTAAATGGTTAGAAGGTGATATTACCGACAAAGATCTCAAAGATCTTGTGGGGAAAGCTGATTATGAAGCCTATTTAAAGTTAAGAAAAGGGTTGGATGTTAGTGATCAACTCAATGCTCCGGTCGATGAGTCGTTTTCAAAAATTCAAAAGCGTATTGCCAAAAAGGAAACCAAAGTAAAACCACTTTATACTAATTGGGCTATTGGTATTGCTGCTTCAATAGTCGTTTTATTTGGCTTGTTTACATTTTTGAATACCTCAGAAGTTGTTGTTGAAACGGGTTATGGCGAGAATAAAACCATTGCACTTTTAGATGGCTCTGAAGTTGTATTAAATGCAAGATCTAAGATTGTTTATAATGAAGATACCTGGAATAATGACCGGAAGCTAGTCTTAGAAGGTGAAGCCTATTTTAAAGTCGCGAAAGGCGAAACATTTGTTGTTAATACCAAGAATGGAACTGTATCGGTTTTGGGTACAGAATTTAATGTTAATTCAACAGAAGATTTTTTTGATGTTGTATGTTATGAAGGAAAAGTAGGTGTAAAGACCTCGGGATCTAATCATATCCTTTTGCCAAATAATACAGTAAGACGTGTTGATGGACATATTGAAGTGACTAATAGCTCAGGAAAAATGCCAACATGGATCCATGGAGAAAGTAGTTTTGATAGTGTGCCACTACACATAGTAATTGGGGCATTAGAAGCTCAATATAATGTTAGTTTTGATTCTGGTGCTATTGATGAGTCAGATATTTTTACAGGTAGTTTTCCGCATGATAGTTTAAACATAGCTCTAAAGACGGTCTTTACTACGCTTAATATAACTTATAATGAAAAAGAAAACCGTAACATTAAACTGAGGTATAAAGAATGAGGTTAATATATATCTTGGTCTTAATGTTACTTCCTACACTAGCCTTTTCTCAAGAAGAGGCTTTTTACATTGAGTTTGATGATGTTAACTTAAAGGATGCTATTGAGAACATTGAGAATACCTATGACGTTCTTTTTTCATTTAAGGATGATTATGTAAAAGACAAAAGCGTTTCTCTTAGTGGCATGAAACGCACCTTATCTGAAGTTTTATACGAGCTAAAAACACAAACAAATCTTAACTATCAACTTGTTGAAAAGCGCTATATTATCGTAAGCTTGGTTGAGGATGTAAATATGGCCACCTCAACTTTAGATAAGGTTGTGGTAAAGAGTTACATAGCCAAAGGAATTGAAAAGAACAGAGATGGAACCTATAATCTTTATCCAGCACAATTGGGAATTTTACCTGGATTGATAGAACCCGATGTTCTCGAAAGTATCCAATTGTTACCAGGGGTATTAAGTCCAAATGAAACAGCATCAGGCTTTTTTGTAAGAGGTGGTTATGCAGACCAAAATCGTTTAATCTGGGATGGTATAAATATTTATCACAAGGGCCATCTCTTTGGGATGATATCTCCCTTAAATCCAAATGTAGCATCAGAGATAAAGTTTATAAACAAAGGGTCTCATGTGCGTTATGGAGAGCGCCTATCGAGTGTTATTGATATCAATTCGAAGAACGAGATAACTAATAACCTCAGAGCAGAAATAGGAGTCAATGGTGTTAATGCAGATGCTATTTTAGAATTGCCCATAATCAAAGACAAATTAAGTGTACAAGCATCACTGAGACACAGCTATATTAACCAATTGGAAACTTTTACGTTCGATCAACTGGCCGATAAGGTATTTGAAAGTACTAAGATCAGTCAGAATGAAAGTGGGGACAATGACTTCTCGTTTTTGGATTATAATATAAAATTAAACTACAGGCCAAATGCTTCAAACCATCTTTTTGCAAGTATTATTAATATTGATAATCAATTAGATTATACCTCTAACGAATCAGATACCAATAGGGATTTCAACGATCTTCTTACCATTAGAAATACAGGTTATGGCGCAGGGTGGAATATTATTTGGAATGATAAACTAAAACAATCCACTCAGGCCTTTTTCTCGGATTATTCATTCAATTATAACTTCATTACTTTTGAAAATAGCACACAGGTATCGGACTTTGAAAAAAGGAATACCATATTTGATTCTGGTGTTTCCACTGAGCTAAGCTATAGGGCTTCCGATAGATTCAATTTTGATTTTGGGTATCAGTATACATTAAAGGATGTGGCTTACGCATTTATAAACACTACTAATTTGAGCTTTGTGCTCGATTCTGAACAGCAGATTGTACAAACACATAGTGCGTACTCTAATATAAACTATAAAAACCCTAAGTTATTTGATCTCTCTTTTGGGTTAAGGGGTACATATTTTCAAGAATTGGATGCTGTTAGATTAGAACCCCGATTATTGGTGTTTAAAGACCTTAACGAACGATTCAAGCTTCAGGCAAGTGCAGAAATAAAAAATCAGATAATTAATGAGATCGACGAGACTGTTTTTAGTGATTTATCTCTAGAAAATAGGGTGTGGCGATTGGCCAATGGCGACAATTCTCCAATAATCAATAGTAAGCATGCATCCTTAGGCTTCATTTATTCTAAAAGTGGTTTTAGTTTTGATGCAGACACCTATTATAAACGCCTAGAAAATGTTTCTGCGTTGTCTCTAGGGTATTTAAATCCAGAAAATATTGGTTTTAATATTGGTAGTCAAGATATTTTTGGAGTTGACGTATTCCTAAAAAAGCAGTTCAATGGATTCGATTCTTGGATCAGTTATTCGTACAATAGAGCCAGAAGTCAGTTCAATGATCTAAATGATGGCAGGTCTTTTAAATCCAAGTCAAATATTACCCATGCTGTTTCTTCGGCCTTGAGCTATAAATTAAATGGTTTTCAGGTGGCTTTGGGTTGGAAATGGCAAACAGGAAGACCCTATACGGTTGCCGATGAAGGTGCCGACGGACTCGAGTTTAATAACGGTGTTAATACTGGTCAGTTACCTGTTTATCATCGTTTGGATTTGTCTTCTACTTATACCTTTAAGCTATCCCAACATAATAAGTTAAGGGGTAAGGTTGGTGTTTCTATTCGAAATCTTTATAATAGAAATAACCTTATCTCTCGAGAGTATAGAGGAAATAATAGTTTAAATGATCCTGTTGAACTGATTGAGCGTTTTTCTATTGGTATTACGCCAAACTTTATGTTCAGGTTATATTGGTAGCATAAAAAAGCCTTCAATATTGATGGCATATTGAAGGCTTTATTTTTTTGATTGATGATATAATATGTTAGAATCTAATGTTTAAATCCAAATCCTCGTCTTCTACTTTAAATTTAGCGTCATCATACTGTGGTGGGCCCATAGCCATTACATTGTTTGATGTTCCGAAAGACTCCGAAGGCATTCCATTTTCCTCAAAGTCCATACGCTTATTGTCATTAACATCGTGCATTGCTAGTACTGCATATTCGCCAGGTAATACATTCTCGAATTTTATGCTAACTTTTCCGTCTTTGATTTCTGTTTCTGCATCCATAATACCATTACCTTTCATAAAGGTTTCGGAGGTGTGGAGAGACATCAGGACTTTTCCCTTATCACTCGTAACATTATCTATAGTAACAGTAATGGTGATGCCGTCATCTTGAGAGAAACCAAGTAAAGTTGTTAAGGCTAAAGCTAAAGTTAAAACTAAATTTTTCATCGTATTAATGTTTTATGGTTTATTGTGTTTGATGATTCAAATATCCAACAAACATAAAGATACACATAATCATCCTAACCGAAATGTATTTTTATACGGATGAATTGTTAATTAGGAATTAGGAATTAGGAGTTGGTTGTTGGAAGTAAGCAGTAAGCAGTGAACAGTATGCATTTGGAATTTGGCTAATTGATTTAGAATAAGGCATATAACTTACAACTGCCTACAACAATCCACGTGCTTTTATTTCAATGTATTTATTAATGGCATTAATGGTTAGATTCTCTGGTGCTGTTAAAATTGATTGTATACCGTGTTTCTGCAATTCCTTAACCATCATGCGTTTTTCAAATGCAAATTTTTCTGCAATAGTTTTATGATAGATAGACTGCAAGTCTTCCGTGTTTTCTTTAATGATGGTGTCTAATTCTGTGTTTTCAAATAACACAACAACCAACATATGCTTTTTAGAAATGGCTTGTAGATAAGGCATTTGCCTTTTTAGGGCACTTAAATGCTCAAAATTTGTATATAGAAGTAAAAGGCTTCTGTGTGTTACTTTACGTTTTAATTGCGCATATAAAAGGCCAAAATCGCTATCTGTAAATTGAGTATCTATGTTATATAATGCTTCAAGGATTCGGTTTAGGTAGGTAAGCTTATGTAACGCAGGCAAAAAGGTTTCAATTTTCTTTGAGAATGACAACACACCTACTTTGTCGTGCTTTTTTAGTGCTACATTGCTAAAAGCTAGTGCAGAATTAATGGCATAATCCAATAGTTTTAGGCCATTAAACGGCATTTTCATCACTCTACCAGTATCGATTATCGAATAGATAGGCTGTGACTTTTCATCTTGATACTGATTAACCATCAGCTCAGCATGTTTTGCAGTGGCTTTCCAGTTTACGGTCCTAAAATCATCACCTAGGACGTACTCTTTAATTTGTTCAAATTCCGAAGTATGCCCAATACGCCTTATCTTCTTTAATCCGATTTGTGTCAATGAATTACTGATAGCTAAAAAATCGTACTTCTGCATCTGAATGATGGATGGATATACCATAACCATTTGTTCATTCTGAAATTGAAACTTTCGCTTAATAATCTTAAACATGGACGATACAAAAATATTGAGATGGCCAAAGTAATACTCTCCTCGATCTACAGGTCTCACTATATATTCGAAAGTATGTGTTTCATTAGGACTTAGGGAAGTTGTATAAGAGAAGTCTCGCTTCTGAAATTGCACTGGCAATTCATCAATAATATCTAAATATGTCTTAAAGTTGTAGTTGCATGTTATAGTGATAGGAACAGGATTATTGTCGCTGTTAGAAAACTTATCTGGCAGCAATCGTCTTGCCATTATTGCTTGCTTAGAACCGTAAAGCATAAGTAAATCAATAAACAGCAGTACAACGACAAGGGTTGTTATTATCCATGCAATAGCGTATAGCACATCAAACCAATATGAGAGTAAAAAGCATATTGAAGCCATAGCTAAATAAATATAAAGCTGTTTGTGTATATATAAAGATTTTAAGAACTTCATTATGTTTTACAATCGATTACTGTATACTGCTTTTGTAAACTAAATACTATCTTGGTACTTCAACAGATTGTACGATCATTTCTATGACATTTTCTGTCGTCATCCCTTCCATTTCACGTTCTGGTGTTAGTATAACACGATGATTAAGAACAGGGTTCAAAGCTTTCTTAACATCTTCTGGAATGACGAAATCTCTTCCATTTATAGCAGCATAAGCCTTTGATGAATTTAAAATAGCAATTGAAGCTCTTGGTGAACCACCCAAATATAAATGAGGATGGTTGCGAGTTTTGGAAACAATCTCAGCTATGTACTTTATGATTTTTTCTTCAACGACAATAGATTGGGTTTTAGATTTATAATCTTCGAGGGATTTTGTATCTAATATAGGATTGATTGACGTTTGTGGCGCTGCACCTTTACGCTCATGATGTGATGCTATAATTCTTATTTCATCCTCTAGAGATGGATAATCAACTTTGATTTTAAAAATAAATCGATCTAATTGTGCCTCAGGAAGTGCATATGTTCCTTCTTGCTCTATTGGGTTCTGCGTCGCCAATACCATAAAAGGGTTACTAAAACTATAGGTTATACCATCAATAGTAGCTTGTCGCTCTTCCATGGTTTCAAATAGAGCAGCTTGAGTCTTTGCTGGTGCCCTGTTTATTTCGTCAATCAAAACAATATTAGAAAAGATAGGACCTTGCTTAAATTCAAATTCTGAAGTTTTCATATTTAAAACCGAAGTTCCTAAGACATCACTAGGCATTAAATCTGGCGTGAATTGAATTCGGCTAAAATCAGTTTTAAGAACTTTGGCAAATAACTTAGCAGTAACAGTCTTTGCTATTCCGGGAACACCTTCGATGAGGACATGCCCATCTGCCAATAGCGCTACAATAAGTAATTCTACAAAATTATCTTGGCCAATAATAACCTTGCTAAGTTCTTTTTTTATGCGCTCTACGGCATCTCTGAGACCGTCTAACTCTATTCTGTTATCAAAATTTAAGTCTTCGTTTATGGCTTCGTTTTCCATGTGTTCTGGGATTTAAAATTTTCTATCAAAGTATTTAACTTTTCTAATGCTTTATCGTTTATCTGTTCAGAGGAATTAATGGTATTTATATAATCGAAAAGTGCTTTTGTGTCTTCGATACTGTTATTGCTTCGTGCAGCTAAATTTGTGATAAATTCATCATCAATGAAATAAGTTTGAAGATACATAGTACTTCTAATATGGTCTAGGAAATGTTGAATTTTGTGCGTAGCGATGTCCTTATGTTGCCCTTTTTCGTAATACATATTGGCAATAGTCCTTGTAAAAGCAATGGTCTGATTTTTTAAAGGTTTTATGATCGGTATAGCACGTTGCTTGCGTCTGCCTTCAAAAATGACATAAATTAATACACCTATAAGTACCAGGTAATAAGCCCACTTTAAGGCGTCGTTATTTAAGAAAAGATACATTGGTGAGGTATAGAATTTTTTACCACTCTTATAGTAAGTGTCAATAAATATGGGTTGTTTAGTATCGAGATACGATAGCAAACTTGAAGTATAATTTTGGTTTGGTGAATTGAGTATAAAATAATTGGTAAACGCTTGTGGAAATGTGCTCAGTATAATTTCTCCATCTCCAAAAGATTGCTTAATGATGTTAACCAAAGAATCTTTGATGGGTTGATTTTCACCTCTGTAAGTATCAATAAAACCAATAATCCGTGTATTTAAGGTGTCAATTTCATTAAAATGAAAAAAAGTGGTAGGCTTATCGAACTTAAAGGTGTTGTTATCCAAATGAGGATTAACCAGTTGTACTTGATACTCATTGTTAAAATTAGCAACTGTACTCACTGACTCTGTACTAAGGTGAAGCGTATCTAATAATTTGGGTTCAAAGTCTACAGCAGAGACCATAAGCGTATTACCTTTATCGACCCAGTCTAGCAAAGCGTTGAGTTCCTCCCTTCCGTAATTAATACCTCCATTAAAGAAAATATAGGTGCCGTTAATAGTGTTGTCCTTTAGATATTCAAAAGGAGGCCTATCTATCAGTTTTACAGTTTCTGAAATACGCTGAATCTGCTCATTAAAAACAAAAGCGCCAAAAGGGATTTTGTGGTGCAGGGCATAGGAAGGAAACCAATTTATTTTTTTTGGTTTTGTCATTTCCAATACCACTATGGTCAGGATAGTGAATACAATCAATGATACGTATATATTTCCTCTTCTGCTCAACGAGTTCTTATTGATTTATTTAAATTTTCGAAAGGTTGTTTTAAGGCTTCAAACTTTAAAGCATCCACTCCAAATTCCCCGTACCAGACATAATCATAAATTCTAGTAATGTTTTTAAAACTGTCTTTTAGGTTAATTTTATCTATCTCTTTAATATAGTCCTCATTGGTCTTTTGTGGTTGCCAAGAAATGGTTTCGTTTTCGGTTAAATATTTTAAGGATAGTAAGTAGTAGTATCTTATGGCGAGGCGATAATTTTTCTGATGAATTGCTTCTCGTATTAATGCAGGAATATCTTCATTTTTTATAATTTGTTCTTCTTCGGTAATGGCGACACTCCCTTTCTCTTTAGACTTTGTTAAAATTTTATTGGAATTCACTTTAAGGAAAAATCTTAGAAGTAAAAACACTAAAAGCCCTAGAAGAATGTAAGGTAAAATCCTAAACACAAAATATAGGAAACCACTAGCTGTTCCTACTCCAAAAATGGCTTCCCAGAATCTTCTTAAGATATTCCTGAACCAACGGTAAACTCTATCTAAAAACGATTCTTTATACTCAACTTCTATATAGTTAAAGTCCTTATCGGTTTTGTAAGTATCTAAGTCTTCTTCCGTAATGACTTGCCGTTCTACGGGTGTGTCGTCCAATATTACAGGGGCTCTTTCTTGCGCTATACATAAATGGCAAAACGACAATAGAAATACTAAGATTCTAAAGGTGTTCATTTAGTCTTCAATTTTACCAATTTCATTGATACGCTCGTAAGTACCAGTGAAGTTTGTTTTTTCGTGAAGATGAAAATAAATAACGGCACCTCCTACTACAAGTATAATATTAAGAATAAATTGAAAGAAAGTATTCAACACATTTAATAGTATTAAGATAGGGTCTTGGTAAAAATCATTGAGATTAGCAGGATCAACTTCACCAGAAAAGATACCAGTACCCAGCATGGTATAGATAGCACTAGGTAAGGCCAAAACAAAGCTAAGGATATAGTAAATGATAAAAAGAACTATGTAAACTCCGAAAGCCGTCCAAAAGTCTACACTCACCAAACTAAAACTCTGACTGTAAGCCTCCGTTGTGGAGCGTCTTGGTTCAAATACATAAATACTAAATACCACGGCCATTGGTACCATAGCATAAAGTACAGGTAAAAAGCAGAGCAAAGTTGCTATGGTCAATGTTATGCCTTTAAGAAAGCCTAAACCAAAAAAAGACCAAAACGACCTGTAAACGTTTCTTTTAATTTCTGCTAAGTCTGTAGTGCCCTTGTTTTCTACATATGATTTTATATAAAATAGAACCGCTGCACCTGTTAGTATGTATGCTGCGACAGCAGAGACAAGATATATTAGCATTGCAAAAAGTGTAAGGACTATATTGCCACCATCAAATCTGGCACCGCCATAACTTGTAAAATCAAAGATGTCTCCAACGACATAGTTGTATACAGCAAGTGAAAGCATAAAAACTAAAATAGCTGGGCCGGCAACATTAAAAATGGTTTTCATAAATGGTTTAAACTCATTTCTTATAAAACCAAATGTATCTGTGAGTATCCCACTGAAATCACTATTCTTTCTAAATTCTATATAAGGTCTGTTCATGTTAATTGGGTTGTTGATTCTCTAAATCTATGATACTTTTGAGTGTTAAAGCTTGATTAGACTTTTTGTGCAATTTTATGGGGTAGTAGACATAGTAATATAAAATCAATGCTAGAGAACTGCTGATAATGAATATAGCTAGCCAGTCTGGCATTTCGGTATGTCTGGTTACAAACCCTTCTAAAAAACCCGCAACAATAAAAAAAGGTATCGTACTCATTAAAATCTTAAGTCCATTAATTACCCCACGTTTAAAAGATTGTAATCTAGGTAACGTACCGGTGAATAATATACCGTTACCCATTACGAGGCCAGCACAACCAGCAACAATGATTACGGATATTTCTATTGTACCGTGAATCCAAATTGTACGCGCAGATTCCCAAAGGAGTCCTTGCTGATAAAAGAAATATTGAAAGCTACCTAACATAATGGCATTTCTCATCATAAAATAGAGGCTGCCAATACCGAGCAAAATCCCATAACCGAAAGCAAATAGTGCTACTTTGATATTGTTTAAGGTAATACCTAAAAACATGTTAAACTCACCTTGTTCTTTGTAAACAGCCATAGGGTCTCCTTTTTCTATATTTTCTAGGGTCATGTTTACGTAGCCATCATTTAAACCAAAGACACGAACAAAATCTCCATCACCAGCGGTTGAATAAGCTCCAACAAATGTGAAAAAAGCAAACACTAAAAAAGTAATCAATAATTCACGTTGATGTTGGTAGAACATTATCGGAAACTCAGTTGTAAAAAAAGAGATAATTCGATTTTTTGGTTCTTTCTTGGTCTTGTAAATATTTTGATGAGCTTTGGAGGCGAGCTGGTTAAGATAGCGCTCCGTATTACTGTTTTTATAAAAGGTTTTGGCGTAGCTTAAATGGTCGGTTAGTTCTATATATAAGTCAGAAAGTAAATCGGGATCAATGTCGGCTTTATTTTTGAGAATGCTTTCGAATTCTAACCATTTATCTTTATTTTGCTTCACAAAAGCTGCCTCACGCATGTTCTAAACCTTTAGGTTTTCAAAGAAAAGAAAATATGGATGAATTTCAAATAGAAACCGCTCAAAATGTAGGGATTAATCAAAGCGTTGCAAGTATTGGAGACCGCTTATTGGCTTACCTTATAGACAGTACTGTTATCTTTATCTATGTCTTAGGTTCTATCTTACTTTTGGGTGCTTTAGATTTAGATATGGGAGATACTTGGGCAATTTATTTGCTTATTAATCTTCCTGCATTTTTGTATTATGTACTCTTAGAAACTTTTTGGGATGGTAAGACAGTTGGCAAAAATATTATGAAAACTAGAGTTGTGAAACTCGATGGTTCTAAACCAAGTTTTGCAAACTATTTTGTGAGATGGATATTACGTATAGTAGATGTGGTAATAACCTTTGGCGGCGCTGCTGCACTAACTATTTTAGTGAAGGGCAACGGCCAGCGAATCGGTGACATTGCAGCAGGTACGACCGTTATAAGCGAACGCCAAAAAGTTACTATTAACGATACTATTTTAAAGGAGATACCTTTTGATTATGTACCTACTTATAGTCAGGTCACTGTATTGAATGATAGTGATATGCAGAAGGTTAAGAATCTGTATGATGATGCCGTTGTAAGAGGAAATCACAATGTCATCTTAAATTTACATTACAGATTGGCAAAGGTTATGGCTGTTGAGCCAAAAGAGAAACCGGTAGACTTTGTAGCAAAGGTGATTAAGGATTATAATTACTACACCCAAAACATGTAAGCAGAGAACCAAGTTTTATTTATAGAGCTTGTGTGAATCGCTTATGCTGAGCGGAGTCGAAGTATCCTTGAGAACCAAGTTTTATTTATAGAACTTGTGTGAATCGCTTATGCTGAGCGGAGTCGAAGTATCCTTGGGAACTAGGTTTAATCAAACATAGGCGAATATTACCAGTGTTGCAATGAAATTAGAAATAGATTCCTGCCTAGACAGGAATAAAATAAAAAAATGTTTTTTCAAACTTTAGACATATTGGGTACTATTGCATTTGCAATTTCTGGAGTTCTGGTAGCTATGAATAAGCGAATGGATCTTTTTGGTGTGCTCATTATTGCATTTGTTACAGCAGTCGGTGGAGGTACATTACGTGATATCATAGTTGGTGTAACACCAGTATCTTGGATGCAAGATATGATCTATGGTTATGTTATAGTAGGTTCTACAATATTTGCTATCGTATTTAGAAATCAAATAAAGCATTTACGGCGTTCCTTATTTCTATTCGATACCATAGGTATTGGGTTATATACTGTTGTTGGTATTGAAACAGGCTTAATTGCAGGTTTACACCCTTTTATTTGCATAGCACTTGGTACTATGACGGCTTGCTTTGGTGGTGTTATTCGAGATATCCTTTGCAATGACATTCCTGTGATATTCAGAAAAGAGATTTATGCAACGGCATGCATTATTGGAGGATTGACGTATTTTTTTCTTAGGGAATTCCTTAAAGACCAAAATTATCTTTTTGTAATAGCTGGTTTGGTGGTTATCGTTATTAGATTGCTAGCCGTTATATTTAAGATTAGCTTACCGAGCCTTTATAAATCGGAAGATTAAGTATTTATAGATTAATATTTGCTAAAGCACGCACTACGCCAGTCCTTAAGGTATAATCAAACGAAGAGATTAGGGGATCTATGGGCCCAATTATGGCTTCAATCTCTAGATAGATTGTTGCTAATGATTTGTAATAGTCTAATAAACTAATAGTATCTATACCATGGAAGTTGCTCCATTCTACAATATCCTCACATTCATCATAGGTTTCTAAGGCATAGAGTACTAAAAACCAATCGAAAATGGAATTGTGTTTAGAAAAATCCCCAAACTCATCGTCAATAAGTATATCCCATGATTGTAATCCTATAGTTAAGGTGGTAAAGAACGAATCTTTCCTTATATGGTTGAAGCCTTGGGATATTTTTATCTTATGCTTTTTAAATTGAATTTTAAGCTTGTCTACATCAGGATATTCCATAAGTATTCTGCAGATTAATAAGGCTTAATTATTCTATAATTTCTACTTTTCTTATATACACACTTTGTAATGGCCAATCCCCTTCGTCGGTGTCTACAGCGTTGATTTTGTCGACGACATCCATACCACGGATGACTTCTCCAAAAACCGTATAGTCCTTGTCTAAATAGTCTGCGCCGCCAATACGGTTAATAATAAAGAATTGAAACGGTGAGGCTAGTTTGTAGGCATTTTCTATTTCACTACTTGGCATGGATACTGCACCACGTTTGTGCGTGTAACCCCGTTTGGTATCTGGTGGTAGAAGATACTTTCCTATTTTTCGACGACGTTTTGCAATGTTGTAGTCGTCACTACTGCCACCTTGAATGACGAAGTTTTTGACGACGCGATAAAATTGAGTTCCATCGAAGTACTTGCGTTTGGTGAGATAAATAAAATTGGCGCGATGGAATTTGGTTTTATCATAAAGCTGAATGTCGATGATTCCAAAATCTGTCGTAATTCTAACTTTATCCTCTTTGTGCTCTTTTTCATATTCCAAAAAGTACTCCATGGCATTATTATCCGTTAATAGTGGATATTCAGATGCTGCTTTTTTAGGAATATCTTTTACTTTTTCAATACTAGTGTCTTTTAGAACAGAAGGATTTGTTTGTTTTGAAGTTTGTTTCTCAGAACAACTCCATAATAGTAAAAGCAAAACAACAATATTTCTCAATCTCATAAGTCAAAAATAAAAAAAGCCGATTAGTTTTACTAATTGGCTTTTTTAGGAACAGAATTACGACTTTAGTTTAGAATTAATTTTTTTGTGATAACAGAATTATCTTCCAATACAATCCTTAATATATAAAGGCCATCTTTAAATTTACTCACCTCAATTGTGTGCTTATTTGAGTTTAGGTCATTTTTAGTCACAGATCTTCCATGAATATCATATAAAACAAACGATTTAATGTTTAGTTTACTATGCGACAAATAAACCTTATCCTTAGCAGGATTTGGAAAAATAATAATTTGATTATCTAATATTTCGTTATTATTGAATATAGAATTTTTGGAGACTGGTTGCGTAATTAAGCAGCCATCTATATAAGCTCTAAATGTTGACCCTGCTCTTGCATGAAATCCACTTTCAAGTTTTACAAATTTGCCAGCATCGTACTCAGCGTTTGCGGCGTTTTCAATTACATTAAGTGCAACAATCCAATTAGAAGCCTCTTGGATGTCATTAGTTCCATTAGAGACTGTTTGGGTTATAGTTAAATTATCTGGGCAATTATTATTATTTTGAACCTGAACTTGCTGAGGAAGCTTTTTCGCTATAACATTTGTACCTAAATCTATTTGATTATTTACATAGTTTGAGCTAGTTCCAGACAAGTTAGGGTTATTAATCACTCCTAAAAAATTATTACTGTTTGGCACATATATTTTGTCATCAATACCTCTTACTAGTGTAGGTAAATCGGTTTCTGCGTCACCAGATAAAGAAGAGCCAATAAAAAGTGGGCTATTATTTGTGTTTTGTAGATCAAACTGATAAATCCAGTGACCAAAATTACCATTTCCAGTTAATAAGTATAAATAATTGCTATTTCCAGAAAATTCAGAAGCATACCCTGGGAATAATGTAAAGTTTGGATCATCGAACGTAAAGAAGGCAGGGCTCAAATCACCATTTGAGTTATCAAAGTTTAAGATCGTAAATAAATTGGATTGGTTGCCACCATTTGAGCGATTGCAATAGTAACTCAATTTATCACTATTGGGTGATATACTCATTCCAGATGTACCACGAATATTGGAATTGTAGTCTAATTCAGGATTATTTTCGTCATATTCAATTGAATTGGACGATATACCATTACTGTCAATTTTTATAACAAAGAACACATCAAATGGGTTTAAAATTAACCAATAAGACTCATCATCAGAATGCTTAGCAACTACTATGTTATTCTTTCTTTGCATTTCACTTTTAATTTCAAGTGAACCATTTTGGTCAAACACAATGTATGGTAGAAGATTTAAGTTGACATTTAAGTTATTTGATTCTATATCTCCTAGGTTATTATCTAAACTCATATCTATAATTGAATAAAAATAATCATGACTCGAACCGTCTACACCTATTGTGAAAATGAAATATTTAGAATCATTCCCAGGGAACGGAACGATAGATACGGTTCTGAAGCTACCATTGAGTGTATTTATACCATTAGGCATTTTGTTATGGTTTTTATTCCAAACAGAACTTCCGTCTGTATAAAATAAAAGGTCACCATTTTCGTCACTAACAGTTGCAGTAAAGTATAAATCATTTTCTGTTTCACCATCAGTGAGTACGGTTACAGTATTATTGTTAAAACTCAGCCCTGCTCCATTTTGACTAGCAAACTGATTTTGCCCAAAATACCAATTCGCATTTTCAAGTTGCGCATAACAAAGAGTATTAACTAATATTATTATACTTAGTGCTAGTTTAAAAATATTTGCTTTCATAACTATCACTGCTTTTTGGCTAGCTCTATTTCCAATGCTTTTATGCGCTTTTCTTGCTCAATGGTATAAAGGGTGAGCTCCTCAATTTTTTGGAGTAACAAAGTTGTCATTTCTTTGAGTTGTAAGCCTTCTTCTTTAATTTCTGCTGCAGATGGCACTTCGGGCAAGTGGTGGTTTTCTTTTGTAAATGCCTCAACTTCTTCTAGGGTTGGCATCTTGTAATCTTCTTTTAGTTCTGAATAACCTGTATAGTATTTTTGAAAAACATAGTCAGGTAGTACATTTTGAATGACTTCGACTTCCTCACAAAGAATTTTTCCATCCACCAATAGTTTTGAGTTACCATTATCTTGAGATAAATTAGTTGTTCCAATACCAACTTTACCATCTGCTGCAAACCTTACACGTTCATTTCCATTTAGATCAAAAACCAAAGGATTTAAGGTATTTGTGCTAAGGACTTGTCTTCCACTTGCTCCTTCCCCAAATAGTTGAATTCTTCTACCACCTGTACCTTGAATGGTAAGACCACCATTTACATCATTTGTCGATTGTTGTAAAAATAATTTAGAGGAAGGTGAGCTAATACCAATTCCTATATTACCGTTATTAAGGATTTTTAAAGCGGTAGAAGTTCCTGTACTTGTAACTGAATTGGCTACGTTGAAGTCCCAACCATAACCGTCTTTGTATATAAAAAGATTTCCATAAAATATATCAGTTATGCCCCTTCTCTGCAATACGAAAGTTCCTATTCCACTAATATCTCTGGCAAAATATAGTTGAGAAGATGTATGGAGACCTGTAGAGACACCGTTCGCATTAAACTTTAAAAAACCACCATGGTAATTTCCCGTTCCATTGCTCTCTAGAATTAGATTTGCTTGATTGTTAGAAATTCTTACGTCGCCACTACGATCTATCTCACCTGTTGTAGTAGCTGATCCATCCCACTGTTGCTGTGCAGATATTAATGTAAAGCCAAGGCATAAAAAAAAAGCTAAAAATAAATTTCTCATGATATATAGATTTAATAGTTAATAATTCGAAATAAAAGAGAGCTATCTTCGATCTCTATCAACATTGCAAACTTTAAGGGAGCTATGCAATCTTGTTGTCAACAAGAATTAAATCTTAAAAATGATATTAAATGTATAAAAAAGCATATGGATTGTAAAACGTATTTTTGTTAATTAAACTAGAATTAACGATTGCATAATATTGTATAACGTATGCTTTTTAAAACGTTTTTAGAATCTGTAATAAAGATAAAACATCTCGAACTTTTTGGTGAACAATCTCATGCTAAAATGTCACCGCCATACCGATTACAATTGGCAGAGCGTATGCGAGAGCAGGCTAAAAATGCTAAAATAGCTGGCGTATTGGCATTGTTTTATCCTAACTTAGAGGGTGAAACCTATCTGGTTTTAATTCTTAGAAAAACCTATAAAGGTGTACATTCTGCACAAGTTGGGTTTCCTGGAGGAAAGTATGAAGAATCGGATAGGAATTTAATGGTTACCGCGCTACGAGAAACAGAAGAAGAGGTAGGTGTGCCAGAAAAGCAGTTAGATGTAATTAAAGCCTTATCGCCATTATACATTCCCCCGAGTAATTTTTTAGTGCACCCTTTTTTTGCAATTTCTAACAGTACACCGAATTTTATAAAGCAAGACGAAGAGGTCGAAGATATCATTGAAGTAAAGCTTCAGGATTTTTTAGATGAAGCCAATACAATAATTACAAGAGTACCTACGTCTTTTAATGTTGAAGTCGATGTACCAGCTTTTGAGTTAAATGGTCATGTGGTTTGGGGAGCCACAGCAATGATGCTCGGAGAAATAAAAGACTTGTTAAAACAAGTGCTATAGCACAGCATATTTGTTACATTTGTCACTGATTAACATCAAAAATTAATAATGGGTTTATTTAAAACCAATCCTTTTGGGCATATACTTTGGGTAAAAAAATGGCTGATCAGAATCTTGGGCCTTTTAACCCACAGACGTTTTAGAGGTTTTAATGAACTACAAATTGAAGGTTCTGAGATTATTAAAAGATTACCCGATACCAATGTATTGTTTATCTCGAATCACCAAACGTATTTTGCAGATGTTATCGCTATGTTTCATGTATTTAATGCTAGTTTAAATGGACGCTTAGACAGTATTAAAAATGTTGGCTATTTATGGAATCCTAAATTAAATATGTACTATGTCGCCGCCAAGGAGACCATGAAATCTGGACTCATACCAAAAATATTTGCCTATACCGGTTCAATTAGTATTGAGCGTACTTGGAGATCTAAAGGACAGGATGTGAATCGCCAAGTAAAAATGAGCGATATCAGTAATATCAAGAAAGCATTGGATGATGGTTGGGTTGTGACCTTTCCGCAAGGAACTACAACACCTTTTAAGCCCATTAGAAAAGGAACTGCCCATATCATAAAGCACTACAAGCCTATGGTTGTACCTATTGTTATTGATGGCTTTAGACGCTCATTTGATAAAAAAGGACTACTTATAAAAAAGAAAAATATCTATCAATCCTTCGAGATTAAAGAACCTCTTGAAATTGACTACGAGAATGAAACCATAGCAGAAATTGTTGAAAAGATTGAATATGCTATAGAGCAACACCCTTCTTTCTTAAAGGTAATTCCTCAAGAAGAATTAGAGGAAAAAGAACGACTTAATAGAGAACTAAGGGATTGGGCTAATAATTAGACCTCTAATTTTTTTAATTCCTTATAGTTTCTATTGAGACGCTTGAGCAAAATTCCATAGATGATTCTATAAAACAACAAAAGAATCAATATAATTATAATAGCTATGACTACAGAAACAGCATAAAACGCTAACATTTGTGTTGTGCTAGCTTCAACAATTTGTTGATGAAATTCTGGATTATCCTGGTACTCAAAATAAAGTGATATAGGAATGGAAAGGAAAAACAGCGATAAATTAAAAATCACGTAGTATTTTATAATCTTTCGGGTTCTCAAAATGCTTTCCATTAATTTTTTGGCGTTATCAGTAGTAGAAATACCTTTGTAAGACCTAAATAGCAAATAAATAAATGTTAGAATTACAACGTAGCTAAAAATACTTGCTCCAATAAAAAAAGGGTTCTCATAACTCTCGTCAAGCTTTTCCCTAAAGGTTGTTGATAGAACATAGGGTAAAACTGAGGCCAAAAGCCAAAACACTAGTTCTCCAATACTGATATAAAAAAGTGTTTTTACAATTGAGGACGACTTTTTGTGTAACATTGGGTATATGTCCGAATCAGTATAACTTTTAAATTCTGTTGCGCCTTTTTGCCAATCCTTTTTTAATAATTCTAATTCATCCATAAGCCTACGGATTTAATATTGTTTTTAATTTCTTTTTAACACGATTCATCTTTACGCGCGCATTAACTTCTGTTATTCCCAGTGTTTCGCTAATTTCCCTATAGTCTTTATCTTCTAAATACATAAACACTAATGCTTTTTCAATATCGTTTAATTGATGCACCGCATTATACAATAGTTTTAATTGTTGTTCTTCAGTATCATCATATTCTTCAGCTTTTATCTTAAATTGTACATTATCAAACTCCTGTGTATTGATTCTACGTTTCGATTTCCGATATAGCGTGATAGCCGTATTAAGCCCCACACGGTACATCCATGTACTAAATTTAGATTCACCTCTAAACTTAGGATATGCTTTCCAAAGTTGAATGGTTATCTCCTGAAACAGATCGTTATGTGCATCCGCATTGTTGGTATATAAACGACATACCTTATGTACAATGTTTTGATGCTTTTGCAACTGCTCAACAAAACTATGTTCGAGTTCTTTGTTCAATTGATGAAAACGGTTAGTTGTCTATTAGTAGTAGTACTTCTGTTATTGTTACACAATTTTTTAAAAAGTAAAGTTTTCGATCATTAAATCGTATTTTTGTAAGTGCAAATTCAACCTATAAACTTTATGAATATTCCTGAGTCTAATCTACCAAGGGTTGTCATTATTGGTGGAGGTTTTGCTGGCATAAATTTAGCGAAAACATTAGCTAATAAAAATATTCAGGTTGTACTAATTGATAAGCATAATTATCATACCTTTCAGCCTTTATTGTACCAAGTATCCAGTTCTGGACTAGAGCCAGATTCTATAGCTTATCCATTGCGGAAAATAATAAAAAAGCACAGGACTTCTTTTTTCCGTTTGGCCGAAGTGAAACAGATTATACCAGAAGACAATGAAATTTCTACAACTATTGGAAAGGTATCTTATGATTATTTAGTAATCGCCACAGGAACTAGGACTAATTTTTTTGGTAATAAAGCTATAGAGTCCCACAGCATGCCAATGAAAACGGTACCTCAAGCGCTAAATATAAGAAGTCTTATTTTGCAGAATTTTGAAAAAGCAGCAATAGCGAACTCAAAACAAGAACGAGAAGCATTTCTAAATTTCGTTATTGTGGGTGGAGGCCCTACAGGTGTTGAATTGGCAGGAGCTATAGCAGAACTTAAGAACCATATTTTACCTAGGGATTATCACGATTTAAATCCAGGCGACATGAATATCCATTTGCTTGAGGGAGCAGATAGAGTTTTACCACCAATGAGCAAACATGCCTCCAAAAAGGCGGAACGGTTTCTGAAGGAACTTGGTGTAAAGGTGCACAGCAATACGTTTGTAGAAAACTATGATGGATTGAATGTAAAGACAAATTCTGATCTAGAAATGCAATCACAGACCTTAATATGGGCAGCAGGAGTTACAGGCGCTCCAGTTAAAGGACTGAAAGCTGATGCGATATTAGAAAAAGCCAATCGATATTGTGTTAATCAGTACAACCAGGTGGAAGGCTACGACAATATTTTTGCAATTGGCGATATAGCATTAATGATAACGGACAATTATCCTAAAGGTCACCCTCAAGTAGCCCAACCTGCTATTCAACAAGGGAAATTATTAGGCCAAAACATATTGAATTTAATTCGTAATAAACCTATGAAGGCTTTTTCATACCACGATAAAGGTTCCATGGCTACTATAGGAAGAAATAAGGCAGTTGTGGACTTAAAGAGGTATAAATTCGGTGGTTTTTTTGCTTGGTTTGTTTGGATGTTTGTTCACCTAATGTCTCTTGTAGGTTTTAGAAATAGAGTAGTCGTACTATTTAATTGGACTTATAATTACATTAATTTTGATAAAGCAGCACGATTGATTATAAGGCCTTTTAGAAAATAAAATTCTATAGTTTTCTAATTTTTAAAATACCAAGTACAATTAAATATTGTGCCAAAGCATAAGTTACCATAATACTCACATTAGATAAAGGGATCGGTCTATAGAACTTGTTAAGTGCCAAAATGCTATCAGAAATCATAAAACATATGGCACCGACAATCACCAAATTATAGCTTAAGCTACTTACTTTGTTTTTTCTCAGATATGCTGTTGTTGCCATACTCAAAATAATAATCATGTAAATAACTACTGGTATCAGCATTACGCCCAAGCCATCTTTGAGTAAATAAAACAGACCAGAAGCATAGGCCAAGAGAAATACTAAAAATCCAATCATGGAATTCTCTCTGTTTCTATGTTTTAAGAACACAAGGGTATACATAACATGTGCTATTAAAAAAGCCACTAAGCCCACAGTAAAAAAATGTTGCGATTGCTTTACAAACATCAATAATATATCTCCCAATAAAGAAAACGCTAATGCCGCAATCGTAAGATTCCTAATTGGTGTATCAATAGCACTTGAGGTCTTAACAAAGAGAAAAATTAAACTTGTAACAATAGCCGGCTTAGCCACATAATGTGCGTTCTGTAATATTTCCGTACTTCCGGTAATAAGCTCAAAAAGCACAATAATAAAGAACAGGATACTAAATTTTTTTTCAGTGTTGGTTAGCATTGAGGTTAGATTTAATAGGTAATAATCAATTCGTCATAGAATAACAACAGTTCGGTAAAATACAATTTCTATTGAATTAAAGATAGAAGAAATTTGTACAACAATCAGAATACGAACAATTATTACCAATCAAAAGATGAAATCAAAAATTCACCCACACATTACAGATGATAAGAATACAGTGAGAAAAAATCTTACCATAGTTATAATCTTCTTTTTGTCGATTATTACACACGGGCAAACCACTATTTCTGGAATAGTCTTAGATAGCAAGAACCAGCCTATCGAAGGTGCCAATGTTTATTTAGATGGTACCTATGATGGCGCCACAACAGATGAAGAAGGAGGATTTCTATTTACAACAGAAGAAAAAGGTATGCAGACTTTAGTGGTATCCATTCTGTCTTATGAAACCAAAACCATAGTAGATGAGGTAACTAAGCTATCCAATTTGCAAATAAAGCTACGAGAAGATGTAGAATCCTTAGATACCGTTGTTCTCAGTGCTGGGACTTTTGAAGCCAATGACAATAGTAAAGTATCCGTTTTAAAACCTTTAGATGTGGTTACTACAGCAAGTGCTCTTGGTGACTTTGTTGGAGCATTACAAACACTTCCAGGAACTTCTACTAATGCCGAAGATGGTCGTTTATTTGTGCGTGGAGGAAATGCTGAGGAAACACAAATCTTTATTGATGGAATAAGAGTTTTTACACCATACACACCAACCACAAATAATTTGCCTGCAAGAGGTCGATATTCCCCATTTTTATTTGACGGTATCACTTTTTCAACAGGAGGTTATTCATCGGAGTATGGGCAAGCCTTATCTAGTGTACTTCTTCTAAATACTATAAATGAACCTATTCAAGAAAAAACTGAGATAAGTATCATGTCAGTTGGAGCAGGTTTAGGAAATACCCAAAAATGGGAAAAATCCTCACTCAGTTTTAATACTTCCTATATCAATTTAGGACCATATTTTGATCTCTTTAGCAATAGAAACAACTGGCAAAGACCATTACAGGCAGCACAAGGTGAAACGGTTTACAGGCATAGATTAGATAATGGTATACTAAAACTCTATGCAGCTTTTGATATTACGGATTTGCAAGTTACCCAAGAAGACATAAATTTTGAAGATGGTTTGGATTTTAAGCTAAACAATAACAACTTTTATGTCAATACATCCTATAAAGGTGTTTTGGGAAATAGCTGGACACTGAATACAGGTTTAAGCTATACTTATGCCAAGAATGAAATCGGTATTATGGCCAGCGATATTAATGATGTTGAAAATTCGGTCCATGCAAAACTTAAATTAAAAAAGCGTTTTAACAGTCGGTTTAAGCTAAGTTTTGGTGCAGAGCAATTCATTACCGACTTTGATGAGAATTTTAAAGAAGAAAGCATTGATGTGACCTATGGATTTAAAAACAACATTACTGCAGGTTTTGCGGAAGCAGATTTGGTTTTTTCAAAAGACCTAGCGTTAAAAGTAGGTGTAAGAGCAGACTATAGTTCTATCTTTAATGACGTAGACATTGCCCCAAGAACAGCATTAGCTTATAAGACCTCAAAGAATGCACAGGTATCATTAGCTTATGGAAACTTTTTTCAAAATCCAAATAGTTCTATTTTAAAGTTTGAACAAGATTTAAGGGCGGAAAGGACGACACATTATATATTGAACTATCAGTATGTCGATAAGGGAAGAATATTTAGAGCAGAAGCTTACAGAAAGGATTATGATAATTTGGTAAAGTTTGATACAGAGTTTGCAGGCTTTGACAGCAATTATGATTCAAGCGGAAATGGTTATGCCCAAGGTATAGATTTGTTCTGGCGCGATAATACTAGTATTAAGGACTTGGATTATTGGATAAGCTACTCGTATTTAGATACAGAACGGAATTATCTCAATTTTGAAACTTCCGCGCAACCCAACTTCGCAACCAACCATAATTTTTCCATTGTTGGAAAATATTGGATTGAGAGTTTAAAAAGCCAATTGGGTTTTGATTATATCTTTTCATCAGGTAGGCCTTACGATAATCCTAATTCAGATGAGTTTTTGGCAGAACGCGCAAAACCTTTTAATAGTATAAGCCTAAACTGGTCGTATTTAATTGATCAACAAAAGATTTTATATTTCTCTTTAAATAATGTTTTTGGGTTTAGAAATATAAATGGGTATCAGTATGCAAATACACCAGATATCAATGGGCAATTCAATAGAAGAGCTATAAGACCTGGTACAGATCAGTTCTTTTTTGTAGGGTTCTTTTGGACGATTAGTGAAGATGGTATGGACAATCAATTAGATAATTTGTAAACGTTAAAATAGTGAGTTTGAGGCAAACATGACTTTTGTCATAAGTTATATGGGTTTTGATGGGTAACTTTAAGGTATAAAATTAAACGTCATGGAACTCAAGAAGAACCCAAGAGCCAATGTAGGTCGAAACAGCAGTTTATACTTTGCTGTTGGCTTAAACGTAATGTTACTCCTTACATACTTAGGATTAGAACATAAGACTTACGAAACAGAAGCTGCTAAGATAGATATCTTAATGTTGACAGAACAATTGGAAGAAGATATACCAATTACTACTATTAATATTCCACCACCACCTCCACCTAAACAAGTAGTAACTCAAGCAATCACAATAGTTGAGGATGTCGAGGAAGTTGAAGAAACTTTTATTGAGAGTACAGAGGTAGGTCAGGACGATATTATTGAAGAGCGTGTAGTCACTGTAGAAGAAGTTGAGGTAGAAGAGGTAGAGGAAGATATAGAAGTACCATTTGCTGTGATAGAGAGAGTACCTCAATTCCCTGGATGTGAGGGCAGTAATGATGAATTAAGAGCTTGTTTCCAAGAAATGATGAACAAGCACTTACAAAAGCACTTTAGATATCCTGATGCTGCTTCAGAACTCAATATCCAAGGTAAGGTATTTGTGTACTTTATAATTGATAAAACAGGTAGAGTTTCTAAAATTAAAAGTAGAGGACCAGATAAGTTATTGGTAACTGAAGCAGAGCGAATCATTAGCTTATTGCCTGCAATGAAACCAGGAAAACAACGTAACAAACCCGTTGGTGTGCCTTACAGTATCCCTATAAACTTTAAATTGCAAGAACAATAAACTAAACAGTAATACTTGGTTTAGACAAATTTTTGATTGATGCCAAAACCCCTTTTTAAAAAGGGGTTTTGCTATTTGTAAAAATCTTTTTTAAAGTATACCAATTGCATAAATCACCCTCATACTCAAAAGTACCAGAAGGATGCATACCGATTTTTTTAAGAATTGTGTTTGAGACAATATGGTTTATGTGGGCCGCGGCGCAAATTTCTTCAAGTTCTAAGTCTTTAAAGCCATAATCAAGTGATGCTATTGCAGCTTCAGTGGCATAACCATTACCCCAAAATTCTTCTTTTAGCCTGTAACCTAAATCGTAATAATTAAATTCTTTGCGTAATTCTCGCTCATACTTTAGACCAGACCACCCTACAAATTCTCCAGTATCTTTTTTAAACATAGCTAAGCGACCTACACCATAATCCTTATATTGTTGCAGTATGCCTTCAATTTTTGATTTGGATTGTTCAACAGATGTTACTGGGTTGTTACCTAAGAAGATATGAACCTTAGGATTAGAGTCCATCTCAAAAAAATCTTGCGCATCATTTTGGGTGATGGGTCTTAAATACAGACGCTTGGTTTCTAGTTTTACATTCATTTTAACTTATTAAATATATAATGATTATGAGGATGCTTAGATAAAATACTCTACCATAGATTGTTAGCTCTTTTGCTTGTTTAATCTTTAAATCAAATCCGAATTTTCGAAAGCGCTCTATTTCAGTTTCGTTAAAATCATTATTTCTAGAGATCACAGGTCCAAAAAATCGAAAAGGGATGAAGAAAAAGGTTAGCGACTCGGAGGTTGTCAGAGGAATTGATTTTCTCTTCTCTATATTTTTTTCTTTTCCATCCACTCAAAAAACCTATTTCCATTTAATGTTACAGCCCATACTTGGTTTTTGGTTAGGGTCAATAGTTTCATTTTTTACTAAAGCATCCATAGCGGCTCTTAAATCTTTTCCAGTAACGGCAATACCATTTCCAGGTCTTGAGCCGTCTAATTGCCCAGCGTAAACTAGATTTAAGTCCTTATCAAATAAGAAAAAATCTGGTGTGCAGGCGGCATCATAAGCTTTAGCAACCTCTTGTGTTTCATCATATAAATATGGAAAAGGGTATTGGTTGATTTCTGCATGTGTTTTCATTTTATCAGGACCATCTTGCGGATAATTAACCACATCATTGCTCGAAATAGCAATACTATGAATACCTTTCACTTTATAATCCTTAGCTAATCGGACTAATTGTTCATTGACATGAATAACAAAAGGGCAGTGGTTACAGATAAACATGACTAATGTTCCCGCATCACCTTTTAATTCGTTTAGTGATTTTATTTGATCGTCTTTAGTGTCGATTAATCTAAACTCAGGAGCTTTGGTGCCTAAAGGCAACATGTTAGATGGTGTTAAGGCCATAATATTTATTATTTTTAAAATCCATAATTAGTGCTATATTGTTACCTTGAGTGCAGTCGAAAGGTTTTTAAAACTTTAGATTTGAATAGGTTTTAACCGCGCTTAACCTTACGGTAAAATTAGACTTTTTAATATGGAAAAGATAATAACATTTGAAGACTTTACAAAGATAGATTTGCGCATAGGAACTATTCTCGAAGTCAACGATTTTCCCAATGCCAGAAAGCCAGCATATCAACTTACCATTGATTTTGGAGATTTAGGAATGAAAAAATCTTCTGCTCAGATTACCACTCAATATAGCAAGGAAGATCTGCTTAAAAGACAAATCGTTGCTGTTGTTAACTTCCCTAAGAAACAGATAGCTAATTTTATGAGCGAGTGTTTGGTAATGGGAGCTGTTAAAGAGAATGATGTATTTTTATTGCATCCTGAAACCAAGATTAAAAATGGATCGCAAGTGTCTTGATTTTGTTTAATTGTTGATTTGTATAGTTGTTGATTTGTTGAAACGTTCATAATTTTACTCCTAACTCCTAACTCACAAAACCAAATACCCAAAACCAAAAATCCAAATGCCAAACTCAAAAGATTGCTTCGTCCCGAACGTCCTCGCAATGACAAGCGCATTATTTTGTACTCCTAACTCCTAACCTCTACATCTCATGCCTAAAGAAGATAGCGTTCATAAGCAATTTATTGGTGCCATACCAAAACGCCCTAAAATTTGTATTGTCAGTAAAGCCAATTATTGTGCCTTTTCCTGTATCTCCTATTTTAAGCGGTATGGATAAACTTAGGCTATCTAAATTTTCTTCAGAAATATAACCGCTCAATAAAGGGTTTTTAGTGTATTGAATGGGATTGTCGTAACTATTTTTATTAGGCTTAATGAAAAGGGTAGTGTTTCTAAACATTGCCAATTTATCGTTATTATAACCAAAATTGATAGGATGGGAGCGGTCTAGTTTAGTTTCGAAAATAGCACCACCAATAAGCTGTGCACCTCTAAAGTTTCTGCGTTGTTCGTAACTAACATTTTTGGCCGTAATGTTATTTCGCTTCTTAAAATCAATCTTCATGATTTCTTTGGAATTTAACCATCTCAAAGCATTTCTATAAGCTATTAAAGTACCGCCGTCTTCAATCCAGCTTTTTAGTTTTTTGGTATTACTTTCATTTAAGCCAGAATAAGAATTTACCATAATGATGGTATTGTATCTGCTTAGATCTGTGCGTCCAAAATTCTTAGTGTCAAGCTTAGTGGCAACAATATCGTAACGCGTGTCTAATAAATGCCAGATTTCACCTGCATCGTAAGATGTTATTCCATTTCCTACCAAAAGTGCAATTTTAGGAAGCTCCAAGGTTCTAAAATTATTACTTCCTAAGTCAATGCCATCATTCAGACCTGTTGAAACGGCATCGACGGTTATATGGCTCTCAACGGCTAGCTGATTCAAAAAGTGATATATCTCTGAAGTAGATAGATTTTGATTCTTTGCAGGAATCATAATGGTGCCATAATCATACGATTTACCATTGGCTTTAAAGTTTTTCATGCTCACTTTAGCTCTGAGCCCTTTTTTAAGGATTTTATTCAAGAGTTTTGGCGCATAATATTCGTTCCAAGCAAATAAGTATGCATATTCGCTTTTTGAAGTGACACTTCCTTTTCGATATTTGAGATTAACGATTTCGTCTCCAGCATAAGATGCAGTAGTTTCGGCATAGTCTAGATTAAAAGCTAGAGGGAAAGTCCATGCAGAAATGTCATAAAATAAGCTATCTTGGAATGATGTGCGTTTTTCAAACATGGCATTGATTAATCGTGTGTTTTTCTGATTTTTTGGAACAATATAGCTGTAACCTTTCTTGAAGTTTTTTCCACTGATGGAAAAGTCCGACTTAACATCATGAAATTTGATTTTGTGCCGTTTTAATATTTCGGCCAAATGATAGGTTTTTGCTGCATCTTTCTCATCACCAAAAACAATAGCTTTATTCCCCTCCTTTGAAGCCTCACTACGAGCATTTTTATAGAAATTGTACTGGTATTCTAATAGCTCTTTTCGCATACTATTGGCTGCTTCGAGGGTAGATAAAACTACAGTGAATTGGTTTCTTATAGTAAATGGAAACGTCAATATGCCATTATTGCTTTCTTGTACATGACCACGCGAACTGGCTTGTTCGAAGAGAATTCCGATCCCTCCGTTAATATCAGGAAAAGTAGAGCCTTTACCGTAGTAGAAATCATCAAAGCTTTCTTCGGAATAATATAGAGATCCAATTTTGTCGAATGCTTTGGCATGATACTTTGCAATACTTTTTGTTATTTCCTGATTCATCTTTGGAGTCAAAGGATGCGTGCGAGATGGAATGCCAGGTTGAAAAAAGAAGCTTGAATTGGTTCCCATTTCATGATGGTCTGTTAAGATGTTTGGGAGCCAATTATGAAACGTCTCAATACGTGCCCTAGACTCTGGTAACTGCACAGGTAGCCAGTCTCTATTCAAATCAAACCAATAATGGTTGGTGCGCCCACCAGGCCATACTTCACTATACTCCCTATCATTTGGGTCTGGATTAAGTGTCATATTTCTATTGGTATTTGCCCAATAAGCAAAACGCTGTAACCCATCTGGATTAAGACATGGATCAAACAAAATTACTGTATCGTTCAATAAGGTTTCAATTTTTGAACCTTTGGCAGCTGCGAGGTGATACGCTGCTAATAGAGCAGCATTTGAACCGCTAGGTTCATTACCATGTATTGAAAATCCCAGGTAAACTACAACAGGTCTATCTTCTATATTTGTATCATTAGTCTCAGTGGCTTCTATGTGTGCTTCTTTAATGTTATCTATATTTTGATGGTTGTTTGGTGAGGTAATAGTTAGCAATAATAGTGGTCTGTCTTCAAAAGTTTTACCTGTGGTTTTAATTGTTATTCGATCTGATACTTTAGCGAGTTCGTACATATATTGAACAAGCTTGTCGTGTGTAATATGCCATTCGCCAACATCATGTCCAATCACGCTTTTTGGTGTTGGTATGCTTTGATCGTACTGTACGTCTTTTGGGAGATAATAGGATAGGTCAGTTATTGATTGCGAAAAAAGAGTAGAGGTTGCTAAAACAAAAAATAAAGCAATACGATGCATATATTTAGGAGTTGGTTAAATGCTAAAAATAAAAAAACCGTTACGGTTAGTAACGGTTTTTATTATTATTTAACAGAAGTTAAACTTAGATATCGTCGAAGCTAATGTCAGTAAAACTGTCAGTATTATGTGAGTCTTCGGATGTATTTGTTTCTTGTGCTACAAAGTCATCTTCACGCTTAAAATCTTTTTGATGGCGCTCACTAATTACTTCTTCGCCCTTTTCACTAATAATGTAATCTGTCATCTCGGATAAAATGTCCCTAAACTCAGAAAAATCTTCTTTATAAAGGTAAATTTTATGCTTTTTGTAATGAAAAGACCCGTCGTCGTTAGTGAATTTTTTGCTTTCAGTAATGGTTAGGTAATAATCTCCTGCTTTTGTCGCTCTAACATCAAAGAAATAAGTACGTCTTCCAGCTCGCAGCACTTTTGAATATATTTCTTCTTTATCCATCATTTCATTATCGCTCATATATCATATCTTATTTTAAATTTCAATCCAAAAATCTAAAAAAAAAGTTAACTGACAAATAAATTATTACATTTCTTTTTCAGAGAGTTGTTTTGTGTAAAGTTCCTTATAGTAGCCTTCAACATTAATAAGGCTCCCGTGGTTTCCTTTTTGGATTATCTTACCATCCTCTAAGACAATAATTTGATCTGCATTTTTAGCAGAAGATACACGATGGCTTACTATTATAGTAGTTTTGTTTTTAGTAATCTTAGTGAGATTTTTAAGGATTTTTTCTTCGGTCTCAGTATCTACTGCCGATAGACAATCATCAAATAGTAAAATTTCGGGTTTTTTAATTATCGCTCTAGCAATAGAAACACGTTGTTTTTGCCCACCAGATAATGTAATGCCACGTTCCCCTAAGACAGTATCATAGCCATCTTTAAAACCAATAATGTTTTTATGGACTCTGGCATTTTTGGCGGCTTCAATCACTTCTTCATCGGATGCTTCTTCTTTACCAAACTTTATATTGTTTTTTATAGTGTCTGAAAATAAGAATGCGTCTTGAGGTACATAACCAATACTATTTCTAAGGCTAGTAAGGTGTAAATCGGCTATAGGTGTACTATCAACTAAGACATTGCCCTTATCAATATCATACAGTCTGCCGATTAAATCTAAAATTGTTGATTTTCCAGAACCTGTTTTTCCTAAAATGGCTAGGGTTTCACCTGATTTGATTGAAAAGCTCACATTTTTTAAAGCTTCAATATTAGTGTCTGGGTATACAAAAGAGACATTTTTGAACTCGATATAACCTTTAATAGGAGTCAACTCACTTGCTCTATTTTTAATTTCTGGTTCGGTCTTTAAAAACTCATTTATACGTTCTTGAGAAGCTTCGGCCTGTTGGACAAGCGACGTTACCCAACCCACTGTAGCTACTGGCCATGTTAACATGTTAACATAAATGATAAACTCTGCAATGGTACCAATATTCTCAATTTCACCACTCATATATTGCATTCCACCAATATAAATGACAATAAGATTACTTATGCCAATTAATAAAATCATCAATGGGAAGAAAAGTGCTTGTACCTTGGTTAAGTTAATTTGTTTCTGTCTATTTTCGGCTGAAAGTCCATCAAATTCATTAATTGTATTTGGTTCTATGCCATAGGATTTAATTACGGAGATACCGCTAAAGACTTCCTGCGAATAGGTTGATAAGGTAGATAAAGACTGTTGTACAATTGTGCTCCGTTTGTTAATAAGCCTGCTTAAGTTATATATCGCAATAGAAAGGATGGGTAATGGCATTAACGTGTATAGAGTAAGCTTTGGCGCCGTGCTTATCATGTAAATTATAGCTACGGTAAACAATGTTACGGTATTTATGCTGTACATTAAGGCAGGCCCAGCATACATGCGTACTTTTCCTACATCTTCACTAATTCGGTTCATTAAGTCACCTGTTCTATTGGATTTGTAGAAATTCAAGGAAAGTACTTGGTAATGTTGGTAGATTTCATTTTTTAAATCATATTCAATGTATCTCGAAACATTAATAATGGTCTGGCGCATCAAAAATGTAAAAAGCCCAGCAATAATAGCAGCTCCAACAATGTATGATATATTGGTGATTAATTCAGTTTTAAAAACTTCGTACGAGATTTTTCCATCCAAACGATCAGAAATAACATTTATGGAGTCGCCAACAAAACGTGGTGTAAACAATACAAATATCTTTGCAACAACGGTAATAATCACACCGATGATTAATCGGTATCTGTATTTATAGAAGTATTTATTGAGATGCTTTAGTGCTTTCATAGTGCATTTGGTCAGTCAAAAGTATAACGATAATCCTATTTCGACGTTAATATTTTGCTAATCCTCTAATAATAATTTATTTTTGCTCGCTGTTTTTAGATAATCTTCAAATAGCCTTAAATCTAAATCTTAAATGACTTCAGAAATAATAAGTTCTAATGAACTTTCAAAAGCCGATCCAGTATTTGGTCAAAATTCGTTTGACGATCACGAGCAAATTGTATTTTGCAATGACAAAGATACTGGTTTAAAAGCTATTATTGGTATACATAATACGGTTTTGGGACCTGCTTTGGGAGGTACAAGAATGTGGGATTACCAGAACGAATGGGAAGCTCTAAATGATGTACTGCGCTTGTCTCGCGGAATGACCTTTAAATCTGCAATTACAGGTTTAAACCTTGGTGGAGGGAAAGCTGTGATTATAGGGGACGCCAAAACCCAAAAAACGCCTGAGTTAATGAGGCGTTTTGGTGAATTTGTACACTCTTTAAGCGGTCGATATATAACAGCAGAAGATGTTGGTATGGAAACTGCGGATATGGATACGGTAAGAGAGGTCACCCCTTATGTTACAGGAATTTCTCAAAACAAAGGTGGTGCCGGAAACCCTTCTCCAATTACAGCATATGGTGTGTTTATGGGTATGAAAGCAGCCGCTAAATTTAAATATGGTTCGGATGTTTTAGAGGATAAAAATGTATTTGTTCAAGGCATAGGTAATGTTGGTGAGGCCTTGGTGGAGCATTTAAGCAATGAAGGCGCTAACGTTACCATATCGGATATTAATCAAGAACGACTAGAGGAAGTTAGCTCTAAATATGGGGTTAAAATCTATAATGGACAGGATATCTACAATGAAGCCATGGATATCTATGCACCTTGCGCTTTAGGAGCAACTATAAATGACGATACCATTTACAAGTTGCAAGCTAGTATTATTGCTGGAGCAGCTAACAACCAATTGGCAGAAGAGAATAGGCATGGAAGAATTCTACAGGAAAGAGGTATCGTTTATGCACCAGATTTTTTAATTAATGCAGGAGGAATTATCAATGTGTATGCAGAGCTAGAGAATTACGATAGGCAAGAGATAATGCGCAAAACGGAAAACATATATAATACCACTTTAGAGATTCTCGATAATGCCAAAACCAACGATTTAACAACGCACGAAGCAGCTTTTAATATAGCTCAAGAACGTATTGAAACGCGTAAGAGAGAAAATTCTAAATAATTTTTTTCAGAATTAAATAATAGTATTTTTGCAGGGTGAATCACAGTGGATTCACCTTTTTTAGTAACCAACATAACGCAGCTCTTTCTAGATGCTCAATAGAAGACACATCAGAATAAAAGTCATGCAGTCTTTGTATGCTTTTAAAGGTCATGAAAGTGACGATTTGGTTAAAGACGAAAAGTTTTTGCTTCATAGTCTAGATGGTATGCTAGATTTATATCTATCGGTTATTGCTTTGCTTACCGAATTGCATAAAAAAAGTGAGGAGTACAATAAAAAACTTCAAAAAAAGCTTTTGAATGCCGACTCTGATAGAAACCCTAATACAAAGTTTCAAGAAAATTTATTGCTGAATTTTATTAGTAACAATAAAATATTGCAAGATGTGATTGCCAAGCGTAAGCTAAACTTTTGGCATCTCGATTTTGAGTATGTCGATATACTTTTTAAGACGATAAGGAAAAGTAAGCTTTATGATGATTATATGAATGATCCAAATGTCGGTTTTAAGCATGATAAGCAGTTCATCATAGATATCTACACGGAATTGATTGCTCCAAATGATAAGCTATTCGATTATTTTGAAGATAAGAAGTTAACTTGGGTGGATGATTTTCCTGTTGTTAATACATTATTACTAAAACTATTGAGAAAGGTAAAGCTGACATCACCCGAAACTAAGTTGCTACCTGATTTGTACAAGGACGAAGAAGATAAGGAATTTGCTAAGGATTTATTCAGAAAGACCGTTTTAAACAACTCTAAGTTTGACGAAGAAATCTCAAAAAAAACAACAAATTGGGACACGGAACGTTTGGCAAGTTTGGATGGTTTGCTATTAAAGATGGCATTGTGCGAATTCCAAAAGTTCCCATCCATTCCACATAAGGTCACTATTAACGAATATCTGGAAATTGCTAAAGAATATTCAACACCGAAAAGCAGCTTGTTTATAAATGGGATATTAGACAAAATCGTTAAGGAATATCAATCTCAAAAATTGTATCCAAAAGCAGGCCGAGGACTAATGTAAAGTATTTTGTAGTGTAATTCTTTCACAAACCTGTTAAGAGCAGCCTAAAAGTTTTAATTGCTAGGAATAATTCATACCTTTGCCAACTGAAAAAAACAAGGATATAATAATTAAAAATATAAATAATGAAAAAGTTAATCTTAGGACTTAGTGCTTTATGTTTCATAGCTTTTACATCTTGTAAAGATAATGCGGCTAGTAAAGTGAATTCAGAAAACGTAGCTGTTGCGGCAGAGAGAGATGCAAATGCTGGTAACTTCCCAGTAATGAAGATGGATAAAATGGAGCACGATTTTGGAACTATTGTAAATGGAACTCCTGTTGAAACTATTTTTAAATATACTAACACAGGGAATTCTATGCTGGTAGTGAGTAATATTAAAAGTACATGTGGTTGTACAGTGCCATCTAACTACACCAAAGAAGTTGCACCAGGAGAGACAGGACAGTTTACAGTAAAGTTTAATGGTAAAGGCAATGGAAAAGTATCTAAATCCTTAACTATGACTACTAATACTGAAAAAGGTACAGAGGTAGTTAAGATTACAGCTATGGTTGAAAAAGATCCAAATGCACCTGAGCCTGTTAAGACTCCAACAAACCCTTTGTCTACATCAACGCCAAAGACCAACTAATTTAATTGGGTCTAAGAGCATAATAAAAATTATATAAATATTAATGGAAGGATTAGGGTCGTTTTTACCATTTATTGCCATTTTTGCTGTGATGTATTTCTTTATGATTGCACCACAAATGAAGCGTCAGAAACAAGAAAAAAAGTTTGCTAGCGAACTAAAACGTGGAGATCGTGTTATCACTAAAAGCGGTATGCATGGTAAAGTTGTGGAATTAAATGATAAGGATCATAGCTGTGTTATTGAAACGTCGGCCGGTAAGATTAAGTTTGAGCGTTCTGCAATTTCTATGGAAATGAGTAAAAAATTGAATGCACCTGCTAAAACAAAATAGTCTTTTACTAACATAAAATTAAAAAGCCACTCATTTTTGAGTGGCTTTTTTACTTCAGTTTTTATACTTATCGTTTAAACCAATCCCTTTAATGATCATTGGTGTTATTTTTTCTATCCGGGATTGTTTGGTTGCCTTTCTTTTGGCTTGGGTGATGTACTCGCAATATTCGCGCTGTTTTCCTTGCGTTAGAGCCTCAAAACCAGATTTAAGTTCTGCATTGGTATTTATAACATGCTCTAGCTCTGCGGGAATCACGACTGGTTTAGTTTGGCGCTGAGGTTTTATTTCTTTACCAGCTTTTTGGTTGGCAATAGCTTCCTTTATGTAGGTTAAAACCAAATCTTTGTTGATGTCTGCTTTAGTTTCAAAGCGCATTTGCCTTAATGCTTTGGTTTTGCCCTCTTGGGCATTAACTAAGAGATTATGTTCATCTTTTAAAAAGACACCTTGAAAAAACCAAATACCAAAATGATGCGTAAAGGCTCCTAAACCAACTACATTTTTTCCATTGATGCAATACGTTGGTGCACTCCATTTTAAGGTTTCTTCAAGCTCTGTTGCATTGATAATATCACGGAGAATAGCAAGTTCCTCGCCAAAATGCGTATTGGTTTCTATATATTCTTCAACCGAGTTTACCTTTTTCATTTTTCAATATACTTTTCAGCCGTTAATTCGGCAATCTTGCAAATCACTTCTACGGCTTTTTGCATACTTTCTACTGGTACATACTCATAGCGTCCATGAAAGTTGTGCCCTCCTGCAAAGATATTCGGACAGGGTAGGCCCATGTATGATAATTGAGAACCATCTGTACCACCTCTTATGGGTTTTATTAAGGGCGTAATGCCTAAAGATGTCATCGCCTCTTCTGCAATATCCACAATATGCATCATCGGCTCGACCTTCTCTCTCATATTGTAATATTGGTCTTTAATATCCAGTTCAAAAATATCCGATTCAAACTTTTGGTTTAAGTCTTTAGCAATGTTTTCCATGAAGGTTTTACGTGCCTCAAACTTGTCTTTATCATGATCTCTTATAATGTACTGTAAAGTTGTTTCTTCAACTTTACCTTCGATATTGTGTAAATGAAAAAACCCCTCATAACCCTCTGTATGTTCTGGGGTTTCTTCTTTTGGTAAGGCATTAATGAATTCAGTCGCATAATACATGGAATTCACCATTTTACCTTTAGCATAACCAGGATGAACAATTTTTCCTTTTACTTTAATTTTAGCAGCAGCAGCATTGAAGTTTTCATATTCTAACTCACCAATTTGGCTGCCATCCATAGTGTAAGCCCAATCGGCATCAAATTTTTCAACATCAAACTTATGGGCACCACGTCCAATCTCTTCATCTGGCGTAAAGGCCACCTTAATAGTACCATGCTTAATTTCGGGATGATTAATCAAATACTCCATCGCCGTGACAATCTCCGTAATACCGGCTTTATCATCGGCGCCTAAGAGTGTTGTACCATCTGTAACAATTAAGGTTTGACCAATGTAAAGTCGTAAATCTTCAAAGTAACTTGGGGATAAAATAATATTTTCTTCAACATTCAAAGCGATATCCTTACCGTCATAGTTTTTGATGACTCGAGGTTTTACGCCTTTTCCTGTAAAGTCGGGGGATGTATCAAAATGAGATATAAATCCTATGGTTGGCACCTCATGGTCGACATTACTCGGTAGGGTAGCCATGACGTAAGCATTATTATCAATAGAAACATCTTTCATGCCTATCGAAATTAACTCTTTGGTGAGCTTATGTGCTAAATCCCATTGTTTTTTAGTGCTAGGGGTTGTATTAGAATTTGGATCGGACTCTGTATCTATAGTCACATAACTGATAAATCGGTCAATAATATGCTGCATGTTTAAAGTTTTTATCAAAAATAAGAACTATTGGCAGGAAACATTAAACAGAACCCAAATACTTTTCGATTTATTGGTTTCTAAAGAAATAAACTTTACTTTTATTGAAAGCTATCAACCAAATAAATTGACCAATGCGCTATTATTACAGTGTTTTACTAACTCTCTTTTTATTTTTATTTTCTTTTAGCCAATCTGAAACCTATAAAATAGGATATTTATTAGACAAAACATCTCCAGAGATTGAAGGATTACTTCAGGGACTTTCTAGTGAGATTTCGGCGGTAGTTGGAGAGGATGCTGTACTTCAATTTCCTGAGAATAATCAATTTGTTAATGACTTTAATTTAGATAAAGCCATATCTAATTATAACCTATTGTTAAACAACGATACCGATATCATAATTGCCTTTGGAATTGTTAACAATACGGTTATTTCTAAACGTGAGAGTTATCCAAAGCCGACGATTGTTTTTGGGGCACTTAGTGAAGAATTGGTAACTGACATTAAGATTGATACCAATATAAAAAACTTTATGTCAATTACTACATCGCAATCTTATGCCGAGGATTTGCAATTACTAAAGAAATTAGCAAATCCTAAGCGTGTCGGTGTTGCCATAGAAAAGCATTTCTTGGAGAATTTGCCAATTGAATCAGCTTTTGATAAGATTAGCGCGGATTTAGATATGGATTTTCGACTTATTTCTTTTGAAAGTTTAAATGACATTACTTCTAGTTTAGATAATATCGATGCACTGTACTTAGCTGGGGGATTTTACCTTACTGACGAACAAATGCAAGACTTAGCACAAGTTTTAATCGATAAGAAATTACCATCCTTTACTGCAAATCCTGTTAGAGACGTTACTAATGGTATTTTAGCCAGTAATCATGATCAATCCGAACTCGACCAATTTTTTAGAAGAATAGCACTAACTGTTGAATCTGTAGTCTTAAATAATGAGTTCTCAGGCGTTAGTACCAAGCTCGAAACCAATAGTAATCTTACCGTTAATTTCAATACTGCTGAGAAAATTGGACTACCCCTAAAATATAGTTTAATCGCCACGACAACTTTTGTTGGAAACCCTGATGAGACCGTAGCAGACAAAAAGTATACTTTGGTGAGCGTTATGCAAGAGGCGATCACAGAGAATTTAGATTTACAGGTTCTACAGCGTGATATAACATTAGCAGAGAAAGATGTTCAAATTGCCAATAGTGATTATTTACCTAATGTTACGGCAAATGCTACAGGATCTTACATAGATCCAGATTTAGCTGAGGTTAGTAATGGGCAAAATCCTGAATTGAGTACATCTGGTAATGTAGCACTCCAACAAACCCTATTTTCTGAATCGGTTAATGCAAACATTAGTATTCAGAGGTCTTTACGCGAAGCTCAAAAAGAAAATTATAATAGTGAGGCGTTAAATACTGTATTCAATGTTGCTACATCTTATTTCACAGCATTAATTTTAAAAGCCAATCTTGCTATCCAAAGTAAAAATTTGGAGTTGACCAGATATAACTTAAGAATAGCTACAGAAAATTATGAAGCAGGACAAGCTGGTAAATCTGATGTATTACGCTTTAAATCAGAGTTAGCCCAGAATACGCAACAAATGGTTGAGGCGGTTAATCAATTAGAACAAGGTTTTTATACCTTGAATCAATTATTGAATAATCCTATTGATACCAAAATAGATGTTGAAGAGGCAGAGTTACAAAAAGGTATTTTCAGTAATTATAATTACGAGCAGCTAGGGCAGTTTCTTGACGACCCAACATTAAAGGCACCTTTTGTGAAATTCTTAATTCAAGAGGCTATCAATAATGCTCCAGAGCTAAAAGCCTTGAATTATAATATTGAAGCCACTGATCGTAGTGAGCGTTTATTTGGTATTGGGCGTTTTTTGCCAACTGTAGCCTTACAAGGGCAATACAATTACGAATTTTCAAGATCAGGCGTAGGAACGGATTTTCCAATGGGTTTTCCCGCAATTCCTGAGGGTTATTATACTGTTGGTCTTAACGTTTCGATTCCAATTTTTAATCAGAATAAGCAAAATCTCAATCAACAAATCGCTTCAGTACAAAAGGAACAGTTAGAGGTTTCAAGGGATAATATTACCTTAAATATTGAAAAGAATATCAATGATTCAGTTTTAGAATTGATAAATCAGATATCTAATATCCAATTGTCTGAGGTATTTGAGGAGACAGCAAAGGAAGCTTTGGATTTAACACAAACGTCTTATGCCAATGGAGCTGTAAATATTGTACAGCTTTTAGACGCTCAAAATAATTATCTACAGGCTCAGTTAGCTAAAGCTAATGCCACTTATAACTATTTACTCAGTGCCATGCAATTAGAGCGGTCCTTGGGATTATTCTTTTTGCTGCAGGATGAAAGTGAGCGTGAAGCATTTATACAACGCTTTTTAGAATTTACTCAAAATAATGATTAACACTTAAACATTTATAATAATGCTATCTAATAGAATCTTTAAAATCCATACTATAGTTTTAGTCATACTACTATCTAGTTGTGGTGAGAAAGAAGTTAAAGAAGAAGTTGTTTTACGGCCTGTGAAATATGCTGAAGTTGGGTATTTGGGTGGTGAAAAAACCAGACAATTCAGTGGAACAGCCAAAACTGAGAAAATCGTAAACCTAAGCTTTCGTAGTAGCGGTATTATAACAAAGTTTGATATGAAGTTGGGGCAAGACGTAAAAAAAGGCCAACTTTTAGGGACTTTAGATAACGTTGCGGCGCGCTTAAATTATGAGGCCTCTATTGAATCTAAAAATAGTGCCGAATCTCAAATGAATACGGCGAAACTCTCGCTAAATCGTGTAAGAACGCTCTATGAAAAAGGGAGTGCTTCTTTAAGTGATTATGAAGCTGCTAAAAATTCGTATCGAACTGCTGTGGCGAGTTTTGAATCATCCAAACGAAGTGTGGCCATTCAACAAGACCAAATTCGATTTGGTTATTTATACGCACCAGAAGATGGTGTTATTGCCTCTGTGTCTGCAGAGGTCGATGAAAATGTCTCCCCTGGTCAGATAGTAGGTGTATTAAATGCAGGTACTGCCATTGAAATAAGTTTAGGACTACCAGAATCCGTAATTAATGCCGTGAAAAAGGGTATGAAGGTTAAAGTGTCTTTTACTGCAATTGAAGGGGAAGCGTTTAATGCTGTAATTACTGAGGTGGCGCCAGCCTTAGATGCCAATACGTCTACCTATCCAATCACAGTTACGGTAACAGATTCTGATGAGCGTATTAAAAGTGGTATGGCTGCAGATGTATTATTCGAATTTGTGGATGAGGATTTGGCAAAGAAAATGTTAGTAATTCCTGCTAATGCGGTTGGTGAAGATGCCGATGGCAGATTTGTATTTTTAGTAGAAGGCGATAAAGATAAGGCAACCGTAAAAAAACAAATTATAACCATAGGTAACCTAACAGCTGATGGGTTTGAAGTGAAGTCGGGACTCAATGCAGGTCAAAAAATTGCCACAGCTGGCTTACAGACGTTATTAGATGGACAAGAAGTAAAATTAAATTAAGCTTAAATGAATTTAACTGCATTTTCCATCAACAGAAACCGTATTACTTTCACGGTGCTTACTACGATTATGATAATGGGTATGGTTTTCTATCAATCCTTATCTAGGGATAGTATGCCTCCATATACAGTAAGAGTTGCTACCGTTGTTTCGCAGTTCCCAGGTTCAAGTCCAGAGCGTGTTGAGCAGTTGGTAACTGATAAAGTTGAAAAAGTAGTTCAAGAACTACCAGAATTAAAAGAAGTAAGTAGTACATCGCGATCGGGATTGTCTGTAGTTTCAGTAGAACTAAAAGATGAGGTGAAACCAGAGGACCTACAATCTGTATGGGACCGTTTAAGACGTAAGCTATCTCAAATTCAAGGCTTACCCTCTGGTGTTCAACCCAATTTAAATGATGACGGTATTGGGGAAGTTTTTGGTATCGCAGTGGGTTTGGTCATTGATGGATTTTCTTATGCTGAAGCCAAGGATTATGTAGATGATATTAAAGACGATTTAATCAAATTGGATTTAGCGGCCAAAGTTGAGGTTGGTGGCGTGCAGGATGAACGGGTTTTCATCGAATTTGATAATTCACGGCTCAAAGAATATGGACTGTCAGCTTCTAAGTTACAAGGGATCATAGGCTCCACTAATATTTTAAGTTCTGGTGGTCAGGTCAATTTGGGAGACGAGCGTATTATTTTAGAACCTTCCGGTAATTTTAATTCTATTGAGGATATTAAACAAACACTCATTCCTGTTGGAGATGGAACGCAATTAGTCTATTTGGGTGATATCACTAATGTAAGACAAGGTTATATAGATCCACCTAGTCAACTAGTAACAGTCAATGGACAAGAAGCCATATCCATGCATGTGAGTTTAAAGGAAGGCGCAAATATCATTCAGTTAGGAAGTGATATCAATGGTGTGATGAGCGAATGGGAAAAGATTTTACCAGTTGGCTTAGAACTTAAGCGCTTATCATCTTTGGATACTTACATTGATAACAAAATAAGTGATTTTATTGTCAACTTAATTCAGTCCATTACCATTGTTCTAATTGTGATGCTTATATTCTTGGGGCTACGAACTGGAGGTATCATAGCAAGTCTAATTCCTATGGTTACCATTATGACACTTATGCTTATGGGTGTTATAGATATGGGCTTGAACCAAGTAACGCTTGCAGCATTAATTATGGCTTTGGGAATGATGGTAGATAATGCTATCGTTGTGGCTGAGACCATAATGGTGAAAATGGAAAACGGAATTGAAGCCAAAAAGGCCGCTATAGATGCCTGTAGCGAGTTGTTTACACCTTTACTCATATCAACGTTAACGACTTCCGCAGCTTTCTTGGCCTTTTACATGGCAGAGTCAACTATGGGAGATATCGTTGGGCCAATTTTTGTGGTTATTTCATTGGCGTTATTGTCTTCATGGATTATTGCATTAACAGTGATTACATTATTGTGTTTCTTGTTCTTAAAAATCACACCAAAATCTGAAAAGAAGGAAACCATAATAGATAAAACCATCAATAAATTAAAGCTGTATTATAAAAACCTCATTCTGGCTGCGCTTTCTTACAAACGCTTAGTACTTTTTGGGATTATAGGTGCTTTCTTTTTATCCTTATTTGGTTTTGGTTACATTCCTTTTGTATTCTTCCCAGATAGTGACCGTAATATGATTACGGTAGACATCAATTTGCCACAAGGGACACGTATTGAAGCTACAAAAGAGGTGATACATGATATTGAAGATTATATAGTCCAAGAACTCTTGGTAAATAATACAAGACCGAATGGTATTACAGACTGGTCTGCTTATGTTGGAGAAGGACCTTCTTCTTATGATTTAGGCTATACTACTGACGAACCAGATGCGAGTTATGCTCATATTCTAGTTAACACATCCGATTTTATTTATAATAATGAAATGGTGGAGAAACTCGACGGTTATTGTTTTAATAATTTTCCAAATGCCGATATTAAAGTAGGTCTACTAGGATCTGGTGGTGGCGGTACTCCAATTGAAATTAAGATATCTGGCGATGATCCTGATGTATTGGCGCAGCTTTCGGAACAGACAAAACAAAAATTGAAAACCGTTTCTGGCACTAAAAATATTAAGGACGATTGGGGACCAAAGACCAAAAAATTTGTAGTTAATATCGATCAGAATAAAGCACAGTTGGCCGGTGTAACCAGTTCTGATGTGGCGACGTCGCTTCAAACCGTTTTAGATGGCTTTCAAACTGGTGAGTATAGAGAGAACGATAAGTCTATACCAATATTAATGCGCAGTGATCAAAGTCAGCAACAAACACTAGCTTCAATAGAGACTTTGAATATTTATGCGCAGAACTCAGGCAAAAGTGTGCCATTACTCCAGGTGGCTTCCATAGAGCCGCAATGGCAATATGCAAAAATTAAGCGTTTGGATATTGATAGAACGATTAATGTAAGTTCAGAATTGAATGCTTCAGGTAATGCTTCAGAAATTATGGAAGTAATAACGCCTTATATGAAAGAGGTCTCTCAAAATTGGCCCGAAGGTTACACCTATAAGTTTGGTGGAGATGCTGAAAATACAGCCGAGAATATGGGTGCTGTAATAGGCTATTTACCATTATCTGGATTTATAATAATTCTCTTATTAATCATTCAGTTCAACTCTGTAAGAAAAACGGTTATGGTAGCTTCAACCATACCACTTGGAATTATTGGTGTTGTCATTGGATTACTCATATTTCAAGAACCCTTTGGGTTTATGCCATTTTTGGGGGTGATTTCTTTGGCGGGAATCGTAATTAATAATGCCATTGTACTGATCGATCGTATTCAAATAGAAGAAACAGAACTTAAAAGACCTATTGAAGATGCCATTATAGCGGCTTGTCTGCAGCGATTTAGACCCATCCTTTTGGCAACTTTTACTACGGTTTTAGGTCTTATTCCTTTGTATTTAAGTGGAGGAGAAATGTGGGAAGGCATGGCAGTGAGCATCATGATAGGCCTGTTATTTGGTACAGTAATTACCCTTTTATTTATTCCATCATTCTATAGTATTTTATTCAAAGTAAATTACAAAGGTTATGAATTTAATGAATCCATTTTAGAGGATTAAACCTTCAAAATGATTGATAAGCTGTATACATATCGTTTTGAGATTTTTCTAATCACACAAATAGTTATACTGTTCGGATCCTTGTTTTTTCCACCAGAGTTTTATGAATACATACTGTTGCCACTATTTTATATGATTAGCATTGCAGCCGGGATATTAATGATTTCCAAAAACAAAAAGCTCACGTGGTTGTTTATTGTATTGTTTGTTATTTCTACTTTTGTTTTTGGTTTTGATATGATTTCGAGAACACAGAATACAGAAAATATACTAATACGGCTTTCAATTTACTTCATCTTTTATATTACAGTGGCCTGGAATATTATCAAACAAATCTGGCAGGCCAAGCGCGTTACTAAAAATGTGATTATGGGATTAATGAGCGGTTATATATCACTAGGCTTTTTAGCATTTTTTTTATTTATGTCTATAGAATTGACAAATCCTGGAGCATTCTCAGGGACTTTAGTAGAAACTAATGATATTGTTTTAAAATCTGAAGGTATTTTATATTATGCTTACATCACGCTGCTTACTATTGGTTATGGTGAAATTGTTCCTACTATTCCAATAGCCCAGAAAGCTGCTGTACTTGTAGGACTTTTAGGGCAGTTTTATTTGGTCATTATTACGGCCGTAGTAGTAGAGAAGTATATTAAACACTCATCTTCAGAAAGCTAAAAACCCCAGAATTTCATTTAGAAAATCTAGGGTTTTTAAAACATCTATAATTTAAAGGTAACAACAGGAAGTTTAGAATGGTTGACCAAATCTTCAGAAATACTACCTCCAAAGAAATGACTTAAGCCAGTTCTGCCGTGAGTGATGATAGAAACTGCATCTGCATCTTCTCTTTTTGCATAATTAAGTACACCATCTTCAACGGTATGATCTGCTGCATATGCTATATGTAACTCGTCGTCTTCTAGTTTTGAGAGCTTTAAAAAGTCTGAGACATTCTCATTGATTTCATCAGTACTCAAGAAGCTTAAATTAGGGAGATTAACATGAAGCAACGTCACTTTATCTGCTAATTCGTTCAATAACTCTAGAGCGTTTTTAACAGCAGATATACTATCTTCACTAAAATCACAACTAAGAACAATATTTTTGAAATTAATAGATTCTGGCTTTGATTTTACAACTAAAACGGGAGTGTCGCTATATCTCACTACTTTTTCGGTATTAGAACCAGTAAATAAACCATCATGTTCGCTATGTCCTCGAGAACCCATAACAATGAGATCTGCTTTTTCATGACCAGCAACTTCTGCGACTTCTTTTAATACTTTATGATGCTTTATAAGAGGTGTTACCGTAATATCTTCTAGGTAGGGCTTGTCCAAGAATTTTTCGAATTCTTTATTAGCTACCATAAGCATAAATGCCGTTTCTTCATTTCTATCAGAACTAGACGCTGAGAAAATAGATTCTGAAAGCTCTAACATATGCATAACAATAAGCTCTGCATTATGTTGTTTGGCTAGTGCTGCTCCAGTTTCCAAAGCGTATTCTGAATATTTAGAAAAATCTACAGGAATTATGATTTTTTTCATGATTGTTAATAATTAGTTATAAGCTCAAATGTAAGAATTTGTTGCTTCAAAAAGAATGATAATTGACAGTTTATGGTGAAATATTTAGTATTTGCATGAGGCTCAAATAATTATTTAGATTCTTATTTTTGCATAGCAATTTAGCAGATATGTATAAAACACTAGTACGACCCATTTTTTTTTGTTTCGATCCAGAGAAAGTTCACCATTTTACATTTGCATTAATTAAAACTGTCTCCAAAGTTCCTGGACTTAAGCCCTTTTTTAGGAGTTTGTATCTTGTTGAAGATAAAAAGCTCGAACGAAAACTATTTGGTTTAACATTTAAAAATCCTGTGGGGTTGGCCGCAGGTTTTGATAAAGATGCCAAACTCTATAATGAGCTTTCAAATTTTGGTTTTGGCTTTATTGAAATCGGAACCTTGACTCCCAAACCGCAATCCGGTAATCCGAAAAAACGCTTGTTTAGACTAAAGGAAGATTTGGCAATAATAAATCGAATGGGTTTCAATAATGGCGGTGTAGAAGAAGCCGTAGAAAGACTTAAGAACCCTTCGACTGCACTTAGGCAAAAGGGGGTTTTGATTGGAGGTAATATTGGAAAGAACAAAGTGACACCCAATGAAGATGCCGTAGAAGATTATAAAATTTGCTTTAATGCACTTTTTGACTATGTGGATTATTTTGTGGTTAACGTAAGTTCGCCCAATACACCAAATCTTAGGGCACTGCAAGACAAAGAGCCGTTAACGGAACTATTAAAGGCATTACAGGTTTTGAACTTTCAGAGACCAAAATCTAAACCGATTTTATTAAAGATAGCACCAGATCTAACCGACGAACAACTCTTAGATATCATTGATATAGTGGCGACTACAAAAATTGATGGTGTCATTGCAACAAATACCACCATCTCAAGAGAAGGCTTAAAGAGTAAAAATAAATCTGAAACGGGTGGCCTTAGTGGAAAACCTTTAACGAAAAGATCTACAGAAGTGATTCGGTTTTTGGCAAAAGAAAGCAAAAAAGCATTTCCAATAATTGGAGTAGGAGGTATTAATTCTGCTGAAGATGCTTTGGAAAAATTAGATGCCGGTGCAGACTTGGTCCAATTGTATACAGGTTTTATTTATGAGGGGCCAAAACTCATCAGAGCTATAAATAAGGCCCTATTAAATAAAGTTTAGTTAGTTTTTTTGAATATTGAAATTTTAATATCCTTTGCACTGGCAACGTCTGCCTTGGCCATATCACCAGGACCAGACAACATTTATGTTTTGGTACAGAGTATTACCAATGGAAGGGCTTATGGATTAGCGACTGTTTGTGGATTAATTACGGGATGCATTATACATACAACATTATTGGCGTTCGGTGTCTCAGCGATTATTAAAGCCAATGACAATATCTTTTTCACCATAAAAGTTTTGGGAGCTATTTATCTTTTGTATTTGGCTTATAAAGTTTACAAATCCAATACAAAACTCGATTTTAATTCTGATGCAGTACCAAAAAAGAGTTTAAGAGAACTGTTTGTTCAAGGGTTTTTTATGAATGTCCTTAATCCAAAAGTGACCATTTTCTTTTTGGCCTTTTTTCCTGGATTCTTGTTTTCGCAAACCATGAATACCGTATGGCAGTTCTATATCCTTGGTGGGATTTTTATGTTGGTTTCGTTTATTATTTTTTCAGCTATAGCGCTATTAGCGGCCAAGATCAAAGATTTTACGTTAGAGCATCAAAATTCAGGTATTGTATTTAAGTGGCTTCAAATCATCGTCTTTATTGGTATTGCTATTTTTATTTTAATTTGAATTTACACGTTGAGGCGTTTAGAAGTTAAAGTTTACATACACGAATTGCACTAATTTCATTAATAGTTGATAGTTTTAGTGTTTATTAGTGTAATTAGTTTCAAAGGATTGGTTTAAATTTTTAATATAAAAAGATTCTCTATTTTGACTTCGAGAGCCTCAGTCATAAATAAAACCGGACTTTGGAATTTAGTGTTTGGAATTTGAAATTTTCAACTTCGACTTCAACTTCTTTTAACGTATATTTGACTCAATGAACGACGTGGTAAAACTTATAGAATGCCCTCGCGATGCTATGCAAGGTATTAAGGATTTTATTCCTACAGAAACTAAGGTACAGTATATTCAGTCATTGCTTCGTGTAGGTTTTGATACTATCGATTTTGGCAGTTTTGTATCACCAAAGGCTATCCCTCAGATGGTAGACACCGCTGAGGTATTAGCACGTTTGGATTTAAGTACAACCTCTAGTAAACTTTTGGCTATTATTGCTAATGTTCGTGGCGCTAATGATGCTTCCAAACATCCTGAAATTGATTATTTGGGGTTTCCGTTCTCCATTTCCGAAAATTTCCAAATGCGTAATACCCATAAAACCATTGCACAATCTGTAGACACCCTAAAAGAAATATTGGAGATTGCTGATAGCACCAACAAAAGTGTTGTAGTTTATATTTCTATGGGTTTCGGTAACCCTTATGGTGATCCTTGGAATGTGGATATAGTAGGGGAGTGGACAGAACGCTTGGCAAAAATGGGAGTCGGTATTTTATCTTTGAGTGATACCATTGGTAGCTCTAACCCAGAGAATATTAATTATCTGTTTTCTAACCTCATTCCCAAATATCCACATATAGAATTTGGTGCTCATCTGCACACGACGCCTACTACTTGGTTTGAAAAAGTAGATGCCGCTTTTAAAGCGGGTTGTAGACGCTTTGATGGTGCCATACAAGGGTTTGGAGGTTGTCCTATGGCAAAAGACGAACTGACTGGTAATATGCCTACTGAAAAAATGTTGTCTTACTTCACGCAAAAAAAAGCCCATGATTTAAGTGCCATGAGCTTTGAAAGTGCCTATAACGAGGCGACTAAAGTTTTTACTAAGTATCATTAAAAAGCTTTGTTGTTTTAACAAAGACTTAATCAATTTTATTCTTCTAATAATAATTCGTATTGAAATTGTGGATTACCTCTTTCGCCAGTTTCGCTTTCTACAGCGGTAAATCTTAATTTATAGTAGTTACCATCAGTATCCTTAATAACATAATACCGATCTTCTCTAACAGAAGTCTCGCCAGTAGAGAAGTCCACACTTCTCCAGCCACTTCCGACAACCGTACGATCGTTATATACAAAACTAGTTTCATTAATATCACTATATGCAAAATTGGTATAACTTGGAGTAGAGTCATCTTCAACAGTGATTTCATATAAACCTGCGCCACCAAGTGTGTTATGAACAGTATAGTCAGAGAACGTTAAGCCCGCAGCCAAAGGACCTTGAAAACCATAATACGAAAATACGCCACCAAAGTCTATATCCCAATCTGAAGACATTGGTTCTCCACTAACAACTTGTCCATCTGTTAAGCTTACAGCAGTGAGGTTATAATTACTATCCTTGGTTACAGTAATTTCAGAAAAATCAGTTGTATTGCTCAATTCTGCATACTGAATGGTGTAATTATTTCCGTCCGTTAATATTCTAACTTTTAAAAAACCTCTTGAGTCTCCTGTAGTATTTAATGAGCCATTATTTGTTGTAGGAATTTCATTTCCTAAATGTACGATGTAAACATTGTTATTACTATCAGTAGTTGAGATTTCATTAAAAGCCGTACCTGTTAATTCACCTTCCTTACTATCTGTAAAAGAGATACCTGCACTTAAGTCACCATATTGAGTATACCCTATAGGTAAACCTTGCATTAATTCTGCCACCGTAGTAACGGTTACAGTTATAGGTGTAAAGGTTTGGTCTAGAGCGTTTAAAGTCATAGGTGATGTTAAGGCTGTACTTTCCGTTACAGATGTAATATCAGTAATACCGTCTAGTTCTGCGGCTGATACTAATAATGTATTGTTAAGATATACTCTATTTTGAGAGCCGTTGTGTACTGCGATTTCCCAAGTATCGCGCATTACAGCTGTTTGTGTCCCTGTACTTAAGTCAAAAAACACACGATTTGGCTGATTGAAACCACCTACTTCCGGGTCTTCTATACCACCAGAAGATGGAGGAGTTACGGGGTTTACACCATCATCGTCATTACTGCAACTTGTTATAAGTGCAACTGCGATAAATAATATGAGTGTTAAAAATTTGTTTGTCATAATTAATAGTGTTAAAAATTTAAATTATATGCTAGTTTTAAAAAATAAGATCTGCCATTGCCAATAAGTTGCGAAACTGATGAGGAAGCGGAATGTGCTCCAGCCGAAGCCCCAGTATTTATGTTTACAACATCAAGTAAGTTTCTTGCACCAATTGTTGCACTAACTTTAGATGAAATGTCTGTTCTTATCGATGCATTTAACCATGTAAAAGCTTCGGTTTCACCAATAAATAATTCACCATCAGTATCGGTAAATACGCCTTGTGTTCTACCAGTATATTTTAGTTGTGTAGAAACGGTAGTATTCCACTTTTCTATGTGATAAATTAGAGAGGTTTGTAAGTTCAGACTCCATAGATAATCGGAACCATTTTCAAGAGCTTCATTGATAGCACTTGTAATACCTAGATATGTAGCACCGAGACCAATATTCCAGTTTTTGTATATAAAACTATTATCTAAAGTAAAACCTAAGCGTTTACTGAAGTCGATATTATCTTGCGTAAAAAGAACCCTACCATCTTCATCTTCGGTAACAATGCTGGTTATGGCGTCTCTTAAATCGATGTAAAAGAAGTTAAAGCTAGGACTTAAGAGACCTTCTTTAGCAATTCTATAGTTATCTTTTAAGTTGACAAAAACAGAAATTCCATCTTCAGGTTGAAGGTTTGGATTTCCTCTAACATTGTGGTTGGCATCTACAAAATAAAAGAAAAGCTCTTCAAAATTTGGTGCTCTAAACGCAGAGCCTACCACAGCTTTTAGTTTTAGTTTTTCCGTAAAGTCATAGGTTGATGATAAAGACCAAATAAGAAAGTTGTTAAATTGAGTACTGTGCGTAAATCTTCCTCCTGGATTTATAGAAAGCTTTTTAGTCAGTTTAAATTCGGTTATGCCAAACAATTCATAGTTGGTTATTGTATTTTCTACCACGTCACTAGAATAGTCTCCAGTAGCAATGGCATCAAAACCAGATTGGTTGGTGAATTCATAGCCTAACTGAAAATCAAAGAATTTAGATTTTGGTATAATATTGTTAACAAAAGCTTTTGAGTAGAATACTTGGCTCGATTGGCTCAAAGCATCAACTTCTACAGACTGCGTTCTCTGATCTATTATGTTATAAACATACTCTTGATAGTTGCGTCTTTGAGTTTGATATGAAAATGAAAAATTGTATTTAGTAGCACCATTTAATGGACCAGAAACATTTAGATTGCTTACCCATCTCTTAGTTGCGTAATTTTGGTCTAAAGCAGTAGGGTTAAGCATTCCGTTATCAAACCTACCATTTACAGTTCGGTTATAAATGTCTAAATTTTCATCGAAGAATTGAAGCTTGTAAAAGAAGTTGTGCTTCCCTAAATCTAAATCAGCACTAGCAGATACAGTTATCTGCTCTTTAGGATTCCATTCTGTACCACGCAAACCATCATTTACAACAGTACCATCTTCAATATTTGCGTAATTCTGACCTCTAAAACTGTTGTAAAAGCCTGCAAAATCATTTCTAGAAGCACCAAAAGAATAGGATAATTTTTCATTAACCTGATTAGTTATTCTAAAGTTTTGAATGTGCCTGCCTTGATCGAATAATTCAAATTCATTACCCACTGTTTCTTCCTGAAGTGATAATTGAATTTCCCAACCTTCATCTCTTAAACCTCTTTTGGTAATAATATTTATGACACCGGCGACAGCGTTATCACCATATAATACACCCATTGAACCTTCAACAATTTCGACACGCTCTACATCATCTACATTTATTTGTGTGATATCTATATTATTACCTAAGCCATTATCACTAACAACTGGAATCCCGTCCACTAAGATTTTAACATATTGTCCATCTAGACCAAACAAGCTAATTGTAGAGCGTCCATTAGAAGCATCTGGGTTTACGGTGATGTTTAAGCTATTAAACAAGATATCAGCCAAATTGTTACCTGCTACATTTTCAATATCTGCCCTTTTAATCGTACCAACAGTAAATAGCTTTTTGCTTAGAGACATGACATTACTTTCGCCAACGACAACAACTTCGTTCAGTTTTTCTGTTTTGGTGGTATCCCTTTCTTTTTCTTGAGCACCAAGTGCACAACTCAAAAAAATTGAAAAATAAAAATAGATTTTATTTTTATTTAGACTCATTCTTGATTAATTTTGTCGCAAATATATAAGTTATTTTAAATTAATCTAAATAAGAATAGAAATTTTATCAAAAAAGTAAACCTTTAAAAAAATGAAAAAAATAGTATTATTAACCAGTTTAATTTTCGTGTTATCATTAACAGTTAATGCACAAAAAAAGAAAAAGCAAGATAAGCAAGCCATTAAGGAAATGTGCGGTTGCTTTGAAGTGACTTTTAATTTTGCAGAAACATTTCAGTTTAGTGAAGACTCTCTGTATAAACCATCAAAGACGAAGACAGACAAAGGTTTAGAGTGGGCACAATTAGTGGTAGATGAAAATGATAAGGTATCTATTCAGCACTTACTACAAGTTGGGTCACCAAATGAACCTTATATTGTAAAACACTGGCGCCAAGATTGGTTGTTCGAGAATACAGACTTCTATATGTATAATGGCGATAACGAATGGCTTTTTGTGGAAAAGGATAAAAATGATGTAAAAGGGCAATGGACACAGAAAGTCTTTCAGGTAGATGATAGTCCACGCTACGAAGGCTCAGGAACTTGGGTACATGTTGATGGAAAGAGCTATTGGGAAAATACCACAACAGCCCCGCTTCCAAGGCGAGAGTACACCAAACGAAGTGATTATAATATCACCATGAGAGGGAATAGGCATGAGATTACTGATTTTGGTTGGGTACATGATCAGGATAATGACAAAGTGATTCGTGAAACTGGAAAAGAAGATATTATCCTTGCAAAGGAAAAAGGCTATAACACCTATAAAAAAGTAGATGACAGCCGTTGCCAAGCAGCACAAGATTGGTGGAAAGCTAATTATGATAAGTGGGCTTTGGTAAGAACTAAATGGGAAGATGTTTATGGACGTAATAAAGACCTAAATCTAGAAGCTAAAGTGGATAATAAAGTATTATTCAAGCACCTTTTTGATGAAGAAATGATAGTTAAGGAAGACATAGAAGAAGTTATTGAGTCTTTTGTAAAGTAAACTTGCCATGATAAAAAAGAAGTATAGTATTTCTATCATAATAGTAATACTTTTCATTATACCTTTTTTTGCCCAAGAATCCAATATTTTCTTAAATAGGGATTATTGGAAATCCAATCCCTCTATCGCCAATATCAATCAAAAGATAGCGGAAGGACACGATATTGCAGAACTCAATCGGTTTGCTTTCGATGCGGTGTCTTGGGCACTTATTGAAAAGGTGGATAATGAAACTGTAAAGTATTTGCTATCTAAAGAAGGTAATGGTGTTAATAAGTTAACTCACGATGGAAGAACTTATATTTTCTGGGCGGCTTATAAAAACAACCTAGAGATGATGCAATATTTGGTAGATAGAGGAGCCAAAACAGACATCATTGATAGTCACGGGTATTCTTTGTTGAATTTCGTTGCGGTCACAGGTCAGACCAATACCAAGCTTTACGATTTTATCTTTGATCATGGTCCGGATGCATTTAAAGAACTAAATCACGATGGCGCCAATGCCTTGTTATTAGTTGCTCCGTTTTTAGAGGATTTTTGGTTAATCAATTATTTTACTTCTAAAGGCATTGATTTAAAGAGCACTGATAATAATGGCAATGGCATCTTTTATTATGCAGCCAAAGGAGGTAATATTAAATTTTTAGATCTTTTAATAGAAAAAGGCTTACCTCATAAAAACCTCAATACTAAAGGAGGCAATGCAATGGTTTCCGCAAGCCAAGGTACTAGAGGAAAGAAAAATACTTTAGAAACCTACAAGTATTTACAAAGTAAGGGTATTGCTGTTAATATAGTCGGTGACAACGGTAAAAGTCCATTACATAATGTCGCTTACGATAGTGAGGATTTAGAACTATTTAAGTTTTTTATAGATAATGGTGTAGATGTAAACCATCAAGATGACGATGGCAATTCGCCTTTTATGAATGCTACTGGTCAAAATACCCTAGAAGTTATTACATACTTATTGCAGTATGTCAAAGACGTGAATGCAATAAACAAAAATGGACGAGCAGCTTTAACCATGGCTGTAAGCAGAAACGATGTTGAAGTTGTAAACTTCTTGTTAGAAAAAGGAGCAGATATAAGCATTATTGATGAAGAAGGAAATTCATTAGTTTACGACTTGCTAAATAGTTATCGGAGCAATGATACTGAAGCATTTGATGCTAAATTAAAATTATTGACCAATGCTGGTTTGGATATGTCAAGAACTCAAGGTCACGGAAAAACACTTTATCACTTGGCAGTGGAAAAGAACAATTTAGATCTTTTGAAGCGTGTTTATGATGAATTCAAAATTGATGATATCAACGCAAAAAATAATGATGGCTTAACACCTTTGCATGTAGCAGCTATGAAAGCCAAAAATCAGGAAATTTTAAAGTTTCTCATCTCAATTGGCGCAGATAAAACAGCTAAAACAGATTTTGAAGAATCGGTTTATGATTTAGCCAGTGAAAATGAATTGCTTCAAAAAAACAATGTCAATATCAATTTTTTAGAATAGAATGCGAAACTTTAAAACAATAAAAAAAGCACCTTTACTCGTCTTAGCCATCATTATATTATTTGGGTTTACTATAAAGCGACCGACTTCGACTTATAAATGTATGATTCAATTAACGAATTATACAGGTGAAGGTGCTTACATTGTGATTTCGTTATTAAATCCAAAAGGGGAGTACGAAAAGACACTATATGTGCTGGGCGATGATGACGAATGGTATTTTGATATTACTGAATGGTGGAAATTTCATGGTAAGGTACGTGCTGATATTGATGCCATTACCGGAGCCACTATCAGTGGTGGTGAACGCGCTATTAGTGCTATTGAAATAGAGGATGAAAAGATTGATAGCGGCTACAAAATTAGATTTGAAACTGCTGTTGAAGATCAAGAATACTATGCAGACGATGTGGAGTTCGAATTAACCTCGGAGTCTGTAAAGAGCAAGGTAGAAGGTAAAGGATTTATCCGATACATTCGGTTAATGCCTCAGTAATCAAACTTTAGATATGACGATTTCTATATGGAGATACAGTCATTTAGTATTGGCAGTATCTTCTGCCATATTCATTTTTATTGCAACGGTCACAGGGATTATCTTGGCATTAGAGCCTATTTCAAATAAGATACAACCTTATGCTGTAGATAATGCCCAGAATCTATCCTTGTCTGAAACTTTGAAGACCTTAAAGAATGAATATGATGAGATTCTCATATTATCAGTCGATGACAATGATTTTGTAATCGCGTCAGTCATTACAAAAGACGGAAAGAGTGAAACTTTTTACGTCGATCCATTTACAGGTGAAAAATTGGGTAATCTTCTCAAAAAGAAGCCCATTTTCGAGTTTGCCACAAATCTACATCGTTCACTATTCTTAAAATCTACAGGGCGCTTCTTGGTAGGTTTATTTTCCTTTCTTCTATTTCTTATTACGATTACCGGTATAAAATTAATTTTTAAGCGTCAAGGTGGATTCAAACGCTTCTTTTCTAAAGTCGTTAAGGAAAACTTTGAACAATACTATCATGTGGTTTTGGGCAGATATGCCTTAATTCCAATAATTATAATTACGCTTACAGGTGTTTTTCTGTCCTTGGAAAAGTTTGATTTGCTGCCATCAGATAAGTTGGTACATATTGAAAATGATAGCGATCCCACTTCAAAAAGAATCAATATTGAAGATTTCGAAATATTCAAGTCCACAAGCTTGGAGCTACTCAAGACCTTGGAGTTTCCCTTTTCGGAGGATGAAGAGGACTATTTCGTTTTAGAGCTAAAGGATAAAGAACTATATGTTAATCAATACAATGGGAATGTTACCAGCGAAGCCGAAATTCCTCTGATTACCATGGCTTCAAACTGGAGTCTCATATTGCATACAGGTCAAGGAACTTTAATATGGGCTATAGTATTGCTTTTAAGTTGCTTCGCTATATTATTCTTTATGTATTCGGGCTTTGCCATGACTTTGAAGCGAAGAAAGAACCGTACGAAGTTCAAAAATGTGCATGCCAAGGATGAGGCCGAGTTCATTATTTTGGTAGGGTCCGAAACTGGGAATACCCAACGTTTTGCAAAGCAATTTTTTGATGCATTGATCAATGAGAATAAAACCGTATATCTAGACCAGCTTAATAACTATGCTACTTATCCAAGAGCGAAATATCTTGTGGTATTTGCCGCAACTTATGGTGAAGGTGAGGCACCATCAAGTGCAAGTAACTTCGAAAAGTTATTTGAAACCGTTAAGCAAAAGCAACAAATAGCCTATGCTGTGGTTGGTTTTGGCTCTCTAATGTATCCAGACTTTTGTAAATATGCTATTGTCGTTGACGCTTTGCTTCAAAAACATCTTAGTTATATACCTGTTTTACCACTTTTTAAAATCAATAACCAGTCCTTTGAAGCATTTAAAACTTGGATGCAAAAATGGAACGAAAGCACAAATCAAGATTTAAAAATAGTACAAAGTCAGCCTCAAGTTAACAGGAAAAAACTCAAGGATTTAGAGGTTATCCATAATTCAGGATGCAATGTTGATAACACCTTTTTACTGCAACTAAAACCAGTAAAAAAACAAAGATTTCAATCAGGAGACTTACTGGCATTCTATCCAGAAGAAGATCATATCGAGCGTCAGTATTCTATTGGTAGAGTGGGTGATACCATTCTATTGAGCATTAAGAAACATGAATTAGGTATTTGTTCTAAACAACTAAGTACCCTGAAACAAAACACAATGACCAAAGCAAAAATTAAAAGGAATTTGGATTTCCACTTTCCAACATATGCCAAAGAAGTGATTATGATAGCCAATGGGACAGGTATAGCACCTTTTCTGGGTATGATTAACGAAAATACTGCTGACATAAAAACCCATTTGTTTTGGGGCGGACGCACGCAAGAGTCGTTTCAGTTGTATTCTGAATTTATCGATAAAGCATTTAAGAAAAACTATTTAAATAGCTTTCATATCGCATACTCACAAGAGCAAGATGAAAAAGTTTATGTGCAAGATGTTATAAAGGAAAAAGAAAACCTGATCTGCAAAGTACTAAACAATGAAGGTGTTATTATGATTTGTGGTGCTATAGCTATGCAGAATCCCGTCCTGGAAGTTCTAGATAAGATATCGAAATCAAGATTAAAGCAACCATTAAGTGCGTTTGAAAATAATGAACAGATTAAGATGGACTGCTATTAAAATAAAAATATGTGTCAGCAAATGAAGTTATTATCTAAAGTTAAAAGTGGTGATTTATGGTATTGCAAGAATTGCCAGTCATTTCACCTCATGTTCAATAATTTATTTTTTGCCTTAAATCATGAAGAGTTGAAACGACTTAAGTCTTATATAGATGGATTGGAAATTGGCTATTGGGAGCATAAGTACGCATGTTCGGATCTTAAACGAAAAATACCGTTAGCCACTAATCAACAAAACCTTGTCGTAATGTTTAATCGACAAGAGATTATAGAGTTAAGGGCACTGTTGAAGTATTCGAATCACAAAGGTACTAATCAAGAACATTTTATAGGTATTGATGATATTGATTATAAACTAATTCTTAATTAAGATGAATGATATTGACTTAATCTATTATAATCATTCTGGGACGTCGTTTTACCTAAAAACGCTGTACTATTAATGAATTAAACAAAATACAATTGGTGTTTAATAAACGCGCTTTTCATCTTTCTTCAGAGGAGCTTTATGTGCTAAAAGATTGTGTTCAAACCTCGCTTAAAATTCTAAATACCCCCGAAGATACTTTGGCCGAAGACTGCTCCATTTCTATTCTTTTAGATAGTTCTACAGACGAGTTTTATATTAATATTTCAGAATTAAGAGCTTTGGATGATCTTGTTTGCGGAACGCTTTTTCACATGAATTTCGACAATGTCATAGCTGATTTGATATACGGATAAATTTTAATTTAAAATTAATCTAAATAAACTTTGTCTATTTGGATATGAGGTTTATTTTTGCATCAAATTATTTAAAACAAGTCTTAATAAGAATTGCAAAACCATAAAAAATGAAAAAAATCACCTTAAGTCTATTAGTTTTAGGAGCTTTATTCACGTCATGTTCAGATGATGATAACAATAATGATACACCTACTTTAACTATCCCTACAGAATATACTTCTGATAACTTTAATACAAATGTTGCTGCAGAGAATACCGTAGTCGATGAATTGGCAGCCATGACTTTGGCTGCTGATACCGCAGAAGCTGATGCTCAAATGACAGCCGTAGCTGCAATAACATATCCATCAACACTATCAGCAGTCACATTATCGAGTTACAGAACTCAAGTGCAAAGCTGGTTAGTGGAGTTAGTTGCTGCTGCAAACTCAAATGATGGGTTTATAAATCCAGGATTTGGCAATAGCCCTGATGGATCAGATGAAGGCGGTTTGTTAGGTACACGCCTGTTAGACGAATATGGGTTAGAATTAGAACAGATGGTACAAAAGGGATCTTTTGGTGCGGCACTTTATAATCATGCTATTACCGTGGTCAATGGTATCAAAAACGGTTCTGAAGGATTTACTAGTAGTGGCGCTGTAGATAAATTAGTCGAAATACATGGTACTGAAATTACCTTTAATCCGTCTGAAACAACGGCCGCTGCAACATATTCTAGAAGACGATCAAATCTATCAGCGGAAACAGGATTTTTCTATGATATCCAAAACAATTTAATCACCGCCAAAGCAGCAATGGAAGCTGGAAGTAATTTTGATGATATTAGAGATCAGGCCCTTGATGACTACCTTATGAATTGGGAAATGTCCAATTTTGCAACAGTCATATATTACTGCAATGCTACTAAAGATCAATTAACGGCTGCATTTGCGTTGGCAGATGGACCTGATAAAGATGCTGCTTTAGGAAATGCTATGCACGCTTATGCAGAGGGAGTTGCTTTTGCACATGGCTTTAAGGGACTTTCTGACAAGCTGATTACAGATACTGAAATTGATAATATTCTCGCAGAGTTATTAGCTATCGAAGGGCAAAATCCAGAAAGCCATAGATTTTTAAATGAAACAGATCTTTTTTCAAATCTAGATACGGTAATCGATACTATTCAGAATATTTACGATTTCACGGATGCAGAAGTTACGAGCTTTTATGTAAATAATAACCCATAATGCTTATTGAGTAGTTAGTTGTACATTGTGCCAACGATAAATTGCCAATAATTATAGTAGTTTATCGTTGGTTAATATTAAAACCAAAGCTATGAAATTGAAACTTTATAAATTAATCGTTCCATTCACCTTTATTCTATTGGGTATTATAGTTTGGAGTTGTAGTGATGACGACACAGATGGTTCTGGCTCCAATAATGATGATTTTAATCGGCAGGTAATGCTGACCAATTGGGCAGACAATATTATTGTGCCTTCATATGTCGCTTTTAGTGCGGATGTGGATGCGTTAAAAGTAGCATCTGATGCATTTGAATTGTCACCAAGCCAAGACAACTTAAATGCGCTTCGTACGGCTTGGGAAGAGGCTTACATCTCATGGCAAAGTGTATCTATGTTTAATATTGGTCCTGCTGAAACAGCTTTTTTTAGAAGTTTTGTAAATACCTACCCAACCAATTCCAACAGTATTGATAATAACATCGCATCAGGAAATTACAACTTACAGGATATTAACCTAAACGATGCACAAGGGTTTCCTGCACTAGATTATTTATTATATGGTCTCGCACTTACCGATGCAGAAATTCTTGAATTTTATACGTCAAACAGTAATTCAAGTAATTACATTGCGTACTTAAGTGAAGTTGTTGACAGAATTGACGCTATCACGGATCAAGTTGTGTCAGCATGGCAAGGTAATTATCGCGATACATTTGTTAACAATGATGGTGCATCTTCAAACAGTTCAACAAATAGTTTAGTGAACGATTGGATGGAATACTATGAACGGTTTTTTAGGAACGGAAAAATTGGTTTTCCAGCTGGTGTTTTTTCGGAGGGTAATCTGGAAGCAGAAAAAGTAGAGGCATTTTACAGAAGAGATTTGTCCAAGACGTTATGTTTAGAGGCCCTAGATGCCTTACAGGCATTTTTCAGAGGAAGAATATTCAACGGTACAAATAATGGTGAGAGTCTGGAAAGTTATCTCGACTTTTTAAACACAATGAAAGACGGCGATGATTTATCAGCACTTATCAATGATCAGTTTAATAATTCTAGATTAGCTATTCAAAGTTTAGATGATAACTTTTATCAACAGATCATTTCGGATAATAATGCTATGCTTGCTGCTTTCGAAGAGCTTCAAGCCAATGTGGTATTGTTGAAATCGGATATGTTTTCTGCATTGAGTATTGCTGTTGAGTTTAATAGTGGCGATGGTGACTAAGATTTGGTAAGGCGTATTACTACATATTTAAAAGATCCTGTAAAGGCCGCTCCACTTGCGGTCTTTCGGATTTTATTTGGTTGCTTGATGATGTTTGCAACCTTACGCTTTGTGTCAGGCAACTGGGTAGAAAAGTATTATATAGCGCCTGCGTTTCATTTTAAGTATTTTGGTTTTGAGTTTGTGACGACACTTGGTTACTACACCTATATCCTTTATGCCATAACATTTGTAGCAGCACTGGGTATAACGATTGGATATCGTTATAGACTGAGTTGCATATTATTCTTTTTGACGTTTACTTACAGCGAACTTATAGACAAAACCTATTACCTCAATCACTATTACTTTGTTAGTCTCATAGGATTTTTGCTCATTTTTTTACCAGCAAATAGTCATTTTTCCTTAGACGCTTTCAGGAATCCAAAAATGGCCTATTCCAAAATTCCACGATACAATATTTTAGTTATTCAGCTAATGCTATGTATTGTTTATTTCTATGCAGGTTTGGCTAAGGCGAATTCCGATTGGTTGTTGAGAGCGATGCCCTTACAGATTTGGCTCCCATCACGAGACTATTTACCTATTATTGGGGATTTTTTTAGAGAAGAATGGATGCACTATGTAATGAGTTGGTGCGGTATGCTTTACGATTTATCGATTCCTTTTCTTCTATTCTATAAAAGAACACGTCTGTTTGCCTTTGGTTTGGTTTTGATATTTCATGTGTTGACACGAATACTATTCCCGATAGGGGTTTTTCCCTATGTTATGATATGCTCCACATTGATTTTCTTTGATGCATCCTTTCACGAAAAAATAATAGATATACTTAGAAAGGCACTTAGACTAAGAGGGAAACTAAAAGATACAACCACTTTGTTTTGGATACCGAATGCCAAGAATCGGTTTCTTGCAGGCTTATTTATTGTTTTTTTCACCTTTCAACTCTTATTCCCTTTTCGATATTTACTTTATCCTGATGAATTGTTCTGGACCGAGGAAGGTTATCGCTTTTCTTGGCGCGTTATGTTAACAGAGAAAGGCGGTTATGTACAGTATAAAATTGTTAACCCAGAAAATGGCAACTGGTTTTATGTAGACCATAGTAAATTCTTGACCGACTATCAAGAGAAGCAATTGCGTACACAAGCAGATTTTATATTAGAATTTGCACATTTTTTAGAAAAGCACTTTCAAGACAGAGGAATCAAAGATCCCGAAGTTTATGTAGATAGTTATATCGCACTAAACGGTAGGTTGAGCCAACGCTATATAGACCCAAATGTAGACTTGACAAAAATTAATGACTCTTGGAAACACAAGGATTGGATCTTGCCTTTTAATGACAAAATTTATGGATTTTAGAACACTGCTAATTGTAGTTTTAGTTTTTCTTACATCAGTCGTAAACGCTCAGTATAAGCTATCAGGTAAGATAATTGATGCTGAGACAGAAAAACCAATTCCTTTTATGGAATTGTACGATAAAATGTCGGGCAAAGAAACATCTAGTGATATTGATGGTTATTTTGAATTAAATGACCTAAAAGAAGGCATACATCATATAGTATTTTACAACGATGACTATGCTTGGTTTGAAAAAGCATTTGTGATGGATGCCAATAAAACTGTGGTCGTTAAAATTAAAAAATCCAACGAGCTGTCTGAAGTCCTTATACAAGCAAAGCGTAGGGAAGTTTTTGACCTAAAACGGGCAAAGGATGTAGAAGGCACAACTATTTACGCAGGAAAGAAAAACGAATTTGTTTTAGTAGATCAAATAGTAGGTAATAAATCTAACAGTAATGCAAGGCAGGTATTTGCTCAGGTCGTTGGCTTGAATATTTATGAGAGCATCAATTGTGGTTTGCAACTATCTATTGGTGGTCGTGGCTTAGATCCAAATCGAACATCCAATTTTAATACCAGACAAAATGGTTACGACATTAGTGCCGATGTACTCGGCTACCCGGAAAGCTACTATACACCGCCTGCTGAAGCACTAGAAGAAATCCAAGTGATACGTGGTGCTGCATCATTGCAGTATGGTTCACAGTTTGGGGGTTTGATTAACTTTAAGTTGAAAACACCTTCTGTAAAACCTTTAGAGGTGGTGACACGCCAATCTTATGACACCAATTGCGGTTTTTCTTCGTTTAACAGTTTTAGCGGCACCAATGGAAAGTTCAGCCATTATACCTATGTATCCTACAAAAATAACTTTGATGAAGCCCCTAGACCAAACATGGGATTAGAAGCATTTAACGCCTTTACAGACCTGAACTATCGATTGTCAGAGAAAACCAGTATCGGATTAGAATTTACACATCTTAGCTATACGGCTCAGCAACCTGGTGGTCTAACCGATGCCCAGTTTTATGAAGATCCTACATTTAGTAACCGTACAAGAAATTGGTTTCGTGTTAACTGGAACTTATTAACAGCAAAACTAAATCACGAATTTTCAGGAGACGAGCGCTTTAATGCAATTTTTTGGGGAATGAATTCTTCAAGAAGTGCAATAGGTTTTAGAACAAATCGCGTATCTCAAATAGACGATTTGGAAGAACCTCGAGACTTACAGGTTGGTGATTTTCGCAATTGGGGAGCAGAATTACGGTATTTAAAGAATTACAATATTGCCAATAAAAAATCGACGTTGTTGGTAGGAAGCAAATACTACCAAGCATTTAACGAAGAGCGTCAAGGCCCTGGTACAACTGGTAATGATGCTAATTTTAGTTTTGTCGAATACGAAGTAGAAGACTTACCTATAGAACTACGGCAGTCCGACTTTGACTTTCCAAATCTTAACATAGCCGTATTTGCAGAAAACATATTCTATTTGTCCGACAAGTTATCTTTGACACCTGGCATTCGTTTCGAATACATTAAAACCGAAAGCGAAGGGACGTTTCGTTCCGTTAACAGAGACCTAGCCGATAATGTCCTTTTAGATAGCACCTTTGATGACAATCGAACACGAGAGCGTAATATATTGTTGTTAGGGTTAGGAGCAAGTTATAAGCCACTTGAAAGTTTTGAAGTCTATGCAAATTTTTCACAAAACTATAGATCAGTGACATTTAACGATATCAGAATTATTAATCCATCGTTTCAAGTTGATGAGAACATCGACGACGAAAGTGGATTTACCGCAGACCTAGGTATTCGTGGACGCTATAAAAAGGTATTATCTTATGATGCCAATGTATTTGGATTACTATACAATGATCGTATTGATGAGGTAATACGAACCGGAACGCGCATCAATGCTTTTGGAGAAACTGTAGAAGATGGTAGGATTGTAAGATTTAGAGGAAATATAGGAACTGCATTTACCTATGGATTTGAAAGTTTACTAGACTGGAATGTTAGGGAAACGTTTTTTGTAAATAGTGACGCGTATAAATTGAACTACTACATAAATTTAGCATTGACCCAATCAGAATTCACGGAATCTGAAGTGCCAGGCGTAGAAGGTAACGAATTGCCATTTGTACCCAATGTAAATCTTCGTACAGGATTAAAAATGGGTTATAAAAATTTACTAGTCGATCTGCAATATTCATATTTGTCAGAGCAATATACAGATGCTTCAAATGCACCTCAAGATAGAGGGGATAGTGTTAGTGGTATCATAGGAACAATTCCTGCTTATTCGGTATTTGACCTTTCATGTTCGTATCGCTACAGAAAATGGACTATAGAGACAGGTATCAACAACTTGTTGAACGAGGTGTATTTTACACAGCGTGCTACTGGATATCCAGGGCCAGGTATAATACCTGCATTGCCAAGAAGCTACTACCTTACTTTAGGACTAAAACTATAAGAATAGGTACAAGTTTCAAACTTAATATTTCCGTAATCTTATCGTGCTTAATTTTTTTCATATTTGATAAAATTCTATCCAACCAATGAAAAAAAATATTGTATTTCTTGTTGTCCTTTTTATGGGTTTTATATCCATAGCCCAAAACGATCTCTTACAATCAGGACCTATGGTGGGTTATTCCGATTTTAGGGAAGTGTTGATTTGGGTCCAAACTAAAGCTTCGGCCAAAGTTAAAATAGAATATAAGGCTACAGATCAACAGAAAAGCTACTTTACAGAATCTGTTGTCACATCAAAAGACAATGACTTTATCGCTAAGCTATTTCCAAGTCAGGTAGACTATGGTAAGACCTACACTTACAAACTATATATTAACGACAGTTATGTGCCTAGAGATTACAAGCTAGAATTTAAAACACAACCACTTTGGCAATGGCGTACAGATCCGCCAGATTTTAGTTTTGCCATAGGGTCTTGTTTTTATGCTAATGAACCTAAGGATGACAGACCAGGCAAAGGCTACGGTGATGGTTACGAAATTTTTGATAATATCTTACAAAAGGATCCTGATTTTATGGTTTGGTTAGGTGATAATATTTATCTGCGAACACCCGATTTTTTAACCGAGCGTGGGATTAGGCATCGCCATAGACATGTCCGAGCTACACCAGAACTACAACCTCTATTGGGAAGTGTACATCATTATGCTATTTGGGATGACCATGATTATGGCCCTAACGACTCTGATGTGTCATATGTCAACAAGGATATTACTGAGAAAGCCTTTAACGATTATTGGGGGAATTTAAATACTGATGCGGCTAAAGTAGGTGGTATTACCTCACATTTTTTGTGGAATGATGTTGAGTTTTTTATGATGGACAACCGTTATCATCGCGACCCTAATCGTCAAAAAACACCAAATAAGGCCTACTTGGGAGAAGCGCAATTAGATTGGTTAATTAAAGCACTTACATCGAGTAAGGCCACGTTTAAGGTGGTTTGTATCGGTGGGCAAACGATTTCTGATGCTGCTGTGTACGAAAACTATGCGACCTATCCAGAGGAACGTGAAGCGTTAATTGAACGGTTGCATAAAGAAAAAATTGAGGGTGTGGTTTTTATGAGTGGAGATAGACACCATACCGAACTATCGCGTTTAGACCGTGCTGAAGCATACCCGCTAATAGATATTACATGTTCGCCTTTAACATCTGGAGTTCACAAGCCGAGGGATGAGGGTAATACGTTACAGGTTGAAGGAAAGACATTCTACGAAAGAAACTTTGGTTTGATTAATGTAACAGGTCCAAGAACAGACCGTAAATTGGTTTTAACTATTTATAATCAAAAAGGTGAAAAGGTTTGGGACTATGAAATCTTGGCAAAACAGTTACGTTACACTAAGAAAGATTAGTTAATTAATCGTATCTTTGCGTGCAATTAATTGAAAACAATAACAAAATAGCCTAGCTATTTTACTTTAAAATTGTCATTCCTAAGAAATTAGGAATCTAATTGCAACATGACAGCACACGAAAACAAAATCTTAGGTGAAGGTCTTACCTATGATGACGTCCTTTTAGTTCCAGCATTTTCAGAAGTACTTCCGCGCGAAGTTAACATTCAATCAAAACTCACGAGAAATATCACGATTAATATTCCGGTTATTTCTGCCGCGATGGATACGGTTACAGAAAGCCGAATGGCCATTGCTATGGCACAAGAAGGTGGCATAGGCGTACTCCATAAAAATATGACTATTGAAGAGCAAGCCCAAAAAGTAAGACGCGTAAAACGTGCCGAAAGTGGGATGATTATAGATCCGGTGACCTTACCTTTGGATGCCGTTGTTGCAGATGCCAAAAATGCCATGCGTGAGCATAGTATAGGCGGTATTCCTATTGTTGATGATAATGGTACACTTAAAGGGATTGTAACCAACCGTGATCTGCGTTTTGAGCACAATAATAACAGACCCATTGTTGAAGTAATGACAGGTGAAAACTTAGTGACTGCTCCTGTGGGTACGTCGCTAAAAGATGCAGAGACCATTTTACAAGCCAATAAAATAGAAAAATTGTTAATTGTTGAAGGTGATAAATTAGCTGGTTTAATCACCTTTAGAGATATTACGAAAGTCACTCAAAAACCCATTGCAAATAAGGATAACTTAGGTAGATTGCGCGTTGCTGCTGCCATTGGTGTAACAGGTGATGCCGTAGATAGGGCAGAAGCACTTATTAATGCTGGTGTCGATGCCATAGTCATTGATACGGCGCATGGGCATAGCAAAGGTGTGGTTGGTATACTTAAACAGATAAAGGATAGATACCCAGATATTGAAGTTATTGTTGGTAATATAGCAACGGGTGAAGCTGCTAGATATTTGGTTGATGCTGGAGCAGATGCAGTTAAAGTAGGTATCGGGCCAGGCTCTATATGCACTACAAGAGTAGTAGCTGGGGTAGGATTTCCTCAGTTTTCTGCAGTACTAGAAGTTGCTGCTGCAATTAAAGGTTCTGGTGTTCCTGTGATTGCTGACGGAGGAATTAGGTATACTGGCGATATTCCAAAAGCTATTGCTGCCGGCGCTGATACTGTGATGCTCGGGTCTCTTTTAGCAGGAACAAAAGAAAGCCCTGGTGAAACCATTATTTATGAGGGACGTAAATTTAAGTCTTACAGAGGAATGGGATCTGTAGAAGCTATGAAGCAAGGCAGTAAAGATCGTTATTTTCAGGATGTTGAAGATGATATCAAGAAATTAGTACCCGAAGGTATAGTAGGTAGAGTTCCATATAAGGGTGAATTATTTGAAAGTATCCATCAATTTGTTGGTGGACTCAGAGCCGGTATGGGCTATTGTGGTGCTAAGGATATTGCCACACTACAAGAAACGGGTCGTTTTGTGAAGATTACTGCAAGTGGCATACATGAGAGTCACCCGCATGATGTTACTATTACTAAAGAAGCACCAAATTATTCTAGGTAAGTTGCATTAGAGATAAATTAAAAAAGCAGCATCTTTCGGTGCTGCTTTTTTAATCTTTTACTTTTTAGAACTCCAAATCAACTACAATATCAAATTCGTCATAAATGACTTTATCTTTTAGATTGTCGAAAAAGCTTGAAGAGCCATATTTTACGTCAAATTTTGTTCTGTCAATTTTTAATGAACCTGTAGCTTTGTTTCCATAAATGGACAAATCAAATGCTATGGTTTCGGTTTTGCCCTTAATGGTGATGTTTCCAGTAATCTCATAGGCATTTTTTCCACTTACCTTCACGTCAGTGAAGACGAGTTTTGCTTCGGGATGATCAGAAACTCCAAAAAAATCATCAGATTTTAGATGCCCTTCAAGTTGTGTTTTATAGTCACCTTTAAGATCTGTGACACTTATAGTAGTCATGTCTATAATAAAGTTGCCTCCTGTAAGCGTCTCATTATTAAAGTTTAACGTTCCAGATTTGATTGTAATTTCTCCAGTATGAGAACCTGTTACTTTGTAGCCTTTCCAAGTCACCTTGCTTTTGTCTATATTCACATCTTTATTGATATCCTCTAAAGTTGTAAATGAGAAGGTCAGAAATGCAATAGCAATGATCGCCGTTGTTCTTTTTATTGTTTTCATAATTTCTAGTTTTTGATCTGTTTTTTAAACTTCATTTTTTAATGCTAGGTACAAAGATCTCTAACATCATAATCTTAAAAAATAAACTGGAATATGAAATGCTATTAAACTAGATTAACTTTTTCTAATCTTGAAGTAGTTGACTTTTTATCTTGCTCAGAAATTCTTTAGTGATACCAAGATATGATGCGATCATATATTGTGGTACACGTTGGTCAATCTCATGATATTTAGATCTAAACAATTTATAACGTTCTTTAGCATCAAGGCTAAAATTTCGTATAATACGTTTTTGCGAAGCCACGTAGGCACGTTCAATAATTTTTCTGAAGAGGCGCTCTATCTTTGGAATTTTGGCATATAGTTCTTCTAAATTATTGTATGTAAACTGAATTAACGTTGTGGGCTCTAAGCATTGCACATTAAAATCGGCAGGTGTTTGGGTGATAAAACTGCCGAGGTCTGAGGTCCACCAATCTTCAATGGAAAACATTACAATGTGCTCTTGGCCCTCATCGTCCATATAAAACGTTTTGGTACAGCCAGAAATAATGAAATTGGCACTTCTGCAAATATCGCCTTGCTGAACGATGTACTGATTTTTAAGATATGTACGCTCAGTTACTTTAGAATTCAGTAGTTCTAATTCATCTTTGTTAAGATCGATGTAATTAGTAGTATAGTTCAAAAATCTATCGTTGAGCATTGTTTTAAGTTAATTTTAAGTTTAAAGTCTATTCTATTTCTACACTAAAAGCCTTAATGATGCTTTGCCCAGTTGAATTACCGACTTCATTACCAAATTCAATCGATGCCAAGTAATCATCTTGTGAGACGATGCCTTCATCAACTAAATACGAAAGTAATTCATCTATATCTACAGTACCTTGGCTTCTGTAACCAATTCTTTGAAAGCATAAATATGTCCAATTACTACCTTCGGGTTCCCAATCGGGTTCTCCTATGTAAAATTTATAAGTGCCGTTAGTAGTGCTAACGTTCTCCTGAAATTCACCAAAAGGTGTTAAGTTATTTGTATCTTCCCATATCATAAATTCAAATAGAATATTCTGCGGCGTAATACTTGGAGAGGAATTTATCCAATTGTCGAAGGCCAAATTATAGTCACCATTATTTCTTGTTACTTCCGCATCATAAGTTACTTTAAGTGTGGTCAGAGTAGAAATCTGCTTGGGTAAGTTTTGGGTTGTAGATGGTGGTTGCCATGGTTTCCAACCATAAATTAGTTGTGGATAGGCATTAACTCCGGAGGCCTCATTGGGATATTGCCATTCCCAACCTATAAGATTCAAGGTGTCATCTTCGTAGACATAGATACATTGTGAATAGCTATTAGGAGGAAGCCCTCCTGCATTCCAAACGTTGTTTTCAACTTTAAGATCTCCAATATCGATGGTAGTAAACACATCACAATTATAAGCTGTAGATTCTTCGAATACTAATTTTTCATAATCAGGTTCAGTATTAGTTTGTGTACCAGGAGATGAGTCATCATCGGTACATGAGCTAAATAGCATAAGTACCATTAAAATGATTATGTATCTAATGAATTTCATTGATTTGATTTAGATGAATGTATTGATATTTAGGATTTTATTCTCAATTCAGTCTTTTATAATTGGAAAATGGATTTAACTATATCAACGGGCTACTAACCTTAAACTAACACATTATTGCAACTAATTTTCTCGCCTAATGGCGTAAACCAATTCGTCTAAATGTTCTCCATTTTTTAATAACACTTTTTTAAATCTTCCTTCTAAAACGAAGTTATTTTTTTCTAAAACCTTTTGAGAGGCGATATTAGTTCCGAATGGTCTTGCGAATACCCTATCTATTTCAAAGGTCTTAAATGCAATATCAACAATTTCCTTAATGGCTTCACTTATAATGCCTTTACCCCAAAAAGGTTCCGCCAGCCAATAACCAAGTTCGGCATTTTTTCTATGTATATCGTCCTGTGGATGAATACCAATGCCACCAACAGCTTCTCCGCCAAGATCGATTGCGAAAACCCTGATGGGATTAGAACTACAGGCATAATCAATAAACTGTTTTCCGTTTTCGCGTGTATAAGGATGTGGAAACTTATCAGTTAAATTTTTAGCGACATTCCAGTTATTGGCATATGTGACTAAACTGTCTAAATCGCTTTCCTTCCAAGGTCTAAGTTTTAATTCTGTCATCTCATTGCAAAGATCTAGCCCTCAATTTGATTCAGTTTGTTCATTTTTTCTATTAAGTCCCCTGTAATAGCTACCACAGCAGGTTTAGGAATGTTGTCTTCATCAAAGGGCCATTTGCTTGTAGGGTTGTTAATGTCTGTCGTTTGTTCACCTGGGTGTTGCACACTGAGAAATAAGGTTTTTCCATCTGGCGAAAACCATGGGCCAGTCAGTTCGGCATCTCTGGGCGCAGAAGCTACTCTAATTACTTTTCCGGCATCTTTGCCATATCTTGGGATTACAAACAAACTATTGTTTTTAAAAGGCATATAAGGCTTATCTTCTTTATTCATCCAGCTTCCAGACATGTCCGAGGTTATCCATAAATTGCCAGACTGATCAAACGCTAAATTATCTGGGCAAGAAAATCCGTTTTCTTCTCCACCAGCTTTATATGTTGACGCTTTAAAGGTTAAGGCATCAAATGCACCATTGGTTTCTTCAATTTTTAGGATGGATCCATGAAAATCATTTTTGCTCTTGTTGTTGGTAAGAGATACAAATATGTTACCTGTGATAGGATCAATTTCAATATCCTCAGGGCGATTTAAAGGTGTAGCGCCTAATATTTTGGCTGCTTCTCTTGCTCTAATTAGCACTTCGGTTTGGTCTTTAAACTTTTTCTTCAATAAAGGTTGATTTTCCCAATCTAAAGCCAGCCATTTGCCATTGATGGTATCGGCGACATAGAGTGTGCCGATTTTTAAAGAACCTGGTTTAGACGAGATAAACTTATAGAGATGTTCGTTATTACTGTCATCTCCTGTATAGGCAACAACACGTTTATCTTCAAGTTCATATAGGGTACAACACTCATGGGCAAACCGTCCAAGTGCAATGTGCTTTTGAGCGGTTCCGTCTTGCGGATTTATTTCTACGACCCAGCCATAATGTTCGGGAGGATAGTCATAAAAGTTTTCCCAACCATAATAATTACTTGGAATCTTGGAGGCGATATTATTTTCATCATATTCAGTTTCGCCATAGAAACCATCATAGTTCTCCTCGCAAGTGAGAAAGGTGTTCCAGGGTGTAATTCCACCAGAACAATTAGCTAGTGTTCCTATTGCACTGGTTTTCCCTTTAATAGGGTGGTCCCAATTTAATTGAATTGGTGTTTTTCCGGTAATTCTTCTATTGTATGGATCGTTTTCAATCACTTTCCATTTACCGTTTTCTTCTTTAATTCTTACTATACTTCCACCTACATTGTACATCTCTTTATCGACTTGTTCTAAGGTGATATGCTCCAGCGGATTTTCGTAGTCTCTATAATTAAAACCTGCAATATAAAGTGAGTTGATATACTCGTGATTTACCCATAATAAACCATCTTTTGGATTGTTTTTGTCTAGTGGAATAAAACAGGTGAAATCATTATTAAACCCAAAGGTATCTTCATTACTTATCTTATCGCCCCATTTTATTATGGTGTGATAATCTAGCCCTTTAGTTAGAAGTAAATCATCCTTGTCTGAGGCTGGCAGTGCCTCTAAAACAAAACTCTTTAATTTTTTAAGCTCATCGTTTGATAAAGCTTTAGTCTCTGCAGGTGTACTTGTATTACCACAAGAGATTAAGAATGGAGGGACTATTGCTGCTCCTATACTCGCTTTACCTAAAAAGGAAATAAACTTTCTACGACTGTATGCCATAATGCTATTTGGTGAGTGTTTAGTGTTATAAATGCTTAAGGTAGATGACCTCAAAGTTTCTTACCGCAAAATAATCATCTAATCCGTAGTCGGTATTAATGATGATACCGCCCAAAAGAGTAACGCGATCCACATGAAATTCATCTCTACATGTTTTAATATGTTCATGAACTTTTTTATCAATAATTTTATAAGTGGCTTCGGTGATAGCTTTTTGTGGGTTATCACTATTTAGAATATCATCCCTGAAGGGTAATAAACTTTCTTCAAGTTTCATTTGTTGATAGTCATCATCATTTACTATAGGTTTGTAATTACTGTCTTCAAATCGACTTAAGGCGAGCATCAGTGCACCGCAAGAATTTCCGGTTTCTTCTTGGCGAGGTCTGTACATTTTACCCAATTCACCATCAAGGGTAACACCAATGTGAGGACCATAAAAAATGAAGGCACTTCCTCCATCTGGAATATGGTGTGCAAATGCCGTCATACCAGTTTGGCCGGCAAAAGGAAGCCCTCCTAATCCTCCCATAATAAACGGACCAAATAATACATTAAAGAACGTAGTGGAAGGGACATTTATATCATCTGAACATACGGATGTCGCCATTAACACCTTGGAAATGTCTATCTTATATTCGAGTTGCATTTTCCCTAAGTAGTGAATTGAGGTGTCTTTGGCATCCATGGCACCAGGGAATTCTGATTTTACTAGATCGTCAAATTTTCTTTGTAACATAACTAGATTGGTATTAAAAGATTGATTTTTTCACAATTAAAAATACAATATTATTTTATAAGCAAAACTCAGTTACATTAATACTTTTGTTAAATAATCCTTTGAAAGATATTTTATATCATACCCTATAAATTAAAATGCGTTATAATGAATTTTTAATTTCATTATAACGCATTCAATATTAAAAACTAACCCTACTTTGCTATAATTGTCAGTTCATCTACAATGTTCTTGGCATTAGAATAGTTGTCAATTAACCAAAGTACATAGCGAATATCAACATTTATTGTTCGTTGTAAATCCTTATCAAATATTACATCACCTGCCATAGCTTCAATGTTACCATCAAAAGCCAAGCCTATTAATTCTCCTTTTCCGTTAAGTACTGGTGATCCTGAGTTTCCACCTGTAATGTCATTGTCTGTCAAGAAGTTTACTGGGAGTTGTCCTTTTTTATTAGCGTAACGTCCGTAGTCTTTCTTTTCATAAAACTCTAGCATGTCTTTGGGCAAATCAAACTCGTGATCATTTGGCTTGTATTTATTGATAACGCCCTTAAAGGTGGTGTAGTTATTAATCGCAGCATCATTTCTTGCATCTTTAGGTAAAGCTCTTACTTTACCATATGATAATCGAAGTGTAGAGTTTGCATCAGGATACTTGATTCTACTTATTTCAGATGTACGCAATCCTTCGACTAATAATCTAAATGCTCTTTGGAAATCATTTAAAGGTTGCTGAAGATCTTCTGGTTCTTCTCTATATTTTGCCAATAAGGCTGATGATAACTTGTAAAGCGGATCATTTGCCAATAAGTCGGCATTTGGGTACTTTAAAAATGATTCTACGCGCTCTTTAGAAGAGAACATACTCAGATTAAAAATAGCCTCAACATAGTTGTCAAAATCCTGTTTTGTTGCTACTTCACTTACTAGTTCTGGTAGCGGATAATTAGACTTTGTAGCATATAGCTTAAGTTGTTCTGCCAAGACTTCTTTTTCTAAAGGTAAGTGATAGTCTTTGTACGAACTATTTATTAATGCTGATAATTGGGGCAACAAGTCTTTACGTTTTGCATCATTTGAAGCAGTATAATTTTCAAGTCCTCTACCGATTCTGTAAGGAAGTATAGAGAATTTACATGACCGCAGTAAAGCGTATAAATAGTTGTCGTGTTGTGCTTTTTCATTGGTAAGGCTGTAATATTTATTAATAGTATTTATAACATCACCATAAGTAGCCTTATTCTTTGATTTATTGGCCCATTTATCAAATTTCGCCTCTATTTTGCGTTTTGTAGCCGCAGTTCCATGCTTGGTTAAGGCATCTATCATGCCTTGGCGATTTTTCCAATAATTGGCAATCCCTGCATACTGTGAAGCGTACATTAGATTTATGGATTCATCTTTATCCATATACTTTTTCATGACATCCATACTTAGTTTAGAGCCTTCGACCCATGCAGGATAAGCATACTTAACATTTTGTTCTATACCTTTCGCAGGCATCCAGCGATTGGTGCGTCCTGGATAACCTAAAATCATGGCAAAGTCGTTTTCTTCTACACCACTGATATTAACGGGTAAATGATATTTTGCTTTCAGTGGAACATTGTCAGTTGAGTATTCCGCAGGTTGTCCATTAGCATCTCCATATACTCTAAATAAAGAGAAGTCTCCTGTATGGCGTGGCCACTCCCAATTATCAGTATCGCCTCCATATTTTCCGATACTTTCAGGTGGTGTGCCCACCAATCTTACATCTGTATAATCTTCATATACAAAGTAATAATACTCGTTGCCTTGATAGAAAGATCTTACCGAAACGGTGTATTTTCCGCCTTCATTATTTTCTTCTTGAATTTTAGCAATCTCTTTGTTGATGGCAGCTTCACGTTCTTTTTCTGTCATGGAGTCATTAACTTTTGATAGAATTCGTTCACTTACATCATCCATTCTCACAAAAAATCTTACGGATAGATTTTGCGGTTTTAATTCTTGATCTAATGATTTTGCCCAAAAACCATTTTTTAAGTGGTTCTGCTCGGCAGTAGATAATTCGGCTATAACATTATACCCACAATGATGATTTGTAAGTACCAAACCATTGCTCGATATAATACTTGCTGTACAGCCGCCGCCGAATTGCACAATAGCATCTTTTAAACTTTGGTTATTAATGCTATAGATTTCTTCGGATGTTAACTGTAGGCCCATTTTCTGCATATCGCGGTGGTTAAGACGTTCAATATGCATTAAAAACCACATACCTTCGTTAGCAAAGATCGATGTAGGTATAGTGAACAAAAGGGCAATTAGAATATAGTTTAGTCGTTTCATTTTAGTTTTCATTTTTTTATGAATTGATGGTTTTTGTGATAATTAATTTTTTAGTATTTAGATTTTACAAAGTATAAGATGTCTTTTTAGCCATATTTTACTTTTGCCAGTATTAAGTTTTCATTTTATATGTTTCTTATGGTTGTGCCTTTTTCCATTTTGGAAGTGTCCTTTGTTCCTCATCCTTTTCTTTTGGTTTTTCTTTAGGAATGTAAGGTATTTCTTCAATCATCCAATCTTTTGCTTCTACATCTTTTAGATAGTGGTCAAAGTATGCTTTCAGTTTTTTTTGAATATCCAGTCGATTACTTTCCTTTCTCAAACCATGGCCTTCATCTAAATAAGAGAGAAAAACAACGGGTTTTTTAAGATAGCGTAAAATACTGTAGAACCCAAATGAATGTTCCCATTGTACAACCTTATCAGCAGTGCCATGGAATAGTAGCAGAGGAGTATTCATTGTGGCTGCATTAAATACGGGGGATTCCGTAATATACATTTTAGTATTAGTGGTTGGATCTGTACCAAGCCTGCCTTGGCCTGTCATGTAATAATCTTGTTCGTTACTACCATCTCTCACAATATCAATGTTAAATCCTTGAACGAGGTTACTTACTCCTGCTCCTGCGGCTATAGCGGCAAATTTGTTGTCTTGCGTTGAGATATACATACCACAATGCCCGCCAAAACTAAAGCCTTCATAACCTATTTTTTGTTCGTTTACGTAGCCCAATTCAATCACTTTTTCAATGGCGGCATCTATACTTTCGTGCATATCTGAATGTGGTGTGCCAATATTAAAATGGATATCGGGTCTTAGAAAGAGATAACCTTCGGACACATATAGCATTTCAGGAACTGTAGCGCCATTTAAATAAGGTATCGCATAGTTATATCTCCGATTTGAAAGCTTTTCATAAGAGTACACTATCATAGGTGATTTTTCTCCTTTTTTATAGTCCTCTGGAATACTCAAAATACCTTGTAGTGGTACTCCGTCGTCATTGGTATAATCTATCAATATGCGTTTACCCCATTTAAAATGCTGTTGTTGTGGATTGGTGTTGGTTATTTTTTTTGGTTCTGAAAAATCTAACTTAGTCAAATAAGCTTCAGGATAATTTTGGTAATCTCCTTTTTTAAAGATGATGACCTTAGCGTTTTTACTTTTTGTTATAGCATATCTTCGGTATGGGTCTGCATAACCGTTTGGACCATAAATAAGTTTTTTTAATTTTCCATCTTGTAAATTATAGTAACCAGCATGTTTAGTTTGCATATTGAATGCATATAAAAAATTTGGTTTTGAAAGGTCAATGTATCGATCCTCAATCTCTGGTTCATATTTAAAACGATAATCTTCAAATCGAAAACGAATAGAATCCTTAGTTGTGATATCTTTTGTAAGATTTTGAGCTTTCTTACTTTTATCTAAAGGCAATAGCCATAGGTCTAGTTTATGATTTACTATAACGGCGTTTTGGTTTTTAACCCATCCTACGAAGCCGTAATTTGGATTGTATCCAAATTTGTCATATTCTTTATCTACAAAGGAAATACCTGTGTCATTTGAAATATTTGTTTTTGTATTCTTTTTAAAATTATAGGACCAGTAATGAGTTCCGTCCCATAGAATTGCATTATCTCCGTTAGGTGATATTTCTATTCCAGTACTATATCTAGAACTGTATTGTTCTTCTATTAATGTCTTATCACCAGTTGTAAGATTAATTCGATATAAATCGTTTTTGTATATATCCCAATCTGAGATATAATTACGATTATCCGTACCAATAGCCCACTGATCTGTTCCTTTGCTAAGAATTAATCTTTGAATATCTTCACCTGTTAATTGTACAATGGTATTTGTCTTTCTAAAGAAGATAGCATCGAACACCTCATTCTTTTTGTCATCATATTCCATAATACGTTCAGACAAGAGCTTTTTGTCTTTCCAGTGCCAAATCTGAACGGTGGCTTCTTCCTTGTCATCTTTTTTCTTTTTATCATTCTTGTCTTCTTCAGCTGGATATGTTTTGAGTTTAAGAAATAAACGGCTATCATCTTTACTCCAACGAATCACATCGATGTTATTTCTAGATTTTGTTGCTGGTCCAATCAGTTCAGGCAATCCTTTTATATCTTTCACAGTGTATTTGTCTGTCTTTATGGGATTTGAATCCAAGGTACTAAATACTACAATTTCCATATTCTTATAGTCCACTTCATCATCAAGCAATTGAAACTTATAAGCAGCTAACTTCGTGTTGTGATGATTCCAAGATAAGTTAGAATATACACGATTACCTGTTTCAATGGCTTTGGTAGTCATTAGCTTTGGATTGTATAAATAAATACCGTTACCGCGCTTATCTTTTGAGTTAATTGTATAGGCAATGTAATCTGATTTTTTATTAATTACATATTCGCCAATATTGCCTATGTAGTGTTCCTTTCTATGATCCAAGTCATATATTAAAAGACTAGTTTTATCAGTAGTAATGAAGTAATTTTTGTCTTCAAGAAATTGATACTTTGCACTAGACTTGTATTTTACCGTAAAACCAGACTTGAGGTGCTTGAGTTCTATAAAGGTTTCCTCTTTTTCATTTTTATCAGATTTATCTTTTTCGGATTTTGGCTTTATTTGATATGCTACCCAGTCTGATGAATGTGAAAACATAGGTTTACTGCCATCAGGAACTTTATATTTGATGCCTTCCTTGGAATTACAGATATAAAGTATGTCGGTTTGATTATTATCATCAAAATAGTTTTCCAACTTTTGTTCCGTAATGGTATCTTTTTCAGACTCAGGCTTATCGAACAAGCTGTATAGCTTTGTGTACCATTCTCCATTGTCGGATAAGCTAATCGAATGGGTACGCCATTGTCTAACATCGTTGAATGAAAGCGGTTCTTTTTTTGATTGGGCTATTGTTTGAAAGTTGCCCAGAACACAGTAAAGTAAAAAAAGTATTGTTTGAAAAAAATGTCTAGACATTATAGCCTGTATATTTAATTTGATATGGATATGAGTCATTTTTTATTATTCTTTCAATATAGGTATTTTAATAAAACTATCCCCATACCATTTGATGATTAATGGCTCATTGGCATCCACTATGGTTTCATCGCTAACATCCTTACCAGTCCCATAATTAATCTGCCAATTAGGGTTTTTATTTATACCTAAAGCTACTACCAATCGACTACCTTTACTCACTTGTTTGGATGTTACATAGGATGTACTAATATTTATGGTCTCTTTTTTTTCAGGATACAGCAGTTGACGTTGGGTTCTATCCTTGGCATAACTTGCTCTTTGCAAGGTACTAAAGCCACTAGCTGAAAACAAGCTAAAGTACTTTCCATCTGGCATAAGTTCATAAACCTTTATGACTATGTCAACATCGTGTTTATTAATCGATGCTTTAATGGAGTTTATAAATGAACCACTTATAATGGTAGGTTTCTCAAAAGGTTTTGAAACATAGCTTACCGAATTTGAGATATCAGAGGTAATGGAATCCTTTAGCACTTCAAATTTAAAATCCACGGCATCACTACGATCTTTAAAATCTACTTTTTGCTCAATATAACCTGTGGATTTATTTGGACTTAAAGTGTAATTCGCATCCAATTTTGTAGTGCTAAAATACAAGGTTAAGGTGTCATTGCTCATTTCTGATAAAGAGCTAGTATGGTACCAGGTGTTTGTTCCCATAACTTGAAAATTGACCTTATCTTTAAGAAATGACGGTTGTGGCGCACCTTTTAAAATATGGTCAAACCATTCTACAGAACGATTTCTAAAATTAAATGAGGTCGCTACTGAATCTGCCTTGTAGCCATATACTTCTTTCTCTGGATAGAGTTGCGCACCGCTGTGGGAATAAGGGCCAATAATCAAATAATGTTCAGCGTCCGGATCATGCTTATGATGTTGTTTGTAGTAGTATAAAGCACCCATTTGGTCATCATCAAAATAACCAGTAGTGGTCAAAACAGGAATATCAATTCTTGAAAAATCTGCTTTATAAGGTACCATGTCTTGCCAAAATGAATCGTATGAAGGATGGTCTAACCAGCGTTGAAAAACTGTATTTGGCCGTCCTTCGATACTATCTAGAGAGCGAAATGAAGCTCCGTTCTCATACCATTTTTTATAAATACTGTTCCATTTTATGATATTTGAAAAGTCTGTATAGTCTGTTGTTCTATTAGAGGTTACATAATTTATCCAGCGAAGCATGTAACTCATAAATACATTACCGTTCATTGGGTAATCAATTCCAGGTCCCACGGCCACCTGAGGCATAATGGTCTTTAGAGCAGGATGAAGTTGCTTAGTAGCTGCCCATTGTCCAAAACCTAAGTAACTGCCACCAACCATGCCCACTTCTCCATTACTCCAATTCTGCTTACTTATCCAATCAATGATATCGTGAGCGTCTTTCCCATCATATTCAAAAGGTGAAATTTCTTTGCCTTCTATTGATTTTCCTCTGGTATTAGCAACAACACAGTTGTAATTCTTTTTTGCATAAAACTTTGCTCGCCCAATATCACGTATAGAATCGGCATAAATATTAAAAATAAAGACTGTTGGTCGTTTTCCTAACCCGTTCTTTTTCCGTACAATATGGGCCCGTAATTTACTGCTATCTCGTACCTTAATATTGGCTGTTTCAATAGTGTAAGTTTTTTGATTGTACGCTTCAATCACACTTTTTAGTGTTGGAACAGTTTCCTTAAAAACGTTATAAGCATTGAACATTCTAATAAGTTGAATCGCTTCTTTCATCTGAATGGTATCACTGGCCTTCCGTTGTTCTAAGATGGTTTCAAAGGACTTTTTAAAACCATCAACAGAAACCATAGCATTACTCTCAATAATTTCTTGCGATGGTACATTAATTGAAGTAAATGTTTGGGTGAATTGTGATTCTAAAAGTGTTTTAAAGGAAGTATTATCATCTATATTATTTTGAACTTTAGCATAGAGTTCATAAGGGACAAATACACCATACTTATAATCTTCATTAAAAGGTAGTCTTAGCGAATCTAGGTAAATAAGAGCATTCTCATATTGTTTAGCCGCTAAAGCTAGATTCATTTTTGTATTCATTGATACTTCTGTCCAAGATATCGTCAATGATTCTTGTAGTTGCTCAGCTAGTTTTGGTAGGGATTTAGATAATATGGTACCATCATTATAATTTTTTTTAGGAAAATAAAAGTTTTGGGAAAATGAAATAAGCGTTGAAGCTAAAAGCAATGAGCTTATCGATATTCTTATTTTCATATCTTATTCATTTTCGATCACCTATTCAAAACGTTCGTTAATTAACCAATAATCACAAAGCATAAGCTCTTTCTATAGGCCACAGGTCTTCATAACCATCCATCCATTCTTGAGTAGACAGTTCTTCATCTGTTGACAAGCAATTATCTAGTTGTGTCCTTATGTGTGCTTCGTTTATGTTTTGTCCAATGAAAACAATTTCATTTTTTCGGTCGCCAAAGGTAACATCCCAATCAGACTCTATTAGTTCTTTATTTTCTACAAATGCCAATTGCTGAATACGATTTTCGAAAGGCATACTGCTCCACCATACGCCAGCACTATCGGCTTTTATGGAACCGCCGGCTTGCCCCCAAATCAAAGCTTGATCTGGTCGAGAGGCCAACCAAAACAAACCTTTGCTTCGAATAATGTTATTAGGGAATTTATCTTGAACATAATTTAAAAATCGTTCTGGATCAAAAGGTTTTTTTGTACGATATACAAAAGAAGATATTCCATATTCTTCAGTTTCTGGTGTATGTTCGTCTTTGTTGAGTTCTTCTATCCAACCCGCACTTTGTTCGGCTTCCTCAAAATCAAATAAACCAGTATTCAAAATTTCTTTAGGGTCTACTTTACTGTAGCTAGATTCGAGAATACGTGCCGAAGGGTTTAATTTTTGAATGGTTGCCTTTAATATGGCGAGGTGATCTTCGGAGACTAAATCTGTTTTATTTAAAATAATAACGTTGGCAAATTCGATTTGATCAGTCAATAAGTTTACAATAGTACGATAATCACCTTCAATATCTGTAAGTTCCCTATCCATAAGGGTCTCTGGACTTCCAAAATCCTTGAAGAAGTTAAAGGCATCCACAACCGTAACCATGGTATCGACATAGCTAAAACGCGATAGGTCAATGTTGTTATCTTCATCCACAAAGGAAAAGGTTTGTGCAACGGGAATTGGTTCGCTAATCCCTGTACTTTCTATGAGGAGGTAATCAAACCGATCTTCTTTGGCCAATCGTTCTACTTCTATCATTAAATCTTCACGTAGTGTACAGCAAATACAGCCATTACTCATTTCGACCAATTTTTCTTCGGTACGGGATAGCGTGTTTTCACTTTTTACCAATTCGGCATCTACATTGACCTCGCTCATGTCATTGACGATAACCGCAACTTTTAGGCCTTGTTTATTATGAAGAACATGATTGAGCAATGTCGTTTTTCCTGCGCCGAGAAAACCGCTTAGGACTGTTACGGGAAGTTTTTTTGAAATATGCATAGATGGTAAAAGATAAAAATTAAACGTGATTACAAATTTACTAAGAATTCTTTAATCGCAACCGAGTTGCGTTTATCTGCAGGGAATAAGCAATACTTTTTTAATTGGCTAATTCACCTTCACATGTATTCAAAATATAATTAAAGTGATTTATATCCTCACTATTAAGTTTTAGAGTTCCGGTTATTGTAACGACATCATCCATTTTAAAGGAGGGCTTTGATGAAAAATGAAGCTCTATAGCTGTTTCGGGACCACCAATGCCACAGAAAAAACAAGAAGACATTGGCCCCTTGGATAAAATGAATATTTCACCCTTGGGATCGATATCCAAAAAATAACCTGTTATCGTTACTTCTTTGCCTTCTAGGGCCTTCATATCGGAAGAAAAATACGGGTACAAAAAATACTCATCATAAATAGGAAAGTATTTTCTTTCAAATGTTATGTTGGCCAAATCTTGCCACGTAATTTCTTTCTGAGCATAACTTGTAAAGCAAGTGAGGGAAATAAGAGCTATTATAATTTTATTTTTCATTACTTAATATTGTAGATATATTCATTTTTATAATTGGGTATATTGCTAATGAAATTGATAAAATTATCATAGCAAAAACCAAGCCAATAATTTGCAATGCTTCGCTTATGGGCAATGCCTGTACGATGGTCTTCTGGTATCCACTTTCTAGATAATTGAACAGAAAGTATAGTCCAGCTTTTGTAAATATAAAACCAATTATAAAAGCAAAGCATATAATGATTAAGCCTTCGTAAGTTACCATTTTTATCAATTGGGTATTACTGGCACCGTATGTTCTTAGAAGGGCTAAATCAAAAGCGCGTTCTTTTATCATCTTATATAGGCTTATAAAGATAGTCATTCCTGAGATAATAAGAATGACATAAGCTATCCAAGAAATCGTTTTAAATCCTATGCCCGTATATTCATATAATTTATTTAGCTCATATTTTGGTAATGCGGCTTGCATATTGGTATCCTCATTAATTCTTCTCGGAAGTGTTAAAAGTGCAGCTGGATTTCTAAATGAAATTAATAGTGAAGTAATTTCCTTGTCTTCCTCGTGGTCATTGTGTTCATGATTTTCATGGTCGTGATGTTCATCATCCGTATGATCTTGGTGATCTCCATGGTTGTCATGATCTTCGTGGTCCTCGTGTTCTTCTTTATCTTCGTGATTGTCCAGATTTTCATGGTCTTCGTGGTCGTGAACATCCCATATACTTTCTAAGTTGGTCACGATTAAGCGGTCTATTACTTTTTGTGTAGGTTTTAAAATACCAACTACTGTAAATTCGTCATCATGTACATGGGCATCATTATCTACTAATCCGTGAGAACTTAAAAATGTATCGCCTATTTTAAGCTGAAGCTGTTCTGCCACCATATGGCCTAATATAACTTCCAGAGATTTTTGTACTTGACGACCGTTCTCTATCTCCGCTTCGTAAAATGTCATAAATTCTGGGGCAGTGCCAACAATCCTGAAGCCTTTGTAGTTATCTCCATAAGAAATGGGCACTGCCTTTTTAATCATTGGATTTCTTCCAAATTTATTGGCTTCTTTAAAAGGAATGTTTCCCGTGGGATTGTCTAAATGCAAGACCGAAGATAGTACAAGTTGAAGTGGACTTCCCTTGGCGCCGATTACCAAATCAATATCTCCTAAGTTGTTTTCCATTTGGTACTTAAATGAGGTTTTCAATTGTTGAATTCCAAGGAGCAAAGCAATACTCAATGCTAACATGAAAACACTTAATAAGGTGTAGAGCGGTTTTGATTTTATATTTTCAACGCTAATCTTCCAGATGTTCATAATGTGATTGAATTTTGAAAGAATGATTTTATCCTATGATCGTGTGTTATGACCACTAAATTAGCATTGTTCTTTTCAGCTTGTTTTTTAAGTAATTCTATAACAATCTTACAGTTTTCGTCATCCAAGCTCGAAGTCGGTTCGTCCGCTAAAATTACTTTTGGATTGTGTATTACAGACATTGCAATACCTAAACGCTGTAATTGTCCTTCACTTAACGCACTTATTCTACGATTTTTATATTCAATTAGGTCTAACTCCTCCAGTAACCCGTCAATGACGGTATTTTTGATGTTTTTTCTACTTAAAAAAAGTCGCGCTTGTAAATTTTTAAAAACCGTCAATGAACGAACGGCATGGTTTTTTTGAAACACAAGCCCTATGTTTTTTCCTCTAAAAGCATCTAATTTATTTGCTGACAACGAATTAATATCTAAATCATCTATAAATATGCTTCCTCCATTTGGTTTTAATAAACCTGCCAAAAGATGCAATAATGTTGTTTTTCCTATGCCTGACTTACCTAAAATAAGTAAGTTTTCTTGCTCTTTTAAAACGATATCTGGAAAGCTAAACGTATGCGCTTCTTGTTTATAAGAAAATGTTAGATCTTTTGTAGTAATCATTTAATGTTGATGGTCTCTTTTCGTTTTCAAAATTCTCCAATTAAAATAATGTGCAACTGATACTAATGAAGCACCAAGAACTGTATTGCTAATTTCCCATAACTCGGTAAATTCGAACCTTCCAATTGCAATTAGAATAAAACCTAAAGATGCAAAAAGTAGCGGTTTTAATTTGTGATGAATTTTTTTATAGCTGGGCCAAAGCGAAATAAAAACAAATATTACACCCAGACAAATAAAAAACCACTCTATATACGGGTTTTCTAAAAAATGCAAACTGCTTAATGACGAAAATGAAAGTACAATGGGTATGGCTGCACAATGTATGGCACAAATTAGCGAACTTGTCAATGCAATAATATCTATATTACCGTTTTTTATTTTCATAGTGTTATTTTTATTAATCCTAATGCAACTTAGTTGCAATAATATTTTTTTGCAAATATATTACTTATTTATAGCATAACAATCAAAGCACAAGAAGTTATGATCAAATGATCACATAATATAAGAAACAAAAAAGGTGCAGCACTAGCTACACCTGTTCTTATTATATAAAGTTAAATTCTGTTTTACTCAGCTTTTAATGTAACCTTGCGCTCAACCGTATTAAAGGGACCAGGTAGTACATTGCCTTCAGCATCAACTAATTGTAAATTAATGGTTACTTCACCCATAGGCAAACCAGTAACTACATGTGGTGCCCATTGATGAATAGTAAATTCTTCTCCATTTATGGTAGCTAATACTTTATTACCAGTTTCTGATAATTCCGTATTCAATACGAAAAAGTCTAAAAGTAGATTTTCGGTATCTTTCCCAACATAGGTTCCTTTTGGTCGGCTGTAAATCAACGTTGGTGCGTCCATGTCTAAACCTAAGCTGTCTTGAGCGTTTTCTCCAACAACTAATTTTCTAACTACCATTGAGTTGTCATTTTTAACAGACTCATGGTAAGAACGGCTTAAAAAAGCGACGAGGTGGTGTACACCTGCCGGAATTTCTTTTTTGATATTTGGTTCATAGTGTGCAGAATAAGGCTGATTGTTTAAAATAAAATGAATATGTTGCCCTTTACCAGAATTCGCCAATTTTTGAGCATTAGCACTATCTGTTTGATCTCCAAGAGCGTAGTCTTCAAGTGTAAAGTTAAAATCAACATCTCCAGCTTTAGCTATAGTCATTGTTTCTGGTGTATCTAACATAAGTTTTGCATTGGCATATGCAGGAGAATCTGTAAGGGGTGCAATTGCAATTTTTGATTGTTTAGGTGTTTCCTTAGTTGCTGTTTGTTCTGTAGTGTCTTTTACTTCCTCTGTTTCTTTTTTATCGTTTTTACAGGCTGTTGCAAAAATAATACTGAAGGCTAATAAGGAAAGTTTTAGATGTTTCATGGTTTGTTTTTTTAGATGTTAGTAAAGTTAAGGATATAAGCCTTTTTAAACAAGTGTGTTTAATGCTTCTTTAACCAAAGTTTTTGGTCGGTAATACCGCGCTTTAGGTTTTCGGTGAATATTAACGCTTTGTCCACACGCATTTGAGGAGATTTGTATCTAGAAATGGCATAAATGATACTACGTTGCCGCCCTGGTGTAAGCTTCTCAAAAACGGTGTAGGCATCATAATCGCTCAACAAAACAGCTTCCAATTCTTCAGACATCTCCACACCATATTTTGAGGTATCCTCAAACACTTGCAGCTCAAAATAATCATTCACAAATATACCTAATGCTTTTTGCTTTGCTTTGCTAAAATAAATCCTATATTGACCCGATTTTTCACGTTTTAAAGCCGCATAAAATTCAATGGTTTTATCTTCAAAAGAGGCTAAAACTTTAATGCGTTTGTAATTCTTTTTTACAAAATCGGCAATAGGAGCTTCGGGTAAAATAATACTCTGTTTATCAGCAAGAGAGACTTCGAAAGGAAAACTTTTTAGCATTTATCTGTTTATTAAATCGTTACATGACAAAAATCATATTTTTTACAATGCCTTACGAGTAATTTTGATATAAGACAAAGATAAATATGTGCCAAAAGTTAGTAAATAAATACAATGTGGCAGGTCCACGCTATACCAGTTATCCAACAGTTCCGTATTGGAATGCAGATTCATTTTCGTTACGCGAATGGAAAGAAGTGCTGAAACAGTCCTTTGATGAATCTAACAACGAAGAAGGTATAAGTTTGTACGTGCACCTGCCATTTTGTGAAAGTCTTTGCACATTTTGTGGTTGTCATAAGCGCATCACCAAACGTCATGAAGTTGAGTTACCTTATATCAAAGCTGTTTTAAAGGAGTGGAGCTTGTACCGAAAATTATTGGGGACAAAACCTAAAATAAAGGAGCTTCACATTGGAGGTGGTACGCCTACGTTTTTCTCACCAGAAAATTTAAGATTCTTCATTTCTGAATTACTTAAAGTTTCTGAGATAGCCAAGGATTACGAATTTAGTTTTGAGGGCCATCCCAATAATACTACAGCCGAACATTTGCAAGTGTTGTACGATTTAGGATTTAGACGTGTTAGTTTTGGTGTTCAGGATTATAATCTTACTGTTCAAAAAGCCATCAACCGTGTACAGTCTTTTGAAAATGTAAAACGCGTTACGGATTTAGCCAGAACAATAGGATATACATCCGTAGGCCATGATATCATTTTCGGATTACCGTTTCAGACTGAAGCCGATGTTATTGAGACTATTAAAAAGACCGAAGCCTTGATGCCAGATCGTATCGCATTTTATAGTTATGCACATGTGCCATGGATAAAAGGTAATGGACAACGCGGTTTTAAGGATACGGATTTGCCGAGTGCCGAATCTAAACGCCAGCAATATGAGACAGGTAAATTCTTATTAGAGAAAGTAGGTTATGTCGAGATAGGGATGGATCATTTTGCCCTTAGAAGAGATGCCTTATATAAAGCTATGCAGAGTGAATCCTTGCACCGCAATTTTATGGGCTATACTGCATCTAAAACCCAAGCTATGATTGGTTTGGGTGTTTCGTCAATTAGTGACAGTTGGTATGGTTTTGCACAAAATGTAAAATCCATAGAAGAGTATTATCATTTAGTGAGTGAGAACATTATTCCGGTTTACAGGGGGCACATACTCAATGATGAGGACCTTAAGATTAGACAGCATATTCTCAATTTAATGTGCCATTTCAAAACATCATGGATAACACCAGAAATGAAGTTTGATGAATTGCCGGATGTCCTCATAAAACTAAAAGAATTAGAACAAGACGGATTAATTGCTTTTGGAAGAAAGCAAATGACCGTAACTGAAAAAGGGAGACCTTTTATAAGAAACATTTGTATGGCCTTTGATTTGCTGTTGCAACGCAAAAAGCCAGATACCCAATTATTTTCAATGACCATATAAAACGAATACCATGAAAAAAATTATCGTACCTATAGATTTTTCTGAGCATTCAGAGTTTGCTCTGGAGGCTGCGGCCAACTTGGCCCAAAAATATGGTTCAGAACTCTTTGTGTTGCATATGTTAGAGTTATCTAACGCAATACTCGTTTCGGATGAAAATTCTATTAACGAAGAAGCTGTGTTTTATTTAAAGTTGGCTGAGCAAAAATTTGAGGCTTTTTTAAATAAGCCTTATTTAGATGGCATTAAGATTACCCCAATAGTAAAGCATTTTAAAGTTTGGAGCGAAGTAAATGAGGTTGCCAATAAGTATGATGCCAATCTCATCGTTATGGGCTCTCACGGTGCCAGTGGCGTAAAAGAAGTGTTGGTAGGTTCTAATACAGAAAAAGTAGTTCGCCATGCTGATGTACCAGTCTTAGTGATTAAGCACAATCCAATTTTGTTGGATTTTGAAAATGGGGTTTTTGCAAGCGATTTTTCTGAAGAGGCCATAACGCCTTATCTTAATGCTAGAGTGACCTTTAAAAAACTTGGAGCCAAAATGCATTTGGTATATGTGAATGCTCCTGATGGCAACTTTAAAAGTTCAACTGAGATCGATAAACGCGTGTCTTTATTCTTGAAAAAAGCCGATGGCGATTTAGATAATCTCGATAGTGTACATATCGTCTCAGATTACTCTATAGAGAAAGGTATTCTGAATTTTGCCAATAATATCGGGGCGGATTTAATTGCCGTAGCAACCCATGGCAGAAAGGGCTTAGCGCATTTCTTTGAAGGTAGTATTTCTGAAGATATCGCTAATCATTCTACGTTGCCGGTTATGACCTTTAAGATATAGTTCTTGATGTTTATTAGTTAGTGTTATTTAATATCAAGTTAAAACGCTAAGGATTGGTTTCCTTGGCGTTTTTTATTTTAAGGCTTCTCTAAGCTCCTTGTTCTGATCTACTGTAAGATTTAGATCTTGTTTAATAATCTGAAGCGTAGGTCTTAGAAAAATCATGTATACCAATAATATTGCAGAAATAATAAGATAGAATAGATTACTAGTCGTTATAAAGATGACGATACCTAAAATTGCTGGTCCCTCAATTAGGGCCAATCTGATAATCCTCGCGGATTGATAACTGGTAAGTTTCTCCTTTAAAGTTGACTTTGCATGAACGGTTTTCAGGAGACTATTGAAAAGAAAATGACTTGCCATAACACCACCTACAGCAAGTATCGGAACCAAATAAAAAAAGATGTCATTAGTATCATTAAGGTTCATTGTGGCATTATCAGTGATGTATAATGCAATAGTTCCAAAAACCAGTACTGCAAAAGAATAGGCATAGTGTAAAGTGGTCATCGTTTTAATGATGCTCTTTGGCTGATACGGTTGTTTAGTTTGCATTAATTCTGGTTGATATTGAATATGAGATTAAATATAAACCTTTAATGACAATCAATAGCACTTGATGCCATTTCTACGATGGGAGCAGGAGAGAGGTATGGGATCCCCAAGCCTAAACCTCTTAGGATGAATAACGTACCTATAATCACTACAAATATTGGAATAGCCTTTTGTATTCGTTGCTTAATAGTTTGGTTTAAGAACTTGCCTAAATAAATAGCAGAGGTCATTAAAGGAACAGTGCCCAAACCAAATAGTACCATATAAAAGCTACCTTGCAACAAACTACCTGTAGCGATAGCACCAAAAACGGCCATATAGACCAAACCGCAAGGCAAAAAACCATTAAGAAAACCAATTGTGATGAAGGTATCAGCTGTTTTTTTCTTAAGTGCTTGACCAAGATTAGATTTTACTTTGGAAATAACTTTGTTAAGAGGTTTTGACAAATTGTATTTGGCAAACATTTTATAAGGAATCAATACCAAAACAATCATTAAAATGCCTATAGCTATAGACAACTGTTGTTGTATACCGAAAATGTAAAGGCTTTTACCAACTAGGCCAAAAACTAGGCCTATTAAACTATAGGCCAATAACCTGCCAATATGGTAAATACTAATTTGGCTTACTTTTTTGAATGAATTGGATCGATCTACTGGCAACATAAAGGCAATAGGACCGCACATACCAACGCAGTGCAAACTGCCTAATAAACCTAATATGAATGCAGAGTAAAGCATGCTAATAATTGATGGCTTCTTTAAAGAGATAGGAATTGTTGTCGTAAGTCCAATCTATTGTAATGTTCCAGCGACCATCTAGTAAACGATTGTCAGGTATGAGCAAATTGTGGTTAGATAATGAAATAGGAGTTTCAAAATCTAGTTGTTTATTAGATGGTCTATATAGGAACACTTTACCTTTGATGTCTTTTATATCTAAGTCTTCTGGAAATGTAATAAGAATACCGTCTTGGGTTTTTTGCCAGGATACATTGGTCTTTAATGTTTTTGAATTTTTTTCTTTGTCAATATCGTTCTGAAACTTTAATTCCTGTTGATAATAATCTTCTACGACCAAGTCGTGATCATATTTGTCATTGGTTGCCATGTTTACTACAAAGTACATGATAAATCCTATAAACCCTATAAATGCTATAACGATTGCTGTTCCCCAATTTATTTTCATAACGTCTTAATTATAGTTTCTCGGTCCTAGAAAGCCTACAGTAGTGGTTTCGATTAATTCGTTATTACTATAGATGTCTATTCTCAATTTATTCTTATCGCCAGATAGATCACTTTTTTTCAATTCGATAAACAAAGTCCCTTCTGCAAACTCTTGAGCTTTCACAATGAACTCATTAGATGCCGAAACCGTTTTTATCTCACCATCCATGTCTCTTATTTTGAAGCTTACATTTTCAATGTCGTGCGAAGTTTTGTTAACCAACTTGTATGTGTACACATTGCTGATGATGTTTTCGCCTTTTTGTTCGTAAGATTGACCAGGTAATCTCAAAATACGTGCTTCGATATCATTTCTTAAGGTCAACATTCCGGCCAAGACACCAATTAAAATAACTAACACAGCAATATAGCCCTTCATGCGTGCTGTAAGTTTAAAAGGTGTTTTATTCTCTATATTTTCTTCACTAGCATAACGAATTAAGCCTTTAGGAAGGTTGATTTTTTCCATGATGGTATCGCACTCATCTATACATGCTGTACAATTCACACATTCTAACTGTGTGCCGTTTCTAATATCGATACCTGTTGGACATACATGTACACATTGAAAGCAATCAATACAATCACCATGGCCCAGAGCTACTCTATCTTCATTTTTCCTAAATTTCTTTCTACCGTTTTTGCCTTCTCCGCGTTTATGGTCATAAGCAACAACAATTGATTTATTGTCTAAGAGCACACCTTGTAGGCGACCATAAGGACAAGCGATAATGCAGACCTGCTCCCTAAACCAAGCAAAAACGAAATAAAAGACTGCTGTAAATATGAGAAGTGGAATTAATGTGCCTAAATGTTCAAATGGACCATCTTTAATATAATTAAGAAGCTTGTCGCCTCCTATAAGATAAGCCAGAAACACATTTGCAATTAAAAAGGACACCACCAAAAATATAAACCATTTTAAGAGTCGTTTCCTTATTTTTTCAGCATCCCATTTTTGGCGATCCAGACGCATTTGCTTATTGCGATCTCCATCGATCCAGTATTCAATACGTCTAAAGACCATTTCCATAAAAATGGTTTGAGGGCAAATCCAACCACAAAATATACGACCAAAACCTACTGTAAATAGCGTGATAAAGACCACACCGATTATCATAGAAATGACGAAAAGATGGAAGTCTTGTGGCCAGAATGGAAAACCAAAGATGTTAAAACGTCTGTCTAGGACATTAAACATTAAAAACTGGTTACCATTAATTTTCACAAATGGTGCTGCAAATAAGAACGCTAACAAGAAGTAGCTTACAATTTTTCGTTTATCGTAATACCAACCAGAAGGTTTTTTAGGATATATCCAGTTGCGTTTACCTTCCTCATTGATGGTGCCAATAGAATCTCTAAAAACTTCGTTTGCTGGCGTTTCCATTTTATAGTTTTTGGGACGGTTTCTCTTTTTATTCGTCTGCTTCTGCTACAGTAGCGTCTTCAACTAAAGTTTCGTCTTCTGATGCTTTCATAGCATCCGAACCATCTTCTGAATTGTCGCTGTTTGTTTCACTGGCGGTTTCATCTACCCATATATCACCTTCGGCAGGTTTAGGTTCAGCAGGCGTAGTCCCTTGAAATTCTAAAACATAACTGGCGACTTGCGCCATTTCAAGAGGTGAAAGCCCTTCTTTTTTCCAGGATACCATACCTTTACCAGCACGACCACCTTCGGAAATCGTACGGAATACATTTTTAATACCACCACCTAATACCCAGTATTCATCGGTAAGGTTTGGACCAATACCACCTCCGCCATCAGCTTTATGGCAAACCACACATTTTTCTACAAAAATTGCCTGTCCTGCTTTTAGGTCTGAAGCTTCAGTTAATACTTCAACGGTATTGACATCCACCAAATTTTTTGCTGTTCTTTTGTATTCTTCAATGGCACGTTCTGCTTCTGCATATTCAATTTCATACTCTACAAACTGGTCGTCGGCATTAAAAATATGGTAACGTGCCATATAAACCACCCCAAATATAATAGTGATATAAAAACCATAGAGCCACCACGGCGGAAGACTATTATCTAACTCTTTAATACCATCGTAGTTGTGATCTAAAATGATTTCGCCTTCTTCCTCCATTGGTCTAGAGCCTAGAAGCTTTTTGTACGTCTTTTTTATCCAAAGTACGAGTTTTGATGGTGCGGCTTTTTGCGCATCATATCTTGCTTTAGCTTCCTCATCTAAACTTTGGTAAAGAATATTGTCCATAGAACCTACAATCCCTTCTATAGCTAACAATATGAGTAATACTAATAATAAGAATAGCATTATAATAGGTTGCTCCATAAACGCTGGTTGATCACCAGAATCAATAAAGTATTCTACAAGCCCTACGATAGCGAAAAATACAACGGGGACTCTTATGTATGATGGAATTAAATGTCTCATGATGTTATTTTGTTGTTTTTTGGTCTAGTGGTAAATTACTAACAGTCGTGATATATTCTTTTTTAGCTGTGATGACCCAATAAAACAAGCCTACAAAAAAGATAAAGAATATTAAGAGCGATATTATCGGATATATTTCAATACCCGTAATACTTTCCATATGATTTTTTACAAATTTTAGCATAATCTTATTGGTTTTGAGCGGTTTCGTTAGCGATGTCTTTTACTTTTATATCCGTACCCAAACGTTGTAGATAGGCGATAAGTGCAATAATCTCTCTATCCTTCATTTCTACATAATCTTCACCACTAGCTAGGGCTTCTTTTTTACCGTTTTCAAATGATTCTAATAGATCAGGATCTTCTTTTAAATTTTTCATAATAGCTTCAGATTGCATATCCATTGACTCTTGAGCATTGGTAATTTCTTCATCAGTATAAGGTACTCCTAAGGATACCATAGCTTTCATTTTCTTTTCGGTCATAGACTTGTCTAATTCATTTCTAATGAGCCATTGGTAAGCTGGCATTATGGAGCCTGTTGACATTTCTTGTGGATCGTACATATGCTTAAAGTGCCAAGGGTCTGAATATTTTCCGCCAACACGATGTAAATCCGGACCAGTTCGTTTACTTCCCCAAAGGAATGGATGGTCGTAAACATATTCTCCAGCTTTTGAGTATTGCTTATCATTAGTCCAATCGTAGCGTTCTACTTCGCTTCTAAACGGACGTATCATTTGCGAGTGGCAACCCACACAACCTTCTCTTATGTATAGATCTCGCCCTTCTAGCTCCAAAGGTGTATAAGGCTTTACACTACTAATGGTTGGAATATTGGATTTTACAACTATGGTTGGAATAATTTGTACGATACCACCAATCAATATGGCAACCGTAGCATAAATAGTTAACAATACAGGTTTACGCTCTAACCAAGTGTGCCAACCTTCACCAGCTACTCTACGCTTAGATACACGCTGTAATGCTGGGGCTTCTGCTAATTCATCAGTCACTTTAGAGTTAGATTTGACAACTGTCATAATCACATTGTACACTAGGATTAACATACCAATGACATATAGTGTACCACCAATAGCACGCATCCAATACATTGGGATAATCTCTGTTACTGTTTCTAAGAAGTTTCCGTAAACTAGGTTACCATCTGGTCTAAATTGCTTCCACATACTAGCTTGAGTAAAACCAGCCACATACATCGGTAAAGCATAAAGGATAATACCTAATGTGCCTATCCAGAAATGAACATTTGCCAAGCCAATAGAATGCAATTTTGTTTTAAACAATTTTGGAATTAAGAAATAGATCATACCAAAGGTTAGGAAACCATTCCATGCTAGCGCACCGACATGGACATGTGCAATAATCCAATCGGTAAAATGTGCTATGGCATTAACATTCTTAAGTGAAAGCATTGGGCCCTCAAATGTGGCCATACCATAACCAGTAATAGCTACTACCATAAATTTAAGAACAGGATCCGTACGAACTTTATCCCAAGCTCCGCGCAAGGTTAGTAAACCGTTTATCATACCTCCCCAAGATGGCGCAATCAACATTACTGAAAATGCAACACCTAAATGTTGTGCCCATTCTGGTAAAGCTGTGTATAATAAATGGTGAGGTCCTGCCCATATATAAATAAAGATTAATGACCAGAAGTGTACAATAGATAATCGATACGAATACACAGGTCTATTTGCTGCCTTAGGAACGAAATAATACATTAATCCCAAGAAAGGCGTTGTTAAAAAGAACGCAACCGCATTGTGGCCATACCACCATTGTACCAAGGCATCTTGTACACCAGCATAAACCGAATAACTCTTAAGACCACTAACAGGTAATTCCAAACTATTAAAAATATGAAGGACAGCTACAGTTACGAATGTGGCGATATAAAACCAAATAGCAACATATAAATGACGTTGGCGACGCTTAAGAATAGTCCCGATCATATTTACACCAAATACCACCCAAACCAAAGCAATGGCAATATCAAATGGCCACTCTAGTTCTGCATATTCTTTGGATGTAGTAAAACCTAAAGGTAAGGTGATTGCTGCACCAACAATGATTAATTGCCAGCCCCAGAAATTAATGTTACTCAATAGATCGCTAAACATCCTTGCTTTGAGTAAACGTTGCATAGAATAATAAATACCAGCAAACAAGGCATTACCTACAAAGGCAAAAATGATAGCATTTGTATGCAATGGTCTTAATCGGCCAAAACTCAGCCACGAAATACCATCGGTCATGTTTGGGAATAAAAACATAAAGGCTAGAATTAGCCCAACCAGCATCCCAACCACACCGAAAACAATGGTAGCGTAGAGGAATTTTTTGACGATTTTATTATCGTAATAGAATTGTTGCATTTCCATATTAAAAAAATTAGTCAGTTTTTGTATGTGTTGATTCTTTAGAAGGTTCTTTTACGAGTTCGTCTTCAAACAACATGCGCACCGATGGGGTGTAACTATCATCGTATTGCCCAGATCTTACAGCCAATAAAAAAATGATAAAGAAAGCTATGCCAACAATGACACTTACTGTTAAGACAATATATATAACACTCATACCTGTTTGAAGTTATGGCCCAAATTTACAGTTGAACCTTTTTTTAAAACATGACATTTATCATGTCGATTTTTTTTATTTTAGTTTTCGTCCTAAAAGATTGGTGCAAATGGTTGTAAAGACTACAATACTTATAGAACTTAACGGCATCAATATAGCGGCTACAACTGGAGCTAATTGACCCGTAACGGCAAAATACAAGCCGATAACATTATATATAAATGAGAGCACAAAGCTCCATTTGATAATCTTAATTGCAGATTTTGAGGCTTTTATATAATGGTGTAATTCCTTGAATTTTGTAGCGTCTAAAATGGCATCGCAAGCGGGGGAAAAAATATTAACATCTTCTGAAATTGCGATACCTACATCACTCTGTGCCAGAGCACCAGCATCATTGAGACCATCACCAACCATTAAAACTTTTGCACCTTCAGATTGATGATATTTAATGAATTCTAATTTATCTTCAGGTTTTTGGTTAAAAATCAATTTGGTTTTTGCTGGCAATAGTTTTTTCAGGTTCTCGCGCTCTCCTTCATTGTCTCCAGACAGGATGACCAAATCAAAATGCTTTTTTAATTGATTGAAAAGCTTAGCAACTCCTTTTCTGTAACTATTGTAAAAGGTGAACTTTCCCTTATAAATAGCATTACTGCTAATGTGGACTGT
>NZ_JANQIM010000010.1 GCF_028282165.1 Winogradskyella sp. | reverse complement strand
ATTCGACAGAAAAAAACAATACGATTTTGTCGAAAAACTAAGTGGTGGTGAACAAAAACGTCTCTATTTATGTACGGTTTTAATACAAAACCCTAATGTTTTAATATTGGATGAGCCCACAAACGATCTCGACATTGTGACTTTAAATGTCTTGGAAAGTTTTTTGATGGATTTTCCTGGTGTGCTTTTAGTGGTGTCTCACGACCGCTATTTTATGGATAAAATTGTGGATCATCTTTTTGTATTTAGAGGTCGAGGTGTGGTTGATGATTTTCCTGGTAATTACTCAGACTTTAGAGCTTACGACAACAGTCTACCAAAACAGATTAAAACTGAAACAAAGACAGATAATACTGAGGCTATAAAACAAAACGAGGCCAACAAACTATCTTATAATGAACAAAAGGAGTACAAGAATTTAGAATCTAAGATTCGTGCTCTAGAACTCGACAAAAAAGCCTTGGAGGCCAAGTTTAATAATCCCAATTTATCACAAGACGAGATTAATCAATTATCGGAGGAACTTCAAAGTATTATTGATACCATTGAGGAAAAAGAAATGCGTTGGTTTGAACTGGCTGAAAAGCTGGAAGCCAATAGCCAATAGCCAATAGCCAATAGCCAATAGCCAATAGCCAATAGCCAAAATAGTGTATCAACTAAAATCCTACATAAGATTTCTATTAAACTCAACCAATCAACACGGCGTACATTCTCCTTTTATATACTACTTTATTACGAAATGCCTTTACGATAAAGCGAGTTATTCGGCATACAACAAGCTTAAAGCCTATCGTAATACGTTAATATCTTCCAATGACAGCTTGGACATTACAGATTTAGGTGAAGGGTCTAAGGTTTTGGGCTCTAAAACACGGAAAGTTAACAAAATGGTAAAGGTGTCTAGCAGTTCAATGAAAGAAGCTCGTTTACTATTTAAGGTTGTACAATACTTTAATTGCAAATCAATCTTGGAGTTAGGCACTTCTTTAGGAATGGGTACCTATGCTATGGCTTTGGCCAATGAATTTTCAAATGTAACATCCATAGAAGGCTGTGCCAACACATCAGATTACACAAAACATAATTTCAAAAAGCTAAAAATAAATCATATCACCTTTTTAAAAGGTGATTTCGCGACAACCATTTCCACGTTAAAACAATCATCATTTGATTGCATTTATTTTGATGGTCACCATAATAAGGATGCTACCATAAAATACTTCGAAGCCTTATTGCCTAAAGCAAATAACAACGCGGTCTTTATTTTTGATGATATTTATTGGTCCAAAGGAATGACCGAAGCTTGGCAATATATTAAAGCGCATGAAGCTGTAACAGTAACTGTAGACATATTCCAATTAGGTTTTGTGTTTTTTAGAAAAGAACAAGCAAGGGAACATTTTAAAATTAGAGTTTAAAGTTCTTTAGGATAACTAGCTTTTTAATCTCACTTTAAGCATGATCAAAAACCTAGATTTAACTCTTCCTTTTTTATTTTATTCATAGTGTAACAAGCTAATAACTTTAACGTCTTATTGACGAAACTGATTTTTAATTCTGTTATCTTGCAGAGATTTTAAGCAACCTAAAAGTTATTATGAGCGACAACGTCATTGAGATTAGAGGTATCATTAGAGATTTTAAATTAGGACAAGAAACTGTTCATGTCTTAAAAGGAATGGATTTAGATATTAAGCGTGGCGAATATGTCGCCATTATGGGGCCCTCAGGTTCAGGAAAATCAACATTGATGAACATATTAGGTTGCCTAGACACACCTACAGCTGGCACCTATCGTCTCAACGGTAAAGATGTAAGCCAAATGTCCGATGACGAATTAGCCGATATTAGAAACACAGAAATCGGTTTCGTTTTTCAAACCTTTAATCTATTACCAAGAACCACTGCATTAGAAAATGTTGCCTTGCCTATGGTATACGCTGGGCAATCTAAAAAAGCAAGAGTCGATCGCGCTTCAGAAGTATTGACCGATGTTGGTCTTGCTGATCGTATGGACCATAAACCCAACCAATTATCAGGTGGTCAACGACAACGTGTGGCCGTTGGTCGCGCTTTAGTCAACAAACCATCCATCATCCTTGCAGATGAGCCCACGGGTAACCTAGATTCTAAAACCTCTTTGGAAATTATGGAACTATTCGATCAAATCCATGCCTCTGGAAATACAGTAATTATGGTAACCCACGAAGAGGATATTGCGGCACATGCACATCGCATTATACGCTTAATGGACGGTATGATTGAGAGTGACATTTATAATAAGTAGTTGGCATTCATTAAAAAACAATTCATCCTTTATATTCCACATTTCAGATTTAAAAAATACATAAACCATATGAATAGTCGGTTCTTTGAATTTTAAATCATTACAATAATCTATAGTTAAATGGAAAAAATAGTCGGGAATGAAATTGGCATAATACACCTGATTTCATCTTGTTTTGCCTTGTTGTTCGGAACTTACATTCTAATCTCTAAAAAAGGAACTAAGCAACACGTAAGGATAGGATATCTATACCTTATCAGTATGGGAATTTTGATTGTAACAGCTTTTATGATTTACAGATTATTTAATGGTTGGGGAGTATTTCACTATACAACTTTGGTAAGTTTAGCATCAATATTGCTTGGGATGATTCCCATTTGGACAAAGAAACCGACAAATAGTTGGAAATATTTTCACTTTTCATTTATGTATTGGTCAGTAATAGGACTCTACGCCGCATTTGCTGCTGAAATTTTAGTCAGAATACCCAAAACACCTTTTTTTGGAATGGTTGGCATAGCTACTGGAGTGATTATGCTCGCCGGTGGAATAGTTTTTGGAATTAATAAAAACAAATGGAAAAGGGCATTTGGAAATAACTCAAATAATGACATGTCAACAATGGCATAAGCATACATTAGATGGTAATTAGTGCTTAGGAATTAGCAAGTAAACCAATCAACTTTAGACTTCCTACTTCAAGCCTTATTCCTTAACTTTACCACATGAAAGTATATACAAAAACAGGCGATAAAGGCACTACTGCCCTATTTGGAGGTACACGAGTCCCTAAACACCATATCCGCATAGAAAGCTACGGCACTATAGATGAGCTTAACTCACATATTGGACTCATTAGAGATCAAGATATCGATCCATTATACAAGAATACCTTGATGCATATTCAAGATCGGTTGTTTACAGTTGGTGCCATCTTGGCTACTGACCCAGAAAAAGCGACCCTTAAAAGTGGTAAGGCCCGATTGAATATTCCAAAAATATCTCATGAAGATATAGAACGCTTAGAAAAGGAAATGGACAATATGGAAGCTAGTTTACCACCCATGACTCATTTTGTGTTGCCAGGAGGCCATCAAACCGTGTCATTCTGTCACATAGCACGTACAGTATGTCGTAGAGCTGAGCGTTTGGCGTCTCATCTCAATGAATTAGAGCCTTTTCAGCCCGAAACCTTAATGTATATCAATCGTCTTTCAGACTACCTTTTTGTATTGGCACGGAAGTTGTCACATGATTTGCAAGCTGAAGAGATAAAGTGGATTCCACAAAAAGAATCCTAGTCTTTTTAAGCACAACTATATTGCTCTAAAAATGCAATATTTCGACTTTAAAAAGTTGAATAATACACGTTCTTTTTATTAATGAATAATTAATTTAATTTTTTCTTGAATTATTCAGCTAAAAAATTATTTTTGCAAAAAATTAAAACCATAACGCAAATGTATTGGACATTAGAATTGGCATCATATTTAAGTGATGCACCTTGGCCAGCAACAAAAGACGAGCTTATTGACTATGCAATTAGAACTGGAGCACCTTTAGAAGTTGTAGAAAATTTACAGGCGATAGAAGATGAAGGAGATTCTTATGACTCTATTGAAGAGATTTGGCCAGACTATCCAACTGATGAAGATTACCTCTGGAACGAGGACGAATATTAATATATATAATTATCACAAAAAAGTCTCTTGCGTTATCTTAACTGAGAGACTTTTTTTATTTTCGGACAACTTATCCGAAAGACAAAATTTACAATCACTGTCACATCGAGCGCAGTCGAGATGTCTGATTTACCAATAAGTTGAGATTTCTCGACTACGCTCGAAATGACAGCATAAAACATAAAACATGGGTATATTAGATAAAGTACTAAAAGTATTTGTTGGAGATAAATCCAAACAAGACGTTAGTGCCATACAACCAATTGTAGACCAAATAAAAAGCTTTGAGCAAGCTCTTGAAGCTTTATCGCACGATGAACTTAGAGCGAAGACTGCTGAATTTAAAGATAAGATTGCTGAAGCCAGAAAACCGTTGCTCGAAAAGCAAAATGAATTATTAGCCAAAGCAGAAGTTACCGAAGATATTGACGAGCGGGAAGAGATTTACGTACAAGCCGATAAAATCGAGGACGAAATTTACGAACTCACAGAAAACGTCCTTAACGCTATTCTACCAGAAGCTTTTGCCGTAGTTAAAGAAACAGCAAAACGTTTTGTACATAATACCGAGATTTCAGTAGTGGCCAATGCCTTTGACAGAGAAGTCTCCGGAGCAAAAGAGTATGTCACTTTAGATGGTGACCAAGCCATTTGGTCTAACTCTTGGGATGCTGCAGGTAAGCCTATCACTTGGGACATGATTCATTACGATGTACAATTAATTGGTGGTATCGCCATGCACCAAGGCAAAATCGCCGAGATGCAAACGGGTGAAGGTAAAACGCTTGTAGCAACATTACCAGTTTATCTGAATGCCTTGGCAGGTAAAGGTGTACACCTGGTTACGGTTAACGACTACTTAGCCAAGCGTGATAGCGCGTGGATGGCTCCAATATTCGAATTCCATGGTCTAAGTGTAGATTGTATCGATCATCACACACCAAATTCAGACGCACGCCGTAAAGCCTATAATGCAGATATTACATACGGAACCAATAATGAATTTGGTTTCGATTACTTGCGTGATAATATGGCACATTCACCAGAAGATTTGGTACAACGTCCACACCACTTTGCCATTGTTGATGAGGTGGATTCCGTATTGATTGATGATGCACGTACACCATTGATTATTTCTGGCCCTATACCAAAAGGCGATGAGCACGAATTTGATATGCTAAAACCAAAGATCGAACAAATTGAAGCCGTGCAGCGTAAACATTTGGTCGGTGTTTTAGCCGAAGCTAAAAAGTTAATCGCAGAAGGTGATACCAAGGAAGGCGGTTTTCAGTTATTACGGGTTTACAGAGGTATTCCAAAGAATAAAGCCTTAATCAAGTTTTTGAGTGAAGAAGGCGTAAAACAACTCCTTCAAAAAACCGAAAACTTCTACATGCAAGATAACAATAGAGAGATGCCTAAAGTAGATGCAGAACTCTATTATGTGATTGATGAAAAGAACAATCAGATAGAATTGACCGATAAAGGTGTCGATTATCTATCTGGTAAAGACGATCCTAATTTCTTTGTAATGCCCGAAATGGGAACCGAAATCGCGAAGATTGAAGAAAAAGGCTTAGAGCCTGAAGAAGAAGCTGTTCTAAAAGAAGAACTATTCAGAGATTTTGGCATTAAGTCCGAACGTATCCATACGCTAAACCAACTATTAAAAGCTTATGCACTTTTTGAAAAAGATGTGCAATATGTAGTGATGGATAACAAAGTGATGATTGTTGATGAGCAAACAGGACGTATTATGGATGGTCGTCGTTACTCTGATGGATTACACCAAGCGATTGAAGCCAAGGAAAATGTAAAGATTGAAGCTGCTACCCAAACCTTTGCAACCGTAACACTTCAGAATTACTTCAGAATGTATCGCAAACTCTCTGGTATGACAGGTACGGCAGTCACTGAAGCCGGTGAATTCTGGGAAATCTATAAATTGGATGTGGTAGAAATCCCTACCAACAGACCAATTGCCAGAGATGATAGAGACGATTTGGTGTATAAGACCAAGCGCGAAAAATACAACGCGGTAATTGACGAAGTTGTTGGCTTATCCAATGCTGGTCGACCAGTATTGATTGGTACGACTAACGTTGAGATTTCTGAGCTGCTAGGAAAAATGTTGAGCATTCGTAAGATTCCGCATAACGTCTTAAATGCTAAATTACATAAAAAAGAAGCGGATATCGTAGCAGAAGCAGGTCAACCAGGTCAAGTAACGATAGCGACCAACATGGCAGGTCGTGGTACCGATATTAAATTAACTGATGAGGTGAAGGAAGCAGGAGGTTTAGCCATTATCGGTACAGAACGTCACGATTCGCGTCGTGTTGACCGACAGTTAAGAGGTCGCTCTGGTCGTCAAGGAGATCCAGGAAGCTCGCAATTCTATGTATCGTTAGAAGATAACCTAATGCGTTTGTTCGGTTCTGAGCGTATTGCTAAAATGATGGACCGTATGGGACTTAAGGAAGGTGAAGTGATTCAACATTCTATGATTTCTAAGTCCATAGAGCGTGCGCAGAAAAAAGTTGAGGAAAATAACTTCGGTGTCCGTAAACGTTTGTTAGAGTATGATGATGTGATGAACGCACAACGTGAAGTGGTTTACAAACGTCGTCGTAACGCCTTGCACGGTGAGCGTTTACGTGTAGATTTGGCCAATATGATCTTCGATACTTCTGAAGGTATCGCCATGAATAACAAAGCAGCCAACGATTATAAAAACTTTGAGTTTGAACTGATCCGTTACTTCTCTATGGCTTCACCTATTTCTGAAGAAGAATTTGCCAAAATGGGAGAACAAGAGATTGCCGGATTGATTTATAAGGAAGCCTTTAAGCACTATCGCGAAAAGATGCAACGTGCGGCTGATTTGGCCTATCCAGTTATTGAAAATGTGTACAATACCCAACGTGATCGTTTTAAGCGTATCGTAGTGCCATTTACCGATGGCGTAAAAAATCTGCAAGTAGTCACTGATTTAGAAAAAGCATATGAGACTAAGGGTACACAACTGATCAATGATTTTGAGAAGAATATCACCTTAGCCATTGTCGATGATGCTTGGAAAACGCACTTGCGTAAAATGGACGAGTTAAAACAGTCTGTACAATTAGCCGTACACGAACAAAAAGATCCATTATTGATCTATAAGTTTGAATCGTTTGAGCTCTTTAAGAGTATGATCGATCAGGTCAATAAAGATGTAATTTCGTTCTTATTTAAAGGTGAAATTCCTCAAGAAACGGCGAACAATATCCAAGAAGCAAAGCGTAGAAAGCAAGAGAAGCTCGAAACGCAAAAAGAGGAAATTCCAAATATGGATGAACGTGCAGCACAAAGTCGAGCTGCTGGGCAAAACGCCTCCCGTAAACCACAAGTTGTAGAGACCATTGTTAGGGAACAACCCAAGATTGGCCGTAACGAACGTGTTACGATTAAGCATGTGATGAGTGGCGAAAGTAAAGAAGTCAAATACAAGCAAGCCATTCCGTTGATTGATAAAGGTGAATGGGTTTTAGTAAATGATTAATTTGTCATTCCTGCGCAGGCAGGAATCTATAAACAGAAAACCAGTGGTCACTTCGAGTGTTCCAGCCGTAAGTGGTGGAATGTATCGAGAAGTAGATGATATAAACAAAAATCCTGATATAGCCATCAGGATTTTTTGTATTTTTAAAGGGAAAGTGTCAAAACAACATTCACATTATCGTATGCAACGAATTATCAAACTATGTATGCTCGCAGGAATTTTAGTAGCCTGTAATACATCGGACAAGTCAACAACCAAAGAAGCAGAGTCAACAAAAGAAACTTCAGTAGAAGGTATAACTGAAAAAAACTATGATTCGTATAAAGACATAGCTACAGATGAAGCCTTAATTGCCACAGCATTAATGGCCGCACCGAAAGAAAGTAGGGCTAACTGCAAAGTTATTGGTTATAATATGGCTGGTGATTTTGTAACCCTTCGTGAAGGTGACAATCAATTTATTGTACTTGCTGATAATCCTAAAAAGGATGGGTTTAATGCGGCATGTTACCATAAAGGTCTCGAACCCTTTATGGCTAGAGGAAGAGCACTGCGACAGGAAGGAAAGTCCGCAAGAGAAGTCTTTGCTACAAGAGAAGCAGAAATGAAGTCTGGTGAACTTAAAATCCCAACGGGTACAACTTTACATATCTACTATGGCGACAAAACCATCTATGATCCTGAAACTTCAGAAGTTGCTGACGCTAAACTCCGCTATGTGGTGTATATGCCATGGGCAACAGCAGAATCTACAGGATTACCAGAAGTCCCAGTAGCCGCCAACCATCCTTGGATTATGAACCCAGGAACACATAGAGCACATATTATGATTTCGCCGATAAATGATGAGAACAAGTAATAAAGCGTCTGAAACTAAAACGGTTCTCGATACATCCCGACGTTTACAGTCGGGACACTCGAACTGACATTGGAAAGTTCTTTTGTCATTGCGAAGCACACTAAAGGTGTGCTGTTGCAATCTCTTAAATCACTCTAGTTAGTTCAAAAGATTACCACATCTCCCGATAGCCATCGGGATTATCGCAATGACCATTATAGCTGTAGTATGATATGACTTCATTAGTGGCTTAAAGGAAACCGCAAAACCATCCTATATAACTCTTTTATTTTTAGAAAAATACGTAGAACTACGTATAATAGTTAATATTTAAATTACTAGCTTTACTAGTGGTTTAAATAAAACAAACAATGCGCTTATTAAATCTATATTTAAATAAGAAAATCAGAGAGTAATTAAATTATGGGTAATTTATTAAGTACTTTAAAATTAAAAAGCCAGTCTATAGAAGATTTAAGGATACTTTTGAATGATTTAAATATTTTACTTTTTGAAGATTCAGAGGGAAAGAGTAAATCTGAATTAATTACTTTAATAGAGGAAAAATTGTCAAAAAATAAGACGTTAAAATCACGAATTGACAATCTTAATTATTCATTTAAACCAAGTTTTTATTTAACCTTTATTAAAGATAAAAGTTCTTACAGTCAAGATTTAGTAACTAAAAGAAAAATCGAATCGAAACTTAAACTCTTAAATCAAGAAAAAGATACTGAAAGATATCCCGCTATAAGGAGCTATCAATTGTTTGAGGTTAATAAAACTAAAGATATTATTGAACTTCATTTCCTTTGGCATAAAATACACTGGTACTGGAATACTAATTATAAACTTGCAAATATCTATGAGCTAAATTATGGCTTAGCTTTAATTGATTTAAAGAGTAACAAAGCCATTCTATCTTGCCATACAAAGAAGGAAAGAGATGACTTGTTTAGAGTTATTAAAGATGCTATTAAGATTGAATTAAATGCACTTCATCTCACCAAACCATTATTAAATCAAATCGGAAGTTTTGACTCTGTAAAAAGAGCTCAATATTTTGTTAATTCAAATGAAATTCAATTACCTCAAAATATAACTTTAGGGGATGATAATCTATCTACCAAACAAATAGCCCGAGAACAAGAGGAAAATATAGACGCAACAAGAAAAGAAAGTTTTTATAGAATACCATTAAGAGGTATTGAAGAACAGGGCTTAGGGGTTACATCTGAAACTGGAAAGTTATGGATACCTCAAAAAGTAACCATTTCTGAAATAAGAGATTTCAGTCTTAAGTTACTAACTAAAGTTGCTAATGAGTTAGATGCTCTTGCAGCAGATGGTCAGTTTGAAAAAATAATCAACTCTTTGGGTATTAAGTCATCTAAAGAAATAACTTCAATTGCTAATATATCAGTTAGAAATGAAATTTTTAGACTGTTCATAGCAATTACCAATATGTTGCTAAATAAAGAATCGGAGAAATCATTTACACCTGGACATATAATATTAAGTCAAGCAATTAATAAATATTTTAATCCATTTTATTTGGTTATAGAAGGCGAAATAGGTGAATACTTTTTTGGTGAATATGATAATCAATTTAAATTAAAATTAGAGCCAGATGGTAGTTATGAATTGATCTCTTTTATTAGTGACAAAAAGGTATCTCAAATAGTTAACAAGGAAACTGGTGATGTAATCGAAATTGATGAAGCTTTGGATAAGGCAATACTTACGCCTACTCCTAAATTAATCGAAATATTATTAAGTTTAACAAAATCATTGATTTCTCAATACCCAGATTTACAAAACGTTATATCATTACCCTTTAGAATTGAATCTAATTTAATAAAGTTAGATATAAATAGAGCATACGGAAATGTACAAACTAATTTCGTGACCGAAATTAATCCATTAGAGATCAATGAACTCAAGCAAATACTCAGGAAGAAATACAGTTATAATTTACCAGATAACATTTTACATTTATTAGGAGAAAAATGTGATAATATGTCTGACTCTAACTGTTCAAAATGTATTATGAGTAATGAATTTGTTTGTTTGAGGACATTAGTAGGAAGAACATTAAAGCGTCCTGTTTTACTACCACATAAAAACATTGAAATATCTGATTTGCAAGGAGAATATGGTGTAGGAAATCAACAATTAAAACTTTTTGTATTTGCAAAATTAGGATCAGGTAATGCTGGATTAACGGCTAGGAATAAAAACGGTGCCGTTTTGTTAGGTCAAATTCTTAATCAAATTGATAAATCAGAGTTTAATACAGTGGCTATTTTGACATCTTCAACAATAAACGAGGATTTATTAAGTAGGTTTAGGTTATTATGCTCAACCTACAATAAAAAATTACTTATTTTAAATACTGAAGCATTAGAGCAAATGCTCGGTCAGTGGATTGATGATATGCACATTGATGGATTAGACCCAAAAGAGATTATAAAAAATTCGGGTAAGGTGCTCAAAAGAGAAATGAATAAATATCTCAAATAGTTTTTCATAAGAAAATTCTTAATTGAATTCGAATGAATATCAAATGATGCACACTCCTCTTTTATTCAAGACGAACTAAATATTGAAAAATTATACCCTTTGAGATTTTTACAATTAGCTAAGTCCAAGCTTAAAAGATATATAATTAAGTGAAACAACTTAAATATGCTTTAATGCAAGGGCATTAACAATATATCGGTAAACTAAAAACCACCAAAGAAGGTTTACAGGAGTATTGGATTCAGTGGAAACACAAAGTCGTTCAAGCGGATTGTAAATGATTTAGTTTTCTATAGCTCTTCTGAGCACTTCGATAAACTCAGTATTACACTTGTCGAAGTACGTCCTGACGAAAACGTCAGTACACTCGAACCGACATTAGTACATTCTGTTGTCACTTCGAGTGTTCTGGCCGTAAGTGCCAGAATGTATCGAGAAGTCTTACCGCCTTGTACCTATAACTATTGCTGCATCTTCAAATACTTATCTACCGAGTGCTTCCCAGATCCATAGAACAAAAAGAAAATACAGATGAGTAAAACTGATAAGGACAGTATAAGATTACCTGTTTGCATCTCACCCACGAAATTGATGATTACTGCACCAATTAGAATAGGCAATTGCGCTATAATGGCCCAGCGTGTTAGCAGTCCAAAAACAATTAAAAATCCACCAACAAAATGTGCTGGTGCTATATAGTGAACCACCATCATATCACCTACAACGGATTTTATAGGTGCAATAAGATCAATAAGCAAATGTAGATTAGACATAAAGTAAACACCCTTGTAAAACAAAAAAATACCAAGAGCAATACGTAACATATCTAGCGGATAATAAGTGTGCGCATTCGCCCACTTATTGAGTGATTTGATATAACCCATAATACTTAAGAGATTGATTTAACTTCTATAAGATACTTAATTTTAATGAGAATTTCAATTTTAATTCTCATATAAGTATCTGAAAATCATTTACTTGTGTTATTTTTCTGACTTAAATTGCTATTAAATTTCTATAATATTAGAATTCTGATAAGAGAAAATATTTACTATATTTACAACTGTAACCTACTTATATTTAATTTATTATGATACCAAAACTGCCCCAAGTATTAGTATTTTTACTGGCCATAACTTTCTTGGCTTGCTCTTCAGACGACGATACGAATTCAAATACGGACGAGAATACCAATCAATTTATCTTTAACGGTGAGACTTATAATTTAACTACTGCCGTGATCAATGATGAAGATACGTCGTCAGACAATGTTAGCGAAATAAGCATTAGCATATTTAACAAATCTGCTGCCGAACTTGCAGGAAACTCAGACTTAACAGATATTAACTTTGTGTATTTCGATTTTGATGATGTTACCATTCAGAATACGACTTACGATGAAATTGATGATTATGCTGTTTCGACTAACAGTTCTATAATTGACAGTGAATTTAATAATGGTACAGTATTGCTTTCGGATAATGATTCGGAGTCGGACGTTTACGCACAATCGGGTTCGGTGACCATCACTAATTTCACAGAGTTTAATATAAAACTTACTTTCACTTTTACCCGAAATGATGGTCAGGTAATTTCTGGAAGTTACGATGGCAACTACATTTTACCTGTTATTGATTAGAGTTTCATTTTTTTGATGACATTTTAGCTTCTTTTCGATTATAAGTCATAACCAATACTTATAATCATGAAAAAATTAACGTTAAGCTTTACTTTTATTTTATGTATTGCTTTTTCAATCAATGCCCAAGACTTAAACTTCGGAGCTAAGGCAGGTCTAAATATTGCTGGTATCAGTTTTGAAAACGATAGTTATTCCACCTCCTCGCGTATAGGATTCCATATTGGTGGTTTTGTAAACTATAATCTTAACGAAAAGTTTGCTGTACAGCCGGAAGTTTATTTTAGTACTGGTGGAAATGAATGGGACTTTAGTAATGAATCCACTACTGGAGAAGTAAAAACAAGTAACCTTAGTATTCCTATACTATTGCAATACGAAGTCATCGACAACTTGGTAATAGAAGGAGGACCGCAGTATAATATCTTGCTGTCTATAGAACAAAAAATAGATGGATCTAATGATGGATTTGAAGATATCAGTGAGTTTTATAAATCTGGTATTATTGGTGCAGCTATAGGCGCACTATACCGACTAGAAGATTTGGTGCCTGGACTTGCGGCTGGTTTAAGATTTGCTTTTGATCTGACGAACATAAATGATGTAGATGTTGATGCAGGGAATCTAAGGCAAAATGCATTTCAGGTAAGTATCCTTTATACCATACCTAAATAAACCTAAAACTATTAATTTGAAAAATCCTGATGGTTTTCATCAGGATTTTTTTATTACCTTAAAAGGCATGATTAAATCATTTTGCAATGAAAAAATATCTTCTCATCTACTTTTTGATTTGCTTTTCGATGACCCTTTGTTACTCACAAAAAGAGACGCACCTTAAAGCCATCAATACAACTTGGGCAAAATTCTATAAGGCTTTCAAAAACCTCGATTATACCTTAATGGCAACGATTCATTCTAAAGATTTAGTCCGTATTTCTGGTGGCAGGCGTATTTTGGATTATGATACATACATCAATAACTACAAAACGGGTTTTGATCGCGATAAGACCGCTGGACAAACCAGTAATATCTCATTGCGCTTTTTTGAAAGACTGTGCAATGACTCTACGGCTAGCGAACGTGGTATTTATAGACTCATACGCAATAGGGGCACAGATAAAGAACAAACCTATTATGGTCAATTTCATGTTCTGTTAAAAAAGATCGATGGCGAATGGAAAATAACGATGGACTATGATTCTTCTGAAGGAGGCAAGATTGGCGAAGCCGACTATAATGAGGCCTTTGCTATTGATGATTTTGAGAGATTCATTACTAACTAGTTCTCGAAAAAACCTTTGTATTCACATTAGCTTTAAAAGTAAATTAGGATCTGGACAATTAACTTTATAAAATTCCAGATCAAGTTGACTGCTCACACCAGGATAATCACCTTCATATCCTTGAATATCATTTATAATCTGAAAATGTAAATGCGGCGGATAATCACCATTGACCTCTGCTATTCCTAAAGTGGCAATTCGCTGCCCTTTTTCCACTTTAGCTCCGACCTCTAAATTTTTGATAGATTCAAGACTCAGATGGCCATAAAGTGTGTAGAATTCAAAGTCTTGAATGTTATGCTTTAAAATAATCGTTGGCCCATAATCTCCAAAATTGGTATTATTTTTAAAACTATGGATATCACCACTTAGTGGTGCATAAATTGGTGTTTTGGCACCAATCCATATATCTAAGCCCAAATGTATATTGCGCTCTTCTTCTGGGTTCTCTTGATTGAAATAATCGCTACGGTTATAGATACTTCGTTGTTCTAAATATCCTCCAAAGGCTACCTTTGCAGCCTGTTTGGATATATGATTTCTAATAAAAACTTCCAAGGCTTTGGAACTCGATACATCAATATTTTTTAACTCTGGATTATCTATGGATAAGTTCAAGGGTACGTAGGCATCAAAGGAAATTTTAGGATCAACTAAAGGATGTGGACGGAGAGATTTGAGTAAATCTTTAAAGGAAGAAAACTGCATAAAAACAAAATTTCCACTAAAATAAGAATCTATTTTGATGGAAAACATGGAGAAAGGGTTGTAAACAAACTTCTACTTCAATCAAATAAGAGTTTAAGAATGTATATTAGGTTTCAACTATACTCAACCTAACAGTTACAGACATATTAATTCATAACTACACTGCTATATTTGGCATTTACAATAATCGTTTTGTCAGCACTCTGTCCTTCTGGGTGATTTCTAATGGTTTTTTGGGATGTTGACTTATTATTGAATTTAGAACGATCTCCTTTAAAGTACATATTGTAATTTACATTCTGTGGTAAGTTAATTAAGGCATCACTATTCTCAAGAATCAAATTAAGATTCTTGAATGATTCTGCAAGATTGGAAATAATAAGATCCCCAAAACTGCCATCTATAATCCCGGTATCCGTTAAACTTTCAACACTAATATTAGACGACTTAGAGTTCAACACCAAATTGTTGGCATTTTTAATTTGGGCTTTATCTACATAATTTAGATTGAGTGTTCCTAAATTCCATGTATCAATAATTACAGGAGAATATGATACATTGATGGAAGTATCGCTTCCATCAATGTTATCAGCTACCAAAAATGCATGGGATATATCTCCACTTAAGTTATAGATAACCGAAGATAGTTTTAGCTCACCGTGTCTTATGTTGGTTTTAAGTTTTGCCTTTTTAGGGATTTTAATCTTTATCACCTTTTTTACTTTGTCATTTCCAACAGACTCAAGGTGTCTCGCTAAAATAGATTCTCTTTTTTCTCTTATTTCCTTTCTTCTCCCTTCTATTTCAGCTGTGCGCTCGGCTAATTCTCTTGTACGTTCTGCTTGACGTTCTACAATTCTTGCCTGGCGTTCTGCTATTCTAGCTTCTTTCTCGGCCATTCTAGCAGTACGTTCTAACTGTCTTTCAAGAAGTTCGGCTTGTCGTTTCATCTGTCTTTCATAACGTTCGCCCCAAGCTTCCATCTTTTTGGCCCATTCCTCACCAAACTTTTCACCAAACTCTTCTCCCCATTTCTCAATATCTTTAGCATACTCTTCTCCAAACTTCTCGCCCCATTTTTCCATTTCTTCAGCCCATTTACCATCAAAACGTTTTCCATATTCCTCTCCCCATTTTTCCATTTTTTCTTGGTAGCCAGACTCTACAAATTTTCTAACCCATTCTTCCATGCGCCTTTGCAATTCCTTACCACCTTCCTTTTCATAACGTTTACTCCACTCGGTAAGATATTTTTCACCTTCTTCTTGATATCTGTCATAATCAAAATTTATAGTTCTGATACCATCCGGTAATTCTGGAAGCTCTGGAAATTCAGGCATTTCTGGCATCTCTGGCATCTCTGGCATTTCTTCCATATTAGGAATATTAGGCATAACAATAACCTCTGGCATTTCAGGAAGTTCTGGCATATTTGCCAATCCAAATTCCAAATCTCTTAGTACATCTGCATAATCGGCTTCTGCATATAAACTTATTGCTCGTGCTCCGCTCGAGGAGATTGTGACTTTATCGTCAGAGCCTTCAACTCTAAGCTTCCAAGCTTCTAAGGCCCGCTCTAGTTCTTCCTCTGACAATTCATCACTCTCTATATATGCCTCAATCTCAACAATATCCTTATTCCAAGTACCGATCTCTATTTCCGCATAACTGGTATTTAAGTCTATCACTACGTCTTTATTAACCTTAATAGATTGTGATGCTTTACTCAATTTCTTTTGTGCATAACCAAAGGTGGTTAAGAGGCACAATACTAAAATTCTAATAGTGTTCATGATTTTTCTGATTTTGTTCACCATTGCCTTAGCGTAAGTGAATTGATTTAACTGTTCGTTTTTTGACTTTATTCGCCATAACATTAGACAAAGGCGAATTGATTATTATAATTATTGATTGTATTTATATACTTTCTGCTTCAAAGGAATCATCATTAAATTCCTCTAATTTATCCTTAAGACGTGTTACGAGATTTAATCGCAACTTTAAATTGTTGATCAATGCATCTAGCGTAATAGAATTAGGTCCGTTTTCATTGAGCTCTATTGTAAGCTTTTCGTACTCATCATTCAACTCTTTAAGTCTTTGGATATAACCATCCACCAAGTCCTTATTTTCTGGAGTTAATTGTACCTTGGACAATTCTAGATTGATGCTTGCCAAATAATAGTCTTCTACTTTTTTTAACTCTGGTGAAAACGCACCCATGGTTTTTATCTCAGACGCTTCAACAACTGTTGGTTGATCTGGTTCTATTTCACCTGAATTTTGAAAAAACTGATATGTGCCAAAGCTCAATCCTAACAATACAACTACGCTCGCCGCAATGCTTAAAAAACTAAAACCACTCGACTTTTTCTCTACCGGCAGTTCTTTTTCTAGCTTTTCTAGAAAGCGAGCTTCATGACCGTTAGACATCTTTGCGCTCTGTAGTTTTGAATCTTTCTCGAATAAATTTCTAAGATCTTGTGCCATTTTTCTTTGTTTTTAATGCTGCTTGCAATTTTTGTTTTCCTCGAGACAACTGTGTTCTTGAGGCAACCTCCGAGATGTTCAGAATTTCCGAAATCTCCTGGTGGTCATAACCTTCAACTAAATAGAGCATCACAACATACTTATACTTCTCTGGCAGCTGCTCAATCGCTGCTTTTACATCATCTATTGTTATATCGTCATCAACCAGCCATTCACTTTCGTAATCGGTATCAACCACATTGAGATGATGGTCTTCTAATTCTATTAAACGTTGGCGTTTCGATTTTAAAACATCAATACACCTATTTACAACAATGCGTTTCAACCATGCTCCAAAACTTACTTCTGCCCTGTATTGATCTAGTTTGGAAAAAGCCTTAATAAAAGCTTCTTGAACAATATCTTCGGCTTCCATCGTATCCTTCACAAAACGAAGCGCAACTATGAGCATGCCATCACAATACTGATTGTACAATTGCATCTGCGCTTGACGATCGTTCTTTTTGCATTTTTCAACAATATGAATTTGAAACGTGCTAATGATTTATTGGTTTTCTTGATTGGTTTCACTCTAAAGACGACACAAAAAACTAAGTGTGGCAAAAAAATGAAATTTTATAAGATTTCTTTAAAATTAAGCGTTCTGTTCTATAAATTTAATGAATTGAGTTATCTTTAAAATTTAAACTAAATTCGCTATTAGAACTGCCTAAGATTTATAATTATGCTAAAGCGCTTACTCATTCTATTATCCATAATAGCCATTGGATTGCTAGTGTATTGTACATTTGTAGAAAACATATTTTCTCCTCGATTGAGTCCAAAGGATACCGCTAAAATCACACTCAATGATTTAAAGTTAAAAGTAGAATATAATAGACCCTCCAAACGTGACCGTGCTATTTTTGGCGCTCTTGTTCCTTACAATAAAGTATGGCGAACTGGTGCTAATGAGGCTACTACTTTTGAAACCAACAAGGACTTAATGATCGATGGTATGCTTTTAAAGAAAGGAAAATATACACTTTGGACCGTACCTATGGAACAATCATGGAAAGTAATGTTTAACACCAAGCAATACGAATGGGGCGTTAACGAAAAAATGCAACCCATGTGGGATCCCAATTTCGATGCCATAGAAATAGAAGTCCAAAAGCAAAATATTGAAGAAACCGTTGAAAAATTCACCATAGCCTTTGATAATAAAACTGGGAATTTAAAACTGACTATGGCTTGGGATCAGACATTAATTGAAATTCCTATGCAGACTTATCCCTATAATCCTTAAATACAAAGTGGCCAAATCAAATAAAACATATAAGCCAGCTTTGCAAGAACAAAAAGGTATAAAACCTCCTAAAACACTAAGTACCGATTCAGCTAAATCCATTAAGGCAAAGCGAAAAAAACAACCATCAGTAAACGATTTAGTAGCTGGCATTACTTCAGGAAATATTACCGATTTAAGTAGGGCCATAACTTTGGTAGAAAGCACCAATGAAACACATACTGCAAAAGCACATGATATTATTACAGCCTGTTTACCACATGCCAACAATTCTGTTAGGATTGGTATTACAGGTGTGCCAGGTGTAGGTAAAAGCACATTTATAGAGGCCTTTGGAAGTTTTCTTACTGACATTGGCAAAAAAGTTGCGGTCTTGGCCGTAGACCCAAGTAGTACATTGAGTAAAGGGAGTATTCTTGGTGATAAAACCCGAATGGAAGATTTAGTGAAGGATAAAAATGCATTTATACGACCTTCGCCTTCTGGTGATTCCCTTGGTGGTGTTGCCAGAAAAACGAGAGAAACCATTATTCTTTGTGAAGCGGCTGGCTTTGATACGATTATCATTGAAACGGTTGGAGTTGGACAAAGCGAAACTGCCGTGCATAGCATGGTTGATTTCTTTTTATTGCTAAAACTTGCTGGTGCAGGCGACGAATTGCAAGGTATTAAACGCGGTATTATTGAAATGGCTGATGCTATCGTTATCAATAAAGCAGATGGCGATAATTTAAAAGCTGCTAAATCTGCCAAAGTTGAATTCAACAGAGCTTTACATCTCTATCCCGAAAAAGACTCTGGTTGGTCGCCTAGAGTATCCTTATGCAGTGCCTTAAAACAGGAAGGCATTTCAGATATATGGGAATTAATCCAAGACTATTTAAAAACAACATCTTCTAACGATTATTTTGAGCATAATAGAAATAACCAGAATAAATTTTGGTTACTACAGACTATTGAAGAACGCTTAAAATCAGATTTCTACAAATCTGAAAAAATAAAAGTTGAGCTAAAAACGCAAATTGCATTGGTAGAAGCCGGAAAAACTACGCCGTTTGCAGCAGCGGAATATTTGTTAGGATTGTAAGAAGAGATTTTCGTCAGTTTGAGTTTGCCAAAAGCAGTCAGTGAGCACTTCGACTGTGCTTACGTTGCCGACTTTGCCTTAGTAGCAAGAATCTACGACGGCCGAGAAGCTTCAGCAACACTCGTGCGCTCAGGGTAAACTAGAGTCGAAGTGAAAACGTCGAGATACATCTAAAACAAGAAAACTAATATCTGCTTCTCAATACTAAATTCTTTCAGAATTTCACTCGAAGTGACTATTAAACACAATTCGCCTTAAACCATTCAACCTGTGAACGTACACTTTCAATCAATGTGGTTTGTGGATTGTAATTCAGTAAACGTCTGGCTTTATCTATGTTGGCTTTAGTCCTTAACTGATCGCCTGCACGTTTGGGTTTAATATCAATTTTTATCTCTTTTCCCAATACTTCTGCAACAGCATCAATACCATCTTGTGTTGTATGCTCTACTTCGGTACCAAGGTTAAAGATCTCTCCATCGACCTTATCTTCATTGCCAATGACACTGACAATTCCATCTACTATATCACCAACATAAGTAAAACTTCTTAAATGCTTATCACTTCCTTCATATAGCGGGAACGGTTTGTCCTTTAAACCTAAGTCGATCAATTTCGTGTACATTTTCTCCGGACGCTCTCTTGGGCCAATTACAGAATATAAACGTAAGCTACAGGCTTGCATTTGCAACTCCCTACTCTTTTGAAGCACTAATTGTTCTGCTGCCAATTTAGTAACGCCATAGTGCGATGCTGGCTTGGCCATAACATCTTCAGGATATGTTGCTTCTAAACCATAAATAGAGGATGTACCAATATTAACAAATAGCTTTAAATCCTTGCATTCCAAAGCAAAATCAATAAGGTGCTTTGTAGCGATGATATTGTTCGTAAAGTAATCCTCAAAAGTAGACGTTTGCGAAATACCTGGTTGTGCCGCAAAATGAAAGATATAATGAAAACTCTTAGACAATTGGTGATATGCTTCAGGATGTCTTAAATCCATCTTTATGATCTCAGCACCCTTATCCTTAACAGCCTTAGCGTTCATTTTCTTTAGCTCTAAACTGTAGTAATCACAAAAATTATCTACTCCCACCACATTGTGACCTAAACTCAATAAACGTTCCGCAGTATGAGAACCAATAAAACCTGCTATTCCGGTGACTAAAATATTCATGGTTAAGTTTATAAACAATTTGGGGCAAAGTAAAGCGATTTTTAGGTTTAAAACAATATGCATTCGCTGTAATACTAAAAAAGCATACTTTTGTGCCAGAAATTCTATTAACAGCATGAAATACGAGTTAACTATCATTGTTCCTGTATATAATGAAGAGGATAATCTTGAACGCGTTGAAACCGAATTATCCAATTATCTAAAGATTGCCAAGGTTCCTGCTTCTGTCTTGTTTGTTAATGATGGCTCAAAGGACAATTCCCAAACTTTAATTGAAAGCATCTGTGAACGAAATGAAGCTTTCGAATATGTTCTTTTTAAAGAAAATAAGGGCTTGAGTGCTGCTATTAAAGCGGGCTTTGACTATGCTGATACCAAATTAGTTGGTTATATAGATTCTGATCTTCAAACTGCTCCTGAAGACTTTAACATTCTATTAGAGCACATTGACACCCATGACTTGGTAACTGGTGTGCGTGCAGACCGTAAAGATTCATTCGTAAAAAATATGTCATCTAAAATAGCCAATGGTATTAGGCGTGCTTTCACTAAAGATGGTATGGATGATACAGGCTGTCCTCTTAAAATCATAAAAACCGAATATGCCAAACGTATCCCAATGTTTAGAGGTCTACATCGTTTTTTACCTGCAATGATTATGCTACAAAATGGGAGGGTCACCCAAATTCCAGTGCGTCATTTTCCAAGAATTGCTGGTACTGCAAAATTTGGTCTTTGGAACCGTCTCATTGGCCCTTTGATGGACTGTTTTGCATACTTATGGATGAAAAAAAAATATATCAACTACGATGTAGCTAAAACCAGTAAATGAAGGATTGGTTAATTTACAGCATCGGATTTATAGCTCAGATACTATTCTCTGCGCGTCTTATTATTCAGTGGATAACATCCGAAAGACAACGTAAAGTTATTACTCCAAGTATTTTTTGGACCTTAAGCCTAATTGCATCCTTTTTACTATTTGTCTATGGTTATCTTAGATTAGACTTTGCAATCATGCTAGGTCAAAGTTTAACTTATTTTATCTATATAAGAAATTTACAATTACAAGGGCAATGGAAAAAGTACCCTGTATTTATGCGCTATTTTCTATTTTTAGTCCCTGTCTTGATTGTTATTTTCTATTACAATAACAACAAAATCGATATTGAGCTTTTATTTAAAAACGAATCTATTCCTGTCTGGTTATTGATACTTGGAATCGTTGCTCAAATCATATTTACACTTCGATTTGTATATCAATGGATTCATGCTGAGCGACATAAAGAATCTACCTTACCTATGGGATTTTGGGTTTTAAGCTTAACGGGAGCCGCCTTAATTTTAACCTATGCAATTATTAGGGAAGATCCTGTTTTATTTGTTGGACATTTATTTGGCATGATTATTTATGCACGTAATGCCTATTTAATGCGACGAAACAAATGATGAGGCTTATAGAAAAATATCCGATTTTAAGCCTAATCCTTTTCGTCATGGTGATGTTAGGGTTTACCATTGATGCCGTTCCTGTCACCATTATGGAAGCTCGCAATTTTATATCAGCTAGAGAAATGCTCACTGATGGGAATTGGATTTTAACCACCATGAATGGCGAAGCGCGTTACCAAAAACCACCCTTACCAACTTGGATTACGGCTTTTTTTGGAATGCTTTTTGGAATAAAATCGGTATTGGCATTACGTTGGTCTGCACTCCTGTTTCTTGCCAGTATTGGTATTTCCACCTATTTGCTATCAAAGACACTAGAACTTGGCAAATCCCATAGTTTAATCAACGGATTTGTAGTTTTAAGTTCGTTTTATGTCATTGGGATTATCATAGAAGCTCCTTGGGATATTTACGCGCATGGTTTTATGCTGATGGCACTTTACCAGCTTTATATAATGCTTAAAAATGAAAAGACAAGCATTGTACAAAGCTTACTATTCGTTATATTTTTAGCGGGTTCTGTATTGTCTAAAGGACCTGTATCACTTTACGTATTGTTTTTGTCTTTTGTGATTGCTTATGCTATTGCCTTTAAATTAAAAGGAAACCTTCTACACTTTTTGAAGCTCATAAGTCTTTTGATTTTTGGAATTGTTCTGGGTGGCTGGTGGTATTTTTATGTTCGGATAGCAGATCCTGAGACATTTACCGCTATCGCTTCAAAAGAAACTTCAAATTGGAGCAGTTACAATGTAAGACCTTTCTATTATTACTGGAGCTTCTTTGTACAGAGTGGTATTTGGACCATCGCAGCATTTGTGAGTTTGCTTTATCCTTATATGAAATCTCGTGTTTCAAATTTAAAGGCTTACCGATTTAGCTTTTTCTGGACGATTATTGCCGTGATTCTCTTATCTGTAATTCCTGAAAAGAAATCGCGTTACTTAATGCCAGTATTGATTCCTTTGGCCATCAATATTGGGTTTTATATAGATTATTTAATCCGTGAGTTCAAAAATCTGAAAGATATTCGAGAAACGATTCCTGTGTATATACAATTTGGATTGATTGGTATTGTTGGTTTTTTATTTTGGGTATTTGGCTTTTTCCTTGGGTCAGTTTTGACTGGATGGGTTTTAATGAGATTTATTATTCTATCAATCATCTTACTTTGTATTTCTATTTTATTATTTAAAAATCTAAAAACAAAAAAGATTAAAAATGCATTTTATTTATTAATCTGCTTCATAATGAGTGTTGGTTTTGTAGGATTACCTTTGTCAAAAATTCAAGTACAAGAGGATTACAAACCCGTTTCGGAATTAATCAACACAAATATCCCTTTGTATAGTTTAAATTACGTGTCTCCAGAAGCGATATACCATTTTGGTGATAAAATTCCTAAGTTAAAAACAGAAGAAGGTTTAATCATTCCTGCCGAGAGAGAATTTAATCTATTAATTGGCAACGAAAACCTCGAAGACATTAAAGAGCTTTCAGAATTATATCACATTGTATTCATTGCCACTTACGACTTAAATACGGCCCAAAAAGACACAAGAGCACATCGGTCTAGATTAGTGAATAAGATGTATCGCCTTTCTCGAAAAGAGTAAGCTAGGTATTAAGAAACCGTTTCAATAAGTACTTGTTTAATCTATAAAAACCAAAGCCTGCTAAAGCGCCAAAGGTCATTCCGCATATAATATCTACTGGGAAATGTACACCTACATAAATACGACTGTAGGCAACTAAAAATGCCCAAAACAGAAGTATAAAAATGAGATTTTTAAAATAAGGACGTAATACTAAGCCACCAAAAACTGCTGCTGCCATAGAATTGGACGCATGCCCAGAGAAAAAACTACGGTTAGAGCTACAGCGTTCTGCAATAAAACGAATAGTATCTTTGATTTCATCACAAGCGCAGGGTCTAAATCGTAACACTGAACGCTTTACTACATTAGTCATTTGGTCTGTAAACAAAATCATTAGCGTAATGCTTACCATAATCAATAGTAAGGCTTTCCATCCCAATTTTCTATAAATAAGGAATAATAGTAAAGCATATAGCGGCACAAAGGTAATTTTGTTGGTTATGGCCAACCATAACCAGTCCCATGATGGCGATCCAAGGCCATTGAGATATACAAAAAGTTCGGTATCTAAGTCTAAAAGCTTATCGAGCATTAGTCGTCGTAACGTGCTACTTCCCTATCGTAAAACTCCGTAGCTTGTCTGATATAATTTTCGGTTTCGGTCTCTAGTTCCTTTTGGTCGTGTTGGTCAAATTCTTCAAACCATTCTACTTCGTCATTTTCTAGGTTGATGATAAACCTTGGAAACTCTGTGTGAATGATATAAATAGCATCAGGATGATCAGTATTATCACCTAGTATGAATTTGGGTAATTCCATTTCTTTAGTTTGAGGTTTGAAGCACGTTGCTTGAAGCGTACTAGTTATAGTACAAAAATACAAATTTAGTTAGGAGTTAAGTACTATTAAAACCTAGATGTCAGTTCGAGTGATTCTCTCTGTAACTAAGCGTGTCAGGCTGAGCTTGTCGAAGTCTTGTCGAAACATAGTCCAAGTAAGAAAGTTATATCGATAACTGCTTGAATTGAAAAGACTTCTCGATAGTTCTGCTGGGGGTTGGTCACTGAGCCGTTCGACTGAACTTCCTCTGGCTAAGTGTGACACATACAGGGTAAACTACAATCGAAGTGAGTCGTTACCCTAATAATGATAGCACGTAAAAGACCTTTCGACTGCGCTCAAGGTGACACTTTACTTAGCTATCAACTTTTTCGTCAAATAATTAAACCGTACATACAACAAACTTGCTGCAGTAGTCAATCCTGCTATTAAGCCAAACCATATCCCTAAACTACCATAAGCGGCTTCCTTTCCTAGAAAATAACTTATCGGAAAACCAACAACCCAATACGAAATAAACGTAATCAACGTCGGAATCCTGACATCCTGCAAACCACGTAAAGCTCCAAGTGCGATAACTTGAAAACTATCACTAATCTGAAATACAGCAGCTGCTAGCAATAAGGTCGCTGCAATCTTAACTACCTCAGCCGTATCCATGACATTAGCTGGATTGTCTAGATCAACATACAAATCTGGTAGTGCTTTATGAAATACTACAAATAGTAAAGCAAATAGAACGGCAAACATAAAACCTATCAAAAATATGGATTCGGCGATGCGTTTTAGGTTGATGTAGTCTTTCAATCCTTTTTGGTTACCAACACGTACCATAGCTGCGACACTCAATCCCATTGCTACCATAAAGGTCATAGATGACAAGTTTAAGGCAATCTGATTGGCTGCCTGTACATTTTTTCCCAAAAGGCCGCTAAGCCAAACAGCGGCTGTAAAAACGGCGATCTCAAAAAACATTTGCATAGCACTTGGCAATCCTAGATTAGTTATTCTTTTCAAAGGTTTTTTGCTTAGTTCGAAGAATTTAATGTTGGTAACATAGGCTTTGGATTTGTTTCGTTGTGCCAATAACCACCAAAGAAAAAACAACATCACAAAGCGTGATACTAAGGTCCCAACTGCAGCGCCAACAATACCCATTTGGGGAAAACCAAACTTTCCAAAAATCAGCACATAGTTGATGGCTACATTTAGAATATTGGCAACGATTGTTGCAAACATAGGATACTTTGTAAGTGATAAGCCATCACTAAACTGCTTGAATGCCTGAAACATAATTAATGGCACTAAAGAAAAAGCTACTAAATCTAAATAGGGAACTGCCAATACAACTACTTCTTCTGGCTGATCCATAACATACATTAAAGGTTTTGCCAGTAATGTGATTAAGAACAAAAGTATACCCCATACAGAACACAAAAAAAAGCCATGTTTAAATACGGATTTCCCTTGGGGAAAATTCTGCTCAGAATCGGCTTCAGCAACTAATGGTGTAATGGCTGTTGAAAATCCAATACCCAAAGACATGGCAATAAAAACAAAGCTATTTCCCAGAGATACCGCAGCCAGTTCTGCAGAACCTAATTGCCCAACCATGACATTGTCTATAAAGCTCACAAAGGTATGCCCAAGCATGCCTAGCATCACTGGCGAAGCTAGTTTTAGGTTGTATTGAAATTCTTTTATATAGTGACGCAAAACCATGCCGCGAAGGTAATGGTTTTGTGATTAGGGTTTTAATTTATTCTTGAATGTATGATTGATCGTTGTGCTTACGAACTAAACTTAAAATTTCACACTTGTTCAGTAGCTATAGGCTTATATATGGATTATGTTTTCGAGATCAAACATCATTGTGGTATTATGGTTAAGATATGTTTTAAAATGAATGCTATCACTAAAGTGGCTGTGAAGTTAAGCATTGTACCGGCAAGAAAAAATCCAGCGTTGTCATTTATTTGTTTTTGCCTAGCTAAACTTTTTGCAGCAAAAATTAAAGCAAGTCCTGTTATTTCCCCTGCTAATACAAAACTTAAAATTATAATATTCTCGCATTTGCCGATTATATAGCCATCTTTAATTATTTTCTTATCATTTTCGTCAATATCCCCATCGCCATCAACATCAATTTTCCTTTTCCCTTCGAGTACTATCTTTTTTACTAGTAAGTTGGTGATAAAAAATGTGATAAAATACCCAATTATTATAATCAACCCTTTAACCAAAGTATTGTTAGTCTTTATGAATGTAATTATTGATTCCATTTAGTATTGATATTAGATTAGTTTCAGCCTCGTTGACTAGTTTTAGCTTTGAGGTTTTTATGATTTTTGAAATATACTGTTGAGTTACTCCCAATTTAAGAGCTAATTCTTTCTGTTTAATTTCTAATCCTGCATTTTTGTAAACTTCCCATTCTATTTTGCTCCAACCATCTCGGATTGATAAAATTAAGTTTAAAATTGTATTAATAGCAATTGTTTTTAATTCATCCTTAAGATCTGCTAAAAAAAATGACGATTTTTTTTTCAGTTCTTTAAGCTGATTTTCGCTTTTCCATAGCGCCGGACCTTCTAATGTTAAAAAGTTTTTCTTGTCCAATCCATAAGCGACCTTATCCTCAATCAAAACCACTCTTGATTTATGATGACCTTGATATTCTTGAATAGCCAATACAATCTTAGTTGCTGAATCAACGTTATCACAAATTCCTCCAAAGCTGTCCCCAGCATATATTGTAAGAGGGATTTTCAACGATGAGCTAAATTCCTGGTTAATCTTGTTAATCATTTGATGAAAATGATTCCATTCCTTTGGATCAAATTTTTTCCTTGATTTAATAACATCGCCAATAATAACTAACTCTACACTATCCATACAACAAATATAGTTGAATTTTAATTAACAACCAAATTAGTTGTTTTACGGATTACAACTATATTTGTTGTTAATGGATAGGTTGACAAATAACGCTTAAACAAAATCTGGTTCTATACTTAGCATAAATTAACATCCAATAATGATATAACTTATGCCCTAGTAGCTTTTAAACCCCAGAAAATCAATATATAGAACTACGTAGTTTTATCTAAAGTGAAGTAATACTCTTTTTAGCTTCCTCAAACTCAGCGACCATATCTTGTACAATCTCGGCTACGGGTTTGATATCGTGAATTAAGCCTGAGATTTGACCAATTTCGAGCTCTCCATCCTCTAAATCGCCTTCAAACATACCTCGTTTGGCTCTGGCCCTGCCTAATAAAGTTTTCAACTCTTCAACAGATGGGCCTGTTTTATAAAGCTCCTGTACTTCGCTATAAAACTTATTTTTAATCAAACGTACTGGCGCCAATTCCTTTAAGGTCAATTGAGTGTCTCCTTCTTTGGCATCCACTACCACTTGTTTAAAATCCTGATGTGCTGAGGATTCCTCACTGGCTACAAATCGACTACCTACCTGTACACCATCGGCTCCAAGGATCATACAAGCCAACATCGCTCTACCAGTAGCGATACCTCCCGCAGCTATTAATGGTATCTCTAATTGTTCTTTCACCATCGGAATCAACGTTAAGGTTGTCGTTTCATCGCGTCCGTTATGACCTCCTGCTTCAAAACCTTCAGCTACAACCGCATCGACACCTGCGGCTTGGGCTTTTAGTGCAAATTTGACGCTACTTACCACATGGACTACCGTAATCCCTTTGTCTTGCAACCATGAGGTCCAGGTTTTAGGATTTCCAGCCGACGTGAAGACAATTTTCACCCCTTCGGCAACAATGATATCCATAATCTCTTCAATATTGGGATAGAGCATTGGCACATTAACACCAAAGGGCTTATCGGTCGCGGCTGTACATTTCTGGATGTGCTCCCGCAGAACCTCAGGGTACATAGAACCTGCGCCTATTAATCCTAAAATACCTGAATTACTGGCTGCAGACGCTAAACGCCAACCACTATTCCAGATCATTCCTGCTTGGACAATGGGATACTTGATGTTAAAGAGTGAGGTGATTCTGTTAATCATGATTTTATGTTAATTGCCATAAAATTCGTCAATTCGAGTGAATTTAGCGAATGTTAATGGGATAATTTTAACTATGTCACTTCGAGTGGCAAGCGATAGCTTGTTGCATCGAGAGGTTTTACCAGTTATAAAAGTTATAGATACATTCCGACAGCAAGCGTCGGGACACTCAAACTAACATTCTAACATTATGAGATCATTAGTGATCTATGAGATAACACCAGAGCCTAATAATTCGTCGTTGACGTACCAAGCTACAAATTGGCCTTCGGTAATGGCAGATTGCTTGTTTTTAAATTCAACGTAAAGTCCAGAATTGACTTTATGAAGTGTTGCTTTTTCCAATGGTTGTCTATAACGAATTCTTGCCATCACTTCCATAGTCTCATCTTCCTTTAAAGCTAAGTCTTCGCGTACCCAATGCAATTCACTATTAGAAACAAATAAGACATTGCGTAACAAACCTGGATGATTTTTACCTTGCCCTGTATAGATAACATTCTCTTCAACGTCAGTTTCAATGACAAATAGTGGTTCTTTGGTACCACCAACAGCCAATCCTTTACGTTGACCCTTAGTGAAGTAATGTGCACCTTGATGCTGACCTACCACTTTTCCATCGGAAATTGTGTATTCAGGTTTCTTTGCTAAAAATGCCAATTCACTTTCTTTTGTATTAAACTCTGGCTGACTTTGATTATAAACATCTAAAGACTCATCAACCTCAACAATAACACCTTCTTTGGGTTTGAGTTGTTGTTGCAAAAATTCTGGTAGTCGTACCTTACCTATAAAACAAAGGCCTTGGGAATCTTTCTTCTCGGCTGTGATTAAATCTTGAGCTTTAGCAATTTTCCGTACTTCTGGCTTGGTAAGTTCTCCTATGGGAAACAGGGCTTTAGCCAGTTGTGCTTGGGACAACTGACATAAAAAGTAGGATTGATCTTTGTTATTATCTACCCCTGCCAATAGTTGATGGATGTGTTGCCCATCTTTTTCTATGGTTGCTTTACGACAATAATGCCCTGTAGCTACATAATCTGCGCCTAGTTCCATGGCAATATCCATAAAGACATCGAACTTTATCTCACGATTGCATAACACATCTGGATTTGGTGTCCGGCCTTTTTCGTATTCATTGAACATATAATCCACAATACGTTCTTTGTACTGTACGCTTAAGTCGACAGTTTGAAACGGAATACCCAACTTATCCGCCACCAACATGGCATCATTACTATCTTCTAGCCAAGGGCATTCATCTGAAATGGTCACGGAATCATCGTGCCAGTTTTTCATAAACAAGCCTATAACCTCGTAACCCTGCTCTTTTAAGAGATAGGCTGCGACACTAGAGTCTACACCTCCCGAAAGTCCTACAATAACGCGTTTCATGTTCATTGACTTAAATAAATCCACTCTTTTTCTCGATACATTTCAATCCCGATAGCTATCGGGACAGCCAAAATACTCGAAATGACGAGTTAATAAAGCTATTTGTCTGTAAAGCAAGGGCAAAATTACAAAATAAAAAAGGCAATACCATTGTGATTGCCATATGTAAAAACTATTGATTCAATAGCTCAAATCTATTCGTATTTTTTGATAACTTTTTGATTGGTATGGTCTATTTCCTTGGAGATTTTACCATTCTTGTAGTATTTCCAGATACCTACTTTTTTATTTCCACCATAATGACCTTCAGAGGTTACATTACCACCAGCATCATAATTAGCGGTTTTACCATTTAGCTTTCCGTCTTCATAGGTGGACTCTCGCAATAATAAATCATCTTCTGCATACCATTTAGATATACCATCTAGTTCACCGTCTTTGTAAAATGATTTCTCGGCAATATTTCCATTTTTATAATACACAATACGTTCGCCTTCGAGCTTGCCCTCTTCATTATAATATTCCGTAATCATTTTTTTAGGGGAATCCTTATGGTAATACACCCATTCCCCAACGTAGCGCTTACCGTTCATTTTACCCTTACTAATGATTTTCTTTTTAGAGGTATAAAATGTTACTTCGGCTATACTGTCCCTTTCGTTAAACACTTTTGTGGCACTCAACACACTTTTTCCCTTAGATAAGGTATAATAGTTAAAGGTATCTATTTCCTTACCATGCTTAAAAGTACCTTCATAGCGCTTTTGATCGGTCTGAAAGTAGTTTTTTGTCCACAAACCGTGACGTTTACCGTCTTTATCGTACTGATTAACCGATTTTTGAGCATAGCCAAGTGTTAAAATTATTGTAAAAATAAATGTGTGATAAACTTTTTGTTTAATCATTTCGTACTTTTGATTAGACAAACTGAAATGTTTGTAGCAATGTTGAACAATTTTAAAAACTCAAAAAAATGAAAATTATTTCAAAAACTCTTAAACTATTGACAGTATTTCTATTGGTTTTAGGTGTTGCTGGATGTAGTGACGACGACGATGGTAACGATCAAAATCCAAATGCGTGTGCAGCAGACGCTGGAACTCTTACAGCAGATGAAGATTCCGTTTCACTCTTAAGTGGAAGCGCTTCGATCAGTGCTACTGCTAATGGAGACATTGTAGTTCCCGCTAATTACGATGTAACTTATGTTTTAACATCAGGCACTAACTTAGTGATTGAGCAAGCTGGCGCTAATCCAAGTTTTAATGTGACAGAATCAGGTTTATATACCATACATACTTTGGTAGCAGAAACCTCTGATAATACTGATCCAAATTTCTTAGATCTTAGTGTTATTAATTTTGGTACTACTACTGGTGGCGATGTACTTGATATTGTTACCACCAATAACTTATGTGCCTCGCTAGATGTTGCTGGTGCACCTATTAATGTACTGTTTACGGTTGTGGAGTTGGCTTTGGATAGTGGCTTATCTTCCCTAGCAGCTGCTCTTACTGCAACCGATTTAGTATCTGTGCTTCAAGGAGATGGTCCATTTACCGTATTTGCTCCTGACAATGACGCCTTTGCGACTTTATTAGCCGACACTGGATTAGATTTAGATAATTTGTCCACAGAAGAAGAAACTTTAGTTACCAATATTCTTTTAAACCATGTTATTAGTGGTTCGGATATTTCATCAACAGATTTGGTTAGTGCAGGGGCTGGATATGAGTTAACAGGTGCAGTTAATGCCGATGGTGATAATTTGAATATTTATTTCAATACTTCTAACGGTGTTGTTCTTAACGGACAATCGACAGTAGACAATCCAGACAACACGGCAGATAATGGTATTGTGCACATTGTGGATACTGTTATAGCCTTACCAACAGTTGTGACATTTGCCACTGCAGACCCAAATTTTGATAATTTAGAAGCATCTTTAGCAGAGGCGGATGGCAGTGCTGCTGATCCAATGTATATACCTACTCTAATGGGAGACGGTCCTTTTACAGTTTTTGCACCAGATAATGATGCTTTTGTAGCTTTACTAAACAGTAACATGGCCTGGAATTCACCTGCAGATATTGATGATGATTTATTGAACAGTGTTTTAGCTCACCATGTAGCTAATGGTAATATAAGAGCTGAAGATTTAAATGATGGTGACATGGCACCAACGCTAGAAGGTGATATGATTACAATCAATTTACCTGGTAACGATGGAAATCCTGCTAAAATTACCGATGGTGCTGGAAATACAGATATAGATATTACAGTTGTAAATGTTCAAGCCAATAATGGTGTAATACATGTTATTGAAAGCGTGTTAATTCCAGATACAACAAATTAAAGAGAAAAGTGGAGGCTGATTACCTCATTTTTATATTGATTGATTTAGTTAGTAGAAAACCCAGACAAATGTCTGGGTTTTTTTTATAGAACTAGTAGACAGACTTATATTAACTATTACCAAAATTTCCAAAATGGCTTGGGATCTTTTTTTCCGTTTTTATCTTTTATTTCAGGATTATTTCTCATTATCTTAAATATTCTGTCATAGTTGTAATCAATTCCATCTATAGTTTTTCTCCAATTTATATCCAAAACTTCTATTCTACTATTGAGAGAACCATTCCATTTGACATTAAAGCCATTATGCTTTAAAATATCAACTATTTCTTGAGCCACTTGCTTTGCAAGTTCATCCTCTCCATTGTAACTGTCATATCCTAAAAACAGCATTTTTTCTTCCCCAAGAACTCTTTCAAGATCTTGAGTATGATAGTAGCAATAGCCTTTTGCATTTATTCCTATCGCCTTAAGTTCATCTATCATTTCTAAGCAATCATTTTCGGCATCTTGCCTTGTATATCCTGCTTTATGCAGCGAAACAATACCTTTCTCATTCAACTGATCAAAAGCATCCTTCAGCCTTTCAAAGTCAGTTGGTTTTTCCCAATACTGACTTTGGTCTTCATGCTTTGCAAGTCGCGATTCTATCTCATCCTTCAACCAATTTTTATCAAAATTTTCTATATCATAAAACATATCGACTATGTTTTCAAATAATTCGTTACTATCATAAAATCCGAAACTTATGTCTTTTCGTAACTGCTCTACAACTTCGGCTTTTATATTCTCCTTCATTTCTTAATCTTTCTTTAGTTTATATCATTATTTATTAAAAATAAAAAAGCCTAGGTATTTACCAAGGCTTTCACTATAACACCGCAAGGAAATTTATTTTTTCTTTCGTTTTTGTTGTATCTGTTTTTGTTGCTCAGCTTGCTCCATCATCTCTGCCATTTTCTTCTGGAATCTACTTTGCTTTTTAGGCTTGCTCTTACTCACTTCAATCTTTGCCAATACTTTATCTTCATCAATGATGTAATTCTTAATCACTAGCATAATACCTATACTGATTAGATTAGAGATAAAGTAGTACAAACTTAATCCCGATGCGTAATTATTAAAGAACACCAACATTAACAATGGCGAGAAATAAATCATATACTTCATCATCTTGCTCATATCTGGCATTCCTTCTTGTGGTGGTCCTTGCATCGCGGTTTGTTGGCCTGTGGTCATTTTCATATAGAAGAAAATCGCTATAGCTGCCAAAATTGGGAATAAAGCCATATGGTTTCCATAGAATGTTGAAATGATCGGAATATGAGTATCCCATTCTAATATAGAATCATAAGAACTTAAATCGTCTACCCAGAGGAAGCTTTTTTGTCTTAAATCAAAAGCCGTTGGGAAAAACATAAATAAGGCATAAAAGACCGGAATCTGCATCAGTCCAGGTAAGCAACCACTTAGTGGACTTGCGCCAGCCTTGCTCTGTAATGCCATGGTTTCTTGTTGTGCCTTTAACTTATTGTCTTTGTACTTGGCTCTAATAGCATCTAACTCTGGTTTTAATATCCTTAATTTGGCTTGTGATAAAAACTGTTTGTATTGTACAAAAGACAACATCAGTTTTACTAAAACCGTCATAACAATAATAGCTATACCATAAGGCAACATGCTACTCAACCATGCAAATAATGGAATAAAAAGTGCCTTATTAATCCAACCAAAAATGCCCCAACCAAAAGGAATACTTTCCTCGAGATCTCTATCGTAAGTTTTTAGAACTTTAGCATCTGTTGGTCCATAATACAATCCCATATTTTTATTTAACTCCCCACCACTAAAGGCCAAAGGTATTTTAGATGTGTACAGCTTAGTGAAGAGGGAATCTATTTCTTCGTCTTCAACTAAATTTTGTGAAGTCATATCTACCTTACTAAATGGAGCATCATTAGCTACCAAAATAGAGCTAAAGAAATGTTGTCTGTAGGATAACCACTCTACATCTTCAACTGTTTCTTCATCATCGCCCATTTGAGACAGTTTCTCAACACGGTCTTTATCGTGCATATAGGTGAGCCGTGTGTAACGATTCTCGTAGCTTATACTCTTGGCATGTCGCATTCCTTTTTGTCTCCAATCTAAAGTAATGGGTTGCGATGTATTGAATATACCATTTAAGCCTTGGGACTTAATTGAAAAATCAATCATATAATCACTAGGCCTTAATTCGTATCTATATTCTAAAAATTCTGTCTCGGAGAATTTAAGCTTCATCGATACAATTGTATTTTCCCCGCTTTTTGTCACACTTGGTTGAAAGGGAAAGTCTTGGGTATTGTGCGTACGATTATCTGAGGTACTAAATGTAATATTGAAATTACTATTTAAGTCCTTCACCATGTATATCGGTAGCGAATCATGATCGACGAATTTCTTCAACTTAACTTCTGCCAGTTGACCGCCGTTTCGCTTAAACTTCAGTTGAAAAATTTCGGTCTCTACTGTTGTCATTTCTTCTCCTGGCAAAGTGAGTGCGTATGACAGCGAGCCTAATCTACTTTGTGCTTTAGCAAGCTGTGTAGAATCTAAAACTTTAGCACTGCTATAATCTTGTGCAGTAGTAACTACGGCTTCATTTTGCTTACTAGCTTTTTGCTCGGCTTCAACTTGCTCTTGTTCGGCTTGCTTTTGTGCTTCAATCTCTTCTGGTGTAGGTGTATTTTGATACATCATGTACACCAGGATTCCGAATATTAGAATGAATCCTATGATTGAATTGATATCGAGTTTCTTTTCTTCCATAATATGTTCCGAAAATACGGATATATAATTAATGATTTAGATCGCTCAAAAAGTCGTCCAAAATTCATTTAACGCCAAAGTGGCATATTATTTCTTTTTCTTGTATTTTAATGCTGCTGCCACAAATGCTACAAATAATGGATGCGGATTTGCCACAGTACTTTTATATTCGGGATGATATTGTACGCCTACAAACCAATTGTGTTCTGGAATTTCAATAATTTCTACTAGTCCGGTTTCTGGATTCAGACCAGTGGCTTTCATACCTGCAGTTTCTATTTGTGCTTTAAAATCATTATTAAATTCATAACGGTGCCTATGGCGCTCTTGAATACTGCTTTTTTTGTAAACCTTGAATGCAATACTATCTTTAACAATATCACAAGTCCAAGCGCCCAAACGCATAGTACCACCTTTATTCACCACATTTTTTTGGGACTCCATTAAATCTATAACTGGATGCTCTGTGCTCTCATCCATCTCCGTAGAATTTGCATCACTGAGATTTAGGACATTTCTGGCATATTCTATGACTGCCATTTGCATCCCCAAACAAATTCCCAAAAATGGAATATTGCTTTCCCTAACAAATCTTACTGCATCGATTTTCCCTTCTACGCCGCGCTCGCCAAAACCTGGTGCTACTAAGATTCCATCTAAATGCCCTAATTTAAACTCTATATTATCTTCATTGAGGTATTCTGAATGAATAGCTTCTACTTTAACCTTAACTTCATTTTCTGCACCTGCATGAATAAAAGCTTCTAAAATGGATTTATAAGAATCCTGAAGCTCAACATACTTACCGATTAAACCTATAGTGACTTCGCTTTTTGGGTTTTTGTGACGCTTCAAAAATTCGTTCCAACGTTCTAAATCTGGTTGACCACTTTCAAGATTCAGCTTTTCTAAAACTACTTTATCCAGACCTTCATCTAGCATAAAATTTGGCACATCATAAATTGTAGATGCATCAATCGATTGGATAACTGCTTCTTTTTTTACGTTACAAAAGCGCGCGAGTTTCTCTTTTAGACTGTTATTTAATTGATGTTCGGTCCTGCAAACCAGTACGTCGGCATGTACCCCACTTTCCATTAAGGTTTTTACACTGTGCTGAGTAGGTTTTGTTTTTAACTCACCAGCAGCGGATAAATAAGGAATCAATGTTAAGTGAATCACTAAGGCATTGTAATCGCCAAGTTCCCATTGTAATTGACGTACTGCTTCTATATATGGTAATGATTCAATATCACCAACTGTTCCACCGATTTCTGTAATGATTATATCGTAATCGCCCGAATTACCAAGAATTTGAATTCTATGCTTTATTTCGTCTGTAATATGGGGAATAACCTGAACCGTTTTTCCTAAAAATTCACCACGTCGTTCCTTATCGATAACGCTTTGGTAAATTCTTCCTGTAGTGACGTTATTAGCCTGTGAAGTAGGCACATTTAAAAATCGTTCGTAGTGCCCTAAGTCTAAATCTGTTTCTGCACCATCATCGGTAACATAGCATTCGCCATGTTCGTATGGATTTAGGGTACCAGGATCTATATTGATATAAGGGTCTAATTTCTGAATGGTTGTCCTGTAACCTTGAGCCTGTAAGAGTTTGGCTAGAGATGCGGCTATAATGCCCTTTCCCAGAGAGGAAGACACACCGCCTGTTACAAAAATATACTTAGGGTTTGTGGTCATGTTACGCTATTAAACGCAGGCAAATTTACAAAATTAAACGAGTATTCTACGTTTTGTTCATATAATTTGATAAGCCATCTCAATCTCTCTCAATAACTAGTATTAGTACTATAACATACTCTTTATCATGACAATTAAAAAGATATATTTGGTGTTTGAACGAATAATTCTTAAAAATAAATGATTCTATTGTTATATTGGTGTCCCTATGAAACTAAAGCCACTTTTTGCTGGTTCAATTTTATCAATTTTTGAAGCACATAATTTTCAACCTGCTTATGAGTATAGTATCGTAAATAGCTCGTTGTTAATATTGGTTTATGAAAATTATGGAAAAGAATTGCTACCATGAATAAAGAGACGGCTATTCCTTTAGCGAAAAATATTTTAATGCGGTTTTTGAGAATAAAAAAACCGTACAAATCTGGCGGAAGTACAACAAGAAGTAGATACTGCTACTCGGTATGGATGCGGCACTTAAATCATTGGAATCAACATAGAATAGGTGTTCCGGAAATTGTGGCCGAGCTTGGCCCCGGTAAGTCTTTAGGTATCGGATTCTGTGCTTTACTTAGTGGCAGTCGACAACTCCATACGCTGGATGTGATTGAATATTGGGATGCGCAGAGAAACTTGGATAATTTTAACGAACTGGTTAATTTGTTCAAAAGTCGAGCTAATATTCCAAATCAAGATGAGTTTCCAAAAGTTATTCCTGCATTAGACCATTATGGGTTTCCCAGAAAACTATTGAACGATGATGTTTTAGAATTGTCCTTAAATGAAGAGCGCCTTAACGCGATTAGATCCGAAATTTTAGATCTTAAAAATCCGAATAATAAATATATAAAATGTCATGTGCCTTGGTACGATTCTAAAATTATCAATAATGCATCGGTAGACTTTATTTATTCGCAGTCTGTATTGCAATACATTGATGATTTGGACGGCACTTTTGTTGCCATGAAAAACTGGTTAAAACCTAATGGATTAATGTCGCATAGCATCGATTTGTCTTCTATAGGGATTACCAAGAATTGGAATAGCCACTGGACATTCAGTGATTTAGAGTGGAAGCTTATGAAAGTTGGGAGAGACTTCATTATTACAAGACGACCTTTTTCTGCATACATCAACCAGCACAAAACATACGATTTTAAGATTTTAGAACAAAAATTCGTAATGCGAGAAAGCAAATTACAAAACGGTCAACTTGCTAGTACCTTTAAACATCTATCGGATTCGGATATAAAAACAAGTGACGCTTATATTCTATCTGAAAATGGGTAAACCGTACAGATGAAATACCTAACTTTTTGAATTAGTATAAATTTTCTGATAACTTCTTTAGCCACTTATTTATGTCGTAAAAAATGAACTCATTTCATAACAGGCTAGCTTGATTAAAACCCACACATACAATAAAAAGCCTTAACTAAGGTTAATAAGTTAAACTATAGAATTATGAATATTATTGCTCGACAGGTTTTTACTCTTGCAGCATTAATGTTGTTTGCAAGTTGCACAACTAATAAAACTAGGATAACGCTAAATATAGTTGATAATAAATACGAATTAGAATCACAAGACATCTTTTTACTCAATCAATATGGGGATTCGTTACAAATAGATAATATAAAATCACCTGATGAATATAAAATTGAAGCTCTGCATCTAGCAACAGGATATTACACTTTAGCTTTAAAAGAAAAGCAAATCAACTTGTACTTAACACCTAGCACAGATATTCATATTAGCTTAGGTACTGATAACATTAAGATCACGGGTAAAGGTTCGGAGCCAAATAATTTCTTAAAAAGAAAATATTCTGCTGAATTTGACTGGTATTCTAATTATTACATAACCAAACAGACAGGCGACAAAATTATCTATTTCCGTGATAGTTACATTAATAAATTGAAACAAGAACTAGAACAAATCACTTCAAATCCACAATTTGTGCAAGCCGAACAAAAAGAATTGGATTATAAATACTTCAATCAGTTATTAATAGATAAGATAATGCTCGAAACTAATCCAGCTACTGATGATGCAATTATGAAAGACCTGGAAAAGGCGATGTCCATCAATATAGATGATTCTAATGAATTGAACAGTAGCAAGAACTTTGTATCCGTTATTGCAAGAATATTAGTTGCACTAAACCGAGTTGATAGTTTAAGTAACTATTATCAAAATATTGACCATCCAAATTTTAAAACATATTTTCTTAAAAGCTTGGTAAGTGCACTTCATAAAGAATTGCAATTTGGCGAAGACAACTTCAGGAAATCCAAAACTATTGAGGCTTTTATAAACAAACAACAACCTTCGGACAGTATCGGTCACCACATTTTTAACCTTTACGATAAATTTCACGAAGCAGAAGGAGATTTAGCAAGTTTTTCTTATGAAAATGTCAACGGAGAAATTGTTTCATTAGAAAGTCTTCGAGGAAAATATGTTTATATAGATTTTTGGGCAACTTGGTGCATTAATTGCATAAAGGAATTTCCCTCTCTTAAAAAGCTTGAAAACCAATTTGAAGACAAAGCGATAGAGTTCATCGGAATTAGCGTAGATAAGTTAGAAGCAAAAGAAAAATGGAAGAAAATGGTTAATCAAAAGAAATTAAAAAATATTCAATTATTAGCTCCCTTCCAAGGACACCCCGACAAAGATGCTATAGACGATGATTTTATGAAACTCCTTTACATAAACACTTATCATTTAGGAATACCGCATTATGCGTTGATTGATCCTAATGGTAAAATTGTTGATGCGTTCTTTTGTCGACCTTCTAACCCAAAGACTGAAAAATATCTTTCCGAATTAGTTTTGAATTAGCTATAAAACAGAATAAAAACTTCAAAACAATAAGGGTGATTAATTAAGAATTGTATGAAGCAAAATAACGGCTATAACTTCATTGTGTTTTGACACTCCACTAAAACAAAAACAAAATTCAACCCTTCCTAAAATCCCGCTTAATCGTCTGGATCATATCACCTAATCCATTGATCTTAATATCGTACATCTGTAGCATCATTCTACCCAGCTTCCCTTCTGGGAAACCTTTCTGCTTAAACCAAGCGTAGTAATACTCTGGGATATCGACTAGGTATTCGCCTTTGTATTTACCAAAAGGCATTTTGTAATGTGCCAGTTCAATTAATGCTTCTTTGCTACCCTCCAATGTATTACGACTTATATTTTTCGAGCTTTTTGAGTTCTTCCTTTACATAGTTATCCCAATACTTTTGGGCTTCAACATTTATGGAATGCTTGGTTTGGTCGTCGTAAGTTTTTTGGGTTTTAGTCAACGCGTCATTAATTGCTTCATGGATCTGGTTCATTTGTGTTTTAATGTTTTGGTTAACCACCAAACGGTCTAAATGCTGCCTAAACTTGCGTGCATAAAGCTCGGTAATATCAAAATGTAACTGCTCGTGCGCTAAGATGTAATCATTGGCTTTATTTTTTAAGTACCAAGATTTATTTGGATAAAAATGCGCTTCAACGGAAGTTGTGAAACCAATAATTTTACGCCCAGATGTTTTTACGGAGTAACCAAAAGTAATACCCGAAGCAGTTAGTGCGACGGCATCAGAATTAGGGTTTGGCTCGCCTCTGAAATCTTCCCAAGTGAGTTTATCCTGTTCGCGCCATGCCATAGTTTCTTCTTCATTGGAAATCGTTCCAACAAAAAGAAAGGCTAGACCAAATATGATATGTTTTAATTGCATTTATAGCCAGTTGAACGTAATATCCTTCTCAATATCTGGATGTAAACTGTAATGCACAGGACAGGTATTGGCTGTACGTTCTAAAATAGCCTTGATTTTATTATCGGTTTTGAACGGAAAATTTAGTACAACCTTAATTTTGGATATGCGTCTTGGATTGCTTGCCATAGTCTTTGTTACCTCGGCTGTTGTACCAGACATATCAACATCCATATCCCTTGCTTTAATTCCCATAACCGTGAGCATACAGCTCGCCAATCCTGTAGCAACAGTATCTGTAGGTGAAAACGCTCCTCCCTTACCATTATTGTCTGTTGGTGCATCAGTTATAAAAGCATTTCCCGATTTTATGTGCACACTTTCTGTTCTGAGGTTTCCTATATAAGTAACTTTTGAGGTCATATTAATCAGCTTCTACAATTCTTAGATTATCGTATTTTACAATATAAACGGCCTCGTTCTTATAACCACCAATCAAAGATTTATTGTACCTAAACTTATTTTCAATATACTCTGTTTCTAGAATATCAGAAGAGGCTTCATATAAATTATCTTCAGTTGCTAATCTTAGTAGAATATCCAAAGTAATATCAAAACCGCGAGCCACATATTTACTTGGTGAAACGCCGTATGCTCTTCTATAGGTCTCAACAAAATTACGGTGTTTGGTTTCATCAAAATCCTTTTTAGCCGATGGATAATGGAACTTAAGGTTTGACAAGTTATTATTATCAATATCCTTACCCTCAAATGCCTTGTTTTTATCTAAGGTGACCAGAGCAATTTCGATGTCATCGATAACTAGTCCATTGAGCATACTAATGACACTAGAGGCAAAAGGTTTGCTATTGGTCTCGAGGAATACGATGGTCTTTCCAGGTGGAAAAACATTCTCTAAATCAACCGGATAAATAAAATGTGCATCCTTACCTGTTTTCTTATCTGGCCTAGAAAATATAAGCTTAGCATCAGGAAATTTGGACTTTAACTTTTCTGCAATTGAACGATTGGCCCTATCTGCAATTACTACTACCTTAGATTTTAAACTATCCTTTTTCACAAAATCAATCATGGCGCTTTCCAATAGCTTATCATCTGGAATCGTCTGAAATACATTTTCGTAAACTTCCTTTGGTTTGTTCAGGGCTGCGATTACAGGAACTCTATCGCGTCGCAATGCCACTGCTACTCTATCAAAGCTCTTTTCTTCCATTGGACCTATAACTGCATCATAGTCCGAAAAATCATTCTCTGATAACAGTTCTCGCGTCCGTGATGCTCTGTAGCGTGTATCTAAGACTTTTAAATCTGTAGAAATCCCTAATTGTTTGGCTGAGTCCAATGCCATTCTTACACCGATATGAAAATCTAAAACAATGGATAATAATCTATTGTTTTTTATCATGGCTTTTGTCTCTTCAACTGAATCTGTATCGATTTTGTTTAAGCGATAAGGCATCAATAAGGCTAATTTCTTAGTTCTAAAATTGCTTAGTTTAGATGCTAACCTAGTGGTCTCTACACTAGAAACATTAGAGGCTGTACTAATTGTATCTGGTATTTTTAAAACCATACCTGCCTTTAATCCACCTTCTTTTAATTCTGGATTTAGATTTTCTAATTCTTCTTGAGTTAAACCTGTTTTTATTTTTAATCTGTAAAACCCTTCTTTTGGCAATACTTCGTAATAACTGTAAAGTGAATCGACCTTTTTTTCTGCCTCATCTTCAATATTGGGCACGTTAAGCTCATCTCCTGGTTGAATAATCGGTTTCATATTTGGATTGAGCGCTTCTAACTCAGTCACCGTAATTCCGAATTTATAGGCAATACGCCATTTTCCTTCTTTGGGCTGTACGGTGTATTTCTTAATCGTATTCTTTAAGGTTTGTTTAGAAACAAATGTTTTAAACCTTGGTATTTTAATTCTGTCTCCTTTTTTTAGATTTTCGGAGTATAAAAATCGATTGGCTTTCTTAATATCTTCTTCAGATACACCATATTTTTGGGATAGTCCGTAAAGGGTTTCTTTGCGTTTGACTTTATGTTTTTTATAACCTATGAGTTCTCTAGATTCTTCCTCAATAGGTTCATTTTTAATTTTTGAATTAGGGATAATCAAAACCGTATTGGTTTGAAAATTTGATTTGGCATCTGGATTTAATGCAAAAATATCGAAAGGGGTCACCAAATATTTCTTAGCAATACTCTCGATGGTTTCACCATCAGTTACGGTATGTTTTGTGTAGTTTTGGGCACCAAGATTAATGGCAAAGCCTATTAATATGATCGTTAAAAATTTCTTCATGTATCTAATTTTCGCTAATTAAAGCTTTGGAAACAAAATCAGCTACTAAGTCACTTCTTTATTCCCATTCTATTGTTGCTGGTGGTTTAGAGCTAATATCATAAACCACTCTATTAACACCTTTTACTTTATTTATAATTTCATTAGAGGTCTTTTGCAAAAACTCATATGGTAAATTTACCCAATCTGCTGTCATACCATCTGTGCTTTCTACTGCTCTTAGGGCCACACATTTTTCATAGGTGCGCTCATCTCCCATAACACCAACACTATTTACCGGCAATAACATAGCACCTGCTTGCCACACTTTATCGTATAGATTCCAAGAGCGTAAGTTATTAATGAAAATCGCATCTACCTCTTGTAATATACGTACTTTCTCACGGGTTAGATCTCCTAAGATCCGTATCGCCAGTCCTGGACCAGGAAAAGGATGACGACCTAACAGGTGCGAATCCATATTCATAGAAGCACCAACACGTCTCACTTCATCCTTAAACAAGGATTTTAATGGTTCCACTACTTTTAGTTTCATAAAGTCTGGCAACCCACCGACATTGTGATGACTCTTAATCGTAGCACTTGGTCCTCCTGTAGCCGATACACTTTCAATAACATCTGGATATATTGTACCTTGCGCCAACCACTTTACATCTTGTATACGATGTGCTTCATCATCAAAAACCTCAATGAACACACGACCTATTATTTTTCTTTTCTTCTCTGGGTCGCTCTCTCCTGCTAAGGCATCCAAAAAGCGTGCCGAAGCATCTACACCTTTAACGTTTAATCCCATGCCTTCGTATTGATGCAATACATCTTCGAACTCATTTTTTCTCAGCAATCCGTTATTAACGAAGATACAATAGAGGTTTTTTCCAATAGCTTTATGTAATAACATAGCGGCTACCGAAGAATCTACACCTCCCGACAATCCCAATACTACTCTATCATTTCCGAGCTTTTCCTTTAACTCTTCAACGGTTTCTTCTACAAAAGCACTTGGTGTCCAATCCTGTTCAATCTTACCAATTTTCACCAGAAAATTATGTAATAATTGATGCCCATCTGTTGTATGATAGACCTCTGGGTGGAACTGAATGGCATACGTATCTTCGCCTTCAATTTTGTATGCTGCATTTTCAACATCTTCCGTGCTGGCCAATAAAATACCACCATCTGGCAGTTGTTTTATCGTATCGCTATGACTCATCCAAACCTGACTCCCTTCATGGATATTTTCAAAAAAATCCTCATCAGTTTTTATAAACCCTAAATGGGCACGACCATATTCGCGTGTATTGGATTCTGCCACTTCGCCACCTGAAAAATGCGCCAAGTATTGCGCACCATAGCAAACTGCAAGCATGGGTTTTTTACCTCTAAACCCTGAGAGATCTGGATGCAGTACATCTTCTCCTCTTACTGAATTTGGACTACCTGATAAAATAACGGCTCTAAAGCTTTCAGGCTCTGATGGAATCTTATTAAATGGATGAATCTCGCAATAAATATTTAACTCTCTTACACGCCTAGCGATTAGCTGTGTATATTGCGATCCGAAATCTAAAATTAGGACTTTGTTATGTTGCATGTGCAAAAATAACAATTGCTTTCAGATTCGAGATTTGCACTTTAGTATTTTTTAGGTATTTTTTTAACAATTGTGGACTTCAAATTATTCTAAAACCCTATTGCGGATAAAGTTTCTTTTAAAGTTTAAAAAACATATGTGTTGCAATACCTCAATTTAAATTTCAGTGATTTTTTCTAAAGCTTATTTTAACACTCTAGATAGTTAATATTGAGAACTGGCCGCTTAACGGTTTTAAGGCTTGCATTAATTCTGATATCAGCTCATCCCCAAATTGCAGATAAAGTTCAGAAAAGTTAGTGTTACGTTCTTGCAAGCTTTGGTTAGGAAACAACTGATCTTGCAAATCGGTACAGCGTTGTATTTGATCTTTTAATGTTCGCCTTTGTGCTTTGAGCAATCGTTTTTCGAGATATTTTAAACCTTTTAGTTGTTTTGCTTCTTGGGCTTTTACCGCTCCCAAAAACGATTTATCTGTTTGTGCTGCAAGGCTATGTAAATCTTCGAACTGTTGTTCTAAATGCTTTATTTGGTCAGAAAAATCAATATCAATATTGGAGATTTTACGTACTTTTTTATTAATAAAGGTATTTCTATCTAAGAATAAATCTTTGTCTGAAATACCCAATCTTTCAAGTTTTTCAGCTTGTTTTTTTGTTTTTACTAAGGCAGAATTTCTAAGCAATAACATAGGAAATGTAACGCCTTGAGCTTCGAAATTAGATTTCAATTGCAACCAATATATCATCTCTCCTCCGCCACCAATATAACACAGGTTTGGTAAGATGACTTCTTGATACAACGGTCGCATGATCACATTTGGTGAAAAACGTTCGGGATATTCTTGAAGATGTTTTATCAGGTCCTCTTCAGTCCAAGATAAATCAGTATTTAAAACCTTAAACTTGTTATCTTCAGAAACAATGCGCTCTCTTAAGCCTTTATTGATATAAAACAAATTTATCTCCCTTGGGTTCACTTGAATTTTCAGTCCTAACGCTTCTAATGCTTCATTTGTGTTTGAAACGTGCTTGAACGCCACTTGTTCAAGAAGCTCTTTTTCCATATGAGGGATAAACAAACGCTTTAATTCCCTATCGTCTGCATCTAGAATAACCAAACCATATTTACCAAATAATTCGTTTGCCAAATAACGTGTGGCATCCGCCAAATTATTATGACTAAGGTAGGCTTCTTTAAACCAAGTCTTTAATTGATGAGCAGAATTACCCGAACCAAATTCAGCCGAAATCACCTCAAATACCTCATCTAAACCATCAGTATTAAAATGACCCACAGCTCCCGTTTGCACAGAATGCCACTGGATTTTCTTCCCTTTAAAATTAAAATAATTGATTTCTTCAAAGTCGTGATCTTCAGAAGCCATCCAGTAGATAGGCACAAAATTGTACTCAGGATACGCTTCCTTTAACTCCTTTGTTAAATTAATAGTGGAAACAATCTTATAAAGAAAATACAAGGGTCCCGTAAACAAATTAAGCTGGTGACCCGTAGTGATGGTAAAGGTATTTTCTAAAGCTAAATTTTCAATATTCTCATTAGTAAGCTCAGAAGTCTTAAGGTTAGTGTATTGATTTTTTATGACTTGCGCAATGAGATTTCTCGCTTCGCTTCGAAATGACAATGATTTTTCCTCAATCTGAGCTTTAAAACCCTCTAATCTTGGAAAGCGATTATATAGCCCTTTCAATGTAGGTTTTTCATCTAAATAATCACAAATAAAATCAGAAAAATAATTGGTTGCTCTAAAAGGAATACAGTCAGTCGGCATATTATAATTTAACGAATGTGTAAATATACATTAAGTGATTATTCTAATTCCTAATTTTTAGTTAATTCAAACTACAAGTGCCTTATTCTAAAAATCGCGCTTTATATTTACGAGTTTTGAAACAAATCCAACACCACCCATGCGCAATTTCTTGATCGTATTTTTTATTGCATCACATACTCTTTTTACTGTTACTTCGCAAAATATTCAAACACCAAGTGATTTTTTAGGTTACGATATTGGCACACAATTTAGCCGTAATCATGAGGTGATCGATTATTTTAAATCTGTAGCGGCAGCTGTTCCCAATCAAGTAAAATTAGAACAGTACGGTACAACTTACGAGCGTCGACCTTTGTATGTGGCCTATGTTTCTAGTGAGGAAAATATCAAAAATCTAGAAACTATAAGACGGAACAATCTAAAAAACACAGGTTTACTCGACGGAACGCCAAGTGCCACAGATATTGCCATCGTTTGGCTGAGCTACAATGTACATGGTAATGAAGCCTCTTGTACTGAAGCCGCCATGTTAACACTTTATAAACTTCTAACTGAAAGGAAAGACCTATTAAAAAACACTGTAGTAATTATTGACCCTAGTGTAAATCCCGATGGAAGAGATCGCTATGTCAACTGGTACAATAAAACAGCCAGCCAACCCTATGACATTGACCAACAAGCCCGCGAACATAACGAACCATGGCCTGGTGGCAGAGCTAACCACTATCTCTTTGATCTGAATAGAGATTGGGCCTGGGCAACACAAATTGAAAGCGCATCACGATTAAAAGTTTACAATAGATGGATGCCTCATATTCATGTGGATTTTCACGAGCAGGGACCAAATGAACCCTATTATTTTGCGCCAGCCGCAGAACCTTTTCATGAGGTTATAAATGATTGGCAAAGGGATTTTCAAACGCAAATTGGGAAAAACCATGCTAAGTACTTTGATGCTGAGGGCTGGTTGTTTTTTACCAGAGAACGCTTCGATTTATTTTACCCAAGTTATGGTGATACGTATCCCACCTATATGGGAGCCATTGGCATGACCTATGAACAAGGTGGGCATGGCATTGCTGGACTAGGAATTCTGAATGATGAAGGACATGTTCTCACTTTAGTGGAACGCTTAACGCATCACACGGTAACAAGTCTTTCTACGGTTGAAATGGCTTCAAAAAATGCCAAACAAATCAATACCGAGTTTGCCAAGTTCTTTGATAATTCAAACTTAAAATACAAGAGTTACGTCATAAAAGGCAATGCAGACCACTTAAATAGTCTTAAGACACTTCTGAATAAGCATGATATTACATACGAGAATGCTAACGGCTCTAGAGTTTCAGGCTATGATTATAACACAGGCCAGCAAGGAAGTATGACTGTTGATTCTAATACTTTAGTCGTTCATACGAGTCAGCCTAAGGGTAAAATGGTCAAAGTACTGTTTGAACCCAATGCCAAACTGACCGACTCTCTCACTTACGATATTACGGCTTGGTCAGTACCTTATGCCTATGGTTTAGAAGCAATAGCGAGTACTACAAAAGTTAGCAGTGATAAATTTTCAGAACAAAATACAACACAAGCTTTACAGAATGCCTATGGCTACGTCAGCAAATGGAATTCTATAGAAGACGCAAAATTTTTAGGAGACCTGCTACAACAGGATTTCAAAATTAGATTTACTGAAAAACCTTTTAGCTCAAATGGTTCAAAGTTTGAACGTGGCGCATTAATCATTACTAAAGGAGACAATAAACATATTGAAGATTTTGTTGGTAAGTTAAATAGTTTAGCCCAAAAACACGATCGATCCTTAATGCAGATTAATTCTGGTTTTTCACAAAATGTGCCAGATATTGGTTCGCCAGATGTTAAACTAATCAACAAACAAAAAGTTGCCGTACTCTCTGGAGAAGGTACTTCATCTTTGAGCTATGGTGCTATTTGGCATTTTTTCGAACAGCAATTGCATTATCCTTTAACCTCTCTAAATACTGATGATTTTGGTGGCATCAACCTTAGCAAATACAATATTCTAATCATACCAAGCGGCTATTATGGAAGTGTTTTGAACGAGAATAATATGAATAAACTCAAAGATTGGGTGCGTTCTGGAGGAAAGGTTATAGCTATAGATGACGCATTACGAAGTTTTGCTGGCAAGGATGGTTTTAGCTTAAAATTTAAGCCGTCGGAAAATGAAAATGATAGTGATAATCTTACACCATATGCCCAACGTGAACGCGAGTATACCAATAACCTTATTACTGGTGCCATTTTTAAAACCAAAGTAGACCATACACACCCTATGGCTTTCGGTTACGATAACTACTACTTTACATTAAAATTAGGAAGTTCGGCTTATAGCCTTTTAGATAGAGGTTATAATATTGCTTATTTAGACAATACTAAAGTTTATTCGGGTTTTGCAGGGAAAGATGCACTAAGTAACCTCAACAAAACGTTAGTATTTGGTGAAGAACGCATGGGAAGTGGAAGCTTTATCTATTTTGTCGATAATACTTTATTTAGAAGTTTTTGGGAAAATGGGAAACTGTTTTTAGTCAATTCTATTTTCTTAGTTAATAATAATGCTTATGAATTATAGTCCTCGATAGATCCTTACGGAAACGTCAAGATACTTGAACTGACGACTATAAAACATCAAACAATCATCTATCAAAAATAAATCATGAAATATTTTAGACTTTTAATTTTAAGTTTTTCAATTCTTTTTATAATCTCTGCTTGCCAGCAGAAAGAAAGTAAAGAAGAGGCAACAGAGTTTAAAGTAGAGTTTGAAAAATTTACTTTAGATAATGGCCTACAGGTAATTCTTCACATTGATAAATCTGATCCTGTGGTGGCCGTAGCATTAACAGCGCACGTCGGTTCTGCTAGGGAAAAAGAAGGTCGGACAGGATTTGCCCATTTGTTTGAGCATCTCTTATTCCTAGAATCCGAGAATCTTGGTAAAGGCGGTTTAGACCAAATGAGTGCGCGTATTGGTGGTTCTGGCGCCAATGGCTCGACAAGTCGAGACCGAACTAATTATTTTCAAACCGTACCAAAAGACGCATTGGAAAAAATGATTTGGGCAGAAGCAGATAAACTTGGTTTCTTCATCAATACGGTTACTGAACCTGTTTTGGCGAAAGAAAAACAAGTAGTTAAAAACGAAAAACGACAAGTTATAGACAATCAACCTTATGGTCATAATTCATATGTGATTAACACCAATTTATACCCCGAAGGCCATCCTTATAGTTGGGAAGTCATCGGTTCTCTGGAAGATGTACAAAATGCCACGTTAGATGATGTTAAAGAGTTTTTTAGACGTTGGTATGTTCCAAATAATGTGACTTTAACTATAGCCGGAGATATTGATGTTGAGCAAACCAAAACTTGGGTTAAAAAGTATTTTGATGAAATCCCAAGAGGCGAAGACATTCCAAAAATGGAAAAACAACCTGTGACCTTAAAATCCTCTAAGCGTTTATTTTATGAGGATAACTTTGCACGAGCACCAAGGTTAACAATGACATGGCCTACGGTATATCAATATCATCCAGATTCTTATCCATTGCGCGTATTATCCCAATACTTAACGCAAGGAAAAAAGGCACCATTATATAAGATTCTTATTGAAGACCAACAACTTACCAGTAACGTAAGCATGTATCAATGGTCTTCTGAAGTTACTGGTCAGTTGGCATTAAGTGTTACGGCATTTAATCAAACGGACTTAAATACGGTTGCCTCTGCAATAAAAGATGGACTGAAGGATTTTGAGTTGAATGGTATTTCCGAAAAAGACCTCAATCGAATCAAAGCAGGACAGGAAACCGATTTTTATCAAGGTCTGTCTAGCGTCTTAGGCAAAGGCTTTCAATTAGCACAATACGAAATTTTTGCTGGTGATCCTGGTTTTATTAATCAAGATGTAAAAAACATTTTAGCGGTGACACCAGAAGACGTGATGCGCGTTTACAATACCTACATTAAGGATAAGAATCATATTGCCACAAGTTTTGTTCCTAAAGGTCAAAAGAACTTGATATTAGACAATTCTCAGTTAGCAAGTGTTGTCGAAGAAAAAATTATTGATGGTGCTGAAGAGACTTTCGATGCTAGCATTGTTGCGACTTACGAAAGAACGCCAAGCAGGTTTGACAGAAGTATAGAACCCCCATACGGGGAAAGCCCAGAGTTAAATATTCCAAAAGTTTGGAAAAAAGAATTGGAGTCGGGTATTGCACTTTTAGGTATTGAAAATGATGAAGTCCCTCTAGTACAATTTGAAATACAAATTGACGGCGGGCTATTGTTTGAAAATAAGAATAAGATTGGTGTTTCTAATCTTTTAGCAGAACTCATAACTAGAGGCACTAAAAATAAGACACCTGAAGAACTTGAGAATGCTATTGAAAGTATCGGAGCAAGTATTTACGCTTATGCAACCAATGACAATATTACCATATCAGGAACTACACTTTCTAAACACTTTGACACTACGATGAAACTAGTGACAGAAATCTTGTTAGAACCTCGTTGGGATGAAAAAGAATTCGAACTTATAAAGCAAAGCACTATTAGTGGTATACGACGCAGCAAAGCCAATCCAAATCGCATTGCAGAAAATGAGTTTGCCAAATTATTATACAGCGATAATAACATCTTGGCCTTTAACAACAATGGAAGTGAGGAATCTGTAAACAGCATTGACTTGATAGATTTGAAAAAATATTACACTACTAATCTATCACCTACCTTAACTCATATGCATATTGTAGGTGCTATATCTGAAGCCCAAGTGGTTAAGGCATTAGAAAAAATCAACAATGAGTGGAAAATAAAAGAATTGGCAATTCCTGAATTACCTATTCCAAAGTATCCTGAAAAATCTACTTTATATTTTTATGATGTTCCTGGTGCTAAACAATCTGTTATCCGTTTTGGATATCCAGCACCTAAGGCTACAGATAAGGACTATTACCCAGCAACAGTTATGAACTACCGCTTGGGAGGTGGAGGTTTTGCTTCGCAACTTACACAAGAATTACGTGAAGGCAAAGGTTATACTTATGGCATTAGATCAAGATTCAATGGTACGGCCTATGAAGGCACCTTTACAATAAGCAGTGGCATACGTACCAATGTTACCTATGAAGCGACGAGCCTAGTAAAAAAAATCTTGGAAGACTATGGCAAAAATTATGATGAAAACGATTTAGAAGTCACAAAAGGTTTTACCATAAAAAGCACCGCTCGCGCATTTGAAACACTTGGTGCAAAACTCAATATGCTAAGCAATATCAGTAATTACGGTTTGACAGATAACTATGCTAAACAACGTGAAACCATTGTTAATAATATGACCCTTAATGACATTAAAACTTTAATTGAAAACTATATCAAACCTGACCAAATGATTTATCTCATCGTTGGAGATGCAGAAACACAATTAGAGAAACTTGAAGGTCTAGGACTTGGGAAACCAGTATTGTTGAATTAAGTTTTCTTTATACCTTGAATTCCATTAGCTAAATGCCTCAAACAGTAGTTGTTTCTTTCTTTAAATACCAAGGTAAGCGCAGAAAATGGAGCGCCTTAGCTCGTATGGGCAGGCCACCACTTATCAATGAAATAATACCAGGTTTAACATTTTGGAAAGCTTTAGGAAGTGGTAGTGGGAATGGATTTTCAATTTGGCCAGATTTTTCGACTTATGGATTGCTTACGGTCTTCGATTCCGAAACTGAAGCTAAAGATTTCTTAGCCTCAGATATTATGGGTTTATATATCGAAGAATGTATGAAACACACCCATGTGTTAATGCATACCATAAAAGCACACGGTCAATGGAGCAAACAAGAACCATTTGTAGCGACTAAGGTTTATGATAAATCCAAGCCCCTAGCAGTAATAACAAGAGCCACCATAAAGCCAAAGTTAGCTTATAGATTCTGGAAATACGTTCCCTCGGTTTCTAAATCTATGGATGGTTATGCTGGATTAATCTTTTCGAAAGGTATTGGAGAATGGCCACTCTTAATGCAGGCCACATTTTCACTTTGGAAAACTGGTGACGCTATGATGCAATACGCCTACCAAAACAAAAAACATACAGAAATGATTAAGAAAACCAGAGAATTAGGTTGGTATTCTGAAGAATTGTTCTCACGCTTTCATCCATTCGAATTGCAAGGAAATCTTATTGATTTTAAGCTTTAAACAACTTCTCCGTATAGATCGAAGTCTTCAGCCTCAATAATTTTAACTTTGGTAAACTCTCCTGTTTTTAAATAGGTTTGTGTAGCATTTATTAGGACTTCATTATCCACATCTGGTGAGTCAAATTCTGTACGTCCTATAAAGTAATTCCCTTCCTTTCGATCTATAACTACTTTGAATTCTTGTCCTATCTTAGCTTGGTTGAGTTCCCAAGAAATCTGTGATTGTATTTCCATAATTTCATTGGCACGTTGTAACTTCACTTCTTCCGGAACATCATCCTCTAAATTGTAAGCGTGGGTATTTTCTTCATGAGAATACGTAAAGCATCCCAAGCGCTCAAAACGCATGTGTTTGACCCATTCCTTGAGTATTTCAAAATCGGCTTCTGTTTCGCCTGGATAACCAACGATGAGTGTCGTTCTTATGGTCATTTCAGGTACTTTAGTCCTAAATGCTTTGAGCAACTTTGTGGTCTTTTCTTTAGTAGTCCCTCGGCGCATACTCTTAAGAATGGCATCGGATATGTGTTGCAGTGGAATATCTAAATAATTGCAAATTTTAGGTTCGCGCTTCATAATGTCCAAAACATCCATAGGAAAGCCTGTTGGGAATGCATAATGTAGACGAATCCATTCAATACCTTCAACCTTCACCAAATGCTCAAGCAATTCGGCTAGATTTCTTTTCTTGTATAGGTCTAACCCGTAATATGTTAAATCCTGAGCTATGAGAATAAGCTCCTTTACGCCATTGGCGGCTAGCTTTTCTGCTTCTGTTACTATATCTTCAATAGGCGTACTTTTATGCTTACCACGCATCAATGGGATAGCACAAAAACTACAAGGTCTGTCGCAACCTTCAGCGATCTTCAAATAGGCATAGTTCTTTGGCGTAGTTGTTAAGCGCTCTCCTATAAGCTCGTGCTTATAATCTGCACCCAATGCCTTTAACAAACTTGGTAATTCTGTAGTGCCAAAATATTTGTCAACGTTAGGGATCTCTTTTTCTAAATCGGGCTTATAGCGCTCACTTAAACACCCTGTTACAAATACCTTATCAACTTCGCCTTCCTCTTTTTTCTGCATATAATGCAAAATGGTATTGACACTTTCTTCTTTGGCATTATTTATAAAACCGCAAGTATTAATGACTACAACATTACCCTCTTCCTCATGGACCACATCTTTTCCGCTCGCCTTCAATTGACCCATCAACACTTCACTATCGTAAACATTTTTGCTGCAACCGAGTGTCACAACATTAATTCTATTCTTCTTGAGTGTTTTTGTACGCATGTCTTTATAAATCGGTTTGCAAAGATACATAACAAATTACGATTTACGATTTACGATTTACGATTTACGATTTACGAATTTGGAATTTGGAATTTGTTAATTATAATCTTTTGGGGCTACTCTCGCTCTTGAAGCTTGTTCATAGACATAAGCCCACTCTAATAATTGCTTTTCTTGAAGTCGCTTTGCAATAAAGGTCAACCCTTTAGGAACACCTTTATCGGTATAGCCCATAGGAACTGTTAGTGCAGGATACTCGGCTACTGCGGCAAAACCAGCATGTTGATTATTAATTGACAAGAAGCCATCTAAATGATGCGCCTCAAATGGTGTATCAAAATACTTTTTCCCATTTCTGCTTAGGGTATCCTTTATACGTTCTAAAAAGACAGCATCCCCTTTATCATCTACAATGCCCTGAAATAACTTTTGTCCATAAGGCATGGTTTTTAAAGAATCCTCCAAATTAAAAGCCATCATATCGGCAACTGTTCTTAAAGTAATGGATTTGTTTGCGTAATTTTCCATGTAAGCTGGCAAATCATTTTTCATGTCAAGATTGAGTAAATTCAGAAAATTTGGCAAGCCGAGTTGCTCTTCGTCAATCTCCACAATCTCTGCACCTTGTTGTTTTAATACTGTAATGGCTTTAGTAAATAAGGTGTCTTCCAACAATCGCTTTGGTGCACCGAATCGTTTACCTTGCAAGCTTGAATTCTTTAAATCCTTAGTGTAAAAGCCAGATTCCCACATGATCATAAACGCTTTAGAATCTGCCTGATCCTCTCCAAATATAGCATCTAAAACAATGGCATTATCTATTACTGTTCTTGTGATTGGACCAGCAGTATCTAAAGTTGAAGAAATCGGTACAATACCAGTTCGACTGACCAACCCAATAGTAGGTTTTAGGCCTACCACCGAATTCTGACTTGCTGGTGATAGTATTGACCCTGAGGTTTCACTACCTATAGTTGCTGCGGCAAAGTTGGCCGAAGCTGCTACGCCACTTCCCGAGCTCGATCCGCCTGTATCAATGATACGCCTTCCATAAGGGTTAAGGGTTTGTCCCCCAATAGCCGAATAGCCACTTGGACACTCGCCACAAAAGAAATAGGCCCACTCACTGAGATTAGCTTTACCTAGGATTAAAGCGCCTTTGGATTTGAGTTGTTTTACTATAAATGCATCGTCTGTAACATTGCTTTTTAAAGCCACCGCACCTGCAGTTGTAGCCATACCAGAAGCATTAATATTATCTTTTAGGAGAATTGGCATCCCTAAAATTGGATGTGTAAATTCCACATCTAACTTGTCTGCCTGATCAAGTGTTTTTGCTTCATTAATCACATTCGGATTGATTGAAATCACTGAATTTAGAGATAATTCGTTTTCGCGATCAAACTTACGGATTCGATATAAGTAAAATTTGGTCAATTCTTCATAACCAAAATTACCCTCCGAAATATGTTTTTGAAGTGTAGGAATATCTTGTTCGAGAATAAGTGGCTTTAAGCGTTTGTAATCGCCTTCCGTAAAGGCTGTCATTTGCGGATTGATCTCGGCCCAAATGTCTGCCTTAGTCAAATTTTTTGAGTCCAGCACTTTAAACTCCCTAAAATCCTTGGTTGAAATAGCACTTAAATTGTCTTTAGGCTTCGTAGTTTCAATAGTTTCTGATTCTGATATCGGTTCTCGTGCTTCTCTAGATTCAGAATCTTTACAAGAAAAAACAAGCAAAAAGGTAAAAAGGAATAAATAGTAGCGCATGGTTGGTATTTTTTATAAAAATACGAAATGCGATCAATTTCTATTTAAAAAACGAATCTACAAATTCGTATTTATTAAAGACTTTCAAGTCTTCTATACATTCGCATTTTTGGTATTTGTTTTATTTCATATACCTATCGAAGAAACCTACCATTCTTTCAGGATATATTCCGAAGTAATTATAGGCATCAAACCTTCGTGTAGTGCCTTCAATCCAGAACAGTTCTTTCTCCTCTGAGCCAATGGCATCAAATAATCGTTGGCCAGAAGCCGGATTATCCGTCCAACTATCATTCTTCACTTGTGATATAAAATACGGCATTTTTACTGCAGAACTGAATGGAATCGGTGTCATTTCTTCACTAGTGAATCCACCCAACTTAACCTGCTCATAGGTCATTAGGTCAAAATATTGCCCAACACCCGATAGGTTGGCAAAGGTTTGCATACAGGCGTCCATTTCAATGGTCATCGGACCAAAAAAGCAAACCACGTTTTCAAACAATTCAGGGCATCTGTAAATAGCTTCAATTTGTGCATTACCACCTGTACAACGGCTGTAAAGTGCTACTTTCATTTTGCTGTATTTCGGATGGTTATCCACGTATTGCTTTACACCTACACAATCTCTCCATTCGTAGCGCCCAATACCACAGATATTGTTGTTGGCAGTACCGCTATTCCCATGATTTCGTAAATCGTAAGCTATAATGTTATAGCCTGCTTTTGACAAATGCGACATGTGCGCCACAAAATCAACTTCTAAATCATCTACAGCCGAAAAGGGTTCGCCAAAATGACCTACTAAACCAGAGCGGCTGAATGGAAATGGATGATTGATGATGATTAACTTATCGCTTTCGCCCATAACGGCAGGTATGTACCAACCTTCTAACGGCACGCCATCGGCAGACTGGAAAAAGATGTCTTCCCAGGTGTTCATACCATGCTCCGATGGCAATTTGTGAACTGGTGTTCTAAATGGCGGACGCACCGAAAATTCCGCCAAGCCTCTTATAACGGCGTAATGCTCTTCTGAAATGATTTGTTGTTGTTCAAGTGCACGCTTGTAGGCTTGCTCGCCCATTCGGCTTTTTAAGGTATGGTCAATCGTGTCGGGAAATCGTGTTTGCTCCATGTTTTGATGTTGCTTTAGTTGCATAATACATCAAAGATAAAATACAAACCCCCTTTGGGACTTTAACTATTTACGGAATCAGTACCACTATTTACTGTTGACGAAATACGGAAGGTGTAATCCCTGTTTCTTTTTTAAAAAATCGGGTAAAATACGACGGTGATTCAAAACCTAAGGCGTAAGCAATTTCACTTATGGAATGGCTTGTTTTTCGCAATCTGTCTTTGGCAATATGCGCCAAGAATGTATTAATGTGCTTCTGAGGTGATTTATCTGTGAAATGCCTAATTAAATCCCCAAAATAATTAGTCGTAAGATTCGCTTTGTTGGCAAAATATTGAACCGATGGCAGTTTAGATTCGTTTTTAAGGTCGTAATAGTTTTCCAAATCCTTATAAAAATCTGAAACTACTTTGTTATATATGTTTTTACGCGTTTCAAATTGCCTTTTGTAAAACGAGTTCGTGTAAGATAAAATCAATGATGCGTAGGACAACAATACGTCTTGCGAAAAATTGTTTTTTGAATACAGATTATATGCTTTTTGAAACAAATCCAACAGTTCTGTTTCCTCTTCTTTGTTAAGAAAAAGTGCCTCGTGGTTTTTGTAATGCAGAAAAGAATATTCTTGAGCAAAACGCTTGAAGATTTTAGTATCCAATAAAATATGATAGCCCGAAAGTGGCTGGGTAATCTGCCATTCGAGCGTTTTTTGTGGTTGGCAAAAGTAAATGTATGAATCTGCTATATCGTACGTTGTTTGCCCAATGTCAAGGCTTTTGTCATAGCCACATTTTATTGCCAATAGATAAAAATCTATAGAAATAGGTTGCGATTGCAGGCGCATACTTTGGCAATCCTCGTACTTGGTAAAGTGTATATGATGATTTTTGGGTTGTTCTCCATTGAAGTAGGAAAGAAACTTTGGTATGTCGTACGTTTTTTCCATTTAGGTAAAAATAAGATATTCCGTTTAGCTGCGATATCTTTTTTTACGGATAGACTAGGACTTTTTACTTTTTTTACTAATCAGTGTTCACTTTAATACTATAAGCGCCATACTGATATCACAATCGGTCTTTATAAAGATAATACAAAGACCTCACAGGTTTTGTACTTAGACAACCTCAGCAAACAAACTTTAAGGTTTGACTATTTACGACTTATTGATGAGATGCTGAAACAATCCGGATAGCTATCGGGACAGTATGACAAAATGAAGTTTTATCATTTAAAAAACGAATCTACAAATTCGTATTTATTAAAGACTTGTAAATCCTCAATGCCCTCGCCTACACCAATATATTTTACAGGAATTTTAAATTGGTCGCTAATGCCAATAACGACACCTCCTTTTGCTGTACCATCTAATTTGGTAACTGCCAAAGACGTTACTTCCGTTGCTGCTGTAAATTGTTTGGCTTGCTCAAAGGCATTTTGTCCTGTAGAGCCGTCTAAAACCAATAATACATCATGAGGCGCATCGGCGATCACTTTTTGCATTACGCGCTTTACCTTGGTCAACTCGTTCATTAGATTCACCTTATTGTGTAAACGCCCTGCAGTATCAATGATAATAACATCTGCATCTTGATTAACACCAGATTGTAAGGTATCAAAAGCCACCGATGCAGGATCTGATCCCATATCTTGTTTTATCATGGGGACATCAACTCTGTCTGCCCAGACTTGTAACTGATCTATGGCAGCTGCTCTAAAGGTATCTGCTGCTCCTAATACGACTTTTAGTCCTTTCTTCTTAAACTGATAGGCTAACTTACCAATAGTTGTAGTCTTACCAACACCATTAACGCCAACAACCATAACGACATAAGGTGTTTTATTACCATTCTCTTGGTTGGGCAACTCTGGTATGGTATAGTCCGTATCTTCACCAACATTAGTTTCTGATAATAATCCGGCAATTTCCTCTCTTAAAATTTGATTAAGCTCTGAAGTACCTAAATACTTATCTCTTGCTACGCGTTCTTCTATACGCTCTATAACTTTGAGCGTGGTGTTAACTCCAACATCACTGGTAACCAAGACTTCCTCTAGATTATCTAAAACATCGTCGTCAACTTTAGATTTTCCGGCTACGGCTTTATTCAATTTAGTGAAAAAGGAGGATTTAGATTTCTCTAATCCTTTATCTAGGGTTTCTTTCTTTTCAGAAGAAAATATTTTTTTAAAAAAACTCATTCTATCGTTTAATCGTTTTTCGTTTGTTTGCTCTGCCTTGCGTTAGGGATTGAAGCGACATCCCCAGACTGTATCGTCTTGGATATAGCGAAAAGCCCGACCCTGATGTTTACCGTCAGGGTAACGCCCAAAACTATGAAACAACAACCTTGCCTTTAATGATTTACTGCTAAGTTGTCAGATTCGTTCAAATATAGCCATAAAAAAACTGCTTTCAAACGAAAGCAGTTTTACAAAACTTTATATTTTTAAAGCTTATTTCTTACTTAAAAAGTCATTGACAAATTCTGGCGCCATTACTGATTCTACGAACATGTAAGCACCAGTTTTTGGTGATTTCACCATTTTAATAGCTTTTGTCAAACGCTTTGATCCTGTCTGTAAAGACGCTACTGATTTCTTTGCCATGATTTAATTATTTTATCTCTTTGTGAACTGTCATACGCTTAAGGATAGGATTAAACTTTTTAATCTCCATACGACCTGGCGTATTCTTCTTATTTTTTGTTGTAATATATCTTGAAGTTCCTGGCATACCAGAAGCTTTGTGCTCTGTGCACTCTAAGATAACTTGTATTCTATTTCCTTTTTTTGCCATTGTAAATTGACTTTAGCCCGCAAGCTATTATTTGTAAAACCCTTTTTCTCTAGCTTCCTTTAAAGCTGCAGTAATACCAATTTTGTTGATTGTTTTTAATGCAGATGTAGAAACTTTTAATGTTACCCACTTATCTTCTTCAGGAATGTAAAAACGCTTTTTAATTAAGTTAGCATTAAACTTGCGCTTCGTTTTATTCATCGCGTGGGAAACATTGTTTCCGACCATCGCTTTTTTCCCAGTAAGTTCACAAACTCTAGACATTGTACTCTTTCTTTAAGGTGTGTTAATTTTTAACAGGGTGCAAATTTAGTAAATAATTAAAGTTTGACAAAACTAAAATCCTACTTTTTCAAAATTTCTTTTTGTAGCATTTCGAAAGCCTTATTGGTAGCTTTCATAATCACCTTATCGCGATGGTTCCCGAAATTAAAGACTTCAGAATACACGTTATGTTCATTGGCTATGGCGATCCAAACTGTACCTACTTCTGCGTCGGAGTCGCCTTTTGATGGTCCGGCATTTCCAGTAGTACTTATCCCATAATCCGTATTGAATAATACCCTAACCTTAGATGCCATAGCTTCGGCAACTTCTTTACTGACTACGGAATGTGCTTCAATGTCTTTTTTAGAAACACCTAAAGTATTAACTTTTGATGCTGTGGCATAAGTTACGATGCTTCCATTAAAGTATTTTGAAGCACCTGCATTAGTTGTTATGGCTTTAGCTATTTGTCCTCCAGTACAACTTTCGGCGACAGCTACAGTTTTACCAAGTGCTATTAGTTGCTTACCAATAATGGCTTCTAACGAAGCGTCCTCTTCAAAACCAACAAATATGTCTTCGATCTGAGGTAATACTAATTGTATTTGTTTTTTTAGTTCGGTCTCCAATAAATTCTTGTCCATAGATTTACCCGACAAGCGTAACCTAACCTTACCTAAATTGGGTAAATAGGCTAACTTTATGAAACTTGGTAAAGCATCTTCCCAAGCTTCAATTCTATTGGCTATGGCACTCTCTCCAAGACCATAAGTAAGCAATGTTTTATGCTTTATGTATGGAAAATGATATTTTTTTCTTAATTCTGGAAGGACTTCATTTGTAATGAGTGCTTTCATTTCGTAAGGTACACCTGGTAATGACACAAATACTTTTCCGTTTTTTTCCAACCACATACCTGGAGCTGTCCCAAACTGGTTCATAAGCACTTTTGATTTTGACGGCACCAATGCTTGTCTACGGTTGAGATCTGAAATTGGCGTACTGATATAGGTTGAAAACAAATACTCTACATGAGCTAGGACGTCTTTGTTTTCGACTAAGATGTCATCAAAATAGTCGCAGAGTGTTATTTTTGTGATATCATCTTTTGTAGGTCCCAATCCTCCAGTAATGATAATAATATCTGCATTTCCCTCCGCCTCTTCAAGTGCTTTAAGGATATGCTCTTTATCGTCTTGTACCGAGGTAATTTGATAAACAGAAATACCTACCTTATTGAACTCTCTGGCTAGAAATGCCGAGTTAGTATCTACAATTTGCCCAATGAGAATTTCATCGCCAATTGTTATTATTTCTGCTTGCATTTATAATCCGAAATCGGCTTTTATTTCATTGGTAGCGTTTTCTACTGCTATCAAAACTTTTTCGAGTTGAGTTTCTATATTTTTATCCTCTTGCTCATATTTTCCCCAATCTTGTACTTCGATGAGTTCGTCATAAACCCCCAAATCGAATAATTCTATGGTGGGCTTCATTTTGTGTGCCGCTTGATAGGTCTCATAAAAGTCTTTTTCTGGTACGGCTTTTCTTAAGCGCTCTGCATCTTCTGGGACTTCTTCTATAAAAGCTGCTGCTAATGCCATAACGAAATCTTCGTCATTATCGGCCATCTCACGTACCCGATCTAGTTTATAATGTTTTGCCATTTATCTAATTTTAATTGAAAACAGTTCTTGGCCCTCAATATATCCTTTTAATTCGTCGTTTGCAAAAACCTTACCAACACCAGATGGTGTGCCTGTAAAAATAATATCTCCTATTTTTAAAGTGAAATACTTTGAGACATATTCGATAAGTTCATCAATCTTCCAAAGCATTAATGCTGTATTACCAGATTGTACCACCTCATTATTTTTCTTAAGGCTAAAGTTGATGTGGTTAACATCTTCAAATTGTGATTTGGGCAGCCAATTCCCCACAACTGCAGCACCATCAAATGCTTTAGCCTTTTCCCAAGGGAGTCCTTTTGACTTTAACTCTGCCTGAAGGTCTCTCGCTGTAAAGTCGATACCTAGACCTATCTCGTCGTAATATTTATGTGCAAATTTCTTATCAATATATTTCCCAACTTTTTTGATTTTCACCAAAACCTCAACTTCATGATGTACGTTATCAGAGAACTCCGGAATAAAAAAAGGCATCTTTTTTAATAGAATAGAAGTGTCTGGCTTTAAGAACACCACAGGATCTTTCGGCTTTTCATTTTCAAGTTCTTTGATATGATCTGTATAATTACGACCTATGCAGATAAGTTTCATATAAAAAGGCTGTTAGGGATACGCTTTATATATTTAGCCCAATTTATTATTAAACTGACGTAACTTAATAGCAGTTAACACTTTTTTAGTATATAAAGGGAAATCAGCATTAAGCAACCAACCAAAATAACCTGGTTCTTGCTCCAAGACATCCACTACACGTTTACCCTTATGTTTACCAAAAGAAAAGCATTCTTCGCCATCTTTATTGTAGGATAGAAAGCCTGCGAAGTCAGCAAACTTTTTTCGTGAACTGAAATCCGCCAAGAATTTAGTATCATTTTGCAGTTCATCATATTTGGACAATTGTGCTTTTAACACCTCATAAGTAGCAATAGTATCTGCTTCAGCACTATGGGCATCATCAAGGTTTTTATCGCAATAGAATTTGTACGCAGCACTTAAAGTACGTTGTTCCATTTTATGAAAAATTGTCTGTACATCTATTGCGACTCTGTTTTTCATATCAAAATCAACCTCTGCTCTCAACATTTCCTCTGCCAACAGTGGAATGTCAAAGCGGTTAGAATTAAAACCTCCTAAATCTGAATCTTTAATTAAATGATGTACCTCTTTTGAAATTTCCTTGAACGTTGGTGCATCTGCAACATCAGCATCTGAAATTCCATGAACTTTAGTTACCTCTGGCGGAATAGGAATAGTAGGGTTAACACGTTTGGTATAGGTTTCTTCTTTTCCGTTAGGATGCACTTTCAGAATAGAGATCTCCACAATTCTATCCTTGGAAATATTAATTCCCGTAGTTTCTAAATCGAAAAAACAAATGGGCTTATTTAAGTTGAGTTGCATATGGATGTCATTCCTGCATAGGCAGGAATCTTATTAATTTAACTTTTTAAGATTTTTGTGGATTCCTGCCTATGCAGGAATGACAAACCTTAGTTTGATTTGCAAAGGTAACTAGAATTAAATGATTTTTGTGTGTGAAAATAAAAAAGACATAGCGATTTACCATGTCTTTTTCACTATTCTATATACTAAAATTAAATCTCTCTATCGGAATCCCAAGCTTCTAAATAGTCTTTTACAGCTTTAACAAATTGTCCACCAAGAGCACCGTTTACCACTCTATGGTCATAAGAATGAGACATAAACATTTTATAACGTATGCCTATAAAATCGCCACCAGGTGTTTCTATAACCGCTGGCACTTTCCTAATGGCACCTAAAGCTAAAATACCTACTTGAGGTTGATTGATAATTGGCGTACCCATAATACTACCAAATGTACCAACGTTAGTAACTGTGTATGTACCTCCTTGGATATCGTCAGGATTTAATTTATTTTCCCTAGCCCTACTTGCTAAATCGTTTACCTTTTTGGCCATACCCAAAAGGTTTAGCTGATCGGCATCCTTAATCACCGGTACTATTAGATTACCATCTGAAAGTGCAGCTGCCATACCCAAATTGATATGCTTCTTTTTAATGATATTATCACCTTGTACAGAAATGTTCATCATTGGATAATCGCGTAAGGCTTTGGCAACGGCCTCCATAAAAATTGGAGTGAATGTTAAGTTTTCCCCTTCTCGCTGTTTAAAGGCATTTTTATGCTTATTTCTCCAGTTCCATATGTTTGTTACATCTGCTTCTATAAAAGACTGTACATGAGCAGAGGTCTGTACGGAATCAATCATATGCTTAGAAATGAGTTTCCCCATTCTAGTCATTTCAATAATTTCATCATCACCAGAAGCTACTACAGGAGTCGGAGCTGGTTTTTCCTTAGGTTTTGGGACTTCTACTTTCGTCTCAACGACTTGAGGCGCAACAGTTTCCTTAATTTCAATAGGTTCAGGTTCAGGTTTCGGTTTAGAAACTGGTGCAGAACTGCGAGATTGCAAGTAATTCTTAATGTCATTTTTAGTGACACGACCATCTTTACCTGTACCAGGAATGGTATCCAATTCAGATTGAGAAATACCTTCTTGCTTGGCAATATTTTTAACCAATGGAGAATAAAATCGATCACCAGAAGATATAACTGGTTCAACCGATGCTTTAGCAGCAACTACCGTTTGGGCTACTTCGGCTACAGCTTTTGGCGCTTCTACTACAACTGGCTCTGAAGCTGGTGCTCCGCTTTCACTTGCATCATCACCTTCAATTTTAATAATAGCTATGGTTTGGCCAACCTGTACTACATCGTCAACCTCGAATAATTTTTCGACTAGAATACCGTCGACTTCACTTGGTACTTCACTATCCACTTTATCGGTCGCAATTTCCAAAACTGCTTCGTCTGCTTCTATAGTTTCACCAACATCTTTAAGCCAAGAGGTAATTGTTGCCTCTGCAACACTCTCTCCCATTTTAGGTAACTTAAGTTCAAAATTTGCCATATCGTTAATTTGAAGGTCTTTATTAGCTAATTGAGTGCAAAATTAATAAAAAATAGCATTTTTTATTGTCTTTTTTTCATTTAAAAATCAAGCTTTATGACTTCACCTTTGCTCACATTACTATCACTTCCAAGGATAAAATTACTATTTTTTAGTAATATTCGATAGCTATTTTCCTTTGTACCATTTCGGTGCCTCATATAGTCAATTAACGTTTTATAATCTATATAGTCCAGGTCAAAAACAATTTGAGCATGATCAGGTATAGTCTCTAGATCTTTAGTAAATGTTATAGGTCGCTTTAGTTTTGATTTTAAACTTTTGAATACTGAATTAGACACTACTACGCTATTGGTAGTAGCAATAGGTATCATTTTTTTCGATTTTCCTCTTTTTGAAGCTATTTTTAAACCCAATTTTACTATTGCCGTTACGATAGAATTACTTGCAAAATGTTTTCTGTAAAAAATTTCCATAGCACCGTAAAATCGTTTTGCATAGGTTTTATCTTTAAGGGTACTTTCGCCTTTAAAATGAATTATGGTCGTCTGTCCAAAATAATAATTTGAGTATCCTAACTTTAGAATTTTATACGATAAATCAATATCTTCTCCATACATAAAATAATCCTCATCAAACCCCCCCACCAGATTATAGACCGATCGTTTTAAAACCATAAAAGCACCAACCAAAACATCTGTTTTACCAACTTCATTTGGGCTTAATGTATTTGTGTAATAGTTGTTTGTTTTACCTATTAACTTTTGAAATGCCACTTTGGGTGTTGGTACTTGGCGTTTACTTTCTGGTAGAAAATTCCCTGTACCATCAATTAGTTGACAACCCAAAACGCCAAGTTTGGATTGGGTTTCTGCAAACTGAAGTACTTTCTCAAATGTATCCTCAGCTACAACTGTATCTGGATTGAGTATACATAAAAATTCTCCTTGTGCCTTGGCGACTCCAATATTATTACCTTTTGAAAAACCATAGTTTTCAGAATTCTCTATAAGCTTTACAGAAGGAAATAAGCGCTTAACCATTTCGCAACTTTGGTCTAAGGATTTATTATCAACAACAATAATCTCTGCTTCAATATCCTTAATTGCAGCTTTGACACTTCTTAAACAAAGTTCTAAAAAGTATCGTACGTTGTAATTGAGTATAATAACCGATAGCTTCAAGACAAGCTTATGATTTTAAAGATGTTTCAAATGGGATTCTGTCAATTATGCTTCTACCCAATGTAATTTCATCTGTATATTCTAATTCATTTCCAGCGGCTACACCTCTAGCTATAGTTGAAGTTGTGACATTATAACCTTGAATCTGTCTAAAAATATAGAAATTAGTGGTATCGCCTTCCATCGTAGGACTCATGGCAAAAATAAGTTCTTTTACTAAGCCAGATTTTACTTTTTCAACTAAAGAATCAATATTCAAATCTTGAGGTCCAATCCCATCTATTGGTGAAATTTTCCCACCTAAAACATGGTATAATCCTTTAAATGAACCTGTACTTTCTATGGCCATAACATCTCTTATATCCTCAACTACGCAAATCAATGTACTATCGCGATTAGGATTTTCGCAAATTTCACAAATTTCCTTGTCACTAATGTTATGGCAAGATTTACAAAAATTAATTTCTGCTCTAACATTAGAAAGAGCTTCGGACAATTGAAATGTTTGATATTCTGGTTGCCTCAATAAATGCAGTACTAGACGTAATGCGGTTCGTTTACCAATTCCAGGTAATTGCGCCATTTCATTAACAGCATTTTCTAAAAGTTTTGAAGAAAATTCCATAAATGCGAAGTTACTGATTTAAGAACAAAAAAGCCCAACTGCGCTTAATTTACAGTCGGGCTTATTTTATTTTAAATCGATTCTTATTCCAAAATCAGTTTCTTGGTTATTTCTCCATTAGCAGTATTCAATTTCACAAAATACAATCCTGAATTGAAAGAAGAGACATCAACCTTGAGTCCGTTAAATAAATTGACTTTCTTGCCATAGAATATTATTTTTCCTTGAGCATTAAATATTCTTATGCTAACATCATCGGATTTATTCCATTTAAGGTTAATTTCATTTGTTGCAGGATTAGGATAAACTGAAAGATCCTCAAATTTAAAATCATTAACACTCAATGGTTCTTCGTACAAATCCGATCGCCACAAACCTCTTCCATAAGTAGCTGCATAAATCTTATTGTCTGCAGTATTAATCTCTAACTCATTAATTCTTACATTAGGTAGACCATTATTAAATGGCACCCAAGTAGTACCAAGATCATTATCGGTATAATAAACACCATAGTTCATACCAACATATAAGCCATCCTTACCGTTGTCTTGCCAAGTCAGAGCCTGGGCTGAAAAATTTGGCAAATCCCATGGTATCGGTGCCCAAGTGACACCATTATTTGTAGTTACATAAACTTTCTGGCTATTTGTTGTTGCTATAGCTACTTTAGCAGGGTCTGTCGGATGAACAGCAATGTAATTGATCCAGCCTCCATTTAAGTTTAGTGAAGATAACACCCAAGTGTTACCACCATCAATCGAGAACCTAAATTGCCCATTAACAGCAAAATACATGAATTGATTATCTGATGGGGCAACCTTAAAATGATCAATATTAGCGGATACATTTGGAGAGATAGAAGACCAAATAATGCCACCATCCAATGACTTATAAACTTCATCAAAGGCTACATAAATTGTATTCTGAACTATAGGGTCTTGCTCAAAAGGCACTACCCAGTTCCAATTATTTTGCCCACCTTTTCCATCTGGTTGATTAAGAATTAAATAATTGCTTCCAGGTAAATCATATTGGGTCCTATATAAAGTCCCAAATTGTGAAGTCCCATACATTAGCACAGGATTATTTTTATCTACAAACCCTTCCATTCCATCTGCACCAAGCCAATCTGTCCAATTGCCATCTTCCCTGAGTGCAGAAGTACCATTATCTTGAGAACCACCAGTAACAATAACCGGATCTGTTTGGCTAATACCAATTCTATAAAATTGTCTGATACCCATCCCAGGAGTTAAATCTGTATAATAGTTAGAAGTAACATTTGTTGGATTTTCAGTTTTAAAGATACCTCCATCAGTACCTAAATAAAGTTGTGCTTCTGAACCTGAACCTACAAACTTCATGATATCTACATCCGCATGACAATAGCCTATGTTTAGATTAGATGCATTACCAGGAACCCATTGGGATGTAATACTAAACGTAGTGCCACCATTAGTAGACCTCCATGTATTAATACCAGCTATATGCACATCATTGGCATCATTTGGATTCACCGTGATATCCATATCTCTTGGCGCTTGGCCCAATGCGTCATTTCCATTGGTATCATATCCAAAGAAATTCTTTCCTCCGTGATCTAGTTTAGTAAATGAACTTCCGCTATTAGATGATACATATAGAGCCCCGAAAAGGTTACCTGCGGCCTCTACCACATAAACCACATCTGGATTATTGGCCGATACACCTATCATCTTTACACCAGAGCTAAACTGATCTCCACCAGTTCCACTAATCTGCGTAAAGCTCAATCCATCATTAGTAGAAATATAAAATGCACTTCCTGAGGCATAAACCGTACTTGGATCCCCTGGTTTAAACTCAAAATCATAACCTGTAATTGTAGATATAAAATAAATAGAGTTCCATGTAAGCCCACCATCCACGGACTTGTACAAGCCGCTTCCTTGGGCACTTGCATACATTTTTAAGGGATTTGTGGGGTGTACTAATATCTTATTGACTATACCTCCAGGTAAATTACTGTGCAAATTCCATGTGGAACCACCATTAGTAGATTTAAAAATTGCACCTCCCGTAGATCCCCAATAATAGGTCATGTTATTACTAGGATCCATTGTCAATGCATAAACATCTATGTTTGAAAGATTATCAGTAAGTACCGTCCAAGTAGATCCTCCATCGGTACTTTTCCATACACCACCTGTTTCGCTTCCTGCAATGATATGATCTTGGTTACCCTCTTCTACTGCTAAGGATGTTATCCGCCCCACTCCAGGATTCCATCCAGACGTTGCATCCCAATATGTTGGTCCCATATCCTCCCAAGTACCAACCTGAGTTTTAGAAGCTAGGCCTTCACTATTGATTCTTGCATTGTAATTCTCAAGCTCATTATAATAAAATTCAGGTAATTTTAGCATGCCAGACTCATCCATCGCACGCTCTGCAAAATATTGCCAACGCTTAAATGGCTTGTAACCTGTTCCTCGTCCTCTCCCTATGGAATCAAAATGACTTTCAGCAACATCAACGATGTGCTGTACAGTGTGGGTTCCTTCAGCTATTAATTGCCTATAATCTTGACTTGAAGCACTAAAGGCAAATAATACAAAAACCAAAAATGAAGTAATCTTTTTCATAAATAAGTAACTTTTTTTCCCAAATGTACTATTTTTCATGAAACTTTTGCAAAATCAGAATACACTACATGAATTCCCTTTCCATCTTACTTCTTATAACAGGATATTTTAGTCTACTTATTATCATCTCCTACCTTACCAGTAAGGACGATAGTAATGATGTATTTTTTAAAGCCAAGCGACAATCACCTTGGTACGTTGTGGCATTTGGCATGGTTGGGGCATCGCTGTCTGGTGTTACCTTTATATCTGTACCAGGTTGGATTGATGGCTCTCAGTTTAGTTATTTTCAGGTTGTACTCGGTTATATGATCGGATATGTTGTGGTTGCTTTTGTTTTAATGCCAATATATTATCAATCAAACATTACTTCTATCTATGAATATTTAGAAAAACGTTTTGGTGTTGTAAGCCATAAAACTGGAGCTTTTTTCTTCTTTATATCAAGGGTTCTAGGAGCTGCTTTTAGATTGTTTTTAGTTGCCATTGTGCTACAAAGGTTTGTTTTTGATGCATGGGATATTCCTTTTGAAATAACTGTTATTATTTCAATTTTACTGATATGGATCTATACTAACAAAGGTGGTATAAAAACTATTGTATGGACAGATACTTTGCAAACCTTATTTATGATACTTGCGGTCATTCTCTCAATATACTTTATAAACAAAAATATGGGTTGGAGCTTTAGTGAGTTTTTGATCTCTGACGAGTTAAAGGAATATAGCAAAATTTGGGTGACCGACAGTTTTTTAGAAAGGAGTTACTTTTTAAAATCATTCTTGGGCGGAGTATTTATTACAATCTGTATGACAGGGCTAGACCAAGATATGATGCAGAAGAACCTAACGTGCAAAAGCTTAGGTGATGCCCAAAAAAATATGATTTCATTTAGTATAGTTCTAGTAGTAGTTACTTTCTTGTTTATGTTACTGGGCGCACTGCTATTTATCTATGCCAAAAAACATCATATTGAAGTTCCATTAATGGATGGCAGCCCTAAAACAGATTTGCTATTTCCAGAAATAGCTTTAAACAGCGGGCTTGGCATTACACTGGCCATCACATTTATGCTAGGCCTTATTGCTGCCGCTTACAGTAGTGCAGATAGTGCACTTACCTCTTTGACAACTTCATTCTGTGTAGATTTTCTAAGTATTGAAAAAAAACCTCAGGAGCGTCAAAAAAGAATCCGCAAGAACACTCATATTGCCATGAGTATCGTACTGGTTATAACTATTATAATTTTTAAACACATTTTAAGCAGAAATGTTATTGATAGCTTATTGACAGTGGCCAGTTATACGTACGGCCCTCTTCTGGGTTTATTTGCTTTTGGTATATTTACCAAACACCAACTCAGAGACAAATACGTCTGGATTATTGCTGTTATTGCTGTTATTTTAACATCTATCATAGGAAATATTCCTCCCGAAAATTTAGGCGGCTATGTAGTTGGCTATGAGTTATTACCGCTCAATGGCTTAATTACTTTCTTGGGGCTTTTATGTATTAAAAAATCAAATAAGCACCAGAAGTTACCGCTTTAATTATAAATCTTTAGGTCACGGCCGACGATTATAATCGTGTTGATTTATCGTTAAATATTTGTTAAAAAATATTACTTTAGCAACGAAGACTAACCACTACACCTCGATGAAAAAATTACACATTGCTATAATAGCAATACTTCTTCTGTTTAATTGTGACAATGACAAAAATGATAAAGTTGCAGAGAGCACTTATCTTTTTTCAAAAATTTCTCCAAAAGAATCTGGACTCGACTTTGCCAATATTGTTACGGAAGACGCTCAACATAATATCATCAGCTATATTTATTATTACAATGGTGGTGGAATAGCAGCAGGTGATATTAACAATGATGGACTATCGGATTTATTTTTTGTTTCTAACATGGACAAGAATAAACTTTATCTAAATAAAGGCAACTTAAAATTTGAAGATATATCTGAAAAAGCCAATATTTCAGGAAAATCGAGCTGGCAAACAGGAGTGTCAATGGTAGACATTAACAATGATGGGCTATTGGATATATACGTATGTGCTGTTTCAGAATTGCTAGATTTTGAGGGACACAACGAACTGTATATTAATAACGGAGATGGTACTTTTACAGAAAATGCAAAGGCATACGGTCTCGATTTTAAAGGCTATTCTACCCAGGCCTATTTTTTTGATTATGACAAAGACGATGATTTAGATGCTTACATCGTCAACCATGCTGTACATACAACGCTTTCTCACGGTAGAGCTGACTTAAGAAACATAAGAGAACCATTAGTTGGAGACGTATTGTTAAAAAACGACAATGGTACATTTGTAGATGTAAGTGAAGAAGCCAATATTTTTGGAGGATTAAATGGCTATGGGCTCAGTGCTTCTATTGCCGATTTTAATAATGATGGTTGGGATGATATTTATGTTTGTAATGATTTTCATGAAGATGATTATTATTACATTAATAACCAAGATGGCACTTTTACTGAACAACTTGGCGAGGCATTTACGACCATAAGTCGCTTTTCTATGGGAAGCGATGCTGCAGATATTAATGGTGATGGCTATCAAGATTTAATGACCTTGGATATGTTACCCAAAGACGAGCGTATATTAAAGGAAACCGAAGGCGATGATTCTATGTTTAATTTGCAAACGCGTCTAAACAAATTGGGCTATAAAGATCAATATTCGCGCAATATGCTTCAAATCAACCAATCTGGTGATTATTTTCGGGAAACTGCTTTAATGAACAACGTAGCGGATACAGATTGGAGTTGGGCACCACTATTTGCTGACTATAATAATGATGGTCATCAGGATTTATTTATTTCAAACGGAATACTTAGACGTCCAAATGGCTTGGATTTTAAGAAATATGTTTCCAGTGCATTTAAAGGGCGCTCAGAAGCCGAAGGTTTAGAATGGTTGTACAACTCCATTAATGAGATGGTTAGTGGCAAAGTAAGTAATGAGATATTCAAAGGGAATTCCAAAACTTTTGAAAATAAAACTGGTAACTGGATCGATAGCCAACCTAGTTTATCTAACGGAGCTGTTTATGTAGATTTAGATTTAGATGGTGATTTAGATTTAGTGACTAATAATTTTGGAGGTGTAGCAGGACTCTATAAAAATACGACCGATAGTAAAAAAAATTACATCTCCGTAGATTTTGAATACAGCAATGCCAACAAGGAAGGTATAGGCCTAAAAGTCTTTGTACATAACAATGGTAAGTTTCAACTAAAACAACTATTTAAGTCTAGAGGTTTCTTGTCTTCATTAGAAAGTAGATTACATTTTGGTTTGGGTGACGCAAACAGTATTGATTCTATTCAGGTGATTTGGCCCAACAACGAACTACAGGTGATTCAAAATCCAGTAATAAATCAGAATCTTAAGATTACCTATAGCCCAACAAACATCTTCTTTGACTACAAAAAGAATATGTCTAATAAAAAAAAATACTTCAATAAAGAATCACTGTTAGATTATACGCATATAGAGGATCGTTATAATGACTTCGCAGAAGAAAAATTGATTCCATACAAAATTTCCATGCAAGGTCCAGCAGTTGCTAAAGCAGATATTGATGGTAATGGCTTCGAAGATATTTTTATTGGCAATGCTTCGGGTAAGGCAGCTGCTTTGTTTATGAATTCTGGCTTAGGCTTTAAGCTATCGAAACAAAAGGCCTTTGAAGAAGACGCCGCTTACGAAGACAATGACGCCATATTCTTTGATGCCGATAACGATGGCGATTTAGATCTATATGTGGCTTCGGGCATCAATGAATCAAAGAATGAGACGTATCAAAATGATAGATTATACCTTAATCAAAAAGGTACATTCGTGCAATCCCAAAACCAAATTCCAAATAACACATTAGTTGCTTCAACCGTAAAATCATATGACTATGATAATGATGGCGATATAGATTTGTTTATAGGAAATCTAGCCGACACAGGAGATTATGGAAAAGTTATAAGCTCTTATCTTTTAATTAATGATGGAAGCGGTAGTTTTTCAAAAGACCCAAACTTTAAATTAACTTCAAAAGTTAATGATGCCATTTGGCAAGATATTAACAGTGATGGTCTTAAGGATTTACTAGTTGCCGCCGAATGGGAAAAACCCCTAATCTATATCAATAAAGGTAATTCTGAAATGGAATTAATTGATGATTTACCTCAAAACATGAATGGGCTTTGGCAGTCTATTTCCATGTTTGACATAGATAATGATGGTGATGAAGACATTCTACTCGGAAATTGGGGAACAAACACAAAGTTTAACCTTAACTTCGATGGTCCTTTAATAATGTACCATAATGACTTTGACGAAAACGGAAAATTTGAAACCTTGCTAACCTATAATAAGGATGGAAAGTATTACCCTCTAAACTCTAAAGATGAGCTTGCCTCTCAAATGAATATTGTCAACAAGATCTATACAAATCACAGAAGCTTCGCGGGCAAGACTATTAATCAAATTATCGGTCCAAAATTTATTGAAGATGCCACTAAATACAGAGCAGATATTTTAGCTTCTGGTTATTTAAGAAATGACAATGGTAAGTTTAATACATTTGAAGCTTTTCCCGAGGCATTTCAGTTAGCACCAATCAACGTATTTTCTGAAGTAGACATCAATGGAAGCAAACAATTACTTGTTGGTGGAAACTCTTATAAAGTAAATACATACCATGGTTCTTATACAGCACTTAAAGGACTTATGGTGGCCGATATTTCTAATTTCAATCCTATTTCAGAGTATGGAATGGAGCCCTTTAATACACAGGTAAAACACATTGAAATGATTAAAATGAAAGATAAAGATTTAGTCGTAGTTGTTTTCAATAATGATAACTTAAAAATGTATTCTTATCAAAAATAGATCATGAAAGTAAGATCATATTTCATACTACTTTTTATAATAAACAGTTTCTTTTCTTGCCAAAAAGAACAAGAACCTATTGCAATTTCTACAGATGATTATCATGCGGCTGTAGACCAACTAACGGACGTTATGGTGCATGACATATTTTCGCCACCTGTAGCAAGTAGACTCTATGTATATCCTAACATTGCCGCTTACGAAACCTTAAACCAAAATAGCAGTACATACAAGTCCTTGGCTAATCAATTGAATGAGCTTAAGAAGCTAAATGTTACAGATCAAAGTACACCCATAAACTTAAAGTTAGCTTCAATTATTGCCTATCTAGATGTTGCCAAGGAACTGGTATTCTCCAAAGATAGTATAACCGGATACAGAGATAGCCTGTATCACACTTGGGAAATTAAAAATCTTAATGAGTTTAGTAATGCTAAAGAATATGGATTGAACATATCGAAACAGGTCATCAACTGGATGAACGCAGATAATTATGCAGAAACCCGGACAATGCCAGATTACAATATCTACACCAACGACCCATCACAATGGGAACCCACGCCACCTGCCTACATGAAAGGTATAGAACCCCATTGGAGTAAGCTTAGGACCTTTGTGCTCGATTCAGCATCTCAGTTTAAACCTATTACCCATCCGAAGTTTTCTTTGGAAAAGGGTACAGCGTTTTACAATGAACTCATGGATGTATATAAACTCACCAATGAAATCAGGGAAAAAGGTGATGACTGTGAGGAGATTCAAATTGCAAGATTCTGGGATTGTAATCCTTTTGTTTCAGTAAACAAAGGGCATTTTATGTTTGCCGAAAAAAAGATAACACCTGGTGCCCATTGGATAGGAATATGCGAAATAGCTTGCAAGCAAACCAATTCAGATTATGAAAAAACAGTCTATGCATACACTAAAACCTCTATAGCCATTGCAGATGCATTTATTAGCTGTTGGGACGAAAAATACAGGAGTAATCTAATACGACCAGAAACTTTAATAAATAAACATATAGACCTAGAGTGGACACCTATTTTACAAACCCCACCATTTCCCGAATATACAAGTGGTCACTCCGTCGTTTCGGGAGCATCATCAGAGGTATTAACAGCAATTTTTGGAGACAACTTTGTATTTGATGATACCACTGAGCTTCCTTATGGTTTACCAATTCGCAGTTTCGAGTCCTTTAGACGTGCGGCACAAGAAGCAGCCGTTAGCCGCTTATATGGTAGCATACACTATAAAGCAGCAGTAGAAATTGGTGTTGATCAAGGCATAGCCGTAGGCACATTAGTCAATTCAAGATTGTCGTTTTTAAAGTAGCACTTAATTAATACTGGTTAGTACTCAACAAAACTAAACTGCAAGCTACTTCAAATTCTATTTGGTTCTCTTTGAGCAACTGATAAAACTCTGGATTTTCTGTACCTGGATTAAAAATGACACGTCTTGGCTTTAAGCCTATAATGTAACTATAATAGTCTTGCTGTCGTTTAGGATTGAGATATAATGTTACTGTATCAATAGCTTCATACTGTAACAACTCAGTATCAATAACCACATCATTTACTTTACCAGATTTTAAGCCAAAAGCAACAACATCGTGATTATTATTGCGAAGTTTATGGATTGCAATATTAGAATAACGCTCAGGTTTTAAGGACGCACCAAGGACTAATGTTTTTTTACTCATATGTTAAAAAAAAGTTAAGGGGTGTTAAATGAGGTAACATGATGCAAAATTAGTCGTCTAGACAATAAGAAACTATCAATCAATCAAAAAACGAGCACAAAATGAAGAATTTCTTCTTAATGCTTATTATGGTCTCATCAACCATATTAAGCGCCCAACCCAATTCAAATTCAGATATTAAAAATGGTTCAATCTCAGGTCGCGTCATAGATGCCCAACTCAATGAGCCTTTACCCTATGTCAATATTATAGTTAAAGATGCCACTGAAAAAGTAATTACAGGAGGTATTACCAATAGCGATGGTACGTTTAACATTAAAAAAATTCCAGAAGGAACTATAAAAGTGGAAATTACTTATATAGGTTACAAAACCATTGTAAAACAAGAAACCATAGGTAAGGGAAACTATAACATTAACATGGGAGATATTAGTCTAGAAGAAGATACTTCAAACCTAGATGAAGTTACTGTAGTTGCCGAAACCTCTACTATACAACAAAAAATCGATCGCAAAGTCATTAATGTCGGTAAGGATTTAACAACAGCTGGACCAACAGCATCAGACATCATGAATAATATCCCCACAGTAAATATCGATCAACAAACTGGTGATGTAGCGCTTAGAGGAAACCAAAATGTACAAGTCATGGTCGATGGAAAATTATCCAATATTCCTGCTGCGCAACTTCTTAGACAAATTCCATCAACATCCATAAAGCAAATTGAATTAATAACCAATCCGTCCGCAAAATATAATCCAGACGGTATGAGTGGTATCATTAATATTATACTCCACAAAAATGTAAACATTGGTTTTAACGGTAATCTTAACTTTGGATTAGGCTATCAATTAGAGCCAAAGTTTAATAGTTCTATTGATATGAACTATAGAAACAACAAATTAAATTTTTATGGAAGTTATGGTAATAATATTGCCGATAGACAGACCTTTCTCGAACTAGAACAGGTAGAAACAGGCATAAATCAAGATATAGATTTACTAGATATGAACAATTCGCACCTCTTTAAGTTAGGAGTGGATTATTACATTAATGAAAAAAACACCTTTTCCATATTTACCAATCAAAATATATTTGATGGAGGAGTATTTGGAGATACATCAGTAATTTTTGAAGCAGACCCTACGCAAAACCAAAATCAAATTATTGACAATAACAATGAGAATCATAGCCAGCAATACAATGTTAATTACAAACTAGATTTTGACAAAGAGGGTCATCACATAGAACTAGAAACAGATTTCAACATCTTTGACAATGATATAGTAACCTTTAACCGCTTTTCTGGTACAGGAGCACGACCAAACTTTGACGAATTCACAGATACTGAGCGAAATCGCACAACGATTAACCTAGACTATGTAAATCCATTATCTGAAAAAGCTAAGCTTGAAGCTGGTTTACAGGCCAGATTGTTTAATAATGACTTAGCGTATAACTCTGATGCCAGGGTACAGGACGAATTTGGCAACTATATCCCAACATCAACTTCTTTCGATTACGAACGAAACATCTATTCAGCTTATGTAAGTTATAGTAAGCAGTTAGAAAAGTGGTCGTACAAACTAGGTCTTAGAGCAGAAACCGTAAACGTTAATACATTTGCTATCGATACGGACTTAACAAATAATACAACTACGGAATTTCCTTTTGAAAATGACTATACACAAGTCTATCCATCCGCCTTTATTACCTATAATCCATCCGAGAAAAACGCGTACCAATTTAGTTTTAGTCGTCGTGTAGATCGACCAGGAGTCGGGCAGGTAAATCCTATACCAGAGTTTAACACACCTTTAATTTCTCAGTTTGGTAACCAGGAGTTAGAACCACAGTTCACCAACTCTATTGAAGTTAATTATACCAGAAATCTAAAAAAAGGAAGTATTACTGCTGGTGTATTTTATAGGCTAATTGAAGACGAAATTAACCAAGGTGTTTTTGTTGATCGCTCGGCTTTGGGTTCTGGACGTGTTACTTTACGAATAGACAATTTTGACAATACTTCTGCTTATGGTGTTGAAATTTCCAGCAATTACAAACCTACTAAGTGGTGGAGTTTTAATGCAAGTTTTGATATGTATGGTCGTAGACAGAGAGGTTTTGCAGAATCATTAGACCCAACTATTGATAATCCTACTGAAGATGACATTGTAATAGAAAATACAGAAGTTGATAATCTCATCCTCAACTTTAGAGTGTTCAACAACTTTAAGGTCACCAAGAATTTGTCATTATCGGCTTTTGCCATGTACCGCGGTAAGGATACAGGTCTTAATTTTGAAGTTGACCCAATGTATTTTGTAAACCTTGGTTTGCGTTACAGTTTCCTGGAAGACAACAGAGCAACATTTAGCTTAAACTTTAATAACGTATTCGACACCCAAGAGTTAAATATCCTTAGTGAGCGACCATTTAGGCAAGAAGTGGAGGTTGTTCCAGAATTTAAAACCATCTTCGCCAGTTTGGCCTATCGTTTTGGTGGTGGAAAATACAGAGCTAAGTCCCGTAAACGTAGAGATAATGACGAGAAATCTGGAGGAGGTTTTTTATAGAATATTTGTCTAAAAATGCAACATTTATATAAAAATGGAGTCTTTATAGTACAGAACATAACTTTAATATATTTAATAGTTTACATAAATAGTTGATGGTTAGTGTTAATGTTTAACTATTAGATTAAGAAGACCCTGACAGCCCTAGGTTAGTCAGGGTTTTTGTTAAATACACGTTAAATATGTTAATCTTTGAAATAAAACAAAGCCAATTACGTCTAATATAATGAGATAAGTTTTAAGTAATAATTGTTATAAGATTTAATGTTTTATAATAAAGTGTTAGTTAAAGTTGGTTAATAGCTGAAAAGCCCGGACAATTATTAGTTGTTCGGGCTTTTTTTTAACCTAAACTCCTATATTCAGATGGACTTACTCCAGATTTTGCCTTGAACAATTTTGAAAAATGTTGGGAATACTCAAACCCTAAGCTATAGGCAATTTCACTAATAGATGCCTTAGAGCTTAACAATTGCATTTTGGTTTTATTCAACAGAAAATCATCAATATGTGCTTTGGCATTTTTGCCAGTTTCGCGTTTTAATAAGTCGCTCAAATATTTTGGTGACATGTGTAAAGCATTTCCACAATAACTCACAGATGGGATTCCTGTTGTATATTGATTATTGTCTTCATAATATGTCTTCAGAAGCTGTTCAAACTTGGCTAAAACATCTTTATTTAAGTTACTCCGTGTGTAAAACTGTCGATCGTAATACCTCGTACAATAATCCAAAAGTAATTCTATATTCGAGATAATTAGTTTCTGACTGTGACGATCGATGTTTTGATGATATTCCTTTTCAATTTTTCCAAGAATCTCGTTAAGTGCCATCTTTTCATCCTCAGAAATATGCAAAGCTTCAGTAATGTCATATGAAAAGAAAGAATAGTCGTCTATAGATCTTCCCAATTCGGATTTCAGAATCAAATCTGGATGAAACAATAAAGCCCAACCTGGATCTTCTGCAGTAGATTGATGACCATCGTAAGTAAGTACCTGACCTGGTTTTATAAAAACCATTGAGCCCTCTTGGAAGTCATACGTATTTCGTCCATATTTCATGCTTCCAACGGTTTCATTTTTTTGTGTAACACAGTACATTCCAAAAGAACATCGGACATGATGGAATTCCTCCTGAATTTCAACATTCTTAAACCGAATAATTGACACTAAAGGATGCTTAGGTTTTGGTAAACCAAATACCTTGTGCATGTCTGAAATACTTTCAATATGAATAATGCTATCCATTGGTATTGAACTACTTGTAATAAACATACTAATTTTTTATGATACTATTACAAAAAAGACTGGCCAGTCATGTCTTCTGATAATTCCCAAAGCCTTTCAGCTACATCTTCTCGCTTTGAATAATCACTTCGTTTAGCATAGCCAACTTTTCCTTTAAACTCGTTAAAGCCTTGTGGACCAAAATACTCACCGCCTTGTACTTCAAGACTTAATGCGGCCAAAAGTGATGGTTTTGCGGCAGAAGCAGGCGAGTTTAAAATAAAAGGTGATAAAATTTTAAAGGTGTAATACTTTAACCTAGACATTTCACTAAAAAGTCCAGATGCCGAGCCTCCAGGATGCACAGCTAATGCTATAATACTTTTATTTGCTTTTTTTAAACGTCGATTCAGTTCATCGGCAAACATAAGGTTAGCTAGTTTTGATTGGCCATATACTGCCTCTCTATCTTTTATATGGTCACCATTTATATCGTCAAAATAAATCTTTGCATTTTTATGTGCCAAGCTGCTCAATGCCACAATGCGTGATGCATGATGGTCTGGAATCATATCCAATAATAGGTTGGTCAATAAAAAATGGCCCAAATGATTGGTAGCAAATTGCAATTCTACACCAGCATTATTCTTTTTACCTGAATATATCAGTACACCAGCATTGTTAATGAGAACATCGAGTTTCGTATAGTTGTTTTTGAATTTTTTGGCAAAAGCTTTTACACTATCTAGATTACTCAAATCTAGCTGTAGTATGTCTAGATCTGCTTGTGGCGCTTTTTGCAAAATATCTACCCTTGCCTTTTCTGCTTTATTCAAGCTCCGGCATGCCATTACGACTTTAAAGCCATAGTTGGCCATTGCTAGAGTGGTTTCGAAACCGATACCATTATTGGCTCCAGTTACTATAGCGATGCGACCCTTTTGTGATGGAATATTATTTAAATTAAAATTCATTTTTTCTTTTTTTGATTCTTTATTTAACATGAACTCGATAGAAAAAACTGACTGTTTTCGATACATTTTCCTTCGAAAAACACTCAAACTGACGTCTGTTTTTATGTCTAAAGAGTAATTCTCGACCTGTCTGTGGCTAAGGCAGGTACAAAAATCTTACGATTTTCACTCGAATTGACATTCATTTAAGTTTTTAGTTTGCTATATTCAACATGCATTTATTTTTTAAATCTTCGTTCTACTTCTGTCTTTAAGTTTCTATTAAATGCCTGATAGCCTTCACCGTACATTTTAGATAGATTTCCACCCATTAACCACGTAATTCCACCTTTTAGCTCATCTGATTGTATGAACCTAGTTTTGCTATTTCCAACAGATTCAACCTTAAAATGATGGTTATCAGAGATTCCACCTGGTCCTTTTTCAGCCCAGAAAAATTCCTCATTATCTATAACAGAAATCGTATGATCAATGATATTACGCTTTTCTTTTTCTGGATTAATCTGAAAAATTACCGTTATTCGATTTCCATCTTTTATTTCTCCTTGAACATCAACCATGAAGACTGCCCATTTTTTGTACGAATCTGTATCGGTTAAAACTTCCCACACTTCTTCTGGTGAAGCTTCAATTTCTATATCTGTGTAGATGGTTCTGTGCGATGCTTTTAGCTTTTTAACCTTGATGTTTTCTTTAATTTGAATATTCATTCGATTCTATTTTAATAGGATGTATTTAAAATTGTTATCAGATATTATTTTCTGATACAAAGCTAAATCACCGATTTATAGAAGATGAATACATTTTTCCGAAGGTTGTATATATTTTCCGTTTTTTGAAAACATTAAAGAGCAGTAATCGCCCGAAGAATCAAATTGACTTATTGTACTAGTTTAAGAATATCCATGTTTTCCAATATTTCCTTTTCTGCGCCATTTAATGCTACAGTAAACATAGCTCTAGCCAATTCTGTAGATTTAATACTGCTACTAGGACTGATGCGTTTCATTAAAGGATACATGACGCGGAGTATTTTGTACATTACATTAGGCTCTTTCCGTGGTGTTACAGGATAAATATATGCAGGTCTAAAGGCATAAAATTCGAGTTCCAATCTCGAAATCGCATTTTCTGCCATACCTTTATATTTTGCAAACGAAGTACGACTTTTTTCAGTTCGGTCTGCTCCAGCTCCACTTAATAGACACATTATGGCATTTGGACTTTTTCTTTTTAAGACTTTTGCAAAATTAACTGCATAATCCACTGTTATTTCTTTGAATTTGGCATCCGGTACTTCTCCTGTATAGACACCAATGCAGAAGAAAGCGGCATCTATAGCTTCAAAATGATGCGTCATCTGTTGATAGCTCGTAAAGTCTGAAACTACCTCTTCTTTAAGTTTCGGATGTGTTTTTAAAGAGGGCTTCCTCACAAGAGAAATAACTTCAACAACTTCTGAACTGGATAGACATTGTTCTAATATGAGATGGCCTACCATTCCTGATGCACCTGTGATAAGTACTCTTTTCATAATTTTTCACTATTGATTGATTTCAATTTAAAACAGCCACCAGTTGGTATTCGATTTTTGATGACTATTGATTTGAATCGATGCTCCTATTTCTGGCGCAATTACAGGAATGTTTAATTCTTTACTCTTCTTAATGACACGCTCTATAGGGTCTGTCCATGAGTGCAATGCCAATTTAAATGCGCCCCAATGTATAGGCATAATAACTTCTGCTTTAACATCAACGCCTGCTTGAGCGGTTTCTTCAGGAAACATATGTATATCTGGCCACATTTTGTTGTACTGACCACATTCTAACAAGGCCAAATCAAATGGACCATATTTTTCTCCTATGTCCTTAAAATGTGTTCCGTAACCACCATCGCCACTAAAGTACAGATTTGCACTTTCTGATGAAATAACCCAAGAACTCCATAAAGTACTCTGACTATTAGAGAATTTACGGCCCGAAAAGTGCTGTGCTGGTGTACATGCTAGTTTTATATTTTTAAAGATTACTTCGTCCCACCAATCTAATTCCGTGATTTGATCACTATCTATACCCCAAGCCTCAAGATGTACTCCAACACCCAATGGTACAATATAGGATTCTATTTTAGATTTTAACAGTTTGATTGAACCATAATCCAAATGATCGTAATGATCATGTGAGATAAGCACTGCGTCAATTTTCGGCAGTTTGTCAATTGTAATGGGCAACTCTTTGTTAAAGCGAGAAGTACCGAACCAATGATGTGGTGCTGCGACATTGCCAAACATAGGATCTATCAAGATGTTTTTACCGTCCATTTGTAATAAAAGTGCCGAATGCCCAAACCAAATTAGTCTTGCTCCTCCATTATACGTAGCTACTTCTGCTGAATCGATTTCTTGAACTTTTAAATCGCTTTTAGGTCTGCCATTTTCAATCTTTTGGAATAGCATTTTTCTGGCTATACTTAGCATTTCGGAAAAGCTGGCATCAGCAGGAACACCAGCCTTGGTATTTACAAATTTGCCATCACTAAATTGCTCAGAAGTTTGGTATTGCGCTTTTCGCTCTTGAGAAACATCGCCTCCAAAACTTGGATAAAAATTCACGAACGCTAAATACGACAAGAATAGTGCTGCAATTACAATTGCTAGATATAGAAACATACGTTTTAAGATTTTTTTTAATTTTTTCAAGAATTTCGATTTTTTAAATTTAAAAATGTCTAAAATGCGATTTAGACAAGGCTGAAATCAAGAGAAATGAAGAATGGGCAACATAAGATAGCATTTCTATACTATATGCTGAAAAACTCCATTGCTCCGACATAAAGTCAAAGGTCTCAATGGTACACAATACCGCCAGATTAGAAAAGAGTAGTACCATGGCAAAAGGTGTCCATTTCCATTTCGTAAAGTAGCCGATTAAAAAGGTGCCACCTGTGAGTGTAATTAAAAACCAATGCACAAACTGAACACCACTTGGATACGCGTCATTCTGTAGTTTAATAAAAGGAGTAATTTCCGTAAAGTATTCAAAAAAGCCTGCTAGTCCCCAGACCAGCATACCTGTAGTTGCGATGAGCAATAAGCCCATATAAAGTTTTGATAATAATACCATGAGACAAAATTAGTGGGTCTCTTTTAGGTAGATGTATACATTTTACTGCATCTTGTATATAATTTCCAGTTAACGTTTTTTATTCAACTTAAAGTTTCTCCGAGATGGATGTCAGGCTCCATTTCTCATCAAAAAATGTAAAAATAAAAGTGTAATCCTTGTCAAATAAGTTCTTATACTTCAAATTATCAACAGTAGATATAGCGCCATTTTCTATTCCGCCGATAGACAAATCTATTTCCGTATCTTCCTCAATTACAGTTTTGTTACTTAATTTATCGGTTAAGAAGTCTATGAATTTGGACTTATCCTTCCATTTTGGGTTAGAAAAATCATTTGATACACAATCGTTGATAAGCTCCAAATTAGCTTCTTTTAAACCGGTTCTGAAATCTCGAAGTGCTTTATGCATGGATTTAACGACTTTTGAAATCTTTTCTTCATCGCGTTTGAATTTAGCCCCAAAAGGCTTTTTTTCTAAAACCAAAGCTTGTTGCACTAAAAACAAGCCTTCATCTAAACTGAAATAACTGCCTCTGTTAACTGAAATTGCTACTGAGATATTTAGTCCTGGAATAACCAAAAAATGGGTACGACCTCCTTGCACCTCTCCGTTATGGTAAATTATACGTTCACCAGTATTCAACATGTCTGCTTTCCATCCAACTGCATGGGAAACTGAGGTACCATCTTTCAATGTTCCTTGCGTAAAAAAGTTCAATTTTGAGTTGCTATCGAATGTACTGTTATTATCAAAAAACAGTGCTCCAAATTTTACCAAATCAGTCACATTAGATCTTAGGCCACCACTTGCCCATTTATAACTCAAATCCTTTGCCTGAACAACTTTACGCTTGCCTTCATAAACATCAACATATTCTGGCTTAAAATCATGTTGTTTTTCTACTTCGATAGAATTAAAACCATATGGTTGCGTAATGTATTCTTGGAGCAATATTTCGTAACTTTTTTCTGCTATTTTTTCCAAGCATGCCGCAATAAGATTATAACCATAGCTTGAGTAGTAATAATTTGTTTTTGGTTCGAACAATAAAGGGTCATTAACGAATAGTTCTAAGCTTTCAATACTACTATCATATGGCTTTCTAGCTAATTTCTCTTCACCATAATCATAATGTCTCACACCGCTTGTATGGTTTGCTAAAGAGCGTAACGATATCTTTTTACCTTTCTCTCCAAATTTGGGCAAGTATTCAAATACGGGATCATCTAAATTTAATTTGTTTTCAGCTCGCATCATTTCTAATATTGCTGAAGTGAAGACCTTAGAAACACTCCCTATTCTGTAAGATCTATTTCCATTGACTTGGACGACCTCATCATCTTGTATTTCAAATCCATTGGCCCAAAATAGGCTATTATTCATATAGATAGCAGCAGAAATAGATTGTGAGTTTGTTTCTAGCTGCAACTTTTTAATAAAGTGATCAAGTTCCGAAAAGTTCTCCTGTGAAGTTTGAGCAATAGTAATCTGGCAAAACAGTATTACTAAAGCCAAAAAATTTTGTTTCATGACTATAAGTTTTCCAAAGTGTTGTACAACGCATTTATTTATAGTTGATGGAGTTGAGAACTAAGTTAGGAAAAAAGGAGTGAAGGTTGCTGGGATTTCGCCAAAAATTCGTTAGCCACTATTAAACATTATGAACTAAATGTCTTATTGTTTATTATTCTATGTTCTTTTAAAAAGTCTTTTGTCGCTTCTTTAACCTCTCTTCCTTCTTTGCCCCACCACACGAAGTGTCCTGCAGCTTTAACATATTTTATCTGTATGTTATTTATGGTTTCTTGTAGCCTTTTGGCATGCGAAATTGGAACGTCAATATCTACCTTGGAATGAACAGCAAAGGTAGGACAATCTATCGTGGACCAATCCACACTTTTAAGATGAGTAGCTTTTTTAACTTCATCCATCATGCCATCATATAATTTGCTCATTGGTGTCATAGATTGGATAAAAATTTTAAACTCTTTTAAATCCTCAGGGTTTTTAACAATCTCGTTTGCTATATTTTCCTTTTCCTCATTTGTCAAATCCGCTTCTGTTTTTAGAAACTCCTTAATCGTTAATTTGGGAAAGTAGTGTGCAGATTTCTTAAGCAGCCAGGAGATAATTCCTTTCCCTCTATTACTTAGAACAAGTTTACCAAGAGATGAATTGGCACTTTTCTCATTTACAATATATTTTCCTGTAATTGCACTCCACAAAACAAGTGATTGAGTTGGATGATTTTTAGCATAGTACAAAGCAGATAAGCCTCCCATTGATAGTCCAAATACGTGGATGCTATCTGTAACCCCTAGCCGTTGCATTACCTCAAAATAAATAGCTGCATGGTCTTCAAATCCTTCAGTTTCTTTTAAGGGCATATCATAGTAGCCTGGACGATTAATTGATATAAGTCTAAATCCATGATCCGCTAACCATCTAAATGCGTGAACACCATTGTAGCCAGCACCACCTCCGTTTACAAATAGAACAACTTCTCCTTCTTTTGCGCCAATCTCTATATATCGCACATTTCCGTAAGATGGGGTATTTACTATGTTATAATCGTTCATTCCTTAATTTTTTGTGCAAATCCAAGTATGTAACCGTTATTGTCTTTTAGATAAAATTCACGCATTCCATACCAGGCTGTTTTCAGTTCAGTAGGATTCTCCCCTTTGCTTTTAATTTCTTCGTAGAAATCGTTAATTCCATTAATTTCTACATAAAACGAAACGCTTGCGCCTATCGAGATATCTTTAGCAAGACTTACATCTTTTTTAAAACTATCTGTTCGTTGAAACATCATTTCTATGTCATCCTTGCTAACTAAAGCATAAACATATTCTTTTCCATTTTCTAAAGATTGTTCGATTCCGTCTTGCGTTTCGGGAACAGCCATTACTAGTGAAAACCCTAAAATAGATTGATAAAAATCTATGGTCTCTCTAATGCTTTTTACTTCAAAATTCGGTGTTAATTTGTTAAAAGTCATAGTGCACAATTTTAAGTTTAATCATATGCAAAATTACTTTTCATGAAGTATCGATAATTGTAAAAATCGGTCGTTTTTGTTCAGGTACAAATTTGTCGGTGTCGAACCCGTAATTTGCTTTACCTGCTTAATAAAATGGGCTTGGTCGTAATAACCGCTTGCAGGAAAAAGTTCTCCTTTTGCAATGTGTTTGAGGGATGAATGGCATTTAAGAACGTTGCAGAATGTTTTAAGGGAAAAACCAAAACGACTATTAAAATATCTGTTAATTTGCCGACTGCTCCAAATAAGCTTCTCTGAGAGTTCTTGAACGGTAATCTCTCCTTTATGTTTATAAACAATCTTGAAAAGTTTAAGCTTTCTGTTATCAATTTCTTTTAGGTTTTTCAAACCATATTGCAATTTTTCGGTTATTGAATCGGTAAATCTTGCAAAATCGCTAAAGTCGAAATTTTCACAGCCCCAAAAAGTTATTGGTAAGTCCGTTTTTGTATTTTTAAATTCTTTAATAGATTGTCTAAAAATATACTCTGCAGAAATCAGCTTGAAACGAATACCAATCAATTTGGTATTTTCCGGTATTGAAGTTTGGATTTGTTTTGTCCAAACCCCTGTCAATGAAATTCTTGTAATTTGTTCTTTTTTGATTTCAAAAATCAGGTCGAAAAATCCATCTGGTAAGATTTCATAGTGGTATGCCATATCGGAAGTTTCAAACTCCCAGAAGCTTTTAATGAAGTTTGAAATAAATCCCTCAGTGTATTTTTCTTTATAGTTCACTTGGTTTTTTAAATGGCATACAACGGTTGTGTTTGGTTTGATGCACAATCTACTTTTGGCCCTGTAAGTGTATTTTAACTAGTTAGTCACCCCATATGTAAATTCAAAGTCATTATTATCCGTATAAAAAGCAACTACTAACGTATTATTATCAAAAGCTCCATTAAGTGCACCTATGGGTTCTGGCAGCATAATATCAAATGAGGTGTTATTATCAAGATTCGTAACCTCTACATGAGTATTAGATAAATAGTTGCTGCCACTATTTATTATAAAGTAAACACCAATAACATCTCTAACTAGGGCCGTTCTTTCATCTGTTAATTCAGAGTATGCTTCTGGATTTAAAACATTTATGGTTTCACTCTGAAGTTGATCATTTTCATCATCCCATGAAAAAGTGATATCCATATCTAGGTCTGAGTCCGATAGTTGTGTTTTATATTCAATTTTGTAATTTCCCGTGACTACATTATTATCTTCATTTTCATTATTTGAATCATCGTTATTGCTACAAGCCACTAACAGTAGTATTAAAAAGATTAATGATAGTTTTTTCATAGAAACTCGAATAGATTTTTCATTAATATCTAGGTATTATATAACCATTATTTAGGGGTTTTATGCATTAAAAATCGGAAAAAGCAATGACTTTAACAATTCTTAGTCGATCTGTTTGAGTATATTCTAAAATATAGTATAGGGCAGGCGACCGTATACGAGAGCTAAGCGGACTCGAGTTGACAAATTGTAGTCTGTAGACTGTTATCTGCTGGTTTTTTCATTTTTACCATTTTATCATATTAATGAAGTTGTCAAATTTTTCAATTCCTTTTACTTCATCATATGTCCTTACAAATTCAGATGTTTGGAATGGCTTTGAGATGTATTCAAAATTCCATGTTCTACCCTGAAGGTCAAATGTGATATGTAAAGCTTCTTTTCGATAATCGATAGGATCATAAATGCTAATGACAAGTTTGTCCATTGAAGTTGAGCCAAAAAGCCTATCTTTTAAATCCGAATTCTTTATATGCCGAACTAATTCGAGTAGGTTTTTGTGCTCACCATACCAATCTTCTGTGTACCGATTTTCTATAAAGTCCCACGATTGTGCTTTTACATTACATGGTTGGTATTTTTTTTTCGCATTCATTTTCAGTTTGCCAATAATAGTTTTGTTTATGGGTTGTTGTGAAGAATCAGTTATAATTTACCTCAACAACCGAAAGATAGCGAATTGCACGGAGACGGGAGAAACGAACTTGTCTAAGCAACCTACCTAAACGGCTCTGTTGGGCTGGTTATAGCCAATGTTGGCCACTAGTTTTTAATTTTTAATCAAATGTTCAATATTCTGTCCCGAATATAGATATGACAGCCCATTTCCATCTCCACCTGTCGATTCAGAATCCGCAATTGTTATTTTGAGTTTTTCAAACAAATAGTTTCCTTGCTCAATTTCTTTAAAATTATATCCTTTTGAGTTCAGCTCGTTTAAATAAGTATTGATGTCTTTTTCAAAATCCAATTCGATATTATCAATCCAAACTTTAATTCCCCAATGAACTTCTAATTCACTAAGAAGGTTGTTCTTGTTATAGTTTAAAAAAAAAATAGTTTTTCGCTCCGTGAATATCTTGATAAATATCTCTTCTTTGATCAATATCGTGACTTGTATCTCCACCAAAAAATTGAGACATATCAATTAGAATGTTATCTTCTTTATGTAGATTCTTTAGTTTTTTCCTGACCGATTCCCTTTCTTCATTCCAATTGAAGATATCAGAATTCAATTTAAATCCTTTATTTGGTAATATCTCTAATGTCATTTTTAACTTGTGGTTAACTAGCTTATATAAGCACTCTTGTAAAATAGTGAAATCTTAACTTCACACAATAAGAAAAATACATAAAAAGATTTATGCATCTACAAATAAGTACAAAATATGAGTCTTACTTTGCACCTCCACTAGCCGACTTCGCTATAGTAGCAAGGGCTACGACGGCCGAGAAGCTTCGCCGAACGCAGACGCAGGAATTGTTTACCATTTTATAATCGCACTGCCCCAAGTAAAGCCACTGCCAAATGCAGCCAAGACAACATTGTCACCTTCGTTTATTTTACCTTCTTCCCAAGCTTCGGTCAAAGCAATAGGAATAGATGCGGCCGTGGTATTACCATAGCGCATAATGTTGTTATACACCTGGTCATTACCCAAACCAAATTTCTTTTGGATAAACTGTGATATTCTCAAATTAGCTTGGTGAGGAATCAACATATTAATGTCTTCTTTTTGTAGATTATTGGTTTTTAAACCTTCAATAATAGCTTCACTAAAACGCACCACGGCATGCTTAAACACAAACTGGCCGTTCATATAAGGATAATAAGACACATCTTCTGGATCATTGTCTTCCATAATGGCATCGACCCAACGCCCTGTACTTGGACCTTCTAGCGATAGTTCCTTGGCATGTTTACCTTCAGAGTACAAATGTGTAGATAGTACACCACGAGTTGTATCCTCTTCCCTACTCAACACAGCTGCTCCTGCGCCATCACCAAAAATAACCGTCACAGCGCGACCACGCGTAGAACGCTCCAAACCCCCAGAGTGATTCTCACTACCAATCACTAATACATGTTTGTACATCCCTGTTTTTACAAACTGATCGGCAACCGACAGTCCGTATATAAAACCAGAACACTGATTACGTATGTCAATGGCACCAATGGTATCCATCTCTAAAAGTTCTTGTACACGCACACCTCCTCCTGGAAAATACATATCAGGGCTTAACGTCGCAAAAACGATAAAATCAATATCATCTTTAGTCAACCCGGCACGCTCAATTGCAATCTTAGCGGCCTTAGCCCCCATAATGGATGTAGTATCATTACTAGTTTCTGGGTCTATCCAACGACGCTCTTTTATACCTGTTCGCTCTTGGATCCATTCATCGCTTGTATCCATCCATTGCTTTAAATCATTATTAGTAACGACGTTTTCTGGGACGTACTTTCCCAAACCAGTAATTCTAGAATTGTACATGTGCTTAAAAAATAGTTAGATTAACAAATTTAACCCATTTCCATTGAATCCTAAATGTATTCGCTATGCGTGCATAGCAAACGAGATGTATATTACTAGTAACCAATTTTAACATTAGTATCACATTTTCGACTTGCATTTTTAAGTATCTTCAAACCTCTAATCAATTATCCTAAAATATGAAATCATTAATCAAAGTATTCGCATTGCTTTTCATACTAAATAGTTATGCACAGCAAAGCCTTAAGTATCAACAACCTTCTGAAGAAATATTAGAACTGGCAGATGTAGAACTTGCGCCAGCCGTGCAAATCGATAGCAAAGGTGAGCATATGGTACTCCTCTACCGCAACCAATACAAATCCATTGAAGAGCTTTCGGAAACGGAAATGCGTTTAGCAGGTTTACGTATTAATCCCGTAACCAATATTGGAAGTAGAACTAATTATTACACCAATATTAAGGTAAAAAAAATCAGAGCTAAAGACGCCATACAAGTAACAGGATTGCCAGAAAATGCTAGACTATCTGGCTTTAGGTGGTCGCCAGACCAAACCATGATTGCCTGTTTAAATACCACATCAAATGGTGTCGAAGTATGGGTACTCAATATTACCGAGGCAAAGGTGACCAAACTTACCAGTGCTAACGTTAATGCCAATATGGGGAGCACCATTAATTGGTTTAAAGACAATAAAAACCTTTTGGTGAAAATGCTACCAAATGACCGAAAGGAATTAATCAATACAGACATTGCAGTGCCAACAGGACCAACTATTTCTGTGAGTGATGGTGCCAAAGCCCAAAACAGAACCTACCAGGATCTATTAAAAACGCCAAATGACGAATTTAATTTTGAACAATTAGCGCGTTCGGAAATTATAAAAGTATCTATAGATGGTAATGTACAAGATTTCTTAAGCGCTGATATGTATCGAGGCATTAGTTTTTCACCCGATGGAAACTATGTGATGGTTACTAAAGTAAAACGTCCATTCTCATATTTAGTAACCTATTCTAGATTTCCTAACGAAAGTATTATGTACGAGTCTAATGGTAAAAAAGTAAAAACTGTAAACGATGTGCCTCTAGACGAAGTTCGCCCAAAAGGTTTTATGTCCACCAGAATGGGAAAACGCAATATGACCTGGCGAGACGACAAACCCTCAACATTGGTTTGGGCAGAAGCCTTGGATAAAGGGGACCCAGCTGTAGAAATAGAGTACAGGGATGCTGTGTATGAGCTTAATGCGCCTTTTAATGGCAAGCCTAAACTTATCCTTAAAACCCAGCAGCGTTTTGGTGGTATTGAATGGGGAAATGATAAAAATGCCGTAGCTTATGATTATTGGTGGAACACCAGAAACTTAAAGACTTATTTATTCAATCCTTCAAATGGGAAAGCCAAAGTGATTTCAGATAGAAATTACCAAGATGTGTACAGCGATCCTGGAAATTTCGTGACTGCCAGAAACGATTTCGGCCGCTATACCTTAAATATGAATGGTGATAAATTGTATTTAATGGGAGACGGCTATTCTAAAGAAGGGCAATTCCCCTTCATTGATGAATACAGCATAAAATCTGGTAAGACCAAACGACTATATCAGTCAGAATATACAGATAAGCTTGAGAGTCTTAACTATGCCATTAATATGAAAAAAGGGGAAATTCTAGTTCGTATTGAATCAAAGAAGGAATACCCAAATTATTACATTAGAAATATTAAAAAGGATGAACTAACCGCTATTACGGATTTTGAAAACCCTTTTAAAAGTCTCGAAGAAGTTGATAAACGCGTCATTAGCTATAAGCGCGATGATGGTTTAGATTTAGAAGGTACACTTTATTTACCACTAGATTATAAAGAAGGCGAAAAGTATCCGATGATTCTTTGGGCATACCCCCGCGAATTTAAGGATAAGTCGAGTGCATCGCAAAGTACGTCAAACCCTAACGAATTTGTATATCCCTATTGGGGCTCACCTATTTATTGGGTAACCAAAGGTTACGTTGTTCTAGACGATGCAGCATTTCCTATCGTTGGTGAAGGTGATGAAGAACCCAACGATTCCTTTAGAACCCAACTCGTAGCCAATGGCAAAGCAGCAATAGATGCAGTAGATAAACTTGGTTATATAGACCGTGATAAAGTTGCTGTTGGTGGTCATAGTTATGGTGCATTTATGACAGCCAACTTATTATCGCACTCCAATTTATTTGCCGCAGGAATAGCCAGAAGTGGTGCTTATAATAGAACATTGACACCGTTTGGTTTCCAAAGTGAAGAGCGTAGCTATTGGGAAGCACCAGAGATCTATTACAATATGTCGCCATTTATGCATGCCGATAAGATGAAAACACCATTGCTTTTAATCCATGGTGTTGCCGATAATAATTCCGGCACTTATCCTCTACAAAGCGAACGTTACTTTAATGCTTTAAAAGGTTTGGGTGCACCAGTACGATTAGTGATGTTACCAAAGGAAAGTCATGGCTATAGAGCCAAAGAATCGATTATGCATATGCTTTGGGAACAAGACCAATGGCTAGATAAGCACGTAAAAAACAAAAAGAAGGAAGAACAAAAAATCGAAAACGAAGAGACTTTAAAGAATTAGTTTCATATTAACCTATTCTGTCACATCTAGCGAGGTCGAGATGGCATTCAACATTAAGCTTTTTGAGATTTCCCTGCTTCGCTCGAAATGACAGATACATTGTCTCTTACCAGAGAGGCTTAAGAAGCCATAAGGAATTAATCAGGACAAAAAAACTGTACTAAAAAACTCTCAACTGTCATTGCGAGGAACGAAGCAATCTTTAAACTATATTATAAATCAAGAGATTACTTCACTACGTTCGTAATGACTGCCAGTGACTACTTTTAGTGCAGTTTTTTATGCCATCTTGTCACAAATCTTGTCTTGGTATTTTATTTGAACAAGTTGAGATGAAAATAAAACATCAACTTTCGTCAGTTCGAGTTGAGACGAAATCGAAGTATCGAGAACTTCTCGATAAATTTTGAACAAGTTCAAAACACTCGAAGTGACATTAAACAATAAATTTTATAATCATGACAAAAGGAAGTATTAACGTATCGGTAGAAAATATCTTTCCGTTAATTAAAAAATTCTTGTATAGTGATCACGAAATATTCTTACGTGAGCTAATCAGCAATGCTACAGACGCCACTTTAAAACTAAAACACTTAACAAGTATTGGTGAATCTAAAGTTGAATATGGTACGCCAGTTATTGAAGTAAAGATTGATAAAGAAGCAAAAAAGCTTCACATCATTGACCAAGGTCTTGGAATGACATCAGAGGAAGTACAAAAGTACATTAACGAAGTAGCTTTTTCTGGTGCAGAGGAATTCTTAAATAAGTATGAAGACGCTGCCAAAGATGCTGGAATCATCGGACATTTTGGTTTAGGCTTTTATTCGGCATTTATGGTGGCCGATAAAGTAGAGATTATCACAAAATCGCACACAGATGCTACAGCTGCACATTGGACCTGCGACGGTTCTCCTGAATTTACGTTAGAAGAAGCCAATAAAACTGAAAGAGGAACGGAAATCATTTTACATATTTCTGAAGGTGAAGAGGAATTCCTCGAAGATTCTAGAATCAGAGAATTGCTGACCAAATACAACAAGTTTATGCCGATTCCGATTAAGTTTGGAACCAAGGAAATCAACGATCCTGAGCATGAGCCACAAACCATAACCGATGAAGACGGTAAAGAAACCACTGAACCACACCGTAAGATAACCGTTGATGATATCATTAATAATCCAAATCCAGCTTGGACCAAACAACCTTCAGATTTAGAAGAGGAAGATTATAAAAACTTCTACAGAGAGCTGTATCCAATGCAGTTCGAAGAGCCATTATTCAACATTCATTTAAATGTAGATTATCCGTTCAACCTTACAGGGATTTTGTACTTCCCTAAAATGACGAACGATCTTAATATTCAAAAAGACAGAATTCAATTGTACCAAAATCAGGTATTTGTTACCGATAATGTTGAAGGTATCGTTCCTGAATTCCTAACCATGTTAAGAGGTGTCATCGATTCTCCAGACATACCGTTGAATGTATCGCGTTCTTACCTTCAGGCTGATGGTAATGTGAAGAAGATTTCATCTTACATTACACGTAAAGTGGCCGACAAGCTTAAGTCGTTATTCAACAACAATCGTGAGGATTTTGAAAAGAAGTGGGACGATATTAAAATCGTTATCGAATACGGTATGTTGTCCGAAGAAAAATTCTTTGAAAAAGCAGATGACTTTGCACTGTACCCAACAGTTGATGGCAAATTCTACACTTTTGAAGAATTGACCAATGCCATTAAAGCCAAGCAAACAGATAAAGACGATAAAATGGTGATTCTTTATGCCGCTAATAAAGATGAGCAGCACAGTTACATCCAAGCAGCTAAAGAGAAAGATTATGAAGTGTTATTGTTAGATTCTCCTATTGTAAGTCACTTAATGCAAAAGCTTGAGACCACTAAAGAAAATATTTCTTTTGCACGTGTGGATGCCGACCATATCGATAACCTCATCAAAAAAGAAGATACGACCATTTCAAAATTATCGGATGAGGAAAAAACCAAATTAGATGAATTGTTGAAAGAAGTGGTGCCATCAGAAAAATTTATGGTACAGTTAGAAGCTATGGATAGCAGTGCATCACCATTTATGATTACACAACCCGAATTTATGCGTCGTATGAAAGAAATGCAGCAAACTGGTGGTGGCATGTTTGGTATGGGGCATATGCCAGAAATGTACAACTTGGTGGTAAATACAAACCATGATTTAGTAGGCGAAATCTTAAATACCAAGACCAAGAAAAAACAAGAACGTTTAATCAATCAAAGTTTAGACTTAGCACGTTTATCACAAGGCTTGTTAAAGGGCGAGGAACTGACCAACTTTATTAAGCGTAGCTATGATATGATTAAGTAGATTTGAGATTATAGATAAGCTAATAGACAAAGCCACTTAGAACACTCTAGGTGGTTTTTTTGTAACTTTATTTTTTTAGTGTCGTCTTACCTAAAATAATCAATCAAAAAATATGCAAACAAAATCTTTACTTTTAGTTCTCATACTCATTGTTTTTACAACAACTGGGTATGCCCAAAACCTTACGCAACAATTCGATGATATCGTTTCTCAATCGTATAAGTCCGATATGCCTGGCGCTACCTTTTTAGTGGCTAAAGACGGTAAAGCTATTTACAGAAAAGCCATCGGTAAGTCTAGCTTAGAGTTAGATGTAAACATGATACCAGAAAATGTATTTAGATTAGCATCTATCACCAAGCAGTTCACTGCTGTTGCTATTTTAATGCTAGAAGAACAAGGCAAACTCAACCTCAATGACCCCATTACCAGATTTATTCCAGATTATCCAACACAGGGAAAAACCATTACAGTGCACCATTTATTAAATCATACCTCAGGTATAAAAAGTTATACAGCTATGGGGAATTTGGTAGAAGTTGCTCGAACAGACAAAACTCTTGATGAGTTAATTGACTATTTTAAAAATGAACCAATGGATTTTGATCCTGGTGACCAATTTAGATATAACAATTCTGGTTATATTCTTCTTGGAAAAATTATCGAAGAACTTTCTGGTGAGACTTATGAAGATTTTATAGAGAAAAAAATATTTGAGCGTTTAGGGATGAAAAGTTCAAGCTTCGGTAATAATAGGGAACTTGTAAAAAATAGAGCTCAAGGTTACGAACAAGATGATACAGGTTATGTCAATGCCAATTACATCAGCATGACTTTACCTCATGCTTCAGGTTCATTAGCTTCAACAGTGGATGACATGCTGAAATGGCAAAATGCCTTAACCAATAATACATTAATTAAAGCCTCTACGCTCAATAAGGCCATCAACGGATCCAAGTTAAACAATGGCGAATATATTGACTATGGTTATGGCCTCGAAGAAATAAACCTAAAAGGTTCTAAAGGATATGAGCATAGTGGTGGCATTTTTGGTTTCACAACCAATGGCATGTATCTTATCAATGAAAATGTTTATGTTATAGGGCTAAGCAATTGCAATTGCAATGATATTGGCGATGTAACACAACGTCTCGCTGCAGCGGCAATAGGCAAACCATATCCAACCATGAAAGATGTAGTGAAATTATCTCAAGATAAACTGAAACAATGGGTTGGTGCTTATGAATTTGAAGATGGTGCAATAAGACATATCTTTGTGAAAGATGGTGCCTTAAAAAGTATGAAAGAATCAGAAACTAATACCGTTTTTGATATTTTCCCATTAGCAGAAGACCATTTTATGTTTGAGAAAGGCAATATTGAGTACAAATTTTCAAAATCTGCCGATGGCAAGAAACAAGTGATATTTATGACCGATTCTAAAAGTATTGGGAAAGAAATTGACAAGGAAATGCCTACAACTAGAAAAGAAGTAACACTATCTAATGAAATTCTGAGTCCTTATGTAGGTAAGTATGAGTTAGCTCCGAATTTTATAGTCGAAATAACAGTTGAAGGTAGCCAGATGTTTGCACAGGCTACAGGCCAAGGAAAACTTGAACTTTTCGCCGAAGATGACATTACGTTTTTTGCTAAAGTAGCACCTATAAAAATAGTTATAAACAAAGACGGTACTGGTAAAGTTGTTAGTTTTAAACTATATCAAGGTGGAAGCGAAACTGTTGCTAAGAAGATTGAATAATACGCTTTTAATAGATTCTTAAAAAACCACTTCGGTCGAAGTGGTTTTTTCTTTTTCACCTCTGACATATTCTGACACTAGCGCTAATATCTTTGTGCTAAGTTTAATTAATAAATCAATTTTAAAAATGAAAAATGCAATTAGCTGGTTCGAAATTCCAGTAACAAACTACGAACGTGCAAAGCAATTTTATGGAACGGTTTTAGGCATTGAAATCACAGATCACCATATGCCAGAACAAAACATAAAGTATGGTATGTTTCCTTACGATGATGATAACAATGGTGTTGGAGGTGGTTTAGTTGAAGGCGAGGAACAAAAACCAACTTCAGACGGCCCTACACTTTACATCAATGGTGGTGAAGACTTAAGCATCCCGTTAGGAAAAGTTGAAACTTCTGGTGGTAAAGTCATTATGCCAAAAACCGATATTGGCGAAAATGGATATATGGCTCAGTTTATAGACTCTGAAGGCAATAGAATTGCTTTGCATTCTTGGAACTAAACCATTTTGAATTCGTTTCTTTCATCAACGAAAAAAGAACAAAAACTCATTTAAAAACTACACATAGCGAATTGGCAACCAGTTCGCTATCTTTGTTATTATGTCTCAGTTAGCAAGGCTTATATCGATATTAACACTCTTAAAATCCAAAAGGCTTTTAACGGCAACAGAACTTTCGGATAGATATGGTGTAAGTATTAGAACGATCTATCGAGATATTAGAAAGCTTGAAGAAGCTGGTATTCCTGTTATAACTATAGAAGGTAGAGGTTACTCGTTAATGGAAGGCTATACTGTAGCACCAGTTCAGTTTACGGAAAAAGAAGCCAATGCGATTATTACAGCTCAGCATTTGGTGAATAAAACACAAGACTCTTCTTTTACTAAGGATTTTAATGATGCCTTGATAAAAATTAAGTCGGTTTTTAGAACGTCCATTCAAGAAAAAAGCGAGTTATTGGATAGCAAAATTTTTGTGTTCGAGCCGTATCAAGAAGATATATCCAGTGCCGCACTATCTGAAATTCAGCTAGCGATTACAAACTTTAATTACATTGAAATCAACTACCGCAAAGCGGATGATCCAAATATTACATTCAGAAAAATAGAACCCTATACCCTTATCTCTACAAATCAAAAATGGATTTTAATTGCCTGGTGCTACCTAAGAGATGCCTATCGTGCTTTTAGAATAGATAGAATTCAGCATTTCAAGATTTTACCAGAAACCTTTACCGATAGAAAGTTTAATCTTCAAGAGTACTATAAAGCAGAAGCTTATGAAGGTCATCATTAAAAAACACTAAACCTTTTCCAACATAGAGAACTGAAGTGTTTTTTCTCATATAAAAAGGCGGTTAAACTTCTTTTAATTACCCATATCGAATTTAACTTTTCTCCTCAATGGATTTTGAGTAATTTCAAATAGCTAATAATTCAATTACCGTGCACTCGGACAATTCTAAAATCAAAGAGATATTTAAAAATCTTGTATTTACAGACGATGAAATTAAAATTATAGAATCTGTTTTTCATAAAGTCGTTGTAAAGAAGGGAGACATTTTGCTTAGTCCTGGCGATATTGTGGATTCGCATTACTACATATTGGATGGTTGCTTAAGAACGTTCCATATCGACAGTCAAGGAAAAGAATACACCGTTCAATTTGGAATTAAGGATTGGTGGATTAGTGATTACACTGCTTTTTTCTCAGGTGATAAAGCGATTATGACTGTTGAAGCCATTGAGGATTCCGTAATATATAGAATTAGTAGACAAGATAAAGAATTCTTATACGACCAGATTCCACGAATAGATCGTTTTTTTAGGATTAAATTAGAACGTGCTTTTGCAGCTTTTCAAAAACGGATACTTGCTGGTATTTCGCAAACGGCAACAGAACGTTATCTTCATTTTATGGCCACTTACCCAGAAATTGGTAAATTTCTAAAGAACTACCATATAGCTTCTTACTTAGGAATTACCACCGAAAGTCTTAGTAGAATTAGAAAAGAGCTTTCCGGAGGCTAATTTTTTAACATACATCAATTTTTGAATGTAATATTAATTATATGTTTGCCCTTCCCTAACATGATTAATTTAAGTCCCTTAGGATTAATAGCCAGGAAGCGCAAGTTGAGTAAACTTGCGCTTTTTTTATAACTTTAGTCTTTAAAGCTACGAGACCGTAATGTCAACAAAATACAACAAGATAGGCATCAACTATAATCAAACCCGTAAGGCCGATCCATATTTAACAGATCGACTATTAAAACATTTAAACCCTATTAAGAACGGGTTGTATTTAGATATAGGTTGTGGCACTGGCAATTATACCATTGCCTTACAAGAAAAAGGGGTTCAGTTTATTGGTATAGATCCATCTATAGAAATGCTACAAAAAGCACAGCTTAAAAATAAAGCGATAAAATGGCAAATTGGTACTGCAGAAAAAACGGGTTTGCCTCCAGAAAGTGTTGATGGCATAATCGCTACGTTGACCATTCACCATTGGACAAATTTATCTAGAGCATTCTCAGAGTTGCAATACGTATTAAAGCCTAACGGCAAAGTTGTAATTTTCACATCTACACCAAAACAAATGAAAGGCTATTGGCTCAATCACTACTTCCCTAAAATGTTAAGTGATTCCATTTTACAGATGCCTTCTTTAGAAGCGATTGAGGAGGCTATGACTTCTAGCGGATTAAGAATTACGGCAACTGAAACCTACAACATTAAACCAGACTTAAGAGATCATTTTTTGTACTGCGGCAAGCAAAATCCGGAATTGTATTTTGATGAAAATATTAGATATGGCATTTCTTCTTTTAGTGCTTTAGCCAATAAGACTGAAGTTGAAACAGGACTGGTTACTTTGCGAAATGATATTGATTCTGGTAAAATCGATCGTATTATAAAGTCTTACGAAAATGATTTTGGTGATTACCTTTATATCATTTGCAAAAACATAATGTATTAAAGAAGATACGCTAAATATTGGCAGTTAGTCTTATTTCTTCTATTATTACTAAATTTGATAGAAAATACAATCAACTTATTACAGAGTGAGCCAAGATTACAACAACCCTGCATTTAAAAAACTACTTCAAAAATTACAAGAAGAGAGTTGGCAACTTGAACTTCTCATTTCGGGTTTTGCAATTTTTGGTCTATTTACTGCTTTCCCTCAGATTAATATTACTGCAAAAGCGGCTCAAAATGATGAGAAACTATATTTCTGGATAGTTTTAATGGTGGTATTGGTCTCTTGCGCCATTCTAATTTTTAACCTTATGCTACATGTCGTTTTAAGAGGCCTATGGATTGGAGCATTAGGCTTAAGATATGTTTCTGGAGATATTGATTATGAAGAACTCAATTATAGTCAGAAATTTACTAGCTACTTGAGAAAAAAGGTAGGGTCATTCGACAAATATATTGCCAAGCTAGAAAACTATTGTAGCATTATTTTTGCCATTTCCTTTATGCTCATTTTCTATGTCCTTGCTTTTACGTTTACGATAATAGTTTTAGTGATTATTGTAAAACTGTTTCTAGAAAATGAGACTAAAATCATATCTAATGATACCCTAAGTCATTGGATCGGTGTTCCTTTGGTTGTTTTTATCGTTTTAGGCATGTTTATGACTTTCTTTGACTTTTTGACCCTAGGCTGGCTTAAGAAAAAGAAATGGCTAAGTAAAATCTATTTTCCCGTGTATTGGGTATTCAGCAAAATTACATTGTCTTTTTTATATCGTCCCCTTGTGTATAATTTTTTGGACAACAAATTTGGTAGGCGTATCAGTATGGCATTGGTCCCTATTTATATCTTAATACTTGTTGGCACAAGCTTAAGTTACAAAACCTCCAACTATTTTAATGGTGATCTGTCTTCTAACAGTATAATTGCCAGTAATAGCAATTATGAAAGTATGCTCGGGGAAGATGATTTTATTGAAGATGTAGCAATTGACTCAAAAGTGATAACAAACAATCACTTGAAGGTATTTATGGTTTTGTATGACGATTTTGATGATTATGTTTTCTCCTTTAACAAAGGACTAGAACCAGAAAAGGATATTAGAGGCTTAGACTCTGATATTATTATTATGAATACCATATCTTGGAAAAAACGTGATAGCTTGAGGAAAGCATATATGAAAACCCTTAATGAAGTCTTTACAGTTAGGATTGATTCTATAGATTACAATAGCGAGTTTATTGTAAGTAAAAGTCAAAAAAAACAAAAGGGCTTTGAAACATATGTAAGTCTAAAAAATCTTGAAGAAGGTAAACATTTACTGAAAGTATTGCGAAAACGCATCAGAAAAAAAGACACACAACGCGTTAGATATGCGACTATACCTTTTTGGTACTTTCCAAATTAATAAGTCAACCGATTATTAAAATACTGTTTTAACAAAGGGATTTGAATACTTACCATAAAAGCCAGTAATACTACAGCATACATTAAGACACTTGAAAAATCCAATGACAGGTTTTGGAATAGATCAAACGAAACTTTGGGTAAATTATAACGCTCGGTAAGGCTAGTGCTATTGCCTGGTCGATTAAAAAGAATATAGCCAACCAACGTTGCAAAACCTAAAGCAATAAGCCACCATATATATTTGGGGATTAAAGGTTTGTATACCGTAACCTCAGAATTGGACAAAGCTTCTACTTTTGCCATTACCTTATCGGTAAAATCCAATGGCGCTTTTTCAAGACTATCTGCACTCATTAACTTATTTACCAAATCTTCTATTCTTTTTTCATCCTTTTCCATAATTCAACTTTTTTTGTGGTTGCAAGTACTGTTCTAAAATAACCGCTAGCTTTTTTCTGGCCCTAAAAAGCTTTACCTTTACTGTATTGGCTTCAACATTTATGATCTTAGATATTTCATCTAAGGATAGTTCTTCAAAATAAAAAAGCGTTAGCAATGCACTACTGTCTTCTGGTAATTTATTAATACACGTTTTAATTAGAGCACGTTTTTCTTCATTGATTATATTATCCAAAGCATTATCAATTGTGTCTAATTTATTAAAGGTATATTCATCTATTGCTATATTATTTAAATACTTTTTATTCTTTTTGATGTTATCCAAACAGGTATTATAAGCTATTCTATAAATCCAGGTAGAAAATTTAGAATCCCCTTTAAACTTATCTAAAGACTTAAATACTTTAATGAACGTGTCTTGTGCCACCTCTTCTGCTTCTTCCCTATGCTTTAGCATACGCAAAGCTAAAGTATAGACCAAATCCTTGTAACGATCAACTAATTGGGCATAAGCTTTAGTATCGCCATTATTAATGGATTCTATTAATATAATATCGTCGTTGGTGGTCATGTTATTATTAAGACGACTGCTTTACATATTAGGTTACACAAACCCACAAAAATATTTTTTTTTAAAAATTTGTAACCTAAATAACTAAGCTATCGTCATAAGCTGTGAACAAATAAAAATAATCAATTAAAAAATAAACATTATGGATGAAGAAATTTTAATACCATTAAGTCTATTCGCAGCAATTTTCGGGATTGTATATTTATATTTCTCTACAAGAAACAAAGAGCGTTTAGCATTGATAGAAAAAGGCGCAGATGCCAGTATTTTTAACATCGGAAAACGTCGAGGCTCTTCTTGGAAAGTTGTCGTCTTAAATCTAGCCTTTCTATTAATGGGCATAGGATTGGGAGTATTTATTGGAAACATCCTAGATACCTATACCGGATTAGATGATGAAGCTGTATATCCTTCAATGATATTTCTAATGGCTGGTGTTGGTTTATATGTGGGTTATACGCAAACCAAAAAAGCACTAGAAGAATAAAATAGAAACTCATCAATCAATAAAAAGACGCTCCATTGTAAGGGAGCGTTTTTTTATGCCCCTAAATGATGTATATTTAAGCTAAAGTAAAGTTATGCCCAAAGTCTTATTTTTCATTTTAACTTTAAGCCAGGTATCCTTAGCCCAAATTACTGTTTTAGATAGCATTACTAAATATCCTGTTAGCTATGCTACCATTTCATTTGGAAATGGCAATGGTATTTTTGCCGATGATGAAGGAAAATTTGTCTTCACCAAAAAAATTTATCCGGATATCGATTCGCTCTTTATTTCTGCACTAGGATTTAAGAGTTTAAGTATCGCTACTGAAAACCTGCCTAGCGAATTGGTAATGCAGCCAAAGGCCGATGAACTAGATCAAGTTACCGTTACATCAAAGCTCAATCGAAAGTTTAAGGAAGAAATCCTAAAGCCCTATTTAGATGACGACTATTACCATTGTTGGTTGCCCACTATCGAGTCGGAAATTGCAGTATATTTTGCCAAAACCTCAACCAAGGATCAAAAATTGACCTCAGTGACTTTTCCTATTGCGCTAGAATCTAAAGATTGGAAAAAACGGAAACGTTCCAATAGCGACAAAAAAGCCTTCTCTACTTTGTTTAAGGTTCAGTTTTATGCCAATAACAATGGGATACCAGGAAAAACCCTTACCTATGAAACCATTGTTTTTAAAGCTACTGAAAAGGACGGTGATGCCCATACGCTAAATGTTGAAGCTTATGACATTTACATTCCCAAAGATGGTTTCTTCGTTTCGTTGCAAGTCATGGGCTATACTGATAAAACAGGAAAACTTCTGCCCAACAAAAAATATAAAGACATAAAAACCAAAAATGGTACGGTAAAAATACCGACCAACTTTAGACCCTTACTGCCTTTCACTGATGAAATCGAAACTAAAAACACGTTCATTAAACGCGTATTTATTAATGGTAATAACTGGGTAAAGTTTGATAAAGGCAATGGTTTTAGATCAAGTCTTTTAGATCAGGACCTGTACAATTATGGCATCGGTATAAGCTTTAAAACCTTTAAGGATGAGTGAGCCCTTAGGATTATATATCATGGCAGGAGTCTATATTTTTGCAGGGCTAATGCATATTGTCATCCCAAAAATATACATGCGCGTTATGCCAAAATATCTCCCAGCTCACAAATCCTTAGTCTATATAAGTGGTGTTGCAGAAATTCTCTTAGGCATAGGCTTGTGTTTCCCTCTCTTAAAAAACCTAGCAATTTATTTGATTATTGCTATGCTCGTGGTATTTCTCATTACGATCCACTTTTATATGTTATCTAGTAAAAAAGCTGCTGCTGGTATCCCAAAATGGATATTGATCTTACGTATTCCACTACAGTTTGGATTAATATACTGGGCTTGGGTTTATTTATGAATTTTATTCGACCTCAAAGTCAAAATAGGTTTTAGGAAAAGGCTCCCAACGCAAGGTGAAGTGCCACCATTCTTTTGGGTAATTTCTAAAATTATGTTTTAACATAATAGTTTGCAATAGCTGTCTATTCTTTTTTTGAGCTTCAGTGATGCCCTCATAATTCACCCAAGATTGATGCCCAAAAAAGTCGAATGGACTTCCCATATCCAAAGCAATACCAGTGTTACCGTCTACAATGGTCAGGTCAACCGTACTTCCCCTACTATGTCCAGATCTTGAAGCAATATATTCTTCCTTAAATAAATTTCGCTTCTTTACATCTGGATAAAACTGCGATTTATTGATAGTGTCATTCAAATCCTTTGCCCAACGGATAAAATGATTAACGGCACGCTGTGGGCGATACCCATCAAATACCTTTAAGCACAAATTTTGTTGCTGCAATTCATCCTGAATTAACTTTAACTTCTCCGTTGCCGCTTTGGTTAAAATTAAACGGTTGGATTTATAACCATCTATGGTATCACCTACAAAATTATTTGTTCCAAAATATCGAAGCTCTACGTCTAAATCTGGTATCTCAGATTTCACGTAGACAAATCCCTCAGGCAATTCTTGTTGCTGATTGAAGCCCAGAACGAGAAAACCCAGTACAATAACATATATGAGTGTTTTATAATTCACGTGGTTATACTAATTTTTTAAGTCTCATGCTATTCATAAATCATTAATCTTGTAAACCCCAAAACTAATAACTTGCTCGGTTCATAATGAAGCACTAATTTAGGCAAAAAAATATGCTATGGACTTGTTTTCGCAAGAGAAACAACATTTAATTCTTCCCAATGCGGAATTACTATACCTCCCAAACTTCTTTAGCAAACAACAATCCGATAATTACTTTGAAACCATAAATACTCAAACTTTATGGCGAAACAATGATATTACTGTATTTGGGAAAACCTATAAAGAACCGAGGCTAACCGCATTGTTTGGTGACACAAACAAACCGTACGGCTATTCTAATCTGGTGTTGTATCCCAACCCATTTACACCAAGCTTAAAAATTATAAAGGAAAGGGTTGAAAAGATTGCCGATATTGAGTTTAACACATTATTAATCAATCTATACCGAGATGGTAGTGATAGCAACGGATGGCACGCAGACAATGAAAAGGAATTGGGTAATAATCCTGTAATTGCGTCGGTAAGCTTTGGAGAAATACGTCCATTTCATTTTAAGCACAGAACGCTAAAGGACCAACGCTATAAACTCAATTTAGAACACGGAAGTTTGTTATTAATGAAAGGTGAAATGCAGCATTACTGGTTACATCAGATTGCAAAGACAAAAAAGGAAATAAAGCCCAGAATAAACTTAACCTTTAGAAAGCTGATTTAATTTTATAGCTCAATTAGTTAAAAACTCAAAAAACAAAAAACTGGGTTCCCTCAAACCCAGTTTTTCTAATTTGCTTTTTTTATTATGTAAGTAGATTTAGGGTCTCTAAGTCAACATAACATAATGCAAATATTAATTAATTAATCCATTGAACTAAAAACTAAATTTTAGTACACTCCAAATATATAATTAGGTTTCAATTTTATCGCTTAAAAACATCATTAATCGATGAAATACATTTAATTTTAACATTTATAGGTAAAATTGTGCATTTCGTCGATAAAATACATTTTAATGATTCTTCTAAATATGATGCTAATAGAATAATAAATATCAATAAAAATTGTTTAAATCATACAAATGAGATGATTTATAGTATAACTTTATGTGCCGTAAAATTTATAACCATGGGACCTTTAAAATTTATTTTTGTTCTCCTAATTTCTGCTCATGGCTTTAGCCAAGAAAAAACCTATTCCGAAACAGAAATCTCGGTGTCAAAATTTATAGATGGTACATTATTGGATCCTATTGAAGATAAAAAATCGATATTAGCTATAATTATTGCCGGATCTGGCCCTACTGATAGGGATGGTAACCAAAATTTTCTAAAAAATGACGCCTTAAAAAAATTAGCAAAAGATCTTGCCAACGCAGGAATTTCAACTTTTAGATACGATAAACGCATTGTAAAACAAATTCACCAAGGCAATGTTGATCCAGATATAATGTTCGACGATTTTGTGAATGATGCTAAAGATGTCATTACTTATTTTAAAGAAAAAAATTCTTTCAGAAAAATCTATGTTATTGGTCATAGTCAGGGTAGTCTAGTCGGTATGCTTGCAGCAAAAGAAAAAACCGATGGATTTATTTCTATTGCTGGAGCAGCAAAAAATATAGGAGATGTTATCGTTGAACAAGTCTCAAATATGAATCCTCAATTGGGTAAAGAAGCACAAAAAGTAGTTGATAAGCTCAAAAAAGGGGAATCTGCAGCAGAGTATCCAGAAATATTGGCTTCGGTTTTCGACACAAATATTCAAAGTTTTATGATAAATTGGATGCAATATAACCCTATAGAAATCATAAAGGATTTAAAGATTCCGATCTTGGTTATTAACGGCACCAAAGACCTTCAGGTTTCGGAAGAGGAAGCAAAATTATTAAAGGAAGCCAATGAAAACGCCCAGATCAGCATTATAGAAAATATGAACCACGTCTTTTTTGAAATAGAGGGTGGTGATTTGGAAAACTCCAAATCCTATAATGAAGCATTCAGGCCAATATCATCAAAACTTGTTAAAAGCATAACTAATTTCATTAATTAATAATCATAGGCCACTTCATACTACTTAATTAAAAAAGCATCTCTTGTGAGATGCTTTTTTACTAACTAACCAACCAAAATGTAATGTCGCGATTTTGTAGTAGTGTTACGCTTGTAACTATCGCTGTAACCATTACAATTAACATATAACAAATCGCGTGCCAAACTATGCTTTTTTTAATCTTTTCATAAAGTTGTAACAAAAAAATCTATTTGCATACTAACAAAATAAATTATATCTTTATGATATCATTTTGATATCATATTGAAATATTAAATGATTAACCAATTAAATTTTAAATTATGAAAGAAGAAAAAATCATCGTTCCTGCAAATGGCTACTTTATGTTGTTTGTGTTCTTGGTATTGTTTTTTGGAAGTATAGCTGCTATCATAGCCTATAAGACTCCTTGGCCAGGCATTACCATTTTCTTATCCATTGTAATGTCTGCGGGTTTTGTAATGGTACAACCCAATGGTTCGCGCGTAATGTTGCTATTCGGAAAATATGTGGGCACCATAAAAAAGAACGGTTTTTATTGGGTCAATCCTTTTTACACAAAAAAGAAAATCTCACTTAGAGCGAGCAATTTTGATAGCGAACGTTTAAAAGTGAACGACAAATTAGGAAATCCTGTAATGATCAGTACCATTCTAGTATGGCGTGTACAAGACACCTATAAAGCGGCTTTTGATGTTGATAACTACGAAAACTTTGTCCGTGTACAAACTGATGCTGCCGTACGTAAATTGGCAAGTATGTATCCTTACGATAACTTTGCAGATGAGGGTCATGCTGAAGATATTACGCTTCGCTCGAGTGTTAATGAAGTCAGTGAAGCATTAGAACGTGAAATCGATGAACGTTTATCCATCGCTGGTATCGAAGTACTAGAAGCTAGAATCGGTTATTTAGCCTATGCCCAAGAAATAGCAAATGCAATGTTGAAGCGTCAGCAAGCAACGGCCATTGTTGCTGCTAGACATAAAATTGTGGAAGGTGCAGTAAGTATGGTAGAAATGGCTATAGAAGAGCTTAACAAAAACGACATTGTAGAGCTCGACGAAGAACGCAAAGCTGCGATGGTAAGTAATCTAATGGTTGTGCTCTGCGGTGATAAAGAAGCCGCTCCAGTTGTAAATACTGGAACATTAAGCCATTAAAAGCTGATCAAAAAAATGAAAGAATATAAAGTAATACAACCAAAATTAGGTTTCAGAAATCGGTTTCAGCAATTTGAGGATATATTGAATCAACATGCAAGAGAGGGCTGGTCCGTTAAATTCATTGGTCAAGGTTGGGGAAGTGTAGTATTAGAACGAGATAAAAATAGGTGATGCGAATTTTTAAGGAAGAACAGCGTTTTACTCAATCATGGCGAATAATCATAATTATTCTAAGTATGATGGTTCCTCTAGGTATTATTGTAGGTATCTATACCACAGAGCCTCAGCGCCTTTCCTCTCTAGAATTTGTTTTAATAGCCGGATTAATTATTTTGGCTTCAGGCATTATCTTTTTATTCAAGCTTTCATCAAGAATAGACGAATTAGGGATTCACTATAGATTTTTCCCCTTTCACCAAAATTTTAAGCTTATAAGGTGGAACGAAATCAATTCAGTCTATGTGAGAACCTATAATGCTATAAGTGAGTATGGTGGATGGGGGCTGAAAGGTAAGATCCCTTGGAAGAAATCCAAAGGTGCGGCTATAAATGTTTCTGGTAATGTTGGTATTCAACTCGAATTGAAGAATGGTAAAAAAATTTTAATAGGCACCAAAAAACAAAAAGAAGCCAAAGCCACATTAGAGACCTACAAAGAAAAAATAATTAAGAGTAAACATGTCTAAGAAAAAAGCCTTTGCATTACGGATAAATGAAGATATGCTAAAAGCTATTGAAAAATGGGCTGCGGACGAGTTTCGCAGTACCAACGGCCAAATAGAATGGATGTTGATGCAATATCTAAAAGAAAACAATAGACAACCAAAAAAGAAAGACAAACCCGAAGATGAAAAGTGATCGAAACGATCACTTTTTTAATACCCTTTATTTTTGGTATTTTGCGCCTTTAATTTAACTCATATGAACGCTGTACCTATTTTTACTCAAGACACCATTGTTTTCGGACTATTAATGCTAATGTTAGGGTTTGTTTTTTATACATCAACTAGCGATAACAAATTTTGGAAAAAATTCTATAAATATATTCCGGCACTTCTAATGGCATATATGATGCCTGCAGCCTTAACTACTTTCGGATTAATAGCTCCCGAATGGGAAACTAAAGAAGCTACCGGAGAGATTGTAAAACACAAATCGCAAGTATACTATATTGCGAGTAGGTATATGCTTCCTGCAGCCTTAGTACTTATGACCATTAGTATAGACCTAAAAGCTGTTTTTAATCTAGGTTGGAAAGCTTTGGCCATGTTTGGGACAGGAACTTTAGGAATCATCATTGGTGGTCCTATTGCCGTTTATTTAATAGCATTAGTATCCCCAGAAACTGTTGGTGGTGCAGGGGCAGATGCTGTTTGGAGAGGATTAGCTACACTAGCGGGGAGTTGGATTGGTGGAGGTGCCAATCAAGCAGCAATGTTAGAAATTTACGAGTACAATACAGCTAATTATGCCGGAATGGTTATCGTAGATATTGTAGTCGCCAATATATGGATGGCGATACTTTTACTTGGTATAGGAAAACAAAAAAAGATCGATAAATGGCTAAAGGCAGATACCAGCGCTATCGAGACCTTAAAAGAAAAGGTTTCTAGCTATGCTGCTAGTATATCAAGAAACCCAACACTTGCCGATTTTATGGTCATTTTAGGTGTGGCATTTACTGTTGTTGGTATCTCACATTTTGGCGCTAATGAAATTTCTGAGTTTTTAAAGACCAACGTAGAAGCCGTAAGTGATAAAAAATCTGCTTGGTCTTCATTTGGATCCCAGTTTTTCTGGATGATATCAATAGCAACTATTTTGGGCATTATATTGTCGTTTACCAGATTAAAAAAATACGAAGGTGCTGGTGCAAGTAAAATAGGGAGTGTATTTATCTATATTCTTGTAGCCTCTATTGGTATGAAAATGGATTTAACTAAGATTGTAGATAACCCAGGATTAATTGTTGTTGGCTTGGTATGGATGGCAATTCATGTAGGTTTACTGTTTTTAATAGCAAAACTAATTAAAGCACCATATTTCTTTTTAGCTGTTGGAAGTAAAGCAAATATTGGAGGCGCTGCCTCAGCCCCTGTTGTCGCTGCAGCCTTTCATCCATCTTTAGCAACAGTCGGAGTATTATTGGCAGTTTTTGGATATGTGGTAGGAACTTATGGCGCAATGCTTACAGCTGAGTTAATGCGAATCGTTGCACCAATAACTTAACCCTAATTTAAATAAAGCATGACGAAATTCTATAAATTTCTAATCCCAACAATAGTAATACTTATAAGTGTTTCTTGCAAAAAAGAAGAAAACTCCAACTTTACCTTAAAAGGGGAAATAAAAGGTCTTAAAAAAGGGATCGTTTATCTTCAAAAAGATGGTGATTCATCTATAGTGAATTTAGATTCTATGGCAATAAATGGCCAGCCAGAATTCACATTAAAAACTACTATAGACGAACCTATACTACTCTATTTAAAACTCTTTAAAAGTGATGACGATGAGCACTACATACCATTTTTTGCTGATGAAGGTGTTACTGAAATTAAAACTACCCTAAAGAACTTTAGTTATGATGCAGAAGTAAAAGGGTCAAAACAGCAAGATTTATTAAATGAATATACCAAAGTGATGTCTAACTTCAACAATCAGAATCTAGATATCATTGAAGCGAGTTTTTTAGCCCAAAAAAATAATGACAGTATTACTGTAGATTCCCTAAATAAGGCATCTGAAACTTTGTTAAAACGCAAGTATTCTTTTACCATTCAATTTGCCATAAACCATAAGGACAATATTATTGCACCTTATCTGGCATTATATGAAATGCCTTCGGCCAATCCAGTCTATGTAGATTCTGTTTATAATGGTTTAAATGACGATGTAAAGAATTCCTTTTATGGCAAAAAGCTAGGAAAATTTATAGAGAACAGAAAAGTAGAAAATTAAGTATCGTATCTAAATAAACTGTCTAATTAAAAAAAGCCGATCAAAAAATATGATCGGCTTTTGCTTCCATATAGAATTATATTCTACTATAATTTATTTATACGTTCTATTAAAGCTCTTCCTTTAGCCTCTAAATCGTTATTGATTGCTTTAAAGTGTGCTTTTTTGTCGTCTACATTTCTATCATTAACACGAGCAATAAGTTCATCAAAAGAAGCTATAGCATCATCTATAATGGCATCGCTTTCTTTAGTTGGCTTTTGCGTGTTTTCTAGTTCCCAATAATAAACGGCTTCAATGATATCGCCAAAAACGTAATTAATGTCTTTTTTTAAATCTCTTTTATTCGCCATAATTCATAATATTTATAAATGCAAATGTAGTAAATCTATTCGCCAAACATCTATGCGCAATCAAGGTTTTAAACATAAACCTCTAAAAGCTTGGCACTTTTAGTTTTTAACTCAAAGTCTTTTATTGCTGCTGGAATAAGAATAGTCTCCCCTTTTGCAATACTATCATTTGTGGTGTCTGTCAACACCTCAACATCGCCGTCGACACACATATATATTAAAAATGAGTCTTTGTCGTTTTCCTTTTTAATATTAGAATCCAATTGCAAGTAATTGGTGGTAAAAAATGGACAGCTTACCATCGTGTTAGATAAGTTCTTTAGCTTCTCATAATCGACTCTAAAATCATTATCCATATCAAATTTAAAGGCATCAATTGCAATATCGTTATGCAATTCGCGAGAGTTTCCCTGCGCGTCAACCCGATCCCAATCATAGACACGATAGGTAATATTACTGGTCTGTTGAATTTCTGCCAATAACACGCCTGCGCCAATAGCGTGAACTCTACCCGCTTCAATAAAATAGGTATCGCCTTCTTTAACCTTATCAAAATTTAAAATCTCAGTAAGGGTTTTCGCTTCAAGATGTTTTAAATAGGTTTCCCTATTCATTTTTTGATTGAAACCAACTATAAGCTGTGCATCTTCATCCGCTTGCATTACATACCACATTTCGGTCTTACCAAATGAATTATGCCGTTTTTTGGCTAAAGCATCATCTGGATGCAACTGAATACTTAAATCGTGTTTAGCATCGATAAACTTTATAAGTAATGGAAAATTATTTCCAAAGCGCTTATAGTTCTTTTTGCCTAAAAAATCTAAAGTGTATGCCTCTACAAGTTCTTGTAATGTTTTCCCTTTTAAGGTGCCATTTACAACCAAAGAAATATCTCCAGAAACCGTACTTACTTCCCAACTCTCTCCCAATTGGTGAGAATCGGAATTTTTATTAAACTGCGTTTTGAGTTTTTCACCACCCCAAATCCTATCTTTTAAGATAGGTTGAAATTTTAGTGGATGTAAGACGTGTTTCATAAATTATTCACCAGAGTATGTAACAAAGTTACGAGGAGTTTCGTAAAGTGTAACTTCTAAATGAAATTTTGGGTCGAGCTTAGCTTTGATCTTGTTATATATTACAACAGCAATGTTTTCTGCGGTTGGATTCAAATTTTCAAATTCGGGAACTTCTTCATTGAGATTCTTATGGTCGAAAGCATTTTCAACTTCAGACTTAATGATGTCCTTTAAAATCTTAACATCAATAACATAGCCGGTTTCTGGATCAATTTCGCCAGTAACACTAGCAATCAACTCGTAATTATGCCCATGATAGCGTGGGTTGTTACACAAGCCAAAAACAGCTTCATTCTTCTCGAAACTCCAATCTTTTCTATAGAGTCTATGTGCTGCGTTGAAATGCGCTCTTCTGTGTACGGTAACTTTCATGAGTTATTGACATTTATGAATTCGTAAAATTTCTCGAATATGATTTTGAACCATGCCGTGTAATTCTCTGGATGAAGTGCCATATCCACTTTCACATCTTCCAAGGACATCCATTTCCAATCGGCAACCTCTTCTTCATTAATATTTGGTACATCGTTGTAGTATCCAATCATAATATGATCGTACTCATGCTCGGTTAGCCCATTATCAAAAGGTGCTTTGTAAATGAAAGACGTCGACTCCTTTAAGTCTGTAACAAATCCCATTTCCTCTTGCAAACGCCTTTTACCCGCTTCTAAATTTGTTTCTCCATCTCTTTGATGACTACAGCAAGTATTGGTCCATAAACCTGGGGAATGGTATTTGTGCCTAGCACGCTGCTGAAGCATTAATTGATTTTTATCGTTAAAAATAAACACTGAAAAGGCCCGATGTAATACCGCTTTTTCGTGTGCTTCCATTTTTGGCATCAAACCTATCTGGTTGTCGTTTTCATCTACTAAGATGACTTGTTCTTCAATCATAAAGCAAAATTAACACCTAAAGCTTTAAAAAAAGTAAAGGAATTCATAAAAAATAGCCGTTAAAGAATTAACGGCTATTGACTTGTTTTACGAAACGTTTAGCTTACTCTTTTTCATCGCAAGATTGACCATTAATACTTGTGATCACAAACTCACTACGTCTGTTTAATTGATGTTCTTCTTCAGAGCAGCTAGAATCTTTTGCAAGTTCGCATTCGCAATCGTTAACCAATTGCGATTCGCCATAACCTTTAGCTGTAAGGCGATCCGCAGCAACACCATTGTCTATTAAATACTGTCGCGTAGCCTGTGCTCTTCTCTCCGATAATTTTTCATTGTAGTCTGCAAGTCCTCTACAGTCAGTATGCGAACGAATATCTATCGTCATTGTTGTATACTTATTCAATACAGCTAACACCTTCTGTAGTTCTATTTCCGCATCATATCTAATATTGGATTTATCAAAATCGAAATAGATAATCGGAATATCAAGAACTTTAGCCAAATCGTCACAAGGATTTATTTCTTGTACGTCTTTTTCTAACAATAATTGAATTTGAAGCTCTTGTTTTTTCTTTGGTGTTGTAAAGCGCTGTTCATCAGAGATATAAGTTTCCATTTCACCTCTGACGATGTATTCCTTTTCGCAATCGAGCTCAAACGCAAAAGCAGCATTGGCATCAGCAGACTTACGCTCAATAAGATTACCTTCACCATCAAACAAGATAACCGTAGCATTTGGTATTGGCTCATCAGTATTCTTATCTTTTACGGTTCCTACAACCAATTGTTCACATTCCGGAACTTCAAATGTATATATATCATCACTTCCCTTTCCTCCTTCGCGATTAGAACTAAAGTAAACACGTTTTGTGACCAAATTTTCATAATAGCCAAAATCATCAGCCGAACTATTAACAGGTTTGCCTATATTTTCTATCGGAAAGTTTCTGTTAGAACCTTCCGCCACTTTTTGATCTAATTCCTCAGATTTATAAACATCAAATCCTCCTAAACCAGGGAACCCTGTTGATGAAAAGAATAAATTACCAGTAGTATCAATAAATGGAAAAGATTCTTGTCCTTCTGTATTTATTGAAGGTCCTAAGTTTTCTGGAGTGCCTAATGTGCCGTCATTATTAACATCTACAACAAAGATATCAGACTGCCCAAAAGTTCCAGGCATATCTGAAGCGAAATACAATCTAGATCCTGTAAGATTTAAAGTTGGATGGGCAACACTATAGTCTTCACTATTAAAATGTACTTTGTGGATTTCATCCCAAGTACCATCCTCGCTTAAGGCAGCTCTATATAACTGCAACCTATTCACACCTGCATCATCTTCTTTATACTTCAATCTAAAGAAATTATTTCTTGTAAAGAACATATATTTTCCATTAGGTGAAAAAACAGCACTGGATTCGTGATATTTTGTATTGACTTTACCCTGAATTTCTTTAACTTCACCAAAGCCACTCTCAGTCTTTTCTGCCGCGTACAAATCTAAATAGGGCTCTTCGTTCCAACGATACTTACGACCACCACCTCTAGCTGAAGCAAATACAATTGCATTTTCGTACTCTGTTGTTCCAAAGTCTGAAAACTCCGTATTGATATCCAAGTTTTGAGGTTCGACATCGAGAAAACTTAATGCTTCAATATTAGATTTGTAATCTACCTTTGACAGAAATGCTCTTCCCCTTCGATCGTCGGGTTTAAGTTCGTTAAACTTTTTCATCCACTTATCAGATTCTTCATAATTCTCAATACCCTTAAGTGCTAATGCATATCTAAAATAGTTTTCTGGGTCAATAACTTCATTCATAGACATTAACTCTCCATACCATTTCACCGCATTCTCCATATCATTAATAAAATAAAAGGAGTTCGCCAATTTCTGGAAAAGCTCAGCCGACCTGTAACCTTTGTTCGCCACCTCCAGAAGCACTTCACTTGTTTTTACATAAGCAAAATCCTTGTAGTCGTTTTCAACGCTTTTAATTTTTCCATTTTGTGCATAAGAAGATATGAAAAACATACTTGCAAATACGACACTGATATACCTTGAAATTGTTCTCATAGTTATTTTTTTAGAAGAAACGTGGTGATAAAATTCTACCTAATCGCTTCACTTCGAATCTTAAAGTGATTTCGTGAGTTCCGCTATTATAATTATTTAAACCTGTTGTGTTTAGATCGTACCCATATCCAACAAACATACCAGGTGTAATCTGAAAACCAAAAAGTGCACTTATAGAGTCATCCCAACGCCAAGCCACACCTGCAGTCAAATTCTTCTTGTACCAAAAATTAGCGGATACATCTGCTATTATTGGTGCACCAGAAACGCCTTTAACCAAGAAGGCTGGTTTCATTTCTAAGGTCTCACTAAGGTTGAATACATAGCCACCTATAACATAAAAATGCATACGCTCGGTGGCAATGGATTCCTGAAAATCGTCATAATGTTCGGTTTCTAGGAAGTTAGGGACAGCTACACCCAAATACCATTTTCTGGTATGCATGTACAAACCAGCACCAACCATCGGAGAAATAAGATTGAGATTATCATTAAAGACAACATCAGGATCCCGAAAACGTCCTTTACTCCAATCCGTATCCAACATATGAAATCCACCTTTAGCACCAAATGATAGTTTTAAATCATTAGCGTTTAATGGAATGGTATATGAAAAATTAGCATCTACAAAGGTCTCCCTTGCAGGCCCTAAGGCATCACTCACAACATTTAAACCTAAACCTATACGCTCGTTTCGCAGAGGAGAATGGATACTTAAAGTTTGTGTCTGTGGCGCACCATCAATACCAACCCATTGCGATCTATGTAAGCCAACAACACTTAATGTTTCACGTTGACCTGCATAAGCTGGATTAACACTCAATGTATTGTACATATAATGTGTGTATTGAGGATCTTGCTGTGCAAAACTACTAGCACTAATTAGCATTATAAATACTAAAACTATTAATCCTTTTATTTTTGATGATTTACGTATCATTTTAATGTATTTTATAATCAGTGTTAATTAGTCTTATCTATTAATATATAACCATCCAACTCTCGGTTCTGAACCATCACCTAAGTCAAGAACATAATAATAGGTCCCTACAGGTAAATCTCCAGATTGATTAATCACAGCCCTTCCATTCGAAGTTCCATTCCAATCATTTTGATAACCTCTTTTGCTATATACGATATTACCCCATCTATTATAGACTTCAAGTTTATTATTAGGGAATCGTTCTAAACAATCAATTATGAAGGTTTCATTGACATCATCACCGTTTGGTGAAAACTCATTGTAAATCGTTAGGCATATTGGATCAACAGATGCACTAGCTTCATCATCTGAAGGGTTAATATCAGTTCCACCATCTGCATTGCCTACAAAAGCTGTGTTCAAATAGTCTCCTATTCCTAATACTTCAACCGTAATTTGAAGAATTTCTACTTGATCAGGGTCCAATTGTCCTACTATCCATTCTCCATCAAATTCAGAATACGTTCCAGCCGTTGTAATTGCAGATACAAATACATATCCATCCGGTATCTGTTCATCTATTACAACATTTGTAGCCGTTACGTTTCCAACATTAGCTACTTCAATGGTAAATGTAACTTCATCACCTACAACTGGTCTTAATTCATCAACAACTTTAGTAACCTCTAAATCAAAAATTGAATTTACAGGTGTTACTGTTGGGTCGTCTGGTTCTCCGTCTCCATCAGGATCATTATCACTCGTATCGTTAGGATCATCACTAGTGTCCACAACATCATCTGTTGGGTCGCCTAAATCACCTAAAGGTCCTTCTGATCTGACACTTGCTGAATTTGTCACAAATCCAATATCCAGATCAATCTGTGTAATTTCATAAGTTGCGGTAAAAGTTGTATTGTCTATCTCTCCTGGAAGTAATTGTGCTATTGGACCTCCAACTAAATTCAATCCAGGCAATAAATCCTCAACTTGAATATTGGTCAATGTTACGTTACCAGTATTTTCAACTACAAACACATACGAGATAAGATCACCTAAACTCCCTTCAACTCCGTCGCCGTTTGTATCTGCTAATGGTAAAGTAGTCTTCAATAGGCTAATACTCGGTTGTTGTTGTATGGTTGTAACCGTAGGATCGTCAGGGTCACCATCAGAATCACTATCGTTATCCGTAGGGTCATCGGGATCGTCCGACAGGCTCGTCACCGGGTTATTACTTGGATCATCGCCGCTGACCGTCGCCGTATTGGCAAAGCTACCATTATCTATGTCAGCTTGTGTTATTGTATAAGTTGCCGTAAAGGTCGTACTATCTACTGCGCCAGGCGCTAAACTTGATAATGGTCCACCGACCACCGTCACCAATGGATCAGTGACCACAATATTACTTAATGTTACGTTACCGGTATTCGTCACCGTAAAGGTATATGTAATTGTGTCGCCAGCATCCACAACACCATCACCACCATCATCTAAGGTATCCACTTTAGTAATCGTGATACCTGGTAAGGACGGTAAGGTCGTTACCGTTGGATCGTCAGGGTTGCCGTCAAGGTCGCTGTCGTTATCCGTCGGGTCGTCCGGATCGTCCGATAGGCTCGTCACCGGGTTGCTGCCCGGGTCATCGCCGCTGACCGTCGCCGTATTGGCAAAGCTGCCGTTGACGATATCCGTCTGGGTCAATGTGTAGGTCGCCGTAAAGGTCGTGCCGTCCACTGCGCCAGGTGCCAGGCTTGCGATAGGGCCGCCGACCACCGCCACCAATGGGTCCGTGACCGTAACGTCCGTGAGGGTCACGTTACCGGTATTCGTCACCGTAAAGGTATATGTAATGGTATCGCCGGCATCCGCTATTCCGTCCCCGCCGTCGTT
>NZ_JANQIM010000006.1 GCF_028282165.1 Winogradskyella sp. | reverse complement strand
AACCTCCCCAGCCCCAACCGGCTCCCCATAGCCAAGGGTCGTTCCAAACACCCCATCCATTGTCAATGATGTTAATGGTGATATTGTCATTGGCTTGGCCCCATCCACCATAGGGACCTCTCTGTTCGAGGGTATCTTGAGCTTTTTCCATATAATTACCTTCATAAGAGTCTACGTCTGTAAAAATTTCACTCTCCTCTTTAAAGGCATCAATTTGAGCCGAATTTTCAGCAAAATAATTTTTATAATAATTGGAGTCATCGGTAGATGTAGTCACTACAGGTTCTTGTTCAACAACGACAGTTTCTTGTTCTTCTTGGTTCCCGTTCGATGAATAAATTCCGTCGTTATCGTATCCTGCATATTGAAATGAACCACATGAAGTTAAAAAGGCCGAAAGACCTAATGCAACAAAAAATGGCAATTTTCGGGGTGTAATGGTTTTAAATTGCATATCTATTATATTTTATTGTTGAACATAGCAAAAATAGTTAGTTTTGCTGAACTATTCTTTTATTTAACAAAGTCACAATATTTGTGCCAAAACACTAAAAATGAGCAAAAATCTTACGAGTAGAGCAGAAGATTATTCAAAATGGTATAACGAGCTTGTCGTAAAAGCCGATTTGGCTGAGAACTCAGCAGTAAGAGGTTGTATGGTTATTAAACCCTATGGTTATGCAATTTGGGAAAAAATGCAAGCTGAACTCGATAGAATGTTTAAGGAAACGGGTCATCAAAATGCTTATTTTCCATTGTTTGTACCTAAAAGCTTGTTTGAAGCTGAGGAGAAAAATGCGGAAGGATTTGCTAAAGAATGCGCCGTAGTTACTCATTACAGATTGCAAACAGATCCTGATAATGAAGGAAAGTTAAGGATTGATCCAGACGCCAAATTAGAAGAAGAACTTGTTGTTAGGCCAACCAGTGAAGCCATTATTTGGAATACTTATAAGAATTGGATACAAAGTTACAGAGATTTACCAATATTAGTGAACCAATGGGCCAATGTTGTACGATGGGAAATGAGAACAAGACTTTTTCTACGTACGGCAGAATTTTTATGGCAGGAAGGGCATACTGCACATGCAACAAAGGATGAAGCTTGGGAAGAGACAAAGCTTATCAATAATGTGTATGCAAAATTTGCTGAGAATTTTATGGCAATTCCGGTTATACAGGGTCTAAAAACTGAGAGTGAGCGTTTTGCGGGTGCCGAAGAAACCATGTGCATCGAAGCATTAATGCAAGATGGTAAAGCTCTGCAAGCTGGGACTTCTCATTTTTTAGGGCAAAATTTTGCAAAGGCTTTTGATGTTAAGTTCGCTAATAGAGATGGTAAATTAGATTATGTATGGGCCACATCTTGGGGTGTATCTACAAGATTAATGGGAGCCTTAATTATGACGCATAGTGATGATAAGGGTTTGGTATTGCCACCAAACCTAGCACCATATCAGGTTGTTATTGTCCCTATATATAAAAATGACGAGCAATTTAGTGCTGTGAAGCAAGTGGCAGACGAAATTATTAGTGATCTCAAGGAGCGTAACATAAGCGTGAAATTTGATGGAAGAGATACACTAAGACCAGGAGCAAAATTCGCTCAGCATGAATTACAAGGTGTACCCTTACGTATTGCTATTGGACCAAAAGATCTAGAGGATAATACAGTAGAATTGGCAAGAAGGGATACCTTTACTAAAGAAACGGTAATATTAGATCGTATTAATGTTGTTGTTGAAGACTTACTTGAGGAAATTCAAAAAGGACTTTTTAATAAAGCTTTGGCATATAGAGATTCGCATATAACCGAGGTCGAAGATTTTGAGGAATTTAAAACGGTACTAGAAACAAAAACCGGATTTATCTTGGCGCACTGGGATGGAACATCTGAAACCGAACAAAAAATAAAGGAGTTGTCCAAAGCCACTATTAGGTGTATTCCTATAGACAGTAAGGAAGAATCTGGAAAATGTGTACTTACTGGTAAACCATCTAATAAACGTGTATTATTTGCAAAGGCTTATTAAAAAAAATCAAAAAAGTTTTATTAGTAGTTGCAACATTTAAAAATAGTTGTATTTTTGCATCCGCAATGGAAACATTGTAGGTTCATTTAATGATATAAAGTAACCAAATGGCCCGTTCGTCTATCGGCTAGGACGCCAGGTTTTCATCCTGGTAAGAGGGGTTCGATTCCCCTACGGGCTACATTTTTAATAAGAAAAGATAAAATGGCAAATCATAAGTCAGCATTAAAAAGAATTAGAAGTAGTGAAAAAAAGAGAGTGCTTAATAGATATCAGCACAAAACTACTCGTAACGCTATCAAAAAATTACGTGAGCTAACTGACGCAAAAGAAGCGCAAAAAATGTTACCTTCTGTAATTAGTATGATTGACAAGTTAGCTAAGAAGAATGTTATTCATTCAAACAAAGCAGGTAACTTAAAGTCTCAATTAACTAAACATGTTGCTGCATTATAATTGTAGAAATTACTAAGATATTTTAAAGTCTTCCAAATTTGGAAGACTTTTTTGTTTAATAAAAAACCTTGGGAGCTAAGCTCCAAGGTTTCTTTTTATTCTTAAAAGAATTCTTTTATCCATTCATAGAAATCAAGAATTCTTCGTTATTTCTGGTTTGCTTAAAGCGGTCATTAACAAATTCCATGGCTTCAATAGGATTCATGTCAGCTAGATATTTTCTCATAATCCACATGCGTTGAATCGTATTATCGTCTAACAATAAATCATCACGACGGGTACTAGAAGATACGAGGTCTATGGCTGGGAATATTCTGCGATTAGAAATTCTTCTATCTAATTGCAATTCCATATTACCTGTTCCTTTAAATTCTTCAAAGATTACTTCATCCATTTTAGAACCGGTTTCAGTCAATGCTGTTGCTATAATAGTTAATGAACCACCATTTTCAATATTACGTGCAGCCCCAAAGAATCGTTTTGGCCTATGAAGTGCGTTGGCATCTACACCACCACTTAATATTTTTCCTGAAGCAGGCTGTACAGTATTATAGGCTCTTGCCAGACGTGTAATAGAATCTAAAAGAATGACCACATCGTGTCCACATTCTACCAAGCGCTTTGCTTTTTCGAGAACAATATCTGCAATTTTTACATGCTCGTGAGCTTCTTTGTCAAATGTTGATGCAATTACCTCACCGCGTACGTTGCGTTGCATATCGGTAACCTCTTCTGGTCGTTCGTCGATCAATAGTATCATTTGATAAACTTCGGGATGATTAGCGGCTATTGCATTGGCCACATCCTTAAGCAGCATGGTTTTACCCGTTTTTGGTTGTGATACGATCATGCCACGTTGTCCTTTACCTATTGGTGAAAACAAATCCATAATTCGAGTAGAAATGGTACTTTGTCTTTCGGCGATATTGAATTTTTCTTTAGGAAAAAGAGGCGTTAAATGTTCGAAAGCGACTCGATCTCTAACTACATTAGGATCTTGTCCGTTAATTTTACTGACTTTTATCAATGGGAAGTACTTTTCACCTTCCTTTGGTGGTCTAACGTGACCCAGAACGGTATCTCCTTTTTTAAGCCCAAAGAGTCTTATTTGGGATTGAGATACATAAATATCATCAGGAGATGTGAGGTAGTTGTAATCAGAAGATCTCAAAAAACCGTAGCCGTCTTGCATAATATCTAGAACGCCCTCACTTTCAATAATAGCATCAAACTCAAAATCTGGTTCGCGGTAACGATTTCTATTGTCCTTATTACCATTGTTTTTTTGGCTATTATTATGGTTATTATTATTGTTACGATTATTATTGTCTTTACTGCGATTTTGCTTGTTATCGTTATTTTGATTGTTGTTAGAACGTCTATTGTCATCGGTACGCTCATTAGGCGTAGTGGTATTGTCTTGACGTTTCTGATTCTGCCTTTCGTTATTAGATTTATGCTCTTGAGTATTAGACTCTTCTTTTTTCTCTGATTTCTCTGAAAAATCTAAAGATTTTTGATCCTTGTTTTCTTTCGTTGCTCTTTGTACTCTGGCTCGTTTTTGTTGAGGTTTATTCTGTTTAGGGTCAGGTTTGGTCTCTGTCTCAACTTTAGTTTTTAAAGCTTCAGGATTTGCAGCTTGGTAATCTAAGATTTGATATACTAAATCCAATTTTTTCAGGCTTCGGTATTTTGGTACGCTTAATTGTTTGGCGATATCCTGTAATTCAGGTAGCTTCTTAGCTTTTAACTGTGAAATTTCGAACATTCGTATGCTGTATAATGTATTACAATTTGATATTATTAATTCAAGATTTTCTAAATGAAATAAAAAGAAAAAAAGTGAAATTAATTTGGAAGATAGAATGATGCAACTCTGTATATTGCTCCTTTCTAATGCAATTATACAACTTTATTTTAAAACAATTTCTATCTTTTTAAAAAATAAACCACTAATTTTGCCACTCGATTTTAATTAAAGACATGATTCAACGCATACAGACACTATACTTGATTTTAGCTGCGGCAATTTCAGCAGGTCTCATATTTGTCTTTCATTTATGGATAAATAATGAGGGCGCTAAGGTTTTTGCGCTAGATGATTATACCTATTTGGGTATGTTTTTAGGGTCGGCTTTGTTATCATTGATTTCAATTTTTAGATATAAAAATAGAAAGTCTCAATTTGTAATTGGACGACTCAATATAATATTGAACTTAGTTTTACTAGGATTCTTTGTGTATCAATCTCTAAATTTATCTGGAGAAACAAATGTTTCTGAGAAAGGTATTGGGATGCTTCTTCCTATTTTTTCTATTGTGTGTTTAGTCTTGGCCAACAAGGCTATTAAAAAGGATGAAGATCTTGTAAAATCTGTAGATCGATTACGATGAACCTAAAATCTTAGTAGTATTAGTGCGAAAAACCCAGACGCTGCCGTCTGGGTTTTTCATTTTTTTACCTTTCAAATTCAATAATCTCAAGATCTTTTATTTGTTTTCCGTCAATTTTAAAGCGAAGCATTGTTCTTTTTTTATGAAAACCGTGCTTACCAATGGCACCTGGATTCATGTGCAACAGATTTAGTTTTTTATCGGGTATTACTTTTAGAATATGCGAATGTCCACAGATGAATAAATCTGGAGGGTCATGAATTAGTTCTTCTCTTACGCGACCATTATACTTTGGTGGATAACCACCAATGTGAGTGATCCAAACATCGACTTCTTCGCACATAAATCTGTTATGAAGTGGAAATTCGCTTCTAATTTTGGTATCGTCAATATTACCATAAACAGCTTTTAAAGGTTTATGGTCCTTAATTCTGTCCGTTACTCTTAAATCGCCGATATCTCCTGCATGCCACACTTCGTCAGCTTGCTTCACATGTTTAAGTATAGCATCATCAATATAACTGTGATTATCAGATAAAAGAAGTATTTTTTTCATTAAGATAATATTGTGATTTTAACTACCGATTCTACGTATCTTTGTGTCTTTAAAAGCAAAAATAGCTAATCTTTTGAGATATTTTTTGGAGTTGTCTTACAATGGTAAAACCTATCATGGTTGGCAAAATCAGCCTAATGCTATTTCTGTACAGGAGGTTTTGGAAAACGCATTAAGTACCATATTAAAAAGTGATATAGCCATTGTTGGTGCTGGTAGAACAGATGCTGGAGTCCATGCTTCACAGATGTTTGCCCATTTTGATTTTGAAAGCCATTTTGGTTTAAAAGATTTGGTTTATAAGCTTAATTCTTATTTGCCAAAGGATATAGCGATACATTCTATTTTCAAGGTCAATTCTGATGCACATGCCAGATTTGATGCCATAAGTAGAACATACCATTATAAAATTTCAACATCTAAAAATGTGTTTAATCATGACTTTGCGTATCAGGTTCAGTTGCCTCTAAATATAGTAGCTATGAATGAAGCTTGCAAAATCTTATTTGAATATAATGATTTTCAATGCTTTTCTAAAAGTAATACGGATGTAAAAACGTATTATTGTGATGTAAAAGAAGCTTTTTGGATCGAGAATGATAATGAATTAATTTTCACAATTACAGCTGATCGTTTTTTAAGGAATATGGTAAGAGCAATTGTTGGAACGATGGTAAATATTGGATTAGGAAAACTGAAACCGAATGATTTACATGAAATTATAATCTCAAAGAATAGGGGTAAGGCAGGGTTTTCGGTACCGGCCCATGGATTATATTTGGTTGAGGTAACTTATCCGGAAGACATAAAATTGAATTAAAACATTCCTTACTACATCGTAAGTGAACATGGCAGAAGAAAAGAAAAAAATATTTGATATGACGCTTTTTAAGCGTCTATTGCACTACATAAAACCCTATAAGACTGTTTTTGTCATTTCTTTGGTTTGTGTTATTGGCTTGGCGGTTTTTGGGGCCCTAAGACCACGAGTTTTAAAGGATGCCATAGACATTAAGATAGCAAACAAGGAATATGGTGGCTTTGTTTTTTACATTGGCATTATGCTGGCATTGTTGCTATTAGAAGTTGTGTCACAATTACTCTTCATTTATTATGCAAGTTGGTTAGGGCAATCTGTAGTTAAGGATATCCGAGTTAAACTTTTTAGGCATATCCTAAAATTTAAAATGACCTATTTTGATAAGTCATCGGTGGGTGTACTGATTACAAGAGCTGTAACGGATATGGAGCGAATAGCTGATATCTTTGGGCAGGGACTATTCATGATTTTCAGTGATATCCTAAAGATGCTTGTTGTCGCAATTTTTATGGCCTTCATCAACTTGAAGTTAAGTTTAATTGTTTTTGCAACGATGCCAATTATAGTGATTGCCACAAAAATATTTCAGAAATACATGAAACGTGCTTTTGAAGATGTTCGAACTGAGGTGTCAAATCTTAATTCCTTTGTGCAGGAGCGAGTTACGGGGATGAAGATCTTACAATTATTTACAAGAGAAGCTACCGAGTATAATAATTTTAAAGCAATTAACGAGCGCCATAAAAAGGGATGGTTAAAAACGGTTTGGTATAACTCAATTTTCTTTCCTGTGGCAGAATTTGTCTCTTCATTAACATTGGCCATGGTTATTCTAGTCGGTGGCTTTAGTACCATTTCTAGTGTACCAGGTACTACATTAGGTGATTTAATTTCATTCACCATGTTTATCCCTATGTTGTTTAGACCATTGTATCAAATTGCCAATAAGTTTAACACGCTACAGATGGGAATGGTAGCTGCAGATCGTGTGTTTAAGGTTTTAGATACGGATTCAAATATAGATGATGTAGGTACTATTGAAGCCAATCATTTTAAAGGGCGTATAGAATTCGACAATGTAAGATTTTCTTATGTCAAAGACGAAGAAGTGCTAAAAGGTATTTCTTTTGATGTAGAAGCAGGAGAGACTGTTGCCATAGTAGGGGCAACAGGAGCAGGAAAATCCACGATCATTAATTTATTGAACCGTTTTTATGAAATCGATTCTGGCTATATACGAATCGATGGTACAGATATCAAGGCAATGACCTTGAGTTCATTGCGAAATCAAATAGCCGTAGTACTACAGGATGTGTTTTTGTTTGCGGATACCATTTTAAATAATATTACGCTTAATAATGAGTACATTACGGAAGAAGATGTAGTAACTGCTGCTAAAGCTATTGGGATACATGAGTTTATTTCGAGTCTCCCAGGAGGGTATCATTACAATGTAAAAGAACGAGGTGTAATGCTGTCTTCTGGTCAACGTCAGTTAATTTCATTCTTAAGGGCTTATGTTACTAACCCGAGTATTTTAATTTTAGACGAAGCTACATCATCTGTCGATTCATACTCGGAACAGTTGATACAAGAAGCTACAGATACTATCACTAAAGGTAGGACTTCTATAGTTATTGCCCATCGTTTGGCAACGATTCAGCAAGCCGATAAGATTATAGTAATGGATGCAGGCCAAATTGTAGAAATGGGCACACATAAATCTCTTCTTAAAAAGAAAGATGGGTACTATAAAAACTTATATGAAGTTCAGTTTTTAAAAGCTGAAGCCGTTTAAGTATTAGCGGCTTCCTTAGCTGCTCTTTGGGCCTCAATCATTTGCTCTAAGTCTCCGTTGAAATACATGACCACCATTAAAAGAATCGTTAATATTATAAATACGACGAATAAAACGGCACCAAAAAGTATAGTCCTAACAATAATATCTAATAAGCTTAGCTTGTAAATCCGCTTTAAGCAATAGGCTGCATATAAAATCATTAAGGGTATGGTTAACATACCAACAATACTATTTGCAAGACCTAATACACCAAGTAAAATAATAGCAATAGAACTTACAATAGATATTTGAGCCTGTATGTACATAAATACAACTAAGAGTTCTGTATAGTTAAATTGTTTCTTGCCGAAGAATACCACTTTGGCCATTAAAGCATAAAGTGGCACATAAAGCATCATGATGATGGACTGATACTCCTGCACAAAGATCATATTTTTCTTTTGAAATTCTTCTTGTCCCTTTACGGTTAAACTAGAAAAATCGAATACCTCAGGAAAGTACTTATTGAGAATTAGGATGTATAATCCAGAAAGTGTTAGTGCCAGACCAAACAAACTAATCGGATTAACATACTTTTTTCGTACACCATTAATATAACTCACTATAACATCTTCAGGTTCTTTAAATAATTGAATAACGGTTCTTAGTAGTTTGTTGTCGTAGTTAAAAAACGTTTCACTTAGGTGTTCAAAAAGATTCTTGAGAGTCAGGCGCTTTCGTATCACTTTTGCCCCGCAATTTCTACAATAATCATCGTGTTCGTGTAATTCAGTATGGCAGTTTTTGCAGTTCATTTATAGCTTTAATTTTCCCGTTGCGAATAGATAGGCAAAAAGTATTGCTAACAAAGCTATCATTATAATACTAAAGACTATAATATACATAGTATATGCAGCTACATATCTAATGAGTGATTTTAAAAATGAAGATTTATAAATGCGATTAAAGACATAAGCGCCATATAATATTAGAGGAGGTGTTACTAAAATAGAGGCGGCTAGATAATTTTGAATATCAAATATTGCTAAGATAAGATATACTACAAAACCAAAATAGATGGTTTGTGCAGTTAAATACATATTTATAACTAAATGCTCTGTATAGTTATGTTTTCTTTTATCTAAATAAACTATCCAAGTTCCTATGGCAATAAACGGCATCAAAACAGAAAAAAATACACCTTGGTAATTGTTAAAAAAACTTGGGAAATCAAATGGTGGATCCTCATTACTTTCATTACCCAGCTTAAAACTTTCCTCAAAGAAATTATCTTGAGCACTTAAAAAATCTGGGAAAAAGTTTTTGAGTAAAAACATTTGGAATCCTAGAACGGTAAGTGAAATAGCATAATAAGTAATCACGCCAACGTATTTTTTTCGTAGGCCGTTGATATAACCATCTATAACATCTTCGGGCTTTGTAAATAAGGCAATGCAAGTTTGTAGAAATTTGTTATCTATCGATAAAAACTGTTCATTAATCTGTTGTACCAGCACTTTTGGGGTCAATCGGTTTCTAATCACCTTGGCACCGCAATTATCACAATAATTTTGGCCGTCAATTAAGGGATGGTTACAGTTTTTACAGTTCATTAGGCTAAATCATCTTTTATCTTTTTAATAAGATCATCGGTATCTTTAAACATTACAAACTCACCATTTTTAAGGTAAGAGATTTGTCCCGTTTCCTCACTTACGGCTATAGCCAAAGCATCTGTCTTTTCTGTAATGCCCACGGCAGCTCTATGTCTTAAACCGAAACGTTCAGGGATATTTTTCTCATTATTAATAGGCAAGATAACACGTGTGGCTTTTACAATGTTCTTTTCAATAATAATAGCGCCATCATGTAAGGGACTATTTTTAAAAAAAATACTTTCAATGATGGGTTGAGAGACCAGAATATTCATCTCGTCACCGGTATTGGTTAAGAAATCCAGATTATTATTACGTTCAATAACAATAAGTGCACCTGTATTGGAGGCTCCCATTTTGGTACATGCTTTAATGATGGCATCGATATCAGTAGTCGTTTGGTCATTATTTTTTAAGAACTTGAAGTTTTTGAAAATACCCTTTTTCCCACCAATATTGGTAGAACCAACTAGCAGTAAAAATTTACGGATTTCGGGTTGAAAGACAACAATGAGCGCAATAATACCGACTTTCATAAAACCATCAAATATGCTATATAGCATTTGCATTTGCAGGTAATCGGTGAGTCGCCAAGCAAAATAAATGATGAGAATACCGATAAATATATTGACGGCAACTGTACCTCTTACAAGTTTATAAATGTAGTATAGGAGGATAGCAACAAGGAATACATCAACAAAATCAATGAATCTAAAATCCCAAAGTTGTAAATCGTCCAAGGTTAGTGCTTTTTGCTAATTTAAGAATTTATGTTAATAAATGAATTCTTCGTTGTTTATCACAGACTTTCTATTTATGAAATACATTAAACTTTGTTTGATCGTTAAATACTTCTGAAAGCTCATGCGTTTATCAAATGACAATCTAATTGAAATTTTTTTGTTCGAGTTTCTGTAAGGAGAAAAATATTTAAAGTTAAAATGCCGTTCCATTTCTAGTGCCTCATTTTTTAAATGTTTGTTTTCAAAAAACTCATCTGTTGCAAAAACATCGTTATCAAAAAAATGAATATAAACCATCTTTATGTCATTTATGGGATTATCATTTTTATAGGATTTCATGTTTGTTATATAATCCACATCCGTAAACTCAATAAATCCCAAATTACCAATACTCTTGTCATTACAGGTAAAGTAATTTTTAGCATTCTCATTTTTATGCATTGAGGCTTTTCGTCTTTTGTTTTGCAAATATTGTATGTGCGGAATGGCTTGCCGTAAGGTTAAACGTTTATCGACATTAACCAACCAATTCGTTGTGCCGATGAGGTTTTTTCTGTTGAAAAAGGTAGAGTCGGGTTGGGTTTCATCATAAAAAATATAGGCGGGTGACACATCCAAAACTTCAGTGACGTCTGCATTTTCAATTTCCGGGAGTTGTAATACGCGTTCGTTACTGCAGCCTGATGCCAGAATACCTAAAATTAAAATTAAGCCAAGTTTGTAAATGAGGTGATGGTATATTCTAAAATTCGTCAATTTGAGTATTTTTTGATTTGAGTTTCATTTGTATAGTAAATATTAAAAAAATGTATTTAGAATAGAATTTTATTTCAAAAAAACCTTCTTCTCGATAAAAAAATCTTCAAATTACTTTGAAAATTATCACTCAAAGTAATGGTTTTAAAAATAACTATTTCCTAAGCTTAAGCTGATTGTGTAAAATAACACACTCCATAGCTTCTTTAACATCGTGAACTCGCAATATGTTTGCTCCTTTCTCTAAAGCTACCATGTGTAAGGCCGTTGTGCCATTTAAGGCATTTTCAGAAGTGGTGTTCAAGGTTTTGTAGATCATGGATTTTCGGGATACTCCCACCAAAATAGGCTTGTCTGCTATTTGAAGCAATTGCATCTTGTTGAGTAACTCATAGTTTTGTTCTAAGGTTTTGGCAAAACCAAATCCAGGATCAATAATTAGATCATTAATTTTTTCTGTCTGTGCTTTGGCAATGTGCTCCGCAAAATAGGAGTTAATGTTTTTAATTAAATCATCGTAATCAGTTTGCTGCTGCATGGTTTTTGGGTTGCCGCGCATGTGCATCATAATATAAGGTACACCCAATTTTCCTATGGTTGACGTCATATCTTCATCGAGATGGCCAGCGGAGATATCATTGATTAAAGCTGCACCAGCTTTAATACTTTTTTTGGCGACATTACTTCTAAAGGTATCTACAGAAACTAGTGTTTCTGGAAAATACTTTAAAACAAGTTCTATCACAGGTATAACGCGATTTAGCTCTTCATCTTCAGTTACAAAATCGGCACCAGGACGTGAACTATAGCCACCGATATCAATAAAAGTAGCACCTTCAGTGAGCATCATTTCCACCTGTTTTAAAATGGAAGATTCATCTTTGTATTGTCCACCATCATGGAAGGAATCTGGTGTAACATTGAGAATACCCATTACTTTGGGTAAGGACAAATCAATCAATTGACCTTTGCAATTTATAGTCATGGTACTGTTTAAGATTCAATATTTAGGATTCAAAGTTATTAACATATTTCCAGAATTTTAAACGTATAGCAAAACATTGAATACGGAACTTTGAACTTTAAACTATTTAAGCGAAATTTACGCAAAATATAATAGTTTTAAATGCAGGATACTTCAATACAATACGATGCCGTAGTTGGCAAATGTAGAGCACTCTTTGTAAATAAAATGAGCGATTATGGTAGTGCTTGGAGGATTTTACGTTTACCATCATTGACGGATCAGATTTTTATAAAAGCGCAGCGCATTAGAAGCTTACAACAAAATGCCATACGTAAAGTGGATGAAGGTGAAGTAAGCGAATTTATAGGCATCATCAACTATTGTGTAATGGCTTTGATCCAGTTGGAAAAAGGAGTTGTGGAGCAACCTGATTTACATACCGAAGAGGCTACCCAACTCTATGATGAAAAAATAGCTTTGACAAAGCAATTAATGCTGGATAAGAATCATGATTATGGTGAGGCATGGCGTGATATGCGTGTGAGTTCCCTAACGGATTTAATCTTGCAAAAATTGCTTCGTGTTAAACAGATTGAAGACAATGCAGGGAAGACTATTGTGAGTGAAGGCATCGATGCCAATTATCAGGATATGATTAATTATGCCGTATTTGCTATGATTCATTTAGGTGAATCGAAGTAATTATCATTCCTGCGAAAGTAGGAATTCTAATAGAATTATAACTAAAAAATAGATTCCTGCCTATGCGGGAATGACAGAGAATATGAAGTATTTAGTACAAATAAGTAGAATTTTTGTTGGAGTCTTATTCATTATTTCTGGGTTTATCAAGCTTAATGATCCTCTTGGCTTTTCATATAAGTTACAGGAATATTTTGGTGCAGATGTTTTAAATATGGAATTTTTGATTCCTTATGCCTTGCTGATTTCTGTTTTTGTTGTCGTTTTTGAAGTCGTTTTAGGTGTCTTTTTATTAATAGGCTATCTTCCAAAATTTACGGTTTATAGTTTATTGGCAATGATCGTGTTCTTCACTTTCTTAACATTTTATTCTGCGTATTTCGATAAGGTTAAGGATTGCGGTTGTTTTGGAGATGCCTTAAAATTAACACCATGGGAAAGTTTTGCTAAGGATATTATTCTTCTGGTCTTTATATTAGTATTGGTTTATGGACTTAAGCATATTAACCCTATTTTTTCAAAATTGCCAACAACTATTATTGCTTTATTGAGTTTTATAATTTCACTTTGGTTTGGCTATCATGTGCTGATGCATTTGCCATCTATAGATTTTAGAGCCTATGCCATAGGTAAAAATATTCAAGAGCAAATGAGAATTCCAGAAGGTGCTCCCAAACCTATTTTGGAGTATACTTGGACCTTTAAGGTAAATGGTGAGGAAAAAGAGTTTGTTACCAACGGCAGTTATCCTTCAGTAGAAGGTGAATATGTTGGAGTTGAAACCAAGACCATTGATGAAGGTTATATACCTCCCATACAAGATTTTTCAATTGAATCTGAAGATGAAGAATTAACTACCTACTTTTTAGAAAAAGAAAAGTTGATGATTGTAGCTATGTATAACATTGCCACATCCGAATCTGATGGTGTTGCAAAATTGAGGGGTTTAACTGATGAGGCTATCTCAAAAGGATATACCGTTATTGGTTTAACGTCTTCAGGTAATGATGCCAAGCAAAAGGTAAAACAAGATTATTCGTTGAATTTTGACTTTTATTTGTGTGACGAAAAGGTGATTAAAACCATCGTACGTGCTAATCCTGGTATAGTACTTTTGGAAAAAGGAACTGTAGTTAATAAAGCACATTGGAACGATATTGAAGATATTGAACTCTAGCTCAGTTTTCAGTAGCAGTAAGTAGTTAGTATGATGGAATTTGGATTTATCACCAGTAGAACATTTTGATTCAATATTTAATAAATAAACTATTTTATGCCTTTATCACCTTATTAGGTGTTGTTACGGTCATCTTCTTTTTATTTACAATACTCCCAGGCGATCCTGCTAAAATGATGTTGGGTCAGAATCAAACTGCAGAACAAGTCGAAGCCGTTAAGAAAAAGTATGGTTTTGATAAATCTCTAGGAACCCAGTATTTATATTATCTCAATGATTTGTCACCGATTTCTTTTCATTCAAATCATACAGAAGATTACACATACTTAAGTCCAAATAAATACAACGCTGCTAAGTTATTCACAGTAGGAAATACAACAACAGTTATTAAAACCCCTTATTTAAGGGAGTCTTTTACCAAACAAGGCAAAAAAGTAACAGAGGTTATAGGTGAAACCATTCCTAATACATTTGTTTTAGCAGTGTCGGCTATTACTATTGCCATAATACTTGGTGTTATTTTCGGAATAATTTCAGCATTATATAAGGATACTTGGTTAGACAAGGCTATTCAGGTATTAAGTACGCTGGGTATGAGCGTACCTTCTTTTTTTAGTGCTATTTTGTTTGCTTGGCTGTTTGGGTTTGTGCTTCACAAGTATACCAATTTAGAGATGACAGGAAGTCTCTATGAACTTGATGATTTTGGCGAGAAAATGACCATTAAATGGAAAAATTTAATACTTCCCGCTATTGTTTTGGGCATAAGACCATTAGCCGTTGTTATTCAATTGATGCGAAATTCTTTGTTGGAAGTGATGGCCCAAGATTATATAAGAACTGCACGTGCAAAGGGGTTGAGTGAGTTTCAGGTTGTAAAAAACCACGCAGTAAAAAATGCGTTAAACCCTGTTGTTACAGCTATTTCTGGTTGGTTTGCATCGATGTTGGCTGGTGCGGTCTTTGTAGAATATATTTTCGGCTGGAACGGTTTGGGAAAAGAAATTGTTAATGCATTAAATACTTTGGATTTGCCAGTAATTATGGGAGCTGTATTGGTTATAGCCATTGTATTTATCACTATCAATATTCTGGTTGATGTCATCTATGCATGGTTAGATCCACGCGTAAAATTGACTTAACAATTACCTTAGGCTAACAGGTCTCCTTTCTCCATTAAAGTCTTATTTTTGTATACTTAATTAGGAACTCAAAACATACCACAATGAGAAAACATATCGTCGCTGGAAACTGGAAAATGAATAATGGTTTAATTCAGACCGAAACATTAATTGTAGAATTAAAAAAGCAAGAAAAGACTTCTGATGCTGAAGTAATGATTGCTCCAACATTCACTAATCTATGGCATGCCTTTCAATCTGCAAAGCAAAGTGGGATAGAAGTTATTGCTCAGAACATGCACTTTGCAGAAAATGGAGCTTATACAGGAGAGATCAGTGCTGGGATGTTAAAGAGTATAGGCATACAAACCGTAATCCTTGGGCATAGTGAACGCCGTGCCTATTTTAATGAAACCGATGAATCTCTAGCTAAGAAAGTAGATGCTGCTTTGGCAAATGGCATGCGAGTAATTTTTTGTTTTGGTGAAGAATTGTCCGATAGAAAATCAGGCAATGAAGAAATCATTGTTGAAAGCCAATTAAAAAATGCATTATTTCATTTAAGTACCGATGCATTTAAACATATCGTATTGGCTTATGAACCTGTTTGGGCGATTGGCACTGGAGAAACAGCAACACCAGATCAGGCACAAACGATGCACGCGTTTATTAGAAAAACCATAGCAGAAAAATACGGTAATGATGTGGCTGATTCGATTTCTATCCTTTATGGAGGTAGTGTAAAGCCAAGTAATGCAAAAGAGATATTCTCAAAGCCAGATGTAGATGGTGGTTTAATAGGTGGGGCTTCTCTCAAAGCCGAAGATTTCTTTGCAATTGTCAATGCCTTTTAATGTCTAGCCCAATTTACATAGGCTATGATTTTAAAGTAGAACCGCTACAGCCAGCAACTGAAATTCTTATTGCTGAATTGGGTTGTGCCGGTTTTGAGAGTTTTGTAGAAAACGAGGAAGGTCTAACCGCTTATATTCAAAAAGATGATTGGAATGCCTTTATTCTAGAAGACATTCATGTTCTAAATTCGGATGAATTTATAATTACTTATGAATTCAATGAAATAGAGCAAACCAACTGGAATGCGGAATGGGAAAAGAATTTTAAACCTATTATAGTCGATGATTTGGTAACCGTTCGTGCACCGTTTCACGAAAAGCCGAATACTAAGTACGATTTAGTTATAGAGCCAAAGATGAGCTTTGGTACAGGTCATCATGAAACAACACATATGATGATTCAACATATTCTTAAAAATGACTTTAAGGATAAATCGGTTTTGGATATGGGCTGTGGCACAGGTGTGTTAGCTATTCTGGCAGAGAAAGTTGGGGCTAATCGGTTAGATGCTATCGATATTGATCATTGGTGCTATATTAATAGTTTAGAAAATGTGGAGCGGAATGATTGCAAGTATATTTCAGTTTATGAAGGAGATGTTAAGCAGATAGAAAATAGAAAATATGATATTATTATTGCCAATATTAATAGAAATATATTGTTAGAAGACATTCCACATTATGCTAAATGCCTAAATGCAAAAGGGGTGTTATTTTTAAGTGGGTTTTATAAAGCAGATATTACGCTTATTGAAGAGAAATGCAATGCATTCCTGTTAAAGTTGGACGAAATTATACAAAGAGGCGAGTGGGTTTCGTTAAAATTTATAAATTAGTAGAGTCTAAATGATAAACCCTCAAAATCCTGTACTGCTATGACAAAAGAAAAACTATCCGAAGAATTGCTTCTAGAGGAAGACGTCTTAAAACAAAATGAAATTGTTTTGTTTAATGATGATGTTAACACGTTTGACCATGTTATAGATACATTGATTTATGCTTGTGATCATACACCCGAACAGGCAGAGCAGTGCTCTATTATAGTTCATTACAAAGGAAAGTGCACTGTAAAAACAGGGCCCTACGAAGATTTAAAACCAAGATGCTCTAAGCTTCTTCAGGCTGGGCTTAGTGCTGAAATAGTATAAAAGAAAATCCCACTTTTTGTGGGATTTTTTTATTTTGTCATTCTTCCTATCGCACAACTCACAAATGACTTGGCTTTTTTGGGTAAGGGATTAGCTTCACCAAGCATTGGATATCCTAGATCGGATAATTTCTTTTCTACGGTTTTAAGCTCATTTTCCGAAGTATAATTAAAACTAACTTCGTCGGTATCATTATTTACCGTAACGTCTGATACTCCATTGAGTTTGGATAATTGAATAATAATGGTATTAGCACATCCACTACATTTAAGGTTCTGTATCTGAAGCGTTGTTTCCATATTTTTTAGATTTTTGTTTTACAGGTACTAATACCGAAAATTCTGTAAAGTGGACAGAAATTGATTAGACTCGTAATTAGAAATATAATAGCAATAGCCATTAAGACATATACTAAGGTGCCTTCAATGATATTAAAATAATACAATAAGGCTACGCCTATTGCAATGAGTATGCGTATCCCCTTATCTAAATTACTCATATTTTTTTTCATAACCGATGATTTATAATGTTGATGGGCAAACGAAATCAGTAGTTGGTAAATCTGTTTTTTTAATTGCTCCAAATCCTCCAGCAATATCTATTAAATTATTAAATCCTCTAGCTTTTAGTATAGACGCTGCAATAACCGATCTATACCCTCCGGCACAGTGTATGTAATAAGTTTTGTCATTAGAGACTTCGTTCATTTTTTCGTTGATATAATCCAAAGATAGATGCTGCGCTTGTTCGAGATGCATACTTTTATATTCACCATCTTTTCTAACATCTAAAACATTAACATCTGAAGATTTTGCTCTACTGGCAAATTCTTCTGCTGAAATAGATTCTAAAGTATCAATGTCTTTTCCTGCATCTTTCCAAGCTTCAATACCACCTTCGAGATAACCCAAAGTATTGTCGTAACCCACACGAGACAATCGTGTGACGGCTTCTGCAGATTTACCTTCGGGAACCACCAAAACAATAGGTTGTTTTAAGTCGGTGATTAAGGCACCAACCCAAGGTGCAAATTGCCCATTTAATCCAATAAAAATAGAATTTGGAATATGGCTTTTGACATATTCTGACTGCGATCTTACGTCTAAAACTAGTGCAGATTCATGATTAGCCAAGGCTTCAAATTCTTCTGGATTTAAAGGAGTATCTCCAGTTTTTAAGATAGAATCAAATGTGTCATAACCCATCTTATTCATCATGGCATTTTTTGCAAAATATTGTGGTGGTGGTGCAATACCGTCTAGTACTTCCTTCACAAACTCATCTTTGGTCATATCTGCTCGTAGGGCATAATTGGTTTGTTTTTGTTCACCTAAAATTCCAACAGTTTCTTTGCTGAGGTTTTTTCCACATGCCGATCCAGCACCATGGGCAGGATAGACAATAACATCATCTGCGAGCGGCATAATCTTAGTACGGAGAGAATCAAATAACATGCCTGCCAAATCTTCTTTAGTTAGGTCAGATTTAATAGCAAGGTCTGGTCTACCAACATCTCCTAAAAATAAAGTGTCACCAGAAAAAATAGCATGGTCCTTACCATTTTCGTCTATGAGCAGATACGTTACAGATTCTAGAGTATGACCTGGCGTGTGTAAAACTTTAATAGTAAGTTTTCCCAACTTTAATTCTTCACCATCCGTTGCTGAGTGAATGTCATATTCTGTAGATGCTCCTGGCCCAAAAACTATAGTAGCACCAGTTTTCTTTGCTAAATCAACATGGCCAGAAACAAAATCTGCATGAAAATGCGTCTCTAAAATGTATTTTATTGTTGCATTATTAGCTTTGGCTCTATCAATATATTGTTGCGTTTCACGTAAAGGGTCTATGATAGCAACTTCTCCTTCAGATTCTATGTAGTAGGCACCTTGTGCCAAACATCCTGTGTATAATTGTTCGATTTTCATAGTTCAAATATTTTTACAAATTTACGAAAGTTCAATTTTTGATATGTGACTTTTATCACAAAGACTGTTAAAACAGTTCTTTATATATAATATAAGCAGCCATTATTAAGGTGAAATAGCCAAAACCTTTTTTCAGTTTTTTGCCACTGATAAACTTAGACAAATAGACACCAAGAATGATACCTACAATAGAAATACTAGTGAAGACTATAAGAAATGGCCAGTCTATCTTTAAGTTAGACAGATCACCAAGAAATCCGATCAATGATTTCACGGCAATAATCAGTAGCGACGTACCGACGGCTTTTTTCATGGGCAATTTGGCTAGTAAAACTAAAGCGGGGATAATGAGAAAGCCACCACCAGCACCAACAATGCCTGTTAAAACACCTACTACTAAACCTTCAATAGCGATTAAGGGATAATTGAATTCTTGTGTTTCGCTTTCTGTTTTTTCAAGTGCATCGCGGTTATTTCTAATCATCGAAAAACTGGCCATTAGCATTATTATGGCAAATAGCACCATGATAAAGATGTTGTTGGTAACATCAAAATTTCCGATACTAAATACAACATCTGGAATCATTTGTACCAAATAGCGTCTTGTAAGATACACTGCAATAAATGCAGGAACGGCAAAAATGACAGCAGTTTTTACATCTACTAGCCCTTTTTTAAAATTTTGAAACGCACCAATTATTGAGGTGACTCCGACGACAAAGAGAGAATATGCGGTAGCCAAAATAGGGTTTAGCCCGATAAAGTAAACGAAAATAGGCACTGTGAGTATAGATCCGCCACCGCCAATAAGGCCCAAAACCAAACCGACGATTAGTGCTCCAGAATAACCTAAGATTTCACCTAGTTCCATTTAATGAGGTAGTTTATCTTTTAATACGCCATAGATATATGTGCCTACGAGGGCGGCAATAATGACTATAAACATAGAAAAAACCCCAGTACCAACTAAAATATACATAGGGCCTGGGCATGCACCACAAAGTGCCCAACCTAGCCCAAAAATACTACCGCCAATAATATAACGTCTAAAACCTCGATCTTTTAATGGCACTCTTAAAAACCTACCTTCGATGGTTTTTAGTTGTATGCGTTTTGAAAGTAATAACAAAAGCACGCCAGTTGCTACAGCCGAACCAATAATGCCATACATATGGAAGGATTGAAATTTGAACATTTCGAAAATGCGGTACCATGATACGGCTTCAGATTTTACCAATACAATTCCGAAGAATATACCTACAAGAAAGAATTTTATATATTTTCCCATTTTAAAACAATATTGGATAAATAAAATGTATCATAATTAGACCACCTAAAAAGAAACCAACTACTGCAACTAACGATGGTAATTGCAAACTACTTAGCCCTGTAATGGCATGCCCAGAAGTACAACCACCAGCATAGCGGGTTCCAAAACCGACCAAAAATCCCCCAATAATCAAAATTGAAAAGCCTTTTATGGTAAATACATTTTCCCAGTCAAATAGTTCTTTTGGTAAAAGCGTGTCTCCAGCATTTGTAAATCCTAAGCTGCTGAGGTCTTTCATGGTTTGTTCGCTTAATGCAATGGCTTCCGGACTCTTTAGAAATGTATGGGCAATAAAGCCGCCCAAAATCGCACCTAGAACAACAATGAGGTTCCATTGGTAATCACGCCAGTCCATTTTAAAAAACTTAACACGTTTTCCTGCACCACCAATAGCGCAAAGCGTCCTAAGGTTAGAAGACATTCCGAAAGTTTTGCCAAAGTATAGAAGTAAAAACATAACAACAGCTATGCTTGGGCCAGCAATGTACCATGGCCACGGTTGTGATAAAAACGACATAGTTATTTTTTAGCAAAAATATAATAAACAAATAGAGTATGTGTCACTAAAGTTACCTAAAAATCTAGCACTTCTATTTTATTTCGTCCTAATATAATTTTTTGGTCTTTTTCTAATTGTTTTAATAATCGTGAAATAACGACCCTTGACGTATTTAAATCTTCGGCAATATCCTGATGCGTTATCTCTAAAGTGGTTGAAGCTGATAGTTTTACTTGGTCGGTAAGATATTTATACAAACGTTCATCCATTTTCATAAAAGCAAGGGTATCTATGGTTTCTAGCATTTCGTCAAAACGGATTTGATAACTTTGTAATATAAAATTTTGCCAACTTTCGTTATTCTGAAACCAAAGTTGCATTTTATCAATAGGAATCATCACTACAGTAACATTTTCATCTGCAACTGCTCTTATTTTGCTAGCGGACTTTGCCATACAGCATGTTAATGACATCGCACATGTATCCCCGGATTCTAAAACGTATAGCAAAAGTTCGTTACCGTGATCATCTTCTCGAAGTACCTTTATATTACCACTTATTAAAAGCGGAATAAAATTGAGGGCTTGCCCAATATCTATGATGATATCGTTTTTTCTAAAAACCTTAAGAAATGCCGCATCAGCAATACTGCTTAGGATTTCAGAATCAAATTGATAATTGAAAGGCTGAAGGAGTTCTTTGTCGACCATAATTCAAAAATAATCAAATAGAATTTTGAAATAAATAGTTTGGTTGTTTTTTAATAAATGTCTTATATTTGCACCCGCCTTTAGAACACCTAGTGTTCTAAAGGCGGGCAAGTCCATAGGGGTAAAAAACGGCCTCGTGGCGCTCCCGATAGCTATCGGGATGAATAGCGCTGATTGATAAGGACAATCGCCAAAATCCTAAATAATAAGGCCTCGTGGCGCAACTGAATAGCGCATCTGATTACGGCTCAGAAGGTTACAGGTTTGAATCCTGTCGAGGTCACATCAAGCACAAAACCTGCAAATTATTGCAGGTTTTGTTATTTTCAAAAAGATCAAAATTTCAATTTTGAGACTTTAGAAAATGGCAAAAGACAAAGCGTATGCTTTTGGGTTTTGTATTTGCGTAAGGGAGTTTATTCAGGATGTTTGAAGAAAATCCTGTCGAGATCCAAATAAATCACTAGTCATGAATTATTAGTGGATCAGGGTTTGGGTTTTCATTTTCTGAATGTTTTGGAGTATCACCTAATGAAAACTAATCAACTTAGAATAAATCAAGGCTCAATTCTAAGGTTCTGTCTGTTGAAGCATCTACATCCTTATCTACAACTACATCTGGTTGAAGGGCTCTATTACTACGATCGCCTGAAGGTCTTGTAATATAAAGACTAGGAGCTAGTACAAGTAATCTTGTATTAGGAAGATAGAAAGGTGTCATATTACCCGTTTGATTAGCATGTCCACCAGTGGGTTGTCCTACCAATTTTGCGAGTTTATGATCTTGAATAGTCGTAGCGAAAACAATTCCGGCGGAGTAGGTCATTTCGTCTATGAGGACTATAGTTTCACCCTTAAATCTTTTAGATATTTCAACAGGCTCGATAAGTTCATCTTCTATAACATCCAAATTGATTATTTCGCCAGGTTCACCTTTATATCCAAATAATCCATTATTCTCTTTATTGAGTTTTTCAATTGCAGAAGATGCCTGGTTAAGACTCTTATCAGTCAGATATTTAATTACTTCTGCACCAGCATCAGATTGTCCTCCTGTATTACCTCTTACATCAATAACTAACTTGGATAGCTTTTTTCTTCGAATCTCGGCAAACGATTCTCTTATAAAGTCTTCATAACTGCTATCCTCGTCCACATCAAAGGTTCCCAGTCTTAAGTAAGCGATTTGATTTGGTAATACTTCTAACCAATTATCGCCTAGCTTATCTTGTTTACTCTCCCAATTATTTGGATTAGAGATTACTATATTGTTTTGTTCTCCTTTATATTCTAAGGAAAGTAAAAACTCACCTTTCCAGTCGTATACTGCACATAACCAATAACGAAATAAAAGTGTACTCATATGCATTCTCAAATTGGCTGTTTCACCATGACCGTATTCTGAGAGTTCATTAAGTATAGAACCGGTTTGTATATCATTGATAGACAAAATTTTTGTGCCTTTTTTTATGATTTTACCGTTAGTTTTATGCGTGTAAGTTCTATTAATATATAAGGATTGACCATTAACTGAAACACCAAAACGGAATAGATGCTGCCCATTATTTTCAGCGTATGTACCTTCTGCAAGGAGTGGGAAAATAAAACTATGCCCATCTTTGAAGTATGGATTAATCTTGCCAATTAAACGAAAGAAATCCTTGCGATTCATGCCGTTTTTAATTTGGTCACGAAAAGATTCAAACTGAGATTTAATTTCTTTTTGATCAGTTTTTTTTTCAAAAACGGGATGTATGGCAGGCATCTGTTCTTGTAGGTAGTCCAGGTCTTCTGCTAATGCTTTCTTGCTAAAAGTTTGGTTAATGAACTTTTCATCTACATCATCATCTATCCATGATTCTATGCCACTACTGCATCCGACTATAACAGTAATTATCATAAGAAATGAAATATGTAGTAATATATTCTTCATCGTACGTTTAACTTTCATAATTGTTTTAGTTTTTAATTGTCTTAGATTGATAAATGCAGGTTTTTTCTATTTGCGATTACTGTTTGGGTAGTATTCAAAGCTTATTTTGTCTTGATGTCTTTGAGAAGTTTTTCTGCCTCTTCTTTTAGCATATTCTTACCAATAAGATCTTTCAAAATGCTTTTTGCTTTTTCGGTTTTATCAATTTGGATATAGGTTTGCGCCAGTAATATTTGTAGTTTTTCATGAAAAAAGTGCGGAGAGGTGAGCTCTATCAATTTAATTCCTTTTAATAATTCTTCGTTATTCTCTTTTGAAGCTAGAATTTTATAATACCCATACGTCGCAATTAGTGGAATATCATAGCTTGTTTTATTGTTTTGCAATTCTTTTTCAGCCCATTCGGTGGTTTTTCTATTATCTAAGATCTTCTGAATAAAGTAAACACTTTTCTCATCATTATATAGTTCTCTTTTTAAGGGAGTGAACCCAAGATGTGTTACCACAGCTTCAGCAGATTTTGTTGTTGAATAAGGGTTTTGACCTGTAACAAATTGCCCAGAGACAACCACATTAGACAGCATAAAATCGGCTTGCTTAAAAACTGCACCTCTAGAAATGAGTTGATCTTCGAGCTTAAATGGAAATTCATTTACCCACTTTTTTCCGAATAGGTTTTCTTCAACATTACAAAAGCCTGTGATTTCAATATCTTTGAGAATAAAACTTTCACCATCTTTGACATTTGCAAAAGCCGCAGGACCATGACATACCGAAGCTATGACTGTATCTTCTCTCTTATACAAATTCAATATTATATCTTGAAGGGAGGCGTCGTAAGGTAAATCGAACATGGCTCCTTTTCCACCAACTATGTAAATTGCGTCATATTCATCAGGTTCTATGTTTGCTGTTGCTATGGTGTTTTCTAAAAGTTTTAGAGCTTCCTTATCTTCCAAAAGTATTTTGTTGTATAATTTTTCCTTGTTGAATTTATCAGGTTCTGGCTTTCCGCCTTTAGGACTTGCAATAGATATTGCAAGGTTATTGTTTTTAAAAATTATATAGGCTTGTGAAAATTCATCAAATTCATAACCAGGTCTTGTTTCACCCATATCTTTTCCATAGCTACTTACTACCATTAAGACTTTTTTTTGCTCTTTATTAGATTGTGCCGCATTAGATAGTGGAAGAATGAAAACAATTAGAAATAGTATTTTCTTCATAATAATTTATTTGATTTTATGTTGCAAATAAAATGATATGAAGTATCAAAATCTATCTGAATTATAATTGAGTAATATTATATTATAAAACAGAATAGTTGAGTACCAATTGTTTAGTGTAAAAGTATTAGTTGTTTACAGAATCTCTAAACTGTGAAGGTGTTTGGTTGGCTATTTTTTTAAATGCGGTATTAAAAGCAGAAATACTATTGAAACCACAATCATAAGCAATCGATGATATGGTAACTTTTTTATGATCTAAGGCTGATAATTTTTGTTTCGCTTCTTTGATTCTATATGAATTTAGATACTGCTGAAAATTTTGCTTGCAATTTTCATTAACGGATTGGGAAAGGGAATGTGTGGTTACTTTTAGTTTTGAAGCAACCATCTGTAATTTTAAGTTAGGATTTAGATAGACTTTTTCTTTTATAAAATAGTTTTCAAGATTTTTGAATATTTCACTAGATCTTTCACTATCTAGGTTAGATGTTTGGTATTTTTTTTCATCCTCTAGTAAAACCTTATTGGTTATTGCCCACAAACTTAAAAAGTAAATAGTAATAGAGTAGGTAAGTGGCCCAATGATATAAGGGATATATTCGCCTAAAAGAAAAACAAAGTACGAAGCCCAAATAAGAAGGATACCTATATGAATGTAGTGCAGCCACTTTCTTTTTATGACAGAAACGTCATCATTCGTTTTTAAGTGATTGTTCTTCCAAATAATTGAAGCAAGGATATATGCAAAGAAGTGCAGGTATATGGCATAAATACCGAACAAAACATAGAATTCTCTTGGTAAGAGCGAGAGACTATTTAAAGTCAAAAATGCTAAAAATGGTATGCCGTGAAGGAACATTGTCCTTTTAATCTTGAAGTCTTTTATTAAATAACTCTTTACATAGAAATAAAACAGAGGGCCTAGAATAAGAATCAACGTCAATCCTAGGCTTATAAGCATAAAATCGAGATCGGTAGTAAAATAAAGAAATATTGATTTGCTAATCCGAAGTCCAAAAAAAAGCAATAAAATTGCTAGGATTTTATTGGACAATAACTTGGAATTATTTTTCATTAAAAGATAAATCCCAAGAAAAAATCCATGAAAAACACCAAGGCCACAAATTAAGAGAGTAAGGATATATTCTATTTTCACATGGCAAAATTAAAAAAAACTAGTTTTAATGATTTGTTTGTGATTCTGGATTTATTTAGATTCTAGCTGTATCGAATTAATACTGTTTGTGTTTAAGTCTAAATTAGGTCGGTAGTTTTACTTCTATGTAAGCGGTTATTTTTTTGTTCTATTGTTCTTAATAAATTTTGTTGGATCTAAATACCCTTCTGTATTTGATGAATATCCTCCTCCAATTGGCATTCCGACTTTACTTCTCAACTCAAAATGTAAGTGAGCTAAATACAACCCATCATTATTTCCAATTGTTCCTATTTTTTGTCCTTTTTCGACGTAGTCCCCTTTTTTAACAAATATCTCATTGCAGTGAGCGTAAAGGGATTCCACCTTATTGTCTTTATTTATGTAATGAACAATTCTAATTACATTTCCCCAACCCCCATAGATGTTCTTGGCATAAGAAACATATCCATTTCCTATGGAATAAATGGGATCTCCTAAATCGGTATTTCCTCCTCCAATTCCATTCCAATCATCTCCTAAGTGTGCATTAACACCAAACTTTTGGGCATTGTAATACTTTTTAGCATCTGGTTTTCCTACCGGAAAATCAAATCCATTAGTCATTTTAATCGTATCAATTCTCTGCTCGTGCAAATCACCTGAAACAGTAACATTAAGACTCTTCTCTTTTTCCGATTTACAACTTATCATAATTGTAAATAAAGTAAGTATCATTAAAATCTTTCCTATAGTTGGATACAATGAATTATAGCCTCTGTTGGAGGTCGTTTTTGTTTTAATTCTGATTTCAATATTCATCTTCAGTGGGTTTGTTAATTTGCCCTTTGTTGTTCGCAGCGGTTTAGGATATTCTATCTATCAGTTTTACTAAGATTAAGTCATCAAAAACTGTCTCAGTACTGTTTTGATTAGTGCTTTACGTTCAAGTATTATTTGGGTGTAGGATTCGTCTTCTATTTCTAAGATGTTTTTAACAAATGAGTTGGCTATAAATGGGAAAACCAAAAGTGATAAAACTGTAAATATAACTTGATTTGAGGGGGTTGATTTGATTAATCCCAGTTTTTGCTCTTTTAAAATCTGTTTTAAAAATTTATTAGAACTTCTGCTGTTACTTATAGCTGCTTTCATTGTATTTATATGCTTTGAGTTGTTTTGGGATATTTCGTTTAGTAGAAAAAGAGGTGCATATGGGTTTTGAACCATCAAATCTGTATACTCATCTATTATTTTATCGAACTTCTCTATAACGGTTATCTCAGAATCTATAATGCAAGAGTATTTTGCTACTATATTTAGTGTCATATCTTCGATAATATCTCCAAATAACTGCTCTTTACTTCTAAAGTAATAATGAAGCATAGATTTATTAATATTTGCTTTATCGGCTATTTTTTGCATTCGTGCCCCAGAATATCCCTTCTCCATAAAAACAGACTTTGCAGCTTCCAAAATTGCTTTTTCCCTAAAACTCGTCATATGGGTTTTGTTTGATGCCAATAATTATATATCGCTATAAGTAGAAATTAAAAAGACTTTAGACCTCACATGTGTAAATGAAATATATGTATTCAAATAGTCAGGGATGTTTTGCTTACTAATTATGTAATCGATAATGCTATTAATGACACTATTTTAGTGAACTAGAGTAATTCAATGATATAAATGAGTGAAAACTGTGCAACATATAGAAAGCTTTAAAGACTTTTGAGCATTCTTTCAGTGAATAGTTGTATTTGTTCAATTGCTTTTTTTAAAACATCTCTATCTTCATCACCTATTATTGACTCACCTGCTTCAATTAGAACCTTAATTGATTTTTCTTGAAGTTCTTTGCCTTTTGCAGTTAAATATATCAGATTGGTTCTTCCATCTTTTTGGCTAGGAACTCTAGCTAAAAGGCCAGCCTTACTCATAGTATCAAGTAATGCTGTAATTCCACTTTTGGCCTTTAAGGTTTCTTCTACCAAAAAACGTTGGTCACACCCTTCATTGTATGAAATGAGAGTGAGCAAACGCATGTGCTCTGTAGTTATGCCAAGCGGTTTTAACAATCTATTACTTTTATTCTGTAGCGTCCAATGGAAACGACTAACAGTCCTTCCTAATTCAATTTCCAACGGTAATTCATTTTTAATCTTTTTAGTTGATACGTTCATAATTTAATCTTTAATGACTCTAAGTGAACTTATGATAAAGTGTTTATTAGTCAAATATACAATTTAGTTCATTACTGTACTGAATGACTTGTGAGTCCTTTACCTGTTCTAGTTAATTCTCCATGTTGCCCCAGAATATAAAAGCTCACTGGTAGTCTTCTGAGTTTTGTTTTCTATTGAATTTGATATGCTAGTCGCATACTCTGTATCGTCAATACATCTAATAACACCCAATGGTTTTACTTCATCAAGTGTAGCTAGCAAGAGGGATTGGCTTAGGTTTTTTTCATCATGAATAATTGCATCTTCAATTTTATTTCCTACTATAATATTATTATTGACAATCTGTAATGTTTGATTAAACTCTTTTCCAAAAACCATTGGTTTACCATTTTTTAATGAAATAGTATTATTTTCCTTGTTTTCTTTACCTAGAAAATCTTCAAAGGCCCCATCGTTAAAAATCACGCAATTTTGGTAAATCTCTACGACAGATGTACCACAGTGAGATTCAGCTCTTTTTAAAACTTCATACAAATGTTTTGGTTCAGAGGCTGTAGAGCGTGCAAAAAAGGTTGCGCCAGCGCCTAAGGCAAGAATAGCTGGATTGAAAGGCTTTTCCAAGGTTCCATTTGGACTGGTAGAAGTGTTGAGTCCCAGCTTTGAAGTAGGCGAATATTGACCTTTGGTTAATCCATAAATTTCATTATTAAATATCAATATGTTGATATTGATATTCCTTCTAATAGCATGAATAAAATGATTTCCTCCAATGGCAAGTCCATCACCATCACCCGTTATAGCCCAAACACTAAGTTTTGGGTTTTGGATTTTAACTCCAGTAGCTATAGCTACAGCCCTGCCATGTATCGAATGCATACCATAGGTGTCAATATAATAAGGGAAGCGAGAAGAGCATCCAATTCCAGAAATAAATACAACTTCCTCTTTTTTCTTTCCTAAATCAGCCAATACCTTTTTTACTGAACTTAGTATTGCATAATCTCCACAACCAGGACACCATCTGATAACTTCATCAGAATCATAATCTTTTGCTTTACAATTGTTATTTTTCATGTTCTAGTTCACTCTTAAAAACGTTAATAAGTTCTGTAATAGTAAAAGGTAGCCCTTGAATCTTACTGTAACTTTTTGCATTACAATGATACTTTGCATTAATAACCTTGAGTAATTGGCCTTTGTTTAGTTCAGGAATGAGAATTCTTTCAAAACGTTCGACTATATCACTAAGGTTACTTGGAAAAGGATTAAGATACTTTAGATGAGCTAGAGTTATCTCGTGGCCTTCTTCTTGTAGATAGTTTACGGCAGTTTTTATTGCTCCATAAGTACTGCCCCAAGATATAATAAGCAATTTTCCTTGTCCTTTACCTTCTAATGTTTGCTTAGGGATATTCGACGTAACTAAATCAAGTTTTTTTGCTCTTGCTTCAACCATCTTTTCATGGTTTTCTGGCACATAGCTTACTTCACCAGTATTATAATCTTTTTCTAGTCCTCCAATTCGATGTTGCATAAAGGGCATTCCGGGTATAGCCCAAGGTCTGACCATTTGTTTATTTCTAGCATATGGTTTGTAAGCCTTATATGGGGTTTCAACCAAGTTAGTATTAATATGATTGTAATTTTCTTTAAAGTCAGGGATGCGCCATGGTTCGGAACTATTGGCGATATAGCCATCACTCAATAAAACAACAGGAGTCATATGTTCAAGACTGAGTCTTGCTGCATGGAATGCCATGTCAAAAGTGTCTCCCGCCCCAGAAGCTGCAACAACAATAAGTGGTGATTCCCCATTTCTCCCGTAGAGGGTTTGTAAGAGGTCTGCTTGCTCAGTCTTTGTAGGTAAACCTGTTGAAGGTCCGCCGCGTTGTACATTGACCACAACTATTGGAAGTTCGAGCATAACCGCCAGATTTAAAGCTTCGGACTTTAAAGCGAGACCTGGCCCAGATGTCGTTGTAGCTGCAAGAGCACCAGAGAATGAGGCTCCAATTGAAGCGCAGATTGCAGCAATCTCATCTTCTGCTTGAAATGTCTTAACACCAAAATCACCGCGTTTTGATAACTCTTGTAAAATTTCGGTAGCAGGTGTTATAGGATATGACCCCAAAAATAAATCTAAGCCCGATGCTTCGGCTGCTTGCATTAATCCCCATGCAATTCCTAAATTGCCATTAATCTGTCTGTAAATACCTTTTTTTAAAGGTGCTTCTGGGATATGGTAAACAGATGTAGATGTTTCGATGGTCTCAGCATAATGGTAACCTGCTTCTAAGGCCTTGATATTAGCTTCAATCAATGCCTTATTACCTTTAAACTTTTCTTTTATCCAGGTTTTTGTTGTGTCTTGATTTCGTGAGAACATGAAGTAGCAAAGCCCCAATGCATAAAAGTTTTTACACCGCCTTTTAGATTTATTATCCAAATTAATCTGACTTAATGCTTTTTGGGTCTGAGAGGTGATTGGTGCATGAATGAGTTTAAAATTTTGTAATTCCTTTAAATCATTTAAAGTTTCAATGTTATAGCCTGCCTTTTTAAATCCCGAACGATTAAAGGCATCATCGTCAATTATAATTGTAGCACCTTTTTTTAGTAAAGGTAGCTTCACTTTTAATGCAGCGGGATTCATTGCGACTAGAACATCTGGGCGGTCTCCAGGTGTGTATATTTGTTTAGCTCCAATGTGCACTTGAAATCCTGAGACGCCAAATGTTGTTCCCGAAGGTGCTCTAATCTCTGACGGATAATCTGGAAATGTAGCAATATCGTTGCCCATTTTTGCCGACGTGCCCGAGAATTGACTACCAGTTAATTGAATTCCGTCTCCGGAATCTCCAGAAAATAAAATAACAATATGTTCAAGGACGTTTTTCATTTCTTATATATCGTTTATGCTGACATTTTATAAACTTTTAAAATCATAATTGTTTGATTGATTCATACAAAAAGATAAGAATAAAAAATAAAATCAAGAAGTAAATACCACCAGCTAGGAAATGACTTGTCTTCCTTTTCTTTCGTTTCTCCATAGTTTAAATTGATTTATGATGGGTTTCCTAATTCGGATTATTAAAAACTTTAGAAAACTACCTACAGGGCAGTAGTATCTACAAAATACGTCCTTAATAAAAAATGCTGAGAAAAAAATAGCAGGAAATATGAACCATTGAATACCTTCTCCATCAAAAGAAAATGCTGTTGCAAAAGGTTCAAAAGAGCCACTTGATGGAGTTGCCGTTAAAAATCCAACTAAGAGGGAGAGCCATAGAAGAACACCAGTGATATACTTGGCAATTTTACCTTGCTTGGAATGAAGCTTGAGGTTAATACCAGATATTTTATTAGCCAACCACTGTATTGCATAAAAAGGACAAATGCGGTAGCAATAAATATTTTTTCCAAAAACGATTGCCACGAGTAGTACACCAATTACCAAAATGTACCAAACTAAGTAATCATGGATTTGAGGAAAGTAACCCTGTAAGACACTACCAAAATTGGTTATGGATAGGGATAAGTTTAGGTAAAACCCAATTAGCACGAGTGAAAATAGATGCATCGCATATTGCAACCATTTAATTCTTTTATAGTAGAGTGCAATAGACCAAATCATCAGCCCAAGTACTGCCGCTTCGCTTGTGCCAAAATTAAATTCTGGTATTTCTGCTAATCCACTAATGTTGTAAGTGTGTTTGGCATAGTCGTGAGCTGCGTCCTTTATGGCGCTATTGAACCCAATGGAAGAAACAGTTGCTCCAGAAATAGCGTCCACATCAGCATTAATTACAAACGATGACAAAACAGACTTTCCTTTATATTGCTCGAAAAAGTCTTGTTGTACCAATTTGTTTAAGAAAGAACGGGTTTCCTTCTCCTCAACAACAATAACATCTAAAATAGTAGAATCCCTATTTATTACAACACCAACCTCTAATGGGCCTCCATAACCTTGATTTTTTGCTGTTTGAATTTTCAGTTTTAGAGTGTCTGACATGCTGAGGTCAAATACGTTATCTCGTAACTCGGTAACTGATGATGTTTGCAGATTCTTTTCAAAAAAATGTTCATAATCTATTTGATGGGCTACTTTACCATAAATGTAAGCTCCAAAAAGTGTCAATACTCCAAACCATAGTAAAAATGACTTTAGCCTATCTTCCTTTTTTTTGGCTATGTCCCTTTTACTTTGAGCTGCTATATCACAACCTTTACAGTTTACTGGGCACATGATTAAGAATTTTTATTTGATTTTTTTAAAATCATTCTGCGTGTAATTAAAAAAAGTACAATTGCAGGAGAACCAAAGAATACTAAACCTAAGGCTGCTGCCTGTGGTTCTCCCTCGAGAACTGAACTAACGGACCATGCCACACAGAAAACGAAAAAGAAAGCCCCAAACCCAGATGTAATCCAAGTTTTCCAATTAAGACCATACACTTTATGTAAGTGTACCATAATGACTACGGCCAGGGTCGAAAGAACTCCAAGCCAAAAGAACATAATTTCAACACCTTTAAAAATATCCATGTTATAAGATTTATGTTAACAATAGTTTTATTCGTCTTTATTAGCCCAGAATTTTTCTACGGCTTCCCCATCATGAGTGTTACCATAGCCAAAAATATCATCCATCTCACGCATAACGTCATGCATTGGACCTGGTGTTGCGGCCGTTAGTCTATCGACTAATCTATGGTGCCAAAAATCAGGTTTATTATAAGGACAGGCAGAAATACATGCGCCACATCCAGCGTTTATTTGCATCCAGTAACCGAAACATTTCTCAGCGTCTAAGTACCATTTCTTAACACCTGCATTATTAAAGAATTTGTTTTTATTGCCATGAGTTGGATAAAAAGAGCGTTTTTCATCCCTTGAAATTGCATTCGCTGGACAAGCATCTGCGCATTTTTTACACTTTTCGCAAAACTGGGTCACGCCAAACTCAATAGGGTTGTCGTAATTACAGAAGTCGAATTCAGTGTATACTTTCCCAATGCGAATTCTCGGTCCATATTTCGGAGTTATTAGTAGTCCCATCCTTGAGCCCTCGCCGAGACCAGCCGAAATAGCATAAGGAACGTTAAGTCCAGTATCATTACAGGAGGCTACAGCCTTGTAACCTAATATTCTTAAAAAGACTGCCAATTGATGGGTAGTTTTGGTGATTCTTGAATATGCGTCACCTGTTCCACCTTCAGAAACATAAGTAGGTGCTGTAGAATAAGCTTCGTAGTCCATTTCGAATGCCATTACAATAACACTTTTAGGTTCAAAAGGAAATTCTTCCCATCCAAACTCTTTTTTATGTAATGGGTCAATGAATTTACCATAATCAAAACGTGGGTCTCGTCTGGCGATACCAACTAAATCTGCACCATATAACTTTGCTGCTTTCTTTATAGCGTTAGTTGATTCGTTTTTGTTTTCAAACTTATACTGGTCTTCAAATAAATACTGATAGTCAAAAGGATGATGTTTGTCTTCTTTTGTTTTTTGTTTCCAAGAGTTTACCCCAGTATTGGGTATACTCGCAGGTGTACCTGGTGCCATATACTCTACACCAGCATAAGCACCTTCTTTTAAAGCATAATCAAGCCTTCCCATACCAGGTGTGTCTGGGTCAATATCTCCAGGTCCATGAAATCCCATCATTTTTTTTTGCAACTCTGGTAGCCTACCAGTAATCGTTGCCATAAAGATGTTATCCTTTTGATTAAATGGTTTATAGTTTTCGTCAAATTCAAAAACGTCATCTACGCTTTTAATATTAATGTTTGCATTTTTGTTGTCTTCTACAATTTTTTCAATTGCCTTGGACTTTGCAGCAGCTACGCTAGCAGCACCAACTGCTGTTACGGCGGCTCCCATTTTTATGAAGTCCCTTCTGTTAAAAGCATTGGTACTTTTTTTACTTTGTTTATTGGTTTCTGATTCTTTCATTTTTATTGATTGTTAGTTCGCTTTATATGTCTAGCCTTTGATAGGTTTCAATTGTCTATTCTTAATTTTTGCCATGATGAAAAGAATTAAAGAAGAAGTCAATAAAATCCAGCCAATAGTGTACATACTGTTACCGGCATAGTCTAAATAATGTGATATCAGTTCGATAATCTTATTCCTTATAGGTCTAGGAGCAGAAACAGCATTTGCATGAATTTCGAGTTCTAAATTCTCTAATATGTAATGGCCAGATAACCATGCTACAGCAAACAGTCCTAATGCAAATCCAAATAGACTTCTTGCAGTAAAAACTAAAAAGCCTTTTGCTTTAATACCATATATCCAAAACCCACATATTGAAACAACTGTAAAAATTAACCATAACCATTTAGAAATATTTTTAAATGTGTTTAGCTTTTCTTTAATTTTTAGAGAGTTTTGAGCGCTAACTCTTTCCTTCATTAACTGAGTAACATCTACCAAGTCGGGTGGATTGGCTTTTTGTAATTCTAACCTCATCAATTCTGCACCTCTTTTGGCAAATCCGTCATATATTGAATCTGGAATTCCACTCATTAATAGAGGTGGGATACTATCACCAAAATTCTGTGCCCTTAGCTTTTCGAGTTCTTTTGGTTTTAATTGTGGGGGTTTTGTAACTGAGTGTGCCCATCGAAAAAGGAATTCTGTATTTGATGAAAGATGTTGAACTAGGGGTTTGGTTTTAATTCTAATATCTGGATAATCCTCTTTATTATTCTGCCATTTGTAAAGACCATTAAGCCCGGTATCCACTAAAGTGTCTAAGTGCTCTTGAGGGAGGAGTGTCTTAAGTAATTCTTCATACTTCCGAGAATCCGCCTTTGAGAAAATGGCTATTATCATACCAGTTTTTAAATCTTCAACATCTTTAATACGTTCATTAGCAATAGCTCGTAATAGGTAGGCAAGGTCTTTCGTATTGAAAACTTTACTACGGAGTACTTCTTTGGTATAATCTTGAGAAAAGAATTTACCAACAGCTTGATTCAGTAAAACTGAAACTGGAAGACCTATCACTGCAATAACAATGAGAAAAATTGCTATGTTCTTTTTAATCCTCATTTATGCCCTAAATATTTACGGTTTCTACTAGACCAGAATTTTTTAATGGCCTTTTCATCATAGGTGTCTCCATAACCAAAAATTTTGTCCATTTCGCGCATAAAGCTATGAACCGGACCAGGAAGCATTGCGGAAATTTTATCAACCAGTTTATGGTGCCAAAAATCGGGTTTGTTATATGGACAAACAGATATACAAGAGCTGCACCCGTTACCATTCTCTACCCAAAAGTCAAAACACTTTTTATGATTATTGTAGTATTTTTTTATACCTGGATTTACAAACCAGTTACCCTCGTCTTCAAATTCTGGTTCATAAGTTGGTTCCAAGGCTTTTGTAATTGCATTAGCAGGACAAGCATCAGCACATCTCATACATCGCTTGCAGAACTCCTGTACTCCAAACTCTACAGGTTTATCATATTCAACAAAATCGAAATCGGTATAAATTTTCGCAAGTCGTATTCGTGGACCATACTGATAGGTTATTAATAGGCCATGTCTGCCTAATTCTCCTAGACCTGCTTTTATTGCGTAAGGAATGCTTAATCCAACGTCGTTATTAGATGCGATAGCTTGGTAACCTAGGCATTTCATAAATACTGCCATTTGATAAGAAGTTTTATGCATTTGAGAGTATCCGTCTCCTGTAGCACCATCAGCTACGTGGGTTGGTGCAGCGGTCATTGCTTCGTAGTCCATCTCAAATGCCATAACTATTACCGTTTTTGGTTCAAATGGGATATCATTCCAATCACGTCTTCCATTTTTAGGGTCAAAGAAAGCCTTGTAATCAAAACGTTCGTCACGTCTGGTTATACCTACCAAATCAGCTCCATATAGTCTGGCTGCACGTTTTATGGCATCGGTGGCTTCCTGTTTAGTCTGGAATGGCGCTTTTTCAGGATAGACATAATTGCCCTCAAGGATTTTAAGGATATCTGGTTTTTCTTTACTATCGTCCTCCATGTCGGATGGTTTCATATCCAATATTGTAAAGTCAAATCTATCCTGTTCCCATTTGCCTTCTAAGGATTTCATTTTAAATTTCAAGGACTGTCCCGCTTTGGAAAGTGCCCAATCTACTTGACGATAGCCTGGTTGATTATTGTCAAACCCAGGCCAAATGAATTTTATCATTTTAGGTATGACCTTTTCATCTCGTCTCATTGGTCCAGTAGACTGAAACGTATTTATTTCATCAAACCGTTTATATTCAAACCCAGGCTTAAAGTCAAAAGGCTCTTCGTCTAATTCATTGAAAACAGCTGAATCAGTGGCTTTGTCTATTACATTGGCCATGGTGTTTTCCGTTGCCTTTGAGACACTTGTCAGTCCCAGTGCTGCGCCAACGGCACCAATTTTAAAGAAATCCCTTCTCGTTACGTTTTTGCTTTGATTTATTTTTTTTTCTTTATTCATAAAAAGTTTGTTAATGAACAAAAATTATATTTATTTATAACAAACACATCTTGAATGTGTTGATTTCATTAAAATATAGATTTATGTTTAATCTAAATTTGTTTTCAAATATACAAATAAGTTCATAAATGAACTAAAAATAATTTATATTTAACATTTAAAACCAATAAAGGCTAACATGTTAAGTGGCTTTTATTGTGATTGGAAATCTTTTCGAGTGAGTATAGAATATGTGAAAATAAAGCACTATTTGTAAGTCACTTAGCTTGATAAAGTTAGAACGTGTATTTTGTAAATAACTAATAATCAATTAAATAATTTATATGTAAGGTTTAAAAGCACTAAAGGCAAATCCGCATGCCATTCCCTGAAATTAGATAACATTATGAAGTTTAGTCCAAAATTTTTTATGTTCAAAATGAGCGAAGTTTTCCAGTAAGTTGTTAAACTTTGTTAAAAATAGTTCAATATAGAACTAATATTTTAAATTTGTAAGCAAATCGAATAAAACAATGGAATTACCTCTGGAAATAGAAATAGGTAGAACAAGTACGCGTTTCTTTTGGAGTTTTCAAAATAAGTTGAACTCTTTACTAAAACCTTTTGGTTTAACCATTGAACAATGGCGTCTCCTCATGTTAATCAGTTATAATGAAGGTACAGACCAGCAATTCTTAGCAGATGAAACGCTAAAGGTGAAATCTGCAATCACGTCTTTACTTACTAAAATGGGGAAAGCTGGTCTTATTGCCAGAATAGCAGACGAAAAGGATGGACGTAATAAAAAAGTATATTTAACAGAAAAAGGAAAGATACTGGTTGGACAAGGACAATCAATAATAATAGCGGAAGGAAAAAAAGTATTAGAGGGGCAGGATAAAGAAAAGTTGAAGATGATGATTAAGATAATGCAGGAGCTTACAGAAAAAATGCTTTAAAATTTTTTGTCAAATCTTAATGGTTCTATATAGAACTAAATAATTTTAACATGAATCTAATTAGCGCAAATGGTATGCAAAATGTTATAGGTAATAAAATTCCTAATGTAAGAATCGCTTGTAATGGAGATGCAACGGAATTGTATCAATTCCTCTCAGAGTTTCCATATATTTTATTGTTCACGGGCGAAAGGCCTTCTGTGAAGATGGCTAATGGCACTTATGACCTCTATGATAATTTATTAGTTGAATACAGAAAAACGATTAAAGCTGTAATTGTCACGAATCTAGTTCCAATGGGGTTGAAAGGCCGGGAAATAATACTTGACTTAGATGGTGCCTTGTATGAGAATTTCAATATAACTGACCATCCATTAATGGTATTAGTTGATAGGGAGAAATATATACGAAGTATTTCAGACCATGTTTCCCTATTGCAAGTCAAACAAATCTTGTCTAAACATCATCATATTATTTAGTATCAAAAACAAATTAAACTATGAAAAAGAAACATTATTTAATTGCGCTAACAGCCATAGCAACTTTGGGTTGTGGAAAACAACAAAAACTGGTTAGTGACAAGAGTACGGATTTTCAAGAATTTCAGGCCATTCAGGTGTCTCCTGCAGAGATTCAAAATACAATCAACTTAACGGGAAGAATAGTGCCGATTCAAAAAGTGGATATCATTGCTGAGGTACAAGGTACGGCAAGTTTAGGTTTAAAACCATTTAAGGAAGGCGTGTCATTTAGGAAAGGGGAATTGATGTTGAGTTTAGATAATAGCCAATTTAGGTATAATCTAAATTCACAACGAAGTCAATTTCTTAGCTCTATGGTAAATACCATATCAGATATTCAATTAGATTATCCAAATGAATTTCCTACATGGAATAGATTTCTAAAACAGATTAATGTAGAAGAACGATTGCCTGAGCTTCCCAAAACTAAGAACGAACAATTACGATACTTTCTAAATAGTAGAAATATTTATAATCTATTTTACAGTATAAGAAGTAAAGAAGAACAACTAAAGGATTACTATTTATACGCACCTTTTTCGGGTACACTTAAATCCACTTTTATTGATGAAGGCAACCTTGTAAGACCGGGTGTAAAGTTAGGAGAGTTTATTAGAACAGACAGTTACGAAATTAAATCTGCAGTAACAGCAGATAAAATAGATGAGTTTAAAATCGGTCAAAAAGTTGAGTTCTTCGCCAGGAACATAAACAAAAAAGTAGAAGGTGTTGTTAAACGTATAGGCAAGTCATTAGATGTCAATACGCAATCTGTCAATGTGTACTTCAGGGTTTCGGATCATAATCTTAAAGAGGGGATGTATGTAGAGGCTGATTATCCAATAGGGGTGTTCAAAGAGGTTGTAGCAATAAAAAACAATCTAATAACGAGAGAAAATAGAGTTCATATCATCAAAGATTCTATGGTGGTTTCTAAAGCGGTTAAGGTACTCAAAGTTAAAGAGGCAAAAAGTATTGTTGCGGGTTTAAACAAAGGAGATGTGTTGGTAACCGAAGTAAGTAATAAACAAATTGTAGGTATAAAGGCAATTCCAAAACTACAGTAAGATGAGAGGATTAATAAAGTTTTTTATATATAGACCAACTTTGGTCAATTTAATGATGTTCTTGTTTTTAGGGTTAGGTGTTTTGAAACTATCACAAACCCAGAATACAAATTTTCCAAAACAAAAGACAAGATTTATCGATGTGGCTATAGCTTACCCTGGTGCTAGTCCTGCAGAAGTCGAAGAGGGTGTTGCCATCAAGGTAGAAGATAACCTTGAAGGAATAGAAGGTATTGACCGCGTATCTTCCACGTCTCAAGATAACATGGCTAACATTTCGGTTGAGCTTACAGAAAAGGCGGATGCTGATAAAATGCTCGTTGAAGTAAAAAATGCGGTAGATAAAATCACAAATTTTCCAGCTGGTGTTGAGCCTGCTTCAATAGAGAAGAGAGACCCAATGGACCTGACCGTTAGTTTTGGTATCATGGCAGATGATATTCCACTATCAGAGGTCAAAGATATTGCTAAGAACATTGAAGACGATTTTCTAGCGCAACCTGGGTTATCACAAGTTTTTATTGAAGGAATTCCTGATGAGGAAATAGAAATCAGGATTAGGGAAAATGATTTACGCCGATACAATATTACTTTTCTTCAAGTAAGCGATGCTGTTAGAAGCGCTAATTTAGAATCCTTCGGTGGTACTATCGAAAACCAAGAACAGGTAATAAACATAAAAGCGGACAACAAGGGTTACTATGCTTCAGATTTAAGAAACATTATAGTATTAGCAAAAGACAATGGGCAGACAGTATATCTAAAGGATGTTGCAGATATAAAAGACCAGTTTGAAGATAGCGCTACTGGTAGGTATTTTAAAAATAAGCCTATAGTGACTATAAGTACATATACCTTGAATTCTGAGGATATATTAGCCAATGCTGAATTTGTAAAACAGTACACAGAAAAATTTAACGCTTTACATTCAGGTGTTAAGCTAATGATACTTGAGGATGGTACTATTAACCTCAAAAGTAGGATAGGCACTATGATAGAGAACGGTATTACTGGTGTTATCTTGGTATTGTTGGTGTTGGCTTTATTTCTTGATCGTTACTTAGCATTTTGGCTGGCGGTAAAAATACCAATCGTTCTTTTGGGTATGTTTCTTTTAACTGATATGCAAGATATGACCATTAACGTGGTATCACTATTTGGCTTCATTTTGGTTTTGGGTATTTTGGTTGATGATGCTGTAGTTGTGGGCGAAAATATCTACAGGCATGCTAAAGAATTAAAAAAGCCACCGCTTAAAGCTGCTTTAGATGGCACAATGGAAATGCTTTCACCAGTCATTATATCACTTTCTACAACAGCCACGGCCTTTGCAATGTTCTTTTTCTTGCCTCAACAAGTGGGGGAGTTTTTCCAAGAAATTGCGTTTGTTGTAATAGCGGTATTAGCTATTGCAATCATAGAGACATTTTTTATCCTTCCTGGTCATGTGGGTCATGCAAAAGGCATTAGGAAGAATATAAAGCTCACCAAAATTGAACGTTGGTTTACTGGAGTAATGAACTGGTTAAGAGATAGACTATTTATGCCAGCGTTTAATTACAATGTACTAAAAGGAAGGCCAACAAGAAATTTAACGATTATAGTTTTTGTAATTCTACTTGTTGGGTCAATTGCACTTATTCCATTAAGTGTTGGATTTACCTTTTTTCCAAACATAGATGATGATGCCATCTTTGTTGAGATGGAGTTGCCACCAGGCACGCCAGTGGAAGAAACCAAAAAGAAATTGTTGGCTATTGAAGAAGCAGTTTGGCATGTTAACGAGGATTATTCAGAGAGTCGCGTTGATGGAAAAGAGATAATTAGATTTGTTGAGGTGATAACAGGACCGCTTGACAATCAAGGTGAGTTGAAAATCACTTTTTTAAATGGCGAAGAGCGAGGTATAAGTTCTTTTGAGATTACCAATGCTATTGCTGAAAAAGCACCAAACATCCCTGAAGCGACAAGACTTATTTACGGTCTGGGAGCAACCTCATCCCTTTTCGGACTTCCTATATCTTTTGCTTTAAAAAGCTATGACCTAAATGAAGTTAGAGCGGCTAAAGACGAATTGAAAAGTGCCATGCGTCAAGTAGATGGTTTAAGGGATGTATCTGATACGGACTTAAATGGTATTACAGAGTATCAAATTAAACTTAAACCTAATGCAGAGTTGCTTGGCTTAAGCTTATCCTCTGTGATGTCGCAAGTGCGTTCGGCTTTTTTTGGGGTAGAAGCTCAGAGTTTACAAAGGGGAGATGAGGAGGTTGAGGTATGGTTGCGATATCCAGAGGAGGGTCGTCAAAGTAAAGAGCAACTATTGGATATGCGAATTAATGGTAAAAATGGAAGTACTTATGCTTTAAGTGAAATTGCCTATATCAAGGAGGCGATAGGCAATTTAACCATTGACCATTTGGATGGCCAACGTGAAATAAGAGTTGAGGCCAATGTGGCAAATAAAGATGTTTCTGCCCCTCAGGTCATTGGTCAAATAGAAAGTGAAATTCTTCCTCAAATACTGCAGAAGTACCCAACAGTTACTTATTCAGTTGAAGGACAAAGTAGGCAAGCTTTTAAGTTGATTGACGCAATGGCGATAGTTGGTCCAATAATTTTGCTACTCATTTTTGCACTTATTGTATTTAACTGTAATTCATTTGCACAGGCTGGAATGATTTTCTTATTGTTTCCATTTGCTCTTATAGGTGTAATTATAGGCCACTTTATACATGCTACAGCATTAAATATTTTTAGTCTAATTGGAACAATTGCGCTAATTGGGGTTTTTGTTAATAATACCTTGGTATATATTTCCACCTTAAATGATATGCTGCAAGAAGGAGTTTCATTCACTAAAGCTGTGAAGGATGCGGCATACAGCAGGTTTAGACCAATAGTGCTTACTACAATTACTACTGTAGCAGGTTTAGGTCCACTTATTTTCTCAACAAGTTTAAGTGCTCAATTTCTTAAAGGACCGGCAATAGCAATAGCCTATGGTTTACTATTTGGCTTGTTTAATGTTTTAATACTAATGCCAATATTTTTAATCAACCTTAATAAACTAAGGCAGTTCTACGCAAGAGTTTTCAAAAAGAATCAGCAAATAAGTCCAGAAGAGCTTGAGCCGGCCGTAAGACTGCTAATGAGTACAAGTCAAGAATAAATAAGAGACATAATAATGCAATAATAGTAGGGATTGTTGTATCAAAATTTAAAAGTTCTATAGTGAACCATTAAAACAAATAAAAATGGAAAAGATATTGAAAATACTTATTCTCTTAATGTCATTTGGGGTTTTAAATGCCCAAGAGCTTCTGACTTTGGGAGATGCCATAAGAGTTACAATTGAAAAAAATCATGACATACGGATTTCAGCATTAGATACTCTAGTATCAGCAAATAATGCTACAGCAGGTAACGCAGGTTTATTACCCAGAGTTTATGCAACTGGCGGATATGACTATAGTGAGAACAATACAGACCTTGATGTGTCATTGTTTAATCCCGATGGCAGCCAAACCTTAACCTCTATAAGTGTAGATAACGCGGAAACAGAAACGCTCTCGGCGTCAATAAATGTAGAGTATACTTTGTTCGATGGGCTTGGAGGTTATCACAGGTTAAGCTTACTTAAGAATGTTAATGAAGCCACACAATTGCAGACGCAGTTTCTCATAGAAAATACAGTATTAAATACAGTATTTCTATATCTCAATGTAGCGACTCAACAGGCAAATTTAACGATATCAAGTGAACAGTTGGATATAAGTAATGAAAGGCTTAAACGAGCTGAGAGTCAATTTAATTTTGGAGCTGGAAATCGTACTTCAGTATTAAATGCTCAAGTAGCTGTGAAAAATGATAGTGCTTCATTGCGCCAAAACCAGCTGAAGTACAAAACAGCACAAGCAGACCTCAACGCTTATATGGGAAGAGACCCAAAGAATGCGTTTTCGGTTGTTGAGGACATAGACTTTTTCCCATTAATAGATAAAGAAGCTCTGGAGAAACAAGTTTTAGAGAATAATATAAGACTAAAATTAACCCGAGAGGGCTTGGAGATTTCAGAAAATGAATTGATGGTCGATAAAGCAGAACGTTATCCAAAACTATTTTTAAATGGTGGATATAGTTATCTAGACCAAACCAATGAGGCAGGTCTATTAGTAGGTCAGCAATTAGATGGTTGGAATGTTGGACTTGGTTTAAGGATAAATATTTTTGATGGAAACCGTGTTAAGCGCTCAATCCAAAATGCTAAAATCGCAATTGATCAGGAAAAGTTAAGAACTGACCAAACAAGACTTTTGGTACTTAGGGATTTTGAGAATAGTTACACAGAGTATATTCAAGCACTTAGCGATTTAGAAATCGAACGTTCCAATATTCAAACTTTTCAGCAAAACTACGAACGAAGTGCTTTAGATTATAAGAATGGGCAAATAACTAATACGCAATTGCGCGAGGCCCAATTAGACCTTTCGTCAGCAAAATTTAGAATAATAACAGCAAAATATACAGTTAAGCAGAAAGAAGCAGAGTTGCTTCAGTTGTCTGGAGCCATGTTAAATATTAAATAATAATAAATAAAACAGGTTGAGTTGATTAATAGCGTAATACTCAGCTGACCTGTGGTTAAAATCCTTAATAGAAGCCACAGGTCACCACAAAGGGATGAACAACTTCATTTTTCATAGTAAAGTTAGGTAAAGTAGGTTAGTTAGTTTTTGTTCATCCCTGAAAAGTGCAGTCTTGGCTTTCCTCTGTGCCGGAAAGCCAAACCGACTGCCAATTATAAATAAAGATGAGAAAAAGGAAAAAAATATCAATTGTCTTAGAATATTCGCTGATTCTAGCATTTTTCATTATCGGATGCAATTTGTTCGTGTATTTTAAAACATCTGGTTTGGATTGGATTTTTGATGATGACGAATTGCGACCATTTCAATTAAAAGAGGCACATATTAAGGCAACTCTTGGGGGGCTTTTATTCGGGTTATTGGTGCTTTTTTTAGAAACAAAAGTTCAGCCGCTATTGTCAAAGTATTTCGTGTTATGGCAAAGAAGAATACTTTGGGTATTAAGTATTCTATTGTTTATTTACATAATTGGCGTTATTGCAAATGTTCTTTTTTTATGGATTGTAGAGAGCTATACTTTTTACAAATCAGTATCAGGAGCATATAGTTTTTTGACCTCTGGAATCTTCATTTCATTTACTGTACATTGTTTTTTCTTAAGCTTGGCAGTAAGTTTTATACGCCAATTACGCATCACATTTGGTGAAACCGTTTTTTTGAATTACCTCTCAGGAAAGTATTCTAAACCTTTGGTGGAGCATCGCACCTTTATGTTTTTGGATCTAAATAACAGTACACAAATTGCAGAAACCTTAGGTCATATAAAGTACAGTCGCTTTTTAAATAAGTGTTTTGATAACATTTTAGAGGCTATGAAGCCTTTCAAGTATGAGGTTTATCAATTTGTTGGTGACGAGGTTGTGCTAACATGGAAGACCAAAAATGATTTAGACGGAAAAGCCATGGTTATGTTTGAGGCTGTTAGGCACAAACTAAACGTCAACAAAGAGAGCTTTAAAAAACAATTTGGAATAGTGCCGGTTTTTAAGGCTGGAGTAAGTAGTGGTGCCGTATCTGCAACTCTCGTTGGAAGAAAACAAAAAAGGGTGGCCTATCATGGAGATGTGCTAAACACAACGGCACGTTTACTTGGTCATTGCAAAAAGCTTGGCACTCTTTTTTTATGTACGGATTTCTATTTAAGGTCTTTAAAATCACCTCTGACTTTTGAGATGAGCCTAATGACCGAACTAAAGCTTAGGGGTAAAAATAATACCAGCCTCATTTATGGTACACCACTATTTAATCTTTACAATCAATGATGGTTCGGGCAGTTTACATATTGGTCTTATTAATTGCGCAAACAGCTTTTGGGCAAACGAATAATCAGTATAAGTATGAAATAGAGCTTGGTACAGATAATGATTTTTTAATCATCTATACAGGTACTGACCGTTATTACACCTACGGAATTAATGGTGCTTTTCGCTGGTTAAACAATGACGATCATTTCATCTCAAAACAATTTAAACAATCCCTTCAATCTTATTCAGAAATAAATGTAAACGTTGAAGCCTATACGCCAGATTATCTATCAGATGGTAGTATCGACCCTAATGAAGAGCGACCTTATGCCGGGTGGTCATATGCTAACTATTCTGTAGTCATGGCTTTTTCAGTATCCTATTTAAGGTTGGGGCTAGATGTTGGTGTAATGGGGCCTGCTTCCCAAGCTGGTGACATTCAAAACTGGTTTCATAGTGAGATTACTGGAGACCCAGAGCTGCAAGGATGGGTCAATCAATTACCCAATCAATTAGGAGTAAATATTAGAGGTAGCTATGGCTTCGAGGTATTAGAAGGCAGTTCATTTGACATCTACAGTACGATAGAAGTATCAATTGGAAATATTTATATCAATACGAGACCAATGATTCATTTTAGATTGGGTAAGTTCGTTCCAATTCAAAACTCGGTTGGTCAAGACAATCAGCTATTGGGGTCTAAACAACAAGTAGAGTTTTACTTCGACACTGGTTTTGGTGCTAAGGTCTCTGCCTTTAATGCAACTATACAAGGTAATTTATTTAATAACGATTCACTTTTTGAGCAAGATGAAATTAATAACCTGGTGTTTAATGGCTATTTCGGATTCTGTTTTTTAAAAAACCGCACAAGTATCGAATTTAAATACCACTTGGCAACTGGAGAGTTAAAGAGTTCGGAGATTAATAGGTATGCCTCATTGAGTTTTGCTCAAAGGTTTTAAAAACTATAAGCATGATAACAACGAAACAACATATTTTACAAGAATCTCAGGAGCTTTTAATGAAGGAGTTTCAACATGACTATACGATTGATAGCTTATCCAAGGATTTAAAAAGAAGTAAGCGAACTATTTACAGATTTTTTGAATCAAAGTATGAATTAATAAGAGAGGTTTTGGTCATTCATAAAAGCGAACTAGTTGTGAGTTTTGAAAAAATTTCCAAAGAAGAAGATTTGGGAATTGAAAAGCTAATCAGATATATATATCTTATCAATGACACTCTGAGGGAAATAAGATTGTCGAGATGGTACCAACACGCAAAACAATATCCTGATATCCAAGAAGAGTACTTCAGTATTCGTTTTGAGATTATTGAAGAATATCTAAAATCGGGTTTAAACCCATATTCAAAAGCGTTGTCTAGTTATGGAAAATCAAGTGACGAAATAACCAACTTCATTGTCAATAGTCTAGAAAACTACTATTTCCATACAGAATCACAAATACTACAGCAATCCATTAAAACTGGTTATGTTGATGATTTGATATTTCTCTTATATGGAAGCCTTATATCTGTTAGCCATGACTAGATATTTCTATTACATAATAGGCTTCTTTAGATGGCAAAACTCAGGTCGTCTTGTAATAATGACTATTGCTTTTATACTATTGGGGACGCTGGTGTACAGGTGTTTGGAAGGGTGGAGTTGGATTGATTCCTATTATTTCTCGGTAATGACTTTAACAACCGTTGGTTATGGTGAAATGCATCCAACTAATGACCTGTCAAAAATATTTACCACGGTGTATATTTTTTCTGGTCTTGGAATTGTGTTGAGTTTCGTTACGGCCTTTTTTGAGTATAGGGTAGAAGTGATAGACAGAATTCATAAAACGATTAAGTAATATAAATAATATAAACCATGAGAACATTAGAAATTAGTAAACCAAGAATTAGGAGTAAGTGGAGATTTGTTTGGGTGATACCCATTATAATTCTAGTTGTAACTGCTATACCAAAGGTAATAGGTATGGATTTTATGATAGAAAATATGACTAATGCTGGCATGGGGCATATGACTTTCCTCGTCGGAGTAATAGAATTATTATGCGCCATCGTTTTCTTAATTCCAAGAACTAGAAATATTGGGTTTCTTTTAATAGTTGCCTACACAGGTGGAATAATCGCTGCAGAATGGGTGGCACATGAACCTGTAATTCCTGGAGTTTTGGTTATGATTTTAATGTGGATTGGAATGCGTTATGAGAATCCCAAATTTTTTCAAATTAGAAAATAATAAACTTAATAAACGAATATAAGTGCTATGGAAAAGCTGAGATATAAATATAAGAAAGAGTCTAGTGTCGAATTATCGCAACTTATGCTACCAACACATGCAAATTATAACGGCAAGGTTCATGGGGGTTTTATTCTTTCAATGATGGACCAAATAGCATTTGCTTGTGCATCAAAACATTCTGAGCATTATTGTGTAACAGCATCTGTGAATACGGTTGATTTTTTAAAACCAGTTGAAGTAGGGGAGCTACTGACACTTAAGGCATCACTAAACTATGTTGGAAATAGTTCAATGGTGGTAGGAATAAGAGTAGTTTCAGAAAGCATTATTCATGGTGATAAAGACTTTAAGCATTGCAATTCGTCATACTTTACTATGGTAGCACTTGATGATAATAATGAAAAAGTGAATGTGCCTGGTTTGATTTTAGAAACTGAGACTGATATAAGAAGATTTACCAAAAGTATAGTGCGACAGAACATGCAAAAGCAGAGGCACGAAGAATTTAGTGAAGAGGATTTTATATCGAGCAAATATTTAGAACTCATAGAAAGTCACAAAGTTCGTATACAAATTAATAGTAGGGTATGCTAGCGGCACTAGGTTTTATTATTGGCGCTTTGGTGTTTTTAGTATTCGTATAATAATGAAGAGTTCTCTCAATATATGCATAGCAGTTCTAATTACAAATTTGTTAGTTGGCCAGAGTTTCAATGAATCTAAAATCCCTTCTGATAAAACACTATGGCAAGACTTTACATATGATATGGGCAATGTCTTTAAGGGTGTTGGTCATGCCTATTCAAGACCTTTATATTGGCAAGGAAAGGATTTTTTATTATTTGGCGGGGTAACAACAACAGCCTTTGGCTTATACCTAGTAGACGAAGATATAAGGACAGAATTTATTGGGCATAAGGATGCCATTCCAAATATGCTTTTAGAGTATAGTTGGTATGCTGGCAGTCCACAAAACAACTATGGATTTACAGGAGCAGTTTATTTAACAGGCTTATTTACAAGAAACGAAAAATTGCGACGTACAGGTGTTCTGTTGCTATCATCGGCAACAGCAACAGGATTTTTGCAACAATTTAGTAAATCGGTTACTGGTCGAGCACGACCTGGAGCAGATTTCGGTAAAAATCATTTTCGTCCTTTTGGTGGCAGTGTGGCTTACAGGTCGTTGCCTTCTGGTCACGCCGTATTAACATTTACAAATGCTCATGTAATAGCCAAACAATTTAAAAGTTGGTGGATAAAAGCTCCAATTTATGCAATAGGTTTAATGCCTGGTCTTAGCAGAATATATGAAGATGCACATTGGGCAAGTGATGTTTTTTTGAGTTGGGCATTGAGTTATTTCGTGGTAGAGGCAATAGATATCTATTTAGATAAAAAATATAGTGAAAAATACAATAGCAACAAACGTTATAAAACGTCAATAGAATTAACGTTTGGAGGTAATGGTATTGGACTTAAATATAATTTTTAATTAAAACAAATACAATGAAACAAAAACTTTTTACAGCGGCAATAATACTTCTAGGTTGTTTTATTGGAACAGCTCAAACAGGGCAAATATCCATAACAATATCAGATATTAAAAAGGTCGAAGGGGATTTATATTTTCTTCTTTATGATGAACAAGACGGATTCCCGAAAGAAAAGGAAAAAGCATTAAAAGTAGGGAGGTTGTCTTCTTACGATGATTCTGCCAGTTATACTTTCGAGAATGTCCCGTATGGAGTGTATGCAGTTGCTTTTTTTCAAGATGAAAATGAAAATGGAAAGCTCGATAGCAACCTCATTGGTATTCCAAAAGAACCTGTGGGTGCATCTAACATGACGAGTTTTGGTAAGCCATCCTATAGGAAATGCAAATTTGAATTAGACCAACCACAAAAATCTATGAAACTCAAATTTGTTCTCTAATAAAGGGTCAGACATTTTCTTAGAGCCATAATTATAACGTTCATATTGGTCATGAACATTTACAATTTGAATGGTAAAATGATAACACCCCCGATTTTCTCATTCTAAAATATAATGAAGAATTGACTCTAGATTCTAGATTAAATAATCATAATAACAATTAAAACAAACAAAAATGAAAAAGAAAGTAGTAATTTTAGTAGTAACCATTTTGGCCTCAGTTAATCTAGTCACAGCACAAATTCAAGATGTGCAAAAAGGGCAACACAATTATGGTATTGGCCTCAATGCCGGGGTAACGGTTGGTGATTTTGAAGATGCCTATTCATCTAACATAGGCATAGATTTATTCTATCTCTATAGTATATCTGAACGCTTCTATTTGGGAGGTTCAACAGGGTTTGCTAATTATTTTGGAGAAGAAATCAATCGGTTAGGCTCGGGAACCATTGAGTTAGATGATGCTCAATTTATACCATTAGCAGGAAGTGTCAGATTTTCACCTTTTAGGAATTTTTTAGTTGGTGCGGATGTTGGTTATGCTTTTGGTGTTAATGAGGGTAACGATGGAGGGTTTTATGCTTCACCGAGATTAACCTATATGGTTAATGGCAACATGCCCATATTTATTGGATATCGTACCATTTCATTTGAGGATGACAACCTTGGAAGCATACAATTTGGTATTGGTTACCGATTTTAAGTATTAAAAGGTTTGATTTTTTGTCCCCCCTATTAAATAAAATCTGAACTCTTTCCGCTTAAAGTTACATCAAACATAAAACCTGTAAACTATTACAGGTTTTGTTATTTAACTACTATCTCTCTAAAAACTGCTTGGATAAAGCTTTTGTGTTTTCTTTAAAGTACCACTCCGGATTTGTTTTGTTCAAGTCAATCTCAATCATGGGGCTTAGGTGCGATTTCAACTTGTTGAAAGAATGAAATAACATGTTCGATTTATCTAGTAAGGCCTTATTTATTAATGGCAATTGTATATTGCCAATATTTATGCTATTCACAATATTCTCATAATTAGATTCAAAATATTCATTGTACTTTTTAGAATTTAAGTTTCTATCAACACCAGTAGGGAGTTCGACTTTGCTTTGAAGACTTAGAATAGCACTATTTATATTATTCGTATATACGGTTTTCATTTCCTTTTGAATTTTATACCTCTCAGAATCTGAATCTTCAATCTTCATTTTTTTATCCATTTCCTGAGTGTACATGGCTTGGTACAACTGAAATAAATACTGGTAATTATTAGTGCCATTAAGTTTGTGCGTAACCTTTTTTATCCTAATTATTTTATTATCGGCCGTAGTGAGCTTTATTTTTCTTCTAAACCTTTGGTTACTCAGAATGGAAATAGTGACAGGAGTAAGATATTTATGGGTGATCTGAACTTTTTTTCCTAAAAATAAATTCAGTAAGTAAGCAATTGTCCTTACAAACCAATTTACCTTACTAAAAAATCGAAAGACAGACAGAATAGCTGCGCCAATAGCTGTAATAAATAGATTAAAACGATTAGTTAGATTTTTTGTGACCACACCTAAACGTTTAAAGCTTAATTTCAATAGCACATTTCTAATGTTATTCTGATAAGAATTAATATCATCCCAGAATTTTATGTCTTTGACAGAATTTATCAATTTTGTTTCGTATAAATCGAGAGCATCAGAAATTATGAAAGGGTAGGTGTTTGAGGTTCCTCTAAATCCATAATCATTAGATATGTTATCTGGTTTTTTTGCCAATGATTTCAGTGCGCTTAATTTGGCATAATTAAAGGCGTATTGTCTTGCTTTTTTTGATACAAACCCTCCAAATGCACTAACTTCCTCACCAGGTAATTTGGTTACTTTTAGTACATCACTTAGTGGAAGAATGGCAACCCGTTCTGCCATTTCGTTTTTACCATCTGTATTGAGTGAGAAATCGAAGATTATTTTAAAAACCGCAGCAGCAAAAGTATTTTTATCTTTCTCGCGTTCGATTCCTAGAACTTTGTAACCCATTGTATTAAAATTACTATCATTGATTTCTCCCGAATTGATTTTTAAAATTAATTCATTCAGTTTATCACTAGGAATCCAAAGACATTGGTCATCATCTTCGGTCTTAGAATTGCACGTTTTTATCAGTTCATTCTTGAAATATCTGATGACATTACGAGTTCCTAAAGGAATCATATCGTCATGTAAATTAGACTCAACTTTGTTATATGCGGTAGTTAAAATATCTACTCTCAAATTACTTCCTAGCAGTTTGTTGTTTTGGAGATAATTAAAGATCGTTTTTCTTAATTTGAGGTTCTCGCTAACATCTCGAATTTTGTCTTCCTCCTTGATTCTCCCTTGGTTTGTCAATGAGTTTAAGATACTACTAGTAACACCAATAAGCTTGTCTAGTTCAGAATTGACTTCGGCCTTCTTTTTATCCATGGATACCGAAGCAAGCGATGATAAATTAAATGGCTGGTATCTATCTGTCCGCACAATGGGATCGACGAACATAACCAAACGGTCAGAAGATTTATGTTCATTACCAAAATCTTGAAAAGCCGCAATTCTAAACGCCTCTCTAATGGGTTCATTATTAAAAGTCCCGCCATCTATATAAGGGAAATTAAACTGACTATAATCAAGGACATTATTTTTGTTTTCATTGAATCTTGAGGTACGGCCACTTTCTTCGAGATTATTGAATTCATTATTGAGATCATTGAACTGTTTGGGCCATTGCCCAAAATACCGACTATTGTTTTCACCGTATTCCTCTTTATAGCGTTTTAAGACCACAGGCTCAAATGCAATTGGAAATGCCCCACAGGCAAGAGCGGATGTACAAACAATAGACCATCCTTCTCTACTATTGAGTTTGAATTTTCGCTCTTCTTCTTTTTCTTCATTACCAAATTGGAGCCACCGATCATCGGTGTCCTTATCAAGTTGAGATTTATCAAAAACAAAGTCCATAATTCGCAATTCTTTGTGATTATGGGAGCCCACAGATTGGATGACGTTTTTCTCTAATTCCGTCATTCCATTTTCATCCTTCCTTATTTCAATTGGAGCCAAATTGGTTAGAGAACAGGCAAACGGCACTCTAACCTTGTCCAGTACCTGTATATTGTCCAAAGAATCAAATTTAGGGTCTATAATATACTCCTTGGCTAATTCTTCTAGCAGTTGCCTATCCAAAAGCCCAAAAGACTCATGAATATTAAGCTTGTAATTTTTGATTTTTTTGTCTCCAAATAATTGTTTCGCATTAAGTTTATCTACCCAGAGTTCTTCTTGGAGTTTTTGTGCCACTTGTAAGGCTTTAAGTTCTTTAATATTGGGGTGGTTTTCTGCTTCTTGTTTAGAGTTAAAATAACTCTTGGCAATTTCATCGATCAGTTTGTCTTCCGTATAACCTTTTAATAGTTCTTTCATCATTGCTTTATAATCGATCAATGATTTTAACATAATAACCAAAGCAATTGCCCCTGCACTTGCTCCGCTCATACCATCTACGACAACCTTATCATACTTTTGGCCTTTAGGATCATGTCCATACAAAATCAGAAGTTTCAAAGCTTCGGTAAGAGCAGCCCCTGAAAATGACCCTAATGAAACGCCGCCTCCCATGGCTAGGCATACACGTAATGTTTTTCCCATTATTTCTAGTTTTTAATTGCCAAATAAGTAATTGTCTGTAAAATATCTACTTAGGAACAGATCGAAATTTTTGTAAAAAATCCTGTTGACTATCTCTGTGGTAGAAAGTCCCATATTCAACGCATTCAATTCATCTAAGGATAATTTGATATTGCCATCTGGTGACTTCATAAGATTAACGATGTGGTAATCTTCAGGTATGGTTTCATAATTGTCTAGGTATTCCCAGATGTGATTTCTGAATGCCAACAAATCACCCGCAGTTGTGTAATCATCGAAAGGGTCTATAAGACCATCCATATCACTTCCAAGAGTTATAATATCCCACATCCCATCTTTTAGGTCTTTTTGATATAGCACATGGATTATATGGTAAACATTTGTTAGGAACAATTGTTGTTGCAAAAGCATGCGTTCTTTGGGCTGTTCCTTCAATGCTTTTAACTTTTTTAAATACTTTTTGCCAGGCATTCTTCCATCGTGCATTAAAATTCCGATGATACCACTGGATTTATAAATCTGTAATATGTCCTCATCACATACGTTAACATCGCATCTGCTAACGTATCCCTTATTTGCCTCTTTTTTACAAGCTAGTTTTACCGACGCTTCCCATGTAGTATTTCCATTTACCGCTGTGTGACTGGAGATTATGGGGACTTTATTTTGAAAATCTTCGAATGCAACATCTTTATTGTATTCATCAATGATTTTATAGAAGTCCTTCCTCGTTTCAATAGACATATGTTTAATGTCGATCAACACTCTTCTTTTTTCGGGCCCTCTTTCAAGTAAGCTACGTATAATCTGTTCTCCATAGGAATAGAGTCCTTTGTCTAATGCATTCTTTTGTTTGAAAAACAGTGTTATTGGAAATTTAAAGCTTTTGCTATGCCCACAGAATAAGTTGTTATAGTGGTGGGCAAATGTTACATAGAAAGGAGAAAAAGCATCTTTTTTCTTAACCTTGTCTATGTTTCTACGCATAGATAATAGTAATTTTTGGCGTTCGCTATCAGAAATACTTTCTATGCTGGTATCTCTAAAAAGATGTTTCAATTTGTAGTCTCCAAAACTATGAATGCCTTCTGCCGAAATGATGCCTAAAAGCACATTCTTATTTTGGATATTGGCTTGAAATTCTTCATAATTACGAACAAGCTTAAATGTATTTTGGGCATATTGGGGCTTGTTGGATTTAGAATTTTGCGCATCTTTCAATACTTGAAGCTCTTTAAGGTAGTCTTTAAAGTAATCTATACGATTATCCAAGCTCTTTTGCTCTTTCCAAATTTCCTCTGATCGTTTTTTTGAAATGCCTATTACAATCTGAGCAAGAGAGAACAGTACATTTCGTTTTTTCATAAAGATGGGAATAAAGGGGAAGGTCTTGGTGAAAAACGTTAGTGACGCCATTAGCAGCAACCAAAAGTTCTTTCGGTTTATGTATTGTCTCTCAATGGGATAAATAGAACATATTTGTACCCTCAAATGCCCATCTACACAATTTTCCAAATTGCATTGGGTAAAAGTGGCATATTGGGTATAGGTCTGTTTAAGAAAAAAGTTTTTCCAAAAATTAAAAAAAAAGAAAAATCTTCTTGGGGGCTTGTTTTCTTCAAATACCCAAAGATCTTTAATGTTCTCGTTATTAGCCAGTTTTAGGCCAATGTGTGTATGAAAATCAGTAATATAGCTCATCTAATAGTCGTTTATTTACTGAGCTATTAAATAGTATTAGAGGGAATTTCATTAAAAATAGAGAATAACAATTAAAATTCCAAACCTTAATTTAGTGGGTAAAAAGCGGTATTGAATTGTAAATACTTATAGGATTAAGATGTTAATCAAAATTGATTGTCTCTCATTCCTTCATCTTCCAACTAAATACTAATGCTGGTGCCATGTTTATCTGCTGTAATTATTGCTTAAGTTACAAAGCCAAAGTTGTCATTGATCTGTTAAAAGCCAATATTGATAGAATATTTTAGTATTCAATGTAGAGTTTACATGCTACGATCTACTTTTTCCAGTCATATGTTCCACTTTAATAAGAAAAACAATAGGCGTATCTTGATTATAAACTCTATTTGAAAATTCGCTGATATAGTCTAGGTCTTTGCGCTCCTTTTTTAGAACGATCTCTTTTATACCTAAGGAAAACTCATGTAGATATAATTTGGCTGTACCCCCATCAATTTCATTGTATTGACCATGAACCAAAACCGATTGCCATTGATTGTTTGTAGCTATGTCTGCTATTGCAAGAGCAACATTAGGTTGCCTTCGCATGGCATCGATCTTATGGCCATTACCCGAATAGCAGATAATATAATCCTCCTTATCATTGAAGAAAAAAGTAATAGGAATTGTATAAGGTCTATTATTACTTATGTATGATAGATAGCCTATATAGTTACTTTTCAATAGATCTGAGCATCTTTTGTTGTCTAAACTTTTAATCATGAGTAGAGTATTTAAGCCAAAAGATACCAACTAAAACACTACTTTTTAATGATATAAATCAGTTTTGTAAAGAAAATTGTGTGGCAAATTATTTACTGATAATTGTCATGGGCTTATTCATATTGTTTTTTTAAATTGATAGAAAGTAGAATACGATGAAAAGAATACTTCTTTTAACCGATTTTTCAGAGAACTCTATTAATGCAATGAATTATGCCTTGAAATTGTTCTATAATGACTTTTGCGATTTTTTTGTTCTCAATGTTCAGGATTCGTTGAGCTACACATCCGATGATTTAATAACAAGTAAATCTGGCGAAAGTCTTTATGAGGTTTTGATTTTAGAGAATAAGAATAAATTAAAGCGCATAGTAAATCATCTAAAACTAAATGCTAATGATAGACTGCATACATTTAAATCTATCATAGATTACGATGTGTTTGTAGATGCGGTAAAGCAAACAGTAGCTAAGGAGGATATTGGGTATGTAGTTATGGGAACCAATGGCGCTTCTAATCTAAGTGAGGCTATTATGGGTAGCAACGCTCTTAAAATATTAAGATATATTGATTGTAATACTTTGGTGGTGCCAGAGGGTTACCAATATAAAAAGCCTGACAAGATTCTATTAGCTTTGGATACCGATGACTATGCAGACCATAAAACAGTTGTAGATATTATGGAACTTATACGGAACTTAGGCGCTAGTATTAATGTAGTAAGGTTTATTTCATCAGATAATAACATCCAATCTAAGATCAACCTCGATAGAGAGTTATTGCTAGAACTTATAAACGAAAATAAGTTTACGTATAAAACCGTGTCCAATGTTCCGCTATCTAATATTTTAGTGGATGAAAGCTTGTCAAAAGACGCTGGTATAATTACCTTGGTAGGTCAATTCAAAGGCTTTTTTGAACGGTTGTTTAGTGATTCTAGTAAAACAAAAATTAGTAAGAATCTGATTCTTCCATTGATGATATTTCACCATTAGAAATCATCCAGAGCATTTTTGGTGATATAGGCACGCCAACCAATTATTGCTAGCTGCAGTTTTGTGGCTTTGCTTAGGTCTAATCTTCTTTTTGTGTAGCTGGGAAGAATAGCTTTATTGATTTTTGCAATAATCTTAAAAATGGTTTTCTTCATGCTTTAATCGATGCCAAAAGAAAATAATAGTTTTTTGTAGATTGTAATTGGGAGCAAAAATAGTAAAACTTATTCTAGAACTAAGTTTTACATTTTTTTGATTGATTGTCTGATTGGTTGTTGTTTAAAATATTGAAAATATAATATCAATAATCAACTTTGCTAATGTCATCATAATTTTTTGGTTTAGAGGTTAATAATTTGCTTTAAATTCTTGATTGAGTTTTCAATATATATCGGCAACAAATAATCTTCCAAGCATTTTTGTAAAAATCGACAAATTTGCATTTAAATTTATAAGCAAAAAAATGATTATGATTACTATAATTTGTGACTTATCTTTATTTTAGTTTTTAATTATAATTGAAAAAGCATTATAATGTTTTATTTTATCATATTTATAGGAGGTTTTTGAACTGGTTTTTGAAAACGTAGAGCCATTTCATCTTTAAAATATCGATTTTCGGACTTTTCGTCTTTTTTCAATTTGGTTTTACTAAATAATTATCATAGTTTTTTAATTCAATTTCTGTAAATAATTTTTACATAACCTTAAAAGCAGCATTTACAGCTATCTTTGTGGAAAATGAAAAAAATGAATAAAATTTTTACCGTTCTTATTTTGTTAATGTCAAGTTTTTCTTGGTCACAAGTTTTGGTCATTAATGAGTTTGATCCTGATTCCCCAAGTACAGACACGGCAGAATTTATTGAACTGAAGTCTCAGATACCAAATTTTTCTACTGATGGTTTTATACTGGTCTTTTTTAATGGCTCCACTAGTGGTGCTGATTCTAGTTATATGGTCATAGATCTAGAGGGTTATGAGACCGATGACAATGGATTGTTGGTTGTTGGTAGTGAAGGAGTATCCCCTTTTCCTCAGATTCTTATATCAGAAAATGTTATACAGAACGGTGCAGATGCTGTAGGCATATATCAAGCCAGCGTTAATGATTTTCCTGAAGGAACTCTAGCTACTCAAGACAATCTGGTAGATGCTATGGTCTATGGTACTAATGATCCTGACGATACTGTGCTTTTAGGTTTACTGGGGGAAACGATACAGTATAATGATAATGGCACAACAGCCAACCCAAGGTCTATTCAGCGATTTGTGGATGTCATGGATAATGAATCTTATACCACGGCTACGCCTACGCCAAGACGTGAGAATGACGGCTCTGGTAACCCCATAAATCCGGTTTCGATTTCAGTAAATGATACTCAATTTGATGAAGGAGCTACTTTTGAAATCACTTTCACAGCGGAGAGCAATGTAACTTCAGACTTAAACTTCACCATTAGCTTAGATAATTTTACATTCGATACAATGGATTATACTGGGAATGTTAATCTTACAATTGCCAATGGTCAAAATACGACGAGCACAACGATAACGATCCTTGACGATGCAGATGATGAGGGCGATGAGGTGATGGAAATTCGGTTTATAAACTTGGTTGAACCTATTGTAGCATCAAATAATAATATAGAGGTTAGGGTAGTGGATAATGATTTTACTGTTGCTGCTTGGGGAACTCCTGTAAATCCTACAACAGGAATTGTACAAAGTACACAACCTATGGGGTATTATGATACTTTAGATGGTTTAGCTGATGCGGCTTTAAGACAAGCATTGCAAGATATTATTGCAGATCCAAATACTGTAAGGGCTCAAACCTACGCAGATATTATTGATATATTAAAAGAAGCCGATCAAAATCCTGAAAACAGTAATCAAGTTTGGTTATTGTATACCGAAGAGGGACGAGCAAAGCTAGATTTGCAGACTGGTAGCAGTAATATAGGCAAATGGAATAGGGAGCATACCTATCCAAGATCGAGAGGTGGATTTAATGATATTGAAGCCGACGAAATAGCGGATGGTATTGATGTTTTTTGGACTACTAAAGCAGATTCGCTTAGGCATGGAAACTCAGATGCACATGCATTAAGAGCTGCTGATGCTGCTGAGAACAGCTCAAGAGGAAATCAACATTATGGACAATACATAGGTCCAAATGGTACTTTAGGAAGTTTTAGAGGTGATGTAGCTCGAAGTGTTTTGTATATGGAAATTAGATATAATGGTTTGCAAGTGGTTGATGGGTTTCCAGATACAGTTGGTCAATTGGGAGATTTAACTACACTTTTAGATTGGCATAGAAACGACCCTCCAGACGATTTTGAAATGAATAGAAACAATATTATCTATAATTGGCAAAGAAATAGGAATCCTTTCATAGACCAGCCGCTCTTGGTGGAATATATATGGGGAAACAATGTTGGTGATATTTGGAATCAATCATTGAGTTTAGAGGAAAACAAACACTCTGATGTTACATTGTATCCAAACCCTACTAATGGACGTGTTTACTTAGACAGTAGCTCTGTTGCTACAGTAGAAGTCTACGCTTTGCAAGGTCAACTCTTAAGACGATTTACTGGTTTTACTACCTTTATTGATCTTAATTTGAGTTCTGGCTTGTATATCATCAAGATGATTGACAAAGGAGAATCATTTGTGCAAAAATTGGTGGTGAAGTAAAGTTTTATCTTAAAATAAGAAGCCAAATTCATTTCATAGTAGAATTTGGCTTTTCCGTTTGATTGATTGATGAAATTAAAGACTAATTCTTTTTTGTTGTTACGATAACTACACCATTTTTTCCTTTATCACCATATTTCTCGATGGCGCTTTCATCTTTAAGCACAGTTACAGATTTAATTCTTTTTTTATTTAATTTGGTGAATTGCTCTTTCGAGACCTCTTTGCCATCTAATATATACAATGGATCTTCTCCTTCGAGGCCGGAGATGTAAATACTGTCATCTTCATCCCCAATAACTAAGGTATTTTTAGGTTCATCGTCATCACTAACCCAAACATTTCTCCCTTTTTCTTTTATAATAATATCTGCTTTCACATTTACATCTTCTTCGCTTTCAATTATTATGGTTTCATCATTGTCATTGTCTAATTCTTCAACAATAATTTCAACTATATCGTCATCATCAGAGATAACTTCGACATTCTTTGATCTTCTGATAGTTTTTGCTTTTTCCCTTTTTCCGTTTTTCTTAACAACGACTCTAGACTCATGTACTACATCCATATCACTATCATGCTCCTCGGTGATAACATATACATTATTGCCTTTTTTAGATTTGTGAATTTTATAGTCTCCATCTTCATGAATTTCATAAAAAAATGTGTCTTTGCCACGTCTCGAATGTCCATTGCCTATAGAGATACTTTCATTTTCGATTTCATAAATAATTGTTACAGGGCTTATAGCTTCATCAGAACTAACGTTGTAATTTGCGTTAGAGTTTTTAGATTTTGCATCAATTTTAATAGCTGTGATTTCTCCTTTGTTATTGCGTTTAACGCCTTTGATTTTTATAGTCAAGCCTTCTTTCTTTAGATCGTCTTTAATCTTATCGAGTTCTGAGTCAGTAGTGTTTTTATCAATTACTGTAATTGAAATATCACTAAGCTTGTTAGATAAACTATTTTGGTTTGTGGCAATTATTTTATTATTTAACTGACTTTTTTCAGTAGTGTTAACTTTTAGATTATTGTCTTTCTCTTTTACTGTTTTACCTGAGATGTCATCAGACTCTACGGCATTATACAAGTTGTTTAACGCATTTGAGGCTTCAGTTTGTGGCGCATTGCTAAAATCCTTTGGTCGTTCTTTTTCAATGAAAATTTCTTTGGTATTAAAGCTCATTAAAAAAAGTGCAAGGATTGGTAATACTAAGCCGTACTTCCAGACATTTACTTTTTTTGATTTTGATTTGTGTAACATAATTATTCTTTTTTTGATTTGTGAATTATAAAAGTTGTTGGTGATTAAAAACTTATGCTGAGGGACACTTGCTTTCAGTAGAATAAGCTGATAGCTTTTTTCACAAGAAGAAAAGTCCTGAGCCTTTTTGTCAGCTATGAATTCTAAATTTTGATGTATCTCTTTTTTGTATAACCATACTAGTGGATTAAACCAAAGCAACACACAAGCTAGTTGAGTTAAAATGACATCAATGGAATGCAATTCGCTTGCATGTACTTTTTCATGATTAAGAATGTGCTGTAATTCTTCTGGTGCATATTTCTTTGGATTGTAGACAATCCAATTAAAAAATGAAAAAGGCGCGATATCATTCTCGGTTTCAACAAAAATGTAGGATCCTTTTTTGAAAAACTTATGTTTTTTAAATAAAAATTTAAGAGAGGCAAATTCAATGAGCAATTTACCTAAAAAGAAGATAGCACCTACAGTATAAATTATTGATGCCAATACAAACCAGTCAAACACTACTTCGTTAGAATTTTCTAATGCTTCGGGTGAGTTCATATATAATAAAGAGCCTTCTAAAACTATCGGTGTGTATTCAATATAAATTGGTATAACAATCAATGGAATTAAAACAGAAGCCAATAGGCCAACTAGTAAATAGCCTCTGTTGGTTTGAAAGAAAGTTTCGCGTTGTAAAAACAATTTATATAACATATAAAATATAGCAATTACGGCCGATGCTTTTAATAAATATTCCATAGCTATTTCTTGTTTTCAATTAATGAAATAATTTCTTTAAGCTCATCAACGCTTATCTTTTCTTCCTTAGCAAAAAAAGAAACAACATTCTTGTAAGAGTTATTAAAATAATTCTCGATGGCAGTGTTCATAAAGCGTTTTTTGTAATCTTCCTTTGAAACGATAGGATAATACTGATGTGTCTTCCCAAATGCATTATAGCTTACGTATCCTTTATCTTCTAAATTCCTAATAATAGTAGATAAGGTATTGTAATGTGGTTTTTCAGTTTTAATCTCAGCTAAGACATCTTTTACAAAAGCTTTTTCGAGCTTCCATAGAATATGCATTATTTCTTCTTCTTTATTTGTTAACTTTTGCATTTTGATACTAAAATTTATGCTTTAGAATTCAAATATAACTAATTTTATAGTTATAAAACTAAAATAATAGTTATTTAACGAAAATTTTAGTTTTTCGTTGCTTTAAAAATGAAATGCTATCTTCGCCATTTAATTAAAAAAGCGATTAAATATTTGATTGATAGATGAGTGTATTTCTTGTTATTATTGGTTTGGTGGCTCTAGTTGTCGGTGGTGATTTTTTGGTGAGGGCATCTGTCGGACTATCTTTTAAGCTCAAAATTTCTAAATTGGTTATCGGTATGACCGTTGTATCATTTGCTACTTCGGCTCCAGAACTACTTGTAAGTTTACAGGCTGCTTTTGATGGTGTTACTGATATTGCCCTGGGAAATGTTATAGGATCAAATATTGCAAATATCGGGTTGGTGTTAGCAATTACAGCAATCATTTCGCCTTTGGCCGTAGATAGGGATTTTTATAAGCTCAACTGGCCAATGATGATGTTGGTCTCTTTTGCACTTTACTTTTTTTTAAAAAACGATGAGTTGTTGTCTCCTTTAGAAGGGGCTGTTTTATTTATTGCCCTAACTCTGTTTCTCTTTATACTAATCAGAAGTTCAAGGAAGTCGATAAAGGCCAATTTGGAAGATGTCGATGATACCTTGGCTGTGGTTTCAAATTTCAAGATAGTAGTCTGGCTATTAATCGGAGCGGCTGGTTTATATTTTGGTTCAGAATGGCTAGTTGAAGGCGCAAAACAATTGGCTAAAGCAGTGGGCGTAAGTGATTATGCTATTTCTGTTACAGTGATTGCTATAGGCACTAGTGTTCCAGAATTGGCAGCTTCCGTGATTGCTGCACTTAAGAAAGAAAAAGCTATTTCCTTAGGTAATTTGATAGGTTCTAACATCTTTAATATAGCTTCTGTTTTAGGTTTAACGGCCATTATAAAACCTATAGAAGTTAATCCGAATACACCAGAAATATTATCAACTAATATTTTTTGGATGATCGCTTTTGCAGCAGTTTTAGTGCCTTTGATTCTTATACCCCGACGCTTTCAGATTAATCGACTGAAAGGTTTTCTTTTATTTGGCGCTTACGTTATTTTTATCGTTTTAGCTCTAAAATAAAAAAGCCCGCAATCGCGGACTTTCTTATATAATATTAACTGCAAATAAACTAAACATCTGCACTTTTTACGGTCTTCACGATTCTTCCTGCAACTTTATAAGGATCTGCATTAGATGCTGGACGGCGATCTTCTAACCATCCTTTCCATCCTTTTTCTACAGTAATAATAGGGATGCGTATAGAAGCACCTCTATCTGAAATTCCATAACTAAACTCATCGATAGATTGGGTTTCATGATCACCAGTTAAACGTTGGTCGTTAAATTCACCATATACTGCAATGTGATCTTTAACTACAGGTCTAAATGCTTCACAAATTTTTTCATAAACTTCTTGGCTTCCACAAGTTCTTAATGTAGTGTTAGAGAAGTTGGCATGCATACCAGAACCATTCCAGTCCATATCTTTTCCTAATGGCTTAGGATGGTATTCTATGTAGTAACCATATTCTTCGGTTAAACGGTCTAACAAGTAACGTGCAATCCAAATTTCATCACCAGCTTTTTTAGCACCTTTGGCAAATAATTGAAATTCCCACTGACCAGAAGCTACTTCTTGGTTAATACCTTCAAAGTTTAGCCCAGCAGCTATACAATAATCGGCATGGCGTTCAACAAGTTCTCTACCATGAGTGTTGCGTCCACCAACAGAACAATAATACAAGCCTTGAGGAGCAGGATAACCACCTACAGGGAAACCTAAAGGCAATTGAGTTTTTCTATCCATTATAAAGTACTCTTGCTCAAAACCAAACCAGAAATCATTATCATCATCATCTATAGTTGCTCTTCCGTTAGACTCATGCGGAGTTCCGTCAGCGTTTAAAACCTCAGTCATTACTAGATAACCATCTTTTCTCGCAGGATCTGGATAAATAGCCACAGGCTTTAATAAACAATCAGAAGAATCACCAGTAGCCTGTCTAGTTGAAGAACCATCAAAAGACCAAATCGGACAATCCTCTAATTTACCACTAAAATTCTCCTCAATTTTAGTTTTACTTCTCATGTTTTGAGTCGGCTTATAACCATCTAGCCATATGTACTCTAATTTAGATTTACTCATCATTATATAGTTTATAATTTGACCATGCAAAGATTGTCTTTTTTTTTAATTGGTCAAAAAATACAGGGTCTTTTAGATAAAATGTTATTAATAGTTGTTGATAACCCTATTTTTTGGAGGGTTAAATGTACGATTTTAATAAATTCGTATTTTTGAACCAAAATTTTGTGAATATGTCAACATTAAGATTTCATGCCGTAAAAGAGTCCTTAAAAAGAACACCAATAGATATTGAAGAAATAAAGAGACGTTCAGAAGTTTTTGGAGCAAATGTCTTTAACGAGACTGCTATGCGTCAGTATTTAACTAAGGATGCTCTAATAAGTATCATGGCTGCTATAGAAAAAGGTTCTAAGATTGATAGGCTTTTAGCAGATCATATTTCTACAGCGATGAAAGAATGGGCAATTTCAAAAGGTGCTACACATTATACCCATTGGTTTCAGCCATTAACAGGAGCTACTGCAGAAAAGCACGATGCATTTTTTGAAACTATTGGAAACGGATTAGCCATTGAAAAATTTGGAGGTAGCCAATTGGTGCAACAAGAACCGGACGCGTCTAGTTTTCCACATGGTGGTATAAGAAATACCTTTGAAGCCAGAGGATATACAGCTTGGGATCCTACATCGCCCGCATTTATATATGGTACAACATTGTGCATTCCTACTGTTTTTGTATCCTATACGGGCGAAGCCCTAGATTATAAGACACCTTTATTAAGAGCACTCCATGCTGTAGATAAAGCAGCGGTGGCAGTCTGTAAATACTTTGACAAAAATGTTAAAAAAGTAAGTGCCTCACTGGGTTGGGAACAAGAGTATTTCTTAATCGATAATGCTCTAGCAGTATCGAGACCAGATCTAGTACTAACAGGTAGAACTTTACTAGGGCATTCGCCAGCAAAAGGACAACAACTAGACGATCATTATTTTGGAACGATTCCGGCAAGGGCAATGGCCTACATGCGCGATTTAGAGAATGAATGTATGCTATTGGGTATTCCAGTAAAAACTAGGCATAACGAGGTGGCGCCTAATCAGTTTGAGTTGGCTCCCATATATGAAGAGGCCAATTTAGCAGTTGATCATAACTCCTTGCTTATGGACGTTATGCAAAAAGTTGCTAGACGCCACGATTTTAAGGTGCTGTTACACGAAAAGCCATTTGCAGGGGTTAATGGTTCTGGCAAGCATAATAATTGGAGTTTAAGTACCGATACAGGTATTAACCTTTTGTCACCAGGAAAAACACCAATGAGTAATCTTCAGTTTCTAACATTTTTTATTAATACAATTAAGGCCGTTTTAACTTATGAAGAATTGCTTAGAGCTGCTATAACTTCTGCAAGTAATGATCATCGCTTGGGTGCAAACGAAGCGCCTCCAGCAATTATTTCAGTGTTTATTGGAGCGCAATTATCTAAGGTATTAGAAGAGTTAGAAGGCGTTACCAAAGGAAAACTGTCACCACAGGAAAAAACGGACTTAAAGCTTAATGTTGTGGGTAAGATTCCCGAAATACTTCTCGATAATACAGACAGAAACAGAACATCACCTTTTGCATTTACAGGAAACAAATTTGAATTTAGAGCGGTCGGATCTAAGGCGAATTGTGCAAATCCAATGACAGTTTTAAACACGATAGTCGCCAAACAATTGATGGATTTTAAAGCAGAAGTAGATCATTTGATAGATGGGAAATCAATGAAAAAGGACGATGCCATTTTTAACGTTTTAAGAGAATATATAAAGACATCAAAAGCAATCCTTTTTGAAGGAAATGGGTATAGCGCTGAATGGGAAAAGGAAGCAGGAAAAAGAGGGTTGAGCAACAATAAAACGACACCAGAAGCTTTAAAAGTAAAGGTTTCTAAACAGTCTATCGCGCTTTTTGAGAATCTTGGGGTAATGAACCAAGTTGAAGCGCAAGCGCGTTATGAAATTGAAATGGAAGAATATATTCTTCATATTCAGATAGAAAGTAGAGTTATTGGCGATATAGCTCGTAATCATGTTGTGCCAACAGCAGTGAGATATCAAAACATGCTTATAGAAAATGTTACTGGTTTAAAGACTATTTATGGTACTAAATTTGAAGATTTGGCTCAAGAGCAATTGAATTTAATCGAGCAGATTTCAAAGCACATAGAAGCTATAAATTCTTCGGTGACTAAAATGATAGATGTGCGCAAACAAATTAATAAGCAAAAAGATTTAGAAAAAAAAGCAAATGGTTATTGCCAAAAAGTAAAACCTTTTTTTGATAATATTAGGTACCACTGTGATAAGCTTGAGCTTATGATAGACGATGAACTCTGGCCACTCACTAAATATAGAGAGCTTTTGTTTACCAAATAATTTAAATTAATTAAACAAAGGACTACTTTCCGTTAAAGGCTATGTAAGTATTTATACGTACAAAATAAAATCTAAAATTATTTTTTATGTCGTTTGTCGATGACAATTGTCGCGTTATCGAAAACCCTGTTAATTGTTCTTAAAAAAGCGGTTGAAGACATTTTCTCAAGGAGTTTATTTAGTATGTTTGTAGTGCTATTAATCAATATTTGTTTAAAATGAAGAAGTTACTATTAAGTGTAGCTATTCTTGTGTGTGCGACTTTAATTCTTTCTCAGGATAATTCCGAAGATATCAAAGATGTTGTAAAAGAAGAGGTTGTCAATATACAATCTGAGCTACAGACAGAATCTTAAAATTAAAGACATTATTATAAGGCTTTCAGGCCTGTTTAGATTTCATAGGATAAAACCATTATTTTGGTTTTATCCTATTTTTATTACCGTTAATCTTATATTTTAAGATGAATTGAATATTATTTTTCTATATTGTGAAGCTCCATAATCTTAAATGACATAAGCTTATTTGCTAATTAAGGTTATATGATTGCCATATCTAAAAATCAATTGCTAATAGTTATTCTAACTATTTTTAGTCAAATTGGATATGCCCAAGATGAAAAAGATCTGCAAGACAATAAGAGTCTTTACCAAAAGTTAGGATTTTATGATTTACGAGGAACCAGTGCAGTCGATACTGGTTTTGGTACATCTTTAATCACTAGCGATTATCCAGAACCTGAATTTGATTTCTATTTTAGAATTGGTTTTAAACAATACATTACAGAATACTTAAATGTTGGCTTAACATACAATAAGTATAACTTAGCTTTTAACGATACTTTTAATGAAGGCTATATGTCTTTCGATTTAAATTTAGAGTGTCTCATATTACCATATGATGAATTCTCTCCTTTCATATTTGGTGGCTATGGCTACAATGCATCAAATGATTTTGAGAATACCCAAACTAAATTACAAGTAGGAGTAGGTTTAGAGTATATTGTTGTAGATGGGGTTGGAGTTAAGCTTTTTGGAGATTACAATTATACACTCTCTAACGAGTTAGAAGGTCTTATAGCTCCAAACACTGACGAGTCGTTCATTAGAGTTGCCTTTGGTATTAATGTATATTTTGGAGGGAATAAAAAAAGAGAACGCTTGTTAGAGAATGTGAAGACGGTAATAAATTCCAATTTGATTAAATAATCCAATTCTATTCTTACTTTTGCAAGACCAATGTCATAATTAGTTTCAATGAGTAATTCGGTTAGTAAAAGATACGCCCAAAGAGGAGTTTCTGCCTCAAAGGAAGATGTCCATAATGCTATAAAAAATATTGATAAAGGTTTATTCCCTAGGGCTTTTTGCAAAATAGTTCCAGATTACCTAACTAATGATGATGCATATTGTCTTATAATGCACGCCGATGGCGCAGGGACTAAATCGTCTTTGGCTTATATGTACTGGAAGGAAACTGGAGATATCTCAGTTTGGAAAGGTATAGCCCAAGATGCATTAATAATGAATATCGATGATCTTTTATGTGTAGGAGCAACGAATAATATTATGTTGTCTTCGACCATAGGAAGGAATAAGAATTTAATACCAGGAGAGGTTATTTCTGCTATAATTAATGGTACAGAGGAGTTAATTAAAGACTTGGAAAACTTCGGAGTCACCATTCATTCCACAGGAGGAGAAACTGCAGATGTTGGAGATTTGGTGCGGACCATTATAGTAGACTCCACGGTAACAGCACGCATGAAACGTACTGACGTCATCGACAATGCTAATATCTTGGCTGGCGATGTCATTGTTGGACTTGCATCCTTTGGGCATGCGTCCTACGAAACCGAATACAACGGTGGTATGGGCAGTAATGGTTTAACATCTGCTAGGCATGATGTGTTTTCAAAATATTTAGCAAAAAAATATCCAGAAAGCTTTGATGCTGCTGTTCCTGAAGAATTAGTGTATTCAGGTAACACAAAATTGACGGATAATGTAGATAATTCACCCATAGATGCAGGTAAATTAGTGCTTTCGCCAACCAGAACCTATGCTCCAATTATTAAGGAGATATTGAATAAATATAATAGTAACTCTATTCATGGTATGGTACATTGTAGTGGTGGAGCGCAAACTAAAATTCTTCATTTTATTGATGATCTACATATTATAAAAGATAATATGTTTGAGATTCCTCCTTTATTCAAATTAATACAAGAGCAATCAAAAACAGATTGGAAGGAGATGTACCAAGTCTTTAACTGTGGTCACAGAATGGAACTTTACGTTAAACCCAAAGTAGCTGAGGATATTATCTCAATATCAAAATCATTTAATGTAGATGCTCAGGTAATTGGGAGGGTTGAAGCTTCAGAAACAAAGAAACTTACCATAAAAAGCAAATATGGTACTTTTGAATATTAGCTTATATAAATCCTTTAATAAGCGATAAGAAAATACAGGTTAATAAGCCATCGAAAATAAATATAGTACTAAAAAACTTGAGGTTAGAGACACCTCTTATTTTATAAAACTTTAAGCGCTGTCTAAGTCTTCTATCGCTGATCATTATCCATAACAAAAAGACCAAGAACAACTTTGTACAGAGTGCCAGTATAAGTTCTGGATTAATAACCGTAATCGCTATGGTTACTAAAAAAGACCATAGCGCTAAAGGCTTGTAGTAGTTTAGTATAGAGGTGAATTGCCTTAGCATATACATACAACGTCAGACCATTCAAAAATATTTTTCTGATGAGCAGACAAATTTCATTTTCTTTGAAATCCGTAAAAAATTGTACTTTTGACTTCAATTTTTTGAAGAGCGATGTTAGAGAAATTACAGATTGTAAAACAACGGTTCGATGAGGTTAACGACCTTATTATACAACCAGATATTATAGCCGACCAGAAGCGTTATATTCAGTTGAATAAAGAGTACAAAGACCTTAAGCAGATTGTTGACAAAGGAGAGGCGTATAAAACGCTTATGGATAATATAGCTGAGGCTGAAGAGATTATTGCAGATGGGTCTGATGCAGAAATGGTAGAGATGGCCAAAATGCAACTTGACGAAGCCAAAGAAGCATTACCAAATCTTGAAGAAGAAATTAGGTTTTTGTTAATCCCTAAAGATCCAGATGATGCAAAAAATGTTGTGGTCGAAGTAAGAGCCGGAACAGGTGGTGACGAAGCCAGCATTTTTGCAGGTGATCTTTACAGAATGTATTCTAAATACTGCAGTGATAAAGGCTGGAGTACTAGTGTAGTAAGTATGAATGAAGGCACCTCGGGTGGTTTTAAAGAGATTATATTCGAGGTTACTGGCGAAGATGTCTATGGTACCATGAAGTTTGAAGCAGGAGTGCACCGTGTACAACGTGTGCCACAGACCGAAACACAGGGTCGCGTACACACAAGTGCTGCAACTGTAATTGTTTTGCCAGAAGCTGAAGAGTTCGATTTTGAACTCGATATGACTGAAGTACGTATTGAACGTACAACCTCTACAGGGCCAGGTGGTCAGTCCGTTAATACAACATATTCGGCAATTAAATTACACCACGAACCCACGGGAATGATTGTTAGTTGTCAAGATCAGAAGTCGTCTCACAAAAACTTAGAAAAAGCCCTTAAAGTATTGCGTTCTAGATTGTATGAAGAAGAAATGCGAAAGCGCCAAGAAGCTGACTCAGAGAAACGTAAAAGTATGGTGAGTTCAGGTGATAGAAGCGCAAAGATTAGGACCTATAACTATCCTCAGGGGCGTGTTACAGACCATAGAATAGGATTGACCCTTTACGACTTACAGAATATCATTAACGGTGATATCCAAAAAATCATAGACGAATTAATGCTGGCTGAAAATACTGAACTCTTAAAAGCTAGTGGAGATATAATTTAGAGCTGTCATTCCTGCGAAAGCAGGAATCTCACATTCAAACTGATTGCTATTCTTTAATTAGATTCCTGCTTTCGCAGGAATGACAAATATGACAACAAATCAACTCATAGAACAAATCCATAAAAAGAAGTCTTTCCTCTGTATAGGCTTAGACGTCGATTTGAATAAAATTCCGAAGCACTTACTAGAAGAAGAAGATCCAATCTTTGCGTTTAATAAAGCGATTATCGATAAGACACATCATTTTTGTGTGGCATATAAGCCCAATACAGCATTTTATGAGGCTTATGGTATTAAAGGTTGGTTAGCATTAGAAAAGACCATCAAATACCTTAATAATAATTATCCAGAGATTTTTACCATTGCAGATGCTAAACGTGGTGATATTGGTAATACAAGTTCCATGTATGCTAAAGCATTTTTTGAGGATTTAGGATTTGATAGTGTAACGGTCGCACCTTATATGGGAAAAGACTCTGTAGAACCCTTTTTGGCCTTTAAGGACAAACATACCATACTCTTAGCATTGACTTCTAATCAAGGCGCGTTCGATTTTCAGACCAAGACTCTTAGTGGCATAGAATTATACAAGCAAGTTTTAGAGACTTCGAAAACCTGGGATAATTCAGAAAACTTAATGTATGTGGTTGGTGCTACCAAAGCTGAGTACCTGGTAGATATACGTAAAATTATTCCCGAAAGTTTCCTGCTAGTGCCTGGTGTTGGCGCACAAGGTGGAAATTTGCAAGATGTGTGTAAGTTTGGGATGAATGACTCCGTTGGTTTGTTGATTAATTCTTCAAGAGGAATCATCTATGCATCACAAAATGACGATTTTGCTGAAGCTGCTGCTGAGACAGCTAGAGGACTTCAGATGCAGATGAAGACAGAACTATTGAGGTATTATGATGAAGGATGATGAAGTAATCTCTTTAAAAATGAGATTATAGCAGAACACAAATTTTCTTGATAATGATATTTGTAGACCAACTTAATCGTAAACTCCGACTTAAGAAAACCCCTAAGCGAATCATTTCTTTAGTGCCATCCCAAACGGAATTGTTAGTGGATTTGGGCTTGGAAGATTTGGTTGTTGGTGTTACCAAATTTTGTGTCCATCCACAGCATCTTAGAAAAGAAAAAACAGTTGTAGGCGGCACTAAGCAAGTCAATATTCAAAAAATAGAAGCGCTTCATCCAGATATCATTCTTTGTAACAAAGAAGAGAATACAAAAGACATGATAGGAGAATTGGACTTAATCGCTCCCGTTCATATCAGTGATATAAATAATCTTGATGATTGTTTCAATCTTATTGAAAGGTATGGTGAGTTGTTTGAAGTGTCGGCAAAAGCTTCAGAAATTATTAATGGTATTCTAAAAGAGCGGAAGCTATTCCATAATAAGATAACTAGTTATGAGAAATATAAAGTGGCGTATTTCATATGGAAAAAGCCTTGGATGGTAGCTGCTTCTGATACTTTTATAGATTACATGATCCATGATGCGGGTTACATAAATGTATTTCAAAGCGAAAAACGCTATCCAGAAATCGATTTAAATTGCCCTGAATTGAATGATGTAGATAGCATTTTCTTATCAAGTGAACCTTACCCTTTTAAGCAAAAGCATGTTTTAGAATTAAAGGCCCAGTTTCCAAAAAAGAATATCGAGATTGTCGATGGCGAGTTATTTTCTTGGTATGGAAGTCGATTGCAGAAGTCGTACAGATACTTCGAATCCCTATATATGAGTGAATAAAAAAAGTCGGTACCTAACTAAAATACCGACTTTAATCTAACTAACTGTTCTAATCTCTTTTAAGACTTAATCTCTTTTGCATTGCAAAGATGCTGACTTTCTGTGGTTTAAATGTTATGTTAATATTAGCATATAATTAAATGTAGTTTAATAACTTTATTAGAAACGATATCAGTCATGAAAAAATCCGTTTTCCTTATGCTAGCCCTATTATTTGCTGTATTTTTATTTGCTCAGAACAAGCCTTGTAATTGTTGCACAGAAAAACATTCTGAATTTGATTTTTGGATTGGTACTTGGGATGTAACGAACCCAAATGGTACAAAAGCAGGAGTCAACGTTATTGAAAAAGTGCAAGATAATTGTATTCTACGCGAAAATTGGACAAGCGCTACACCAGGTTATACAGGAACCAGTAATAACTTCTATAATTATAAGACCAGTCAATGGGAGCAAATTTGGATCGATAACCAAGGGCAGAGTCTACACCTTAAAGGTAATAAAGTCGGAAACCAAATGATTTTGAGAACTGATGACGAAACCAATGCAGAAGGAAAAACGTTTTTTCATCGCGTTACTTGGACAGATAACGAAGATGGAACCGTAAGGCAATTATGGGAAACCATTACCGAGGATAAAGAGGTTACGGTTGCTTTTGATGGCTTGTATAAGAAGAAGAATTAGTTGGCTTGGATTTGCGAATCGCCAATAATGAACTTAAGCTTGTTAATCTCATGGAGTACTTTAGTGGCTCTAAATTCAGAAATATCACTGAGGGCGTGATCCGTCTGCCTAAGATTGTAGGCATCTTCAATAAGTTGTAGGTATTGCTGCTTTAGTTTGGTTCTTTTTTGATGCAACTTTTCTGAATTAGACACGACAAAAAATTATAAGTTAATGATGTTAAATTAATAAATATTCAAATACAAATTAACAAGTTGTTTGAAAATTTATTAAAAAATTAGAACAATAGAATTTTTAATCTTGAAGAGCAAATACCTTTTTTAATAGATCCGTGGTCCGTGAGGATACTTTATTTCTAATTTCCTTTTCCTCTACAGCGATCATGGTATAGACGCCTTCCAAAGCTTCTGTCGTAACATAATCCGTTAAATCAGGATTAACATTATTGGTAAGAGGAAGGTTGTTGTATTTTGTAATAAGGTTGGTCCAAATTTGGTCAGCACCAACTTTACTGAATGAATTGCTGATAACTGGCTTAAACTTATTGTAAAGCGCCGTTTGGGTTTTTGATGTTAAATAATTCGTAGCCGCATTATCTTCGCCCAAGAGAATGTTTTTGGCATCATCAAATGTAATATCCTTAACAGCATTTACAAAAATGGGTGTAGCTTCCTTAACGGCATCTTCCGCAGCTCTGTTAAGTGCTTTTAAACCCTCATCGGCTAAACTGCTCAAACCTATTTTTCGTAAGGCATTATCAACCTTTTGTAGCTCTTCGGGAAGTAAAATTTTAACAAGCTCATTTTTATAGAAACCATCTCTTTGAGTGAGTTTTGTGACTTGTTTGTCAATTCCAAAATCCAAAGCTTGACGTAATCCTGCAGCCATATCGGCATTGCTGAGCCCTCCACCTTGTGGTAAATCGTTAATAACATTTTGTAACTCTGCACAAGCAGTGAGATTGCATACAATAAGTAGGGCAAAAAATCTCTTAATCATGGATTTAGGTTTTTATTTCTAACAAAGATATGCTTTAAAAGTAATAGAGAAGTTATTGTAGGTTAAAATTACTATTTTTAGCACAGTATTTGATAAACCATTAGTAAATTATATAATTCAACATGAAATGTTTTAATAAGAAACACTTTTCATTAATTATAATTTGCATCCTAACGGCAACTTATTCTTATAGTCAAATAAAAGTTTCGGAGTTTATTCAAGAATCTAAAATAGCTTCCTCAGAAGGTAACAAGTTATTTTTTGTGGATTTTTGGGCTACTTGGTGTATACCATGCATAACGGCAAAAGAACATTTAAAAGTGTTGCAGAATCAGTTTCCAGACGAGTTCTATGTGGTATCCTTATCTAGCGAAAATCCTCTTAAAGTTGAACGATTCTTAGAGAAAAAGCCAAACGATCTAGCTGTCGCTATAGATTATAACAAAGAAACATTTAAAGCATTTAGTGTAAAAACCCTTCCTGACGGCATATTATTTAATGCTAATGGAGAAATACTTTGGAGAGGTGGAGCACCAGATTTAAAAAAGAAAGCAGTCTCGAGATTTTTGAATCAACAGACTACTAGTGCTACTTTGAGTTCTTTTTTTGATTTAATAAGCTCAGCAGAAGTAAGTACGGTCGAATACATACCATCCAAGCCACTAGAAATAAAACCTATCGCTGATTATTTTGAAACCTTAGATGTAGTAGATGGTGAGAGTTATTTGAAGTTAACAGGTTCTTTAAGGTCGATTTTGGGATATTTAGCAAAGGTTTACAAAAAGCAAATTGTTCTAGAACAGGGATTAGATACTAGTTATGAAGTGTTTTTAAAAAAACCATTTCAGCCAAATAAAAATCTGGCTTTTCAGCTTATTATGGAAATGGGCCTTACAATAGATAGAAAATCTGATGTAGGAGAGGGTATTAGTCTAGCCATAGAAAATCCCAAATTTTGGGATACTAATCAAATAAATTGGGGGAAAAATAATCCCAAGTATTTAATTGGAGACGCTCAGATTAAAGCAGACAATGTGTCCTTAAAAGAAATTGCATACCAGTTGGCCCATATTCTTGATATGCCTGTAATATTATCAGAGGATAGCCAACTAAATCTAGAATTACATGATTGGGACTTTCATTACAAATTCTTCCAGTTGATGCAAACAGATCTCGAAGATAACTATGGTATTAAAGTCGAAAAGAAAAAAGTAACATTTCCAGTATATCACATACAAAAAAAAGCTCCCTAAAGGAGCTTTTTGCAGGTTTCAATTTATAACAAGTATGGTTAGTACTAGTTATTGATTACTCTAAACTCAGTACGTCTATTTCTCTGATGTTGTGCTTCAGAACAATCTACGCCATTAGAACATCTGTTTGTTAAACGAGATTCTCCAAAACCTCTTGCGGTCAATCGACTTCTAGAGATTCCTTTGGATACCAAATAGTTAACTACAGAGTTTGCTCTTTGCTGAGATAAAGATTGGTTAAAGTCATCGTTACCTCTTGAGTCCGTATGAGACATGATCTCGATATTTACATTAGAACCATTTAAGATAGGTAATAAAGTATCGTCAATGGTTTTCTTAGAAGCAGGCGTTAATCTAGCACTGCCTAGCTCATAAAATATAGGTAATACGTTTGGATCTAATAACTCACAATCTACTTCTTCCCAAGTGGTGATACCTCCTTTTTTATCTAATACAGTACGTGTTACAGTTTGGTACTGAGCTGGAATTGTAGTTGTTTCGGTTCTAGCTGGTGTATCTACAACACGTCTTTTAATTGTTTTGTATTCGGCAGGAATTTCTATTTCGTCCATTCTGGCAGGGGTTTTAATAACCCGTTTTTTGTAAGTAGCCTTTTCCTCAGGTACTGGGATAGAATTAGTACTTGCATCAGATGATAGGGTTGTAAAGCTAACATCCCTTTGTTGTGCAGGATATTCAACAAAACAAGCAGCAACACAATCGTCTTTGTTTACAGATGGGCAGTCTTCTAATACTTTATATTCCCATCCTGATGTTTTTGGATAGATCTCGAATGTTTTAGAGTCTTTTCCAAAAGTTGCAGGAACAACTTTTAAGTCAGTACGACTCTCTTGCTTAACGTAGGGCACATCAACGGTTTCGTAGGTAGCTGGTACATAAACAAACTTTTTTGTTGCTTCTTTTACTAAAACACGTTCTTCTACTGTTTTGTACGTTGCAGGAATAACCTTTAGAGTACTGTAAGCAGGATATGTTTGAATGGTTTCCTCAACATCCTTGAACTCATCTTTGGTAATACATTTTACATAACATTTCCCTGGCTCGGGATTTGTTGGTAGGCCTTGTGCTTGGGAAAATCCTATCCCAGCAGCAAAGCAAACTAATACTAATAGTTTTTGTTTCATAAAAATAAATAGTTAATGGTTATAGCATTACAAGAAATTTTCTTGCATCTATTCCTTATGAAACATAAGAATTAAAAAAGTCACTCTTAAGATTAAAAGTGTACGCTGCTGTGTTAGAATAAATACAATGTATTTAATTGATTATGAAAATATTACGGTCTTGTTATCAAATACCATTACTTTTCGGTTGGCGTGTAGCTTTATGGCATTAGAGAGTACAATTTTTTCCAAATCACGACCTTTGGCAATCAAATCCTTAATCGAGTAGGAGTGTGACACATGCGCCACGTCTTGTTCTATGATTGGTCCGGCATCTAGCTCTTCTGTGATGTAATGGCTCGTTGCTCCGATTATTTTAACCCCTCTTTTATAGGCGGAATGATAAGGTTTGGCACCAACAAAAGCGGGTAAGAACGAATGATGGATATTAATAATCTTATTAGGATATTTATCGATAAGCAGGTTAGAGACAATTTGCATGTATCTAGCCAAGACTATAAAATCAATGTTATGGGACTTTAAAAGTTCTAATTGTTTCAATTCAGCCTCTTTTTTGGTCTCTTTTGTCACAGGTATGTGATAAAACGGAATTTTAAAACTGTCTGCAATTGATTTTAAGTCATCATGATTACTTAGAATAAAAGGAATTTCGAGGTTGAGTTCCCCAGAATTGTAACGCCCCAAAATATCATACAGGCAATGGTCGTACTTAGACACAAACAGGGCCATCTTTGGTTTTTTCTCGGCGGAGTACATGCGCCATTCAAATCCAAACTTGTCGACTAGTGCATTCTGAAATAATTCTTTAAAACTTTCAATGGAGAAGGCGTTAGAAGCAAATTCACATTCCAAACGCATAAAAAAAATATTTTGTTCCCTATCAACATGTTGGTCAATGTAAACAATATTACCATTATTTAAAGCCATAAAATTGGTTACGGAAGCAATAATATTTGGCTGGTCATCACAGTGAATTAATAAGGTAATTTTATTCATAACAACTGAGCTTAATTGAGCTGATAAATTTAATCAAAATACCTTGCGGCATGGACTTTGTGAAAGTTTTAGATAATTGTTAATTATTGTTATACTTTTTTGAATATTCCGTAAATTTGCCATCAAATTAAGTCATATTTTTACGAATGGAACAAGTTGCGCCCTATAAACCAAAGCATAAAGTAAGAATCGTTACAGCGGCATCTCTTTTTGATGGACACGATGCTGCTATCAATATTATGCGTAGAATTATTCAAGCTACCGGAGTAGAGGTCATTCATTTGGGTCACGATAGAAGTGTTGAAGAAGTTGTAAACACTGCCATTCAAGAAGATGCGAATGCAATAGCTATGACGTCATATCAAGGCGGTCATAATGAGTATTTTAAATACATGTATGATTTGTTGCAGGAAAAAGGGGCTGGTCATATCAAAATTTTTGGCGGCGGCGGCGGCGTTATTCTTCCCGAAGAGATAAAGACTTTAATGGATTATGGCATCACAAGAATTTACTCTCCAGATGATGGTAGGGAAATGGGGCTACAGGGTATGATTAATGATTTAGTACAAAAATCTGATTTTGCGATTGGTGACCAACTCAATGGCGAGGTAAAAGTCCTCCACGAAAAAAACCCAAAGTCTATTGCCAGGGTCATCTCTGCTGCCGAGAATTTTCCAGAGATTGCCAAAGAAGCTTTAGAGACCATACACTCAAAAAGTAAAAACTCAAATACACCAGTCTTAGGAATTACAGGAACTGGAGGCGCTGGGAAATCGTCTTTAGTTGATGAATTGGTGAGACGATTCTTAATTGATTTTCCGGAGAAAACAGTCGGATTGATTTCCGTAGACCCATCCAAACGAAAAACGGGCGGCGCATTGTTAGGCGATCGTATTAGAATGAATGCAATCAATTCACCCAGGGTTTACATGCGCAGTTTGGCAACCCGACAGTCTAATTTGGCATTGTCTAAATATGTCAACGAGGCCGTTGAGGTTCTAAAAGCTGCGGAATACGACTTAATCATTTTGGAAACATCTGGTATTGGACAATCCGATACCGAAATTTTGGAGCACAGTGATGTGTCACTTTATGTGATGACACCAGAATTTGGTGCAGCTACGCAATTAGAGAAAATCGATATGCTCGATTTTGCGGATTTGGTAGCCATTAACAAGTTTGATAAGCGAGGCGCTTTAGATGCTTTGCGTGATGTAAAGAAACAGTATATGCGCAACCATAATCTATGGCATGCCGATCCAGATACGATGCCCGTTTTTGGGACTATTGCATCACAATTTAATGATCCAGGAATGAATACGCTCTACAAAGCTATTATGGATAAAATTGTAGAGAAGACAGAGGCGGATTTACAATCGACTTTTGAGATTTCTAAGGAAATGAGCGAAAAGATTTTTGTTATCCCGCCAGCACGTGTGCGCTATTTATCTGAAATATCAGAGAATAATCGTGCCTATGATAAGACGGTCAATGCACAAGTTGAAGTAGCTCAAAAGCTTTATGGCATTTTTAAAACGATATGTTCTGTGGGAGATGTCACCTTGAGCGCAGTCGAAAGGTCTTTTTTAGGAAAACAAGGTCTTGAGCAAGATGAGATCCTGAATCTAGTTCAGGATGATAAAAAAGATTTTATAAAATTACTGATAGCCGAATTCGACCGTGTTAAACTCAATTTAGATCCTTATAATTGGGAAATTATTACAGGATGGGAGGAAAAAGTCAATCGATATAAAGCACCGATCTATTCGTTTAAAGTAAGGGACAAAGAGATTAAGATTGAAACCCATACAAAGTCATTATCACATTCGGATATTCCAAAAGTAGCTTTACCAAAGTATCAAGCTTGGGGAGATATTTTAAGATGGAGCTTGCAAGAAAATGTTCCAGGAGAATTTCCATATGCCTCAGGATTATATCCATTTAAAAGAACAGGTGAAGATCCAACACGTATGTTTGCCGGTGAAGGTGGCCCAGAGCGTACCAACAGACGTTTTCATTACGTAAGTTTGGGGATGCCGGCAAAGCGTTTATCTACGGCTTTCGACAGTGTTACGCTATACGGGAACGACCCGGATTATCGACCAGATATCTATGGTAAAATAGGAAACGCTGGTGTAAGTATCTGCTGTTTGGATGATGCCAAAAAGTTATACTCTGGGTTTAATTTAGCTGATCCAATGACATCGGTAAGTATGACCATTAATGGTCCTGCTCCAATGTTGTTAGGCTTTTTTATGAATGCAGCTATAGACCAACAGTGCGAGATTTACATCAAAGAGAATGGACTAGAGAAAGAGATCGAAAAGAAAATTGAAGCTATCTATAAAGGAAAAGAGAGACCAATTTATAATGGCGATATTCCCGAAGGTAATGATGGTTTGGGTTTAATGCTTTTGGGTGTTACAGGTGATCAGGTTTTACCAGTAGCCATTTATGAAGACATTAAGGCGAAAACCATTGCCCAAGTAAGAGGAACGGTTCAAGCCGATATTTTAAAGGAAGACCAAGCACAAAATACATGTATCTTTTCTACTGAATTCGCCTTACGTTTAATGGGTGATGTACAAGAATATTTTATAGATCATAATGTGCGTAATTTCTATTCGGTATCTATTTCTGGATATCATATTGCAGAAGCTGGTGCCAATCCAATTTCGCAATTAGCATTTACGCTAGCTAATGGGTTTACCTATGTAGAGTATTACCTCAGCCGAGATATGGACATTAATAAGTTTGGGCCAAACTTATCCTTCTTTTTTTCTAATGGTATCGACCCAGAATATGCAGTTATAGGACGCGTGGCACGTAAGATTTGGGCAAAAGCACTCAAACATAAATATGGTGCAAACCCAAGGGCTCAAATGTTGAAGTATCATATTCAGACCTCTGGAAGAAGTTTGCATGCCCAGGAAATAGACTTTAATGATATAAGAACCACGCTTCAGGCCTTATATGCCATTTATGATAACTGTAATTCGTTGCATACCAATGCTTACGACGAAGCTATTACGACACCAACTGAAGAATCTGTGCGTCGTGCCATGGCCATTCAATTGATCATAAATAAGGAATTAGGATTAGCTAAAAACGAAAATCCAATTCAGGGTTCATTTGTTATAGAGGAGTTAACCGATTTAGTAGAAGAAGCAGTGTTAGTGGAGTTTGATAGAATTACGGAACGTGGTGGTGTGTTAGGTGCTATGGAAACGATGTATCAACGTTCTAAAATTCAAGAAGAAAGCCTGTATTACGAAACCTTGAAACACAATGGCGAATTCCCGATCATTGGTGTTAATACCTTTTTGAGCAGTAAAGGTTCACCTACGGTACAACCTGCTGAAGTGATTAGAGCTACAGAACAAGAAAAGGAATTTCAGATCAAAACACTTCAGGACTTGCACAAGGCAAACGAGACTTCTGAGCTATTGAAAGACTTACAGATGAAGGCTATTAATAACAAAAATATTTTTGAAGCCTTGATGGAGGTTTGTAAAGTGTGCTCCTTAGGTCAGATTACATCAGCTTTATTTGAAGTTGGTGGGCAGTATAGACGCAATATGTAGGGTTTAGCTCTTTTTGGAAACTTTGCTTTGAATTAACTTTTCAGAAATAAAAAAGACGAATAGACTTACTAAGAAACCAGGTAGAAAAGCAGGTATACCATTACTTCCATAACCAATCTCATTCCAAGCGATAGTGGTGCCTACTCCTAAAATGAGCATTGCTATGGTCGTTGTTTCAGAAACTTTTTGTCTGAGAATCGCCAGCGCCAATAAAGGAGTAAAAGCGACACCCAAGATTGCCCAGGACATAACCACCGTTTTAAAAATATTTTTACTACCGTAAATAGCTATTAAAGCTATAAAAATAGTAATGGCCAATGTTGCAATTTTATTATAAAAAACAGCTTTTTTTGCTGAAATATGTTTTGAAAACAGGTCTCTTACAACCGCAGAAGAGCAAACCAGTATTTGAGAATCCGCAGTGGATATGGTCGAAGCAAAAATTCCTGCTAAGATTAGACCCAGAAAAAAATCCGAGAAAAACTCGTTGGAGAATTTTAACAGTGCAATTTCTTGATCGAAAGTTGAATTTGCATAATATACTCTGATTGTCAAGGACAATACAAATAGCATACTTACAAATAAAACGGTAAAAAACATGAAATAAAGCGACGCATTTCTAGAGGTTTTTCTACCCTTTTTTAATGCCATATATCGATTCATAACATGAGGTTGCCCCAATAATCCCATACCATGAAATAGCCATCCTATGGCGAAAGCAAGGAGTCCAAACTTTAAATCTTTAGGATAGAAGCTCACTAATTTATAATCAATATGTTCTAACTTTACATATAGATTAGTTATGCCTCCTATTTTGTTCAGGGCGTAATAGCTTAAAAGTCCGACGGCGACCATCATTAAAAGACCTTGTGCTGCATCGGTCCAAATAGAGGCTCTGATACCTCCATAAAATGAATACGTTAATATAATTACAGCTGCTATGATTATAGAGGTTACTTGGTTCCAATTTAAGATTTCCTCTAATGCTTTGGTACTCGATAGGATTTGAGAGGAAGCATATATGCCCAAGAACAAGACAACAACAAGCGCAAGGATTTTTCGTAAATTTTCATAACCTCCTGTGAGTTTGACAATTAATTCTATGTAAGTTAAAGCTCGTGTTTTTTCTGTTTGCTTCTGTATATATTGATTAAAATTGGTGGAAAGAAATTCCCCTAAGAACATAAAAAAAATGAACCAAATAGCAGAAATACCATGCACAAAAATATACCCTACAAAACCAGTAAACATAAAACCACTGAACGTAGAAGCTGCTGCTGAGATCCCTGACAGCATCGGGGATACATTGCTGCTGGCCAATAAATAGTCTTCAGAATTATTTTTTCTTAGTTTATGAGAATATATCCCAATCCCAATTAGAAGTAATAGAAATACAGTAAAATAAAATGTGATCATATTCAGTAAAATATTGAAAGCAGATTCAATAAAAGCACCAAAATATTACAACTTTTCACAATATCATTGTCAATTGGTTGAATTTTTATGCATAATATTAAAAAGAAAACAAATTAGACCTGTAGAAGGAATCGTCTTAGAACATAAAAAGAACTGGCTGTAACTACAGTGACTTAGCGTTTTAAGCAATGCTTTTTTGTATGGAAAAAGTACCGTAAGCAATGACGGTAAGTGTCGTCATTAGAGTGTCATCATCCAACTACGTTGTAACTTTCTAAAAGTCTTAATCTCACCCTTTAAGATAGGTAAAAAGTCCCTGCCATTACTTTTAGAACGTTCTAATCGTCTACAATTACTGTATAATTTATTGGTCAATCGCTCTAAACTTTCTAAATGTTTATGCTTTTTTTCAGAAAAACGTTCGCGTTCGGCATTGATTATTTCTGGTGCCAGGTTAGAGGATTGTTGTACAATATCTCCTGAGAAATAAATGTCGTTATCTTCGGAACCATCATCATTTAAATACGATAAATCATGATTAAGATACGTGGATATGCTTCGAGAAAGCATAATAATATCCATTGCCTTTTTGTATACAGGCAATTCTGGCAAGTGGGTAGGTAGGTTATAATTCATTTTCAATAGCAATTATTACGAAATTACGGCGTACATTCCATATTTTGCTTTAAATATTAAAGTAAAAAACTATATTTACTTTAAAATAGATATTTTTTTTAAAGAAAACATTAAATGAGTATTGATAATCTAAATTGGAAGATTTTAAAGTGTCTTCAAAAGAATGCACGTATGTCTAATGCAGAGATTGGAAGACGTGTCGGAGTTAGCTCACCTGCTGTAAGTGAGCGTATTAAGAAGATGGAAGATGCCGAAATTATTCAAGGTTATACCACGTTTGTATCTCCATTTGAAGCAGGGTATCAATTAAAGGCCATAATTACCCTAAGGGCTTTTATGGGCATGTTAAAACCTTTTTTACAGAAAGTAAAAACATATGATGAAGTGGTTAATTGCTACAGAATAACTGGGAATGATAATATAGTTATGGAAGTGGTACTAAAAAACCAAAAACATTTGGAGTCTTTTATAGACCAACTGATTACCTATGGGGAAACTAGAACACAAATAGTTTTGTCTCATGTGATAAGGCATAGCGAAATAAAGCCTCTAGACTAAGCTTATTATTCAATCACCAAATGAGGGACGTCCTGTAAGTCCCAATCAATAACCAATCCACCAGCTAAGGATTCTGCAATGTCTTTACCGTACAAGAGTTGGCTTAGATAAAGGGCAGCTTCAAAAGATTTTGCACCTCCTGCTGAGGTAATATATTTACCATCGTGTACAAAAAGCACATCCTTTCTAATATCCAAACCCGGAAACATTTCGCGCATTTTATCAATGTCACTGGGAAAGGTCGTAGAAACTACACCATCTAACAAACCTGCCTTGGCCAGTACAAAGGCGCCATCGCAATGCGAAGTTATAAAATGGGCTTTTTCATCCACTTTACTTATAAAGTTGAGCATGGTTTCGTCTTCTAGGTCGGTATCCAAATGATGCTCTGCACTAGGTACTACGAGAATATCGATTTTAGGTAATGCATCCGTTAAATAATTAAAATCTGGTAACAAACGCAGACCTTCAAAAGTGGTAATAGGATGATCTGTATTGGCAACCGTAAAGACATTCATGGCCTTAATGCCCTCCCTAAATATAGTATGCTGAAAAATATCGTAAGGCGCAGTAAGTTCGGTATTATACACACCATCCATGATTAAAAAAGCAACGTTATAACGATTGGGTTCTAATTTGGGAAATACTTTGTCATTCTGAACTCCTGTGCTGAGCTTAGTCGAAGTAGGATTCAGCATCTCATCAGAAACCTCTGATTTTTCCTTTGAATCATTACAACCTAAAGCCATTAAAAGCAATACAGCCATTAGGGTTTGAAATTTGAGCTTTGCCATTAGTGATTTAATCTTTTATTCGCCATGGTGGATTTTTTCTATTCTTGCCTGCACTGTACAAAATGATATGGTTGCCATCGGGATCGTACAAATGGGCTTCTCTCCAAAGCCATGGTTTATCTTCAGGTTCACTTGTAAAAGTAATGCCTTTTTGTTGGAGTTGGGTCATGACATCATCTAAATTTTCATTCTGAAAATAAATAGTAACACGATCCTTTCCAATGGGCAACTCTTCAACAACATGAATGGAAAAGGTACTGTCGCCATCAGGACATTCAAACCTTACATATCTCGGTAAAGATTCCACTATAAGTAACAACCCTAGCTTTTTGTAAAACTCCGTCGCTGTTGCAACATCCAACGACGGAATAGTGATTTGATTTAAGTTCATTATAAATGCTGTTTTATTCGTTTGTGCAACCATGCCGCTAATACAATGGCTATTACACCATAACCAAAAGTAATTAGCCAGTTAATTTGATAGCCATAAAGATCTACAATGCTTAATGCGATTTTTGGACTAAATATATGCGCTAATGAAAATGACATAGCATACATGGCCATATAACTGCCTTCTAATCCTTCTTTGGCACGTTGCAATGCAAATTTGTTAGTGTAAGGAAAGCCAAGCATTTCACTCAGCGTCATAAGTACGATGTTTACAATTAAAATGCCTAACCAGAAATTTTGATAGAGTGCCAAAAAACTTAGAGCCAACAATACACAAGACATTGTGATATGTTTGGTAACTGGAATTAATCGCTTCTCTAAAAAATTCAAAAGTGGCATTTCAAAAACTACTATTATAGCCACATTCAAAAATAGAATGATACCAATTTTGAATTCATCGAGATGAAATATGTCATCATAGTACAATGGCATTGTGGTGAACAACTGAAAAAAGGCCATCCCGAATAAAAAACATATCACAGAGTGAATCCAGAATGAAACATCTTTATAAACCACATTTTTATCTAAATTCTGGTGTTTTTTGCGTGCTTCTGCTGGTTTTACTTTTGGATCTTTAACCAAATAGCTAAATAAAAGTATTGCAGCGATACATGTTAAACCGTCGATCCAGAATAGAATATTATAGCCTTCCAAAACAATAATTAAACCTGCCAGTGTTGGTCCAATGCCCATACCAGCATTAATAGCCAATCGCAATAATCCTAACGATCGTGTTTGATTTTCGGGTTTACTATAAGCCTTAATGGCGACATAAATGGCAGGGCGAAAACAATCTGCTATAGACATGGTGATTAAGATACCAATACAGAAACCAACAAATGTTGAAATGTATTGAAGCACGATGAAATTGATTCCAGTCAAAAACAAACTGACAACCATTACCTTATAAAAACCGAAAATATCGGTGAGTTTTCCACCAAGCCAAGACCCAATAACCGAACCAATACCGAAGAAAGCGAATATCCAACTGATATCATTCATGGTAAATCCCAAATCCTTTTTGAGATATAGCGACAAAAAGGGAATGACCATAGTACCGGCTCTATTAACCAAGCTAATTAAAGCGAGATACCAGATTTCAAGAGATAAACCCTTGAAGGATTCAACGTAGTTTAGATAAAGCTTTTTCATTACGCATTGGTTTTTAAGGTTAACATCCTGATGTCCATCGGGATGAGTTCAGTTATCGTAATTCAATGCGTAAACTTTTGAATTAAGAACTTCACTAAAATAAAAAGTCCGACGGTATCGTCGGACTTTTAAATATTGTTTAATCGTATATTAAAATAGTTACAATAGATAATGCATCCGAATGTTTTCCGAAGAAATCACTATAGCTTGCTTGGTATATCTATTGTCTTGTAACATTTGATGTTTTGTTTAACGATTCAAACTTACAATAAAATTTCATAAGTTGTATTTTTGGAGCATAAAAGATTTTAAAAATGAATCGATTTATAATTGGCCTATTAGTATTGACCTTATTAAGTTGTTCTCAAAAAGAAAAACTGTTAGGAGAAACAGCATGGCAAAAGAAGATGAATGCCGATTTTAAGGATGCTTCAAAATCACCGTTAAAGAAGAAAGATCTTAAGAATTTTAAATCTTTGGATTTTTTTCCATTTGATTCCAGTTACGTGGTTAGGGCTAATTTAGTAAGAACACCAGATTCTGAATGGTTTAACATGAAAACGTCAACTGGTGATGTAACTGTAGAACGCATTTATGGTGTATTGCATTTTAATCTTAATGGAGAACCCTTTCAGCTAAATGTTTATGAAGGTCAGGAGTCTATGCAAATGGGGCGTTTTAATAAATATCTATTCTTACCTTTTCTAGATGATACCAATGGTAATACTACATATGCAGGAGGGCGGTATATCAATTTGCAGATACCTGATAGTAATAACATAACGATTAATTTTAATATGGCCTACAGCCCTTATTGCGATTATAACGAAAAATATTCTTGTCCGATAGTACCAAGAGTGAATTATTTACCAACTGAGGTTAAAGCAGGCGTTAAGGCATACAAAAAGAATTAAACTTTTACCAAATATATACCTAAGAAGACTGCTAAAAACCCAATAATAAAGCTGGCAATAGTATATATGGCAAAGCTTGTAAAATCACCTGATTTTAAGAAGACATGGTTTTCGTAGGCAAAGGTCGAGAATGTGGTAAAACCACCACAAAATCCAGTTGCTAACAAAAGGATTTGACTTTCTGAAAGATTATTGTTTTTTGCGGCCAGGCCAAGGATGATACCAATCAATAAACTGCCAATGATATTAGCGGCAAAAGTTCCATAAGGAATGCCATCGTTAGAACTATTGAGCCATTTGCCAATTAAAAATCGAAGTACACTACCAAAGCCACCACCAACAAAAACCAAAAGAAGTTGCTTCATCTATTCTTTTAAAGGAATGTAGATTTCAGTTTTCCAATCGGCAGGATTTGGATAGTTTCCAGGATCCGTTGTGTAAATCTCAAAGGGTTTGATGTCGGACTGTTCCAAACCTTGTTCAGCTAAGTGTTTCATAGTAGCCTCCCATGCTTTGGGAAGATTGGTGTAATTTCCTGTTAATGTGGTTTTCAAAGCCTTCATCTTTGGCATAAAGCCAATAGAAACATCAGAATCCGTAGGAATTTCAACACGTTCATTCACAGGTATTCCATTACTCATTATAACAGTTTCGGCCATTTCATTATAAACGGTAAGCGGCATCCCTGATTGTTTCAAACCATGCTGTCCCATAAACTGCATAATGGCACCAAAATTTTCACCCATCTTAGCACTAATGTTACTCGAATTGGCATTTGTAGTTTTATAGAGATAGAAGCCACCGCCATATTCGGTAATACCTTTAATTTCAACATTGTAGCGTTGCATATCAGCAACTAAAAGGCTATCGAGTTTTTCTAAACTTCGCTCATAATGTGGGCCAATTTGTTTATCCATACCTCCCATAATTGTAGCAAACGCCTTAAAACCAAAAGGCAAATCTTTACCAGTTATGGTCCACGTTACTTCGGTTGTACCATCTTCATTTGGTTTTAAGCTCCAGGCAATATCCGAAGAAGGAAAATCTCCAATTTGCATTTCTTGAGTAATGGAAGTACTTGGTGTTGTTGCAACAGTTTTCATCGTTCCGATACCGTTTTCATCTACCCAAGAATATGAGCCTCCAACGCCTTTGGTTTTTTCCGGTAATGTGATTTTCATTTCTGGGTCGGCTTCTACCCACGATGACCATGCAGCCCAATTTTTAAAATCAATAATGTTATTGTAAACTACTGCATTAGGCGCTTTCATAGTTCTGCTACGTTCTACTTTAAAAGAATTAGGTTGTACAGCAATATAAATTGAAAAACCTATAATAAGAACAAGCAACAATAATAAGATGTATCTTAATGCTTTCATTTTAACCTGATTAATTAGTTAGCGGCTATTCAAAGATAGCAATTTTATGATATGTCTAAATATGTATTACTTTTGTGTTCAATCTTAAAACTTACTAACTCATGAATCTAAAATCAATATTAATCATCTGCTTCATAGCAGTTTTTACATGGTCTTGCAAAGACGATAGTAAAGAAACCGTAAAGGATGAGACCCTAGAAAAAGCAGAGGTTGATTTCGACTTTAATGTAGAGCAATTTGCAGACATTAAAATTTTGCGTTACCAAATTCCAGGCTGGAAAAACCTCACGCTCAAGGAGCAAAAACTTGTTTATTACCTAACGCAAGCTGGTCTTGCAGGGCGTGATATTATGTGGGATCAAAATTACAGACACAATCTAAAAATTAGAAAAGCCTTAGAAAATGTCTACACTAATTTTGAAGGCGATAAGTCCACCGACAACTGGAAAGCTTTTGAAGTGTATTTGAAGCGTGTTTGGTTTAGTAACGGTATTCATCATCACTATTCCACTGATAAAATAAAGCCAGAATTTTCTAAGGATTATTTAAATGAATTGTTTTTAGCAACTAATACAAAGTTAGATGGTGAAGCGTTTGATGTCATTTTTAACGACAAGGATGCTAAGAAAGTAAATCAGGCTAAAGATATTGATAATGTTGGTCTTTCGGCTGTCAATTTTTATGGACCTAATGTGACCAATACAGATGTTGAAACGTTCTATGCAGCAAAAACATCTCCCAACCCAGATAGACCCTTATCTTTTGGATTAAATTCTCAACTAGTAAAAGAAGATGGTATGTTAAAGGAACGTGTTTATAAGTCCGGTGGGCTTTATGGTTCAGCAATAGATGAAATTGTAAAATGGTTGGAAAAAGCACAAGGTGTTGCCGAAAATAAAGCGCAAGGCGATGCGATTGGCTTATTGATTGAATATTACAAGACGGGCGATTTACAGATTTGGGACGACTATAATGTAGCGTGGACGGCAGCTACAGAAGGCAATGTAGATTATATTAATGGTTTTGTAGAAGTGTATAATGACCCATTAGGTTATAGAGGCTCTTATGAAATGATAGTCCAGATTAATGATTTTGATATGTCCCAAAAGATGAAAGTAGTTTCGGATAACGCGCAGTGGTTCGAAGATAATTCTCCCTTGATGGAGGAACATAAAAAGGACAATGTTGTAGGGGTGACGTACAAAGTAGTCACAGTAGCTGGCGAAGCAGGTGATGCTTCACCAAGCACACCAATTGGTGTCAACCTTCCTAATGCCAACTGGATTAGAAAGGAAGTAGGTAGTAAATCGGTTTCCCTAGGAAATATTATCGATGCTTACAACAATGCAGGAAGCACAGGACGGTTAAAGGAATTTGCTCATGATGAGGAAGAACAGCAGCTTGAAGAAAAATATGGTCAATTAGCAGATAAGTTGCACACTGCTTTGCATGAAGTAATCGGTCATGCCTCAGGTCAGTTAAACCCTGGCGTAGGAGAGACTAAAGAAACCTTAAAGAATTATGCATCGACTTTAGAAGAAGGACGTGCGGATTTGGTAGGATTATATTACTTATACGATTCAAAATTACAAGAACTAGGTTTAGTAGACGATTGGAAAAAAGTAGGTATGGCAGCTTATGATGGTTATATTAGAAATGGTCTAATGACACAATTGATTCGTTTGAATCTTGGTGATGATGTAGAAGAAGCTCATATGCGTAACCGACAGTGGGTTAGTGCTTGGGTATTTGAGCAAGGCGAAAAAGATAATGTGATTGAAAAAGTAACGCGAGACGGTAAAACCTACTATAACATTAACGACTATGATAAGTTACACGAGTTGTTTGGTCAATTGTTGAGAGAAACGCAGCGCATTAAATCCGAAGGGGATTTTGCAGCTTGTGAAGCTTTAGTCGAAGGTTATGGTGTTAAAGTAGACCAAGAATTACATGCTGAAGTGTTAGAACGCAATAAGCAATTTACATCAGCGCCTTACAGTGGCTTTGTCAATCCGGTTTTGGTACCAGAAATGAATGATGCGGGTGAGATTACAGCCATAAAAGTGACGCAGCCAGTAGGCTTTCCAGAGCAAATGCTAGACTACAGTAAGACCTATGGGTTTTTACCTGAGGTTAACTAAAGTAAATACATAAAAGTACCTAAAGCAGCTGTTTTAATTACAGCTGCTTTTTTGTTTGAGCTAAGTTTGCGCAAAAGTGTATTAATAGTAAGCAAAATAAATACTATAATCGTGGCCATTATTTAGTAAAGTTTTCAACGATAACATCGCTGCCATCCATGTGTTGAAAGCTCACGTTAGAGCTACTAATATTTGTTATCTCAACAATATTGGTGCCTTGCCCAGTAGTAACTGTTAAGGTATTTCCGTTAAGGCTATAAGTGCCTGTAAATTGTGTTGTGGTTTGGCAATTGTCACCACTGCGTTCAAACCTGGTAAAGTTAAGGTTGGCCGAAAAATTTATAGAGAGTAATTGCTCACAAGGATCATCAACGGGGTCAGCTACGCCATTGGTTGTACTATTAGAAAAGGTCCACGAACCTAATATGAGCTCGGCAATGTCAGCTGGGTTGTCATTTTCATTTCCAGAATCGTCATCACTTGAACATGATATAAATACGATTAGCACCATTGCTAAAAGTAAATTGTGCTTTAAAGTTCTCATAGTGCAAAAGTTAAAAGGTTATTTATCTTATATCGAGAACTTTAGGAAACGTCATCATTAGGATAATTCTAACAAAAAGAGATGAGAAACATCAGTATCATACTAAGACTTGTTTTTAGGATTAGAAACTTCATTGTCCGAAACCGAGACTCCTATGTTGATACCAATTCCTATCCATGGTTTCCTATCATATTTCCATCTAATATCTTTGTCCTTATTCCCTAAGAAATCAAATCCATATTGGAACCCAATATTTATCGTACTACTGAACTGATACATTATTCCTCCTGAAATACTAAATGCACTTGCTGTTCTGTTTTCATTTTCATCGTCAGAGGCTTCAAGGTCGCTATTGTTGGGATTCAAACTTATTGTAGCTAAACCAATGCCCAAAGTAGGCGTTAAAAGATGCTCATTATTTTTTAAGCGATTCATTCTGAAAGGGAAACTAAGATTCATTCCAATATTTACATTCTGCTCAAAATCAAAATCATCAATTCTCAACTTAAAAGGTACTGTGAAAATTCCTGCGGAAACACCTTTGAACCTTGGATAAAATCTTGTTAAATACTTGTCAAAATCACCTACTGACAGTGTAAATGTCCTAATGTCACTTGGGTCCAAGTTTCCATTATTAAAGATACCATCACCATCCTCTACAGAAGGTTCTATCATCTTTTTATCTATAAAATAATACTTATCGTTTAATTCTTCAGTGTTTACTCCTGCGGTAAATTTATAGTAGGAAAAACTAATACTATCTTTTCCAACCATAGTGACATAAACTTTATGCCCTTTCTTAAACTGAACAGTCTTTTCAGAATCATATATGGGAGAAATAAATTGATAAGTATAGCCTATTTCTTGAGAAGTGACCGTGTTGCATAGAATGCAAACTAAAATAATTAATATTTTTTTCATAACGAATAATGGATTGATTAGTTCATCAAATCTAGTTATCCGTTAAGGGCAGGGCTATACCCAGTAAAAGGTAATTTTAGAACTTGTATTTCTTCTCTACGGCATAGCGTAGGAGTTCCCCTTTACCTTTTAGCCCCAAAATACGCACCATATTTTTGCGGTGAGTATCCACAGTGTGGACACCAATAAAGAGTTCGTCGGCGATTTCGCGTGAAGTTTTACCTTGGGCAATTAAACCCAAAATTTCTATCTGACGTTTTGTTAATTTCCCTTTTGCTTTTTTATTGCTGTCATTTTCGGCCTCGACTTTGATATTGGCATCAAAATAGGTGCTACCCTGATGCACGGCACGTACCGCTTTTAGGACTTCCTCTAAAGGTGAATTTTTTAATAAATATCCTGAAGCACCAGCATCTAGCATTTGTCTGATAGCATCTTGTTGATCGAACATGGTAAACCCCAAAACTTTGGTATGTGGAAATTCTTTTTTAATTGTTCTTGTTGCAGAAATCCCATCGATTTTTGGCATCCTGATATCCATAATGACTACGTTGGGTTGTTTTAACCGTACCAATTTTAGTAAGGCTTCGCCATCATTAGCAGTGCCAATAATTTCGATGTCGTCTTCGTATTCCAAAAGTAGTTTAATACCGTCAATAAGCGATTGGTGATCTTCAGCGATGGCTAGGCGTATCATGGTTTTTAGGAATTAGGTATGAGGTATTAGGTGTTGGTTTTTTATTTTTCGACTTCAACTTCAACTTCATATAGGTATGTCTATAATAATGGTGGTTCCTTTGTTGTTTTCTGACTCAATAGTGAGTTTTCCGTCTAAATGTTCTACACGTTTATCGATACTACTTATGCCCATACCTTTTTTGGTTTTGGTAATCTGGCTTGGATTAAAACCTTTACCATTGTCCTCAACCATAATATTGATGCTATCCTCATGATTGGTAAGATGTATGGTCGCTTCTGTAGCTTCCGCATGTTTGACAACGTTGGTAATCAGTTCTTGTATCATTCTAAACAACGTGAGTTCTAAACTGTTTTCCAAGCGTTGGTCCAGGCCATGATCAGTCACTTCAATGTTAAGCTTATTTGACGCTGAAACTTTATCAGCCATATTTTTTACGGCTTTTAAGAGCCCTTGCTTGGCAATGACACCAGAGTTTTTGGCATGAGCGACCGATCGTACTTTTTGGTAGGCTTCTTCGATGAGCGCATTGGTTTTATCAAACAGCTCAGGCGACTCTTTATCTTTTAGTGCATTAAAGTGCAGTTTTACGGTGGCCATGAGTCCACCGAGATCATCATGGAGATCATTGGCAATCCGTTGGCGTTCTTTTTCCTGGCCCTCAATCATGGCATCAATGGTGACTAACTCTTGCTCTTTTAAAACGGTTGCTAATTTTTGCGACTCCAAAGCTTTTTCTTGCTCGGCGAGTTTTTGTTTGCGTTTGGTGTTTTTTTGGATAAGATAAAAAGTGATGCCGCCAAAAAGTAATAGACCAATTGCACCAAACAGTAGGTTTCTATTTTGTTTGCGTTTAGCTTCGCTTTCTAGGTTATCGGCTCTTAATTTTTCATTATTGTATTTTTCAATACTCTCATTGATGGCGATATTCTGCTCCTTGTCATTGATGCTGTGTTGTAGTTTTATAAATTTTGATAAATAGAACGCCTGATTTTTAAAATCGCTTTTCTTTCTATAAGTATCCGCTAGATGTTGATAAAACAGTACTTTACTTTTAACTGAGTTTTTCGTGAATGGAATAGAGTCCGCTTTTTTATAAAAAAGAATTGCATTATCATAATCTCCTATCTTCTTGAAGATATCAGCTCTATTGTTATAATTATAAGCTAGACTTTGCAAGTCGTTGTGATATTTTAATATCTTTTCGGCTTTTAGATTATAGTATAAAGCTGAATCCAAATTATTTTCAATGATATTGTGTACAATAGCAATATTGGCATAAGCATATCCAACTCTGACAGTATCTTTTAATTCTAGTGCCAAAGGAATTGTTTTCCTAAAAAATCGAATTGACTGTTCCCCATCTTCTAAATCCATGAAGCTAGATGCTATGTTTCGATAGGCGGCTCTTAGAGCATTAATGTTTTTCTGCTTTATTGCTAATGACTCAAGCTTTTTAATGGCTGTAAGCCTGTGGTCTTTTAAAGCGTCCTGATGACTGATAATGGCTATGCGAAGTATAATACAATCAATGACATCATTTGTTTTATTAAGTCCCTCGAATAATCTTTCTGATATTAATATTGAATTATGGGCTAAATGATGATTATCTCTTGAGAACTCTAACTTTGAATTAAAGTACAGCCAAGTAGCTTTGTCATAATCATTAATTTTTGAAGTGTCTATTTCGCTTAATGCATTTTCAATATTCTGATGTTCATTAATTTCAAAAGCTCTGTAAACATTATCAAAATCTGTATCCTGTGAATAGCAAAAATCAGCAAGTAAAAAACTTGCTGATAAAATCAGGGTTTTAGTTAATGAATATATTTTGTTCATTTATGGATTGCCAACAAGAATGTTACCTTTTTTATGCTCAGGGTAGGGACCCGTTTCGAAAAAATCGATATCGGAGCAGTTAGTAATTTCTTCATTATCATTACTATAGATATTAATGTATGAATAAATTAGGGTGCTAGAATCCATCAATATTCTATTTTTTATTACATCTATTTCTGGTTGAGATGGTGTAGGTTTTGGTGGTGGTGTTATTTTTTTTAAATTAATCACAATAGTATAGAAACTATCGTTGTTTATTAGGGGCCTGTCACAAATAAAAGCACTTTTTAAAAAATGATCTTTGTTTAATGAATCATTTTCAACTTTTATTTTAAGTTTTTCTATTATTGTTCTACTGCTTCCACTTTCAGATGTAATGGTAAAATAACCGAAAAGATCTAGATCAAGAAGATCATCATCAAAGAGTGGAATTTTCTGTTCTGAACTAGTCGTTCTGTCAATTTTGATAAAATCCATAGTTTAATATTTATTTGTTAATTAATGAAAAGATTTAAAGTTAACTGAATGGATTTGAAGGCAATTATTGGTATTAGAGGGTGTTATTTCTCGATGAAATAAATTGCTAAGTTTGTTAGCTATGTCAATCTTTGAGCTGAGATTACCTCCAACGCATATTCCAATTACGTTTGGAGTGTCACTGCCATTTTTTGAAACTATTATAGAGCCCGAGTTTCCATTTTTTAAGTACAAATCTTTTAGCAAAATTTGATCTTTAAAAAGATTACTTTTAATTCGGACTATAGCTCTTGATGAGTATACCATTCCGCCACTTTTTTCACGAGAATTTGTCCATGAAGCACAGTCTTTCATGTCTAGTGATGGCTTTATTATTTTACCAAAATTATGAATTGGTGTTCCAGATTCAACAATAATATTTTTAGAGTTACATACTTTGGCTAATGCTATATCATGTGTTTTATTGAATATTCCCCAATATAATGTTGCAATACCATTTTGTAGACTATCTTTAATAACACTTCCTGTACATTTTCCACTATGGGCAATTACATGATGGTTACTAACTATAAAATAATCGCTGATTTTATCTAATTTAATAATTGCACCTAAAGTACCACTTTCACCATCATTATTAATTGTATCCCCTGCTTTTAGTATAACTTTTGCATCATTTTTCTGTTTATCTTTCTTGTGATTTGAATAAAACTCATAAGCTTCACTAGCTACTATGTTTTCGGCATCAATTTTTAAAAAACTTTCTAGCTCTCGTTTGGGAATTGACTTAAAAGACTCGTCAATTTCAATTAGCTCTCGTTGTTCGGTAGTGAATAGCTCAATATTCTTTATTAGCAATGTATCTACCGTGTTCACTGTCAAGAAATAACTATTGATCTTATCTTTTAGATTTTTAGCTTCTGTTTCATTTAATTTTTCTTTGTTATAAGAAAACTCTAAATAATAAAAGTTATCATTTTCTTTTTTTAACGCTAAGTGCTTAAAACCAATCTCTGTTTTTACAAGATCATAAATATCGTCCTCAACTATTTGGAAAATTTTATCTGCTTGTTGCTCTGTCATAACTATCTTTTTAAAGAATTAAACAAACACACAAACACAAAAACAGCTAAAGCTTTACAAGTCATATGACCTAATGGAAATCGGGTCAAGGGAGGAGTCAAATTTTTCATAAGGGTTGGATTAATTAGTCAACATTACAAAGGTGTGCTAATACGACACACCAACACATACCCAGTAACGGGTATTTTTTAAATGTCATTAACTAAGGGAAGGGATTTTAAAGATAGCTCTAAGCAAACTTATATCAAAATAATCCCTGATAATTTAAAGGATATGTGTAAGGAATAGTAAGGTGCCTAGCTTAAGAGTTGTCATTTTTATTAACACTGTAAAATAACAAGAGGCCATTAATGCACACCAAAACCAAAATAATATAGAGAAAGATCATAGTTGCTTTTATTATAGAACAACTTAAAACCGTAAATCCCTAAACATAAAATGAGTTTTAACACTTTGCTACTTATTGTAGATGGGTATTTTAAGGGCAACAAAGAGGTCTGCAGTTTTAGAACTATTAGATAAGAAGTTGCTAAACACAGATCCAGAGCCAACACTTAGTGGTCCGAGTCTAAAGCCGCCACCAACAACGACATCTTCAGATTGTCTAAGGCTAACAGGGAGATAAAAACCAAACCATTTGGTTTCATATCGAGGGGAGAGCGTCAATACATTAGTAATCGTATTACTGCGTTCAACACGTCGCTCGACCAAGGATACATCAGATTGTACACTCACAAACCATTTTTTGGTGAGATGGTAGTCGACTAGGATATGCAAAGCAGTCGGTAATTGAATTCTGGCATTTTGATTATCTGCGGTACTATCGTAATTATTATCCAAAAATTCCTCGATATCTTCTTGAAAAGTCGTTGTGCTTACCGAAGCGTTTAAATTATAAGAGGTGATTTCTGCTTGATTGTAATTAATAGAACCAATGTCAGTGACTGAAACGCCAACTTTTAAGGTATAAGGATTTTGTAATTTAACGTCGTCTTCGGCAGTGCTTGCAGACCATGTATATATAAATCCTAAATCCAAGCCCAAGCCATACTCTAAGTTATCAAACAAGACATTGTCTCTGTCAAAATCCTGTGTTTTCCCATAATTTAAAAACCCTCGTGTTTGTAGGGTTTCGGTATTACCAATAAATTCGCCCTCCAATCCCGGACTACTCGCAAAAAGCCCACCTGCGCCTAGTAAATACTTTAGGGTGATTCCACCTGTCAATTCGTGCTGACTTTTTTTTAATAATACCCGACCATAAGACACACCAATCTCTGTCCAGGCATGGACCGTTCCAGAAAGGTTTTGGGAGTCGAAACTAAAATCCTCATCATTTTCAAATTGATCGACTAAATTTTCATAGAGTTTGCCGTTGATTTCACTGAGATTAAAAAGACCACGGACTCTTGTGATGACACCTATGCTACTCTTGTCATTCAATCTAAACATGGCCGATGGCCCCAAAATATCAGCATTGGCAAAAAAGTCATTATTGTCATTAGGAAATCTATCGGTATCGTCATCAAATGTAAAAACTTCATCAGTGCTTATAAGGCTTCCGACATCGATGCCAAAATAGTCGCTTCCGCCAAAGGCACTTACAGACGCGATATTAATATCTGTTTTTTGATAGGTGGATATAATCATAGCCGGATTATAACTTACGGCATGAACACCCGCATAATTGTCTACAGTATAGCCTAAGTAATTCTGACTCCAACATGGAAACAATAGGAGAGAGAAAAGCACTGTGAGGCTAACGACTTTATATGTTGTTAGCATTTGGTTGTTTGGTTAATAGTCTCAATGAAGTTAGTAAATTTTGACTGAATTCAGCAAATAAGAGATTGTAAATGTCTAAGACATAGAAACTGAGAGACTATTTTAAGTGCAGAAAAGTTGTGTGAAACAACTAGAGAGATTTAGGTCAAAAGAAACTTAACGGCAGCGATCATACCAATAAAACCGATAAAAGCAATCAGTATCCAAACCGTGCCCTTGTAGTAAGCTTTGTGTATCTTTTTGTCCTTACGATATTGGTAAGCAATAGCAATCACAAATGCGACAAAAAATAAAATTGCAAAAATCCATTGACCTGTAGAAAACATTAGCGTATTTTTATACGAAGATACAAATTTAAGCACTAACAAACGAAACTCTTATGCAAGACAAAATCAATGCTGTAAAGGCATTCCACACCGCTTTTAAGTTAGGATATCTAGAAACTCCAAAAGCCAATTTGGGATTAGAAAAAAATATGCTGCGCTACAAACTAATGCGTGAAGAAAATGAAGAATATCTTGAAGCTGCCAATGATAATGATCTGGTTGAAGTGGCAGATGCCCTTGGCGATATGCTCTATATTCTTTGTGGAACGATTATTGAACATGGTCTACAACATAAAATAGAAGAAGTCTTTGAGGAAATTCAACGCAGCAATATGAGTAAGTTGGGTGAAGACGGTGAACCAATTTACAGAGAAGATGGCAAAGTTCTAAAAGGTCCAAACTACTTTAAACCGCATATAAAAGAGATTTTGGAAAAATAATTAAACCTTTGAAACTCTAAAAGTATATACTAGTTTCACCTAACACCTAACACCTAACACCTAACACCTAACACCTAACACCTAACACCTAACGAACTTCATGTCTCCAACCATGCTTATCTTCGGATAGATTATGCTGAATGTCCATTAAGGTCTTTTTAAATAAGGATGCATAAGCATTTTCAATCTCTGGAATTTCAAAAACATCACCACCATGTTCAAAAGCTGAAACTGGACTAATAACTGCGGCAGTACCAGCACCAAAGATTTCTTTTAAGCTGCCATCTTTTGCAGCAGATTTAATTTCCTTAACGCTTACACGTCTTACTTCGTAATCTATACCCAAGTCTTCTGCAAGTTGAATCACACTCTTACGTGTTACACCATCCAATATACGATCGTTGTTTGGAGCCGTTATTAATTTATCACCAACCCTGAAAAAGATATTCATCGTGCCAGCTTCTTCCAGATATTCGTGGGTGGAAGCATCGGTCCAAATGATTTGCTGAAAGCCTTTTTCTTGTGCCAAACTTGTCGGGTAGAATTGCGCGGCATAATTGCCAGCCGCTTTAGCAAAACCAACACCGCCATCAGCAGAACGGCTATACTTTTCAGCAAAAAGTACACGTACAGGCTCATTATAATAGGCCTTTGCAGGCGAACAAATAATCATAAATCTATAGGTCGCTGCTGGTGAAGCTGAAATTGCAGGTTCTGTCGCAATAACAAATGGACGAATGTAAAGGGAGTTACCAATGCCAGGTTTAATCCAATCACTATCTAATTTTAGCAAGGTTTTCATCCCTTCGAAAAAGTAGGATTCAGGAAATTCGGGAATCGCTAATCGGGCTGCAGACTTATTAATTCTCTTAAAATTTTCGTCAGGTCTAAACAAAAAGATATTGCCATTAGCGTCTTTGTAGGCTTTCATACCTTCAAAAACTGCTTGACCATAATGAAATACTCTGGCAGAGGGCTCTATTGTTAGGGCCTGATAAGGCATAATTTTAGGCGGTTGCCATTTACCATCTTCAAAATCGCAAATAAACATATGGTCAGTGAAGACGCGACCAAATATTAAATTGCTAAAATCGACAGAATTGATTTTAGTGTTTTCGGATTTTACTACAACGATTTCGTTAGGGTGAATTTCTGCCATCAAAAGAGCGTTTTAATTTTCTGCAAAAATACAAAATCAAAGCGGTTAATAAAAGGTAATATTGGCTTAAATTTCGTAAATTTGTAATTCGGAAAAATCAATTGAAATACATATAAAAATGAAAAAAATAATTTATCTATTAGCCGTTGTAACTCTAGTATTTTCATGTAAAAACGAGAATAAAACAACAGAAGAAAAGGTAGAAGAGATAAAGCAAGAAATCGCGTATGCATCGTTCGGGATGGAAATCAATGATTCAGATGCCCTATCTTCCGAGCGGATGATGGTGCATTACAAAGGTTTAAAAGCTGGTGATACCGTTAATGCCAAAATGAAAGGAAAAATCATTGATGTATGCTCTAAGAAAGGTTGCTGGATGAAATTGGATATGGGAGACAATAATGAAGTCATGGTGAAGTTTAAGGATTATGGGTTTTTTATGCCATTAAATGCTGAGGGCGAAGTTGTGGTAAATGGTAAAGCTTTTGTGACCGAAACTTCAGTAGATGAACTAAGACATTATGCAGAAGATGCAGGAAAATCTGAAGAAGAAATTGCAGCCATTACCGAGCCTAAATTCGAATACCAATTTCTTGCTGATGGTGTCCTTCTTGAGCAATAAGCATTTTACAATTTGTGTCTTTTTGCTACTCTGTTTGAGTTGTCAACAAAAAGCTGAACAAAAAGAGCCCGAAGCTGATGCTAAACCCGAATTGGTAATGTATAAGCCTTCGGAGATGGCAAATTTTATGAACGCCTTGTATGCTTATAATTTACAGCTAAAGCATCAAATCGTTAATGGGGAAGTGCCAACAACAATGCCATTGGATTTGATGAAACTTCACTCTGCCGAAATGAGCAAGGGTCATCAGAGAACAGCTGTTTGGAACAATTTTGTGAATGTGTTTATCGAATCACAGCAAACGGTTGTTGATACATTGTCTAATACTGAGTTGAAAGCACGTTACAATGCTGCGATTAACAACTGTTTAGCTTGTCATAAAACTGAGTGTACGGGACCAATCCCTAAGATTAAGAAACTACTGATTCAATAACTAATTGAAGCGAAAGATCATCACCACTTCCGATGGTTCAAAGACCATTCAGATTGAAGATTGGAACGAACAATACCATTCCATCCACGGTGCCATACAAGAAGCAAATCATGTGTTTATAAAACATGGTTTGCTTTTCTTCTGTACTGAACTCGATTCAGTATCTCATGAAGGCTCTCGTCATCCTGAACTTGCTTCAGGATCTCATCCCATAAATATCCTCGAAATAGGCTTTGGCACAGGACTCAATGCTTTCCTCACTTTAATACAAGCAGAACAACTTAAGCAGAGCATCAATTATGTTGGCGTAGAAGCTTACCCTGTAGAAGCTGATGAAATTGAACAACTGAATTATGTAGCATTGATTTCCCAAGCACATCAAGCGCAATTTGAACAATTGCATCAAGTTACATGGGAAGAAAGACATAAAGTCTCATCTTATTTTCAACTCGAAAAACAACAAAAGTTCTTTAGGGATATTAAAGACGAAAGTGTTTTTGATATCATTTATTTTGATGCTTTTGGCGCACGTGTGCAGCCTGAACTCTGGACTGAAGGCATATTCAGCATTATGTATAAAGCTATAAAGGATAATGGTGTTTTGGTCACCTACTCAGCCAAAGGTAGTGTAAGACGTGCTATGGAAGCTATCGGTTTTACGGTGGAACGTCTTCCAGGCCCACCAGGAAAAAGAGAGATGTTACGAGCGCGCAAAATCTAACCTTCTTGTCATGATATTCTGATGCATCAATGGTGTCATTACGAGGAATTCTGACTTTTTTGTCAGAATGACGTGGTAATCGCAGTTAAGTTTTACTTATCGTCACTTCGAGTGTCCTGACCGTAAGCGTGAGGATATATCAAGAAGTATTTAGGAGCACATGAGTTCTCGATACAAATTTTGCTCTTTACAATCGCAAAATCCACTCAAACTGACATTGTATAGTAGTTAGGGCTTCTTTGTTGTCACTTCGAGTGTCCTGACCGTAAGCGTGAGGATATATCAAGAAGTATTTAGGAGCACATGAGTTCTCGATACAAATTTTACTCTTTACAATCGCAAAATCCACTCGAACTGACATAGTACAGTAGTTAGGGCTTCTTTGTTGTCACTTCGAGTGAAATCCCATTTTTGGGATTTTTTATCGAGAAGTCTTTTGATTAACATGGTTCTTGATAGTCCTATCTGAGCAAGTCTAAGTGTAAATTTTACTCTTTACAATCGCAAAATCCACTCAAACTGACATACTATAGTAGTTAGGGCTTCGTTGTTGTCACTTCGAGTGTCCTGACCGTAAGCGTGAGGATATATCGAGAAGTCTCTGGATGTGCATATGTTCTCCACATAAATTTTATCTACTTGTACATTCAAAATCCACTCGAATTGACGTTTGGGTTTTGCAAACGTTAAATCCAAACTAAAGTCTCATCTTAGGCCTACACCTTATCGTATCTTTACACCATGGAACACCCAAAAACCGTTTTAATCACAGGAGCAACAGGGCTCATAGGGCAAGAGATTGTAAAGCAATGTCATGCAGAAGGCATTAACGTCCATTACTTAACGACGTCTAAATCCAAGTTAAATACAGAAGCCAATTACAAAGGCTTCTATTGGAATCCATCTAACAGTGAGATCGATCATAGTTGTTTTAAAGATGTGTCTGCTATTATCAATTTGGTAGGTGCTTCCATTTCCAAGCGTTGGACTAACGCCTACAAAAAAGTGGTTTTAGAAAGTCGAACCAAAACCGCACAATTGCTCCAAAAGACGATAAAAGCCCATCATTATACCATTGACCATGTAGTATCGGCAAGTGCGATTGGGATTTATCCAACGTGCCACACGCATTATTATGAAGAAACCCATGATGAAGTCTCCAAGTCATTTTTAGGAGAAGTTGTAGAACAGTGGGAAGCAGCCGTGGATGGCTTTAAGGACTTAGGTATTAAAGTTGCTAAGATTAGAATAGGTTTGGTCTTAGCCAAAGATGGCGGTGCTCTGCCCGAAATTGTAAAACCGATAAGACTAGGCGCAGGTGCTGCTTTTGGTGATGGTAAACAATGGCAAAGTTGGATCCATGTTGAAGATTTAGCCAGTATCTTTATGTATGTTTTAAAGCACCAACTCGAAGGTATTTACAACGGCGTTGCACCAAATGCTGTGACCAATAAAGAGTTAACTAAAGTAGCTGCCAATGTGTTGCAAAAGCCCTTGATCTTACCCAATATCCCAAAATTTGCAATGAAACTTGCTTTAGGCGAAATGCACATGTTGTTGTTTGAAAGTCAACGTGTCAGTTCCCAAAAAATAGAGAATAAAGGCTTTCATTTTAGCTATGCTAATTTAAGACCAGCGTTGGAGGATTTGTTGTTGTGATTAAGATAGATCCAAAGATTTAGTTATTTTATCAAAAACTTTTAGAAGTTTATTCCTATTATTTGATTTTAAAATAAGTTCATTATAGCCTAATGACACTAATTCTTCGGCAATTAAAACTTTACCTGGAAATTTTATACCTTGAACTTTGCATTGATCCTCTAAAAACTTTATTGACCCATTATTAGGTATATTTGAAGGCTTTAAATTCAAAGTGTTCTCTTGAAATTTGCTTATGATAGAATTTGTGGCTTTTAACAGTACTTCCTTATCTATAAAATCCTCTAGGATATGATTTTTTGGCAACGAAATAATCTTGTTGGGCCTGAATTTAGCTTCAATTAGTTTTTTCTTGATTTTTTCTCCTCCGTTGTCTCCATCCACAATAAATGATACTCTAGAAGCTTCTAAATCAAGTTCTTTACATTTCTCGATGGATATAGATGCTAAACCAGGTGCTATTTGAAAATCTAACTCATTAGTAAGTGTAGCTTCTCTTAGAAGTCTTGGTAGGAGTATTGTATCGGAAGGACCTTCAGCAATTAATGCTTTTCTAGTAAGTGAAAAAGCAATAATATTCGCGCCCATTGCGAGCAAAATTGGTGAAAAGCCGGCTGTGTTAGACCAAATGGAATTTTTAATTTCACTCTTAGTGGTTTCTTTCTGATTTTCTTTAATTGGTTGAATAACTCTAATCCCTGTTCCCAAATCACTTGGGAGACATCCAGCGGAGTGAGTAGAATAAAATATTGAATTTACTATTTTTTGTTTTTCAAATAGCTCTACAATATCAGCTTGAGCAGCATAATGCAAGTGTATCTCTGCTTCATCAATTAAAAGAATTAACTCATTATGTTTATCATTGTTTAATGCAAATGCCAATAAAGCGATAAACTGCTTAAGACCATCACTACGGTCACTAATGTTATTATATGAATTAACAAACCTTAGCAGAATTCTAATTTCATTATTTTCTAGCTTAATTCTTGGAAAAACATCAGCTTGATTCCAGTATGAATTATATTTTGATTTTAGATTTAAGTTCCCATCTTCAATAATTGACTCTTGTAAACCAGAATCTCCATTTTGTATGGCTTCCATCAACTTTTTGTTTTCAATTTCCGCGACTGAAAAAAGATTTCTTAATGACGGTGGTGGATTTTCAATCTCACTAAAAGAATAGGTCTCTTTTAAATCTCTATTTTCCTTATCAAAGAATACTATTTTTGGTCTCTTACTTGATAAATACTCCATGAACATTTGTTCAGGATGTTCTTGAGATTCTTTTATCATTAGGTCCTTCAATGATTCAAGCAGTTGAAGAGGTCTTTTATTTCTGCTTTTGGGAAGAGTTTCTATAAAATCTTCGAGATCATTTTTATATTGATTTAGATAGTCAATAGTTTCAGTAGTTAAGTTTTCATCAGAATTATGTAATTCTTGTATTATTTCATCAGAATAGTCTAAAAAAGTGTATTCAGGTTCTTTAGCAGCATAATCCCCTTCTGCTATGATATGTTTCTCTAGCTTTGATTTATAATAACTGGACTTTATTAACGATTTAATTATTCCACTTGACGTTTTTCTTAATTCAATATTTCTTTTAATCTCAGCCGAAAATGAATAAGTAGTTTTTCCATTTACAGCTTTATATCTGCTATAAAATTTTGGATTTCCAACACCATTAAGTTCTTTAAGTTTCTTTAAATCATCTTCCTCGATCGAGTAACAGAGTTCTATGACGTCGTGATCATTATCATAATTCTCATCTCTGGATAATTGTTTGTGCTGAAACTCATCTTGGTTTTCTGTACTAGCTAAAACTTCAAAAAAGGAACTCTTTCCAGACTCATTAGGTCCAACAAAAGCTATTAACTTTCTATCTAGGTTAACCGAGGCTTTTTGAAACCTTTTGAAGCCATGTATTTTACAATACGCTAATCTCATTTATTATAACTATAACTTAAATACAAAGAGTAAGAATTTTTTGAAATAAATTCATTTTTGAATTAATTTTTAAAATTAAGAAAATAATAAAGTAAAATAATAGGTGTACTGCTAATATTCAAAATAAACAAAAGAAAAATAGACTATTTTAAATAAACATTCGTCACCAACCGTTCCACCGTAGGATGGTCGTTACCACCAGCAGGTTCTATGGTAATGTTTAGGGATTCGGCATGGTCAATGTAGTTCATGGCCATAAGATTGGTGTCTTTAGAGATGACCCCCATATTAATCATTTCGCCTTCTATATCAGCCCACATTTGGTAGTCGTGCTCAGCATCAAGTTGCGGTAAGCGTTCCGTATTAATCACCACGGATTTGGTGCTGTGATTCACGTAACTCACCACTTTTCCTTCAGGCATTAAAGCATTGCCTTTTAAGATATACTGCTCTGTATCAGGATGAACAATAGCCGCATATAAGTATTGGTTAGCGTTCAGCTTTTGGTTAAGGCTTTCAATGGTGGAATTTAACTCGGTATTGTTAGTTTCGACGGTCTGTAGTTGTTGTTTAGTGGTATTCAACTCATTATATAACCAAAAACTGCTGACCAATAAAAACGCAGCTATACTAGCGGCAATTCCGAAGTAGAATTTAGTCTTGTTAGGTTGCATTTCAACAACTTTAGGTGCTACAGAAGAAGGTTTTATGTTCTTTAGAAGTTGTGATTTTATAAATGGTGGAGGAGTAATAGCATTTTCGAGGCCGAGGGTTTCAAAGTCTTGTTCCAATTGGTCAAAATGCACTTTGAGTTCAGTATCAGATGCTAAGGCCTGCTCAATCTGTTCGCGTTCTTTAGCGTTGAGTTCTCCAAGCAGATATTGCTCTAGTAGTCCATTTTCTAATATCGTTTTCTTATCCATCATCACAGCGCATTTAGTATTAGTAATAGTAAACTCAGCATTTTGGCATAGCTGTCTCGCAATTGTTTTAAGGCCTGCCGCACATAAGACTTAAATGTCCCTAAAGGTACATCCATAACCTCATGAGCTTCGCGATGTGTCATACCTTTAAAGTATACCAATTCAATAGCTTGCTTATGATGCGCTTCGAGCTTTGTTACGGCACCATTAAGCTCTAAATATTCAGTATCTATACTAATAGCATCTTCTTTTTGATTATATACACTAAAATCATCGGTTTGGATGAGGGGATCAGTTTTCCGCAGTACATTTAACACTTTATTCTTCGCTATACGATACACCCAAGTATAAAAACGACCTTTACTGGCATCATAACTTTCGGCTTTTTCCCAAACCGTCATAAAAGTATCCTGTAAAAGGTTTTGGGCTTTGCCTTCATCTCTGATCATTTTTAAGATGACGCTATAAATGGCTCCAGCATATTTATCGTAGAGTAATGATAACGCACGCTCATCCTTTTGTTGTAGTTGTTGAATAAGACGGTTATCGTTTTGCATTAATGTTAAAGATTTCCCAAATATGAGGCTTTGCTCATCCAGTATAAACAAGCCTGTGTAAATATAAACGAAAGCACTTCAAAAATGAAATAAGTGCGAGATAGTTTAACCAAAAATTTAAAAAAATCATGAAAAAGTTAGTATTTGTTTTAACAACCGTAGTTGCCTTAGCAATCTCACAGACAACAAAAGCACAAACCATTGTTGAAGTTGCTGTAGGTAACGAAAATTTCTCAACTTTAGTAGCTGCATTAAAAGCTGCAGATCTAGTTGAAGCCTTACAAGGCGAAGGTCCTTTTACGGTATTTGCACCAACTAACGATGCCTTTGCCAAAATTGACAAAGAAACGTTGGCCAACTTATTGAAGCCAGAAAACAAGAAGACCCTAGCTAAAATTTTAACTTACCACGTCGTATCTGGGAAGTTGATGGCCAGCGATGTTGTTGCTGCCTTAAAGAAAGGAAAAGGCAAAGTAGAGGTAGAGACACTAGCCGGACAAAAATTAACCGTAAAGCAAAAAAATGGAAAAATCTGGTTGAAAGACCAAGCAGGCAATTACAGTGAAATCACAGCGACAGATGTAGCAGGAAGTAATGGTGTGATTCATGTAATTGACACCGTAGTAATGCCTAAATAATGGTTTTAGTGTTAATAGTTAATAACGCATTACTACAAGGCTATTAATCGATAATTTGGTTGATGTTGATTGATTAATAGTGAAGCAATTTTTAGTTATAAGAATTGCTATGGAGAAGAAAAGCACTTACAGAAATGTAAGTGCTTTTTGAGTTTATTAGTGTTGTCACTTCGAATGTCCTGATCCCGATAGCTATCGGGACCGTTGGGGTGTATCGAGAAGTCTTTTTTAATTAAACAGTTCTCGATACTTTATAACAGCAGATCAAAATTTAGTGATTTTTAAGCCTTTGTCGCTACTAAGTTTATTTTTAGCTCAATATCATCGTTAATAAACTTATCACCTAAGTTGTCAAAGAATGATTTAGAACCGTACTTAATATTCCACTTAGAGCGGTCTATGGTAAATGCTTCACTTGTTAACGTCATGTTGTCGCCATCAATACTTGTTGTTACAGGGATACTGATGTTGTTAGTGGCATCTTTCATTGTTAAATTACCAGATAACATGGTTTTTCCTTCTACAGTTTCTAAACCAGTAACTTCAAATTTAGCGTGTGGGTAAGTAGACACATCAAAAAAGTCAGCACTAGTTAAGTGGCCTGTTAATTTAGCATTACCTTCTTCTTCTGCAGGAATGTCCGTAACCTTAATAGTACCCATGTCAATGACAAAGCTGCCACTTTCAACAGTACCATTATTAACTTTAACGATACCTTTTCCTATAGATATAGTACCTGTGTGTGATCCTGTTGGCTTAAAGCCTTTCCATTCAATAGTAGATTTTTCTGTATCGGCCTTAAACTTTACAGCAGTGACCTCTGCTACAGCCGCTTTTTCTGCTTCTGTAGTTTCAGCTTCTTTAGCTTTGTCTTTACAGCTAGAGAACGCTACGAATGCAACTAAAGCAAAAATTTTTAAAAATGATGTTTTCATGTGAGTGTTTTTTTTTGAATTTGTTTCTGAGTCGCAAAGTTAATCATATCCTAGCCCAAAGAATGATAAAAAAATGTTAATGACATTTTGACATTTTTATAATAATGGCAGTACTTTTGCACATCTAAATCGAAGATTTAAATTAAGTTTCAAAATAAAACTCACAATGAGTAAAAAAGATAAGAACAAAGAGGTTGAAGAACCACAGGTGGAAGATACAGCCACAGCTACAGCAGAGGCAGAAGAACAAAAAGAAGAAAAGTCTGCTGAGGAACAGTTGCAAGATCAGTTAGCCGCGGAAAAAGATAAGTTTATGCGTTTATTCGCTGAGTTCGAAAATTATAAAAAGCGAACCAACAAGGAGCGCCTAGATTTATTTAAAACAGCAAGTGAGGGTGTAATGTTGGCGATGCTTCCTGTATTAGATGATTTTGAGCGCGCTTTAATGCATATTGAAGAAGATAAAGAAGCAGAAGAATTGCGTAAAGGCGTATTACTGATTTACAACAAACTTCTAAATACGTTAGAACAAAAAGGCCTATCTAGGATTGAAGTAAACAAAGGCGATGCCTTTAATGCCGACGACCATGAAGCCGTAACACAAATTCCAGCGCCAAGTGATGATTTGAAAGGTAAGATCATTGACGTTGTGGAACGTGGCTACAAGCTTGGGGATAAAGTTATCCGATTCCCAAAGGTGGTAATCGGACAAGCATAAAAACTTTTGATTTAACTCGTCAGTTCGAGTGTCCTGATCCCGAGCTATCGGGACCGTCAGGATGTATCGAGAACAATTATAAAGATATCACGTAAGACGTGACATAAGATATGAAAGAAGATTATTACGACATATTAGGAGTAAGCAAGGATGCTTCTGATTCAGAGATTAAAAAGGCTTATCGCAAGATGGCTCTAAAGTATCATCCTGATAAAAATCCGGATGATAAAGAGGCAGAGGAAAAGTTTAAAAAGGCAGCCGAGGCTTACGAAGTATTAAGTAATCCGGATAAGAAAGCACGTTACGACCAGTTTGGGCATCAGGCCTTTGAAGGCGCAGGTGGCTTTGGTGGTGGAGGTATGAACATGGAAGACATCTTTAGCCAATTTGGTGATATCTTTGGTGGTGCTTTTGGAGGCGGTGGTTTTAGCGGCTTTAGTAGTGGCGGACGACGTATGGTTAAAGGAAGTAACCTGAGAATACGCGTAAAGTTATCTCTAGATGAAGTCGCCAACGGCATTGAGAAGAAGATAAAAGTAAAGCGTAAAGTTCAGGCAAAAGGCACTACATACAAAACTTGTACAACTTGTAATGGAACAGGTCAAGTTACGCGTATTACTAATACCATTTTAGGAAGAATGCAGACTGCCAGCACTTGCCAAACGTGTGGAGGTACTGGGCAAATCATAGATAAAAAACCAACAAATGCCGATGCTCAAGGCCTTATTGCTACCGAAGAAACAGTTTCCGTTAAAATACCAGCAGGTGTTGTTGACGGTATGCAACTTAAGGTTACAGGAAAAGGTAATGATGCGCCAGGTAATGGTATTGCAGGAGATTTATTAGTTGTTATTACTGAAGAAGAACACCCAACCTTAAAGCGAGAAGGCGATAATTTACATTATGATATGTATGTGAGTTTGCCTGATGCTGTTTTGGGAACTTCTAAGGAAATAGATACCGTTACGGGCAAGGTAAGAATTAAAATTGAAGCAGGTGTGCAATCCGGAAAAATTCTAAGGTTGAGAGGAAAGGGAATTCCGAGCATTAATGGCTACGGTAAGGGCGATTTACTGGTTCATGTAAATGTTTGGACACCAAAGACTTTGAATAAAAAGCAAAAGGAGTTTTTTGAAAACATGAGAGAAGACGAGCATTTTGAGCCAAAACCAGAAAGTTCGGATAAATCTTTTTTTGAAAAGGTTAAAGATATGTTTTCATAAAAAAGCGTCTGTTAAATAAAAAATACTATCTTTGAATTATCGCTAATGCTTATTAGCGGTAATTTTTCTTTTTCATAGCAATTTTTTCCCATCCTTATCTAACCATAAGGGTGGGTTTTGTTTTTATGAAACAATGTATGACGTATGGGTTTAAAGATAAGTGAATTAGTGAACAATTTATACGTCATAAACGCTTTACATTTAATATATTTACGCACTAACCTCTTATAGAAAATCGCTTTGTATATGAATGATTTGTTGGTTGCTGATTCCGTGTCCAAAAACTTCGGAAACTTTAAAGCACTAAATCAAGTATCTATTGCCGTGCCCAAAGGCAGTATTTTTGGATTATTAGGTCCAAATGGCGCAGGTAAAACAACACTGATTCGTATAATTAACCAAATCACCATGCCAGATGAGGGTACTGTTCAACTAGACGGACAGCCTTTAAAACCCGAACATATCAGGGATATTGGGTATTTACCTGAAGAACGCGGTTTGTATAAATCCATGAAAGTTGGCGAACAGGCTTTGTATTTGGCGCAACTTAAAGGTATGGCAAAATCTGAGGCGAAAACCAGATTGAAATATTGGTTTGACAAGTTGGAAATAGGGGATTGGTGGAACAAAAAAATCCAAGAACTTAGTAAAGGACAAGCGCAGAAAATTCAGTTTGTAGTTACCGTGCTCCACAAACCAAAGCTTCTAATTTTTGATGAACCATTTTCTGGCTTCGATCCTATTAATGCAAATCTTATTAAGGATGAGATTCTTCAACTAAGAGACGATGGTGCTACAGTAATATTTTCGACCCATCGTATGGAATCGGTCGAGGAACTCTGCGACCATATAGCACTTCTTGATAAATCAAAGAAAATTTTAGACGGGAAACTAAATGATATCAAACGTCAGTTTAAGACCAATACCTTTGAAGTTGGTTTGCAATCTAATAACAGTAATGCTGTTTTGACAGAAATAAAAGATAAATTCGAAGTGCTTCCAGCAACGTTTAAAAACTTGAATGACGATATAAAGATGAATGTAAAAATAGATGACTCTATTTCATCAAATGATTTGCTGTCATTTTTAGCTTCAAAGGCCGAGGTTCATCACTTTGTCGAAGTAATTCCGACGGCAAATGATATTTTTATTGAAACCGTAAAAAACAATTAAGAATGAATCATCTACCTCTTATTGTAAAACGAGAATATCTTACAAAGGTGAAGAACAAATCATTCATCGTAATGACGTTTTTAAGCCCCTTGATTATGATTGCGCTTATTGCCGTTGTCGCCTACCTGTCGCAATTAAACAATGATAAAAAACGCACAATCTCTGTTTTGGATGAAACAGGTTACTTGAAAGATGTTTTTCAGAACACAGAAAATACAACGTATAATAACCTTAGCGATTTTAGTTTAGAGGAAGCCATGACTTTGGTTAAAGAAACAGAAGAATATGGTTTGCTGCATATTGACAAAGTTGATAGTTTAGATGAGGTTTCTAAAAATATTAAGTTTTATTCTGAAGAATCCCCATCATTAACCGTAATCTCTGGTATTGAACGAAAGATAGAAAAACGTCTTCGCGAAATGAAGCTTCAAAAAGATGGTGTAACATTGGCCCAAATTGAAGCCTCTAAAACAAATGTAGATATTACCCAGGAGAGTTTTGATGGCGAAAAAACTTCTAAAATAGATAATATTATCAAACTAGCATTTGGTGGTATAGCAGGTTACCTGCTATTTATGTTTATCATAATATATGGTAACATGATTATGAGAAGTGTTATTGAGGAAAAGACTAGTAGAATTATCGAAGTCATAATTTCTTCCGTTAAGCCTGTTCAATTGATGATGGGTAAAATCATAGGAACATCTCTGGCAGGTGTTACACAATTTGCTATTTGGGTGGTATTGGGTGGTGTATTAATGGTTGTTGTATCCGCAATTTTTGGTATTGATATGTCTCAGGCATCAAGCCAGCAACAAGAAATAATGAATCAAGCCATGCAAGCAGAAGGTACACAGGCCATTGCAGAGAGTATATTAAACGGCATTAATAACTTACCAATATTGAATCTTGTCATTGCTTTTATTTTCTTCTTTATTGGAGGTTATCTATTGTATAGCTCACTTTATGCTGCCATTGGTGCCGCTGTAGATAATGAAACCGACACGCAACAATTTATGTTGCCCATATTAATGCCGCTGATTTTAGCCGTATATGTTGGAGTATTTACAGTAATCGAAGATCCGCATGGTACAGTTTCGACGGTATTTTCATTTATACCATTGACATCGCCCGTTGTGATGCTAATGCGTATTCCTTTTGGTGTTCCTCCATGGCAACAAGTATTATCGCTTTTACTTCTAATAGGATCGTTTATGTTTGCCGTTTGGTTTGCAGCGAAGATTTACCGTGTGGGTATTTTAATGTATGGTAAGAAACCAACCTACAAGGAGCTTTTCAAGTGGTTGAAGTATTAATATATGGTTCAAGAGTTAAAAAAAATTGAAGATAAAGTAACTGAAAGTAGTACTTGGGAAAAAATTTCAGATTTTCTGAACCAGCACATCGACTTTGGTGAAAATATTAGTATCTCCATCTTGGATATATTTATTGTAATTACTGCCATAGTAGTTACAACAGTGATACTAAAAATCTTATTCAGAATACTCACCAGAAATCTACCCGAATCTGATAAGGGAAAATTCAATGTGGTTTACGGTTATTTTAGATGGCTCATTTATCTTATAATTCTGCTTATTACATTACATTCAGTTGGGGTTAACGTCACGGCTATTTTTGCAGCGTCTGCAGCATTACTCATTGGTGTTGGTCTGGCATTACAGACCTTATTTCAGGATATCATTTCTGGCGTATTCATTCTTATAGATCAAACCGTTCATGTTGGTGATATCATTGAGTTGGACGGAAAAATAGGACGAGTAGAGGAAATTAAATTAAGAACAACTAGAGCTGTTACTATAGATAATAAGGTCTTGGTCATTCCAAACCATTTATATTTAACAAATTCGTTATACAATTGGACGCAAAATGGAACGTTAACACGTGAGAGCGTATCCGTTGGAGTAGCTTATGGTAGTGATATACAATTGGTGAAGAAGCTTTTGTTACAAGCAGCAAATACACATCCTGATGTCATTTCAACTCCAGAACCAGTAGTACTGTTTACAGACTTTGGCGATAGTGCTTTAAATTTTAAGTTAGTGTTTACGCTTAATGATAGTTTTATGGCTGCGTTTCCAAAGAGCGATATCAGATTTGAAGTCGATAAACTTTTTAGGGAAAACAATATTACAATTCCGTTCCCACAACGCGATATTCATATTATTGAAAATAAATAAGGATGATTTTACGCTTTTCTAAATGTTATACAATTTTGGCAACTTTAGCCATATGCTGTATTCATTCTGTAAAGGCACAACTTACCGATTTAGCACGTATTGAATATTCTTTTATTCCAAGTAGTAGATCAGATGATCAATATACCAGGTTAAGGGCTGTTTTAAATTACCCGATAAAAATTAAAGATAAAGACTATCTGGTTGTTGGAGGTGAATACAACCGAATTATCCTTAATCTAGAAGAAGATTACCCATTCAATACAGATCAATTAAATCGATTGCATATTATAGATTTGAGTTTAGGTTATACATTTAAATGTAAGAATGATTGGAGGCTAGGACTTAATATCAATCCGAGGATTGCCTCAACACTTACGAACTCGATAACCTCAGAAGATTTATTCTTAAATGGTGGTATTTTTGCTATTAAGGATAGAACGGATGCTAAGGATATAAAACGGCCATATCGTCTGGTTTTGGGATTAACCTACAATACTACGGCAGGGATACCTTATCCTTTGCCTTTTGTAAGTTATTTTAGACGCATCAATGAACATTGGTCTTTTAATGTAGGTGTGCCAAAGTCTAACTTAAAATATACGTTTAATGCGCATAGTGTCCTACAGGCATTTGCGGCACTAGATGGTTATTTTGCTAATATCCAAAGGCCAATAGTAGTTAATGATAGAGTAGCTGATCATATATCACTTTCTGTCGCTGTTGGCGGACTTGGGTATGAATATTGCTTTACAAAACATTTAATAGCATATACTTATGTAGGATATACCTTTAGGTTGAATAATGTGTTAAGGAATGAAAATACAGATGAAGTCTTTAGGTTAGATGAACTAAATGCATTTTATTTAAGAACAGGATTAAAATTTAAAATATAGACATGTCTAAAATATTAATAATTGAAGATGAAGCTGCGATCCGCAGAGTATTAGTAAAAATATTGTCCGAAGAAAATGATGCTTATCAAGTTGAAGAAGCTGAGGACGGTTTAGCTGGAATAGAAAAAATCAAGAAGGACGATTTTGATTTGGTGCTATGTGACATTAAAATGCCAAAAATGGACGGTGTTGAGGTGCTTGAAGCGGTGAAGAAAATGAAACCCGAAACACCCATGGTAATGATTTCTGGGCATGGTGATCTAGATACAGCAGTAAATACAATGCGTTTAGGAGCTTTTGATTATATATCTAAGCCGCCAGATTTAAATCGATTATTAAATACTGTGCGAATCGCTTTAGATAGAAAAGAATTGGTCGTAGAAAATAAAATGCTTAAAAAGAAAGTAAGCAAAAACTACGAAATGATAGGGGAAAGCAATGCTATAGCTCGTATTAAAGATATGATAGATAAAGTAGCGCCAACTGATGCCCGTGTTCTAATTACAGGACCAAATGGTACAGGTAAGGAATTGGTAGCCCATTGGTTACACCAAAAAAGCGAACGCTCAAAAGGCCCCATGATTGAAGTAAATTGTGCCGCGATTCCAAGTGAGCTCATAGAAAGTGAATTGTTTGGTCATGTTAAGGGTGCATTCACTTCTGCCAATAAAGACAGGGCAGGTAAGTTTGAAGCTGCGAGTGGTGGAACTATTTTCTTGGATGAAATTGGCGATATGAGTTTGTCTGCACAAGCTAAAGTACTGAGAGCTTTACAAGAAAGTCGTATTCAACGTGTTGGTAGTGATAAGGACATTAAAGTGAATGTAAGGGTTATTGCAGCTACCAATAAAGACTTAAAAAAGGAAATTGAAGAAGGCAATTTTAGAGAAGACTTATATCACAGATTAGCCGTAATTTTAATTGAAGTGCCTGCGCTAAATGACAGGCGGGAAGATATACCGTTATTGGTAGATTATTTTACGAGCAAGATTTCGGAAGAACAAGGTAATGCCAAAAAAAAGTTTTCGGATAAAGCCATTAAACTGCTTCAAAATTATGATTGGACAGGTAACATACGTGAACTTAGAAATGTGGTTGAACGATTAATTATTTTAGGAGGCAAAGAAGTAAGCGAGTCAGATGTAAAGGCTTTTGCTTCTAAATAATCACAAGTTAAAAGATAAGCAGATACCTGCTTGAATATCAGGATTATTATTCACCGTTAAGTCTTGCTGAATATAAAAGGTAGTAGATATTTTTCGTGTTAACGTATACATGAGTGTCCAGTAATTGTTGTTTCTATACAGGTTTGAGGTTCCTGAATTCCAGGATTTAAATGAGGTGCCGTTTTTGGTAGGAATTAAATAATCAAACTCACTCTTTTTATTTAAACTGGTTTGAAAATAAAAATCAACTCCAAAACTGTGTCGTGTGCCTTTGTTTTTGGACAAAAAACTGTATTCAACAAGATTTTCAAGGTAACCAATAAACGTATTGGTGCTCAAATCCATATTAGTATCACTAAAATCAACTAGATTATTTTTTGTGCCTCCTAAACTTAGCCCTATGCCTAAGGCGTTGTCATTTTTAAAAGAAAAGGTTTTAATAATGTTTGCAGATGCACCAATATCTAACGATTGATTAAACTGAGAAGTGTTAATGCCTAGATGTACACCATAGTTGACGTTTAAACCCTTAATGACGTTGGCTGGGTATCTGTAATAACTAAACTCAAAACCACTCAGGATAAAATCACCGTTTTCTATGGTCATGACTCTGTCATTTCTGTCTTTATAGCGAATAAGGGCTTCATTTAGTGGATAAAGTTGCCTATCAAAAGGATCTTCGCCACCAGCAATATTTTCATGAAAAAACTCTATCGTGTCATCACTAGTAATAAGTGAAAATGGAAACCTTCCTCTGGTTAATAAGAAAGATCGTAATCCGATTTTCAATTCACTTTTAGAGTTAATAGGAAGATTAAAATTTATCCTTAGACCTTTTATAACACCATCATTTTGTGCTTCTATAGTTTTAGCGTCTAAAGTATTTACATCAATTAAGAACTCTCTTCTGTGCCATTCAAATTGACTAATATATGCTCTATCTTCTTGATTGTTTGGGATATAAGCCGTCACTGGTGGGGACCATACATTACCGCTTTCAAGAGTAATATTTAGATTGTACTCACCTAAAGGCTGCATCTGAAAATTACCTTGCCACCTTGAGAAAAGAATACCATACGGATGCGTAGAGACTATACTAGGTTTATTAAGGGGTGATTTGTTGATTCCATCTATGGAACTTAAGTTCTGTGAAAACGAACTTATAGATAGTATTGCTAAAAAAGCAATAAGAAGCTTTCTAAATATCAAGTTAGGGTTGGTTGATTTTACCTTATAAATCTACAAAATGTTCATTATATTTAGCTTCTATAATTGAATTATGAAGCATATTACCATAGAAGATTTTAAAATTACATCTAAAATCAACATTAAGGACTTACCAACCTATTTAGACTTAAAAGCCGATAAAAGTGAATTAAAAGAAGCCTTAAGGGAAGTTAGCGAAGATTTGGCAGAGATACAAAATGCAATGTATGCACATGGCAAATATTCTGTTTTGTTCTGTATTCAAGGTATGGACACTGCAGGCAAGGATAGCTTAATTCGAGAGGTATTCAAAGAATTTAACATTAGAGGTATTGTGGCCCATAGTTTTAAAAAGCCGACCGATCTAGAATTAAAACACGATTATTTATGGCGGCATTATATAGCTCTGCCGGCTAGAGGGAAATTTGGTGTTTTCAACAGAACACATTATGAAAATGTTTTGGTAACTCGAGTGCATCCAAAATATCTAATGTACGAAAATATGCCAGGTATTAACTCTGTTGATGATGTTGACGATGCCTTTTGGGATAAGAGATTTGAAGAAATTAATGCCTTTGAAAAGCACATCGCGGAAAACGGGACCATCATTTTTAAATTCTTTTTAAATCTTTCTAAAGACGAGCAAAAAAACAGATTGTTAAGACGTCTCAATAGACCAGACAAACAGTGGAAATTCTCTTCCGATGACTTAAAGGAGCGCAAGCTTTGGGATAAATATCAAGCATGTTACGAAGACGTTTTAAATAGAAGTTCAAAGCCACATGCGCCTTGGTTTAGTATTCCTGCAGACGACAAACCAACCGCAAGGTATATTGTCGCCAAAATTTTATACGATACGTTAAAAACTTACACAGACATTAAAGAGCCAGAACTTCCAGCAAAGGAAAAAGCTAACATAGATTTATATAAAGAACAATTAGAAAATGAATAAAGCCTTTACGTTAGTTTCATGGACGGTATTTATTGTTTGTTTAATACTTTCTTTAAATCTAAAAGCTCAGTCTGATGAAGCTGTCCTCAAAGCCGTTTACAAAACCTCCTTAACTAACGGTATGAGTTATCAATGGTTAGATTATCTATCCAATACAATTGGCGGTCGTTTGTCAGGATCTACTAATGCGGAGCTTGCTGTGCAATACACAAAACAGGAACTCGAAAAGTTAGGTTTGGATAAGGTATGGTTGCAGCCGGTAATGGTGCCTAAATGGGTAAGAGGACAAAAGGAGATGGGTTATTTTGAAACTAATGGCCAACTCAATAAGGTAAATATATGTGCCTTAGGCGGGTCAGTAGCGACGCCAAATGGTGGTCTAAAAGCGGAAGTTTTAGAAGTTGCAACCTACAAAGATTTAGAAAAATTGGGAGAAGAAAGCATCAAAGGCAAAATTGTGTTTATTAATAAGTCTTGGGAACAAGAGCTTATTAATACATTTCAGGCTTATGGTGGTTGTGCATCAGAACGCTACAGAGGCGCTGCCGAAGCAGCAAAATTTGGAGCGGTTGGTACCATCGTTCGCTCTTTAAGTTCTAGACAAGACGATTATCCGCATACAGGCAGTATGAGTTATGGTGATTTACCTGTAGAACAACGTATCCCTTCTGCGGCAATTAGCACCAATGATGCTGTAAAACTAAGTGAGGCTTTAAAAAAGGATCCAAGCTTAAAATTCTTCTTTGAGATGAGTTGTGAGAAGTTTGATGACGTATTATCGTATAATGTTATTGGCGAAATTACAGGAAATGAATTTCCCAACGAATATATCATTGTAGGGGGACATTTGGATTCGTGGGACTTGGGTGATGGCGCACACGATGATGGTGCTGGGGTGGTTCAATCCATGGATGTTTTACGCTTATTAAAAGAAAGCGGTGTAAGACCAAAGCGAAGTATTAGAGTGGTATTGTTTATGAACGAAGAGAATGGACTACGTGGTGGACGCAAATATGCAGAAGTCGCTAAAGAAAAAGGCGAGAAGCACATCTTTGCTTTAGAGAGTGATGCAGGTGGATTTACGCCTAGAGGCTTTAGTTTCGATTGCAGTGATTTGATGTTTTCAAAAATTGAAACTTGGAAACCATTATTTAAACCTTACTTGATACATTATTTTGAGAAAGGAGGTAGTGGTGCTGATATTGGGCCGTTAAAAAATGATAACATTGTGTTAGCAGGTTTGCGACCAGATTCTCAACGTTATTTTGATCACCACCATGCAGCTAACGATACCTTTGAACATGTTAATAAACGTGAACTTGAGTTAGGAGCAGCAACAATGGCGGCTTTAGTGTATTTGGTAGATAAATATGGTGCTGAGACGATTACAGATCAACAGGAAATTAAGGATTGATTTTACGTAACCTTTGAGTTAACACTTTATTAATTAATTAAATAGCAAATCTTACCTATTTTTGTAATAATGCCCATTTTAAAACTAAAAAATGCGTCTATTCTGTCTTTCAGTCTTAATTGCTCTGTTGTCATTATTTTCTTCCAAAGCTCAAGAGAAGGATCAGTTATTGATCAGGGTCATTGCTTCAGATACAAAGCAGCCGATTTCATATGCCACCATTAGATTTGGTGATACACAAAAAGGCGTAGTTGCGAATGAAGGCGGCGATTTTAAATTGCCATTAGACTTCAAGCTAGATAATAAAACGATTATTATATCTTCAATTGGTTTTGAAACATTAGCTATTTCTGTGGGTAATTTTTTCTCTCATAAAGTAAATGAAGTTTACTTAAAACCAAAGGTAGAGGAACTGGAAGCAGTACTGATTTTAAGTGAAAGAAAGAACACAACCAAAGGAAATGAGTTAAACGATCCTACTACGGCTAAAGAGATAGTTAGAAATGCTATTGCAAATATTCCTGAAAACTATCCCAATCAACCCCATTCCTATATTGGTTATTATAGAGACTATCAAGTCGTAAATAACGACTATTATAATTTAAATGAAGGTATTTTGGAGAGTTTTGATGCCGGATTTAATACGAACAAATATGCTTATAAGGATAATAATACCGCACTGTACTCATATAATTTAAATACCAATTTTAATTTAGATACGCTACTGCTTAATAGTATTTATGGGAAATCCAAGAGTATTGCTACAGATAATAGTGCCAAGCTAGGTAGGGAAATACAGAACGAGCTCGAAATTTTAAACACACACAACCCCATAAGGAACTTTAAAATAGCAAGCTTTTCATTCATTTATGTTCTTAAGCACGATTTTGTAAGAAACCATAATTTTCAGATATCCAGTATAAAGTATATCGAAGATGAACCACTATATGAGATAGATTTTGTTACAGTGGAAGATGTTAATTTAAGGTACGTAGGATCAGGGAAAATATTTATTGCCAAGTCTAATTATGCAATACATAAATTAGAATATGGAATTAATGACAAAGGCATCGGTGCGGAACGCCGCCGTCCCTTTAGTAATAAATACTTAAATGGTGAAAATAAAAGGTTTTTTGAGGTTGCCATAGAGTATAAAGCCATTGGCTCTAAGATGTTTTTAAATTATATGACTTTCAATAATAGGTTTGTCATAAAAGAACCCAAGCCTTTTGAAGCTAAAGAATTGATTTTCAATACGGGAAAAAAGAATTTTACCATAGTTTTTAATAACCCAGTTGATAAAGGTTCGATTAAAAAGAGAAGTAATTTTAGGCTTTATTTTAAAGGTAAAAAACTTATCGTATCAGATATAAAGCTCAAAGAAAAGAACAAAGTAACCATAGACGTCATAAGTTGGTCTGCGGGTGAAAAAGTAAAGATTGATGAAATTACTGATGCTGACTTTTCATTTAAACTGAAAAGAATCAAGGATACTTTCGGTAGAGTGATTAATAAACGAACGCAATTCTCTGGTTTTCAATTTAGGGAGTTTTTCACCCAAGAGGTATTTGAAGACAAAAAACTATCCTCTAAATTGGTATTTGTTGACAAATCTAAACCTTTGTCAGCCTCTAAGGTTAACGACATCATAGATGATTTAAGTAAATATTGGGTAAATTCACCATTAAAGGATACTAAGCCAACACAATAGTATTCTTAAAATTTATGCGGGCCCTACGTCCCAGTTGTTTTAAGAATAGAAATTAAGAGAGATATTCCTTAAGAAGACAGCCTTTAACACCATTCCATAGTTAGCCGAAGAGTTGGTTCTATGACCTATTAACCTTTTATAGATCCTTTCAATCAATTCAGTTGCCTCATCTTTATATTGCTGTGTAATAGCAAGATTATTGGTTGCAGCTAACAAGGCATGGGAAGCCACGTTTCTTATAATCTTTGTGGTAGTATCACATGTTAATAGTTTAGGACTATAATATTTTAAATCTATGACGCAAGTCTAGCAATAAACACATAAGTTTTAGTTATGGTTTTTATATATAAAATTAATATAATTTGTTTAAAATTATGATTTATCTTTATTCACTTAAAACAATAAAAAGTATAAAATGAGGTATTATTCTATTATATTAACTGGAGCTATAAGTCTAGTATTTGTTATGTTGTTATCTTCGTTTAGAGTCTATGAATCTCATAACTCTAAAATAAGTCTTTTTGATTTGAATGAAAGAGAATTGTACAGAACATTAGTTTTAGATGGACTTAGTTTTAATGACCCTGATCAAAAGCAAAAAGCTCTGGAATATTTTGACATGAAGGAGAATTATTATTATGATTTTAGAAAAAAAATGGAGACGGGAAATGCCTATCTAATTATGAATGAATTAGAGGATAAGATGTTTGAATTAGAAAAATACTTATACTTAAATTTTGACGAATTCGTTTACTTAGGTGATAAGTTTAATAATATGGGTAACAATGGGGTTAGTGTTACACCTCAACCACAAAATCCTGAGCGTCCAAAGAAGCCTGAAAATGGTGAAAGTGGGTCAGATTATGTAAACGAGTATAATCCAGTTGCAGTTGTTGATTTTGGTGTTTTTGAGAAAGAATCTATAAATATGCTAAGTATAGAAGAAAAAGTCAATGTTATCATTGATAGTTTCGCTAATCACAAATAATCCTATAGCATGAATCCGTGAAAGGCTCAAGATATCTAAAGCTTTTTTTCATATTTAATATTTTATTTTTTAGCCTAGTTTATTTTTTAGTGGCTGTTATTACTATTAAGCCTATTCCATTAAAAATAAATAACCAGTTTTTAGAAGCTGATGTTCCAAGGAAATTGCTTTTTCAGGGATGGTCGTTTTTTACTATTGAGGTACCTCAAGAAAGAGTACATGTATACGATTCAGGATTTAGCTATATAGATTTAAGGCTCTCTGCAAAGAAAAACAGTTTTGGATTCAGTAGGGATTCTAGAGTTATTCGTTACAAATTAATGGAACTGTCAGGAAGTATCAGTGATAGTTTATGGAGTATTAAATTTTACGATGAAATAGAAAATATTAATAAAGATTGGGATACAATTATAGTTGAGAATGAATTTTTAAAAAAAAATCTGAGTAGTACAATTATATTAGAAAGGCGCAAGAAAATACCTTGGGTCTGGAAACACAATAATAATACTGGGATTAGCTCAAAATTTATTTCAGTAAAGTTTGAATAACTTATGGATGATATAATATGGCGTTATTCGAACAATAACTTTAGGACTAAGACTATTGGTTATGGAAGATCTTTTCTTGCTGCAAGTACATTAATATCAATAATATTTAATGACTTTGATTTAATTTTTATAGAGAAAAAGTTCTTATTAAATCTTTTTGATTTTAGCGATAATCATTTGATAACTAAAACTACAGCGGTTTTAATTTTAATTCTCGTTATTATCGGCATTGTTCCTAGGATGACAGCTATACTGCATTTTTGGGTGTCATTAAGTTTTTATCAGAAAATACTTTATACAGAAGGTGGTGATCAAATTACAGTTATCATTACTTTTTTGTTAATACCAATTTTATTATTTGATAACCGTATTTGGCATTGGAATAACATAGATGACTCAAGCACAAAAACAGGATTTCATAATAGCTTTGTAAATGTTTTCAATTCTTTTATATTTTTATCTATTAGATTGCAGATAGCGATAGTTTACTTTATATCTTCAGTTTCAAAACCGTATAAGGTTGAACAGTGGAAAGATGGAACAGCTCTTTATTATTGGTTTAATGACGCATATTATGGATATTCAGGAGCTATAAAAACTTTAGTAAGCCCTCTGATAAATGAACCCTTGTTCCTTTTAATACTTACTTGGGGTACCCTAATTTTAGAATTAATAATTGCCTGTTGTTTGTTTCTTTCTTATTCCGTAAGAAGGTATGTCTTTGTACTTGGTGTTTTTTTACATATCTCCATATTTTTAATTCATGGATTGGCTACTTTTTCCCTTACTATGATTGGCGCTTTAATATTATTAATGGGTTCCAGAGAAAAGACATTTGGAAGAAAATAAATACAGGTTGTTGTGTGTACTACTATTTTTACTTTTCTAATTTTTCTGAAAATACTGACCATGTTATTATTTTTCGTCCTTTTGTTTCTGTTTCATTTTTGTGTATTTGCTAACTAACCGTATTCCTAATCTTGCGAAAAGGATAACAGCAATGACCATAACAATATCAAATCCATCCATTATTCCTTTATTACTCTAATCCCAACATGATTGCTTTCAATGGTGTCGGTTGAACTTTTATCAAAATAATCATAGGCACTATAGCCATAAATACCATTTTCGTGATACTCGGCTACATTACCACCAATGTCATATACAGAGGCATCACCAATTTTTGATGGCTTAAACTGTCCTACTTCCTTTAATAAATAAGGTTTTTTGTCATTGAGCTTCTCTTTTAATTTTTGGTAATCACTAGGTACGAGATTGTAGCCTGCCCAATAATTGAGTGTGTTCTCTTTAGCCGCGGCTTTTTGCGCTGATTTTTGAAAAGCTTCGCCCTCTTTAGAAGAAGGTAATCTGTAGGTCGATCCTGTTTGTTCTGATAGCCAATTCACATAATTATTGGCTTCGGCTTTTGAAACTATGGCTGGGTGATTGTCTTTGCCTACACTATAATTATGATTGTTCTTATAAACTTTAAACTGCGCATTGGTGACTTCAAATCGACTTATAGCTATAGAATCTTTTTTGATTGAAATAGTTTCAGGGATAAGAAGATTATTATATAATTCACCGAACAAGCCATCGGTTTTCTTTACGGATTGTAATTTTATAATCTGGTCTAAAGGACTATCCTTTTTTAAGGCTTCATTTTCAGTTTTTTGTTTATTCAATAAATAGGTCTCTATCCAAGTGATTTCTTCTTTCATCTTACGCAACTGATGCGTAATCTTTCTTAAGCCATGTGGTTGGTCAGGAAACCAAAGAAAGCGTACAGGAGCTTTACCGACCTGTTGCAAGCCTCTGTAGTACTCCCATCCTTGATCTCTAGGAACTGCTCTATCCGCACTACCATGGAATATAATGGTCGGAGTTTTTATTTTTTCAATTTCGAATAGAGGGGATTTAAGTATATAGTTCTCATTATAAGTTTTACCATTTACATCATCCCAAGGCGCTCCACCAAAATAATGCTGATCAAAACTTACGCCGAATCTACATGTTCCATAATCGGAAGTCCAATTAACATCACCAGCACCTGGTGCCGCAACTTTAAACATATCTGGATAGCGAACAGTTAACATCGTGGTAATGATGGCGCCGTTAGACCAACCCATAGTTCCAAGCTTATTTTTATCTATTTTACCTTCATTATGTAATACTTCAATGCCCTTAACAATATCTTCCATTTCTGGTTCATAGTAATTCTCTTTAATACTTTCAACATAGGATAGACCGTGATTAGCAGAACCATGATAATTTGGCTTTAGGACAAACATGCCACGTTGTGCTAAAAGATTGGGGTAAGTACTCCAACGCTCCGACCACGAATCTAAATCCTGACTTGCTGGGCCACCATGTATAGACAACATCAATGGATAACGTTGACCTTCAACATAATTTTCAGGATAGTAGAGAATGCCTGTAACCTCTTCATTTTTATAGCCTCTCCAGACCATCACTTCACTTTTAGTAATTGTCTTTTTTGAAAGCTTTTTGTTGAGTTTAACCAATTCGGTCTCGTTAGAGAATTTATGCTCCTTTAAATCAGAAATATGAAAACTTGGGAGACGAGATGCAGTAGAATAGGTATAAATAATTTTAGTACCGTCTTTAGATACTGAACTTATGGAAACATGATCATTCTTTTCATCTAAGTCAATTTTCTTTCTAGCCCAAGAGTTGCCATTTTTTTTATAATAAGCTAATTTTCTTGTGGCTCTATTGGCTAATGAGACAATAATATCGTTTCCGACAACATGATAACCACCAGCATGACCCATATCCCAGTCTAGGTTTACTTTTGAATAGCTCATGGATTTAAGGTTAAAATAGTATAATTCATTAATTCCAGAGCCGTTATATTTTGGGTTGGAACCAAATTCAGATGAAAAATAGAAGCCATTATGATCATCAGTAAACCTGAAACCATAGGGAGGATAACCAAAATCTGAAAGTATTCTTGTAGTAGTACCTGTTTCTAAATTTTTCAAATACTGATAGGGATCTAGCTGTGCATCGGAAGCATAACTAATGTTGCGTTGTACACCATAAATCAACCACTTTCCATCTTTAGATATGCTATAACCTGCTAGAGGTTTTTTGTTAGTGGTTAATCGTTTTATGGATTTATCTTCAGTGTTATACGCATATACATGGTTGGGTTTCCAATGCAAGGTATCTTCAACCACTATAACATTATCTTTTTTTTCTTCCTTTAAGGTTTCGTGCAGTGTTTTACCATCATTAGATTGAAACAAAAGCGTTTCGTTATCTTTCCATTGAAGATTTGAGATACCGTTTTTAAACTCTTTTACTTCTTTTGCTTCTCCGCCATAAATACTTAATTTCCATAACTTTTTGCCTTTATCTCTTGATGATAAAAAGTAAATATGTTCACCATCCTTTGAGAAAATAGGACTGTAATCGTTATCTTTTCCATTGGTGAGTTGTACGGTTTTGTAGATATCTTCTTCTTTAAGATCTAGCCTCGTTAAATAAATATCCGAAACAAAGAGATCCTTGTCCTTAACACCTTTTCGTTTTGTCCAAACAACCATAGTATTATCTGGAGATATAGATACTGACCTTACATATTCGGTATTAATGATGTCTTCGGGTGTCCAACGCGACGGATCCTCAGTATTTTGAGCATTTACGGAAAAACTGCTGGTCAAAAAGACTAGAATAAAAACGGCTATTAATTTGTTCATACCTTATTATAATTGATTGTTATCTTTTGGGCTTTAAAGTTACAAATAACTTTATCACTATTTGTCTATGTTGTTGATTTTGTGGCTCATATGTTTAGAGCAGATGTGTAGTTTTAGCTGATTTGATTGATGACATTGGTCTTTTTAAGATTAAAAGACTTGAGGGTTGTTAAAGGTATAAAAAAAGCGTTGCAATGTACAACGCCTTAACTTTTATATAGCAATTTCTATCTGGTTTTGTACGATATCATCAAAGGTTTCACGCTTTCTTATAAGATGCGACTTTCCTTTATATAGTAATACTTCAGAAGGTCTATAACGCGAATTGTAGTTACTTGCCATCGTAAAACAATAAGCACCAGCATTTTTGAAACATAAGATATCACCTTCATTGATTTCATTAATGCGCCTGTTATTGGCAAAAGTATCCGTTTCGCAGATGTAGCCCACAACAGAATAGAAGCGCTCCCTCCCTTTAGGATTTGATATGTTAACAATTTCATGTTGTGAGCCATAAAGCATAGGTCTGATTAAATGATTAAAACCCGAATCGACCTGAGCAAATACAGTTGAGGTCGTTTGTTTTACTACGTTAACCTTCGCTAAGAAAACACCAGCTTCACTTACCAAGAACTTACCAGGCTCAAAAGCTAAGGTTAGTTCCTTTCCGTAGTCCTTACAGAATTCATTGAAACGTTTTGATAGTTTTTTACCTAATTCTTCAACATTAGTTTCTATATCACCAACTTTATAAGGAACCTTAAATCCAGAACCGAAATCTATAAAATCTAGATTTGGGAAGTTTTTCGCTGTTTCGAATAAAATCTCACTGGCATAGAGAAACACATCTATATCTAAAATATCACTGCCTGTGTGCATATGGATGCCGTTGATATTCATTTGCGTATTTTCAACAATACGAAGTAAAAGAGGTATTTGGTGGATGGAAATCCCGAACTTGCTATCAATATGCCCAACAGAAATATTGGTATTACCACCAGCCATAACATGCGGATTTATTCTAATACAAACAGGAATGTTAGGATGCTTAGTTCCAAATTGTTCTAAGATTGATAGATTGTCAATGTTTATTTGAACACCTAATTTGGCCACATTTTCAATTTCTTCGAGCGAAACACCATTTGGAGTGAAGATAATATTGTCGGGTTTAAACCCTGCTTTGAGTCCTAACTGTACTTCTTGAATAGAGACCGTATCTAAACCAGCTCCTAAGGAATTAAATAGCTTTAAAACAGAAATGTTAGACAATGCCTTGACGGCATAATTAAGTTTAAGGAGCTTCACATTTTTAAAAGCTTTGGTTAAACGTTTATATTGTGAAACGATTTTTTCAGCATCATATACGTAAACAGGGCTACCATAATCCTTTGTAATTTGTAATAAAGTTGTATTGTCCATAGATCGTCTTCAAAATTGAGTAGCAAACTTAGTCTTTCAGAATATGACTAGAAACTAATTGCAATTAATTCACTAATTTTACACAAATTGTTAAATAATTAACAAATGAAAACTATTTCATCCTGTGTTGAGTCCATTGTTTTAGAACAACCCTTTTTAGAAGAAGGCCTGTCTCAAGGCATCATTAATTATTCAGCTCTTGCTGATGTATTGCAAAATGAGGTTTCAAAAACTTTAGGTAGGCCAGTGAAAACAGGCGCCATAATGATGGCGCTTAGGCGCTTTAAGGACAGTTTAACGGTTAGTAAACCTTACTATGGGCTAAGTACTTTACTTGAACAATTGGGCGATATAACGTTACGTTCAAACTTAAGTGATTTTACATTTAGAAATTCTAACAGCTTAATTAATAGTCAAGCCGATATCTTAAATGAAATTAAAAACAAGAGTCACATCTTTTACACATTTACCAGAGGTATTATAGAGAGTAATATCATAATTTCTAGTTCAGAGAAAGAAGCTATTCTTGAAAGTTTCAAAAATGAAGACTGTATAGCAATAAAAGAAAATTTATCGGCTATTAGCCTTGTCTTACCCAAAAACAACACTAAAGTTGCAGGCCTGTACTATCAAATACTGAAACGTTTGGCATGGCAAAATGTATCACTCTACGAGGTCATTTCTACAACCAATGAGTTTACCATTGTAGTTGAAGATGCCTTTGTTGATAGTGCCTTCTCTATCATTAAAAATCTGAATAAGAATTGAGAACTGGTTTCTGATTCTTTGGCAGAAAAAACAGTTTAAAAAATATTGGTTTAAACTTTGCGGATATGTATTTTTGCACAACGAAATAAATCTCTGTTTATAAATGAATCTACACGAATATCAAGGAAAAGAATTACTAAGCAGCTTTGGAGTACGCATTCAACGTGGAATTGTGGCTCAAAGTGCTGATGAGGCTGTTGAAGCAGCTAAGAAATTAACTGAAGAAACAGGTACAGGTTGGCACGTCATTAAGGCTCAAGTTCATGCTGGTGGACGTGGAAAAGGCGGAGGAGTTAAGCTAGCTAAAAATTTAGATGAAGTTAAGGAATTGGCTGGCCAGATCATAGGTATGAACCTTATTACTCCACAGACTTCAGCCGAGGGGAAAAAAGTACATCAAGTTTTAGTTGCAGAAGATGTTTATTATCCAGGCGACAACGAACCAGAGGAGTATTACATGTCCGTACTTTTAAACAGAGGTGCTGGTAAGAACATGATTATGTATTCTACAGAAGGTGGAATGGATATTGAGCAGGTTGCAGAGGAAACACCACATTTAATTTTTACTGAAGAGATTGATCCAGCTTTAGGACTTTTACCTTTTCAGGCACGTCGTGTAGCCTTTAATTTAGGTTTATCTGGCACTGCTTTTAAGGAAATGACGAAATTTGTAACAGCATTATACACGGCTTATGTTAAGTCTGATGCATCCTTATTTGAAATTAATCCAGTTTTGAAGACCAGTGATGACAAGATCATGGCCGTGGATTCTAAAGTAACCTTAGACGGCAATGCATTATTTAGACATAAGGACTTGGCAGAACTTAGAGATACGCGTGAAGAAAACCCTATCGAAGTTGAGGCAGGTGAATTAGGCTTAAATTATGTAGACTTAGATGGCAACGTAGGTTGTATGGTTAATGGTGCAGGATTGGCCATGGCAACAATGGATTTGATTAAACAAGCAGGCGGTGATCCAGCAAACTTTTTGGATGTTGGCGGTACTGCAGATGCAGCTAGAGTAGAAGCGGCTTTCAATATTATTTTGAAAGACCCCAATGTTAAAGCCATTTTGATAAATATTTTCGGTGGTATTGTACGCTGCGATCGTGTAGCGCAAGGTGTCATTGATGCCTATAAAAATATTGGTAATATTAGTGTACCGATTATAGTTCGTTTACAAGGTACTAATGCAGATATTGCCAAAGAACTTATTGATAACTCTGGCTTGGATGTGTTAAGTGCAACGGAATTCCAAGAAGCAGCAGATAAAGTTCAAGAAGTACTTTCTTAGTAAATTAGAAATATACAATTCTTGTAAATGCGCCTTTAGAGGCGCATTTTTATTGATCGTTATGTTAATATTCTGCAAATCGTCGTTAAACACTGTTAAAGCGTGTAACTCCGATAATGGTTTGTCGTCTATATGGTATCAATCTTTAAAACGAAAAAATCATGAAAAAACTAAAAATGTTAGTGCTAGTCGCAGCAATTATGTTCACTGGTGCTATTTCGGCAAACACAAATCCGATTAAAGAAGCAGAACCAAATTCTATTACTGAAACTGTGGGTAAACTATTAAAGAATCCAGAATTTCAGTTAAAAAAAGACACTGATGCTTTAGTGCAAATAGCCATTAATCAAGATAATGAAATGGTTGTTTTATCAGTAGATACCGAGAATAAAGCTGTAGAAAGCTATATTAAAAGTAGATTGAACTACAAGAAAGTGTCCGAAGATGCTGTAGGTTTCAATAAATCCTTTAAGATACCAGTGAAGATGTTAAAATCAAAATGAATTGATTTTTGATTATATAGAGAAGGGTAACATTATTAAATGTTGCCCTTTTTTTATAGGTGCAACCCGCATTCAGTTTTAGGATTATTATTCCAACGGCCACTTCGATCCTCACCAGGGACTGTACAATGCTTGCAACCAATAGAATGATACCCTTTAGCTACCAAAGGATGAAAAGGCAGTTGATGTTCTTCAATAAAGGCATCCCTCTCTTCCTTTGAAACATCCACAAGCGGATAAAACTTTAGGATAGTACCACGATCTTCAAAAATATCTAAAGTTGCTCTGTGGTCAGATTGCCATTTCATTAGTCCAGACATCCATACCTTATAATTTTTTTTGATGGTTTCTAAAGGCTGTACTTTATTTATAGAACAGCAAAAGTCCGGGTTTTTTTTCCAGGTTTCGTCCTTTGTTGTAAACTCGTGTTCCTCTTTAATGGCGGAAATGGAAGTGACATTGAGCTTATACTTTTTCTCTAGTAAGGATTTATAAGCAATGGTATCCTCAAAATGATAACCAGTATCTATAAAAAACACTTCTTGCTTAGCATTAGCATCCGAGACTAATTTTAGCAAAAATGCTGAAGTCGCTGCAAAAGAACTAGTCAGCATTATATCAGCAATATCAAAATCATTATAAACTTCTTTGATACGTTCTGTGACTGATAAAGCCCTATATTTTTTATTTAAGGCATCAATTTGTTCAACAGTAAAATTATGAACCTGATGAACATTATTAGAGGTTTCAAACATCTATTAATCCATTTAGATAGTGCAAGGTATTAGCTAATTGTTTAACGAAGAAACAATTGATTCATTTTTGCGAAGTTGACATTTTATGAGGGCTTTTTTTGCTTTTTTGGCATTGGACCCCTTAAATGAATGATTAATCCATTAAGGAAATTTCTGAGAATTTGGTCACCACACTCCCTATAGTTTGGATGGTCTTCTCTTCTAAAAAATGCATTAAGCTCACTTTTTGAAATTCTAAAATCTACGAGTGCTAATATTTTTACTATGTCTTCATCCCTCAACTTGTGGGCAACCCTAAGTTTCTTAAATATATCGTTATTAGTCATTATTATTATATTTTAATCATGTAACCACCGGTACGCTTTTCCAAAATAGGTAGACCAAAGCTTTTCATTATGCTCACCATCTTTTATGATATAACTCTCCATTTGTTTTGCTTTTACACCTTTAGATTTTAATAATTCAACCATACGTTCTTGATCAGTAACCATAGTACCTCCTTCTTTATCACCAATTAAAAAGAAAAATTTTGAGGATTTTGGGATCATGCTAGATTCAACTAAATCATAAATCTTTTCGCTAAACCAAAATGAAGCTGAAAACACACCCGCTTTCCCAAATACGTTTGAATATTTTATCGTCGCATAAAAAGAAATTAGACCACCTAGAGAAGCGCCAAATATAGTTGTATTTGATGCCTCGGGTTTAGTGCGGTAGGAAATGTCCACGTAAGGTTTTAAAGTGTCCTTTATAAATGCTATGTAAGCATCACCCTTTCCACCTCCGTATTCTTCATGCTTGTAAGGTGTTAATTCATCTATGCGTTTTTCATTGCCATGCTCAATGCCAATAACAATACTTTCTTTGCCGTCTAGACTATCTAAAAATTCGTCAACTTTCCATTCGCCAACATAAGAAGTTTCATTGTCGAATAGGTTTTGGGCATCGTGCATATATACTACGGGATAGTGTTTTTTAGAATTTTGATAATCTTTAGGGAGATACACCCAAATTTGTTTAAGAGTATCTAACTGAGGTGCAGCTATTGTGAATTTTGTAACCTGTTCAGAAGCAGTGCTTTGCGCATATACTGAGCTAAGTCCGAATACAAAAAATAATAAACAAATAGGTGTCAATCTCATGCTATTATTGGCTTTTTCAGTTGATAAACGTTTAAAAACCCCGACTAAATACGTTCAATTTTTCGACAAGATACATTATATCAACGACAATAAAATAATGTACCTATTTAACTTTACCTTGTTAATTAATATCCCTCTATCTATGATCAATCGTGCTGAAAAATTGAGTTTGCTTTCTGAAATGATCGCATTTGCTCAAACAGATGAAAATATAAAATCTATTGAGTATAATTTCTTGCTTAGTATTGCCAAACAATTGGATATTTCTAAGGAAGATTTCGAATATCTTTTTGACCATCCTGTAACGTATGTTCATCTAAAATCCCACAGCGAGCGTATCGTTCAATTTCATAGGTTAGTGCTTTTAATGAACTTGGATCATAAAGTGTCGCCAAAACAATTGGTGAAAATCCATAATTTTGGATTGCGAATGGGATTAAGTCATGAGTCCATAAATCGTGTGTTGGATTTAATGGATAGTTTTCCAGATAAAATTGTACCACCAGATTTTTTGATTGATATCTTTAAGGTACAGTATAACTAGTTTTGTTAGGAGTTAGAAGCTGGAAGTTATTACTGTGTCTGTCAAAAACGCCTATAGATTTATGTGCTAGTGTAGATCAGTATATGCAACAACCATTAGTTGTTAATTGCTCGCCACTATTTACTAACTACTAATTACTTGACCTTTAGCTTCTCTAATTTTTCCTGGTAGGCCGATATCTCATCCCTAAAACGTGCTGCTTCCATAAAGTCTAGAGCCTTAGCAGCTTGCTCCATTTGCTTTCGTTTTTCGCGTATCTTTTTTTCAAGCTGACTTTTAGTGAGATACTCGCTTTCTGGTTCGGCAGCTAATTTGGTTTCTAGTTCTGTACGGTAAGTGCTTACTGAATTTTTAGCCAAAGCACTGTCTAAACTCTTATTTATAGCTTTTGGTGTAATATTATTAGCAGTGTTATAGGCAATCTGTTTTTCACGACGATAATTGGTTTCATCTATGGTTTTCTGCATGCTCTGTGTAATGGTATCTGCATACATAATGGCTTTGCCGTTAAGGTTACGAGCAGCTCTACCAACTGTTTGGGTTAGTGAGCGGTTAGAACGCAAGAAACCTTCTTTATCTGCATCCAAAATGGCTACTAAGGATACTTCAGGTAGATCTAAACCCTCGCGAAGTAAGTTGACACCAACCAAAACATCAAAAATCCCTTTGCGCAAATCTTGCATAATTTCTACGCGTTCTAGCGTATCGACATCACTGTGAATGTAACGGCAACGAATAGAAATTCTAGTCAAATATTTTACTAACTCTTCAGCCATACGTTTGGTAAGTGTAGTCACCAATGTGCGTTCGTCTTTTTCTACACGTTCTTGTATTTCTTCGATCAAGTCATCTATTTGATTCAAACTTGGACGGACTTCAATATCTGGATCCAATAAACCTGTAGGACGAATGACTTGCTCTACATAAACACCACCAGTTTTCTGCATTTCGTAGTCAGCTGGAGTTGCAGAAACATAAATCACCTGATTTTGAAGCGCTTCAAACTCTTCAAATTTCAAAGGTCTATTATCCATAGCAGCAGGAAGCCTAAATCCATATTCAACCAAGTTTTCTTTTCGACTCCTATCACCTCCATACATCGCATGAACCTGTGAAATGGTTACATGGCTTTCATCTACAACCATGAGATAATCATCTGGGAAATAATCTAATAAACAGAATGGCCTAGTACCTGGTGCTCTACCGTCTAAATATCTTGAATAGTTTTCTATCCCAGAGCAGTAACCCAATTCGCGAATCATTTCAAGGTCGAATTCGGTACGTTCCTTAAGGCGTTTAGCTTCAAGATGCTTACCTATATCTTTAAAGTATTCGTGCTGTTTTACCAAATCATCCTGTATATCCCTTATTGCATTTTGAAGCACATCTGGAGAGGTCACAAACATATTGGCAGGGTAGATATTCAAGCGATCGTAGCGTTCTAATATTTCATTAGTATAGGCATCAAAAGCTTCAATTTCTTCAATTTCATCACCAAAGAAATGAATTCTAAAAGCATTGTTGGCGTAGCCAGGAAAGATATCGACCGTATCACCTTTTATCCTAAAATTCCCGTTTTTAAAATCAGCTTCCGTTCTGGAATATAAGCCTTGTACTAATTGATGTAGTAGCTTTGTTCTAGAAATAACCTGATCACGTTCAATGGTAATCACGTTTTTTTGAAACTCAACAGGATTCCCAATCCCATATAAACAAGATACTGAAGCGACAACCAAAACATCACGACGACCAGAGAGTAGAGAAGAAGTAGTGCTCAATCGCATCTTCTCTATTTCTTCATTAATCGATAAATCCTTTTCTATATAAACACCCGATACAGGAATGTAGGCTTCTGGTTGATAATAATCGTAATAGGATACAAAATACTCAACAGCATTATTAGGAAAAAACTGCTTAAATTCTGAGTACAACTGTGCAGCCAATGTTTTATTATGTGCTAAAACTAAGGTTGGTCGTTGCACCTCTTGTATAACATTCGCTACCGTAAACGTTTTACCAGAACCTGTAACTCCAAGTAAGGTTTGGTAGCGTTCGCCTTGTGTAATACCATTAGCTAGTTGCTGTATAGCTTCTGGTTGATCACCAGTAGGTTGAAATTCTGATTCTATATTAAATCGCATCTTGCAAAGTTACAATAAAGAAAAATTGAAATCAATTATCGCCTCAATGCAAAATGCCCTTTTATTTGGAATCGTTCACCGTTGTGCACTACGTCAGCGACGTACCAGTAGTCACCCGTTGGCATTTTGTTTCCGTTGAAGGTGCCGTCCCATCCGAGGGAATCGTGCCTCAGCTCCTTGAGCAGTTTTCCGTAGCGGTCAAAGATATGGACAACGGTCCCCGGAAGCGTCTCCACGCCGACGATGTGCCATGTGTCGAAGTCGCCGTCACCGTTCGGTGTCATGTGCTTTGGTATGTCTACAACAAGTACCTCCCTAGTGATCCGAGCACACCCGTTGAGGTCTATGACGGTCACGGTATTGTACCCTATGGGCACGTCGTTGAAGACGTTCGAGGTCTGCGGCGGCAGGTCGTTGAGCTGGTAGAGGTAGTCCCCGATGCCGCTAATGGTGATGGTGATGTTGTTGGGGTCTGAGAAGTCTACGGTCTCGACCACGTCTATGGTCGCCGCCTCGGACTCTGCGACGTTGAAGGTGCCCGTGGCCTGGCATCCAAATGTACTGGTCACGGTCACGCTATAGCTTCCGGTTTCCGTGATCTCGATCTCGGCGGCCGTTTCCCCTGTGGACCATAGGTAGGTGTCGAGTGCATCCCCCGTTTGGGCCGATACGGTCAGTGGGAGGTCGTCCAGGCATATGACCTGGTCTCCGATGTCGACGACCGGCAGTGGATTGATCGTTACGGAGAACTGGGCAATATCGAAGCACCCGGTCTCGTTGTTCTCCAGTCTCACGAAGATGGTCTCGTTGTTTGCGGCAACATGGTCGGGGCCGAGGGCATTGGTGTTTTCCCGTGCATCGTCCTGTGAACTGAAATAACCGATGGTATGCTCCCCTGGTTCCTGGCCGTTGAGCACTGCGGTATCCTGTACGGAGAGGTCAAGCTCGAGGAGCCCGTCAAGGTCGTCATCGCAGGCGACTAGGTCATCGGGCTGGTGCGCGATGGGCAGGGGGTCGATCTGCAACCGGAAGGGGTACACGGCATAGCAGCCGGTAGTGCTGAACTCCACCCTTGCGACCAGGTCTTCCGTGTCGCCCGTATAGGTGTGGTCTGTGTCCAAGGGGCTGTTGTTGGCCTCCGCATCGGCAATGCTGTTGTGGTAGCTCACCAGTACGTTAAAGGTGTTTTCGAGCAGTACGCTGTTGATGTCCGACAGGTCGACGGTGCCGTCCTCGTTATGGCAGGCGCGATAGACCTCGAACTCGTTGATCGGTGGTGCCGGGTTGATGACCAGCTCGAAGGGGGCTATGGAAAAGCACCCCGTTGTTAGGTTCGTGACCCTTACGAACACGGTCTCTTGGCCCTCTGTATTTATATATGTCCCAGGGTCGGTGATCGGGTCGATATCGGCCTCGGCCCCGGCCTGTGAGGTGAAATAGGTAAAGTCTATGTTGTACTGCCTACCGTCGAGTACCTCCAGTTCCACTTCGGTAAGGTCCCATTGCAGTGTGGTCTGGAAATTGTTCCCACATGCGACCAGGGACTGTCCGAGGTTGATCTCGGGGAGGGAGAAGGTATTGATGTTGAAGGTTTCCACGTTGAAGCACCCCGAATTGGCATTCTCTATCCTGGCGTATATGAGCTGTGGGTTGCCCGTTGCCGTGTAGTCCATCGGAATTGGGTTGGCGCCTATCTCTGCGTTCAGTGGTGAGAGGTGGAAGCTGATATTGAGGTCCGTAGTGCTGCCGAGCTGGATTTCCGCAACCTTGTCGTTGAGGTCTGTCGTTGCCAATCCGTTGAGGTTTACGTCGCATTCGAAGACATCGGTGGGGATGTTGTAGTCCGGTGACTGCCTGACCTCGATCTGCATCGGGGCCACCTTGAAGCACCCGTTGTGGGACTGGTTTTCCAGGCGCACGTATATGGTCTGGGGGTTGGATGTGTTCTGGTACGCTATAGTGGCGTCTATCGGGCCGTTCCTGTCCATGGCATCGTTCTCGGACTCAAAATAGAGGACCTGCATGCCCTGTTGGATTCCGATGATCTGGGCGTCCCTTTCCCCTAGGAAGAAATCGGAGGGCTGGCCGTCATCTGCCTGGCAGTTGATAAGGTCCGGTATGTTGCCGAGCTGTGGGTCTGCATAGATTTCGATGTCGAAACTGAATATGGTAAAGCAGTTCTCGGACTCAAGCTCCGCTCTGATGAATATCTCTCTGCTTCCAGTGACATAATTACTTGGATTGGATATGGAAAAAAAGTCATGAAATTGATTTATGGCATCATCAAATGATGTATAGAAAGTAAAGCTCACGTCATCTACATTGTCTGTCAGATCGGCAAGAACACTTTCTAGATTGACCGTAGAGACTAGGTCCTGGTCTTCATCGCAAATAATCATCGGTTCAGGGTTTGCG
>NZ_JANQIM010000040.1 GCF_028282165.1 Winogradskyella sp. | reverse complement strand
AAATACGGTCGTCTACAAACCTATCGGCATAGAACTGGTCCAGTACCGTAATCTCGTTGGTAATAGGATCGGGTAATAGAGCAGTTTCAAAGTTTAGGGAACTGCTGTTTCGGGCATAGGGCAGGTATTCCCTTAACTGTCTGCCGAACTCGTCGTACACTACCGGTGTGATGATATCCTGCCGTTGTCCGCCTGCCTGTTTGGCGATGCGCTGTATGGGCCTGCCCAGACCGTCGAAATAGGTAATGGTCTCTATCTTGTCGTCGGGACTAAGGTTGTTCAGTGCCGTTTCGTCCTGTACCTCGACCTGAGGTGTAGTATTCTTAACGTAGTTCTCCGTTGTGGTCTGTGCCAAAACCAAGTTAGACACCAAAAGCATTATAACTGTATATATTGAATTTTTCATTGTTGTGTCTGTTTTTAGTTTTGGGTGCCGTAGTTGTACTCGTTTTGGTTCAGGATATTGCCGTCTTGATCTTTAACCAATTTCAGCCTATTAAAGTCATCGTACTCGTAATAGCTGGTGTAGCCCCTTGGGTCGGTGGTACTGGTTACCCCAACGAGCGAATCGTAGGTGTAGGTGCTTACCATAGCGTATGGAAAGGCTTGCCTAAGATTTTCCAAAGCCGTCCTTAAGGTGGCTTCTGTGGCTTCGTCTATATCATTGTCTGAAGCCAATTTAACGGCATCGATAGCTGACTGTTGTGCTGGGGTCAGATTATCATAACTCGCATTTTCTATCTTGGCGATGGGCTGTGTGTCCTTATAGCCCCAAACATAAATGATGCTTGTACCTTCGGTTTTGCTCACTTCTAAAATTTTACCCTTAGCATTATACTTTTTGAATTCTATGCGGTCTTCAAGGGCATTGCCACCCTTACTTGTTTGAACAAGTTCTGGCGCTAGGATGGTATTCTCTGCAACCCAATCGTAAACGGTCTTTGATGTACTGGTTAGTTCATTAAACTCTGCCAAAGCATCATTATCCCTATCCTTATAGGTCTTTGTCTCTATAAGTGTAATACGATGTTGAACATCCAAATGATCTTCTACAGTCTGTGGATTGGGGTTTTCAGGGTCCATCTCGAGCGATTCAAGATAGGTCGCGCTCAATAGATCCTGAGCATAGGTCATGGTCTGTATTACAGGTTCACCATCACTTGTTACCGTAGTCACTGTAGTAGGCTGGTAGTGGTTATCGTAATTAAACCCATTGGTGGTGGTCGTAATCAGTGTTGGCAGTCCGTTGTCGCCGAACAGGGTCTCCGTAGTTTTGTAGGTGTCCAAGGTACCTCCAGTGAAATGGAAGATCTTGATTTTATCTCTCGGTAATATATCACTATGATGGATATAGGCCTGTGTATAGCGAAAAACAAAAGGCAACCTAAAGTTGGTACGTGTCTTTTCATAGAAAATATCTGGAAGATCGGAGGAATTGTGGGGAAATCCTTCCGTTGGATCTATTTCGGGATCAACAGGGTCATAACTATAAAATTGGGTCTCTGGTGTTAAAATAGGATTGATGACACCATTAGGTGTTTGGAAGGATGAAGGCAAAACATTGATATGGTGATCATTGGCCACGAGATACTCGTTATCGATTTGCTTTACCTTGGTATAGCTGCCATCTCCATGACCCTTATAATCTATAATTCGCCGTGGTAAGCCCCGTAACCATTCGTTATCTGTAGGAGGTGATAACGGGTTGGCAATAAAATCCCCTGTATCCCTAGGGACAAGGAACTGATAACGTCGTTTTCCATAATTATTATCCTTATCCCCATAGTATTCATCGACTAACTGATATCCTATGGTGTTGCCCTGATAGGTATTGTACAGGTGATAAGGTTCAAAAGAGATCTCCTCTGCTCCCGCCCCCAAATTTAAAATGACATTATACGAAAAATCGGAAATCCCTAAAATGGCACCCGAATCATTGTAGTTGTAGGTCTTTTTGGAGATGATGTTATTGTTCTCGTCCAAGTACTCAATTTGTTTTATGCGCTTGCCCGCAGCATATAAAACTGTATCTTCATCTGCTACTTGATCGTCCCAACTCAACGATACGTGAAAGGATTCAAAATCAGGATCTCCTACTGTAGCATCAGGGACCCAATTGCTCGGGGGATGTACCTCTAAACGGTATTTTCCAGCCCCTACAGGTGTCGGTGGGCTGTCGGTCCAAAACATTATTGTTGGTATTCCCGGAACGGGCTCTTCTTCTCCTTCGTCGCCCATTACCCTTCTCAGTAGCACCCTAAATTTACACGTTTCGTATGGACCGCCAAGACCAATACAGGCCTCCATTTGATTCACCGGCTCTGGCTCTTGCATATCATCGTCATACTCTACACCCCAAAATGGTAGAATGTAAGTATTGCCTAGCCTAAATTCTGAAGGTGTGTTTACGGTTATCGCCTCAGTGGCATAAAAACCACCACCATCAATTCCACCCGTGGGATGATAACGATTTTGGGCATAAGCTATCATTGAGGACAAACCTATAGTTTTTTCTGAGCCAGGGTTAATCCTTGGCAAGGATATACCCTGATAGCCTGGTAACCATGCATCATCATACTCGCTTCCTTTAAAACCCCGGTTGTGCTCATAGGTAAAGCGTGTACTGCCTCCTGTTGGGTAGGTAATTTGCTTTAGCATCCCTGCTTGGGAGAGCACGGTATTCACACGTCTATCAAGGCCATAACCGACTAAAAAACTCCCATTATCCGCTCCGTTGTAATAGCCCCAATAGTCTTGCGAATTAGAATGCCTGTTGGGTAACTTTGTAGGGTCATAGGTAAATGTATAGGGAGGTTTTGTTGTTCCGTCCTTACCGACTTCCGTAACGGCATCCAAGACCAACCTGTTGCGTGCCGAGGGGTTCATGGTTATGCCCAGAATCGGAAGAAAGTTATACCTAGGGCCAATATGATCATCGCTTTCCTCGTAGTGATGGCTAAGGTTAAAGGTCTTGTTGAGCACATAATCCGTTACGGTCTCACCATTATCATCATAGGTATGGCTTTGCTCATAGATCTTAATGGCGTCCAGTTCCTTGCCTTCTGACGGCCAAGTGTCTCCACTCGAGACCCCTCCGTCATTGTGGACGATGGTATGTAAATCCGACCTTTGATCATTGGCTTCAAAAACAATCTTGGTGTAATCGCCGTTGGCATCAAAGTTATATTGGATTTCTTCCAATTGGTACTGCTCAATCCTAACCACATCGGTATAGTTTTGCAGCTGGTCCTCGGGATCTAAATCTCCAATGTATTTATCCCCCGTGCGTCGGTACAGATAATTGGTCTCTTTGTTGTAGATAAACCGTGCCCTGTCACCATTGGGACTTATCACTTCGGTTAAATGCCATGTATTAAAATAAGGGTATATTGTCCATTCGGTTGAAAATGAGACGGCGTCTTCGGGATTGATTAAAATATAGGACTGATCCGCCTTGAACGTGTACTTCTTCTGTACCCAATCGACATCCGCCACTACCGGACCGTTGACATCTTCAAAACTATCGATACCGTAATAGTATTTATACCCGTCCTTGTCCGTAACGATAAAACCGGCAATTCCATAGGCATTAGGGCCTGTACGCTCCCTGTGCTCTACGATGATATCATCGTATTTTTGTACCAGGGGCTTGCCATCGGCATAATTAAAGATAAACTTCGTTGACAGCCCACCGCCCTGAAGTGTAAAGAGGTCGGGTATCTTGTCGAAATCATAATCTGAGGGGTCTAAAAAACGGGTCGCGAGGTCGGAAGCGAGATTGGGATTATCCCCGTTGGCAAAAACAAGGGCATGCGTATTGGCCACATTTCCATATCCCGTAAAGCCGTCATCGGCTTTGTGCCGTACCTGTCTTGTAATCTGCCCACCAGCATTCAGCGCCCAGCCTAGGCCTACACGGGAGGCGATCTCATCGACCCTGATCCCTCTAGCATGATAGCTGATCTCTACGGGAAAGCTCTTCTCGCCAACCCTGTACGAGCTAATAGGCACCGATATATTCGGTACACCCGTGTAATGGGAAATAGGGATTTCGGAAAACTTAGCAAAAGATGCCGCCTCTGGTGAGGGCGGAACAATCTCAGGTAGTTCCTGGGCAAGGATGTTGAATGGCAAACATAAAATGAAAGCATAACAAAATTGGATTAATCGGTGTGTCATGGTATAAATTATTAATGTTAAACATATAGTAGATGACAATAAAGTCGTCTGTAGAAATTCTAAAAATTTCCATTGGTCATTAGCACGATTGCCATAATTGGCCTACTAGGGGATAGTTGTAGAGCGGCCTAATAAAGCGCAATCATGTCAAATGACGTATTTTGTATGATCGGAGTGGCTCAAATGTAAGAAAATTCTAAATAAATATTCAAGAAAAGTCAGAATTAATAATTTTATAACACACCAAGCTCATTACATTAAAATGTAATTATTTCATTAACAATAACTTAATGGTTATTAAATACTAAAGCTCAAAACCTTGCTTCAGAAAAACATCATTTTCCCTTAATATAGATAATGTAGGGTTAAAGCTTAAATTAGTTATTACTGAGAATATACTTCTTAGGTGTGGTCCCAAACTTCTTTTTAAAGGCCGCTATAAAATGGCTTGCTGTACTATAACCAACTTTAAGACCTACTTCGTTAACGTTATAATCTCCAGACTCTAAAAGTTTGCGTGCGACTTCCATTTTGTAGTCAAACAAAAATCCATAAACGGTATCACCATAAATTTGCTTAAATCCTTCCTTAAGTTTTTTTAGACTTAGGTCTACCTGTTGGGCCAAATCTTTTAGGCTTGGTGGTTCGGCCATATGGGCTATGATGATATCTTTCGCTTTTTTGAGCTTGGCCACATTTACCTCATCAACTAAAAAAGGGCATTGTTCTATGTCTGCATCCTCATTTCTATTAAAATACAAACTCAATAATTCATATACTTTCCCTTTAAAATACAAGGGCTTTATGGACGCATTAAGGTTAAAACTAATCAATTGATTTAAAACTACTGCCATAGATGGATTAATCTTGCCGTCGGTGTAATATTTTTTGTTTTTGTTCTCTTCGGACAGAAAGGTAACGTAATTGGCGTCTTGTGAAAATAAACCGTGAAATGTCTTTATTGAAATGACTAGGGATACCAACCAAGAATGGGGTTGTAATACTAGGTGAATCGGCAAATCGCGTTGCGGGTTGTAGAGTAACAAAGAGGTTTCCTCTTTAATATTCAAGGTGTAATGGCCTTGGTTAAATACAAAATCTGCCGAACCCTTGGTGCAAAAATGAAATTGTATGTAGGTGCTATCTATGTCACGCTCAAGGATCTGAACGGTATCATTCTCATTTTTATGAGTCAATATAAAAAACCCATCTTCAATAAAAGTTTCATCAAAAGTTCCTCTGGCGACACTTTTTGGAGCAGTATTTTCAGAATTCATTTTCTGTTTATTTAGATTCATTCTAAACTATAGATTAAAAAACCCTTGGTTTTACTGCAAAAATATGACAAAAATCATGTTTTATTAAAATATTACATCAAAAAACCAGAAACGATACTTAAAGTTCTTCTAGCGTTATTTTTTTGTTAACAACAAAATTACATTTGCGTTGTTAATTCCCGAGTCAGGTAAACGAGCGAATGCAACATCATAAAAGCACATATTTTTATGCTATAGGCCTCAGCTATCAAAAAGCCGATGCCGAAGTACGTGGTCATTTTAGTTTGGGAGATGCAGAAAAGCAAAACTTACTGCTTCAGGCCAAAGAAAATGGGATCGATAGCTTAATGGTAATTTCTACATGTAATCGTACGGAGCTTTATGGCTTTGCCGAGCATCCTTATCAGCTTATTCACTTGCTTTGCGAAAACACTAAAGGTACTGTTGAAGAATTTCAGGAGGTGGCTTATATCCATAAGGGTAAAAGTGCCATCCATCATATGTTTCGCGTAGGTTCTGGTTTAGATAGTCAGATTCTTGGTGATTTCGAAATTATCAGCCAGCTGAAATTTGCTGCTCGTAGATCCAAAAAAGTTAACTTGCTCAATTCCTTTACGGAACGTTTGGTGAACTCAGTGATTCAGGCTAGCAAACGCATAAAAAATGAAACCGAATTATCTTCGGGAGCAACTTCTGTATCCTTTGCTTCAGTACAATACATTATGAACAACGTTCAAAATATTTCAGAAAAAAATATTTTGCTTTTTGGTACTGGTAAAATAGGAAGAAACACCTGCGAAAACTTAGTGAAACATACACAGAATTCGCATATTACACTCATTAATAGAACAAAAACCAAAGCCGAGGAAGTCGCTGGAAAGTTTAATCTATTGGTTAAAGATTATGCCGATCTTAAAGCCGAAATCAATAGCTCAGATATTCTTATTGTCGCTACAGGAGCATTAAACCCTACGGTTTATAAATCGCTCATTACTACAGATAAACCGCTTTTGGTTTTAGACCTATCCATCCCTAAAAACGTTAATAAAAATATTACCCAACTTTCTAACGTTACTTTGGTACATTTAGACGATTTGGCAAAAATTACGGATGACACCCTAGAAAAACGTAAAGCGTTTATCCCAGATGCTGAAGCCATTATCGATGAGATTATGTCTGAGTTTAATGCCTGGTTAGATACACTAAAATTTGTACCTACAATTCAGGCTATTAAGCATAAATTAAACGGTTTTAAAACCTCTGAATTAAATACACAGCGCAAAAAGATGGCTGATTTTAATGAAGATCAGGCCGAATTGATTACTAATAACATCATTCAAAAAATCACCAATCAATTCGCACATCACCTTAGAGCGGACAATTCTTCTGACGAAAGCATAGCGCTTATCAAAAAAATATTCCAGTTAGAAACAATAGATAATGCCTAAAATTATTCGCATTGGCACACGCGATAGCCAGTTGGCTATGTGGCAAGCAAAAACCGTTCAGTCTCAATTAGAACATTTAGGCCATAAAACCGTCTTAGTTCCTGTAAAATCAACCGGAGACCTTGTATTAGACAAACCCTTATACGAGCTTGGTATCACAGGTATATTTACAAAAACCCTAGACATTGCCATGCTTAATGAAGAGATTGATATCGCAGTTCATTCGCTTAAGGATGTACCCACTCTACTACCAAAAGGTATAGTGCAAGCCGCGGTTTTAAAACGCGGCAATGTTAACGATACCCTCGTATTTAAAAATAACGAAGAATTTCTGTCTGCCAGGGATGCCATTGTCGCTACTGGTAGTTTAAGACGTCGTGCGCAATGGCTAAACCGTTATCCAACGCACACGGTCGTTGGTTTACGCGGTAACGTAAACTCTAGACTGCAAAAATTGGAAGACCATACAGATTGGAATGCGGCCATCTTTGCTGCTGCTGGCATAGGAAGACTAAATATCAGACCAGAGAATGCCATCAATCTCCATTGGATGATTCCTGCGCCCGCACAAGGCGCCATTATGATAACAGCGTTGGAAACCGATGAAGAAACAAGGGCTATTTGTGCACAGATCAATCATGAAGAAACCGAAATCTGCACGGCAACTGAGCGGAAATTCTTAAATCTACTCGAAGGCGGTTGTACTGCACCGATTGGGGCCTTAGCCCTAATTAAAAATGACGAAGTTCATTTTAAAGGCATTCTGTTAAGTAAAGATGGGACCAAAAAAGTTGAAGTTGCTAAAGTTGTTCCTTTGGGCAAACATAATGATTTAGCAGAATTTTGTGCTCATTATGTCATCAGTAGAGGCGGAAAAACTTTAATCGATCAATTGCAACGTAGCGATAAGACGACTACTATTTATTCTACCAAAAAGTTGACGGACGACCAGCTTTTGTTGTTTCATAATGATGTGGTTCCCGAAAGCAACGATACTATAAAAATTAGCCTGAATCGGCTTTCAAAAAGTATTATTAGAAATGAAATTGAAAATGTCATTATTACGAGCAAAAATGCTGTTGAAGCACTTCTTACTAATTTCTCTGCGCCAGAATTACAATTCAAAAATATTTATTGCGTAGGACGACGCACCAAACGCATGGTAGAAAACCGCATAGGTGCTGTAACACATACCGAAGCCAATGCTAAAAAATTAGCCCTCTATTTGGTTGAACACTTAGATGGCAAAGAAGTGACGTATTTCTGCAGTGACTTGCGCTTGGACGATTTACCAAATATTCTAAACGAAAATAATATTAGGGTTAATGAAGTAGAAGCCTACCAAACCAAATTTGATGCTGACAAGGTTGAAGGTAATTTAGATGGTGTAATGTTCTACAGTCCATCTACTGTGGAGAGTTTTTTAAAGCTGAACAAAGCACATGGTATTGCCTTTTGCATTGGTGAAACTACTGCTAAAGCGGCTAAGTTATATTTTGAAGATGTAAGGGTTGCTAAAGTGCCGACTGTTGAGAGTGTTATTGAATTGGTGAATGCGTATTATGTATAATTGTTATTACGAGGAACGAAAGTGACGCGGTAATCCCTACAGATTGCCACATCAAGCTTTCAGCTTGACTCGCAATGACAGCAAAAAAAGATTCCTGCCTGCGCAGGAATGACAGAACCATGACTAATAGTTTAATCGATAAAATAAAACATAGCTAAAGGCCAATAGCCAACAGCTAATACCTACCATGATAAAAAACGATTTATACTTAAGAGCATTAAAGGGAGAAACGGTAGAGCGTCCGCCTGTGTGGATGATGCGTCAAGCCGGTCGGTATTTGCCAGAATTTATGGAAATAAAGGCCAAATACGATTTTTTTACGCGTTGTCGTACTCCAGAATTGGCCAGTGAAATCACCGTACAGCCGATCCGTCGTTACGGTATGGATGCTGCTATTTTATTTTCAGATATTTTGGTGATTCCACAAGCTATGAATATAGAGGTGGAAATGAAACCTAATTTTGGACCGTATTTGCCAAATCCTGTACGCTCTCAAAAGGACGTGGATAATGTTATTATTCCAGATGTGCATGTAGAATTAGACTATGTGATGCAAGCCATAAAGGCGACAAAGGAATTACTCAACAATGAAATTCCGTTGATTGGTTTTGCAGGTTCTCCTTGGACTATTTTGTGTTATTGTGTACAAGGACAAGGCAGTAAAAACTTTGATAAAGTCAAGGAGTTTTGTTTTACACAACCTGTTGCTGCGCATGGATTACTTCAAAAAATAACGGATACTACTATAGCTTATCTCAAAGCAAAGGTGAATGCTGGTTGTAATGCCGTACAGATTTTTGATTCTTGGGGAGGTATGCTTTCACCTATGGATTATCAAGAGTTTTCATGGCAATACATTAATCAAATCATTGACGCCTTAAAAGATGATGCACCTGTTATCGCCTTTGGAAAAGGCTGTTGGTTTGCCCTTGGCGAGATGGCAAAGTCCAATGCTTCAGCTTTAGGTATCGACTGGACCTGCTCGCCACAAAATGCACGCTATTTAACTGGCGGAAACATGACACTTCAAGGTAATTTTGATCCATCACGACTGTTCTCACCTCCTTCTGAAATTAAAAAGATGGTACACGAGATGATTAATGCTTTTGGAAAAGACAAATACATCGTAAATTTAGGTCATGGCATTTTACCTAACATTCCATTGGATAATGCCAAAGCGTTTATTGATGCGGTAAAAGAGTATAAACCTTAACCGTTATAGTATCTTTTGCGTAACAGATATTGATTTCATACGTCTTGTTTAGTAGCTTAATACTATTAACCAAAAAACTGAAAAATGATACAAAATATATTTAGAGGACTTCAGGTGTACTCTGGTGCTTACGGTTTAATTTCAAAATTGAAATTATGGAAGTACTTTGTCATTCCTGTAATCATAAGCTTTGTTGTATTTGTATTGATATTTGTTTCGGCCTATGGCCTATCGGATAATCTTGGCGAATGGATAGCTCAAATTTGGACATGGGAATTTGGCAAAGTGACCTTTACAGCGATTTCTACATTTATTTCTGGTATTATCATTTTTGCTATTGGGCTTATTATGTACAAACATATTATCATGGCGCTCTCATCGCCATTTATGAGTCCAGTTTCCGAAAAAATTGAAGCTTATTTTACGGGCAAACCTGCTAAAAACTATGTGAAAACTAATTTTTCTAAACAGCTTGTCCGTGGTATTCGAATAGGCCTGAGAAATCTATTAAGAGAACTGCTCTATACTATTCCTATACTCTTATTAAAATTCATCCCAGTTGTTAATATTTTTTCAACAGCCTTATTATTTTTAGTACAAGCCTATTATGCTGGGTTTGCCAATATGGATTATACCTTAGAACGTCATTTTAAATATAAGGAAAGTGTAGCTTTTATTAGACAACACCGCGGTTTGGCTATAGGAAATGGCATCGGATTTTTACTCTTATTATTAGTTCCGGTTATTGGTGTTATTTTGGTGCTTCCCTTAAGTGTGACCTCAGCCTCGGTCATTGCTGTTGACTTATTGTTCGATGATGACGAGGAAATTGGTTTTGAACCTTTCGACAAGATAGATCTTAACTAATGATTGCGACGTTTAACGGTTTTGAAATTAATCCGATTCATGGTGGTGACGCCTGGAAAATCTACAATCTCATGATCTCTAACGAAGACCGTTTTAAGCGTTATTTCCCAAAAACTTTAGAGCAAACCCTAACGCCTACATTGTCGCAACTGTTTGTGGAAAGGAAAGTAAAACAGTTTAATCGCAGAGAAGAATTTTTGTTCACTTTAAAACATTCAAAAACTAGAGACCTAGCTGGTCTCATTTATATTAAATCGTTAGACTGGAATAAAAAGCAAGGCGAATTTGCCTATTGTATTGGTTACACATTTGAAGGGAAAGGTCTAATATCTAGTGCCATTAAGGCTTTATCAGCCCATGCCTTTAATGAATTAGGCCTTGAAACTCTACAGATTATTGTCCATAAAGACAATACAGGGAGTATAAAAGTGGCTACAAACAATGGTTTTAGTTGGCAAAAAACCCTTAACAAGGCATTTACACCACCTGGTGAATCGGCCTTGGATATGGAACTATATGAACTTTATAAATCTTAAATTTTGAAAGATAAATTTTTCAATTATATACACGAACTACAAGACACGATTACTTCAAAATTAGAGGCCATAGATGGTAAGGCGAAATTTCATGAAGATATCTGGGAACGCTCAGAAGGTGGTGGTGGTAGAACGCGTGTTATCGAGAATGGCAACGTTTTTGAAAAAGGAGGTGTCAATATTTCTGGCGTACATGGTAAACTGCCCGAAAGTATGCAAAACTACTTCGGTGTTAAAGATGTGGATTTCTTTGCCTGTGGGCTGAGTTTGGTTTTACACCCCAAAAATCCTATGGTACCAACGGTACATGCCAATTGGCGTTATTTTGAAATGTATGACCAAAAAGGCAATATCGTGAACCAATGGTTTGGTGGTGGACAAGATTTAACCCCTTATTATTTGTTTAATGAAGATGCCGAGCACTTTCATCGCGTTTGTAAAACAACATGTGATCATCACAATCCTGAATTTTATCCAAAATACAAGGCCAGATGTGATGACTATTTTTACAATTCACATCGAAATGAAGCACGAGGTGTAGGCGGTTTATTCTTCGATTATTGCAAAAAGACCGAAGATATGAGCATGCAGAATTGGTACGATTTTGTAACTGAAGTTGGCGATAGTTTTTTAGAAGCTTATGTGCCTATTGTTGAAAAACGGAAAGACATAAGCTATACTAAAGCACAGCGTGATTGGCAGGAAATACGTCGTGGTCGCTATGTTGAGTTTAATTTGGTGCACGACAAAGGCACTTTATTTGGCTTAAAAACCAACGGACGCATAGAAAGCATTTTAATGAGCCTGCCGCCTCATGTACAATGGGTATACGATCATCATCCTGAAAAAGGAAGTGAAGAAGAACGCTTATTAATCGTATTAAAAGATCCTAAGAATTGGGTATAACCGTCACTTCGAGTAATTTTGCAAAGCAAAATTGTATCGAGAAGTCGTTTTACGGTTCTTGATATATCCAAACGTTAACTGTCAGAACATCTGTCTGCCGAACAGGCAGGCTCGATACGACAAATCAAATTATATAGAACATGTTTCCAATTAGAAGAAATAGAAGACTAAGAACCAACGAGGCTATTAGAGGTTTAGTAAGAGAAACTATTATTACACCAAATGACTTTCTAGTCCCACTATTTATCGTTGAAGGTAAAGGGGTAAAAGAAGAAATTGCCTCAATGCCCAATTACTATCGCTATAGTCTAGACTTACTTAAAGAGGAAGTGAAATCGCTTTGGAATTTAGGCTTAAAATCTGTCTTGCTATTCGTGAAGGTAGATGATGCTCTAAAAGACAACAAAGGTACTGAAGCCTTAAACCCAGATGGTTTAATGCAACGCGCCATAAAAACCGTTAAAGCGGTTTGTCCAGACATGTTAGTGATGACAGATGTGGCCTTAGATCCATTTTCGTCTTATGGTCACGATGGTATTGTTGAAGGCGGAAAAATCGTTAATGATGCCACTGTAGAAGTCTTGGCCGAAATGAGTATTTCGCATGCTGAAGCTGGTGTTGATTTTGTTGCGCCAAGCGATATGATGGATGGTCGCATCCTTGGTATTAGGGAAGGCCTAGACCAATCTAACTTTTTAGATGTTGGAATTATGAGCTACTCTGCAAAATATGCCTCAGCTTTTTATGGGCCGTTTAGAGATGCGCTTGATTCTGCACCTGTGGATATGGTTAATGTGCCAAAAGACAAAAAGACTTACCAAATGGACTTTGCCAATAGAGATGAAGCCATTAGGGAAACTGAAATGGACATTACCGAAGGTGCCGATATCGTAATGGTAAAACCAGGATTAAGCTATTTGGACATTGTACGTGATATTAGAAACAGTTTTGAAATCCCTATTGCCGTGTATCAGGTTTCTGGCGAATACGCCATGCTTAAAGCTGCTGCTGAAAAAGGCTGGCTAGATCACGATACCGTAATGCTAGAGCAAATTACCTCTATTAAACGTGCTGGTGCTGATATTATCGCATCATACTTCGCCAAAGACGTGGTAAGAATTATAAATGCTTAATCCCTGTTGAATGTAATCGAAAACTTGTCACCTTGAGCGTCTTGCCTTCCAAAGTATTGTATGGTACGCAGGTAATTGAAACGTCTTGTTTCTTAGCGTTCGGCTTCTTTAATCGTATAGGTCTTTTCTATATACCCTATTTTTCCGTCTTTAGAAATAGCTTCAACAATTACTGAAACTTCCCCAATGTAATCATCGTTATAGAATTCCAAAAGATACTCGCTTTCAGCATTCAATTCAATATTTGGCGACCAATGAATCACGCTTCTATTGTCTGGTATTACCCAATCCTGATTAGAAAGTGTTTCATAATTTGGTGCATAAAACTCAATCGCCTCAGAAAACCCCTGTAGCTTATCTACCTTATAGCCTTTGGGCTTAACCATTCCATAAATACCTTTGCCAGATTTTGTATAAATGTTTATTAAGGCTGTATAGGTAGGACACTGTGTCACTCTTAAAACCTCTGAACAATACTTATTTCCATTTCTTGGTGATTCTAATATATCAATATCCACAACCTCATCTACCGGAATAGTCTCTATCATTCCATAGTCTTTCAAAGCTACTGGTATATTGTCTACTAATACATAAGTAAAGCCATTAGGCCATTCTGCACCTCTCACAACCGGTATTAGCCATGGGTCATGAGGAATTGAAACAGTTTTAATAATAACCTCATTTGGAAATCTGGCTCTGATAACGCTTAAAAGTCCCCAGTTCCATTTTGGTGGATTTTTATTTAAATCGCTTCCTTTCAATATTTTTGTAGGTTCTCCGTGTCTCTTCACAAATGCTTCTCGTGCAAGAGTTAGTTTATAGCCTTTAATGTTGACCTCTCCTAAAGCAATGGTGTTAAATGCAGTCTCATACCTTTCTTTAATTTCATTAACCACCTCCATTTGATCACCAAAATTGGTTTTTATAGAACTTGGTATCGAAAATGGTGTTTGGCTTTGTTTTTGTATTTCTGGGCGCCATTTTTTATCAAGATTGATTTTAAAATCTTGAGGTGTTCCTTTATGATTAACTACTTGCATGAAGAAGTCTATATTGGACTTATAAATATCATCTACTTGGAAACGAAATTTACCACTTTCAGGAATTTCTAGACTATAAACTCTAGGGATCTTATCCTTTATCATCAGATTAAGATCTAAAGTGGTCTTAGGTCGCTTATTTGGATTAAAATATTCGCCAATAGTCCCAGATAATGAAAGATGAATTTCTGGGTTGTATTCAAAAGTCGTTAATGGTTTTTCTTTTTGATAGTTATAATTTCGCCAACCTTGGGTTAACAATAAAGCATCTAAATCGATATATCTACTTCTGTTTGATTCATCAAAGTAATAGTTTGGGTTTTCAATAAACCCTTTAAGTTCTGAATTCAGCAATAAATAGGTCAAAATATTGGGTTTGTAGCCTCTGGAAGTTTCTGTTCGGTTTTTATCTAATACTAAAACCGAAAGGCTCATAGGCTCATTGGTTTGCGCACTGTCTACTTTAAGGGTAATGCGCACCTCTTCGCGCTGAGAATACAATACTTTGTCCGAGACCATGTTCATCTTCAACCTCTGTTCTGGTCTATTATTAAAAACTAAACGCTCACATATTTTTTGGTTTTTGTCGTTCAGTAAACTGATTTTCACTATGCCTTCGGGCAATGAAGTCTTTGGTATTGAAGTTATTATCGTATCTTTTAGTCCAAAACTAAAGTTCTGGTATTCTACGCCTCTAGATGATGTTTTTAGGGTTAAGAACTTGGACGTCTGATTATTCGACACAATAGACAATCGCAACTTGTCTCGCAAGTTAGCCAGCGTTATAACGCTACCATTAGGTCTCACTCTAGGCAGTTGGTACCTATAGCTAATTTGCCCTTTATTAATTTCCGCATAATAAGAGGTGTCTAATCTAGATAAAAGCTTAAACGTTCCCATACCTAAATCATTACTGCTAAATGTAGTTATATCGTCACCCGAATTATCTTTAATTTTTCCTATAACCTTTTGACCCAATCCATTATAGTCAATGGCTTTAAAAGCCACTGTACTAAGAAGTCTATCGACGAGATGACCACCTTCTGGAAAAAATTGGATGTCAAGGTAGTCTTTATCTATAATTATGGTTTCTTTATAAAAAACCTCTTCTTTTTTGTAAATACTCTGCTTAGCAAGTGCATTAAACCTCAATTCTACCCGGATAGCGTCTTTAGGAAGCTGGTAATCTAATTTATAAATGTCATTTTTAGTTTCCTCCAGTATCAAAGAATCGAGACCTTTCACCGTGTCTATATAGAGTTTTAGTTTGCCCTTAAAATCACGATTGACTAACCTTGGATTAATATCTGCCTGTAAAGACTTATATTCTCCTGTGCCAATCACTAGATTGATAATTGGTTTTTCGTTAAGTGTATCTTTTTCTAAATTGACTACATCTATAAACTGGAGAAAAATAAAGTCCTGTTCGAAGTTTCTGTTCCAATTTGTATAGGCCCTAATCTTGTATTCACCAGGCTCGTAGCTTTTTTCAAGGACAAACGAGCCATTGGCCAAACCATCATTTAATTTTAATAATTGATGATCAATAACCTTATCATTAATATCAATCAACTCTACATGGAGAATTTTACTGATGTCAGACCAGCTATGATCATAGGATCTAGATACTATGGCCTTAAACCAAATAGTTTCTCCTGTTTGATATAAGGTATTATCTATTTGTAAATAAATTTTCTCAGCTAAGCTGTTTTTAGAAAGTACTGGTTCAGTTAGCCTATTAATAATTTGGGAATACATAAAGTTTCCCAAACAAAAAAAGAACAAAAAAAGTAGTCGTAAATAATACTTAGATAACAATTTAAAATATTGAATTTTTCACTTATAATTTATCGTTTTTTTATTAGTTAAATGTAAAAGTTCTCATAAAATTACGACAGGCATTTGTATTATGCCTTAGGTTAACCCCATCTATTCTTTTTTTTGATTAGAGTTTTCATTCTAAATTTGTACCATCATCAACACGTGCTGAACTGTCACACTGAGCTTGCCGGAGTAATGCTTCAGTACCAAAATCAAAAAACAATGAGAACTCTAAGCAATAACTAAATCATGGAAAGAGACCAAAGAACGAAATCGTATAATTTGGAATACCAAAAGACGTTTTAGATAATGGCTTCAAAATTCTAAGACGGAATTTACAGTAACTTTCATCAATGAAAATTTATGCTGAGCATGGTCGAAGGGTTGTTAAAAGCGTAGCAAAACCTCGACTCATTCTTAATACTAAATTAACCTTGTATTTTATAATTTAGGGATTATGAAATACCTCTTGTTTCTTATAATCCCTTGGCTTTCATTCTCGCAAGATACACTGCAAGTAGCGGTATATGATTCTCCACCTTTTGGTATTAAGAGCAACTCTGGTGAAGTAGAAGGTCTTATGGTGGAGCTTTGGGAAGATATAGCCAAAGACTTAGATCTACACTACGAGTATCATGTCACTGATATGAATACCTTGTTAACTGGCTTAAACAACAAAACCTTTGATGTAGGTTTGGGTGCTATATCTATAACACCACAACGCGAAAAGCTTGTTGATTTTACACAACCTGTTAATCCATCTGGCACTGGTATTGCCGTCTCTAAAAGTCATATCTCAGAATCCGCCCTACAAAAGTGGATGCCTATTTTTATCAATCTCCTAGAATTAATTATCCTACTATTACTTATGCTTTTGGTTTCGGCAATTATAGTATTTTTAATTGAAAAGCATTATGCTAAAGGCGAACATACTGAGCGAAACATAGAAACCATAGCTGATGGGCTATGGTGGTCAGCAGTCACCATGACGACTGTAGGTTATGGCGATAAAGTCCCTAGAAGTAAAGCAGGTAAGATTCTTGGCATTATTTGGATTTTTACAAGTATTATCTTTTTTTCACTCTTCACGGCTAATGCTAGTGCGCAACTATTCCATTCTAAGACGAAGAGCAATATCAATTCTATTCAAGATTTAAGAAATGTTCGAGTTACGGCTGTGGCGAACTCTTCTGGTGCCGAATTTCTAAAACGTGAGCTTATTGAATATATACCGCAAACTACATTAAATAATGCTATTGAGGCTGTACTTTCTGGCAAGGCTGATGCTGTGGTCTCTAATCTTCCAGTTTTAAAATACCACAATAGAATTCATCATAACGAAGCCCTTATGTTATCTGAAGCTTATTTGGTTCGTAATAATATGGGTATCGCACTCAAGGATGAAAGTCCCTTAAAAGAACAAATCGATCTCATCCTTCTTCAAAAAATTACTGAGCCAAAGTGGCAGCAAGCTGTGTATAAATATATTGGAGAATAGTAATATTGATTTTGTAACTTAGCATTAACTAAATTTAAAGACTTTAATGGGCTTACTCATTTTTTACGCTATAATCTCCATCTTTTTCTCATTTTTATGTTCCATTTTAGAGGCCGTCTTACTTAGTATTACACCTACATTTCTCAATGTAAAAAAGAGTGAGGGTAAAGCATATGCCAATGATCTAGAGGATTTAAAAAAAGATGTGGACCGACCGCTAATCGCCATCCTTACACTTAACACCATTGCACATACGGTTGGTGCCATTTTGGTGGGTGTACAAGCAAAATCAGCTTATGCTGATTTATATGGAAGCACAAAACGAAGTATCTTAGGTATAGAATTCACCGAAGACGTTATGGTAGGCTTGGTATCTACCGTTATGACGATACTCATACTAGTCGCTTCAGAAATCATTCCAAAAACCATTGGTGCTACTTACTGGAAACAACTCGCTAATTTCACCGCCAAGGCGCTTAACATTTTAATCTTCCCCTTAAAATGGACAGGAATTTTATGGCTATTGCAATTAACCACTAAACTTATTGGTGGTAAAGGTCACCATGGAAGTGTTCTAAGTCGTGAAGATTTCCAAGCTATGACCGACATCGCTCAAGAAGAAGGTGTGTTTCAGGAAAACGAAAGCAAGGTCATCAAAAACCTTCTTAGCTTCAAAGAAGTACAGGCAAAAGATGTTATGACACCTCGTACGGTGATGAAAACCGAAAACGAGAATACTACTATTGAAGACTTTTTTGAGGCTAACCAAAATATTCGTTTTTCGCGTATTCCCGTGTATACAGACGATCCCGATAATATTACAGGGTTAGTATTAAAAGATGAGGTTTTTAAAGAGATGGCTCTAGATAACAAGTCTAAGTTATTATCAGAAATTAAGCGAAGCATTATCATTGTTAATAGAAGTTTACCCATTCCTACCCTTTTTGAAGAACTGGTAGAGAGCAGAAACCATATGGCTTTGGTAGTTGATGAATACGGCTCCGTCAGTGGATTGGTCACTATGGAAGATGTTATTGAAACACTCCTCGGATTAGAGATTATGGATGAAAGTGATAATGTCTCTGATTTACAATTGCTCGCCAGAAAAAGTTGGGAAGCTAGAGCCAAACGTCTTGGATTGATAGAAAACGATAATCTCGAAAACTAATGGATACCTGCTATATAGAAACTCCTTTAGGGCATGCTAAAATTGTTGGTGATGATAATGGTATTGCATCAGTATCTATATTAAACCCTAAAGAAGAATTATCCGAGGTGATCCCAGAAACCCTTTTGGATTGTGCCACGCAACTAAAGGCTTACTTTAATAACCAAATCAAAACGTTTGACCTCAACTTAAATCCTGAAGGGACTTCGTTTCAAAAAAAAGTATGGAATCAACTCCAACGCATTCCTTACGGTAAAACCATATCCTATCTAGATTTGTCAAAACAATTGGGTGATATTAAGGCTATCAGAGCTGTGGCAAGTGCCAATGGAAAAAACCCACTTTGGATTATTGTCCCTTGCCATAGAGTTATTGGAAGCGATGGTAGCTTAACAGGATATGCTGGCGGATTGCACAGAAAACAATGGTTACTCAATCATGAAAGTGAATACAAACAACAAACACTTTTTTAATGTATAGATCTGGTGCAGAATTTTTAAAGCGCTTCTTTAAAGTATCTACAATTTACAAATATGGCTTAAATTGGTCACCCATGTATCGCAGAACTACAGCTAAATTGATTGAGGTTAGCGAAGATTTACATTATGTAAAGATTCGTCTAAAGCTTAACTGGAAAAACCGAAACTATGTAGGTACTATATTCGGTGGCAGTATGTTAGCGGCAACAGACCCCATATATATGACCCAACTGATTTATATACTTGGTGATGATTATGTAGTTTGGGACAAGGCCGTAGAAGCACGTTATAAAAAACCCGCCAAATCTACTATTTATGGCGAATTTCATTTTACCAAAAATGAGATAGAAAGCATAAAACTAAACATCGAAGAACATAAGGAAACGGATTTAATTAAGACAATAAATCTCATCGATAAAGATCAGCATATAATTGCTACTTTTAACAAGACACTTTATATCGCAGAAAAGCGTTTTTATAAAGAAAAGCTCAAAAAACGTAAAAAAACCAATACACCATCTCAATGAAATTTTTGAAAAAGCTATTTAAATATCTTATTATCTTATTAGGACTACTTGTTTTAGTTTTATATATCACAGACACCGATTACCTTTTAAAAGCAGTTAGGGTCACTTACATGAAAGGCCATACAACAGCATATCTAGAAGATTACAAACACTTTGACAATCGAACCATAGAAGCAAGTGATAACCCGCAACCTTGGCCAAATCATAAAGCCTATAATACCGTAAGGCCAACTGAGGACTTACAAAAAGCCAATAAAGATTGGGGAACTATCGCTTATGTGATCATTAAAAATGATAGTATTTGGTTTGAAGAATACTACGATGGTTTTGAGGAGAATTCTAAGTCCAATTCCTTCTCCATGGCGAAGAGCTATGTCTCTGGAATGATGTTTAAAGCCATACAGGATGGCTACATTAAAAGTTTAGACCAGCCCATTTGCGATTTTCTTCCAGCCTTTTGTGAAGGTAAAGCCTCTAAAACAACCGTTGGTGACTTAAGTAGTATGGCATCTGGCACCAATTGGGATGAACGCTATTATTCACCATTTTCTATTACCACTCGTGCTTATTTTGATGACAATTTAGCAAAGGTCTCCAATGGCCTAAAAGTAGTAAATGAGCCAGGGCAAGACTTTAAATATGCCAGCGGTGATACGCAGATGTTGGCGATGGTCATAGAAAAAGCCACTGGTAAAAAATTATACAAGTACCTAGAAGAAAGCTTTTGGAAACCTCTAGGAAGCGAAAACGATGTGCTTTGGCAGGTGGATAGCGATGGCCACGATTTGGTAAAGGCCTACTGCTGTATTGCGGGTAGCGCCAAAGACTTTGCACGCTTTGGAAAACTATTTAAAAACCACGGAAAATGGAATGGCAAACAGATTATAGATTCTGCCTATGTCGCAAAATCCATTACACCTCGTTTCCCTGAAAGTCCAGAATATGGCTATGGCTGGTGGATGAAAGATGTCAACGGAAAGAACTTTAAAATGATGCGTGGCCACTTAGGGCAGTATGTCATTATTCAGCCAGAAGACAATGTTATCATCGTAAGGTTGGGGCATCAAAAATCACCAGACGCAGGTATAGGAAAATTTACAAGTGATATTACGTTGTATATTGAGGAGGCTTATAAGATGTTAGGTAAACAATGAAAAGGTTTTGATCAGAAGAAGGCCACAGAATTTATAAATTTGAAAAAGATTAACCCCATATGATCTCCAAACTTAACCTAGAAAATATACTATTCTTAGATATTGAAACTGTTCCCGAAACGAAAGAATTCTCTGATTTAGATCCTGAAAAACAAAGCCTTTGGGAAGCTAAGTCTAAATACCAACGTAAGGATGAATTTACAGCCGAAGCATTTTACGATAGAGCTGGCATTTGGGCTGAATTTGGCAAAATCATCTGCATTTCTGTGGGCTATTTTAATATTCTGGGCGATGTGAGAACCTATAGAGTCACTTCGTTTCATGGTGATGAATCAAAAATCTTAAAAGACTTTAAGAACCTGGTGATATCACACTTTAGTCAAAACAAACATTTGCTTTGTGCCCATAATGGTAAGGAGTTTGATTTTCCTTATATCGCAAGACGGATGATTATTCATAACATAGAATTACCTTATAAACTCAATCTATTTGGTAAGAAGCCTTGGGAAGTTCCTCATCTTGATACTTTAGAATTATGGAAGTTTGGTGATTATAAAACCTATACATCCCTAAAATTGCTAACTAAGGTTTTAGGCATTCCTTCCCCAAAGGATGATATTGATGGCAGTGAAGTCTATAGTGTATATTATCAAGAAAATGATATAGATCGTATTATTAACTATTGCGAAAAAGATACCATTGCCGTAGCGCAGGTATTATTAAGACTAAGAGGTGATACATTGCTCCATGACAATGAAATTAAGCACATATAAAAAAACCCAGAAGTTTAGCTTCTGGGTTTTTCTAAAGGAGTTAATTATTTAATTAGTTCTTAACAAACTTTTTAGTGACAATCTCGTCTCCATCATTCACTTCTATAAAGTACATACCACCTTCGAGTTTAGAGACATCTACTTTACCGTCAGAAGTTCCTCTTGCTACAGTTTGTCCTTGAATATTAACAATTCTATAGTTAAACACGTCTAGACTAGAAACCTCGACATTAAGAATATTTCCTTTAACAGGATTTGGATACAAATGAATGTCAAATTCAGAAACCTCAGGAGAATCCAGATAACCAACAATTTCCAGTTTATCTTTAGATCCACGCGAACCACTAGAAATACCTGTAATAGTCACTTGATCTATAAAGATTTGATCCTGATTTCCCGAAGCATCACATTGGAATCTAAATCCAGAATTAGTGACAAAATTATATTGCGCTGGATTAATGTTTACCGTCGCATTGTAGAATGTGTTGTTATTGATATCAACCCCTCTGGTCCAGGTTTGAACGGTATTCCAAGCCGAGCCATCAAAGAATCGCAACCAGAAATCCTCACCATTTTCCATACTAAATACATAGAAATAAAAATCAACTTCGACCGAACTATAAGGTGTAACATCAATATTATTCAAGGTCATTGACGAAGCTACTCCTGAATTATCTCTTATTCGTACGGAGAAGTTACCTTCAAATGAATTTGCAGATTGCACTCTAGCGCAATCACTACCACCATCAATCCATCTGTCTAATCCTGTTTCAAAAAAGCCTTCATTAAGAACAACATTAGATGTAGTACATGGTGCACAGAAAGAGCCGCCACAATCAACTCCAGTTTCATCACCATTTTGAATGCCATCATCACAGGTTGGTGGAGCTGGAGGACCAGCCAATGACACATCATCAATAGCAATATCTGCCTGCCAAGTGCTTCCGGTTACACGATTAAAACGCAGTTGAATTCCTTTGCCCAAATAGGCATTCAAATCAATTACTGCACCTTGCCATGCATTACCAAGGTTTCCTGAGCTGTTCCAAATAGACGTCCAGTTGGCACCTTCATCATCTGTAATTTCTAAATCTATAGTTCCCATATCGGTTGCACCAAACTGATGGTAGCTAAATTTAAAGGTGGCTTCCGTAAGCACGGAGAGGTCAAAACAAGGCGATGTAATAATCGCTCTTTTGTCGGGATAGCCTGTTCCATTACCTGAAGCCTCTACATAAATATAACTTGAACCTTCTAGTGCCGAGGATGGTCCGGTATTATTAGATAGCGTACCTCCAGAATTCACAGTCCAATCAATATCATCGGCAGAGGATTGCGTCCATGCACCTATAGAACCCTCAAAACCTTCGGCATACGGGAACGTATTAATACCACCCGAACAACCAGAAGATGGTTCTGAAACGTTAACAGTTCTAATGACTTCTGTTGCGGCATTTCCTGCTGCATCACTGACGTTATAAGTAACCTGGTAGACTCCTGCCGTATTGGTATCGACAGCACCTCCAATAACAATATTGCCCGTAATATCACCATCTAGATTATCGGTTGCTGTGGCACCTTGTTCGGTGTACGTATCCCCAACAGTTAGATTAATCGTTGATGCGCCAATTAAATTAATGACTGGTGGCGTCGTGTCTGCTTGCACATTAACAGTTCTTGTGACCTGTGCTGCTGCATTACCCGAACTATCACTAACATTATAATTAACGAAATACGTACCTGCAGAAGCGGTATTGACTGCTCCAGTAATTACAATGCTTGCGCTAATATCACCATCTAGGTTATCTGTAGCTGTTGCCCCTAATTCATTATAGGTGTCACCAACATTTAAGTTAATGGTTGAATCTCCAATTAAGGTAATAACAGGAGGTGTTGTATCTGCATTAACATTAACTGTCCTAATAACTTCGGTCGCAGCATTTCCTGCGGCATCATTTACATTATAGGTGACTTGGTACGATCCCACCACACTGGTATTTACCACATCACCACCCACAACAATGCTCGACGTTAAATCTCCATCAACATTATCAGTCGCCGTGGCTCCAAGTTCTGTATAAGTATCTCCCAAGTCCAAATCTATGGTTGATGCGCCATTTAAAGTAATTACTGGTGCTTCAGTATCTGGTCCGCTTCCTTGAATGATCACCGTATAATCTTCTACTTCGCCATATGTAAAACTGTCACAAGGCCCAGGTATTTGATTGTAACGCATAGTCACACGCATTCTAGTTGAGTTCTCCACAGCTCCAGCAGGAATTGTAAAACTTCCGCTCGCTGGTGTGACCTGGCTAGGTGCTAAGGTAAATACTTCTTCTCCTGCATCGGTAAAATCACCATCTCTATTATAATCTATCCAAACACCATAACCTTCATTATATAAAGTTCCAGTCCAAGTTGGTGTAATGGAGATGGTATATTGAGTCCCTTTAGTAAGGGTCGTGGAAATACTTGTAAAGTCTGAATAAAACTGTGCCCCAGAACTATTATCAATCGTATTTAATTGTACTCTACTAATAAATTCATCATTTACATTGGTGCTTGCTGAATTACAATAATTGAGCTGTACATCTGTTGTTGTAAAAGTTACCGAGCTGCTGTAGGCTGAGTTTGATCCTCCAGAACATTTACTTCTTACTTGAGCTTCGTATTGTGTTAGAGCTGTCAAACCAGTTAAGTTAGAAAAAGTCCCTGTGACTTCAATAGTAGTCCAAGTTGAAGTTCCTGTTTCTCTATACCTTAAATCGTATGTTGCCCCAGGCACTGCATCCCAACTTAAGGTGGCTGTAGTTTCAGCTAAATTTGAAGCTGCCAAACCTGTAGGCACGTCCGCATTACAAACTACTGGTGGGCCAATAGTAAAATTAGTATTAGAAATATCAAAGAAAATATGGTTAGAGCCTCTAACCATAATTCTATTCTGATTTCCTTGATTATCAGGTACAATAATATCATGAGAGCCGTCATTTGTTACTCCAGAAGCTATGATTACAGGATAAGTATCGCCACCATCAGTAGACAATAAAATATCAACAGTAGCCGCATTGACACCATTCCCTGTGGTACCTGCAACATCCCAATTTACGTTTTGTGTTGTTCCTGCATTCCAAGTCACATTGGTATTAGGAGAGTTTACTATAAATGGACCGGCTGTACCATTTACGGTAATGACTACATCATCGCTATTATTTGCTCCGCCACCTGCAACATTATCCCTAACAGTGAGTCTAAAGTTGAGTGTTCTTGACACATTAGGGACCGCTTCCCATTGCCATGATGTTGCACCTGATTTAATGGTTTCTAATCTTGGAAAGTAACGTTTTGTATCGGTAGTAGGATTAAATGATCTAAATGCGGCTCCAGAAGTGTTATTCACACTTGGGTTTGTTGTTGATGGAGATCCAACATTAAATTGTTCCCAACAATACGTCAATACATCACCTGCATCTGCATCGGTAGCAGAACCATCTAATACAAATGGAGTACCTCTAGGAATTGTATAGTTAGGACCAGCATTTACTATTGGTGTCGCATTACCTGTATTTGTATTGGTTTGACAAGACGTCGTTTTAACATAATTCGTTATCTGTTGTATTGAAACAGCATGGAAATAAGGGTCACTGTTTTGTTGTACATCGGTAGCGCCCGTAATTCCAGCATAGCCCATAATTGTAGAGCCACTACCGGGTTCCATTTGTGCACCAGTGCCTTCATTACTAAAAGTAAATGTGTGATTACCGCCAAATTGGTGCCCCATTTCATGGGCTACATAGTCTACATCAAAAGGATCACCTTCAGGTATAGTTAATGAGGTCCATCCACTACCTTTTTGTCCATCAACACATACACATCCTATACACCCAGCATTACCATTATTTTGAAGGTTAGCAAATAAATGTCCTATGTCGTAGTTGGCCTCGCCTATTACCGAGGTCAATGTATTTTGTAATTGCGAGTTATATCCACTAGTTGTATTGCCATATGGATCGGTTGCGGTATTTGTATAGATAACACTATCCGTATTGGCTATTAATACCATGTTTACATTAAAATCTACTTCAAAAATACCATTGACTCTGGTCATTGTAGTATTAATAGCTGCCAGAGCCTGTGCTACTGTACCGCCATGGTACTGCGTATATTCGCCTGTCGCAGATACCGCAAGTCTATAGGTTTTGAGAATAGAATCATCAGCATTTTTCATCATAAGATTTGAAGACACCCTTCTGTTCATTTGTTCTGATACTTCACATTCAAAATCGTTATGATAATTGATTCTGTTTTTTCTGTTAAAGGCTATGTACTGGTTTGAACTTCTCGCAGTTTGTTCTATAAATGTATCATTACCATTTGTAGATAGAATCATCCCACTAAAACCATAAGGAGATAGGCTGAATCTAATAATAGTAGAGGCATCATCTACGCCTTGACCTACATAAGATCTAATGTTAGGGAATCTTGCTTGTAAATCAGGATGCATAACAGATGCCTCTTTAATAGAGAATCGCTGTAGTTTCCCTTCAGAATTTGGAAACGATAAAATAGTACTAGACGATGATGAAAAATCATTTCGTTGGGCAACACCATTTAAGGCTTGCCTAAGTGCATTTACATCCAAACTAAAGGTTTGAAACGCTTTTAAGGATAGATGGTTTTGTTTTGAGATGGTACTGGCATTCGAGATTTGTTTTTGCCAAAGTACCTTACTTTGAGACCATAGCATGGCCGATGTCATCATTGCGATGAGCAACAGTGCTTTAATTTTCATAAGGTTGAGGTTATAGATTAATTAATAGCTTTCCTTCTCTGAAATTAGTTAATTTTTTAGCTCAAAACTTTAATGTTGATAACTATCATCCTGTAAATCGAAAAATTGCGGAAAAACCGTAATGGAAAGTAAGAATGCATTTACTTATGGGGTAAAAAACAAAAAAGTCCAGAAAATTTCTGGACTTTTATGATATATTTTAATATTATTTACCTAATAATCAGCTTCTTAGTGATTGAATACGTTTCATTGCTCAGTTGAACTAAATAAACGCCTTCCATAAAACTAGATGTATTAACTGTATTAAGCATGTTGTTTAGTACGAGTTCTTTCCTCAATATCTCTCTTCCTTGAATATCGAACAATGTCATTTGTGTTGCTTCACTCAATAAGCCTTGTATAACAATTTGCTCTAAATCGGTATCGCTGTATATCTGAAGTCTATCAAGTTCTGAAACATCAGTAGACAATGATTGTTGTCCAAATCTTAAATAAAATCTTCCTATATCCGCTAAATCTATACTTGGAGTAAAACTATAGTCAGAAGTATTTAAGTGTGTTAATAAATTAGTTTCTGTATCCTCTAAGTAGATGTCTTGGGTAACATTGGTGCTCTCTAAACTAATGACTATCTGTTGTCCCTGTGCTGCATTGACTCCTAAAGGAATCACTGTAGAAGCATCAATCTCGTTAGTACTTATAGCTTGAATTGCCATGTCTAGCCCTTGATTATTCTCTACCAATTCCGAATATATCGAAAAGTCAGAAGGTGCTCCACCAAAATGCTCAGCGTCATATCCTACGTCTAACCCTAGTGTTGCATTATCATTAAAATAGACTTCTGTTTCAAATGTATTTGATGATGTAGTCATCCTTAAAATAGCATGACCAATAGTACTAGAATTTCTTCCAGCAATGAAGTCATCTGATGATCCAATAGCTCTCATTGAAGGTGTAAACGAAATATTAGCACCGCCATCTTTTGAGGACACAAAGAATCCCTGTCCTGGTGCTATTAAAGTTCCAGGATTAGCATCAGAATAGGCCAAATTCCAAATCGTCCAATTGCTTCCATTAGAATTATCAGCATCATATCCGTATACTGCTGCACTGAAAAAATCCAATTCAGTAATATTTGCAGCCAAGAAATCTGCCAATGAAATATAGGTAGTATAAGGATTACCTATAAGGTTCCATTTCTCATAATTAGAGCCTACTTTTGAAATTGGAATATCAACGTTTCCTGTACTTACGGCTCCAGTAAATGTGAAAGTCCCATTGTCTGTAGATGCTACTCTATATCCTGTACCGGCTTCTAAGGTAGCTACTTCAGTATTTGCGAACAACATGTAATCGTTAGTAGGCTTCTCAAAAGGTCCAAATAAGTATAAGGTCTGAGTTGCATTTGCGAATACATTGGTATTGTTAGAAAGGAAATCCACAAACGTTTGCCCACTTACCGGAGGTGCAATTAAATCATTACCGCCAGCATTAGAATTTGCATATCTGTTATATTTAATATTACCTGTTACTGTACCATTTACCATAAGACTAGAGAATTCATTCGAATCCGAATCTAAGACAAATTCACCATTATTGGTAATATCACCATTTACAGTAATTGCGTTGGCCTTGTTTAAATTTAAAGTAGAACCAGAGTTAACCGTAATATTATTTATACTAAAGTCACTGGTAGCATTAAAAATACCATCCAAAATTAAGGCATCCTCAGCTCCCGTAGAAACACTAGGGCTACTCGGTGTCCAGCTACCCCCTTGATATACAAGACCATTAAATATATACAGTGTATAGTCTTCTACCTCTCCATAGGTGAAATCACCGCAAGGATTTGGCACTGCATTAAACTCTAGTGATACTCTCATCCTTGTATTTCCTGTTATTACACTACTCGGAATTGTAAAATTACCTGTTACGGAACCTCCACCTGTAACTGGTGATTGTGTAAAGACCTCTTCACCACTGTCATTAAAATCACCATCCCTATTGAAATCTATCCAAACACCATAACCTACGGCGTTAGTAGTGGCAACATTGTAATCTGGTGTTATGGTAATATCGTAATTAGTACTTTTAGAAAGTGTTGTAGATACTGATGTATAATCTGTATATAACTGTGCCGTTGAGGTGTTGTTAATAGTATTTAATTGTACCCCAGCTATTCCTAAGTATAAATTTGTATCAGTTGCTTGTGAGTCGCAATGTGCAGGGATACTGCCAATACTAATTTGATCAATGGCTATATCACTACTCCAACCATTCCCTGTAGTTCCTATAAATCTAAATTTTACGGTTTGTCCAATATAGCTGGTTAAATCGATGTTTTGTGCATTCCATGCATTCCCTAAATTTCCAGATTGTGAAAAGACATTAGTCCAATTAGTTCCGTTGTCTGAGGAAATTTCCAAGTCTAATGAACCAACATTAGTTCCATACATATGGTAGTAAAAAGAAAAATTATCAAAGGCTGGATCTGACAGCACATAACAAGGACTAGTTAAAACAACTGTAGCATTAGACCCTAATCCAGCTGTTGACGCTTCCGTGTAGAAATAGTTCCCATTTCCTGTGATATCATCTGACGGTCCGGTTTCATTAGAGTCAGTACCATTGGCATCAAGGCTCCAATCACCATCATCTCCTGAGTCTTGTGTCCAGTCACCAATACCAGAATCAAAGGTCTCAGAATAAGGAAATGAACTAATTACAGTCCCTGTACAAGGAACAAATACAGCTGTTGTAAATACAGTAGAACTCGTGTAAGCGGAAGTAGATGATGTGCATCTAGTTCTTACCTGAACTTCATATTCTGTAGTTTCACTAAGACCAGAAATTGAATAGCTATTTGTTGCTAAATCTGATACTTCGGTCCATGTAGATGTTCCTGTTTCACGATATCTTAAATCGTATGTCGCAGAAGGAATATTATCCCAAGTGATATCTGCTTCTGCTGACGTTATATTATTTGCTGCTAAATTTGTTGGGGTCGTTGTTGCGCATGGGATTTGTATGCTAATTACTTTGAAGTCGTCTAAATAGAACCCTTCTCGATTAGCCGAATAGTTTTCGAATACATTTCCAGAATCCGATCGCAATCTAAATCTAAAAAAGACGGTAGATGCATTAAAAAAAGTAGCATTATTGATTGCGTCAATGACAATTTCTTCCATCACCCACTTATCCATACGGTCACCATCATAAATATGACCCGATGCATTATTGCCTTGGAATTCTTCATCAGATGTACCCTTTGCGGCGTGATCGTTAGTACTAGCCGATGATTCTGGTTTCGTATATTTTCCGTTCAAATTTACCCACGTACTTCCATCAGTTGAAGCTTGCAGTTCAACAAAATCAAAGTTTCGTTCAATGTCCCATTTAGCATAGAATTGAACTAAAACTTCACTAGAGCTTGATAAATCATAACTATTAGTAGTGGTTAATGTTTCGGTTGTATTGTTGCCATAGTTTCCTGTTCTCAGGGAATTGCTTCCAGAGTATGCATCTACAGTTGTGTTATTCCATCCACTACTGTTCCAACCTGTTAATCCATCGGTATCAGGATTATGTGAAAAGATAACGGTAGGTTGGTAGTATTTTTCAATATTTACCTCATAGAATACACCTACATCATTAGAAAGTTGTATTTTATATTCAATAACGTCATTGGGCTGTATGCTTGGGTCTAGAGTCATTGAAGCCGTAACATTGCGTTGCTCTAAAACCGTCATACCAGATTGCGTTGCTGGCGAAACAATATTGGTAACATTAGCTGATATTGGTGTAACTGTCAATGTAAAATCGCTTGCGGTCTGTCCTACTCTTTCTATAGCAAAATCTAAGGTCGGCGATAAGCTTGATATATCACTTTGTGTGAGATCATGAAATTTTGCATACTTACCTCCATGGTAAGCACCCATTAAAGAGATACGCATAGAACGTTTTGCAATAGGAATAATATCTGATGGGGTTGGCCAAAACCAATCACCACCATGCTCTGGAGTTGTTGCTAATATGTTTTGTCCTGATCCTACGGAACCATTGTTATCTATACTTCCCCCTAGCATCCAATCATCTGCAATACCATTAGCAGGCGAAAATATGGTAGCGCCAGATACGTATCTATTATATTTTGTCATATCTGCATGCATTTCGTGCATTTCGTCTTCCCTACCAGATACAAAAGTTGGATTACCGCCATAGGGATGAGGGATTGAATTGGCAAATGAGTGGTTCCAAATACCAGTCTTAAAATTTCTAGCTAAAATGAAATCCACCATAATTTGGGTTTCTGGTTCAGATGCAGCACTTGGTCCTCTATAGGAATCGCTAAATGGGTCATCTGTAGATCCTATTCCTGCATTTCCCCAGAAATAATCAAAATTCCTATTAAGATCAACACCTCTATTAACAGAAGTATTTCCTGTACCACCAGTATTAGGTCTCAAGTTTTTTCGCTGCATTGCTCCACCAGAAGGATTCACGTGTTCGTTCCATCTTAAACCGTCTGGGTTAACAACCGGTACAAAGTATAACTCATTATTATCTACCAATTCTTTGATGGCAGGATCGGTATTATAGTTTTCAATAATATACCACATAAAATACATATTATTCATTAGGGCACTAAGCTCTCTAGAATGAATCATAGAAGTAAATAGCATTTGTGGTTTTGTACCTTCAGCGGTAGTACTTTCATTACCTGTTATTCTTACGTAATAGATAGTTTTTGGATCCCAGCGCGTGCCTCCTTGGCCAGAATAAGTAAGGCCATTGTTAGTAATTGAACTTGCAGGATTTCCCCAAGTAGTTTGACCAGTTGGAGAAGCATCTTGCTTTACCGAAACGATATCCAGGCCATTCGTCTGGGAGTATGTTCTCATATCATCTAATTCGCTCTCCATTTCTGAGAGTGTATAGCAACCTCCCATTGAGCCTAGCTCAAAATTTAGGGGCTTCACCCAATCTTTTTCATCAATCTCGTCATACTGTAAATAATTATCTATGATTTGGCTAGATACAGACCCTCGTAATTGTAGTTCATTACTTTTTGCTGCTATTGTTCGAGCATCTTCTAACTGTGCCTCCATAATCGCTCTTGGCAAATTATTTATGGCTCTTTGACTTTGGAACTCTTGTAAGTTTTCTACTATAATTGTGTAAGAGATTCCAAGCTGGTCTAAAACATTACGATCTTTGTCAGAAACATCCAAGGTTAAATTGTTATGTTCATGATCGTGATTAACACCACATCTTAAATCTATCCCTCGCTGTGCGAGAAGATATTGTATTTGAGGGGTTGGATTAGTAATTGTAATTCTTGAGTGTTGGTTTTGTGATACCATAAATTGGGATACCACAAACAACAAAGCGGTTAAGGTTAAGGTAATTTTTTTCATTTGTTTGGGACTTTCAATGAATTTATTTGTGGGCTAATATATCATAAAATAATCCAAAACACAGATTAAATGCATAAAAATTCGATGAAATGCACATTTTGAAAATAGCGAAAATGATTAATTTGCTGTATATCAATTAATTATATTTTTTTAAGTTTATCAGCTTCAACACAAAAAAAATCCTATTCTCGATTGGGTCATCGATTTTAATTATTTTTACGTATGCTTGACACCTATCTACTCAAAGTTGACAACCTCTCAATTTCATTCAAAAATGGGAACGAAGAACATCACATCATTAAGCATATATCATATATGCTTAATAAAAATGAAATTGTAGCTATCGTTGGTGAATCGGGTTCTGGTAAATCTATATCCTCTTTAGCCCTAATGGGTCTACTTCCAAAGCATATTTCTAGAATTACTTCTGGCTCTATTGTACTAGAAGGTAGAGATTTGGTACAACTTTCAAATAAGGATTTCAAAACTATTAGAGGAAATGAAATAGCCATGATCTTTCAAGAGCCGATGAGTTCTTTAAATCCTTCTATGCGATGTGGAAAGCAGGTAGAAGAAATTTTAAAGCAACATTCCCAATTATCAAAATCCCAAATTAAAACAGAAGTTCTTTCGCTTTTCGATCGGGTAAAACTTCCTGATCCCAATAGAATCTTCGCCTCCTATCCACATGAAATTTCTGGTGGACAAAAGCAACGTGTTATGATTGCCATGGCTATTGCCTGCCAACCAAAACTTCTTATTGCTGACGAACCTACGACAGCGCTCGATGTCACTGTACAAAAAGACATATTAGAATTGTTAAAGGATATCCAAAAAGCAACTAAAATGAGTATCTTGTTTATTTCTCACGATTTGTCTTTAGTTTCAGAATTTGCAAATAGGGTTTTAGTAATGTATAAAGGGGAAATTGTAGAACAGGGCAATACGTTTACAATTTTTAATAACCCTAAGCACAACTATACCAAAGCATTGATTGGTGCAAGACCTTCTACTGAATTCAGGTTAAAAAAACTTCCGACCATCAAAGATTTTATGCAGAATACAGTTGACAGGTCCATTGTATCTCAGGAAGACCGTATTATACGTCATAAAAAGCTCTATTCAAAGCAACCGCTTCTTGAGGTTATCGATATCGAAAAAACATATCTAAAAAAAACAGGGATTTTCTCTAAAAATATCCTTTTTAAAGCTGTTGATGGTGTGAGTTTTAAAATCTACCCTAGCGAAACCATTGGTCTTGTTGGTGAATCTGGATGTGGAAAATCTACTCTTGGAAATGCCATACTACTGTTAGACAAGGCAACTTCTGGAATCATAAAATTTAAAGGTAAAGACATTACCGCATTAAACAAGAGCGAATTACGTCAAATGCGTAAGGATATTCAGATTATTTTTCAAGACCCATTCGCCTCGCTCAACCCTAGATTAACAGTAGGTAATGCCATTGTAGAACCGATGAAAGTTCATGGTATCGGAAACTCCAGTACAGAACGAAAAGAAAAAGTTTTAGATTTATTAAAAAAAGTAGGTTTAGAGGAATCTGCCTTCAATAAATATCCACATGAGTTTTCAGGAGGACAACGACAACGTATTGGCATTGCCAGAACTATCGCTCTCGAGCCTCAGCTAATAATTTGTGATGAGTCTGTATCTGCTCTAGACATATCTGTTCAAGCTCAAGTCTTAAACCTATTAAATGACTTGAAATCACAATTCGGATTTACATACATATTCATTTCTCACGACCTGGCCGTTGTAAAATATATGGCCGATCAATTACTGGTGATGAATAAAGGCAAAATTGAAGAAATAGGCGATGCTGACCATATCTATAAATCACCACAAAAAGAATATACGAAGAAACTAATCCATGCAATACCTAAAGGCCTGTAAATTATGATATCAAGAAATAATCGAATAATTTTAAGTTGCTTATGCCTAATACTTATAGCGGCATCTGCTTGCACTTCAAAAGACAACTCAAAAACAAATAAAAAGGATGACATGTTAGACCAAAAAGTCGACTCACTTCTAGCATTAATGACCCTCGAAGAAAAAGTAGGTCAGATGAATCTCTATAATGGTTTTTGGGAGGTTACCGGACCCATGCCTGAAGAAGGAAATGCAAAAACTAAGTACGAGCATCTTAGAAAAGGATGGGTAGGTGGTATGCTTAGTGTTAGAGGCTATGACAATGTAATGAAAATGCAACAAATAGCTGTTGAAGAAACAAGGTTGGGTATCCCTCTTATTATTGGATTTGATGTGATTCATGGCTATAAAACATTGAGTCCAATACCATTAGCAGAATCTGCGAGTTGGGATTTAGAGGCTATAGAAAATTCGGCTAGAATAGCTGCTGTTGAAGCCTCAGCTGCTGGAATTAATTGGACTTTTGCTCCCATGGTCGATATATCCAGAGATCCGCGATGGGGACGTGTTATGGAAGGCGCTGGTGAAGATCCTTATTTGGGTAGCAAAATTGCAGTGGCAAGAGTTAAAGGTTTTCAAGGCGATGATTTAAGTCAACCCAATACTATTGCTGCCACAGCTAAGCATTTTGCGGGTTATGGATTTGCCGAAGCCGGAAGGGAATATAATACAGTAGACATAAGTGTCTCCAAACTTCACAATATGGTTCTGCCACCATTTAAAGCTGCCGCAGAAGCTGGCGCAAGATCATTTATGAATTCCTTTAATGACCTCAACGGTGACCCTGTAAGTGGTAGCGAATACTTACAACGCGATATCCTAAAAGGAAAATGGAATTTCAACGGTTTTGTAGTGTCAGATTGGGCTTCAATTAATGAAATTATTTATTGGGGACGTGCCAAAGACAAAAGAGAAGCTGCAAAAATTGCCGCAACTGCAGGCTCCGATATGGATATGGAAGGCTATGTTTATATCAAAGAACTTGTAAACCTGGTAAAGGAAGGTATTGTTGATGAACGCATTATAGACGAAGCTGCTGGTAGAATTTTAAGGGTGAAATTTGAATTAGGTCTTTTTGATGACCCTTACAAATACTGCAATAAGGAGAATGAAAAGAAATTAATAGGTCAAGAATCACATCATGAAGCTGTTTTGGATATGGCTAAAAAATCCGTGGTATTGCTTAAGAACGATAATAAATTATTACCACTGAAAAAAGAAGGTCAAAAAATTGCACTCATTGGGCATTTGGCGAATGATAAAAATAGCCCTTTAGGGAGTTGGCGAATTGCCTCAGATGATAATACCGCAGTCTCTATATTGGAAGGTATGAATGCCTATAAAGGGAATGAGCTTATCTATAAAAAGGGAGTTGACCTATTTTTAGGTGAAACAGCATTTACTAAAGAAGTAAAAATCAACACCACAGATAGAACGGGGATGGTTGCTGCCGTGAATGCCGCCAAGGATGCTGATGTGGTAGTAATGGTTTTAGGGGAGCATGGTTTTCAAAGTGGTGAGGCCAGAAGTAGAACTCAACTCGATTTACCTGGATTACAACAAGAACTGTTAGAAGCCGTTTACAAAGTAAACAAGAACATTGTTTTAGTATTACAAAATGGACGGCCACTAGCTTTAGAATGGGCCGCAGAGCACATCCCGAGTATCTTGGTCGGTTGGCATTTGGGGACCCAAACAGGTAATGCCATAGCGCAAGTATTATATGGCGATTATAACCCAAGTGGAAAACTACCTATGACTTTTCCAAGAAATGTAGGACAAATACCTATTTATTACAATCACAAAAATACTGGAAGAGCAACAAACAGAGAGGGTAATGTTTTTTGGTCGCATTATATAGATCAAGAGAACTCACCGCTGTACCCATTTGGTCATGGGTTAAGTTATACAAACTTTAAGTATTCAGACCTCACAATGTCTAACTCTAGCTATGCTATAAATGATGAAATCGATATTTCCGTAACCGTTTCTAATATAGGCGCTTATAATGGAAAGGAAGTTGTTCAGCTATATCTTAGGGACTTAGTTGGCAGCTTAGTGAGACCCGTAAAAGAATTGAAAGGTTTCGAACTTGTAAGTTTGAAGAAAGGTGCAACTAAAACAATCGAATTTAAACTAACCAGCAAAGAACTTGGATTTTATAACAACTCTGGAGAATATATAATAGAGCCAGGAGATTTTGAAGTGTTTGTTGGTGGTAGCTCAGATACTACACTTAAGGCAAGTTTTACTCTAAAATAAAATAGTTTGAAAAAATATTCATGCTAACCTCAGTGGTTAAAGCATGAATATTTTCTTGGTCAACTTTAAGACACCTGATACTACACGTGCCATATCCCTTAAGTTTGAAAGAAATATACTTTCGTTTAAAGTAGGTTCTGGTAGATTTGATTTGGTTTTCATAAGTTAAGATTTATGGTAGATTTGGGGCAAAAATTAATACATTAAGCTTATGGTAAATCTGGGTTAATTTAGTTTTAGATTTGGGATTGCTAATATGAGATAAAATTTCAATTTGTCTGTTGTAATACATTAAAAATCGATGAAATACATTTATTTTTAACATTTGTAATCTTATTCTACAATTTTTCTTACAAAAAAACCACATTATGAATGTGGCATTTTATTTTTATTAAATGATATAGATCAATTACAATTCCATTTCCGGTATATCCCCTTCTATAATTAAACGGCCTTGTGTTGCATTTTTAATAGTTTCAATCGAAACACCTGGAGCACGCTCTAACAATTTAAAGCCTTGAGGTGTTACTTCTATTACAGCCATATTAGTTACTATTTTCTTCACACAGCCAACCCCTGTTAAAGGCAAAGAGCATCTTTTTAGAAGTTTGGATGCACCTGCTCTGTTGGTATGCATCATGGCAACAATGATATTTTCGGCACTGGCTACTAAATCCATAGCACCTCCCATACCCTTAACCATCTTTCCAGGAATTTTCCAATTGGCAATGTCTCCATTTTCAGCCACTTCCATAGCGCCAAGTATCGTTAAATCTACATGTTGGCCTCTTATCATCGAAAAACTCATCGCCGAATCAAAAAAAGAAGCCCCTGGTAAAGTTGTTATAGTTTGTTTGCCTGCATTAATAATGTCTGCATCCTCCTCGCCTTCAAAAGGAAAAGGACCCATTCCAAGTACCCCATTTTCACTTTGAAACTCTACTTCAATATCCTCTCTCACAAAATTGGCGACTAACGTCGGTATACCAATCCCAAGATTGACATAATACCCATCTTTAACTTCTTTTGCTATTCGTTTTGCTATACCGTTTTTGTCTAACATTGTATTAATATGAAAATTTTTCGATTTGAAAATTTGAAAATTATTATCTCTTTGATGAAGCAATAATTTTACTGATAATCTTAATGATTGTTTTCAAATCAATTATTAATTCTTGTTTTGGATTTGGATAATACTCTGATTCTTTGCAGAGCAATAACCAATATTCTAGTTCATCAGCTTCTTTAGCAGCTATTTTAAACTTATGGATAAAGTCAGCCTTGCTTTCAGCATTTTGAGCCTCTTTTACAATTAGCACCAATTGATGTACCACTTCTAAATATTTGAGATGCCATTTCATAGCGATGCATTGCTCTAATTTGTTCAGAAAATTTGATAATTTCAAGTGAAAAAGCAAAAGTCAGCTTGATAATGATGTTCTCTTTATCATCTCTCATTTTCAAATTAAATCATTTTCAAATCTTCAAATTAATGTCGAGAACGCACCGTTCTCTGCTCAATACGTTTCTCGAAATGTGCGCCTTTAAAAATCCGTTGTACAAAAATCCCTGGAATATGAATCTGATTGGGATCCAATTCACCTACAGGTACCAATTCTTCTACCTCAGCAACAGTAATATTTGCAGCACCGCACATATTAGGATTAAAATTTCTTGCCGTTCCTTTAAAAACTAAATTACCAGCAGCATCACCTTTCCATGCTTTTATAAATCCAAAATCAGCTTTAAAAGCGTGTTCTAAAACATACATTTTACCGTTAAAGTCTCTTGTTTCCTTACCCTCAGCAACTTCAGTACCATAACCTGCTGGTGTATAAAATGCGGGAAAGCCAGCTTGTGCTGCGCGCGCACGTTCGGCAAGTGTCCCTTGGGGAATCAGCTCTACTTCCAATTCTCCTGAAAGCATTTGGCGCTCAAATTCATCATTTTCACCAACATAAGATGATATCATTTTCTTAATTTGTTTTTGTTGTAATAACAATCCCAAACCAAAATCATCAACACCCGCATTATTAGAGATACAGGTTAGTCCTTTTATATTTAGCCTTACCAACTCAGCAATGGCATTTTCAGGAATTCCAGACAGCCCAAATCCGCCAAGCATAAAAGTCATATTGTCCTTTACGCCTTGCAAAGCTTCAGTAACACCTGCTACTTTTTTATTTATCATAAAGTGGAATAATTAGCTTCTGAAAAATACAAAAGAATCTTATAAATATTGGCAAAAATGATATTTAAAAACAAAGATACTATAACTTATGACTAACCTTAAACATAATTATTCTAGGAAGAACAAAAGTTCTGCTGTCACTAACTATAAAAGCGTTAAATGAGTTTTGTTGCCTAAACCGAATATCGAAAATGTTGCTTGCGGATACCTCAAAACCCCAGGGACTGTCTTCTTTTTGGTAATACAATGAGGCATTGGCTGTATCAAAAGTATTGACGACACCTTGGTTTTTGTTGTTGTAATTGTCAAAGGTATAGTCGGCCTTAAAAATAAAATCACTTAAAAAATCGTACGCCAAGACCACTTCAAAACGATCGTTCTCAAAATCGTTCTCGTTGTTGTTTGCCCTGTACGTGCTAAAGTCCTTGGTATAGTTAAATTCCAAATTTGGAAAATTCTTGAAGAACGTTTCCAATCCGATTGTTGAAGACAAGGACTTCGAGATATTGAGGCTGACGTCATCATTTAGTATCTGAAAATAATCGCTATAACCAAAACGGGTACTCAAATTATACCTGACCTTCCTTATTTTTTTTGAAATACGCCCGCTCAAGTTCCAGTTATGTTCGGGCTGATCGAACATGATCGTGGTATTAAAGGACTCTATACCGTTCAGTTCGGTTGTCGTCTTTATGTTCTCAATACGTTTATTTAAGCTTGTATTAATGCTGAAATTGAGGTTCCTGAACAAGCTAAACTTATAATAACTTAAGCTTGCCGTATGGTACAATTGGTTTTCCAGTCGGTCATTGCCACGAAACACACTGTTGAAACCAGAAAGCATAAAGTTATTGGCCACTTGGTCAATACCTGGGAAACGTGCGTTGAGCCCGTACCGAAAGTTGAGTTTCTCGCTGTTGTTAAACTCAACCTTAGAGGTAAATTGGGGCAGCAACAGGTGCTTTGAAAAGGTCCGGGTATCCTCGAACTGTTGGGTACGCCACAGATAACCATGGTAAAAAAGTGCAGGCTTAAAGGTCGCTATCCCCATCTGAAATTTATATTCAAGACCCAAATAAGTATCAATAAAGCTATATTTGAAATCATTACCAAAACCTGCAGTATCAAAATTATTGATACCACCATCATCCAAGATCTGTACATCTTTATTGAAAAAGTCGTTAAAAGAGGCATTGAGGCCAACACTGGTGTAAATATGATTAAAGTTATTGATTACCCAATAGTCTTTGAGAATAGTACTGAAATTATGTGATCTTGACCTTTTAGTCTGAAGGATGTTGAATACCTCCTCGTTTTCTAGGGGAATCAGCCCCTCTAGGATCTCTTGGTTAGTCAACCATTCCGTAATGGGTTTATCGTTTTGAAAATTATAAATCGTTTCCAAGGTGACCGTATGTGCCCTGGAGAGTTTACGGCTATAGTTAATATTCTGCTTTAGATTTAATGATACAACATCGGTTAAGGTTCTAATCGTATTGTTCTGTGTCGGATTAATGGTAGAAATTAAACCATTACTATCATTATTGGTCGTTTTCACAAAAGCATTATAGGCAAAATCTTCCTTGTAGGATGGGTCATAATCTATGGTGAGTTTGCCGATGGTGAAAAAGTTATTTAGATTGTTGGATACCGTTCTGTCTTCGGTAAAAGGTTCTGCAATATTCTGATAAGCATTCAGGGTATTGCTCAAGGTCTCGGTCTTGGCGTTGGACACAATCACATAACCGCTGATATCCGTACTATTGGAAACCGATTGCCTAATATTGAGCGCTCCAAATTGATTGGTATTATCCCTAAAATCCCTGTTGTTGAGGTATTGCGCAAAGTCACTATTGAACAGACCGAAATAACTGCCCGCTCCATTTAAGAGCTTGCCGAAACCGCCTTCAAACTCGAGGTAATCCCTAAAGCTAAAGCTCTTGATGCCTTGATTGTTGAGGTCACCGATAAAATTGACGTTGGTCTTGGGGCTGTAGTAGAATAAATTGGGGTGCAACAGATAACGTTCCTCGATACCACCGCCCACTTCAATATCACCAAATACGAACCTTTTTTTGTCCTCCTTTAGCTTGATGTTCATCGCCATATCCTCGGAATCCTGCAAGTCCTTGAGCATGGCCACCTCGTTATAATTGTCCAGTACTTCCACTTTGTCTACGGCATCTGCCGGGATGTTGTTGACGGCCAGCTTGCTATTGCCGGTAAAAAAGGGCCTGTTCTCTACCAATACTTTGGTGACCTTTTTGCCGTTGACATTAACGTTGCCCTCCCTATCGACTTCGACACCGGGTAGTTTTTTCAGTACCTCGCGCAACTTGCGCTCTTCTCCTGTAGCAAAACGACTTACATCATAGGTAATGGTATCCTTTTTTACGGTTATCGGTGGTATATACTCTATATGTACCTCATCCAACCGGTCTGGGTCTTCTTCCAGTACAAAGTTCTTTACGAGGTCCTGGTCTGTAGTGCTTATCGTAAGCTTTTGCGTTCTATAGCCCAAAAAGCTCACCGTTAGCTCATAGGTTTGGTGCCGTACCAAGCCAAGCCTATAGCTACCGTCTTTCTCTGTAATGGCAAACTTTATCTCTGAATCGTCTGCTTGTGGTATGGCCAAAATATTGGCATAAGGAAGTGGGGTTTGTAAGCTATCGGTTACCTTGCCCGAGACTTTGATTTGTTGGGCCATAGATAAGGAAGAAAACCCTATTAGTAAGAGTAAGGTAGTTATATCGACAAATAAAGACTTAATGTGCAATACAAAACATTTTTTAATTCTCTATTTGCTCTAATTCTAATTTAATAAAATCTTCTTTAGATATTTTTTTCCCTTTTTTTGGTTCTAGACTAAAAATGTCAATTTCTTTATTGAACTCTATTTTACTTGCATAAAGCGATAACTTGCCTATTTGTAGCTGTAAAATTAGTCCTGGTAAATTATTAAAACCAGCAGGGCCAAAACTGGTTGGTATTTCTGGAGTGTACCAAGCTGTTATGGTTTCATTATTTAAGCCACTGCGCGTAACTCTTTGCCTTATTGTCGTTGCTTTATATGCTGTGTAACCATCAATTTGTTTAGACTCATTAGTCATGTTCCATTGAAGGCTATCGGTATTGCTATAAATTAGATATTTTTTAGCATCAAAAGACTTTTGCTGTATTAGTTGTTTTGAGTTTTTATGTGTAAAGAAAACACCTTCGGTCAAACCTCCAACATTATTCAATATAGAAATTATATCAGTTTTATTTTCTAAATCCATTCGCTTTAGTTCCTTAAAGCAAGATATAGTATCATTAAACCAAAGTTTAAATGTTTTGTTTTTAAATTCTAGATTAAGCTTTTTTAATAATTTCAAAGCCTCATTCTTACTAAAGTTGTTTGTAGGTTTTGTTTCCCTATCAAAATCTATCAAAATCGTTTTTTTGTATGTTATCTCAACTTCCTTTTTTTGGGCAAAACAAAAAGTCATTGTAAAGCAAAGGAAAACGGCAAATAATATTCTCATACTTTTAATTTTAAGTCAATTATAACTTTATGACATATTGATTTATAATATCATGGAATCTAAAATTTAAATGGTCTTTGTTGTACTTACGAAGAAACCTTGATATAAAGAATAAGATTGAAATAAAAACTATTATTTAT
>NZ_JANQIM010000036.1 GCF_028282165.1 Winogradskyella sp. | reverse complement strand
TAACATTGAAGATGAAATGAAATCAGCTTACATTGATTATTCAATGTCGGTCATTGTGTCACGTGCTTTACCAGATGTAAGAGATGGTTTAAAACCTGTTCACAGAAGAGTGCTTTACGGAATGCACGAACTGGGAGTTAGAGCAAACACAGCACATAAAAAATCCGCAAGAATAGTTGGTGAGGTATTGGGTAAGTATCATCCACATGGTGACACTTCAGTTTATGACACAATGGTACGTATGGCTCAAGAATGGAGTTTGCGATACCTGTTAATTGATGGGCAAGGTAATTTTGGTTCAGTTGATGGTGACAGTCCTGCTGCAATGCGTTATACTGAGGCAAGAATGCAGAAGATTTCTGAGGAAATGTTGGCAGACATTGACAAGGAAACAGTAGATCATAAACTAAATTTTGATGATACACTCGAAGAACCTACCGTTTTACCGACGCGTATTCCAGGTTTATTAGTTAATGGCGCTTCTGGTATTGCGGTTGGTATGGCAACCAACATGCCGCCTCATAACCTCACTGAAGTTGTTAATGGTACTATTGCATATATTAATGATGATAACATTGAAGTTGATGAATTAATGCAGCATATTAAAGCTCCAGATTTTCCTACGGGAGGGACCATATATGGTTATGATGGTGTTAAAGAAGCTTTTCATACTGGTCGCGGACGAATTGTGATGCGAGGAAAAGCGACTATAGAGGAAGTAAATGGTAGAGAATGCATTATCGTTAATGAGATTCCATATCAAGTTAATAAGGCGGACATGATAAAGAAAACCGCTGACTTGGTAAACGATAAAAAACTTGAAGGTATTTCAACTATCAGAGACGAGTCTGATAGAAAGGGAATGCGAATAGTCTATGTTTTAAAGCGCGATGCCATCCCTAATATTGTACTAAACAAGCTTTATAAATACACTGCATTACAATCGTCGTTTAGTGTAAATAATATTGCACTTGTTGAAGGACGTCCGCAGCTTTTAAATCTGAAGGATCTTATTCATTATTTTGTTGAGCATAGACACGATGTTGTTGTAAGACGTACACAATATGAATTGCGAAAGGCAGAAGAACGTGCCCATATTCTGGAAGGTTTAATTATAGCCTCAGATAATATCGATGAAGTTATTGCACTTATTAGAGCTTCGGCAAATGCGGAAGAAGCGAGAAATAAATTGATTGAACGTTTTGAACTGACTGAAATTCAGGCTAGAGCAATCGTGGAAATGCGCTTGCGTCAATTGACGGGTCTTGAACAAGATAAATTACGTGCAGAATACGATGAGCTTATAAAAACTATCGAAGATTTAAAGGATATTTTAGATAAAAAAGAGCGTCGAATGAATATCATTAAGTCTGAATTAGAAGTTATTAAAGACAAGTATGGTGACGAGCGTCGTTCTAATATTGAGTATGCAGGCGGTGACTTAAGTATTGAGGATATGATTCCAGATGAAAAAGTGGTCATTACAATTTCTCATGCTGGCTATATTAAGAGAACCTCTCTCACAGAATATAAAACCCAAAATAGAGGAGGTGTTGGTCAAAAAGCGTCAACCACGCGTAACGAAGATTTCTTAGAGCATTTGTTTGTGGGCACTAACCATCAATATATGTTGTTCTTTACACAAAAAGGGAAGTGTTTCTGGATGCGTGTTTATGAAATCCCAGAAGGAGCAAAAACGTCTAAAGGTAGAGCTATTCAAAATCTAATCAATATTGAGCAAGATGATAAGGTAATGGCCTTCATATGTACTCAAGATTTAAAAGATGAAGACTACATAAACAGTCATTATGTCATAATGGCAACGAAAAAAGGTCAGGTTAAGAAAACGTCATTAGAACAATATTCTCGCCCAAGAAATAATGGTATTAATGCAATAACAATTAAGGAAGACGATACCTTGTTAGAAGCAAAATTAACTACAGGGGAAAGTCAGGTTATGCTAGCCCTTAAGTCTGGTAAGGCCATTCGTTTTGAAGAAGCCAAAACTAGACCCATGGGCAGAAATGCTTCAGGAGTAAGGGGTATTACTTTAGCTAATGATCATGATGAAGTAATTGGCATGATTGCCGTAGACGATATGGATAGCAATATACTCGTTGTTTCAGAAAATGGTTATGGAAAGCGTTCTAGTTTAGAAGACTATAGAATAACCAATAGAGGAGGAAAAGGAGTAAAAACTATTTCTATTACAGAAAAAACTGGTAATTTAGTATCCATAAAAAATGTTACCGATGAAGATGATTTAATGATCATCAATAAATCTGGAATTGCAATACGCATGGAAGTAGCAGATTTACGAGTAATGGGAAGAGCGACACAGGGTGTAAAATTAATTAACCTTAAGGGTAGCGATTCTATAGCAGCTGTAGCCAAAGTCATGAAAGATGATAATGAAGATGAAAATGACGATGATATTAAAATAACTGATAATCAAGAATCTAATGAAGATGGCACGGCTCTTGATAATAATGTAACCGAAAACTAAAAATAACAACACAAACTAATTATTACAAGATGAAAAAATTAATTGCATTAGTGCTAACGTTAACTGTAGCAACTATATCTTTTGCACAAAAAAATGAAATAAAGGCAATAGATAAAGCACTTAAGAATTCAAATTTTGCTGATGCTAAATCAGCAGTTGCTGCTGCAGAAGCTTTGATTGGTAATATGGATGACAAAATGAAAGCTAAGTTTTACTTTTTAAAGGCAAGGTCACTCTATGCTGGCGGAGCTGGTTCAGATGCAGATGTAGACAAAGCAATCGCTACTTTAGATGAATTGAAGACTTTAGAATCTTCAATGGGGAAACTAAGGTATACAGAGCAAGCCAACGAAATGAAAACAGAGATATTTAATTCTTTCTTAAAGAAAGCCAATGAAGCATTTAACAACAAAAATCTTGATGTAGCTTCCAAGGCTTATGAGAATATATATAAGATTTCTCCAAAAGATACTGTTTATCTGTTTAATGCTGCATTATTGGCTGCTCAGAATAATGATTATGAGACCTCATTAAAGCATTTTATAAAGCTTAAAGATTTAGGATTTACAGGTATTAAAACCAATTATATAGCCACTAATAAAGAAACTGGAGGCGAAGAGACTTTTCCTGAAAAAACCAATAGGGATTTTGCCGTAAAAACAATCAAAACCCACATCAATCCAAGAGATGAACAGGTAAAATCGAAACGTGCAGATATTGTTAAGAACATAGCTTTTATTTATGTTGCAAATGGCGAAAATGAAAAAGCATTAGGTGCGATAAAAGACGCAAGAGATGAATTTCCAGACGATGATAACTTAATTCTAACAGAAGCTTCAGTTTATATTAAGATGGGAAATAATGATAAGTCCTTTGAACTATTTAAAGAAGCACTTCTTAGAGATCCTGAAAACCCTGACTTAAATTTTAATGTTGGTGCTATTGCCATGGAAATAGAACAGTATGACGTAGCTAAAACTGCTTTTGAAAAAGCTTTACAAGTGAAACCAGATTATGCTAATGCAGCCCTAAATCTATCATTTATAGAAGTGAATAAAGGTAATGCCATGAATGATGAGATGAACTCTTTGGGCAACAGTGCGGCGGACAATAAAAAATATGAAGAACTCAGAACCCAGAAAAACGATTTGTTTAGAACTGGAGCTGCTATTTTGGAAAAATTTGTTGAAAACAATCCAAGTTCAGATAATTTAGACATCTATAACCAATTAGCTAATATTTATAGTGCTTTGGATGAAGGTGATAAGTTTAACGCTATGAGAGCTAAAATAAAAGAAATAAAGTCTGGTGGTGGAAATTAGGCATCTTTAGAAAAGTAAGAATTAAAATGCGACCTTTAAAAGTCGCATTTTTTTTATATAATTTTTTTAATAACCCTTAATCTATGCGTGTGGACATTACGATCTGTATTATAAATCCCACTATGATCCAAGCGATCGATACGAACTTTTCCGTGAGCATGGATAATGTGATTGTCAGCCATAATGATACCTACGTGGATGATATTTCCCTCCGAATTATCAAAAAATGCCAGATCTCCAGGCTCGCTTTCTTCAATGAAGCTTAAAGCTAAACCCTGAGTAGCTTGTTCTGAGGCATCTCTTAAAAGCTTGTAGCCATTAAGCTTATAGACCATTTGCGTGAAGCCCGAGCAATCCATACCAAACGGTGTTTTTCCACCCCATAAATAAGGCGTATTTAAGTACAAAAAAGAAGTTTTTATGATGTTAGCCTTTTCGTGTTTTGTGGTTATGGCATTGCCATCAAAAGTGTGCTTCAATAAGTCTAAACCGTTTAAATTAGAACCTATAGGAATAGGATACAGACTATTGGACTTATCAGACACGTATTCAACTAAATCCTTTGATAATTTAACATCCGAATTTGCTAATTGATTGTATTCGGATTCGTTAATCTCAAGGTATTGCTTATTGTCAATCCAGCCTTCATAGTTGTCATATGCAAAACGAATTCGACTCCATTTTTTTCGTTGTTCCAAGACCTTGAAAAAATCGCCGTATAAGGCCTGGGTAACCATTTCACTTTTGTCGGAAGCCTCAAGTCGTATAGGTACAATCCCTAGATTGCAAATGCCGTATTGCATATATCAAATTTAAGCGCGTTCTAGTACCATTGCTGAAGCACCTCCGCCACCATTACAAATGGCAGCAGCACCTAGTTTAGCATTATTCTGATGTAACACATTAATGAGTGTTACTAAAATTCTAGCACCAGAACAACCCAGTGGATGCCCTAAAGATACTGCACCACCATTTACATTTACGTTTGTATCGGATAATCCCAATAATTTCATATTAGCCAAGCCAACAACAGAAAAAGCTTCGTTAAATTCAAAAAAGTCAATGTCTTCTATAGTCACATTTGCTTTAGCTAATGCCTTAGGTAAAGCTTTAGCGGGCGCTGTTGTGAACCATTTAGGTTCTTGCGCAGCATCAGCATAACTTTTTATGATGGCAATTGGAGATAGATCTAATTCATCTGCCTTTTCCCTGCTCATAAGAACCATTGCTGCTGCGCCGTCATTAATTGTTGAAGCATTAGCCGCAGTTACTGTACCATCTTTTGTAAAAGCTGGACGTAAAGCAGGAATTTTTTCCATTTTCACGTTAGAGTATTCTTGGTCTTTTTCAACTACAATAGCATCGCCTCGTCGTTGAGGAACTTCAACAGGAATAACTTCATCGTCAAATTTCCCTGAATCCCAAGCTGCCTTAGAACGTTCATAGGATTGTATGGCAAACGCATCTTGGTCCTCTCTACTGAAATTATATTCTGCTGCACAGGCATCGGCACAAACGCCCATTGCGTTTTTATCGTAAGCGTCAACCAAGCCGTCTTTTTGCATACCGTCTTCAAGAGAAGCAGGTCCAAATTTTGTTGCACTTCTCGCATGATAATAATGAGGAATAGCACTCATGTTTTCCATACCGCCCGCCACTATAATTTCTGCATCACCTAGCTGTATAGCTTGAGCAGCTTGCATAATAGCTTTCATACCAGAGGCACAAACTTTGTTAACCGTTGTACAAGGAACGCTATCAGGAATCCCAGCATAAATAGCAGCTTGTCTTGCAGGTGCCTGTCCTGTACCAGCCTGAACAACATTTCCCATTAAGACTTCATCTACCAGCTCTGGCTTTAAATTGATTTTGTCCATGGCTCCTTTTATGGCCGCTGCACCTAATCTTGGTGCTGGAACACTAGAAAGACTGCCTAAAAAACTCCCTATCGGTGTTCTAACGGCAGATACGATAACAACTTCCTTGTTCATTATGTCTCTGTTTAAATTAATTGCTGCGAAATTAATCAATTTTTAAGATATTTCTCAATGTATTAGGGATTATAGCCATCAAAGATTTTAATATTTGTTACATTTGATTTTATATGAAATAAGCAGCAATATAGTGTTAATAACACCTAAAATAATAATTTGCGAATTCCATCTGGCCTTTAAAACAATAAAAACCAACAGATGAAAGAACTTCTAAATAAATGGTATAAGAATCATGCTCTAGTCTATAAGATATTGCTGTTCTTGCTGACCACTCTTTTTATTGTTTACTTGTTCCCGAAAACAGGGAAGTTCAGATATTCTTTCGAGAAAGGAAAACCATGGCAATCCGAGAACCTATATGCGCCATTTAATTTTGCTATTAAAAAGTCTCAAGATGAAATAGAAAAGGAGAGACTTGAAGTAGAAAATAATGCTTCCGTTTATTTCGATGTGAATTTAGAAGTTTACTCGCAGATAAAATCTGATTATCCAAGAAAGTTTGAAGAAGTTTTTAAAGACACAACAGTTCTAAGTAATTTAAATTCAATCCTTTATAAAAAAGGTGAAGACTTAATAGATAGAATGTATACTAATGGTATTTTAGATACGGATTATCCATATACCGAAGAAAAGCCTATTGCTTTGGTGTCTTCTAATACTATCGAAAAACGCCTAGAATATGGAAACTTAATTGAGATCAATCAATTAAGACCTTACTTGGAGAGCTATTTCGGAACATCCATTTCTTTAGACAATAGAAATAAAATGGTGTCTCTATTTTTTGATATTATAAGACCAAATGTAGCACTCAATGAAAATCTAACCAAAAAAGCACTAGAGGAAGAACTATCCCAAATATCACTCACACGGGGAAGTATTGACCAAGACCAACTTATAATCTCCAAGGGACAGGTTGTTGAAGACGAAGAGTATAAAATTTTAAACTCCTTAAAATCTGAATATGAGTCACAAGTTTGGAATACGGCCAATTACAATTGGGTACTTTTTGCCTATACATTACTGGTAGCATTAACACTTTTGATGTTGCTTTTGTTTCTTCATAAATATAGGTCTGAGGTGTTTTTGAATAATACTAAAGTGACATTTATATTTTTTAATGTTGCCCTAATGATTTTGTTAACCACATTGGTTATAAATTATAACTCACAATACATATATGTCGTCCCTTTATGTATTTTACCTCTGGTTTTGAAAGCGTTTTTTGATGCTAGACTGGGACTTTTTGCACATGTATTAACAGTTTTGTTGCTAGGATTTATTGTACCCAATAGCTATGAATATATGTTTCTTCAGATCATTGCTGGTATTGTAACTATCCTTACTGTATCGGAATTATATAAGCGTGCCAATCTTTTCATTTCTGTTGGACAAATAACGTTGATCTACATTATTGCATACTTTGCATTTTTTGTTATTCACGAAGGGCAAATCACAAGTTTAAGATGGGAAACCTTTGGTCTGTTTGTACTTTGCGGTTTAGCAACGCTATTTGTTCAGCCATTGATATATATATATGAGAAGATATTTGGATTGGTTTCGGATGTGTCGTTGTTAGAGTTGTCAGATACAAATACTAAACTTTTAAAACAGCTTTCAAACGAAGCCCCTGGGACATTTCATCATTCTTTAAATGTAGCAAACTTAGCAGAGGCATCAGCTAATGAAATTGGAGCTAATGCAATGCTGGTAAGAGTAGGCGCATTGTATCATGATATTGGTAAAATGGCCAATCCTACATATTTTACTGAAAATCAAAGTAACGGTATAGACCCTCATAAAGAACTTTCTAATAAGGAAAGCGCAAAAATTATAATAGACCATGTTCTAAATGGAATTGAACTCGCAAAAAAATACAACTTGCCAGATCGTGTTATTGATTTTATAAGAACACATCATGGAACGAGCTCTGTCTATTACTTTTACATGAAAGAAAAATCAACTGATGAAGACACGGATATAAAGGATTTCTTATACCCAGGGCCAAAACCGTTTAGTAAAGAAACAGCAATCTTAATGATGTGCGATAGTGTAGAAGCAGCCTCTAAAAGCTTAAAAGAACCAACTACTGTAAAGATCAATGACTTTGTAGAAAATATCATTAATAAGCAGATGGATAACGGACAATTTCTCAATGCCAATATTACGTTTAAGGAAATTCAGTCGATAAAAAAAGTCCTTAAGCACAAACTGGCAAATATTTATCACCTTAGAATCGAGTATCCAGAGTGATGAATCTTCAGTTTTGGCGGATTTACGGAATCCAATGAAACCCTTATTGCAAGTAACGCTTGACTTTATTTGAAACAAAAGCCTCAGTTTTTTATGAAAGCAAACTTTCAGCAAAAACCGAAGCTTTTATTTAGTCGGGATGACTGGATTTGAACCAGCGACCCCTAGCACCCCATGCTAGTACGCTACCAGGCTGCGCTACATCCCGAAATAATAAAGCCCCACTATATCAAGTAAGGCTTTTTTGATTGCGACAAGAGCTAAATCTTAATCGCGAATACCTTTATTCATCTGATTCTCAAGCTTCCCCGTATTTATTGGTGAAACAATAGAGGAGCATGACATTTTCATGTTCAAAATTAATATATTTTTGACATAAAAAATTGGAAAATGAAAAAATATTTAGTCAATTAAAAACTTAAATCTGTCGATCTAATCCAATCCGTTGTCATATTAACACGATACCAAACACCGTCTAACTCGTGTACAAATAACTCTTCGCCTTTTAAATAGGTATTAGAGTTCTGAAACTCTTGTCCCGGACCTAATCTGGAAACAACGTTATTTGACTTTACTTCAACTTTTTTTACCTCAGAGTTGTACTTGCCAGATATCCAATGTGCTTCTTTGCTCGAAATTTTGAGCCATCCATTATCTGAAATGTTAAATACCCTAACTACCACACCACGAGATAATGGACTTCTAGCTATGGGCTGAGTATAATGAGGCCCTTTTCTAACATTCAACTTTGCAGAACTAACAGATACGTATTTCAAGATTGGTGTATTTGGTGAAATATCGACTAGATTGTTATAGATATTGCGGACTTCAGGCAAAAAGTTAGCCTCGCAATCGCTCACCTTGTTTCCTCCAAAAAATTGAGTGCCAGGGCAACTCTTGTTTCCGCCACTACCATTGTTCCTCTTACCGGTGCTTAAATTGAACCAATGATGATAAACGATGCTTTTTGTGTTAATCGGTAAGTCAAATTTTTTACACAATATGGCTGTGACTCTAATAATACTATCGCTTTGTTCTGGATGCATAATATCTCCTCCAGCATCAAAATTTCCGATATTCTCAATACAAAATGCATTGGAGTTTTGACCAAAAATACAAGCCGGTGATCTTTCAAATGATCGTCCTGTAACAATTTCACCATCGGGAAAAATGCTGATATGTTGACCAATATCACTCCAACCGTTGTGGTTTACATGATAGTCTCTCATGTTTCTTTGCAACTCAAAATGGTTTTGACCGTCAAAAACTGAATACGATGGTCTCCAAGTGTGATGCTCTTGTATTGTTAATACAGTACGCGCCACTTTAGTGTCTAAAAAGTAATCTTCGAATTCGCTTACGTTCATTTTGTAAAAACCGAATTTTTTTTCCATAAGGCTTAATTTATTTAATAATAACCGACTTAAAACAAGACTTGAAGGTTCGACTATATTTTAAGAATCTTGAATAAAAAAATTATAAAATGATTTGATTAGTCTAGGAGATGTTTAAAGTTAGCAAAAAAAATCTCAATAATTGGGGTTTTGGTAATTTTTAAGAATTAAATGAGGCAAGAATTATAAAAATGGAACCAATGATGATCTTAAATTCTATGTAAGAGAATAATAAATTTAGTAGAAACAAAAAAACCATCTCTGTAAAGAAATGGCTTAATGTGATCGCGACAGGATTCGAACCTGTGACCGTCTGCTTAGAAGGCAGATGCTCTATCCAGCTGAGCTACGCGACCGGACCGAGTTTTATACCCATTTTACAGGATTAATTTCATTGATCCTGAGAATGTGTTGTTGCAAATTAAAGCAAAGCTTTAATTTATTAAAAGCTTGTCGTTTTCTTAAGAAAGCAAGCTTTCAACAAAAACATGACGCTTTTATTTGTCGGGGTGGCAGGATTCGAACCTGCGACCTCCGCGTCCCAAACGCGGCGCGATAACCGGGCTACGCTACACCCCGAAAACAGCTTGTGCTGTAAAATCATTATTTCAAGTTTCAGATTCCAAAACGACAAACCCAATGTGAGTAGTCCGGGAACCGGGCGGAGTCTATCCTGAGCGACACCTAGTGGAGTCGAAGGGCTACACCCCGAAAATCTTCGGCGGATTTTATCTGCCGAAACTCATTTACAGTTTTGTCCATTCATGCTAAAGCATCTATGAACGAAGGCGGAGAGACCGGGATTCGAACCCGGGCAACACTTACGCGTTGACAGATTAGCAATCTGCTCCATTACCACTCTGGCACCTCTCCAGTAATTATAAGATCGTTTCTTAAAATTGCGGATGCAAATGTAACGCAACATATTAAAGAACGCAAAAAATTGAACAAATTTTTTAATATGAGTAAGATAATTTTATCATGGCTTTAGTTCCTAGAACCAAATAGAAACTTTAACGTAATTTTACTACTTAAGTTTTAACATTTTCAATAGCTTCGTTAGGCTATGTCGAAAGAAAACCAACTCATTAAATTTACAAAAAAAGGCATCTATTGTCCTCAAGGAGACTTTCATCTAGATCCTTGGCAACCAGTTGACTATGCGATTATTTCTCATGGGCACGCTGACCATGCCCGCTGGGGAATGAAGCGTTACCTATGTACTAATGATTCATTACCCATTTTAAAACATCGCCTTGGACAAGACATAAAAATTCAAGGCATAGGTTATGGTGAGGCCTTAGTCATAAATGGTGTTAGAGTTAGTTTTCATCCTGCAGGACATGTTATAGGGTCGGCCCAAATACGATTAGAGTATAAGGGCTACATTGTAGTATTTACAGGTGATTATAAAACCCAGCCCGATTTTATTACCACACCTTTTGAATCTATTAAGTGCCATACATTCATTACCGAAAGTACATTTGGTCTTCCGATTTACAACTGGAAATCAGAAAAAGTATTACAAAACGAACTACACTCTTGGGTAGATACTAATAAATCAAATCATCGCTCTTCGGTATTTTTGGGTTATTCACTAGGAAAAGCACAACGTTTATTATCGTTATTGGAAGGTGTGGATGATGATATTTATGTACATCGATCTATTCATAATTTAAATCAAGCAATATTAGATTCTGGATTCAAACTGCCAAAAACCAAACTTTGGTCGGCTGACTTAGATAAAAAAGTGCTTCAAGACAAAGTGATTATTGCACCACCAGCCCTTTTGGATTCACGGATGTTAAAAAGATTACCAAACCCAGCTACCGCGATTTGTTCAGGTTGGATGCAAATACGCGGTAATCGACGTTGGCAATCTGTAGATGCTGGTTTTGCAGTAAGCGATCATGCCGATTGGAATGGTTTAATAGAAGCCGTAAAGTCTTCAGGTGCAGAGCAAGTATATGTTACGCATGGCTATCAGGCTGTATTCTCAAAGTATTTGAATGAAATAGGAATTAAAGCCGATGAACTAGTAACAGAATATGGAGATGGGGTATTAACCACTGCGGAAGTTGAAACAGATAAAGCCAATGTAAAATGAAATTGTTTTCAAACCTTATTAGTGCTTTGGAAATCACCAATAAAACCAATGCTAAAATTGAGGCTTTGGTGAATTATTTCAGCATTGCACCAGACAAGGATAAACTTTGGTTGATTGCTTTGTTTACAGGAAAACGACCTTCTAGACCTATTAAAACGACATTAATGAAGGTTTGGTGTATGGAGCTTACAGAACTACCGGAGTGGTTGTTTCTAGAGAGTTATAGTACAGTTGGCGATTTGGGAGAAACTATGGCATTATTGCTACCTGCACCAACTCATAAGTTAGATTTAAGCCTTCATGAATGGATGACAGAGCTAAAAGCTTTAAAACCCAAGTCAGACGAAGCTAAAAAAGCTTTTGTTCTAGGGGCTTGGTCGGGTTTAGATCAGCAAGAGCGACTTATTTTTAATAAGCTTATTGGAGGAAGCTTTAGAATTGGCGTTTCAAAGAAAACCTTGGTCAATGCCTTAGCAAAATTTTCAGGGATAGATACAAATCAATTAATGCACAGTATTATCGGTAATTGGAGTGTGGAAGATATGTCTTTTGAAGCACTTATAAATGGTAAGCATATTAATTATGATAATTCAAAACCCTATCCATTTTGTTTGGCCTACGCTTTGGAAAAAGACTTACACGATTTAGGCGAACCGCAAGATTGGATTGTAGAACAAAAATGGGACGGCATTAGAGGGCAAATTGTAAAGCGAAATAATGAAATTTATATTTGGTCTCGTGGAGAAGAATTAGTGACACAACAGTTTCCAGAACTCGTAGAAGCCATTAGTAATCTAAAGGATGATTTTGTCATTGATGGTGAAATTTTGGCCATGAAAGACAATGATGTGCTGCTATTTAATGATTTGCAAAAAAGGCTGAATCGCAAGAATGTGACTAAGAAACTTTTAGAGGAAGTACCCATTGGTTTCTATGCATACGATATATTAGAATTTAATGGAGAGGACATTAGGAAGACACCTTTTATTGAACGTAGGCAAGCACTAGAAACGATTTTTAACTCTATGTTTTTACCAGACTATATAAAGCTGTCTTTTGTAGTAGCGTTTCAAAGATGGGATGATTTAAATGCTATTCGAAATAATTCAAGAGCCATTAATAGTGAAGGATTAATGTTAAAACAAAAGAACTCACCTTATCATACAGGTCGAAAAAAAGGAGATTGGTGGAAATGGAAAGTAGATCCGTTGACAATAGACGCGGTTATGATCTATGCACAAAAGGGGAGTGGTAGACGTAGTTCAAAATATACCGATTATACCTTTGCGGTTAAAAAAGATGATGCTTTAGTTACAGTAGCTAAGGCATATTCTGGATTGACAGATAAAGAAATTACCGAAATTACGCAATGGGTAAATAAAAATGCCATTGAAAAGTTTGGACCTGTAAGAACCGTAAAGCCAGAATTAGTTTTTGAAATTGCTTTTGAAGGGATTGCTTTAAGTAATCGGCATAAATCTGGTGTGGCTTTGCGATTTCCACGAATTGCCAGGTGGCGAAAAGATAAGCCAGTTGATGACATTGATACCATCGAAACCGTTAAACAACTAATCACAGCACCTTGAGTCAATTTAGAGACAGCGAAGGCTTACGTATTATAAATAATTGGATGGCAGAAAAAGGCCATGCACCGTTTCCATTTCAACTACAGACATGGCAACGTTATGCTAATGGCTATTCGGGCATAGTTATAGCACCCACAGGATTTGGTAAGACATTTTCCGTTTTTTTAGCGGTGGTTATTGATTATCTCAATCATCCAGAACGGTATCAAAAAGGCCTAAAATTATTATGGATAAGTCCACTAAGATCTTTAGCCAAAGACTTGGCTAAAGCTATGTCAGAAGCTGTTGAGGATATAGGTTTAGATTGGTCCGTTCAAGTAAGAAATGGTGATACACCAACTGCAATACGACGTAAGCAAGAACGATTAATGCCAGATATACTGCTAACAACACCCGAAACCATGCATTTGTTGTTTTCACAAAAAAAGAACTCTAGATGGTTTAGGAGAGTACAATGTGTTGCCATTGATGAGTGGCACGAATTAATAGGGAATAAACGCGGAGTATTAGCAGAGTTGGCCTTATCGCAGTTACGTTTTTACGCACCAAAACTTCAAATCTGGGGAATTACGGCAACTATAGGCAATTTGGAAGAAGCCAAGTCTGTTTTACTGCCTTACAGTGATTTAAAAGTAACACAGGTTACGGCTAAGCAAAAAAAGAAATTGGATATCATTTCAGTTTTACCAGATGAGATAGAAATTTTACCTTGGGCGGGACATTTGGGAGCTAAGATGGCAGATAAAATTTTGCCAATAATCGACTCAAATACAACAACCCTAATCTTTACGAATACAAGAGGCCAGGCAGAATTATGGTATCAATTATTACTCAGTGTACAGCCAGATTTGGCTGGGCTATTAGCCATTCACCATGGATCCATTGATAAAAAGCTCCGTAATTGGATTGAAGATCATATAGCATCAGGATACTTAAAAGCTGTGGTATGCACGTCATCTCTAGATTTAGGTGTGGATTTTAAACCAGTGGATTGCGTTATTCAGATTGGTTCCGTTAAAGGTGTCGCACGCTTCATACAACGTGCTGGTAGAAGTGGCCATTCACCATTTGAGCGTTCAAAGATATATTTTGTACCTACGCATTCTTTAGAACTAATTGAGGTATCCGCGTTAAAAGAAGCGATTAAAAATAAGCAGGTCGAACCTCGTGACCCTATGGTGCTAACCTTTGATGTCTTAGTACAGTTTATGGTGACTTTAGCTGTTGGTGAAGGATTTGATTCAAATGCTTTGTTTCAGCGAATTCGACAAGTACATGCGTTTCATTATTTAACTGAAGAGGATTGGAAATGGTGCATGCATTTTATTACTAAAGGGGGTAAAACACTTAATTCTTATGAGGAATTCCATAAAGTTGTATTGGAAGCGGATGGGAATTATCGAGTGAAAAGTAGGCGAATCAGTATGTTGCACCGTATGAATATTGGTGCCATAGTGAGTGAAGTTAATGTCATGGTCAAGTACGTTTCTGGCGGTTATGTAGGAATGATTGAAGAATTTTTCATTTCTAAATTGAAACCAGGCGATAGTTTTATTCTAGCCGGACGCATACTGGAATTGGTTCAAATAAAAGATATGACTGTTTTAGTACGACGCAGTAAAGCAAAGAAAGCGGTATCACCGAGTTGGCTGGGTGGACGTTTACCGTTGACATCACATCTTAGCCATTATTTACGATTAAAATTGTCTGAAGCTTTACAACCTGGCCGACTGGAAAAAGAACTACGTTTTTTAAACCCATTGATAAGTCGACAAGAGCAGCATTCGCATATTCCAAAAGATGATGAGTTTTTGGTAGAGCTCATAGAGACTAAAGATGGTTATCATTTGTTTATGTATCCGTTTGAAGGCCGATTGGTACACGAAGTTTTTTCTGCATTAATAGCCTATAGGATAAGTAAAATGACGTCTATTACCTTTACCATAGCGATGAATGATTATGGGTTTGAATTGTTGAGTGATCAACCCATTCCTGTTGACCAAGATAATGTTAGGCAATTACTAAGTAAGTCAAATCTTATGGACGATGTCATTGCTAGTATTAATGCCTCTGAAATGGCATCGCGTAAGTTTAGGGATATTGCCGTAATTGCAGGTTTAGTGGTGCAATCGCAACCGGGCACTCGCAAAAATAATAAGAGCCTACAATCGTCTTCTGGTCTTATTTTTAGAGTTTTAGAAGACTATGAGCCGGATAATTTATTGCTAAGACAGGCTTATACAGAGGTCTTTAATCAACAGCTAGAAGAAGCGAGATTACAACAAGCATTTGAACGCATTTCCAAAAGCAAGATTATAGTAAAGCGAGCCAAGTCCTTTACACCATTGAGTTTTCCGTTAAAGGTAGATAGTCTAAGAGGGACGATGAGCAATGAAAATCTTGATAAGCGTATTCAACGTATTAAAGAACAAGCTTTTAAAATTGATTAATCGTCATTACGAGGCTTAAAGCCGAAGTAATCTCACGTGGGTTAGACTAGATTGCTTCGCTATGTTCGCAATGACAGGGAAAATGTCATTACGAGGGAAGTATGACCGAAGTAATCTCAAAAATTGTATTTTGGTTCAATGAAACCTGGTTATGTTTATATTCTAGCTAACAAGAATAATACGACACTTTATGTTGGTGTGACTTCAAACCTTGAACGGAGACTTAAGCAACACAGGACTGATTTAAATCCTAAGTCGTTCACTTCAAGATATAAATTGTATAAGCTCGTTTATGTCGAGATGTATCAGATGATTGGTGAAGCAATTGCAAGAGAAAAACAAATTAAAGCAGGTAGTAGAGCAAAGAAAATAGCATTAATAGAAAAGGAAAATGCTAATTGGGATGATTTATGGTGAGATTGCTTCATTACATTCGCAATGACAGCGCAAATGTCAGTAAAGAAAAGCAAAGTAATCGAAATGGTATCTACTTTGTCATTACGAGGCTAAAAGCCGAAGTAATCTCATATGGATTAGACTAGATTGCTTCGTTGCACTCGCAATGACATGGAAAATGCTTTGAGAACTATCGGAAATTCTATTCTCGATACTATTTTTCTCATTTTTGATTTCGAAAAATCACTCGAATTGACGAATTTAACATCAGTTTTGAAAATAGTAAAAGAACATATTTCTCTAGAGGGCGAACGTCTTATTCTAACTAACCAAAGAGCATTGTATTGGGAACGTGAGAATACCTTAATACTGTCGGATCTTCATATTGGTAAAACTGCTCATTTTCGCAGACATGGTATACCAATGCCAGACAACATTCTTCAAAAGGACTTAGAGCGTTTAAAAGGATTAATCATTCATTTTGAAGTAAAAAAACTATTAATAGTGGGCGATCTGTTTCATGCAGAAACTAATAGCGATATGGCGACATTTAAAACTTGGTTGAAGCAATTTAAAGATTTAAACTTGGTTTTGATTAAAGGTAACCACGACAGACAGTCTAAAAGATTAATGAACGATTTAGACTTGACCGTTGTATCTGAGCTAGTTTTAGAGCCATTTACCTTAATTCATGAACATTCAGAAATAAGAGACGATTTATTCACTATTTCTGGACATATACATCCAGGGGTACTTATTAAGGGAAAGGGGAAGCAGAAGTTAAGATTACCGTGCTATCAAGTGACATCTAAACAACTGATTTTACCTGCTTTTAGCCTGTTTACGGGTTTAAATACGCACGATAGCCCTGAAGATGCCATCTCTTATGCGTTTACAGAATCCGCTATTTTTAAATTCAGTTAAAGTGTATTTCGTCGAATATTCAATACTTTTTATCGATAATTAAATTTAGTTTTATATGTTTGGAGTCCCAAATTGATTGTTGTAGGCTAGTACTACATCAACAAAACTATTAACCGATGAAAAACCTACTTAAACAGGCACATATCGCGTGTCTTATGTTAATGCTATCTGGCTGCACATCCGATTCGACATTAAACGATGACAGTTCACCAGAAGTTACTGATTCTCCATTAAATGAGCCTTGTTTTGACCAAGATCCGATTACAAGGGTTATTAATAATGGCACTGTAACTTTCGATTTTAAAGTTATTGACGATCAAGGTAACGTCTTAGTCGATATTCCAAATATTCCGGCTAGCACAACTACATCTTGGGCCAATTTTGAACAAGGTGAAGTATTGTTCTCTCTCAACAGTAATCAAACTATGGTCAGTGACGATAAGGTTGTATTACAGATGGATACTTGTATGGCCTACGAGATTGAGATCGATGCCAATAACGAGATCGTATCTTATATACCAATTATACTTTAGTGCACAACAGTATAATTCTTGAATTGTCGATGTCTGTGGTAAAGAAGAGATAAATACTGCCACCATCTTTGATTTTTAGCTTTTTTCTGATATCGTTTACAGATATTGGGAAATTGCGAGTGGCGATATTTGCTTTGGAAATACCTTCTCTAGAAAATTCCTTTTTGTTAAAAGGGATGACTTTTTCTATCTTAAAATGTCTTCCCGGAAAATCTATTAGCTTTTCTGACGTATATAAATGGGAATGTTTGTGAAGCTTACTAATGCCTAAAGAGTTTCCAGTAGAGTTAAAGGCACCAGCCTTTAAAATCGCCGAATTGGGTTCGTACAAATAAGTGAGAGGCTTTGAATATTCAACTATAGTGTTGGCTTCTTCACTAAGTTGAAATTGAAAAGTTTGATGCTTTGATTTAGAAATGTTTACAGTCTTAATGATGAATTCGGCCTCATAATCTCGCTCTAATATCCATAGTAACTCCTTAACTTCATTATTTACTGCTATGATATGCAGTTCCTTCGCAAATTTTAAGTCGTTCAAAGTTGCTTTAATATCAAGTAGTGGTGAGGTTTTGATCATTACATTTTTGGAATACTTTAAAAACAAACCTTGAAAGGTTTTTACGTTTGGCGTACAATCTGAAAGCAAAAACACCTTTTTCTTGGTGTCATCTCGTCGCGAAGGATCGATGTATACCCAATCGAATGGTTCATCAATTCGTTTTAGTGTGTCTATACCACTTTCCTTCACACAAGCAATGTTTGAAACACCTAATGCTTCATAATTATGCTGCACAATTTCTGAAAGTTCATTGTTTATCTCACAATACATTACATTTTTAACAATTTTTGAAAAATAAAAACTATCCACACCAAACCCACCAGTGAGATCGATTAATGATTTTCCAGATACTAAACGGGCTTTATATTCAGCTGTAATTTCTGAAGATGCTTGCTCAATATTAAGCTTGTTAGGGTAATAGATATTATAAGCACTAAACCAAGTAGGTAACTTTTTTTGGCATCGCTTTTTGGCTTCGATTTGTTCAACAATCAATTTGGCATCAATATCCTGAAATGGAATCCCTTTTAATAATAAGCTTAAAGTATCAGAATTAAGATTGAAGTTTATAAATTCCTGTATTTCAATATTTAAAATAGCTTTGTTCAAACTAAAACTACAAGCCCTTTGTGAGTTTACTAACGATTTTATATTCCGATAAAAACTCCTTCAAAATAACTTTTATGGCTGTGTAAGCAGGGACAGCGACAATCATACCCACAATACCAAACAAAATACCTGCGATGATAATTACTAAGAAGATTTCTAAAGGATGGGATTTAACGCTTTTTGAAAAGATAAAAGGCTGACTGAAAAAATTATCGACCAATTGAGCAAATACAAAACCTATCATCACATAAGTCGTTTTAGGCAAAATTACCTCGCTAAAACTTTCTCCCAAATTACTGGACATACTCAGTAACAGCATTAAAAAACCACTGACCAAAGGACCGATATAAGGAACAAGGTTGAGTAACGCACATAAAAAAGCAATAACAAGCGCATTGTCTATTCCAAAGATGAGCAAAACGACGGTATAAATAACAAAAAGAATTAAGATTTGGAATATAAGTCCAACAAAATAGCGTGATAATAGATCCTTGATTTTATTCCACGAACGCTTTGAGCGCGCTTCATTGCCTTTGGGAACAAACATCATAATACCATTTTCGAACAACTGACTATCCTTTAAAAAGAAAAATGAAATGAACAAGACCGAGAATAGCCCTATACTAAAACTACCTAAACCACTTACTAGCCCATTAAAAAAGTTTGGGATAAGCGAAAAATCCAATTTCGATAACAGGTTAGAATCTTTAATGGATTGCTCAACATCGATATTGCTGAATTCAAAATAGGCAATGATTTGCTGGTAAAGATTATCAATATTGGTTTCTAACTGTTGAAAATCCAACAAGGCAAGGTTTTTTCCTTGATCGGCAATAAGTGGAATAAACATGCCGATTAAGCCCAACAATACGCCTACCAACAAAACCATTGTTACAACCACTGCTACTGTATTATTAAACTTAAGCTTGCGCCTTAAGAACAGTATTATAGGTCTCCCTATCAATGAAATTACAGCAGCTACTGCTATATAAATAATGACCGATTGAATTTTATATAGAAAGAATAGCACCAAGGCTATGGCTGCCAGAATACCCAAGGCTCTTAAAATACCATTGGCGATGATTTTTGAATTCATAACCCAAATATGCTGAAAAAATTCCGATAACTATCGAAACAGTAAGGCAAATTTTTAAGAATTAAGCTGGTTGGTAATTTCATACAAGGCAATGCTAGTGGCTTGTACCACATTCATGCTGCTATTGTTACCGTACATATTAATGTGAACTACAGCATCACATTCTTCCAAAACAGATTCTGAAACACCAAAGTTTTCGTCGCCAATGATTAGTACGATTGGTCGATTGGTATCCAATTCAAATTGATTCAAATCGATACTGTTTTCGGTAATCTCTAAAGCCATGATGAAGTGCGTAGTTTTAAGTTGGTTGATGACTTCATTGATATCCTCTTCAATTCTGTAGTTCACATATTTTTCTGTTGAGCGCGACGTTTTGGTCATGCGTTTCCCGATAGGTATATCGTCTCCGCAAAACACGATTTCTTCAATATTAAAGGCATCTGCAATGCGAAATAAGCTCCCAACATTAGGCGCATTACTAATGTGATCACCAACCAGAGTAATAGGATGCTTTTGTTTTTTAAAGTTGGAATTGTAGTGGGCGAGTTGCAAGATGATTTTCGATTTTTGAATTATGATTCACGATTGAATAATTCTAAAATCGTAAATCTACAATCGTCAATTAGTGAAGGCGTATTTCACAATATTGGCTCCCATTTTCAGGGCTTTTTCGCGTACTTCCTCAGGATCATTATGTACTTCCTGATCTTCCCAGCCGTCGCCTAAATCACTTTCAAACGTAAATAGTAGTACCAGCCTGTTTTCATGAAAAATACCGAAAGCCTGAGGCGCTTTACCATCGTGCTCATGAATTTTTGGTAATCCGTTAGGAAAGTTATATGCCGAATTGAATATTTCATGGTCTTTTGGTATTTCTTTCAATGTGTTATTTGGAAATACCTTTTTGAGCTCTTCAGTAACGTATGGCTCCATACCGTAGTTATCATCGATATGAAGAAAACCGCCAGAAATAAGATAGTTTCTCAAATTTTCGGCATCGTCATCGCTAAAAAACACATTACCATGACCTGTCATATGCAACAATGGAAATTGAAAAATATCGGTGCTTCCTACTTCAACTGTTTGGATATTCTCATTGATATTAGTATCAATATGGTCATTGCAATATCTTATCAAATTAGGTAATGCTGTTGGATTGCTATACCAATCTCCACCGCCTTTGTATCTCAATACAGCAACATCTTGGGCAACAAGCTGAATACTTGTTAAACTCATCACAATTCCTAAGAGTAGTGTAAGTGGCTTTGTTTTTTTCGACTTAAGCTTCATATTTCAAATGTAAAAAAGAAATCCTATGAAGTCTATTCTGTTAACATTATTTATAATTCCGGTATTTATTTTTTCATCATTCACCCACAAACCAGCGCTTTCCAATAACATTATAGTGCTTGAATTATTTACGTCCCAAGGTTGTTCTAGTTGTCCGCCCGCAGACCGATTATTAAATGAGGTGAAGAGCGACAATATTATTGCGTTTTCCTACCATGTCGATTATTGGAATTATATCGGTTGGAAAGATCCCTTTAGTAAATCTGAGTATACCAACAGACAACGTACTTACGGTACAAAATTTAATAGCAGTACCATCTACACGCCACAATTGGTTATTAATGGACAGGAACATATTGTAGGCTCCGATCATCGACTTTTAAATCAAAAGATTACTAAATACGCTAAGAAAGTTAACGCTAATGGTGTTTTGTTGTCTAATGTTTCAAAATCTGAAGATGCAGTGAACTTTGACTATTATGTTGAAGGAAGTATTGAAGATACCTATATACGTACCATTTTGGTGATTAATGAAAGGAAGACATATGTAAAACGTGGTGAGAACAGAAATCGCGAACTCATTAATACCAATATTGTAGTCAATGAATTACGTTTAAAACTAGAGACTAAATCAGGAAACGGTTCTATTTTAGTTCCAGAAATAGTTAAGTCTACGGACGATTTATCATTAATAGTAGTGATTGAAAATAATGCTCTAGATATTACAGGAGCAAGTCAAAAAGTGCTATAATCAACCCCTTACTTACTTTATTTTTTTATTGCACCTCGATACATTTTTCCTCATGCTTCAGAAAAACATTCGATATGACATTTGTCGTACAGTTTATGGTCTGCTCAAGTGATTTTTTCTGACCAAAGAAAGAAAAAATTGTATTGAGAACTATTCGTTTATAAATGCCACAGAATGGCAAGCTGCAATAGCTGCAGTTTCAGTTCTTAAGCGTGTATGACCTAATGTCACGGGAATAAAATCTTTTTCGAGGGCAATTGAAATTTCGTTCGGACTAAAATCACCTTCAGGACCAATCATTATTAAACAATCTTTACTGGTTTTTAGTTGTGACTTTAGAGACTTTTTTTCAGTCTCTTCACAATGCGCTATAAACTTCTGCCCAGATATATCTTGATTTGCAAAATCTTTAAATGATATGGTCTGATTGAGTTTAGGTAAATAGCATTGTAAGGATTGTTTCATAGCTGATTGAATAATTTTTTCAAAGCGTTCCAATTTCACCACTTTACGTTCACTGTTGTCGCAAATGATAGGTGTAATCTCGTCAATGCCTATTTCGGTAGCTTTTTCCAAAAACCATTCGTAGCGATCGTTCATTTTAGTGGGTGCAACCGCAAGGTGTAAGTTATAGGTTCGCTTTGGCTGTAACGCTCTAGAAATGATAGTAACAGCGCAATGTTTTATGTTGGCTATGGTCAATTCAGCTTCGAATAACCAACCGTTTCCGTTTGTGATATGAATGGTGTCGCCAATTTTTTTCCGGAGCACCTTTACAATATGTCGACTTTCGTCTTTGTCAAAGTTGAAGGTATTGGTGTCCTCAGAAATATTAGGATTATAGAATAGCTGCATTATTTAGTGACTTCTGTGTACTTCAACACCGTGATTTCTTCGATAGGTTTGGCATCATATGTTTTTAGAATAATGTAATACCATTTGCCTTCTTCTATATCTAAAGTAAAAATGTCATTTATACTATGGGTTTTTATAGCATTTTCAAAATCAGGATGCATTTGCCCTTGGGGAAACCAACCTAAGTCTCCTCCGCGTTTTGCACCAGAGTCCATGGAATGTAGCTGCGCCAATGCTTCAAATTTATAGCCTTGTTTGTATTGCGAAATGATTTTAGAACGTTTGTTATTAATTTCATCTAATGTCATTTTACTGCCATCAAAGTAAATATAGCTGGCTCTGTAATGCACGATTTTTTCCTTGTCTATAACTTTATAGTAGGTTTTCTTCTGGTTGCTTTTCACCACTTTTTTTCCACCTTTAGATAATTTGAAAAGCTCATCGGCCAATCTAGTTTTGTGCTTTTCTTTGTTAAAGGTGAGGAGCTTACTCTTATTAACTTTTTTGTGTATTTTGGCGAAAGTTTTGGCGTCTTCTATTGAGTTTATGGAATCTAGTTCTTGTTCTAATGAATTTTGTGAAAAGACTAGTAATGGGAAAAATAAGAGTAGTGCTAAAAGTTGTTTCATTGTGTGTTTAATTTAGTTGGATTTGGGTTATACAAATCAACTAAATTTTAAAAAGGAATTAGAACAATTGGCTTAAGCTTATCAACAGATGTTTTAACAATTTTCAAATCTTTAACCTAGCCGTTGCCATGACATCAAAATCCGAAAAATCCTGATCCAGATATTTTAAATAGCCCACAATGGCAATCATGGCCGCATTATCTGTGGTATACTCAAATTTTGGAATGTAAGTGGTCCAACCATATTTCTTTTCGGCTTCCTTTAAGGCTTTTCGAATACCAGAATTTGCCGACACACCGCCACCAATAGCAATGTGCTTTATTCCTGTTTGCTTTACGGCAAGTTTTAGCTTATCCATGAGAATACCAATGATAGTGTACTGTATGGAAGCACAGATGTCATTTAAGTTTTCTTTGACAAAATTGGGGTTGGCTTTAGTTTGGCGTTGCACAAAATAAAGGATTCCCGTTTTTAGCCCAGAGAAACTAAAATCGAGACCATCTACTTTGGGCTTGGTGAAGGGATACGCTTTTGGGTTACCTAGTTGTGAGCGTTTGTCAATTTCTGGACCAGCAGGATAACCCAAACCTAAGACTTTTCCGCTTTTGTCATAAGCTTCGCCTACAGCATCATCAATGGTTTCGCCCAAGACCTCCATATCAAAGTAGTTAGAAACTTTCACAATTTGGGTGTGTCCGCCAGAAATGGTCATTGCTAAAAAAGGAAATGGCGGTTTGCTGTGATATTCTTCATCTATAAAATGTGCAAGGATATGCGCTTGCATATGGTTAACATCGATTAAAGGAATATTTAATCCAAAAGCTAAGGACTTTGCAAACGATGTGCCAACAAGTAAGGAACCCATAAGGCCAGGGCCTCGGGTAAAGGCAATTGCGCTCAATTGGTCTTTGGTTATCCTTGCTTTTCCTAAAGCCTGATGCACCACAGGAACTATGTTCTGCTGGTGTGCTCTAGAGGCTAATTCTGGGACAACACCACCATATTCTGCATGTATTTTTTGGTCAGCAACAACATTGCTCAAAATTTTGTCGTTACATAATACAGCAGCCGAAGTGTCATCACAAGAAGATTCAATACCTAGGATGTATACATTTTCTTTTTTCATAGGCGATATTAGGCACAATAATTGTTAATTTTACCAGATATAGTCTAAGGTAGCATTTGCAACGTATTGTTATTGCAAAGTTAATGAAGATTTCATCAATTCATAATCACAAACCGTATCAAAAGAGTACTCAAAATAATAGGAAAAATAGCAGGTATTATTCTGCTACTGTTTTTTATTGTTTTTTTAATTCTGGGTATTCCTGCTGTACAAACCAAACTTGGCAAATATGCTACCAAGAGAGTCAACGAAGAGTTTAAAACCAATATCAATATTACCAAAGTTGGGCTTCAGCTCAATGGCGATATAGAACTCAAGGAAATCCTGATTAAGGATCACAAAGAGGATACGCTTATTAGTATCGGAGAATTAAACAGCTCTATCGTTAGTTTTAAAAACCTTTATAACGGTAAATTGAATTTTGGTGATATCGATATTCAAGGCCTCGTTTTTAATCTTAAGACTTACAAAGGAGATGAGGACACCAATCTCGATGTTTTTGTAGATAAGTTTGAAGACGATAATCCACGCGAAGGTCCAAGTGAATTTTTGTTTTCTTCTAGTGATGTATCTATAGAAGATGGCACATTTCGTTTAGTGGATGAAAACCTTGAAACGCCAAAAGTTTTTGAGTTTACCGAACTCAATATAAACACGACTAATTTTTTAATCAGTGGACCAGATGTCAGTAGTCGTATCAATAAATTCAGTTTTAAAGATAGTAGAGGGATTGAGGTTGATAATTTAATGGCAAATTTCGAGTATACTCTCAATCATATGAATTTTGAGGATTTAGATATTAAAACCCAGAATTCTGAACTCAAGGGCAACTTACGATTCGATTATAATAGAGAGGATTTAAGACAGTTTACCGATAAAGTAATGGTTACTGCTAGTTTCAAGGATTCTGAAGTTTCGCTCACAGAACTGAATGTATTTTTTGATGAGTTCGGGAAGAATCAACGTGCCAGTCTTAATGTAGATTTGTCAGGGACGCTAAACGACCTTACTGCAAATAACCTAAGAGTTAGTACAACCAGAAATACAAGAATTATAGGTGATATTAGATTTAAGAATCTTTTCAGCAAGGAAGACGATAATTTTGCATTAGATGGTAAGTTTAAGAATTTGGCATCCAACTATAATGATTTAACTGCATTATTACCTAGAATATTGGGGAATGCAATTCCAACAGTATTGTCTAAGGTAGGTAATTTTAGAGTTAATGGGACTTCACAGATTACAACCAAACAAATAAATGCAGATATAGCCATTGATACGGATTTAGGGTTTGTAAAATCTAATCTAAAACTCACCGAAATAGATAATATTGATGAAGCCAGTTATATTGGAAATGTGGTTTTTGATGAATTTGATATTGGGCAGTTGGTAGAGGATCCTAAAGCCAAATATGTGTCTGCAAATGTTGATGTGGATGGCAAAGGATTTACACTAGACAATCTCCGAACAGATATTAAAGGGGATGTTTTTAGTTTAGAATATAATGATTATACCTATGAAGGGATTACCATTGCTGGTGATTTAGGGAATAAGATTTTTAATGGAACCCTAAAAGCAGACGATCCCAATTTACAATTGGATTTTAACGGCTTGGTGGATTTTTCGGAAGAACAAAAACAATTCGATTTTAAGGCCAACGTTGGTTATGCCAACCTGAGAGATCTTAACTTCGTCGATAGGGATAGTCTTTCGGAGTTTAGAGGATTGGTAAATATGTCAGCTACTGGTTCAACTTTCGATGATGCAAGAGGTGCTGTAAACATAAAAAATACAACCTATAAAAATCAAGATGGCAGATATAGATTCGAGGATTTTGATATTGTGTCATCATTTGAAGGCGAAGAGCGGACTGTATCTATTAACTCACCAGATATTATAACAGGAAAAATAAAAGGGAAATTTAGAATAAGGGATATTCAAAAATTGGTAGAAAATTCACTGGGGAGCATATACACCAATTATGTACCTTTTGAAGTTGAGCAAGGACAATATATGAACTTTAGATTTAATGTTTATTCTAAAATTGCAGCCGTATTCTTCAAAGACCTTTATTTAGGCAAAAATACCTTTATAGAGGGTAGGATAGAGACTGACGAAAAAGGATTTGAACTCAACTTTAATTCACCAGAGATTAAGTTTCAGGATTATTTTGTAAATAACATCAATATCGAAGTAAACAATAACAATCCATTATACAATACTTTTATAGAGATAGATAGCTTAAGTGCTGGCGTTTATGACGCATCAGATCTTACATTGGTTAACGTAACTAAGAGAGATACTTTGTTGATTAAAACTGAATTTAAAGGTGGAAAAAATAATAAAGACGAATTTAACCTTAACCTCTTTTATACCATAGACGAAACTAATAAATCAATTGTTGGATTTAGAAAATCAGCCATATTGTTTAAAGGGTATGAATGGTTTATAAATTCCGAGAAAAACAATTTCAATAAAGTTCGCTTTGATAAAGAACTATCTTCATTTGATATCTTTCCAATTACAATAAATCAAGGGAATGAGGAAATAGAACTTTCAGGTATTATAAGTGATAGTATAAACAAAACGATTAGAGTAGATTTTAAGGACGTAGAATTGGTTAAAATAACACCCAGAATTGATAGCTTAGCTCTGGCAGGAAAGGTCAATGGAAAGCTTGATCTTAGTCAAAGTAATGGTGTGTATTTACCAAAGTCTAACATAGAAGTAAATAATCTTTTTGTCAATGATTACGATCTTGGTAATCTTACGGCAAAAGTTGAGGGGAACAATTCACTTACAGACTATAGCGTTGATATATCTTTGGTCAACGATAATTTAACCTCATTTTTGGCAACGGGAACCATAGATGTTGCTAAAACTAGACCAACTATAGATGTAGATGTTGCATTTGACGAATTCTTACTAGATCCCTTAAATCCTTTAGGAGAAGGCGTTATTAATAATATAAGAGGTCAAGTTTCGGGAAATGCCGAGGTTACGGGTAGCCTAAAAAAGCCAAGTATAGATGGTGAATTACTCCTAGATAGGGCAGGCCTTTCCATTCCTTATCTGAATGTGGATTACGGATTTGATTTTGATTCTAAGGTCTCATTGCGCAAACAACAGTTTATATTTAATAATGTGGCCATGACAGATTCTGAGTATTTTTCTCAAGGATATCTCAACGGCTATATTGAGCACAATAATTTTTCGGATTGGAAACTAGGCTTAGATTTAACCACGGACCGATTGTTGGTACTAAACACTGAAGAATCGGAAGACGAATTGTATTACGGAACGGCATTTATGTCTGGAGAGGCGGAAATTAAAGGTCCTACCGATCAGCTTATTGTTGAAGTGGATGCGAGCACAGCACCAGGTACAGTATTCAATATTCCTTTAAACGATTCTCAAAGTTTTGGTGACAATTCATTTATTCATTTTTTAAGTCCGGAAGAAAAGAAAGCGAGGATAAATGGAGAAATAGTAGAAGAAATAGAAGTCAAAGGTCTAGAACTTCAATTTGATCTAAATGTTAATCAGAATGCCAGTATAGAAATTGTTATTGATAAAGAAGCCGGTAGTACTATTAAGGGAAAAGGTGAAGGAAACCTAGGTTTTTTCATTAATACAAATGGTACTTTTAATATGTGGGGAGATTTTACTGTATTTGAAGGAACCTATAATTTTAAATATCGTGGACTTGTAGAAAAACGATTTAATGTAGAACCTGGAGGGAACATTGAGTGGGAAGGCGATCCAATGAAAGCTCAAATAGATATTAGAGCGGTTTACCAAGCTACTGCCAATCCATCAGTACTATTAGATAATCCGATTAGTCAATCGATTCCAGTAGAGGTGATAATTCATCTTACTGGCCAATTGGAACAACCTGATCCAGAGTTTGATTTTAGATTTCCTACAGTGACATCTACCGTGAAGTCAGAGTTGGATTATAGATTATCGTCTAAAGACGAACGCGATAACCAAGCCTTGATTTTTTTAGCAACGGGTAGTTTTGCCAATGGCGTTAGTGGTATTGATTTTTCGGGTACCATTGCCGAGCGATTAAGCGGTATCGTTAATAACCTTCTTGGCGGTAACAATGGCGATTTACAAGTTGGAGTGGATTTTGAGCTTGGTCAGGACACACCAGAGTTGCAAACCAATAGTCGAGTAGGTTTAACATTGCAGACCAAGATTTCTGATAGAGTTTTAGTTAACGGAACAGTAGGGGTACCATTTGGTACAGCAGAGCAGACCACGATTACAGGTGACGTTCAAATCGATTGGTTGCTCAATGAAGACGGTACATTACGGGCAAAAGTATTTAACAGGGAAAATACCATCAGAAACTTTGGGGAGGAAATAGGCTATACGCAAGGTGTTGGTTTGTCCTATAGTGTAGAATTTGATACATTTAAGGAGCTCATCGATATTATTTTTTCTGGAAAGAATAGAAAAGATTTAAAAAACGAGAGTACTGAAGAAAATCAAGAAAACGAAGCCGATGATTTTATGCCGGAGTACATTTCAATGAAGAAAAAGAAGACAAAATCTAAGTCTTAAAATGTACTTTTCTTCATTTTTAATCAATTATTTATTAACGAAAACGTTTGAATTAATTTAGGCTTATTTATTTTATGATTTAAGTCACAAAATTGTGTGTTTTGTTTAGTAATTTTACTAAAACAAAAAATGAAAATGCTTCACACGATAAAAAAAATTGCAGTTTTAACTTCTGGAGGGGATTCCCCAGGAATGAATGCGGCCATTCGTTCTGTTGTAAGGACTTGTGCCTTTCATGATATAGAATGCTACGGCTGTTATAGGGGTTACCAAGGTATGATTGAGGGAGACTTTGAAAAAATGGATGCACGTAGTGTAAAGGGGATCATCAATAAAGGTGGCACCATGTTAAAGTCTGCTCGTTCAAAAGAATTTAGAACAAAAGAAGGGCGCCAAAGAGCATACGATGCTTTACGCAATGCAAAAATAGATGCCTTTGTGGTTATCGGTGGAGATGGTAGTTTTACTGGTGCCATGATTTTTAACCAAGAATTCGGTTTTCCTGTAATGGGAATACCAGGTACTATAGACAACGATATATTCGGAACTACGCATACCTTAGGCTATGACACAGCCTTAAATACTGCAGTTGATGCAATTGATAAAATTAGGGATACGGCAAGCTCACACAATCGACTATTTTTTATTGAAGTGATGGGGCGCGATGTGGGGCATATTGCTCTTAATGTTGGGGTTGGTGCTGGTGCGGAAGAGATATTGATACCAGAAGAAGATTTAGGACTGGATAGACTATTGGAATCCTTAAGACGCAGTAAGACCTCAGGTAAGTCTTCGAGTATAGTGGTCGTAGCTGAAGGTGATAAAATAGGTAAAAATGTATTTGAGTTAGCGGATTATGTCGAAGAAAACATGACTGAGTATGAAGTTCGTGTATCAGTATTAGGGCATATGCAACGGGGCGGAAATCCTTCGTGTTTCGATCGTGTTCTAGCAAGCCGCATGGGCGTTAAGGCTGTAGAAAGTCTTATTACTGGTAAAAGCAATTTCATGGTAGGTCTCAAGAACGATGTTATGGATTTAACGCCATTCGATCAGGCCATAAAAGGACAATCAAAGATTAATATGGAACTCCTTAGGGTTTCAGACATAATGACTATATAAAAGCATAAAATAACAGAAAAATGTCAAATTTAAAATTAGGAATCAACGGATTCGGAAGAATAGGAAGAATTGTGTTTAGAGCAACAGTGAAGCGTCCAGATGTGGATGTTGTAGCTATCAACGATTTATTGGATGTTGAACACTTAGCTTATTTATTAAAATATGATTCTGTTCACGGTCGTTTTGACGGAACAGTAGAAGTTAAAGACGGTCACTTAGTAGTTGATGGGAAGACCATCCGCGTAACTGCAGAGAGAGATCCTAAAAACTTAAAGTGGGACGAAGTTGGCACTGACGTGGTAGCAGAATGTACAGGTATTTTTACCACGTTAGAAACAGCACAATATCATATCGATGCAGGTGCAAAAAAAGTTGCAATTTCTGCACCAAGTAAAGATGCGCCAATGTTTGTAATGGGTGTTAATGATGATGAACTTACAGCAGATCATAAGATCGTTTCTAATGCATCATGTACTACAAATTGTTTAGCACCTGTAGCAAAGGTTTTAGATGATAATTTTGGTATAGAAGAGGCGTTAATGACTACGATTCATGCATCAACAGCTACACAGCTAACGGTAGATGGGCCATCTCGTAAAAACTATAGACTAGGTCGTTCAGCATTAACCAATATTATTCCTTCAACCACTGGTGCAGCAAAAGCTGTAGGGAAAGTGATTCCTAAGTTAAATGGAAAACTTACCGGTATGGCATTTAGAGTGCCTACAGCAGATGTTTCTGTTGTGGATTTAACGGTAAGGCTTCAAAAGGAAACTTCTTATGAAGCTATAAAGAAAGCATTTAAGGAAGCATCCGAAGGTGCTATGAATGGTGTATTGGGATATACCGAAGAAGCTGTGGTTTCCCAGGATTTTGTTAGTGATGAACGCACTAGTATTTTTGATGCTAGCGCAGGTATTGAGTTAAATTCAAAATTCTTTAAAGTGGTATCTTGGTACGATAATGAATTTGCATATTCTACTAAGTTAGTTGATTTAGCACAAAAAATTAACAGCCTTTAGTAGGCTACATTCTTAGATATTAATTATGAAATTCCGCAGTGTTATTATATTTTAGGCACTGCGGATTTTTTTTAAATATAAATTATGATTTTAATTACCGATGGAGGTTCTACAAAATGCGATTGGATAGCCATAGATAATTCGGGAGAAAGGCTGGCACAAAAAATAAGAACTAAAGGTCTTAATCCAGCAATTTTGACAGAAACTGAAATAAAACAGATCATCAGTGGTAGTGACGAGTTAATGCAGTTTAAGTCTGATGTTTCGCATATTTTTTTCTACGGTGCTGGATGTGGTACAGAAAAACCAAGGACTATGCTTACACACGTACTTCAGTTCTTATTTCCAATAGCAGATGTCGAAGTACAGGAAGATACAATGGCAGCTGTAAGGGCATCCCTTAATCACAATTCCGAAGCGGCCGTAGTTTGTATTATGGGTACTGGCTCTAATTGTAGTTATTTTGATGGAAGTAACTTGCATCAACGAGTAAAAAGTTTAGGATATACTTTAATGGATGATGCGAGTGGCAATTATTTTGGTAAACGACTCATACGCGATTACTATTTTAAAAAAATGCCAGAAACCATTGAATTGGCTTTTGAACACAAGTACAATTTGGATCCGGATTACATAAAATTCAATTTGTACAAACAAGCTAATCCAAATGCTTATTTAGCAGATTTTGCTGAGTTTATGTTCTTGAATAAGGATTCAGATTATATTAAGGAACTTATAAAATCTGGGATAAGAGTATTTACCGAGAACATGATTTTACAATTTAGAGAAGAATTGAATACAGGTATTCCTGTCCATTTTGCAGGTTCTATAGCGTTTTTTTCCCAAGAAGAAATTAAAGAAGTCGCCACAGAATACAGTTTTGAAGTTGGAAATTTTGTAAGAAGACCAATAGACGGTTTAGTTGATTATCATATTAAAAATCTATAAATGGAAATAGCCATTATTGCGCATGATGGTAAAAAAGCAGATATGGTTCAGTTCCTAAATGAGAACCGTGATATTTTACACCAAAAAAACATTACCCTTGTGTCTACTGGAACTACAGGCGAAAAAGTAAAAAAGGCTGGATTCAGAGTCAATGCATTATTATCAGGCCCATTAGGTGGTGATGCCCAAATAGCGGCTAGGGTTGCTGAAGATAAGTGCAATATGGTTTTGTTCTTCAGAGACCCATTGGATAAACATCCCCATGAGCCTGATATCCTAATGTTAATGCGCCTTTGTGACGTCCACAATGTGCCTCTTGCCACCAATCCTGCAACAGCAGAATTGCTGATAAAGGCTATATAGTTACACGTGTTCATTTTGTGTTAATAAATCTCATAAAGGCTCTTGTAAAACTTATTATTTGGTTATATCTTTGCCATACAATAAAATGAAATGCAATTATGTTTGAATTTGATCAGTACTTAGGATTTTTGGCGTTCTTAACCATTTTAACTATCGGTTTTTGGTTAATGATTTTCCTTTTAACTTTTGTAATTCCGTACTGGGTTTTTGGTGCTGCTATTGAGCGTTTCAAAGAAATTAGAGAAGAAAAGAAAGCTAAACTAGAATCTTAGTTTTCTAACCGTAAATAATAAGAAAGAGCGCTAATTAGCGCTCTTTCTTATTTAAGGAGTTTGTATTTCTGAAAAAAAAGATCCTTTCTACGTCTACTCATCAAAACTTTTTCACCAGAGGATAATAGTATTAAATTGTCTTTTGGATAGATTCTTTCTATTTTATTAATATTAACAATATAATTTCTATGACTTTGTAAAAACGTAGTCTTAGGTAGTTCATTCAAGAGTTTCGCCAATGAGGTTTGAAGAATAAAGTTCCCATTTTCTGTATTCATATTACAGTAAGGACCATCAATGGAAATATAATTTATTTCATCGGATTTAATTTTTTGTATAGATTCACCATCTCTTACAAAAAATGCATCATTATAAAAAACTGGTTTTTGATTGGCAAATGCTCTTTCCGTATGTAGAAAGTTTTCTAGCGAAAGTTCAATAGCAAAAAGTAATTCTAACCTATTAAATGGTTTAATCAAATAGCTGTATGGATCAAAAGTTTTAGCTAATCGGAATATGTTTTTATCAACTGAGGATGTAAGAAATACAAAGGGTTTTTTTATAGGCGAAGCACTGATTTTTTCTGCAAAATCAATACCTAAAGGTTTGCCCTCTAGGAATATATCAATTATTACGATATCAAAAGTAAGTGTGTGATAAAGTTGTATTGCAGTATCTAGTTTATTGGCAACAGCAGTGATTTCAAAATGTTCATCATGTAATGCGGCTTCGAGTAGTGCAATATCATGTTTGTCATCTTCTAACACTAAAACTTTTATTTTGTTCATGGGATTTCATTTATATTGGGGAAATTCTATTGTAGCTGTAGTACCTTTTCCAATAGTGCTTTCAATAATAAATTCTCCATTGTTTTTAATTGCTAATTCGCGGCAAAGTTTAAGTCCAAGACCAGTTCCAGTTTCTCCATCTGTACCAATGGATGAATGTCTTATTGCAGAACCACTAGAATTTAGGTTTTGTACATTAAAACCTTGTCCATTATCCTTAATACTTAACAAAATATGATCACCTTTAATTTTAGTTGACAGCGAAATATTCCCTTCTTTAGGAGTAAACTTTATGGCATTGTCTAATAGATTCCTAATAATAATCTTTATCGAGTTAGGGTCTGCATAGATATGGCCAAGAGCTTTCATACTTTTATTAAGTGATATACTTTTTTTCTTTATTAATGGCAAATGGTCATAAAGAACATGATTAGTTATGACGCTTAAATCCAGTTTTTGAGGAACAAATAGTAGTTGATTTTTGTTCTCTAAAACCCAATGTAATGTATTGTTTATCAACAGAGAAGTCCGTTCCGAAAGTTGATAGCTTTCTTCAATAAGCTGTTTAGCTTCATTACTGTTTGAAGACTCTTTGCTATGACTTGATAAAATTTGGAAAAGTTTTGTTTTTATGTGGTGTATAGGTGTTTTTAGATCGTGGGTTAGAATCGAAAAAAGTTTATCTTTTGTGTCATTTAAGTTACTTATAAGTTTTTTTTGTTTTATAATTTTAAAAGAAAAAAATGAACCAATTAGTAAAGCCAATAAAAGTATCAGCCCAATAATTCGGTAAAGCCTCTTTTTTTCAATTTCTGACCTTAAGACTTCTTCACTTGCTGCTAATGCTATCTCTTTATCTTTTTGTGCTAACTGCCATATTCGGTCTCTATTCCATATACTATCATGAATCTTTTCATAAGCCTTTCGGTATTGGATGGCACTTTTAAAATCATTAGCATTCTCATTGACAACGGCTAAATTTAAATAGGCATTTTGGAGTATATTTAAATCGTTTGCTCGTTTGGCAAAGGCCAGTCCTTTTTCAAAAAATGAAATCGCGATACTATCCTTATATTGAGAGTAATACAAATTGGCAATATCGAGAGAAGATCTTGCTAAACCTAGAGTATCTTTAAATTTTTTATTAAGCTGATATCCTAATAAAAGGTTTTTTTCTGCATTTTCGTAATCCTTTATATGCAAATAGGAAACACCTAGGTTATGAATATTTATACTTTTTCTTTTGTCCTCTGTTTTTAAACCTCCTTTCCATTTTTCTAGCCATTCTATACCTTGTTTAAATTTACGTTGCTCTATATAAATTTGCCCTAAAAGCGCATATAGGTTATTAACTGAAGAAAAATTCTCTTCATTTCCAATGTCAATAGCTTCTTTTAAGCTTTTTAGAGCATCATCATAGAGCTTTTTTTCATCGAAAATGATGCCTTTAAGTGTAAGAAGTACATAAAGTTTCCGATTAGAATCTTCTGCTTTTCTATTTTCATTAATTTGGGTAATTAATACATATGACGAATCAAGTTCTCCTCTTGAAAAATAGACATGGGCATTGTGAAATCTATGTTTACTGAGTCTGTCAGAAGTATATTTATTTTGCTTTTGACAGGTACTACAGGCTTTGAGAATATCTGATCTGAATTCCTCTGAGAATGGCAGTTCCCTTTCTTGTGAATAGCAGCTTAAATAACAAGACACTACTAAAACGCATAGTTTAGCCAAAAAATTAACTAATCGCAATAGATTTAGTTTCATTAGATATAAGTATTGTACGCTTAGGGGATACTTATTAACAAGGCTATGCTTTTTCTAAAAAATATAAAAATATCATGGGTCTGGTACGCCAGTGGTCGTCACTGTACCTCTTTCTAGTTCAGGATCTGGAAAAGGCTGTCCAGGTTGTCCTTCACTAACGGCCATATAATTGACGAAGACACCGTTATCTCCGGTTATTTCAGATTTTTTAACAACATATTCTATGGTGTAATAATTTAGATCCGGCGCTTCATAATGCGTTCTATAAGGGATTTCAATAGTGATGGTGTGTAGCATTTTTCCTTTGCCAAGGCCTGTGTCAAAAGGATCTTTGGATAAAGTAGGTCCTTTAATTTGAGACCCAAGACCATGAGGGATTTGGGCCATGATATTAACGGTAAATTTAATACCGTTAGCTACTTCTGAGGATTGAAATGTCACTAACGGGGTGGTCCAAGGCATATCAGGAAATGGTCCCCCAGGAATTTTTATATTGTTTAATGTCAAAGAATTGATCTTTTTATCCATTTTTAGAATACTTAAATAGTTGAACTTAAAACAATCAATTTAGACATACCTTTAAAGGTAATAAACCAACCGCTTAGCAATGTTAATTGACCGCTCATTAAAGATAGTCAAAAATTCTCGAGGGAGGTGTAGATATTTGGTTTAAAATTCTAACGGTCATTACAATGACTTTTTATAAATTTAAATCACTTGACAATGAAAACTAAAGTACCAAAACCAAGAAAGATTACTACCGCTGATGAATTTAAAATACAGCTAGAACAAGCTAATATTTTTTTTGATGATCCGAGCCTGCCAGATACATTAGAATTTGAGGAAGGTGAAGATCCTTATGCGGATAAAGATGGATTAATTGAATTTATTATTGCTACCGAACTCATAGATGATGAAAAGGTTATGAAGAAACTATTAGAACTGAAAAAAATATTGGTCGGTATAGGTTCTGTAGTTACAGATTATGTATTGCGATTTGCCAAAAAAAATGGAATGCAGTACAAAACGGACCCGGACTTATGGGAAAAAGTGATTGCGAATATCCCATTAATGTCTTTTACGGGTAATCACAGTCAGACCTATAGCAGAAACTCTCAAGGTATTGAAATAGCTGTAGAATTTATCGAAATGATTTTAGACACTGTTATTGATAAAGGGTCTAACGCTATGAGTAAATTCAGGACATTCCTATCCAATCAGGGTGAGTCATTAAGAGCAGGTGTAGAAGCTAATGCCGATAGTTATGATACATTTACATTTGGTTGTGCGCTAGAAGTAGTACCTGTCGGTAACACTATAGTATATACGCCAAAAATTAAAACCTACGGTGCCAAATTTGACCGTTCCAATTATAAGTTTTCATTTTTTTGTGCCAGCTACAATAGGGTAGATATAAACTTCGATTACAAGTATTCAGCAACTATATTTGATTATGAAGCATTGGAAGATCCTGAAGTTAAAGAAAAATTTGACGAATTTTTACAGAATAGAAGAAAAGCATCTATCGATAGATCTAAAACATTCTTTGATGGAGAGATTCCTGCTCTACCAACACCAGATGGACCTACCGAATAAAATGATTTTTTAGAGACGGAATTATACATTTAATTCCGTCTATTACCCCTTTTTGTTTTAAAATAGTATTAATCTTTAAAATCAAAATTATGCCAGTAATGTTAACATGGAATATGCAAGGAGGTATGGGAACCTATGGAAGTAAATGGCAAGACTTATCTAATAGGATAACCAATCCTGCGTTTTATGGTTTCCCAGCGGCACCGAGCATTATATTTTTGCAAGAGTGCTCTACAGTACCAAATATGATTACACCTCCTGGCTGGGCGCCAATCCCTGCGGCTCCACCAAATGTCACTAGAGGCTCAAGGAATTTTGGAACTTTTCACAACCCTAACTGTTATTTTGTAGCACATCACGCTTGGGGAGCCAATAGCAGAGTGTCATTTGCGGTCTTGGTACACACTGCAGCTGTGGCTAATCCTGCCGGCAATCAACAATGGTCTCAAGATTTATCGGCAAATATTGTAGTCCACAATCCGGTAGCAGCTGCACCAGGCACTAGACCCATACTAGGGGTTACCGTTGGCGGTGCCACCTATTACACCATGCATGCGCCATCTGGTGTGGCAGCAGGGTTTTCTAGAACGTATGTCACTGGAATGATAAATGCTGCTTCGGGAGGTGGGGCCAATTATGTGATTGGTGGTGATTTTAACTGCGAGCCAAATAATCTTTATAACCCAGCTCATCCAATTCCAGCGGGTAGTGTGTTGAACACTCCAGGGTTTATTACGTACTTAAGTACTCTAAAAGAGTACGATTATTTCGCTTCTAGTGATAATGCAGGTGCAGGTACAGCATTAAATAATGTAATTCTCACTAATCTCATTTCTGATCATTTAGGCGTAATTGCAGACTATTGATTTTCGTTTTGAATAGAATTGTTCAATACCCAAAATTAAAAGAGCGCTTATTAGCGCTCTTTTTTATACTTTTTGTTTTAACAGAATGCTCAATTTGCTAAAATCGTAAGCAGAATTAACGACATTTTTATAGCCATAATAGTATTTTAATGGCATTTTCAATTTACTATATGATTCTATGACATTAATGGTTAGTATATTATTTTCCAACGTGTAATCTGAAACAAACATACATGCTGTTTCGCCATTAATAGCTACAGTCTCATTTATTTTAATAGCATCTAAACCCTTGGCTTCGTAGCCTTCAGGAATTATGATATCGATCTTATATTCATAGGTAATTAAGCTAGATAATTCTATAGGATTGACACGCTTGGCTTCTTCATATAGTTCATTTTGAGTACCAATAACTCTCCCAAAATTTAGCATTATATCCGAGTTGATTTCTTCAACGAGACTTTCGGTAGTATATGTATAGTTTATCTGTATTGGAACATTATCAGTGGCTAATGACAGTGCTTCATCAGTAACATCAAAGGTTTCAAATTCTGCATCCTCTATACCATTAGCACCAGTAAACTGCTTAAAATCATCAAAATCCCTGTTTTTTAAATATTTATATGCACCCCGAGTATTCTTTGCTCTATAGCCGGTATTCTTTTGTTCACAGGTAACCTCTGTTACCGCTTCATCTACGTCGACAAAAATTTTAAAATCTCTTTGAACAATATTGTCTTCAGCATCAGGAATCTCGATAGTTTTAAATTGTCTCCTTCTCTTGTTTACAAACAAACCATCATTGCCAATAGCGTTTGGAGGTGCAAAGTTTAATCTGGTATTAACATTGTCCGGTTCAATATATTTTTTTTCATAGGGGAAGTAGAAAAGTGAAATTTGCAAATTGCTTGAAGAGTAAAAATGTTTATCAAATTTGTGTTTAAATCTATTTGAAGTCAGTACAAACTCATAATTGATATCTTCATGGTTA
>NZ_JANQIM010000019.1 GCF_028282165.1 Winogradskyella sp. | reverse complement strand
AGGACCTACGATGCCCAGAGCAATACTACGAGGTTGGAATTCGGCGATACCGCCTCGGGACTTTACCTGTTGAAAATTAATGATATTTCTAAAATGATTGTAGTGCATAAGTAAAGTTTTAATCACCTATTTTTGCATCAATGCAAACACAATTATTAGACTTCATTCCCCAAGAAACACAACCCCAAGTTGAAGCCTTATTGGCAAAGGATAATTTAATCGTTAAGGTTAGTAAAGAGCGAAAAACTAAGCATGGGGATTATAGACAGTTACCTTACGGAAAGCATCAGATTACGGTAAATTCAAACTTAAATTCATATCGATTTTTAATCACCTTAATTCATGAAATAGCCCATTTTGAAGCTTATGATACGTATGGGCGCTTTATTAAACCACATGGCAAAGAATGGAAAAAGACCTTTCAGCATTTAATGTTACCTTTCTTGCGACCAGAGGTATTTCCAACGGAATTGTTACCACTGCTTGCAAAACATTTTAAAAACCCAAAAGCATCTAGCGATACGGATACGAAATTAACTTATGCCTTAAAGCAGTTTGATGAAGGTGATGCGAAGACTTATGTTTTTGAGGTACCTTTTGGTAAAAATTTCAAACTTTATAATGGGCGAACGTTTAAAAAGGGCGAAAAACGAAGAAAACGTTTTGAATGTGTTGAAGTTAAGACAGGTAGACTATATTTGTTTAATCCTAATGCAGAGGTGGAATTATTGGAATAATTCCGTTTCTACATATCACACTAAGATGTCAGGCTTAGCTTGTCGAAGTCTTGTCGAAGTGGGAATAGAAATCTAATAAAGACAATTAAATATAAGATTCCGTAACAATCCCGATAATTATTGGGACGGAATTACAAAGCGTGAATGAAAAACAAAAACTATTACGCCATTCTCATGGCAGGCGGAGTGGGGTCGAGATTTTGGCCTGTGAGTACACAGAATTTTCCTAAGCAATTTCATGATATGTTAGGAACAGGTGATACTTTAATTCAAAAAACCTTTAATCGTTTAGCTAAGTTGATTCCAGAAGATAATATTTTTATTCTCACCAATGCACGTTATAACGATTTGGTGTTTCAACAGTTGCCAAATATTACAAAAAGGCAGGTGGTTTTAGAGCCAGCCATGCGCAATACGGCACCTTGCATCTTATATGCGGCAATGAAAATCCAAAAAGAAAATGAAGATGCGGTAATGATTGTAGCTCCAAGCGACCACTGGATAGAAGATGAACAGTCCTTTTCAGAAAACGTAAAGACCGCTTTTGATTTTTGTGAATCCCATGATGCCTTAATGACGTTAGGCATTACACCGACGTTTCCAAATACAGGTTATGGTTATATTGAATTTAATAGAGAACAGTTACTGAGCTTGGCCGAAGTAAAGCCCGTTAATCAGTTTAGGGAGAAACCAGATTATGAAACGGCAAAGTCGTTTTTAGAGCAAGGTAACTTTTTGTGGAATGCAGGTATTTTTATGTGGAGCGTTAAGTCTGTTATCTCTGCTTTTGAATCTAAACAACCCGAATTATTTCAACTTTTTCAAAAAGGCTACGACGTTTACAACACAGAATTGGAAGCAGATTTCATAAAAGAAAATTATGGCAAGGCCGAAAATATCTCTATAGATTATGCCATTATGGAAAAGAGTACTAATGTATTTGTTGTTCCGGCTACGTTTGATTGGAATGACTTAGGCACTTGGGGAAGTCTTTACGATAAATTGGATAAGGATGAGAATAATAATGCGATAGTTAATTCTAAAGTGCTAGCAACTGATACCAGTGGCAATATGATTCGCTCTAAAAAAGATAAGATTATTGTTATCGATGGGTTAAAAGACTACATCATTGTGGATAAAGACGAAGTTTTGCTTATCTTTCCTAAGCGTAAAGAACAGGATATTAAAAAAGTACTCCAGAATGTGAAAGCTAATTTTGGAGAAGAATATGGTTAAGCATGAGCGAAGAAAGTAAATTCAATTTTTCTGAGGACGAACAACAAAAGATAGAGAAGGATAAAGCCGTTGAAGAAAAAAAGGAAGCTGTAAAAAAAGATGCAAAAGGGTTATTTGCAAGCATATCAAATTTTTTAAGTGAGCTTTTAGATTTTAGGGAGGATACTGATCGAGATGCTACTATTGCAGCGATAAAGGCCGACATTCCTTTTAAAGGTGCTACGGCATGGATTTTGGTTTGTTCAATTATGGTGGCTTCGGTTGGATTAAACGCCAATTCTACAGCGGTTGTTATTGGTGCGATGTTAATATCACCGCTTATGGGGCCGATCTTAGGCGTTGGGATGTCTATAGCTATTAATGATATAGATACTTTGAAAAAATCACTTATCAACTTAGCGACAATGATAGTATTGAGTCTTCTTACTGCATTTTTGTTCTTTAAGTTTTTTCCTTTGAGCGAAGACACTTCTGAGCTTTTGGGACGCACACAACCAGATATACGAGATGTTTTGATCGCATTTTTTGGTGGTTTGGCGCTGATTATTGCACGTACAAAAAAAGGAACCATTGCCTCTGTAATATTTGGTGTAGCTATTGCTACCGCCTTGATGCCTCCGCTCTGTACAGCGGGCTATGGTATCGCAGTTTGGGTAGGTAATACGGGCGAGCGTGCTAGAGAAGGCTTTGCTTTTTTTGGTGGCGCAATGAATTTATTCACCATTAATACCATCTTTATCGCTCTAGCAACTTTTATTGTCCTTAAGATTTTGCGTTTTCCAATGCTTAAATATGCTAACTCCAAAAAACGTAAGCGTATTTCACGAATTGCTTTGTTGGTTGCAATAGTCGTTATGGCTTGGCCAATTTATACCTTTGTTAAGGTCCTTAAAGAAAGTAGAATAGATATTGATTATACAAAGTTTCTAAAAGAGGAAATTGAGGGTAATGAATCCTTATGGCTTCAGCGTGAACGCATTGATACTGAAAAAAACAGAATAACACTTTTCTTTAATGGAGAAATTAGCGAAGCTACCGAAAGTGATCTTAGAAATGAGCTAAATAGGTATGAATATATCAAAGATTATGATTTAGTCATTAATGGTAATAAGAATGTAAGTGCCGAACGATTGATGGACCTTTATAATAATGCACTTATCACTATTGAGCAGCGCGATAGTTTGTTATTGGTCAAACAGTCCGAGTTGGATACTCTAACATTATTTATTCGCGAAAAAGGAAACCTTATGGATAATACTACTTTTGTTCTTTTGGCAAAAGATGCTAAAATAAAGTTTAATGACTTGTCGTATTTTGGCTATGCCAAAATGCTAGAATCCAGTGACTTCGTAAAGGTAGATACCGTTACTGTAGCAAATGTTAGGTGGAAATCAAATCTAACCGATAGCCTAATTAAGATAAAGGAATCTGAGTTATTAAAGTGGTTAAAGGCTGAATTAAAGACGGAGAAAGTAAAAATCAATAGAAATTAATTACTGATTTTCTTCAAGATACATCTTGCGTACTTTTTTAAATAGTTCGGAAGAATATACAAAGTTGGTAACAGCTTTATTATCGGTTTTAAAGATGGTGTCCTTAGAACCTTCCCATTCTTTATAGCCATTTTTCAGAAATACAATTTTTTCACCTATCTCCATTACAGAGTTCATGTCGTGAGAATTGATTACAGTAGTCATTTGATATTCGTCCGTAATTTCTTGTATGAGATTATCAATAACAATAGCTGTTTTTGGGTCTAATCCTGAATTGGGTTCGTCGCAAAACAAATATTTAGGATTGTTAACAATTGCTCTTGCTATAGCAACACGCTTCTGCATACCTCCAGAAGCTTCACTCGGCATTTTATGGTGGGCATCATCTAGGTTAACACGTTTTAAAACAAAGTCAACGCGATCTTCCATTTCACTTTTACTTTGTTTTGTGAACATTCTTAATGGAAACATCACATTTTCGGCTATGGTCATGGAATCAAACAAGGCACTCCCTTGAAATACCATTCCGATTTTAGCTCTTAAGTCACGCTTTTCATCGGGGCTTAGTTCGTTAAAAACTTTCCCGTCATAAGCAATACTTCCTTCTTCGTATTCAAATAAACCCAATAGGCATTTCAAAAACACGGTTTTTCCTGAGCCACTTTGTCCTATAATAAGATTGGTTTTCCCTTTATCGAAAGACGTTGTAATGCCTTTCAAAATATGGGCATCTCCAAACGATTTGTTTAAGTTTTTTACCTCTATCATTAGCCTAAAAGTAAACTTGTTATTAAATAATTCACCAAAATAATGACTACACTGGTCCAGACAAATGATGTGGTACTTGCTTTTCCTACTTCTAGTGCGCCACCTTTCATAAAATAGCCATAAAAAGAGGGAATAGTGGCTAAAATAAAGGCAAATACCATAGTTTTTATAAAGGCGTAGGCCATATGAAAAGGGATGAAATCAATCTGAACCCCATCAATATAATCTTCTAGAGTACCATAACCACCATATACACACGCAGCTAATCCTCCAAGAATTCCCAAAGACATGGAAATGGAGATGATAAAAGGATAAAGTGTTAAGGCAATAAACTTTGGAAATACCAAATAATTAATGGCATTTATACCCATAACCTCTAAGGCGTCTATTTGCTCGGTAACACGCATGGTGCCAATACTAGACGTTATAAAAGATCCAACTTTACCAGCCATAATTATGGAAATAAAGGTAGGCGCAAATTCTAAGATAATCGATTGGCGTGTAGCAAATCCAACTAGGTATTTTGGGATGAGCGGATTGCTAATATTTAATGAGGTCTGTATAGCAACAACACCACCAACAAAAAATGAAATAAAAGCAACTATACCAAGAGACCCAATGATGAGATCGTCAATATCTTTTAAGATCAAAGTTCTCATCACAGACCATTTTGTGGGTTTGCGAAACATGTCTTTAATCATTATAAAGTAAGTGCCAATGTTATGAAGGTACTTCATCTAAGAAAATTCTAATGCTAAAGTATAAAAAATGATTAGTAATATAACGTTAATTTAAATTAAGATAGTTTCCTTAAAACACCTTTCCAACGTAGTTGCCGTATAAACTTTCCTTCATCTCGAGATACAAGAAATTCTGAGTTATTGGATTTTGCTTTAAAGTAGCCGTACATGTAATCTTTAAATAGTTTTAAGCTTCCTTTTCTATAAGCCAATTTTAATGCAGATATAAGTGTAATCCAAAAACCATAGCGCATCTTGTACATGGCTTCTCCTTGTAAATACTTTGAAGCCTTATTGTAAGATTTTCCGGTAGGTTTAAGGTGTTTAACGCGCAGTGACTCATCCGTTAAAATATCCCAACCATGGTATTTTGCCAAAAGTTCATCAACCGTATCCCAACCCATGGATGACTTTAACTGCCCAATCTGCTCAAAACAAGTTTTTCGATATGCTTTTAGGGCACCTCTAATATGGTCTTTACGAGTTAAGTTTTCTAAAATCCAAATTCCATTTTCTTCTATATAGCAGAAACCTGCTGCCATACCCAAATTGGGATTGTTTTTGAAATGACTGGCAATAAGCTCTAAGTAATTTTTAGGGAAAATTAAATCAGCATCAAACTTACAAATAACATCATAGTGATCGTCTAATACTTCTAGGCCTTTGTTAAATGCGTTAATAATTTTAGCTCCTGGTAAGTGTTTTTCTGAAGAACTAATGTTAACCAAAGATATCCAATTGAACTTGGTCTGATAATTTTCGACAACACTTTGGGTATCGTCGGTAGAATTATCATTGATCACAACAACCTGTTTGGGTAATAAAGTTTGTCCAACCAAAGAGTTCAATGTTTTCCCAATAAAGACGGCTTCGTTATGTGCTGGGATGATGATGTAAAATTTCAAATCTTTAATTCCAAAATCCAAAACTAAAGAAATCCAATTGAAATTTGTTATTTAGTGATTGTTATTTGGGCTTCTTTCAGCATAGACTATGTAATAACGATTAGTCAATCGCCTTAAAATAGGTCTTATACCAAATTTCTTTACAGGATTTGTCCATTTAGCGCTGTCTATAATCCTCCAGCCTGTTTTTTCTAATAGCCAATCGAGCTGCCAATCTTCAAATTCGTGGTAGTGTCTGTCCCATTTATCATGTTCACTCCTGTAGGCAGAGGCAAACCACAATCTTAAGGGTACGCTAATCACTAATTTATTGGCTTTTATTGATTTTAAGACTTCATATGGTGATAAAAGATGTTCAAAAATTTCAAAAGCTGTGATCACCTTTGCATCAGAGTTTTCTATAGTTGAATGGTCTTCATCGAGATCTTCGCCTTTGGTGTTTTCAACATTATAACCCTCTGAAATCATAATTTCAGCAAAAGGATTTTTAACACCCAAGTCTAGAATAGATTCTGATTTGTCTATATGCTTCTTAAGAAACTGAAGTGTTAGTCTAAAGCGCTTATTTGGAAACGTTTTCTCGTACATATTTGTTTTCCGAGAAATCGGAAGTCTTTATGGTTAATACCTATACACAATCGCATTGATATGCATTCCGGCACCTACACTGGCAAATATAATAACATCGCCTTTATTAATCTGGTGATCCTTTAGTTGATTGTTTCTAATGAGATCAAAGAGTGTTGGGACAGTGGCTACAGAACTATTGCCCAACTTGTGTATACTCATTGGCATAATATCGTCTGGTGCCTGAGCTTTAAACAGTCTATAAAATCTCTTAATAATGGCTTCGTCCATTTTTTCGTTAGCTTGGTGAATCAATACTTTTTTTACTTCGGAAATATCTATACCGCTTTTATCTAAACAAAACTTCATTGCTTGAGCTACATTGGTCAGTGCGAATTCATAAATCTTGCGCCCATGCATTTTTATGTAGCGCGTATCTGGACATAAATCCTTGTTGTTAGAATTCCCAAAGAATAAGTAATAAGCTTCATCGTAGGTGAAAGAGGCAGATTCATGTGCCAAGATACCACTGTTGTCATCTGATGCTTCAACAATACTAGCACCAGCACCATCAGAATAGATCATGGAATCCCTATCGTGTTTGTCTACCACGCGCGACAATGTTTCAGCTCCAATAACTAAGCATCGTTTTGCCATTCCGGCTTTTATAAAGGCTTGGGCTTGTATTACGCCTTCAACCCATCCAGGGCATCCAAAAAGGATATCATACGCAACACATTTAGGATTTTTTATTCTAAGCCTATGTTTAATACGCGAGGCTAAGCAAGGCAATATGTCACTTTGGATTGTATTTGCCCTTACATCACCAAAATTATGGGCGCAGATAATATAATCAATATCTTCAGGATTAATTTTGGCATCATCTATAGCTTTCTGAGCAGCAAGAAATCCAATGTCTGAAGCAACCAAGTTGTCATCAGCATATCGTCTTTCAACTATCCCAGTAATGGCCTTAAACTTTTGTACAATAACTTCATTAGGGTAGTCTATTGATGATCCATCGGTATTGAGGAATGTATGTTGATGAAAATCTTCATTCTTTTCTATACTTTTAGGAATATAGCTACCTGTTCCTGTGATTTTAATACTCATAAATGCAGAATTCTAAAAATGGTTTATACATAGATGGCAATGTAATTATATTTAATCAAATAAAAAGACAAAACGGCTTTGTTTTACGATGTTCAATCATGAATATGCGTCTCAATATACTATTCCTTTGTTGGCATATGCAAATTGAATTTCTGTAGCCTAGATATCGTCAAGTTATTTCAATAATTATACAAATACTATTATCTATGATAAAATGGTAGTATAAAGTAACGCTGGAATATCATATACGTTTCTTCTCCATTCTTTGTAATAAAAGCTTGTGAAGCTGTAATAGGATGAATTTTCAATTTGTTAAGTTGCTATTAATTCATTTATTTTTTGTTTAATCTTTTATTATATTTGTTAAACAAAAATATAAAAATGACTATAAAATCAACATTCTATATTATGGCGTTTTTACTTTTTTGTGGTATTAATGTATTTTCCCAAGGTGAAGCCAATAATTGGTATTTTGGTTCAAATGCGGGCATAACTTTTAATAATGGCGCTCCAGAAGCTTTATTGGACGGACAATTGGATACTTTTGAGGGCTGTTCCAGTATATCAGATAGTTCAGGTAATTTGCTGTTTTACTCAGATGGAATAAGTGTATGGAATCGAAACCACCAAGTAATGCCTAATGGATCGGGCTTATTAGGAAGTTCATCGAGTACACAATCTGGACTCATTGCGCCATATCCTGGAAATCCAAATTTATACTACATTTTCGCCATTGATTTGCAAGCTGGTCCTAATGGAATAACATATAGTTTGGTAGATTTATCCTTGGATAATGGCTTAGGTGATATAACATCCGAAAAAAATGTTTTATTGTATGCACCATCTACGGAAAAGATTACAGCAATTAAGCATACAAATTCAGATGATATTTGGGTCATTACGCACAGAGCTGATACCAATGAGTTTTATACGTATTTAATAGATGATACTGGTATTAATCTTAATCCTATAATTTCTGCTATTGGTTATAATCCAGCAAACGAGATCGACTCAGCAGGATACATGAAAATAAGTCCAGATGGAACACGGTTGGCTATAGCTTACTCGTTCTCCAATATTTTGGAGTTATTTGAGTTTAATGCATCAACCGGTAGCATTTCTAGCTTAATTCAAATCGACAGTTTAAATCCAATTAATGAAGGATCATATATTTATGGTGTAGAATTTTCTCAAAATGGTGAACTATTGTATGTTAGTTCTTTACTGGATGGCATCTATCAATTGGACTTGAGTGCTTATGATGCTGCATCGATCAGTTCTTCACAATTATTAATACCACCAGATGCTTCGTTGAGCAGCACACCTCCGAGTGCAGGGCTACAGCTTGGTCCAGATGGTAAAATTTATGTTTCGCACTTTGATTATGGTTATTTAGGTGTTATCAATAATCCTGATATACAGGGTGTAGGATGCGACTACATTATTGATGGTATATTTTTAGAGGAGCGAGTCACTTTTTTTGGGTTACCTCCTTTTATTCAATCATTTTTTTCGGCATTTATTAATGCTAATGATACATGCATAGGCAATCCTATCGATTTTTCAGTCAACACCAATCAAAATATTGATAGTATTTTATGGGATTTTGGTGATTCAAATACCGCTATGGTTAATAATCCTTCTCACACCTATAACTTGCCTGGAACCTATACTGTTTCAGTTACAGTAACTTCGGGCCTACAAGTCATAACAAATACAAAAACTATTACTATTTTCGATCAGCCACAATTGGATACACTGACTGCGAGTTTAAGGCAATGCGATGACGATCAAGACGGTTTTAGTATTTTTAATTTAAATGAAGCGAATACTGAACTATCTTTAAATTTTACTAGTGAAATAATTACCTATCATGAAGCGTTAGCCGACGCAGAAAACAGAAGCAATCCTATTGAGAATACCACAGCCTATGCCAATGAAACTTCTAACACGGATATACTTTGGATTCGTGTAGAAAATAATACAGGTTGTTACAGTACGGCACAATTAAATCTTATTGTCTCTACCACACAAGTTCCTATTACATTTACGAGACAATTTGTTGCTTGTGATGATGGAGAGGATATAACTGATGGGGTAGCAACGTTTGATTTTTCATCGGTAAGTTCAGAAGTATTAGATGTATTTCCTGCTGGTCAAGAACTTATTATTAATTACTATCGAAGTGAATCTGACGCATTATCTGAACTCAATCCAATAACTGATATTTCAAATTATGAGAATATAGGGTTTCCTGGCCAACAAGATATTTTTGTTAGGGTGGATAGCGTCTTAGATAATGATTGTTTAGGGTATGGTCCGTACATTAGGCTAGTGGTAGAGCCTCAGCCTTTTGCCAATACTGTTGTAGATGATTTTGTATGTGATGATATATCTAATGATGGTGCGGCTAGTTTTGTGCTCTCAAATTATGATATACAAGTGTTACAGAATCAGTCGCCAATATTTTTTGAAGTTCTTTATTTTGAGACAGAATTAGACGCTTTAAACACAGTTAATTCACTTGAGGATACTCACCTCATTGACACAACATCCCAAACCCTTTTTGCCAGAATACAAAATAGAGATCATCCAGAATGTTTTGATATTACATCCTTTACACTCGGAATTAGTTATCAACCTATAGCTTATACTCCAGAAGATTTATCAGTTTGTGATAATGAGGGAGAAGGTATTGCAATGTTTAGTTTAAATGCGCAGGACGCTTCCATTTTAAATGGTCAATCTTCTATGGATCATAAAATCACTTATCACTTCACTCAAAATGATGCTCAGAGTGGGGAGAATCCTTTGGAGCTTAATTATAGTAATATTCAAAACCCGCAAACAATATTTGCAAGGTTGGAAAATGTGAATAATAGAAATTGTTTTGATATAACATACTTTGATCTTGTAGTTATTGAGCAACCTATATTAGAAATGGCTACTCAATGGTCTATTTGTAAAGGTGATACTCTAGAGATAGTCGGTGAGCCAGGCTATGATGAGTACTTATGGTCTACAGGTGAAATCACTCAAAACATTCTAGTAGATACTCCTGGTGTCTACAGTCTTACAGTTACCAATATCGACAATGACGTACGATGTGAGGATAACATAAGTATCATTGTAAACCTTTCAACTATAGCTTCAATAACAAATATTGAAACTAGTGATTGGACAAGTAATGAGAATACAATTTCTATTTTTGTAGAAGGTACTGGGGATTATGAGTACTCAATTGATAATGTTACTTATCAAGACAGTCCTATATTTATAGGATTAAACGCTGGTGACTATAGTGTTTATGTCAGAGATAAGAATGGCTGCGGTGTTGTGGCACAAGAGGTGTACCTACTTTCATATCCAAAGTTTTTTACCCCCAATGACGATGGTCTTAATGATTATTGGCAATTGATTGGTTCAAATAGAGAACCTGGTAATAAATTATCCATATTTAATAGATATGGTAAATTGATTACGACATTAAGCCCTAATAATTTAGGTTGGGATGGGACTTATAATGGTAAAAAAATGCCTTCTAGTGACTATTGGTTTGTACTAGAGCGACAGAATGGACGCACTTATGCGGGACATTTCACATTGAAGCGCTAATCTTTAGTCATGAGAATTAAGCCTCAACATAAGTCTCAATAGGTGCACAACTGCAGATTAAGTTTCTATCCCCATAAGCATCATCGACACGTCTAACACTTGGCCAGAATTTGTTGTCTCTTACATAGTCTAACGGAAATGCAGCTTCTTGTCTGGAATAGGGTAGTAGCCATTCATCTGAGGTCAACATTTCCATAGTATGAGGTGCATTCTTTAGTACATTGTTTGGCTCTTCTTTTGTAACGTTATCAATTTCTGCTCTAATAGAGATTAAAGCATCACAAAAGCGATCCATTTCTGCTTTACTCTCACTTTCTGTAGGTTCTATCATCATTGTGCCAGCAACAGGAAACGAAACAGTTGGTGCATGGAATCCGTAGTCCATTAAACGTTTGGCAATATCAGAAACCTCAACACCATTTGCTTTAAAATCACGACAGTCAATAATCATTTCGTGTGCTGCTCTTCCAGTTTCGCCAGTATAAAGCGTGTTATAATAACCTTCTAATCGTTCTTTAATGTAATTGGCATTTAGTATAGCGATTTCAGTGGCTTTTTTTAGACCATTAGCGCCAAGCATTTTGATATAACCGTATGAAATAATGCAGGCCAATGAAGAACCGAATGGTGCTGCTGAAATAGCTGATATTGCTTGGTGACCACCAGTTTTTATAATTGGATTTCCTGGAAGAAATGGTACTAACTGTTTAGCTACGCAGATAGGGCCAACGCCTGGTCCACCCCCGCCATGAGGAATGGCAAAGGTTTTGTGTAAGTTAAGGTGGCACACATCTGCACCAATATTTCCGGGATTGGTTAAGCCTACTTGGGCATTCATATTGGCACCATCCATATAAACTTGTCCGCCATTGTCGTGAATGATCTGCGTTATATCTTTTATTGCAGACTCATAAACGCCATGAGTAGAAGGGTAGGTGACCATTAATGCTGCAAGATTATCCTTATGTAATTCTGCTTTTTCTCTTAAATCATCAACATCAATATTTCCATTTTCTGAGGCTTTGGTCACTACTACTTTCATACCTGCCATAACTGCACTTGCGGGATTGGTACCATGTGCAGAGGAAGGGATTAAACAGATATTTCTGTGATAATCTCCTCTAGATTCATGATAGGCCTTTATTACCATAAGACCGGCAAACTCTCCTTGAGCACCAGAATTGGGTTGTAAGGATGTAGCGGCAAAACCAGTTATTTCTGTTAACTGATTTTCTAGAGCTTTCAACATTAATTGGTAACCTGCAGCTTGTTCTTCGGGTGCAAAAGGATGCATATTTCCCCAATTGCTCCAGCTTAAAGGCAACATCTCTGATGCCGCATTTAGTTTCATAGTACAAGAACCAAGAGATATCATTGAGTGATTTAAGGCTAAATCTTTGCGCTCTAATCTTTTGATGTAACGCATTAATTCGGTCTCGGAGTGATAAGAATTAAATACATCAAAGGTTAAAAACTCAGTTTGACGTTTCAACGTTTCTGGAATTGTATCCATTTCTAAAAGTGAAACAATCTCATCTGTTTTTTTTCCAGTAAAAGCTTCAAAAACAGAAATGATATCATTTAAATCTGAAATCGTTGTTGTTTCATTAATAGCTATGGTAACGGTATCATTATCTGGATAATAGAAGTTAACCTCTTTTTTCTCGGCTTCGTATTTTACTTTAAGGGCATCAGCTTTAATTTGAATCGTATCAAAATAATGCGTGTTTACTTGTTCTAAGCCTAAGCTTTCCAGAGCTGAAGATAAAGTAGCTGTTGTATTTTGAACTTTATTGGCAATAAACTCTAATCCCTTTGGGCCATGGTAAACAGCATACATACCGGCCATTACTGCTAAGAGGACTTGGGCGGTACATATATTTGAAGTTGCTTTGTCGCGTTTAATATGTTGTTCCCTGGTCTGTAACGCCATACGCAAAGCTCTATTGCCATTTGCGTCTTTGGTAACTCCAATAATTCTTCCAGGAACGTCACGTTTATAAGCTTCTTTAGTGGCAAAATAGGCAGCATGAGGACCACCGTAGCCCATCGGAATACCAAAACGCTGGGTGGTGCCAACAACCACATCTGCTCCAAATTTACCAGGTGCTTCAAGCTTAACAAGACTTAGTATATCTGCTGCAACCGCTACTTTAATATTTAAGGCATTTGCTTTTTCTATGAAGGATTTAATATCTGTAATCTTACCATTTTTGCCTGGATATTGTAAAAGTGCACCAAAAAATTCTTCAGTTAGTTTAAATTCCGTTTCGTTGCCAATCACTAATTCTACCCCTATTGGTGTTGCTCTAGTTTTTAACAAAGCGATGGTTTGTGGTAGGACGAGGTCCGAAACAAAGAACTTATTGATACCTGCTTTCTTTTGAACCCTTTCCCTAACTGCAAATAATAAGCTCATGGCTTCTGCTGCTGCCGTACTTTCGTCCAATAAAGAGGCATTGGCAATTTCCATTCCGGTAAGATCGATCACCATCGTCTGGAAATTGAGAAGTGCCTCCAAACGACCTTGGGCTATCTCAGCTTGATAAGGCGTATAAGCTGTATACCAACCAGGGTTTTCTAAAATATTTCGCTGTATAACGGCTGGTAAGTTTGAAGGATGATACCCTAAGCCTATATATGATTTATAGACTTTGTTAAGTTGTGATAGGTTATAGATATGATCGAGATAATCTTGCTCACTTATGGCAGTATCTAAATTTAAATCCTTTTTAAGACGGATACCATCAGGTATAGTTTCAGAAATGAGTTGTTCAATACTGGTAACACCAATAGTGTTTAACATGGCTTTTTGTTCATCTGAATTTGGCCCAATGTGTCTAAGTGCAAAAGAAGTCGTGTCCATTCTAAAATCAGCTATTTTTTTCGATATGCAAAAATACGGAAATAGCCTCTTTTTTTAGTTAATGAAAACTAAAGTTTTTAACCGAAAATAAGGGTTATTAACACATTGATTATTTTTGTTTAATGAGGATTTTAAAGCAGTTACTTAATTTTTACATTAACAGCAGTATACATGTTGCGCTTGCTGTATATTCTTTGACCTGGGTGACATTGCTGCAATTTGAATTAGCTTATGATAAAGAGGTACTATATTTAGTGTTTTTTGCTACGATAACAGGGTATAATTTTATAAAGTATTTTGGTGTGGCCAAGTTTCATCATAGACAATTGGCTGGTTGGTTGAAAACAATCCAGATATTTTCGTTAATGGCATTTATTGCCATGTGTTATTATGCGCTTCAGCTAAATATCAATTCACTTTTATATCTTTCGATATTTGGGCTTATTACGTTTTTATATGCCGTTCCTATAATACCTATGCGCTACTTTAGGGATCGCCAAAAAAATTTGAGACAAATAAGTGGCTTAAAGATTTATGTGATTGCCTTAGTTTGGGCTTTTACTACAGTATTCCTCCCGTTAATAGATAATGAAGTTGAGATTAACTCGGATATAGTAATTACGGCCGTCCAACGCTTTATCCTTGTTATTGTTTTAACCTTACCGTTTGAAATTAGGGATCTTAATTATGATAGTGTGAAACTAGCAACCATACCGCAAAGGATAGGTGTTAAAAACACTAAAATGATTGGAGCGCTATTACTAATGGTATTTTTTTTATTGGAATTTTTTAAGGACGACTTAGACAATAATACTATAATTTCAACAGTAATAGTACTAGTAGTATCACTTTTGTTTTTGGTCTTTTCAAACAAAAATCAGTCAAAATATTATAGTGCTTTTTGGGTGGAAAGTGTACCGATGATCTGGCTGGTCATACTATTGATGCTTCGCTAACTCTTCTTCGAATTGCAGTTTAATTTTACTGCGTTCATCGTTATTTAAGCAATCTACATCAGCTTTTTCTATCACTTCGGTCAACTTATTATTTCTTTTAGAATAAGCTCTGGTGATACGACACCAAGAAAGCCTGATGCCTAATTTTACGCGCTCCCATCCTGTAGCTTCACCATATTGCCTTTTATCGCATATATGATGTGCCTCTTCACAGCTTATAAATAAAAAACTTTTTTTCATTGTGTTAAAACCAATTTTTTTCCATGCAATCCGCCAAAGCTGTTCTAGCTCTATGGATGATTACCCAGAGGTTAGACGCAGTTATTTCTAATTCATTACAAATCGTTTCGGTATCATAACCCAAAATAGTTTTCATCTTAAAAACTTCAGCCTGTTTTTCAGGTAATTTGGCCATGCAATCGTAGATGGCATCGCCCAATTCAGAGTTTTCTATCTTATCTTCGGCCGTTTTATCAAACGGATCGGCCACACGTTCTTCCAACCAATCACCCTCAGCTTCAGTATCGTTGTTGTAACTCATTCTCACTTCGGCTTTACCTTTATTTGAGTTTATCTTGCGATAATAGTCTATAATTTTGCGTTTGAGAATAGAGATTAACCATGTACGTTCACTAGCTTCGCCTTTAAAATTGGCCATGGATTTAAGACCGGCTAAAAAAGTTTCAGAAACTAAATCTTGTGCCATTTCCCTATCATTAACTCTAGAAATCGTGTAGTTAAACAGGTAGTCTGAATATAGATTAATCCAGTTATTTGGGTTTATTTGATGGTCCGCCATTTACAAAAATCATTGCTTGATCAAAAATAGGATAAAATATTAACTTCTAAAATAGATTACCCTATTTTACTGGCTTTTGGTAGCACTAATTATATAGTAACCAAAGCTTTTCATGTGCAAGCCAGATAGTAGTGCATAAAACGAACCCTTAAGATTATGAAAACTTTCACTTTTTATTTTTTTGAAACTCAATAGCTTTTTCAATATAAAACCTGTGATGGCAAAAGGCACATGAAGCACTGAGGGAGCGACCCTATGTGAAACATTTTCGACTTTGATATCTGTAAAACCTAATTCCTTAAGTTTTTCATTGATAAAGTAATATGTTTCTAATTTTTCCAAATTCCAGTGGTTACACAACTTATTGTAAGCATATTTACCGCCTAAACAAAGTTGTGTTTTTTCTTTTTTTAAGAAAGCATCGGCGATAACAAATCGTCCTCCAGGCCTTAGAATGCGGTGCATTTCCTTTAAGGAACTATAATTGTGACCCGAATGGCAGAAACTTTCAATGGCTATAGCAGAATCAAAAGAATTGGATCGAAATGATGTATTATTATAGTTTTCCTTTAGAATAATACCATTTTTACCTTGTAAAAGTTCATTCCCCTTTTGTACTTGAAAGTTGGATAAGGTGACACCATAGGCTATTACATTTTTGCAGTGTTTTAGGGCATATCGCATAGTTGCGCCCATGCCGCAGCCCAAATCGATTAATCGGTGTTTGGTGTTGCCAATATGGAGTCGTTTTATCACTTGCCTGTTCATCTGGTTGAGCATGGAATCGCGCCTAAACGGATTAGTCTTAAAAGGCACAAAGTAGCCAAAATGCATGTTGAAATCGTGACTCCAAAATCCATAATCTTCCGTAGCTTTGTTATAGAAGTCTACCATGTCTATACGGTTTTGTTCTGCGTAATTACTGTAGGGTAAGGTTTGTGTTTTCATGAGTTTGAAGATTTAGTTGAACTATAGGTGACTATGACTAAATAAAATCCAATGGTCATAGGAATGATTAGCATGATTAATTTGAAATGGCTGTTTATATGAGATGTTACAATTGATGCTACCAGAAATAGAATCCAAGCCAGAATACCTATCCAATAATAATTAATCAATGTCTTTGAAAGTTGGTTGAGTCGCTGTGAGTTAATTTTGATTATGCACGCGATGATTAATTGAAAAACACCGAGTCCAATTTGGCTTAAAGCTCCTAGAACAGGTTGGACAAAGTAAAGCAACAAGACCGTGATGTAGAAGACTAAATTTGAGTGGTGAATATTTTTCATAATTCTATTGTTTTTAAAATTTCAGAAAAAATTGAAAGTTAAGTTTAAAAAAATATTTGCTATTTCATTAGCTTTAAAACAGACTTCGTTAACCAATTTTGTTTTTGGTTCACCAATTTGTTCATTAAAGTGTCTAAGTCGTCCGTTAGCTCCTTTAAAGCTTTCGTTTGTTTTATCAATTCTTTGGTATTTTTTGTACCATCATCTTTAATGGAGGAGACCTCTTCCAAAACTTTAATAACGGGTTTTATTTCTCTTCGGCTACGTTCTTTTGCTATGGTTCGTGCCAATTCTTGAACATCTTTCTCTGTTGTAAAGAACTCTCTTCGCTCACCCGAAACCAGAACTTTGGTGACAATGCCCCAATCGATGAGCTGTCTTAAATTCATACTGGTGTTACCACGGGAAATTTTAAGCTCTTCCATAATGTCTTCCATGGATAGAGGTTTTGTGGAAATAAAAAGCAAAGCTTGAATTTGGGCCATCGCTTTATTAATGCCCCAAAGTGTACCCAAGCTTCCCCAAGTACTAATAAACTTTTCTTTTGCTTCTACATACTTCATAATACAAATATACAATAATTTTTAAACTTTCAATAATTATTGAAAGTTTAATTTATTTGAAGGTGAATATGATCATCATGCCTTACGGCCTGGCAGCCATGAAATCTAATTTCAGAATAGCTTTGTAAGCCCAATTGTTCTTTTAAATAGGGTTCGATAAATAGTTTTTCATTGTTTGTTTGGTAAAGAATTCCTTGAATTAGTGCTTTCGTGTTTTCTCTATCAAATTCTAAACTGTTCCGAATGTTAAGATTTAGGTATTTTGTTATGTCATATTGCCAAAAACCTCTGGATTTACAATAATGATTAGTGGGATTTTCTGTATTGACATAATTGCCATAACCTAGTAATGAAGGTTTCTTATTTGTTGATTTCCCGTTTGCTGTTTTGTATTGGAAAGCGATATCCACTTTTCTACCATCATTATGGCTTAAATGTGGCAATAATGGGAAGCCGTCAATAAACGGAAAGTTAGCATCTAAATAACTGATTTGTATACCCAAATTTGCCAATTCTGCAGCGGTATTATTTAAACTACTTTTCAATTCTGGTGTTACGTAGTTTCTAAAAGCAAGTGCGTAAAAATAGTTTTGAGGTCTGATTGCTGAATTTAAAACGGGCAATTGTACTCTTCCAAAATAAGGTGCAATTACAGGAATTAGTATTAAATTAAATATTAGGTAAATGATTGGAAACGAATAACGTTTTTTCCATTCTAACAAATAGGAAAGTACTAAGGCAACCATCCAAATTAACCCACCTACTTGTGTAAGTGCTGTTAAAAGGATAATTATAAACACATGTCCAACTAATTTTATTAGCTTCATAAAAGCTAAAACGAAAAAACTGCTATGCTTATTTTATCAGCCCAGCACGTCGCAAAAGCGCCTCTGGTTTTGGCGCTTGCCCTCTAAACTTTTTGTACAAGGTCATTGGGTTTTCCGTACCGCCTTGCGACAACACAAAGGCTTTAAACTTATTGGCTACGGTTTTGTTAAAAATCCCTTCTTCCTTAAAATATTCAAAAGCATCAGCGTCTAAGACTTCAGCCCATTTATAACTGTAATAGCCCGAAGAATACCCGCCTTGAAAGATATGAGCAAAGGCTGTGCTCATACAATTTTCAGTAACATCAGGATATAAGCTAGTCTCACCAAAAGCTTTGATCTCATGAGATTTTACACTATCAATATTTGAAGGGTTGACACCATGCCAAGCCATATCTAACATACCAAAACTCAATTGGCGTAAAGTTTGCATACCTTCATGGAAGGTAGCAGAGGCTTTTATTTTTTCTATCAATTCCATAGGAATGACCTCGCCAGTTTCATAATGCGTGGCAAAAAGCTTAAGTGTTTCTTCTTCGTAACACCAATTTTCTAAAATCTGACTTGGTAATTCTACAAAGTCCCAATATACATTGGTGCCTGATAAACTTGGATAGGTGGTATTGGCGAGCATCCCATGGAGGGCGTGGCCAAATTCGTGAAACAACGTAGTAACCTCATTGAAGGTTAACAATGAAGGTTTGCTTTTGGTAGGTTTGGTAAAATTGCAAACAATCGATATGTGTGGACGATGATTGTGACCGTCTTTAATCATCTGAGGTTTAAAAGAGGTCATCCAAGCGCCATTGCGCTTGCCTGCTCTTGGGAAAAAGTCGGCGTAAAAAATAGAAACTAAATGACCTTCAGTATCAATTACTTTATAGGTCAAAACATCTTCATGATATTTGTCAATGGTGTCCATGTCTTCAAATCGTAAGCCAAACAATTTTTCAGCCACCGTAAATGCGCCATTAATAACGTTTTCTAGTTTGAAATAAGGTTTAAGCTGTTCGTCATCTAAGCTGAATAGTTTTTGTTTCAACTTTTCTGAATAATACGCTGAATCCCATTTTTCAAGTTCATCAATAACGTCTAAATCCTGCGCAAAACCTTTTAGATTCTCGAACTCCTCTTGTGCTGCTGGTTTAGCCTTCTCCAATAATTCATTGAGGAAAGTATTGACCTTGTCTGGTGATTCGGCCATGCGTTCCTCTAGTACAAAATGTGCATGGGTTTTATAGCCCAAAAGTTGCGCACGTTCAAAACGTAAATTCACGATTTTTAATACAATATCCTGATTGTCTAAATCATCATTCTTAAATCCTTTACTGCCAAACGCCTTAGACAATTCTTCTCGAAGTTTTCGGTTGTCGGCATAGGTCATAAACGGAATATAACTTGGATAGTCTAGAGTAATTAGCCAACCCGTTTTTCCTTTGCTTTCGGCAAGTTGCTTTGCTGCCTCTTTGGCACCTTCTGGTAAGCCAGACAAGTCAGACTCGTCTGTTAAGTGCATTTCAAATTTGTTGGTTTCGGCTAAAATATGTTCCCCAAATTTTAGTTTTAGTTGACTTAGCTCTTTATCGATTGCGCGAAGGCGTTCTTTTTTATCTTCAGGTAAATTAGCACCATTTCTAGAGAAGCTTTTATACTTTTTATCTAAAAGCGTTGTTTGCTCTTTAGTCAAATCTAAGCTAGACTTAGAATCGTAAACTGTTTTTACACGTTTAAACAAATCCTCGTTTAATGTAATGTCATTACTGAATTCTGAAAGTAAAGGCGACACCTCTTGTGCAATTTTTTGAATTTCATCATTAGTTTCAGCCGAATTTAGATTGAAAAAAATACTCGAAATCCGATCTAATTCCTCGCCAGAATAATCTAGTGCTTCAATTGTATTTTTAAAATTTGGAGCTTCAGAATCATTGGTGATGGCATCAATTTCTGCTTTTGCTTTTTCAATAGCTATCTTAAAGGCAGGCAGAAAATCTTCGTTCTTTATTTCTGAAAAAGGAGCTGTATTATATGGTGTTTGAAAGGCTTTGTTAAGTATTGTCATATTTTTATCCGTCTATATTTTCTTACGTATAATATTGATAATGTGAATTTTAACTTGATTTTATGATAGAAAAAAACTTGTTATTTGTTAAGTTTTAGTTATTTTTGCATCATCTTTTTGAACAAAAACTTATTGTTTCGAAGGATTGGTTAATAGCAAAATAAGCCTTGACACAAGTCGAGGCTTTTTTTATAGATCTTTGGCAGAGTCCATAACTTTTGCCTTTAGGCCTTCTTTATAAACCATAATCTTGTCTAAGATGCATTGATCAGAACTTCCTAGGATTTGTGCGGCTAAAATTCCTGCATTTTTGGCACCGTTTAATGCCACCGTAGCCACTGGAACTCCTCCCGGCATTTGAAGAATAGATAACACGGAATCCCAACCATCTATAGAATTACTACTTTTTACCGGAACACCAATAACTGGCAGTGGTGAAAGCGATGCTACCATTCCTGGTAAATGGGCAGCTCCACCAGCTCCAGCGATTATTACCTTAATTCCACGCGAGTGTGCATTTTTGCCATAGTCAAATAATTTATCTGGTGTACGATGCGCCGAAACTATATCTACTTCAACCTCAATATCAAATCCTTTTAGTATATCTATAGCGTCTTGCATCACTGGCAAATCGCTTTTACTTCCCATAATGACTCCTACCTTGCTCATAATTTATTCACTAATTACTTCAATTGTTCGCTTTACGTTTTCTGCTATTTCTCGTGCTTTGGCTATGTCCTTGTTTACTATAGTGACATGTCCCATTTTTCGGAATGGTCGGGTTTGTTTCTTCCCATAAATGTGAGGTGTAACACCTTCCATAGCCATGATCTCTTCGATATTCTTATATAAAACATTACCTGTATGGTCTTCTGCACCAACCAAATTGACCATTACTCCTGCAACTTTACTCTCTGTGTTTCCTAATGGTAGTCCTAAAATACATCTTAGGTGCTGTTCAAATTGTGATGTATAGCTGGCTTCAATACTATAATGACCAGAATTGTGTGGTCTTGGTGCTACTTCGTTAACTAAGATATCGTCGTCTTCGGTCTGAAACATTTCTACAGCCAATAACCCAACATGTTCAAACGCCGCCGCTGTTTTTAAGGCGACTAATTCTGCTTTTTTTGCAATATCTTCAGGTATTCTTGCTGGGCAAATCACGTATTCCACTTGGTTGGCTTCAGGGTGAAACTCCATTTCAACCACAGGATAGGTCTTTAAATGCCCTTGTGCATTTCTGGCAACGATAATAGCCAATTCATTTTTAAAAGGAACAAGATCTTCTGCAATGCATTCCACATTTGGCAGATCCACTAAATCGGTATAGCGTCTTACCACTTTAACACCTTGTCCGTCGTATCCAAATCGTGCACTTTTCCATACAAAAGGATAGCTTAAGCCACCATTTTCAACAGCATCATTAATTTCGGACGTATGTGCAAAGCGCGAAAAGTCAGCATTTGGAATGCTGTGGTCGCGATAGAATAACTTTTGCTGCGCTTTATTCTGAATGGTACGCAAGGTCTTGGCAGAAGGATACACATTTACACCTTTGTCTTCAAGGGTTTCGAGTGCATCGACATTGACGTTTTCAATTTCTATAGTAAGGACATCGACTTTCTTTCCGAAATTAACAACCGTTTCATAATCCAGTAAGTCGCCAACAGAAAATTCATCACAAGCCAATCTTGCAGGTGCATCTGGACTTGGATCGATTACACAGGTATAAATATCAAACTTGCGAGTGTTATACAAGATCATTTTACCGAGTTGGCCACCACCGAGAATACCGAGTTTAAAGTCTGAAGAAAAATGGTTCATGCTTACTTTCCACGACAGTGGAAATCTTTAAAGATTTAACTTAATTTACAGCAAAAATAAGCTAATTCTAGTACAAAAGTCTAAAAATGGAAACCAAAAATCGTCTATCGATTATCATTTGATTATCTTTGCATTTCTAAAATAATAAGATGGTTATTAAGCTTCACGATTTATACTTTAAACCTTTTATCTCTGAGCACGATATAGATGAGGCTGTGAAACATATGGTAGATGCCATCGCTACGGATTTAGGAGATGAAATGCCTGTATTTGTTGGTATTTTAAATGGCTCATTTATGTTTGTGAGCGACTTTGTAAAAAAATACCCAAAACCTTGTGAAGTCACCTTTATAAAGTTGGCATCTTACGAAGGTGTGAAATCTAGTGAAGATATTCAAAGGTTGATTGGTCTCACTCAGGATTTAACAGGAAGGACTGTCGTTATTTTAGAAGACATTATAGACTCTGGCAATACACTTGAAGAAGTGCATCGCATTTTTAAAAATGAAAATGTAAAGCAGCTACTCATTGCGACGTTGTTTTACAAGCCAGAAGCCTATGACAAAGATTTTAAACTTCACTACATAGGTAAAGAAATTCCAAATAAATTCATCGTTGGTTACGGGTTGGATTATAAGGGATTAGGAAGGGACTTACCAGATGTGTATCAATTAAAAACCACACAACATATGACAAACATTGTGCTATTTGGACCTCCAGGTGCTGGAAAAGGAACGCAAGCTAATTTTTTAAAAGAAAAGTACGATTTAGTACACATCTCTACTGGCGATGTGTTTAGATACAACATTAAAAATGAAACGGCTTTAGGCATGTTGGCTAAGTCTTACATGGATAAAGGCGAATTGGTTCCAGATCAGGTAACAATTGATATGTTGAACAAAGAGGTAGAAAAGAATGCTGATGCCAAGGGCTTTATATTTGATGGTTTTCCGAGAACTAATGCACAGGCAAAAGCCCTTGATGAATTGATGGATAGCAAAGATTCTCAAATCAATGGTATGATTGCCCTTAATGTTGATGATGAGATATTGGTTGAACGTTTATTAAAACGTGGAGAAACCAGTGGAAGAGCGGACGACTCTGATGAAGCTGTTATCCGCAATAGAATTAAGGTTTATTACGAAGAAACGGCTATTCTACAAGAATACTACTCAAAGCAAAATAAGTTTTTTGGTGTAGACGGCGTAGGAAGTATCGAAGATATTACAGTTCGTTTGAGTACTGCAATAGATAAGCTTTAGAACTGTCATTCCTGCGGAAGCAGGAATCCATCACAAAGTAACTTTGAAAAATGAGATTCCTGCTTCCGCGGGAATGACAAAACATGACTGAAGGAAATTTTGTCGATTATGTAAAAATGCACGTTACTTCTGGTAATGGAGGTAAAGGTTCTGCGCATTTACACAGAGAGAAATATATTGCCAAGGGAGGTCCTGATGGTGGCGATGGTGGTCGTGGAGGTCATGTCATAATAAGAGGTAATTCTAACCTTTGGACCTTAATTCACTTAAAGTTTAAACGACATATAAAAGCTGGTCATGGCGAACATGGGGGTTCGGCTCGAAGTACCGGAGCTGATGGTGAAGATGCCATTATCGAGGTGCCTTTAGGTACTGCTGTAAAGGATACAGATACAGGTAAAACACTGTTTGAAATAACTGAGGATGGGCAAGAGAAGATTGTAGCCGAAGGCGGTAAAGGAGGTCGTGGTAATTGGCACTTTAAAAGTGCTACCAATCAGACACCAAGATATGCGCAACCTGGTATTCCGCTTGAAGAAAAGAATATCACCATAGAGCTTAAAGTGCTAGCAGATGTTGGCTTGGTGGGATTCCCCAATGCAGGAAAATCGACCTTGTTATCGGTCTTAACGTCTGCAAAACCTAAAATCGCCGATTATGAATTTACAACCTTAAAACCCAATTTAGGCATTGTAAAATACCGTGACTATCAGTCGTTTGTTATGGCTGATATTCCAGGGATTATTGAAGGTGCTGCAGAAGGAAAAGGGTTAGGTTATTACTTTTTAAGGCACATAGAACGAAATTCAATTTTGTTGTTTTTAATTCCTGCGGATGCCAAAGATATTGTAGAGCAATATGAAATTTTGGTTGATGAACTAAGACGTTACAATCCAATGATGTTAGATAAGGAGCGTTTTGTGGTGATTTCAAAATCAGATATGTTGGATGATGAATTAAAGTCTGAGATTTCCACTATACTAGACAAGGATTTAGAGTGTGAGTACATGTTTATTTCTTCTGTTGCTCAACAAGGTTTAACGGAACTTAAAGATAAATTGTGGCAAATACTGAATGACTAAAACCAACGATCATGAAGCAAAAAATAAAAATATTGTAGAATATAACAACAATAGATTGTGCTTTCGTTGAACCAGATTCTAGGGAAGAATAATAAAAAATATCTTTTCAAGGAGTGAATTATTGATTATATTTAAATTCGAATATTCTTACTTTTTTATGAAATTTAAGCTTTTCTTTTTTGTTTGTTTATTGATGCAGAGCATAGGCTTTGCGCAATGTCCATCTTTTTCTGGAAATCTGATGTTTAACAATCAGCAGGAAATAGACGACTATTTTATCAATTACCCTGGTTGTACTGAATTGCAAAATGTAATAGTAGTAGAAGGAACAGATATTACAAATGTCAATGGGTTTAATGGCATTATTAATTTTGGTGGTCTATGGGTTGTTAATAACCCCTTATTGACCGATTTAGACGGATTTAATTCATTGACTAATTTCGATTTTGGATCTGAAAGCAGTCATATTTACATCGAAAATAACCCTTTGTTAACTAACCTTAATGGACTTGCCAATGCGGTAAATGATAACCCAATGGATTTAACAATTAAGGATAATCCACAATTAATTAGTTTGGACGGCTTACAAGGTATTCAAGGTGTAGGATATTCTATAGGAATAATTAATAACGATTTAATTGTCGATTTTAATGGTTTGAACGGTTTTACTAATATGGACGATTTCTATATTGAAGACAATGATAATTTGACGAGTTTTGTTGGATTAGACAATCTTGGTTTAACAGGTAGTTTTGTTTTTATAAATAATGATTCTATGACTTCGTTTGATTCCTTAAATAATATTGTGCCTCTCTGTGGTTTTGAAATCAGGGACAATAACCTTTTGGAAGATATAGATGGATTTACTGATTCATACCAACAGGGTTGTGGTACAAATTTGATTATTACAGGTAATCCGAACTTATCTACTTGTAGTTCAAACTTTGTTTGCGATGCTATACCTTTTGCAGATACAATTGAAATTAATAACAATAGTGTTGGCTGTAACAACCAAAATGAAGTTGAATTAAATTGCTCAATATGCCCGGACGATAATGTTGTCTTGACAAGTCAAGCCGAAGTGGATAATTTTATGAACTTATACCCAAATTGCGATTCTATTTCAGGATTTTTAGTCATAGTTGGAAGTGATATTGAAGACCTCTCACCACTATCATCACTTAATAGCGTTGGCAGTATTTCTGTTACTAATACTTCTATTACATCAATGCAAGGTTTAGAGGCTCTAAACATTACAGGTTTAAACGGTATGGATGCTTTTGTTGTATTTGATAATAACCTAATGCTTCAAAATATATTGTTTTTAAATAATTATACCATCAGTATTCCTGTTGTTTTTGTTATCAGGGACATGGATTCATTACTTTCATTGGAAGGTGCAGGTAATATAATTGAATACATCACAATTGTCTTAGATAATAATGATCAGTTAACTGACTTAAATGGTTTAAATGAGAATTTAAGCTTGGTAGGAGGACTTGTTCAACCACCAGTATTACAAATTATTGATAACAATACGATTTCTGATATATCTCGTTTAGATACGTCGCAGTGGAATAGTAGTTTAACTCTTGAGTTTTCTGATAATCCAGCACTTGCGGTTTGTCAAAATGCTTTAGTTTGTGATGTAGTAGATAATGGAAATGGTACCATTTCAAATAATGCTGTAGGATGCAATTCTAATGCAGAAGTAATTATGGCCTGTGAAGATTTATCCGTAATGGACATATATAATGACAATTGGATTAAGATTTATCCAAATCCTGCATTTGATATAATTTACATTAAAGGTATTGAAGATGAAGACTTAGAGCGAATAGTGGTTTATTCTTACTTAGGCCAAAAGATATCAGAAACTAATTCTTTAAAGTTAAACATATCTGAATATCGAGCAGGAGTTTATTTTATTGAAATTCTTACGAATCGAGGCCGCCTTTTTAAAACTATCGTTAAGAAGTGATTTTTCTGTATCTTTAAAAGAAAAAGATATGAAAGCTTTCAGATTTATTTTAGTTGCTTTATTATTCACATCTTGTGGAACCATTGTTAATTATGACTACGAAAAATCAACTGATTTTAATCGATATAAAACGTATAATTATTTTGATGACATGCAGACTGGTTTAAGCCAGTTAGATACTAAGCGTTTAATTAGGGCGATAGATGCTAAATTAGCCACTATGGGATTGACACGTTCTGATAATCCCGATTTTTTCATTGATATTCAAAGTCAGGATATTCAGAATAGAAACAATTCTAATATTGGAGTAGGAGCTGGTGGTACCGGAGGAAATGTTGGAGGTGGTGTTTCTGTAGGGATACCTCTGGGGGGCAATCAACATACAAGAGAACTCTTAATCGATTTTGTAGACAAAAAACAGAACGAACGACTATTTTGGCAAGCTGTTAGCGAAAGTACATACCGACCTAATGCCTCACCTGAAAAACGAGAGGAAGCCTTTGTGAGATTAGTCGAAAAGATATTTGCTGGTTATCCACCAAAATAACTCGACATTAGGTTTTGTCTTGAACGATTTACTTTCATCTATTTAATTAGTATTTTTATATGAAACTTTAAATCAGTTCATTATGAAATATGTGTTAATCATTGCCCTCACTTTATTTAGCCTGACTGCTGTTAATTCACAAAATATTATTAGTGAAGAAGAAGGATTTACACCCCAAGTAGGTGTTTTAGTCTCTATGCTCAATGATTTAAGTAATCGTTTAGAAAGAACAGTAAAGGATTTAGATGTAGATGCTATAGATTATCTCCTTGATGAGGATGCTAATACTATTGGTACATTAATCATGCATTTGGCAGCAACCGAAAAGATTTACCAGGTATATACTTTTGAGAAGAGAGAATTTAATGCAGAAGAGGAGAAAGAGTGGGGAACTGCTATGTCTATGGGTAGAGATGCTCAAAAAAAATTTAAAGGAAAAGAAGTTAGAGAATATCTTGAGGCTTTTAAAGCTGTAAGAGCAAAAACTCTACAATATTTAAAAGATAAGGATGATGCTTGGTTGGCTCAAAATACCATGGATAATAATATGAATCATCATTGGGCTTGGTTCCATGTCATGGAACATCAATCTAGTCATTTGGGACAAATTTTACTCATTAAAAAACGTATCCCTGAAAAATAATATCACGATAGTAATAAAAAAGAGGCATTATGCCTCTTCTTTTTTATTCGTAATCTATATCTCATTGTAACATAGATTTGTATTGTTCCTTGTAACCGAAAAGCATTACAATATTTAGAACAAGTAGGATGGCAGCACCAGCTATATCCGCAGGGCCTAAAAACACATGAAATAGAACTGCATTTACGGATACGCTCATTAAAATAATAGCTAACAGTCCTCCGTATTTATTAAAGATAAAAGCCAATCCAGCTATGACTTCAACCAGTCCAACTAGTTCTATAGTTTTGGTTGATGATAGAGCCATCATATAATTCATAACTTGTTCTGGGATCTCCTCAGGAGCTGGCATGAAATTCAGAAATTTATTGGATCCAAAAATGACCAATAAGACTCCGAAAATGATTCGGATCACTTTAAAAACTGTTTCATTCATAATGATATATTTTTTAGTTAGTCTAATAAAGATAGAAAATATTCCTATGAACTAGCTATAATCTATTCAACAGTAACCCTAATACCTTCACTATGACTGCTAAATTCTGGTGCGTACATGGACTGGATTGTACTAATACCGTTACTCATATCGCCAGCATTGTTAACCCGAAGGTCATATTCAAAAATATAGACGCCTTTTGGTAAATAGTCGATGAAGAAATTCGTAGCGGCATCTTTAGTGCTTTCGTAATAACCCAGGCCATCTTGCCATTTATATTGCGATAAGACATTAATAGGCTCAAAACCTGCAGCACGCATATCCTTAAGGTGTACAAATTCCATGGAACGGTCTGTGCGCAATTCCATGCGCACTCTTACCAAGTCGCCCACTTTTAGTTTAGTGTTCGAAGTAATTTCCGAAATTTTTTCACCTGTATTGGTGTTGGTCTTTAAAAAGAGTTTTTTGCTCAATTTTAGAGGTGTCTCGGCTGAGGTAATCTTATCTAAGTTCTCAAAGTATTGCCAATATAAGGCTCCCCAAGCAATGCCATCGCCTTTTTTTGTAATGGTGACATCGGCTTGTTCTTCTTTAATTTCATAACCATTCCAAGACGTTTTGTAATAACCTGTACCGGCTTCTACTTTTACATGGTCTAAAGTTTCAGGTGAAATAGTTTCGTTGTCGACCTTTACATCAACCATGTCTGTTGCATCCAACCAAGAACTACCTTGAAGCAGTAATGCATATACAGCTTCGGTGGTGGCTTTGGTCGTTTTCCATTGATTGGTTTGTTTGTTCTTTAATAACCAGATTTTTAGATTATCGATGTCGGTGAGATTTCTCGTCACACTATCGTGTTCTGTCGAAATGACATTACCAACCTCGCTAAATACTTCAATCATTAAGGCTTGTGTTTCAATAGGTGCTTGGTACCAATGCCAAGAATTGGTATTTTCTTTCCAATACATGCCCAATTCTTCAGAAGTAATACTGTTTTCTTTTAAAGATTTTAGAATTTTACTTGTAGTTTCGCTATCATTCATTCGGTGCATGGTCAATGCCATCAAACCTTTAGCATATAGTGAACGCGGCAACCAGTATTTTTTTATCTGGCCTTTGTAATAGTCCATTATGGTATTGACCTCTTTAGAAGGTTTTATGTTTAGATAAAAACTACGGAGGTACAAGTAATGTAATTGCATGTAAGACAGATGGTCTTTAGTTAAATCTGCATCCTTATTGTATTTTTTAATGTCTTTATATTCTTTTACAAATTGGGTATCTAAGTATCGAATGGCATCTGTAATCATTTGCATCTCGACTGCGCTCGATGTGACACCTAGTTTATCTAAGTGGCCAAAACCAGCAACGATATGTTGTGTAATGTAGCGATTGGCATAGCCGCCATTAAACCAAGGCCAAGCACCTGATGGCAATTGGTTGTTTTTTAGTTTTCGTAGTGCCGAATTTAACTCGTTATTCATTTTATTAAGGTTGAATAATAAGCCAATGCGCTTTTTCTGTTCGGTTTCGGATTGTGCATCGCGTAGCCAGGGTGTTTCTTGAATCAATAAAGACTTTAATTCCTGATTCTTCTCAAGATTAGATAAAAGTACCTCTCGAGTTTTGGCTGAGCTTGTCGAAGCCCATTTATTGAAAACGGCTTCTATCTTTGGGTTCGATCTTACAATATGTTGTGCCAGGGCGTTGGCATAATACCTTGAGAAGGTTTGCTCATTACAGTCGTAAGGATATTCCATTAAATAGGGTAATGCTTGGACTGCATACCACGCCGGATTAGAGGTCATCTCTAAAGTCAACCTATGATTTTTGAGTGTTGTTTTTGGGTCGCTTAGTGAGGTTGAAGCGAGTTTATCCAATGTAAATGTTTTGGTTTCATTAGAACGCACCCACATAGGCAGGGTTTCGGTCACTAGCATTCTATTGGATAAGACCGGTAATGCATTTTGCTCGCCGTCGCTAAATTGTGTTCCTTTCTCTAAATCTACAGATATAGCAACAATTTTGTATTGCACAACCTGAATGCCTCCGGGGATGTTTAATTTCCAAGATACCTGCGTGTTTCCCTTAGCATTAACCGAAAAATTCTTCAAGATTAAATCGGTCTTTATCATTTTGTTTTTTCCTGGTTCTGCTTGAATTATTTGGTGTAAATCTTCACTAGAAATAGGATCAGTCAGCTCTATATGAGCTGTACCATGTAATAAGTCATCTGTAAGGTTCGCGATTTTTGTGCTGATGTTAATTTCATCGCCTTCTCTTAAAAAACGCGGTACATTTGGGATCACCATCAACTCTTTTTGTGTTACGGCTTCTAATTCGGTAACTGTACTTTCTAGAGTTTTCGTATGGGCTAGTAATTGCAATTTCCATTTGGTTAGAGCTTCGGGAGCTTTAAAGTTGAAGCTTACATTACCATCTGCATCGGTTTGTAATTGTGGAAAGAAAAATGCGGTTTCATTAAGGTTTTTGCGGATTTGAATAGGTGATGAACCTAACTTTTCTTCACTTGAAGGTTCTATAGGATTTTTATCTTTTACCCCATCTCTATCTATTTCAATTCCACCCGCAAGACCACGTTCGGGTTGTTGAGGTGTTACTGCAAATGTCATTTCATCATCTATCACGGACTCTTCAAGAGCCATAATATTGTCAGGGGAGTAGGCAACTGCAGAATTTTTTGCTCTCCACATATGTCGGCGATCACCAAAGTAAAACCCAAACCAATTCAACTGATCAAAACCTTGTGCATTTAAATGGGTAATATTCGTAAAACGATTAAACAATCTAAAGTTGGTATTGCCAAAGCTTTGTCGAGAGTTTTTGTTAATTCTACCATAATAATTAGGTTCATCAATTGGACTAAAATTCCATTGATGAGCTTTAAATTCGTCCAAGGAGATATCATACATACTGGCTAATAATTCAGCAGAGACTTTGTCGCCTTTAGATCCTTTAATCTTAAAGCTCCAGGTTTCGTCCTGTCCGGGTTGTAGCTTATCTCTAAACGTTGTGGTCTCTATCTCCAAGTCTGTTTTAGGATAAGGTACATTGACTCTAAAACTTTGCGATATATAGGAGTTAAATGCAGCGTAACTGACATGCACTTCAAACCCTCCTAAATCAGGCTCTAAAATAGGAATGTTAAATGTTTTTTTAGAGTTGCTGAGCTTTGCAAGTTGCGTCGAAATGATTCTACCATCTTTTTCGATTTCAACGGTTACTGTAATGTCTCTTGCTGCAGATCCAACAGTGAGTTTAGCCATATCTCCTGCCCCATAACTATCCTTATCTAATGAGGCTTCAAACAATTGATTATCCGCAATGGTTTTATCGGAGTTGCTAAAAAGTGATGTGTAGGCTTCATCTTTAACCTCTTGCCCAAACGTGTCTTTGCTTTCCGCAATAATAATATACTTTCCGGAATCCCATTTTTTCAGCTCTTGTAAAGTTATCGTTTTGTTCTTTTCAGTGTCGAAATCAATACTAAAGACTTCACCCCCTTTTTTCCAATTGGCCAATGTGTGTTCATTATGATAAGGATCGTGCGGAAATAAACGTTTAAAATCTTCTTTTGAAATCATTTGAAAATCTGGGGCTTTCCAAGGTCTATTACGCAATACTCGGCTCGGCGCCTTAAGTTTGTATATTCTGAGTGTACCTTTTGCAGGGACGTCTTCACCATTTAAATTCTGGGTAACTAAAGATATCTCAATCTCTTTCCCACCTGAACGTCGAGCAGATTTGGATTTATCTATTGTCTGCGGAGCAATAATGTTTAATGTCATAGCATGATAACCTACATTGACGATTGTAGTTGCAGATCGTGTTTCGCCATTAATATCGGTGACATCTGCTGTAACTTCATACCTAAATATGGGGAGTCCTTCTTTTGATACCGTTTCATCAGGTTGTGCCTTAAAGGTAATTTCAAAATTACCAGACGCATCTGTGGTACTTTCCCCAAAGGTGATTTCTTGCGGTTCGGAGTTGTAATAAGGCCGTTTCCAATACCACCAACCAGGATATTGCACTTGTCGCTTCACACGATATATCACTTTGGCATCAGTAATATTACTTCCTGCAAAAGCAATTGCAGTACCTTTTACTGTGATGCTATCGTTGACTTTAAAGATATCTGTTATGGGTTGAAATTCTGGTTTAAACTTAGGCCGTTTGTATTCTTCAACAGAGAAATAAGCACGTTCAGTATTCGCATAATTCTTTACTTTATTTGCAATGTGATATGCACCTGTTAACCCATCATTAGGCAAAATAAATTCACCATGAAACGACCCAAATTCGTTTGTAGAAAGCTTTAGCTCAGCTATAGCTTCGCCATTCACATTGTAAAGTTTGGTAACAACATTTTCGTTGTCTACGATAGATGATTTGCCGTTTTGGGTTTTGGTAACAATTCCTTTAAAGTAAACCGTTTGCCCGGGTCTGTATATACTACGATCTGTAAACAGAAACGTTCTGTATCGTGTATCGCTATCGCCTCTCTCTTTGTACATTCTCCCAATATTATAATCTCCAAAGAATGCGATATCATCTTTGTGATCTGCTCTAACTTCTATGGCTCTGTAATGATTTTTGTCCTTTTTGAATTGAAATTTTCCAAAACGATTTGTAGACAACATTTTATTATAAGACTCATTTTTATTATCCCTGTAAGAAATACTAATAGACGCATCTACTATAGGTAAACCATTATTTCTGTTGATAAGTTGATAATTAACGACCTCATTCTCATTGCTTTCTATAAGCGCTAAGTCCGTAACTTGAATATGGGTAGCAGCGAAGACATTGTCCTTGGTATTAGTGTCTACTTTAATGAGATAAAAGCCATTTGTCAGTTCAGGAATGACAATTTCTGTACTGTGTTGTTGGTAATCTCCTTCTGATTTTAAAGTGCTGGTAAAAGATTTGAGAGGCTTAAGTTTTTTGAAAAACCTAGCTTTATCCTCTGTATGATATGTTTGGTTGAACGTTTTAAGCTGGTTAATGTCAATCTTATAGATTTTAAAGTCGAGTACCTTTAAGTTTGTATAAGTCACTAGAACTCGCGAAGTCAAATTGACAGGAAGAAACCTTTCTGCTTGGAGTCTTAAACTTGGTTGTAGCATTTGCTTTTTTAGAAAATCACATGCTTTAGCACCATCGCTCTCGGGATATTCTGAAATAACAGCATCGCATAATTCCAAAGCGTCTTTAAGTTTCCAACGATAGGTTTCATCAACGTTACCTTGATATGGGTTACTGTTGTATCGACTTCCCAATTCTTGGAACACAGAAGCTATTTCAAAATTGTATAAAGCAGAAAGCGGCGAACTTTTTAGGGATTTGGCTTTAGCTTTAAGTGTATTGATCAAAAGTGCTTCTTTGTCCTCAAAAATTGCATGTTGTGCTACATATTTTAATCGTTCGATGTCTATTATAACAAAGGCTTTTGAAGTCTTAGCATTTCTATGGAATTTTAAGAGATTCTGATAGATATTAAGCGCATTAAGCTGTAAGGATAATGTGTCTTTGGAAATTATCTCGAGATTTATAAACTCTTCACTATCACTAATTAGGGCTATGTTTTCAATTTTAAATTGATAAGCGGGTTTTGTAATGCTATTTTCACTGGTCTTGTAAAATTGTAGCGCATTATGACTTAGTAAATCGTATAAAGTGGGTCTATATGTTTTAGAACCCTCCGCCTCTATTAAAAGTGTTTTGTAATTCTCTAATCGTTCTTGCTGAAGTAGCAATCCATTTTCTAAGGAACGTTGATAATAGATGTGAATTTCATTGAACAAGGTTTCTAGATCCCATGTTCTAAAATCGTCACTGACTTTGTCGCTAGTATTGGTTCTATCGTAAAACCGATATCGGTTTTGCTGAAAATATTGCCAGTACATCGTGGCTAACATGTTTTCTAAGAGGTGTTTGGTCACCATCTTATCCGCTTTTTCGATTTCAGTTTTAAAACGCTTAATAATATTGAGTTGGGCATCTTCTTCAAGTACCAACATGTATTTGCTCTTATAGAGCAATGCTTTAATCTGTTGCTGTTTGTTATTAGAAGCTACTGCGGCATTGTAAATGGTATCAACGAGATCGGTTGCACTCTTGGTTAAGCCGTCATTTTCAAATTCGATTACCTTTTTCCATTGGCTTTCAAAATGGTTTTGTGCGTTAGAAAAAGAAGCAAAGCAAACTAGCATTAGTATTGAGATAAGATTTTTCATTTAAGTTTATATTTTCATCAAAATACCTTCAAAAGGTATTCCAAAAAAAGCCTAAAAAGGGCAACACCCCTTTTCAATGAGTTAAGTTAAACAATTTGCAAGGGAATGCCCACGTTAATAAATTGTATTTTTGTAAAAAATTGCTTGTGGTATGAATAGGTTTTTCTGGATGATCCTTATGTCTTCATTATGTTTTTCTCAGACTCCAAAAGAGAATGCAAAAACCTTTTTAGACCAGAAGAACTTTGTAAAAGCACAAGAGGAAATCGCAACTTTTTTGAAGTCTAATCCTAATGATAAGGAAGCCATTGAATTATTGGGTGATGCCTATGGCCATCAGGAAAAGTGGGATGAGGCCATTGTTCAGTACAAAAAGCTGGCCGAAAAAGAACCTAATAATGCCAACTATCACTACAAGTACGGTGGAGCTTTAGGAATGAAAGCATTAAGTGTAAGTAAGCTAAGAGCCTTAGGTCTTATAGGTGATGTAAAGCGTGCTTTTTTAAAAGCCGCAGAGTTAGACCCCAACCATATAGATACACGCTGGGCTCTAGTAGAATTATACATGTCGCTACCCGGAATTGTTGGTGGTAGTACTTCAAAAGCATTGAAATACGCCAATGAACTTCAGAATTTATCTGAGGTTGACGGCTATCTTGCAAAAGGCTACGTCTATGAATATGATGATGAACCAGAATTGGCCGAAAAATATTATAAACTGGCTATTAAAGTTGGAGGCTCGGTGACTTGTTATGAAAAACTGACCAACTTTTATGAAGAACAAGAGGAGCCAGGTAAGGCCATCGATAATATAGAAAAGGCACACCAAAAACATCAGCGTAATGCTATGCACTACCAGATAGGCAAAGTATGCGCAGATTATAATGTACAGCTAGACAAAGGCGAAAAATGCCTAAAGACCTACTTAGTAAATCATTCTGCAAAAGATGGAGTACCGAAAGCTTGGGCTTATTATCGCTTAGCTCAAATCTACAAGCACAAAAAGAACAAAGCTGAGGCGCTTAAATGGATAGATAAAGCTATCGCAGGGTTGCCAAAGATCAAAGTATTCCAAAAAGAGAAAGTTAGCATTTCAGAGCTTTAATTGCCAATTCATAAATTTTATTTATAATACATATCACTATAATTAATAGGCTAAATATTTGTTAAATACGCAAAATCGATAGTATTACTATTATATTTGCAATCTAAAATTTTAAGTATGATAAATTTACTATCAAATTTAAAGATTGCAGTGCCTGATAAAATCTATATTAAAGATCCGGAGTCGTCAGATTTGGGCAAACGGATTATTGAACATAGCATTTTGCTTATAGATGAAATCGGCTTCGACAGTTTTACATTTAAGAAGCTAGGAGCCAAAATTGGTTCTAACGAAAGCTCCATTTATCGTTATTTTGAAAGCAAGCACAAATTGCTCCTTTATTTAACGTCTTGGTATTGGGCTTGGATAGAATACCAACTGGTTTTTGCTACCCATAATGTGCCAGACAATAAAGAACAACTGTTTAAAGCTATAGAAGCAGTAACCCGCACTATTAAAGAAGATATTACCTATACGCATATCAATGAAGTTATTCTAAACAGAATTATCATCAATGAATATTCAAAATCTTACTTAACCAAAGAAGTTGATAGTGAAAACAAAGAAGGTTACTTTGTGGTTTACAAAAGACTTATTAAACGGCTGAGTGAAATTATTAACAAGGTTAACTCAGACTACGAGTTCCCCTCTAGTTTAGCCAGTACTATAGTAGAAGGTGCGCTACATCAGCATTTTTTAAAGGTGCATTTTAGTTCTATCACAGACTGTGGTAAGGATGTTACGCCTACACAATTCTTTATTAATCTAACCCAAAACGTATTAAAGACAACAACAAATGGATCAAAATAAACCTCTTTTAACACCTTGGCAACGCTTTGTAGGTATTTTGAAGCTAGAGCGAAAAGACATTACCCAGGTTTTGTATTATGCTGTGTTTTCAGGACTCATAGCATTGACACTTCCTTTAGGAATTCAGGCAATTATTAACCTTATTCAAGGTGCTCAGGTAAGTACATCATGGATTATACTTGTCATACTTGTTACATTGGGCGTGGCATTCGTTGGTGTTCTGCAATTGATGCAGATGCGTATTATAGAAACGATTCAGCAACGTATTTTTATGAGAGCATCGTTTGAGTTTACTTATAGGTTTCCAAAAATAAGGATGGATGAGTTGGTAAATTATTATCCGCCAGAATTGGCTAATCGTTTTTTCGACGTCCTCAACATTCAGAAAGGGCTGGCCAAGCTCTTATTGGATGTACCAGCAGCAGCCCTGCAGATAGTCTTTGCGTTGATTCTATTATCACTGTATCATCCATTTTTTATTGCATTTGGTATTCTATTGATCGTATTGATATACATTGTATTTAAGTACACTATAGAACGAGGTATGGTAACTAGTTTAAAAGAATCTAAACAAAAATATAAAGTAGCCCACTGGATACAGGAAGTAGCGCGTTCAATCATCAGTTTTAAAATGTCGGGAAAAACTACAATGGCATTAAGCAAGAACGATTATTTGGTAGATGGTTATTTAAAAGATCGTGAAAATCATTTCAAAATTTTGGTACTTCAATTTATTCAAATGATTGGTTTTAAGGTTATTGTTACGGCAGGACTTTTGATTATTGGAGGTTTGTTAGTACTAAGCCAGGAAATGAACATTGGTCAGTTTGTTGCTGCTGAGATTATCATTTTATTAATAATTACTTCAGTCGAAAAACTAATCTTAGGTTTAGAATCTTTCTATGATGTGTTGACATCTTTAGAGAAAATGGGACAAGTGGTCGATAAAAAAATTGAAAGTCAAGAAGGTGAAGATCCAGTTTTTACAGAAGATTTTAATATTCAACTCGACAACGTGACCTACACAGTCCCCGACAGGTCTATGCCAATATTAAAAGATATTTCGCTAAGTATTAAGGCAAAGAGCAGAGTTTTGGTTCGCGGTGCTAGCGGTGCAGGAAAATCAAGCTTATTGAGATTAATTGCTGGTATTATTAAGCCTACTGATGGCGTTATTTATCTTAATGATGTCAACTTAAAGAGTATTCATACCAATAGATATCGCTATAATTTAGGAGTATCATTAGCGGATGAAACACCGTTTGAAGGAACCATAAAAGATAATATAACGTTTGGAGATCCCGATATCTCGCCAGATGAAGTCAGGGAGGCATTAAGAAACGTTAGACTATCAGAATATATCAAGGATACAGAAAAAGGTCTGGACACCATTATTTATCCTGAAGCAAAACAAACCTCGTATACCGTAGCTAAAAAATTAATTTTGGCTCGAGCTATCGTACGCAAACCCAAATTACTATTATTAGAAGATCCTCTAGAGCATTTTGAAAGAGAAGAAGCCCAAGAACTTATAAAGTTTTTAACGGACGACTCTAACCCATGGACACTCATCGTTGTTAGTTTTAATAATGATTGGGCAAGTGAGTGTACGGATACCGTTACCTTAAAAAGAGGTCAAATCGTTTAAAGCAAAATATCATGTTAAATATATCTAGAAACCCACTGAATAAAACGGTCGACTTAACAAAGTATAAGTCTTCAAAACATGTTTTTAATAAGGATTATTACAAGCAGTCTAAAAGATTTTTAACTGGTTTTGCAATCGTATGTCTCGTTATCTTGTTTTTGCCTTGGACACAAAATATTTCTGGTAGAGGACAAGTCACCTCACTTACGCCAGAGCAGCGACCTCAAACCATACAATCTCCAATACCTGGAAGTATTCAGAAGTGGTATGTCCGAGAAGGCCAAACCGTAAAAAAAGGGGATACTATTATGCAGATTGCAGAGATTAAAAGTGAGTATTTCGACCCTAATTTGGTAGAGCGAACCCAACAACAGCGGGATGCAAAGGAGTTTTCTGCAAAGTCATACGAAGAAAAAGTAAGAGCACAAGATGTACGAATAGGAGCATTAATAAACGAACGAAAATTGAAACTAGAGCAAGCCGACAATAAACTAGCACAAGCTAAGCAAAAGGTAAAAGCAGATAGTATTGATTTAGTAGCAGCACGTACCAACTTAAGGATTGCTCAAATTAAATATAATCGTGCAGATTCTTTGTTTAAAGATGGTTTTGTGGCCAGAAAAAATTTAGAAGATGCCGCAATTAAACTTCAGGAAACACAAGCGAAAGAAACCTCGCAAGAAGCCAAGCTATTGGTAAGTAAAGCTGATGTAACTAATGCAAAATTGGAAATAAATCGTGTAAAACAAGAGTTTTCTGATAAAATATCTAAGGCACGAAGTGAGAAATTCTCAGCACAGTCCAGTCAATTTAGCACTGAGGCCGATGTGCAAAAGTTAGAAAATCAGGTAGCAAACTACGAATTAAGACGAGATATGCTTTATATCACTGCGCCTTATGATGGTTTTATAAATACTGCATTTCGCGGTGGCGTTGGTCAAACCTTTAAAGAAGGTGAAGAACTTGTAGGGATAATACCAGAAAATATTGATTTAGCTGTGGAAACCTTTGTACGGCCAATTGATTTACCATTAATACATCCGGGCGAAAAAGTACGAATTCAGTTCGATGGATGGCCAGCAATTATTTTTAGTGGATGGCCTAATGTATCTTATGGTACCTATGGTGCAGAGGTCGTAGCCGTAGAGCGTTTTATAAGTGCTAACGGAAGATTTAGGGTATTATTAAAACCAGATCCAGAAGATCATCCTTGGCCTGAAGAAATTAGGGCAGGTTCGGGAGCGTTTACCATGGCCTTGTTAGAAGATGTGCCTATCTGGTTTGAGTTATGGCGACAGCTAAACGGTTTCCCGCCCAATTATTATCAACCTGAAGGCACCGATAGTTCCAAAAAAGCCAAAAAATAAATTATGAAGTATCTAAGCACACTACTTTTCATAGTTGTTAGTTTTTCAAGTTTTGGACAGACCGACAGTATTACCGAAATACTTCGGTTTGATGAATACTTAGGCTACGTGAAAAAGTTTCATCCAATTGTAAAACAGGCTGAGCTGGTCATTGACGAAAGTCAGGCAGAACTCCTTAGATCGAGAGGAGCCTTTGATCCAAAGTTTGAAGTCGATTACGACCGAAAAAAGTTTAAAGGGACGGAGTATTACGACAGGCTTAACGGTATGTTTAAAATCCCAACATGGTATGGTATAGAGCTAAAAGCCACCTTTGAAGAAAATTCAGGTGATTTCTTAAATCCTGAAGCTTTTGTGCCAGACGATGGCTTATATTCTGCAGGAATAAAAGTTCCAGTGGCACAAGGGTTATTGATCAATGACCGAATGGCATCCTTAAAACAAGCAAAATTGTTTAGGGAACAAGCCAAAGCAGACAGGGATATCTTTGTCAACAATATTTTGTTTGAAGCCTCAATGGCCTATTTTAAATGGTTGCAAGCATATAATGAATTGCTGTTATTTCAGAATTTCCTAACCAATGCAGAACAGCGATTCCGAGGTGTGGAACGTGGTGCAGAAGTTGGTGAACGTGCTCAAATTGATGTGGTTGAAGCCAGAATAGCCATTAATCAGCGTCGTTTAAGCTTAGAGCAATCGCGTGTAAAATTGTTAAAAGCGGCGTTAGAACTATCGACATTTTTATGGTTAGAAAATAATATACCTGTAGAACTACAACCCAATGTAGTACCAGATGTTAATTCTGAACCAATTATTGATACTACTTTTAATATCAATCAATTACGAGATAATGAAACCATTATTGACGCACATCCCAAAATGATTTCTTTAGATTACAAGTTGCAAAGCCTAGAAGTTGATACGAGGCTGAAGGCAAATAAGCTGTTACCTAAAGTGGATGTAGAATATAACTTTTTAACAGAAGTGCCAGACGTTGCAAGATCTTTTAATACGGCTGAGTACAAAGGAGGTCTTAACATTAGTTTTCCATTGTTTTTGCGAAAGGAGCGTGGCGATTTAAGATTGGCAAAGCTTAAAATGCAGGATACCGAATTTGAAATTGATGCCACAAGGGTAAATCTCCTTAACAAAATTAATGCCTTGCAGCAGGAACTGGATTCGTATGTGCTACAAAATGATATTACACAACAAATGGTAACCGATTCTGAACGTTTGTTATTTGCAGAAGAACGGAAATTTCAATTAGGGGAGAGCTCTTTATTTCTTGTCAACTCGCGCGAATCCAAGCTTATTGATAGTCAGTTAAAGGCCATAGCTATTGAGTTTAAGTTCTTTAGTACCAAAGCAAAGTTGTTTAATAGTTTATCGGTTAATCCAGAGTTATAGAATTGAGTTGATGCTTTAGAGGTGTAACTTCCTTGAAAACATTTGAAAAAGAACTGGATGTTATTGCAAGGATCCCTATAGCTATTGGAAGACCAAGCAATCTTTTTAATTTGAAACTAAAATTCAAAAAGATTGCCACACTGCGTTCGCAATGACTAACAGAATGGTTTTTCTTGTACCTTATTGTGCAATAACTTTCAGAATTTAGTTCATTGGATTTGGAATTTGATTTCTGTAGGTTGATATTTGTTGTAAAGCAAAACTATGAACGTACATTTTATTGCTATTGGTGGTGCGGCTATGCACAATTTGGCCTTGGCACTTCATAATAAAGGCTATAGGGTAACTGGAAGCGATGATGAAATTTTTAACCCTTCAAAGTCGCGATTAGAAGTCAAAGGCTTATTGCCTGAAGCGTTTGGATGGTACCCAGAGAAGATCACTTCAGATTTAGATGCCATCGTTTTGGGTATGCATGCCAAAGCTGATAATCCTGAGTTGTTGAAAGCCCAAGAGTTAGGTCTAAAAATCTATAGTTATCCAGAGTTTATATACGAACAAGCCAAAGACAAAACACGCGTAGTTATTGGTGGTAGTCATGGTAAAACCACAATCACTTCCATGATTTTACACGTAATGCATTATCACGATCGCGATGTGGATTATATGGTTGGTGCGCAGTTAGAAGGTTTTGATGTGATGGTAAAGTTGACCGATGACAATGACTTTATAGTTTTGGAAGGTGATGAGTATTTAAGTTCTCCCATAGACAGACGGCCAAAGTTTCATTTGTATAAGCCTAATATTGCCTTATTAAGTGGCATCGCTTGGGATCATATTAATGTATTTCCAACCTACGAAAATTATGTTGAGCAATTTGAAATCTTTATTGATTCCATTGTTTTAGGCGGAAGTATTAATTATAACGAAGAAGATGCAGAGGTAAAGCGTGTGGTAGAAGCTTCGGAAAATCAAATACGAAAGATACCTTACAGCACACCGGAATATACCGTTGAAGATGGAGACACCTTATTGGAAACTCCAGAAGGACCAATGCCAATTGAAGTTTTTGGTGCACATAACTTAAATAATCTGGCTGGTGCCAAGTGGATCTGCCAGCATATGGGCATTGATGAGGATGACTTTTACGAGGCTATATCTACTTTTAAAGGCGCAAGCAAACGGTTGGAAAAAATTGCAGAAAATTCTAAAAGTGTAGCTTATAAAGACTTTGCGCATTCACCAAGCAAGGTAGAGGCCACGACGAAAGCGGTTAAGGAACAATATAGCGATAGAGCGCTGGTTGCCTGTTTGGAGTTGCATACCTACAGTAGTTTAAATGCGGAATTTTTAAAGGAATACAAAGGCGCTTTAGATGCTGCTGATGTTGCAGTGGTATTCTATTCTCCACATGCCGTTCAAATTAAAAAATTGGAAGAAGTCACACATGAGCAAATTGCTAGTGCATTTCAGCGCGATGATCTTATTATTTATACCAACCCAGACGATTTTAAAGACTTCTTATTCTCCCAGAGTTTTGAAAATAAATCATTGCTCTTAATGAGCTCAGGTAATTATGGTGGTTTGGATTTTGATGAGGTTAACAGATTGTTTTAAATTGAATCTCACATTACTTTACACAATAAACTAATATGTAGAACGTTATTTAATCAGTTTAACCAACCTTAAAAAGATAAAGCATCACTACGTTTCAAGTTATAATCAATCACAATAATCATGAAACGAACAGTTTATCTCTGCTTTATTGCTTTAATCACTTTTTCTTGCTCCACCACTGACAATAACCAAGATGCACAAGATGCTGACTCTAATTTTTATGCATTAACCGTTGGCAACCAATGGATCTACAAAAACTACAAGTACAACTCTACTACTCAAACCTATGATGAGACTGGTGTTATAGATTCAGTAAGTATTGTCGGCACTGAAGTATTAAATGATGAAATCTACTATAAGTTTAGGCGCTGGACTACCGGTAACGAAACAGGCATTGCCTTATGTAATCCTAACGGTGAGCATTTTGAGTTGTTAAGGGATTCTTTAGGGTATTTGATACGCGATGATGGCAGTATAAAATATGCCAACAATAATTTTTCGGCTAGAATACTGAGTTCGGCAGATTGGGGAATCGTTTATGATCAGCTTATCGCTTTAGATAATGAAATTACAGTAGAGGCAGGTAGTTTTATCAGTACCTACTCGCAACGCTATGCTATTTTAAATGATGGTGTTCAGTCACCTGGATTGGATCATTTTTATTATGCTGATGGTTATGGACTCATTTATGATACGTCGTCTTTTGTTAGTGAAGACATTCCGTTTATAATAAGACGGCTAGACTCTTACTCAATAGAATAGTAATAAACAATTTTACAAACTATTAGTTACTGCTTTCGTTTTAAAATAAGCGTAAAAGCTAAGTATTATCGCCAATGACGACACAATAGTCATTACAGTACCTGGCATAAACTTTACGTAGCCGCCCAAATCCATAAATAGAAAATAACCTAAGTCGGCTAAACCACCAGTTATCGCGGCTAAGAAAATGGCATTTTTATTGCCTTTCCAAACGTAAAAAGCGGAAATAAAAGTCACAATGCCAATCCAAAATAGGTTAAAACCATGCTGCCCAATAATAGCTCCTGCAGCTTTTGGATAATCTGTTTTTAGAGATGCTGGATCTACAGCATCCGCTATTCCGGCAACTGAAGCGGTGATATCATCAATTAATATACCTCGCATAGTCATAACACCAGCAAGCACATGGACAAGTCCCCAAATAATCCAAAGCATTGTAGAAATCTTGAACAGTAGTGATAGGTTTTTCATTTTGAAGAAAATTTATTCAATCAAAAATGGGATAACCGATTCACTTATGCATTAATCTAGATTAAGAAGTGATTATTTTTTTAAATGTTTACGTTTTATGGTACTCAACGCTTCAGGTGTAATTCCTAAGTAAGAAGCGATCATTTTTTGAGGGACGCGCTGTATGATGTTTGGATAGGTTTCCAAAAAATGGGCATAGCGCTCTTTAGCCGAGAAGCTCATAAGCATAATAATTCTCTTTTGTAAAACAGCGAGTCGCTTAACCAAAGGTTTTATATTTTGATGTTCTTTGGAAATGTCTTTTTCATGGACTGTAACAATAGAATCTTCAAGGGCATCGATGAATAAATCACAGGGCACTTCGGGGGGCAGGTTGTCAGCAATGGTCCAGTTTTCTGGTGCAAAAATGAAAATATGTTCTTTTCCTTTTTCATCGATACTATAACCTCTCAACAATCCCTCATGAACATGATAAATTTTAGAATTTAACTCACCAGTTCGTTGAACAAGCTCACCTTTTTTTATTGTTTTACGATTCATTAAAATCCGAAGAGAAATTTTAAACTAGTCAAGTTTATTTAAGTGCTTATTAAAAAAGGCAATGGTTCTATCCCAAGATAGCTGTGCTGCTTCTTTATCATAACGCGGTGTGGTATTATTATGAAAACCGTGATTAACGCCTGGATAGATATACGCCTCATATTCAATGTTATTATCCTTTAGTACTTTTTCAAATGCTGGCCAACCAGCATTTACTCTGGTGTCTAATTCACCGTATTGGAGTAAAAGTGGGGCTTTTATTTTTTTAGCATCTTCAGCTTCAGGCTGTCTACCATAATAGGGCACTGCGGCACCAAGATTAGGTAAGCGTACAGCCATCATATTTGAGATCCAACCACCAAAACAAAAACCAACAACACCTACTTTACCATTACAATCCTTATGGTTTTTTAAATATTCGTAAGCTGCAATGAAGTCTTCGAGCATCTTGTTTCTATCACGTTTTTTTTGCATGGCTCTACCATCATCATCATTACCTGGGTAGCCACCTAAAGGTGATAAGGCATCTGGGGCAAAAGATATAAAGTTTGCTTTTGCAACACGCCTGCCAACATCTTCTATGTAAGGATTGAGCCCACGATTTTCATGGACCACAACAACACCCGCTAATTTTTCATCATGCGCTTTGGGCTTAGATAATAAACCTTTAATAGTTCCACCGCCTTTTGGGGATTCATAGTCGATAAAACTAGAATCTAAGGTTGGGTCATCTGGTTTTACTAAAAGCGTATCGATATAATTTGGGGACATAAAACTTAGTAAAGACGATACAGTTAGACCTCCAACAGCATAAATAGATAGCTTTTCAACAAATTGACGTCGGTTGAGTTTGTTATGTGCATAGTCATCGTAAAGATCAAAAACTTCTTGTGTAATGTCTTCCTTTTTAATTTCCTTCATTTTTAGCGGTTTAAAGATTGCTCCTTAAAGTTATTTATTTTCTAAAAACTTTTAAAAAAATTCTAAGCTTTTGATGTGATGCTATAGTTACGACTACTTGGATTTTATAACAAGAATTTACTATTCTTAAGAAGAACGATTCTTTTTTAAATAGTATTAAGTGCTTTTTAAGTTTTACAAAAAAATAACATCATATGCTTACTTTGAGATTTTTAAAAAGTTAGCTTTAATTCATGTAAATATGAATCCTAATATTAATTATTCCTAAATATGAAAATTATTTTAGTTAAAGACAAAATAATATTTGTAGTAACTTTATTAGTATTGTTCAGTCTAAATGGTCAAGAAATAAAAAAGGAAGACTATTTTTTTAATGTAATGTTATGGAGGGAATACAAGAATTTGCAACAAGATATATGGTATACGCATGGAGAATTTATATTGAAAGAAATCGAATCAAATTCAAAACTAAGCGAAAAACATTCTCCAATAGTTTATAAGCATATAAAAGAAAAATCGAGTACTCCTCTTGATTTATATGGTTATGATGATTTTAATGTTTTAAAAAAATCTAAAAAGACAAGAACATATAAATTATTAAATAATATTTTGTGTCAGTCAAACTATGTTCCTCTTAATAATGAAGACATAGAAAAGATGAGATTACTTGAATTTCCTAAAGATTTAATAGATAAGCTTATACTAACTAACTCCTTAAGATATTTACTTCATAATAATGGATGGTATTTTTTCAATAATAATTATGGAAAGAATTACAGAGAAATTAATAGATACTTGTATGGCGTTTTTACTAAAACAAATTTTGAAAAAATTAACTGGGGGTTTGTTAGTAGTAAAATAGATAAAATTAGAGCTGGTAAATATAATAGAAATTTAAAATATTGGCCAATAACTACATATGATACTAATAAGCTAAAATTAAATTCACTAATTCAGCAAAGTTCTATTGATTCGTGGAAAGATAAATATGTAATATCCTATCATTTAGTCAATTTCCATTTTAACAACATGACTTATCCTAATATCGATGAGATTGTAGAAGATAAGAAACTGTTAATAATTTTTTCAAACTTAAGTCAGACTTCAGATAAACAAAGAGAGTTGTTCAGTAAAAAAGTAGGTGATTATATCGAAAACTCTAATAAAGAAAAAATAGTAGATAGATATTGCATTGTTGCTAGTAATGGATTTGATAGCTGGTGGAATTATATCATAGAAAATTATAAATTGAGTGAAATAAATGATGTTTTCTATAAAAAGATATATTCGGATTTAGTAGTATTAAAACAGAGAACCGCTGCATTTTGCTATTTAGAATATTCCGATTATAAAGTAAGAGTCAGAAAAATGAGTCAAATCGGTATTGGTTCTCCAAAGTTCCAACCAATGGGGGCAAAATTCTTCACTCGGATAAATGAAATCCCTTATGAGATTACTGATCTAAATTCAACAAAAATTATGGAGCTTATCGAAATCGAAAGCGCTCTTAGTAAATCAATGGTAGATATTCATGGCGTTGATGATTCTTCAAAGACCGTTAAAGAAATGAGTTCTAATTTTTTTGAGTTCATAACTACTCCATATAGCTATATTCCCCATAATGCATCAAAAAGTGAAGCAGAAAGAATCAAAAAAAGTAATGATAATACTAGAAGGGCATATGGGAAGTTTACTATGAATTTTTTCAAATATATAGGAACAAGTTACCTTAAGAATGAGGTTGTAAAGGAATACCGTAGTGTACAGAACTACTGGTTAAATTCTTTATATGATGTATACTCATACAATCTTACTAGGGTTATTACAAATGAGCATAGCCAACATGCTAGAGGTATGAAAGATGAAAGGATTTATGAGGAGTGGGATAAATTATTCTAATTTGATGTTTGTTAAAAATAATTAGTTGGTTTAAAACTAAAGTTTAGTCAAACAAGGAATATAATTGTACATTAATTAATGATGTACGTTAATTAACAGCAAAACTATCTTATAAGCCAGTCCAAGATTGATGGGAGTTAAGGCTAAAACACACTATCTAAAAACTTTCTTATACTTTCTTGATTGGCTCTTATCAATTCTTCTCTAGCGGCTTTCATGTCGCTTGTTTTTTTATCCTGTGAGAGTTTAAATTTCCCTTCCCAGTGGGTAATATCAATTTCGAACATCTCAATATAGTTGAGGTTAGTATTTAACCGAGGATTGTCGGGCTCCAAAACGTATTTGTGGTCTGGCGCCTCTAAAAACTCGGTCATGGTTATTAAGGATTGTTTTAGAGCTTCTTTACTTTTAATAGCCTTTACGATACCTTTTATATGAACTTTAATATAGTTCCAAGTGGGTAATTGTGTTGTTGAATAGACGGTTGGTGAAATATAGCATTGAGGGCCACCAAAAATAATAGTAACCTTATGATCATCTTTGAGCAATTGGGCTTGGGGATTATAAATATCAATATGCCCAATCAATTTTTTTTCCTCATACACCAATGGTAAATGCGTAATAAGTGGTTCATTGTTTTGTACCGAAATGACTGTTGCCAAAGGATAGGTTTTAATGACTTCAATCATATGGTAGATATCGTCATCTTGGTAGTGTTTTCGCGGATACTTCATTTTCTAAACTTACATTATGACACTGAGCCTGTAAAAGTGGGACATAAATTTACTTTAAACTATTGAAACTAATCACTTACTATACACCAAATTGTCTAAAGTGATGATCGAGATGCTTGTACTGCATTTTTCCCCATTGATCTTTGGTCAATTTTCCAAAGGAAGGATGTGGTTGCCATTGGTCTTTTTCACGTTGGGAGTGTAATTCTCCTAAAAGATTAGTAATGGCTTTATATTCTGTGTCAAAATCCTTTTCCTCAGTTATTTTAAAACCTGGAGCTGTTGGCATGTTTTTTCTCCAAGGTTTGTTACTATACATACTTTTCTTAAACAATAAATTCACCAACCAATTGGGCTTAACACCATAATTTTCTTTTTCTAATATAATATTAAGTGGCATTTGGCAATGATGAAGCATTTGCCCTACATTCATTTTTCCCCAAATGGGTTTAGAATCTTTATGAAGCTGCTGAATTCGAGAGGAGATTTCGTCATAGACGCCATCTTCAAAAAAGGATTTTATAGCCATGGAAATAATTAATTTAATTAGTGCATTAAATTTACAATTTTTTATCTTTAAAGCATGTCTTACAAATCGACTTCATTCTCCATAAAAAACTGGTCACAAGATGATCAACCCAGGGAAAAATTAAGAGATAAAGGAAAAACCGCTTTAAGTGATGCAGAGCTCGTAGCCATATTAATTGGTTCGGGTAGCCGAGATGAAAGTGCTGTTGACTTATGCAAACGCATTTTGGCTAGGGTAGATAATAATCTTAATACCCTTGGAAAATTAACCATCAATCAGTTAATGGAATTTAAAGGAATAGGGGAAGCTAAGGCCATTACTATTGCTGCTGCCTTAGAACTAGGGAAGCGACGACGATTAGAAGATGCTTTAAAATTGGAGAAGATAACATCTAGTAGAACTGTTTTTAATATCATGCAACCTATTCTAGGTGAGTTGCCTCATGAGGAGTTTTGGATACTATACCTTAACAACTCGAATAAAATCCTTCACAAAAATCAGTTGAGCAAAGGCGGTATTACAGGAACTTTAGTAGATGTACGTTTAGTACTCAAAAATGCATTAGAAGTAGGTGCTACGTCCTTGATTTTATGCCATAATCATCCTTCGGGCACTTTAAAACCTAGTCAGTCAGATAAGGCTATTACACAGAAATTAAAGTTGGCTTCCGAGAGTTTGGATATTAAGGTTTTAGATCATCTTATTGTAACCGAGAAAGCGTACTTTAGTTTCGCAGACGAAGAATTGTTGTAATGTTATTAGTGTACACGCATAAGATCACACCTCGCTTAAAGTATACATTTAAGCATATATGCAAGCGTATTCTTGGTTTAGAAGTGAAGTTCACATCCAAAGTTGAGGATTTTATAGCGCACAGTAGCTTAAAAATGTCTTATACTAAAAAGCCATTGAGTAGTGAGCTTTATGTACGTAGTAACGAACTATTGTTCGAGCAAGGTCTATCCGATATAGATATTAGCGTACAACAATGGAATGATACCAAAGGCTTTTTCCCAACAAGTGAGCGTAGTGATTTACCTTTCGATATTTTTGCAGCATCGTTCTACTTATTAAGTCGGTATGAAGAATATTTGCCCCATGTAAAAGATGATTATGGAAGGTTTATGGCCAAAGAGAGCTTAGCATTTAAGCATAGGTTTTTAAATCAACCCATTGTAGATATTTGGGCATACAAACTACAGAATGTCCTCAAAAAACGGTTTCCGGATTTTGTATTCTCCGAGCGAAGCTATAAGGTACAGCCTGTTATTGATGTGCCAATGGCCTATTATTTTAGGAAAAAAGGATTATTGCGAACCATAGGAGGAACATTTAGTGATATCGGAAGATTAAGGTTAAGGCAATTGTATCAACGTTATTCTGTTCTTATGGGATTTAAACGCGATCCTTATGATACCTTTAAATGGATAATTACCAAGCAGAAACTATGTGATTTTAAGTTTATGGTGTTCTTCTTAATTGGAGATTATTCTACCTACGATAAGAATATTAGTACTAACAAGAAAGAATTTGTATCGCTCATTAAATCTGTTGCAGATTACAGTGATGTCGGTCTAAAGGCGTCTTATTTTGCTCTTGAAGATATTTCGGTTTTAAAGAAAGAAAAACTAAAGATGGAAACCATTATTAATTCAGAGTTAAAAGCCGTTAGGCATTCGTTTTCCAAGCTAAATCTCCCCAAATCCTATAGAAATCTAATAGAGTTGGAAATTAACCAAGACTTTTCTATGGGTTATGTAGATACATTGGGTTTTAGAGCTGGTACATGTACGCCATTTCAATGGTACGATTTAGATTACGAGGTACAGACACCATTAAAAATAAATCCATATCATTGTTTGGATTTCGCTTTGTTGAAGTATGATTCGCAATTAGATAAATCTGAACACCTACAAAAGCTTATAAATCATATAAAAGCTGTTAACGGAACTTTTGTGCCGATATTTCATAATTATACTTTCGCAGATATAGAACGCTGGAAAGGGTATAGAGCACTTTTTAATTTAATCATAGAGACTGCTGAATGAAAGATAATGTAAAACATGTTTTTTTCGATTTGGATCATACGCTTTGGGACTTTGACAAAAACTCTGGCTTAACATTTAAAAAGATATTTGAGCTTAATAATATAGATGTGGTTTTGAATGAGTTTTTAAAAGTCTATGAGCCTATCAACCTCGACTATTGGAAGCTTTACAGAGAAGAGCGTATCTCTAAAGCAGATCTGCGTTACGGAAGACTAAAAGATGCTTTTAATGCCATAAAAGTTGATGTAGATGATACTACGATCAATCATTTATCCGTGTCTTACATAGAACATCTTACGACCTTTAATCATTTATTTGAAGGAACTATTGAAATTCTCAATTATTTGAGGGGAAAATATCAATTGCATATTATTACTAATGGTTTTGAAGAAGCCCAAGAACGAAAATTGAGAAATTCTGCCATAAAGCACTATTTTAAAACCATAACTAATTCTGAAATGGTAGGTGTAAAAAAACCTAACCCAAAAATTTTTAATTTTGCTTTAGACATTGCCAATGCCAATGCAGAAGAAAGCATAATGATAGGCGATAGTCTTGAAGCAGATATTGAAGGCGCTCAACGCGTTGGAATGGATACTATTTTTTTTAACTGTAGAAACCAAACTTTATCCATACCGTATAAAACCATCAATGAATTAATAGAAATAAAAACATTCTTATGAAGAGAACTATTGTATTAATATTTTTTCTAATAGCTTGTATCGTAAAAGTGGAGTCTCAATCTACAACGCAGCCCTATAAATATATTGTTGTGCCGCTACAATATGGTTTTTTAACAGAAAATGACCAGTATAGATTAAATACACTAACTAGGTATTTATTGAAACAAGAAGGATTTGAGGTGTATTTTGACGAAGGAGAACAACTTCCACAAGATCTTTTCAAAGATAGATGTTTGGCAATGTACGCCGATGTAGACAAGGTAAAAGGAGGATTTTTAAAAACTAAATTAAAAATCTCTTTCAAGGATTGTTTGGGAAAAATAATCTTGGAGTCTGAAGAAGGGTCTACAAAGAAAAAGGATTTGGATGTGGCTTACAAGGATGCTCTACAAAAGGCTTTTGTTACATTAGACTTCTCGAAGATCGAGACCAAAAGTAGAGTGGAAGATACTGTAACTACAGAGCAACCACCAGTGCCAGAAATTGTGGATATTCAAGAAGAGGGAGATTTAGAAGATGATGTGGAAATAGTTGAGAACATAGAGCAATCAATTCAACTTGAAACCAATGAAGAAGAAACAGACATACTTTATGCCCAACCCATGACAAATGGATTTCAGTTGGTAGATACTACGCCAAAAAAAGTTATGTTGCTACTGAAAACAGCAAAATCAAATGTATTCATTGTAAAAGGCAAAGAAGCTATTGTTTATTCTGAAAATGGGAAGTGGATTTACTCTGAAACTACAGAAAAAGGATATAATTCCGTAACGTTAAATATTAAATTCTAAGTATCCTGAACATTTAATAACCGTATTTTTCTTTCCATAACGCTTTTAAATAATTGCGTTGAGCTTGTTCCCTTGTATTATTACCAGGGTTGTATAATCTGGTGTTCTTTATTTCTTCGGGTAAAAATTCGTGTTCAGCAAAATTGTTTTCGTAACTGTGTGCGTATTTATAGTCATCTCCATAACCTAGCTCTTTCATAAGCTTAGTCGGTGCATTTCTTATAGATAAAGGTACTGACAGGTCTCCTGTTTCTCTTACTAACTGTTGTGCTTTGTTAATAGCCTCATAGGCCGCATTACTTTTTGGGGAACTCGCTAAATAAGTGGCACATTGACTTAAAATAATCCGGGATTCAGGATTACCAATGACTGATACAGCTTGGAATGTATTGTTGGCAATAACCAAAGCCGTTGGGTTGGCATTACCAACATCTTCGCTGGCTAAAATTAAAAGACGTCTGGCTATGAATTTTACATCCTCTCCACCTTCAATCATTCGTGCTAAATAATACACTGCTGCATTGGGGTCACTTCCGCGGATCGATTTTATAAAAGCTGAAATGATGTCATAATGCTGTTCGCCTGTTTTGTCGTACCGAGCCGCTTTGTGCTGAACTTGTTTTGCCACAAGTTCATTAGTAATAATGATAGGTTCATTTTCAAATGATGTCACCAATAACTCAAATATGTTAAGTAGTTTTCTGGCATCTCCACCAGAAAGCCTCAATAAAGCTTCGGTGTCCTTTAATTCTATGTTTAGTTTAGAAATAAGCTCATCTTCTTCTATCGCACGCTGAAGTAGCGCTTCTAAATCGGCTTTGCCAAAGGGATTTAAGGTGTAAACCTGACACCTCGAAAGCAAAGCGGAAATCACTTCAAAACTCGGATTTTCGGTAGTAGCACCAATTAAAGTAACCCAACCTTTTTCAACCGCTTCTAAAAGTGAATCTTGTTGCGATTTACTGAAACGGTGAATTTCGTCAATGAACAAAATAGGATTTTTGGCAGTAAACAATCCGCCACTTTTTTTTGCCTTATCTATAACCTCTCTTATATCCTTTACGCCAGAATTTATAGCACTCAACTTATAAAAAGGGCGTTCAGATTCATTGGCAATGATGTGAGCTAGTGTTGTCTTTCCGATTCCAGGAGGACCCCAAAAAATGAGCGAAGGTATAACGCCGCTTTTTATTTGGGCATATAACATACCATCTTCTCCAACCAAATGCTGTTGGCTTAAGTAGTCTTTAAGCGTTTTTGGACGAAGTCGTTCTGCTAAGGGCGTATTCATAATCCAAAATTACAAAATGTGAATGTTAAGGAAAGTGTTTATGACAATATTTCATGGTATGGCGTTTTGGTCATAAATTTGAAGTAAGTCTTTGAAATCTTATGGATGTCTTCTGAGCAGTTTAAATATTCAAATTCAATACTTATCTATCCATTACTCATTGTGTTCTTAATATGGTTGGTGTTTTGGTATCAGATCAATATTGATTATGGTATTAAATCGTTTGGTATTAGACCTCAAAAACTAGAAGGACTTTTAGGTATTTTAACGAGCCCTTTTTTGCACTCAGATATTGATCACCTATATAATAATTCGCTTCCCCTATTGGTATTGTCGTTATCGCTTTTTTATTTCTACAATAAGATTGCTTGGAAGGTTATTCTCTATGGGATTTTATTATCAGGTCTATTGACATGGGTTATCGGTAGGCCAGGAAACCATATAGGCGCAAGTGGACTAATATATGTTTTGGTGAGCTTTATTTTTTTTAAAGGAGTTTTTGCAAAACATTACAGACTCATTGCCCTGTCATTAATGGTTATATTTTTATACGGAAGCATGATTTGGTATGTCTTTCCTATTAAGGATGGGATTTCCTGGGAAGGCCATTTGGGTGGATTAATCTCAGGACTCATCTTTGCCTTGATATTTAGAAAGCAAATTGCTAAACCAGAACGGTACAAATGGCAGCAGCCAGATTATAATGAAGAGGACGACCCTTTTATGAAGCATTTTGATGAAGATGGAAACTTTATTGAGATTCTGCCAGAAGATGAAGTTGAACCCAAATCAGAATTAGAACAAACCACAAGAATCAATTACATTTTTAAGAAAAATAAAGACGAATAAGCTAAAACTCAAACGCTAAATTCCAAAAGATTGCTTTGTGCTTTACATTTCATATTGAATACAGCAAACTACTACTGCCAACTAGAGTCCACGTTGCCTCACGGCTTCATATAAAAAAGCACCGCAAGCCACAGAAACATTCAGTGATGCAATCTCCCCCAAAATAGGAAGCTTCGCTTGTTGATCTACAACTTTTAAAACTGAGGGGTTTATTCCCTTACCTTCAGAACCCATAATAATAGCGCAGGGTTCTTTAAAAGATACATCATAGATATAGTCATTGGCTTTTTCGGTGGCAGCGATAACTTTAATACCTGATGATTGCATATGAAAAATGGCATCCTTTATATGATCAACTTTGCATATTGGTATTTTAAAAATGGCACCAGCACTGGTTTTTATGGTGTCGCCATTTACAGGAGCACCTCCTTTTTTCTGTATAATGATGCCAGAAACGCCAGTGCATTCTGCTGTTCGGACTATAGCACCAAAATTTCTAACATCGCTCAACTGATCCAATAATAGAAACAAAGGTGTCGTGCCAGATTCAAAAGCATTCATTACAAGGTTATCTATAGTATGAAAAGCTATAGGGGAAATTTGCGCTACAGCACCTTGGTGATTGCCTTTGGTAAGGCGGTTCAGTTTTTCAATAGGAACATAAGAGGAATTGATGCCTTCGGACCTAAGCAGTTGTTCAAGCTCTTGAAAAAGTGGACTTCTTACGCCTTTCTGAACAAAAACCTTGTCTATGGTTTCACCTGATTTTATGGCTTCGATTATAGCCCGTATTCCAAAAATTATAGTGTCTTTTTTCATGAGTTGCAAAGGTATAGAAACCTGATTAAAATGTGGCTGTTAAACTTACATGCACCTTGGAGTCCGATAGTCGAAACTGCCTGTTCTCGGATTTTCCACTAGAATAGTTTAATCTAAAGAGACCAGCATTGGTCAATAAGCCTAATCCAAACCCAAAGCCAAAAAGCTTTTCTTCGGCATTGGTGATCTGATTTTCAAAATATGCTGCATCTAAAACCGAGTGTACATATATACTGTTACTTAACCGATAGCGATACTCAGTATTAATAACACCATAAAGATCAGCGACCAAGCTATTTTCCTCAAAACCACGAATTGAATTGATGCCGCCAAATCTAAAGAGCTCGTTATCAAGGTAATCATCAGAAGTCAAGATAGCACCATTCAATCTAATGTAAATGCTGTTCTTGGGATTCAAATTGAAGATCTTGTACGTGTTTAAATTAACAACAGTTTGACTTTGACTACCTAAATCATTTTCTCTATTACCAAATCCAGTTGATAAATCAAACCAAAAGTTTATAGGGAATAATGGATCATAAAATTGTGGCTTTGTGTAATTGTAACCTATAGTATAATAATTAGAGGTATAATCATTTAATATAGAAGTGTTATTATCCAACAGATTTGTAGAATTTGTGGATGTAATTCCAACCGAAATTCTGTGTTGTGCATTGATTTGGTAATTGATTTTTGCATATTGGCTAGCATTAGAAAATGTAGTGTCTTTTCTAAAAATATTCAATCCAACTTGAAGACCAATGGGTGAGCCAAATAAATAAGGTAAATCAGCATCAACTCTAAAGGTTTGCTGATCAATTTCATCACTTTTGTAGAATAAATTTAAGGTTTCACCAAAGTTTAAGTTGTTAATCAGTCTTAGATCCAAATAACCATCAAATTCTATTCTGTTGGTATTCTCGTTGGTGCCAAAACCTAAAAAACCATCAAAATTATTAACACGGTTTTTTTCGACATATAAATATAGGGTTGTAGAGTCTTTTGTAAACAGCACTTCGGGATCTCTTATTTTATTAGCAAAGCGCAAATCTTCCAACAATTCTACCTTGTCTTTGATTTCATTTAAGTTGAAGGTCTTACCAGTTCTTAATTTCATAAATCTTTTAATATAGGATTGCGGAAACTTTTCATAGCCCTTTACAATAATCATATCAATCCGTCTTTTCTGATTAGAGACAATTTTTAAATCTGCTGCTATTAAATCCGAATTTTGCTTTGAAATATTTATAAGTTGAAGCGTAGAAAACGGATCGCCCTGCTCCGCGATTTTTGAATTTAACTCGTCAAGAGAGGGTTCGGCTTGAATTATATCTAGTTCAAAAAAACCATCGCCTTTTACATGACTTATATGTTTTAATAATTCGGTATTGAAAACGGAATCATACCTAATTCGTATGCGATTTATTTTTGTGCCTAAAAAGAATTGAGCTTTGAATAATGTGTCATTTTGCTTAGCTACGGAATCTATTCTAGTGTCTATATAACCTAATCGGGTAAGTTTGTATTTAAGAGTGTCTAGCTCTGATTTAATACTCAAATAATTGACAAACTCCTTTTTGTATGCGATAGAATCAATAACTGCGGTTTTATCCTTACTTTCTGTTTCAACTTTCAAAGTAAGTGATTGACTGAAAGTCTCATTGGCAAAAAGCAATAAAATAACTGTGAGAAATAAGTATTTTTTTTTCGGCATCTTCAGGCTATCCTGATTCTTGTTTCTGTTAATTTTCAATCTAATTTATAACGTAAAAATAGACCATTATATATATGTTAAAAATGAATCCTTCAGTTTCTTTGAAAAATAAATTCTCAACTATTTGAATTATAAATATATATTTCTACCTTTGCAGCCCTCAAAAGTGAGGGTTAACAAATATTTATATAGTAATATATGCCAACAATTTCACAATTAGTACGAAAAGGAAGAGCCAAAATAACCAAGAAGAGTAAATCGGCTGCTTTAGATTCGTGTCCGCAAAGACGTGGTGTATGTACTCGTGTTTACACAACTACTCCTAAAAAACCTAACTCAGCAATGCGTAAGGTAGCAAGGGTGCGTTTAACAAACGGTAACGAGGTTAATGCATACATCGGTGGTGAAGGTCACAACTTACAAGAGCACTCGATAGTATTGGTTAGAGGTGGAAGGGTTAAAGATTTGCCAGGTGTTAGATATCACATCGTTCGTGGTGCATTAGATACAGCAGGTGTTGCTGGTCGTACCCAACGTCGATCTAAGTATGGTGCAAAACGCCCTAAGAAGTAATTAAAGCTAATAGCTAACAGCTAAAGGCTAAAAAACTAAAAAGAAGACATGAGAAAAAGACAAGCGAAAAAAAGACCGCTTTTACCAGACCCAAGGTTTAACGACCAGTTGGTAACACGTTTTGTAAACAACATGATGTGGGACGGTAAAAAGTCTGTGGCGTTTAAAGTATTCTACGATGCTATTGATATTGTAGAAGAGAAAAAGAACAACGAGGAAAAATCAGCGTTAGAGGTATGGAAAGATGCCTTGTCTAACGTAATGCCTCACGTAGAGGTACGTAGCCGTCGTGTAGGTGGTGCTACATTCCAAATCCCAATGCAAATTCGTCCAGATCGTAAAGTATCAACAGCCATGAAGTGGTTGATTGGCTATGCGCGTAAGCGTAACGAAAAATCTATGGCGCAAAAACTTGCTGCTGAAATTTTAGCTGCGGCAAAAGAAGAAGGTGCTGCCGTTAAAAAACGTGTAGATACGCACAAAATGGCTGAAGCAAACAAAGCATTCTCACACTTTAGATTTTAATATATAAAATGGCAAGAGATTTAAAATATACAAGAAATATAGGTATTGCTGCTCATATTGATGCAGGTAAAACAACAACTACTGAGCGTATACTTTACTACACTGGTGTGTCTCATAAAATAGGTGAGGTGCACGATGGTGCAGCGACTATGGACTGGATGGAGCAAGAGCAAGAGCGTGGTATTACGATCACCTCTGCAGCGACTACTTGTTTTTGGAAGTATCCAACAAGCAACGGTCAGCAATTGCCGGACACCAAAGAATACAAGATTA
>NZ_JANQIM010000016.1 GCF_028282165.1 Winogradskyella sp. | reverse complement strand
TTAAATCATGGAACGATAGCATCAAAGGAACAACATTTGATTATGAGGGCTGGTTTGGTGTAAAATCGCTTCCAGAACTTCGGGAAGATAGCACAGGAATTGTTGAAGGCCCAAAGAAGTATATTTTTAATGCTACACGGCGATGGATGAACCCAAAGGACAAGGGAACGGAATTTGGAATTGATGGATGGCGATTGGACGTTGCTTTTTGTATTGGACACCCATTTTGGAAAAAATGGCGCAAATACGTGCGCTCCATCAACGAAGAAGCGTATTTGACTGCCGAAATTGTTGACACACCCGAAAAAGTAGTACCGTATATGCAAGGTGATGAATTTGATGGGGAAATGAATTACAATTTTGCTTTTGCCTCGGCAGAGTATTTTTTTAATCCCGAGCCTTACAAAATTTCAACAAGTGAATATGATGCCAAATTGAAAGAACTTAGAGAGTTGTATCCGCTCCAAGTAGCTTATGTATCTCAAACCCTCTTCGGCAGTCACGATGTCAACAGAATTGGGTCGTATATCGTCAATCGTGGTATAGGCAATTTTAGGGACTGGAGTTCTTATGCCAGAATATCTAAGGCAATAGAAAATCCAGCATATTCTAGCCGTAAACCTAAAGCGGAAGATATTGAACTATTGAAGCTGTCCATAATTATGCAGATGACCTATGTCGGAGCACCTATGATTTATTACGGTGATGAGGTAGGGATGTGGGGTGCCAATGACCCCGATTGCAGAAAGCCAATGCTGTGGGATGATATTGTCTATGAGGACGAAGTATATGGTGCCGATGAAACGCTGCACGAGCCAGACAAGGTGGAGATTAACACATCGCTTTTTGACCATTACCGACAACTCATTAAAATTAGAAATGAAAACGAAGCTTTACAATTAGGTACTTACAAAACATTGCTGACTGATGATGACAATGCGGTCTTCGCATTTCAACGGTCATACAAAAATGACGATATCATCGTGGTCATTAACAATAGTGACACATCGCAAACCGTTGAATTAACTGAATTAAACGGACAGTGTTTTAAAGACCTCTTGACTTCAAACGTATATAAAGCAGACGACAAAAAGACGATTAAACCCAAATGGGGACTTATATTGGTGGCATGCAAGTAAAGTTTATTTTAATGCAAATGAAAGAAACACTAAGCATTATGCCTTCAGATAAAAAACATTGAATGTTGTTACGCCATAAACTCTTTTAGAGGTCAGTAGATAACTACATATGCAAACAAACTTTTAAAATATGATTACCAATAAGTTGTTCGATATGACAGCTCGACACGAAAGCTCTTTTTTTATTATCAAGTTAATGATTAAAACCCTGCAATTTCATTGCAGTTACTTTAGTTTTTATAAACTTTTTGTGGTTTGATTGTCATTTCGAACATAGTGAGAAATCTCATTATACAGCTAAAATTATGAGATTCCTCTTCGTACCTCATTCGGAATAACAACTGAACTCTAAAAGAATAAAATTCTTTTATTTAGAACGATGGATTTCAAATCCATCGTGGTTTATTTAAACAATTCCGCCGTATATTTTGGATTCATCAAATTATCCACGCTTAAAATTTTATCTAATTCAGCTTCGGTAAGTAGTTTCTTTTCGAGTACCAGTTCCCTTATGGATTTTCCTGTAGTAATAGCTTCTTTTCCAATAACATCTCCCATATGATGTCCTATATAAGGGTTTAAAAAGGTAATAATACCAACCGAATTCATTACCATTTGTTTAGTGTGTTCTTCATTTACTGTAATGCCATCTATACATTTTTTGGCCAGTGTGGTACAAGCATTAGAAAGTAGTTCAAAGGATTCGAACAAACACTGAGCAATTACAGGTTCCATGACATTGAGTTGCAATTGACCAGCTTCGGCTGCGAATGAAATAGCTACATCATTACCAATAATCTTAAAACAGACCTGATTGACCACTTCGGGAATCACAGGATTCACCTTTGCAGGCATAATGGAAGAGCCTGCTTGTAGTTCAGGTAGATTTATTTCGTTGAGACCGCATCGCGGCCCAGAAGATAACAATCGTAAATCGTTACAGATTTTAGAGAGTTTTACAGCAGTACGTTTTAGTGCCCCAGACATCATCACATAAGCACCACAATCTGATGTGGCTTCAATTAAATTGGCTGCTGGTACAAAACTAGCCTTGGTAAACTTTTGAAGATAGCCAATAGAAAGTTCTGTAAAGCCATCTGGCGCATTAACACTGGTGCCAATGGCTGTGGCTCCTAAATTCACTTCCAATATTAAATCGCGCGAATGTTTTAAATTTTTAGTTTCTTCTTTCAAATTCACCGACCAGGCCCCAAACTCATCTCCTAAAGACATAGGAACAGCATCTTGCAATTGGGTACGTCCCATTTTTAGAACATCCTTAAATTTAGAGGCTTTTTTGTCTACGCTTGTTGTTAAGGTGTTGAGGTGCTCTAACAATATATTCATATAATAATACAGTGCGACCCTAAATCCAGTGGGATAAGCATCATTGGTAGATTGCGACTTGTTGACATGGTCGTTAGGATTTAATACATCATATTCGCCTTTGTAATAGCCGTTAAGCTCTAGAGCTACATTAGCGATAACTTCGTTGGCATTCATGTTTACCGATGTACCAGCACCACCTTGAAATACATCTGACGGAAAAAATTTTGCATACGTTTCCAAATTTTCCAGAATATGATCACAGGCTTGCATAATCATTTCAGCTTTTTCTGAGGGAATAGTGCCTATTTCCAAATTTGCTGCAGCACAGGCTTTTTTGGTAAGAATCAAACCTTTTATAAGTAGGGGGTAATCACCAACTTTGGTGTTGGAAATCTGAAAATTATCGATAGCACGTTGGGTATGTATGCCATAGTAGAGGCGATTGTCGATCTCTAGCTGCCCTAAAAGGTCGGTTTCCTTTCGTTTCATAGTGTTCGGTTTAAGTTTGTACCAAAGTCATTGGTGTTATACACGAGTTTAGCCAAGCATTTTTTGTTTCAACCAACTCGAATTCATTTCAGCAATATTCTTAATAGAGATACCTTCTGGGCATTCCACTTCACATGCACCAGTATTGGTGCAATTACCAAAACCTTCAATATCCATTTGATAGGTCATTTGCTCTAAGCGTTCTTTGGCTTCAGCTTTGCCTTGCGGTAAACTGTTTAGGTGATTGATTTTTGCTGAAGTAAATAAAGCAGCAGAAGCATTTTTACAGGTGGCGACACAAGCACCACAGCCTATGCATGCTGCTGCATCCATGGCTTTATCAGCGATAGCCTTTGGTATAGGAATCGAATTGGCCTCGGGAGCAGTACCTGTTTTTGAACTGATATAGGCTCCAGCTTCGATAATTCGATCAAAAGCCGAACGATCAACTACCAAATCCTTTATTATTGGGAAAGCTGACGCCCGCCAAGGTTCTACCGTTATGGTTTCACCATCATTAAAACTTCGCATGTGCAATTGGCATGTGGTCATGTTGGGATGAGGACCATGTGCTCTACCATTTATATACACACCACATTGACCGCAAATGCCCTCACGACAATCATATTCATAAGCAATTACTTTTTCGTCTTTTAAAACCAATTCTTCATTGAGATGATCCAAAGCTTCCAAAAAAGACATATCTTCTGTTAAGCCATCGACCTCATAGGTTTTGAAATCCCCTTTGGAATTGGGATTGTCCTGCCGCCATATTTTAAAGGTTACTCTCATTCTGCCTATTATTTATAACTTCTCACAGTTGGTTTCACGAATTCAAATTCGAGTTGTTCTTTATGTAATTTGAAATTATCTTCATCATATTCCCAAGCCGATACAAAGGAATAGTCTTCATCTACACGCAATGCCTCTCCATCTTTAGTTTGGTATTCTTCCCTAAAATGGGCACCGCAGGATTCTTCACGCTGTAAAGCATCTGTGCACATTAAGATGCCTAACTCAATGAAGTCTGCCAGACGATATGCTTTTTCTAATTCTGTATTCATTTCGTCAGAATTGCCAGTAACTTTTACATCTGCCCAAAATTCTTCTTTCAGTTGCTTTATCTTAATGATGGCCCTTTCGAGACCCTCCTTGGTACGACTCATGGCACATTCGTTCCACATAATCTTACCGAGTTCTCTGTGAAAATGATCTACAGTTTTTGTTCCGTTTATATTTAGAATTTTTTCAATGTGAGCTTTAGCCTCAGTTTCTGCCTTATCAAACTCAGGATGTTCTGTAGTAGGATGGTCTGATTTAATCTCGTTTGCTAAATAATTGTTAATGGTATTCGGTAAAATAAAATAGCCATCCACACTAGCTTGAAGAAGAGAATTCGCGCCTAAACGATTGGCTCCATGATCTGAAAAGTTACATTCCCCAACAGCATAAAGACCAGGAATGGTAGTCATAAGCTCATAATCTACCCAAAGTCCACCCATAGAAAAATGTGCCGCAGGCGAAATAAGCATAGGCGTGGTGTAAGCATCAATACCCGTGATTTTTTTATACATATTGAATAAGTTACCATAGCGGTCTTTTATGGTATCTAAACCGAACTTTTCAATAGCGTGTTTAAAATCTAAATAGACCGCATTTTTGAGGCGACCGACACCATAACCAGCATCTATACGTTCCTTAGCTGCTCTAGAAGCAATATCACGAGGTGCCAAATTTCCAAAACTAGGATAGCGACGCTCCAAATAATAGTCGCGTTCATCCTCTGGAATATCTTTTGGCCGTCTACTGTCTTCTTTTTGTTTGGGTACCCAAATACGGCCGTCATTGCGCAAAGATTCAGACATCAACGTTAATTTGGATTGTGCCTCACTAGATTGTGGCAAAGCGGTCGGGTGAATTTGAGTGAAGCTAGGTGCTGCAAAGAATGCCCCTTTTTTATGCGCTTTCCAAATCGCACTACCATTACAGCCTATTGCCAAGGTTGAAAGGCGAAATACTCTTGAATACCCACCTGTTGCTAAAACTACGGCGTCAGCAGCATAACGCTCTAATTGACCGGTAACTAAATTTCTCACAATGATACCTTTGGCCTTACCATCAATAACTACTAAATCTAACATCTCACTACGTGGATGCATGCTTACTTTTTTGGCCCTGATCATTTTATAAAGTTGTGAGTACGCAGCTAATAACAATTGCTGACCCGTTTGCCCTCTGGCGTAAAATGTACGTTGTACTTGGACACCACCAAAACTACGGTTGATCAAAGTGCCACCATACTCCCGTGCAAAAGGTACACCTTGCTGTACAAAATGGTCAATCAAAGGTGCTGATAATTCTGCAAGACGATAGGTGTTAGCTTCTCGAGACCTAAAGTCACCTCCTTTTAATGTGTCATAAAACATGCGATACACGCTGTCGCCATCATGTTGATAGTTTTTAGCGGCATTGATGCCACCTTGTGCGGCTACCGAATGTGCACGTCTGGCAGAATCCTGATAGCAAAAACATTGGACATCATAGCCTAATTCTGCTAAGGTTGCAGCAGCACCAGCACCACTGAGACCAGAGCCTACAACGATGACATTTAATTTTTTCTTATTTGCGGGATTAATCAGTTGTGATTTTAACTGATAGTTGCTCCATTTTTTTTCTAATGGTCCTTCCGGTATCTTAGGATTCAATTGAATTTTCATCACTTCTAAGATAATCGAAAAACTATTCTTTTACAAGATAATTGCTTTAAATAAGTGTTGAAATTTGTTGCCCTTCAGTCGTTAGATAATTCTTCATTAAATCTACAGTCATGCATGAATGCACGGGCAGAATAAGAACGTAATCGCCAATCCTATAGCTGTCAAAATCCTGAATTGGAACCTTGATAATACCATGTTCTTGAGATAAACTTTTTACAAAGGTGTTTGCCAGAATCTTACTCCAGCCATTTTTAGTTTTTTCTACTACTTTTCCATAGATAGTGATACCATTTTCAATGAGTCGATCCTTGGAAAAATGAACACCACCACCATAGATGACTACTTCAGATCGATTTTTGTGTTTTGCTACAATAGGGCAAGCCACGGCAACAGCAATATCTTTGATGGTATTAGATCCAATTTGGTATTGCATTAGATCGTAGAACACAAAATTACCTGGACGTATTTCGTTAATTCCAGAAAAATCTTCCGATACACTGCAACTCGGCGTATCCCCTAGGGATACAATCATGTTTGGATATCGCGAGTGATAGTTGCTTTTTAGTTGATTAATGACTTTTAAACTTCTACTATGGGTGTCCTTAATACATTCTTCAGAGTCACACTTGTAAGTATGACCAGAATGCGACAAGAAACCTACAAATTTCATTAACGGAGAATTATCCAGTTCTTCAAGTAGGAAATTTACATCATCGATATTGTAAGGGGCAATGCCTGTTCTACCATAACCAACATCAATCTGAATAAAGATATTGACTTTATGAGTAAGATGTTTTTTTAAGTACAGAACACTTTCACTATTTTCAACTGTTAAATTGAGTGTAATTTTTGATGCCAGACTATTGATCGTCTCAATTTCTAGAATATTGGTTGGGAAAGCTACCGTGATATCATTCCATTCCTTGGAGAAATAGTCTGCCATAGTCAAAGATGATACGGCAATCTTTTCAACTCCATAATCCTTAAACCATTGGCCTATTTCAAGGGATTGGTGCGTTTTAAAGTGTGGGCGGAATTGTAATTGGTGTCTTTTGGCTTTAGACACCATATTTTTAATATTGTACAGACATTTCGACTTATCAATGATAAGTGTTGGTTTTGTTATGTTAAGATCTTTACACATAAATTATTTATGCTGACTTATTTTTCTCCTACATGTTAAAAACCCTTTGATGTCATTGTTTGTTGCGATTTCAATTATTGTTGTTCCAACCATTTCCTAGCATTAACGAACGCTTCAATCCAAGGCGATACCTCATCTTTTCTTCCATAAGGATAATGCGCCCAATTCCATTGGAATATTGAACGTTCAATATGTGGCATGGTAACTAAATGTCTACCTGTTTTATCGCACATCATGGCCGTGTTAAAATCAGAGCCATTTGGATTGTGAGGGTAGCCTTCATAACTATACTTTGCAACAATGTGATATTTGTCTTCTAAATATGGAAGATTGAACTTTCCTTCGCCATGAGATATCCATACACCTAGTTGACTCCCTGCCAAGCTCGATAGCATCACCGAGTTGTTCTCTTCAATTTTTACTGAAGTAAAAGCACTTTCATGCTTATGCGAATCATTATAGGTCATTTTTCCATGAATATCGTGATCTGGATTAATGAGGTCTAATTCCATCCAAAGTTGACAGCCATTACAGATCCCGACAGAGAGTGTATCTTCTCTTTGAAAGAAGTCCCAAATAACTTTATTGGCCTTTTCATTATATTTAATAGCGCCAGCCCAACCTTTGGCAGAACCTAGTACGTCCGAATTACTAAAGCCACCAACAGCTCCCAAAAATTGTATATCTTCTAGAGTTTCCCTTCCTGAAATTAAATCGGTCATGTGTACGTCCTTAACATCAAAACCGGCTAAATACATGGCGTTTGCCATTTCCCGTTCAGAATTACTGCCTTTTTCCCTTAGAATAGCTGCTTTTGGTCGTTTATCGTCATTACGAGGAGCTTGCGAGGCGGCAATCTCAGATGGCTTTGTTTTACTCGAATTGACAGGAAGTTTACCCGTAAAATGCTCAGGGAATGAGTAGTTTAATGGCTGATATTTATAATTTTCAAAACGTTGGTCGGCTAATCCATTTGCCGTTTGTTCGCGGTCGAGTAGAAGTGAGGTTTTATACCACATGTCTCTGAGACGAGAAATGGTCATAGTATATACTTGATTATAATTTATTACACCAAGCACATCACTTTCGGTCACTTCTCCGATTTTATGGAAGTTAATATTGGCTTTAGATAAATCACTCTCGATGGAATGGTCAGTAGATTGAATGACGATACCAGCATTTTCCGAAAATAACACCTTAAAAGTATCTTTTTCACCAAGACTTGTAATGTCTAATTCAGCGCCTAAATTATTATCGGCAAAGCACATTTCTAGCAGCGTTGTAATTAAACCACCCGAAGCTACATCATGACCAGCAACAATTTTTTCATCTTTAATTAATTGTTGTATGGTGTTAAATACGGTAATTACATATTTAGCGTCTGTAATGGTAGGTGTATCACTTCCAATTTTATTATTGATCTGGGCAAATGAACTTCCACCGAGTTTATAACTGTCTTGAGATATATTAATATAATAGATAGAACCTTTTTCTTTTTGAAGTACAGGCTCTATTACCTTAGAAATATCGTTGCAATGAGCCGCTGCAGAAATAATAACCGTTCCAGGTGCAATCACGTCGCCATCTGGATATTTTTGTTTCATTGAAAGGGAATCCTTTCCTGTAGGAACATTAATGCCTAAGTCTATAGCAAATTCTGAGACAGCTTTGACTGCTTCATATAATCTGGCATCCTCACCTTCATTTCTGCACGGCCACATCCAATTGGCTGATAGCGAAACGCTTTTTAAACCGTCTTTTAAAGGTGCCCAAATAATATTAGTCAGTGCTTCAGCTATAGAGTTGCGACTACCTGCTACAGGATCAATTAGACCCGAAATAGGTGAGTGCCCAACAGACGTTGCTATGCCTTCTTTACCTTTAAAATCGAGTGCCATTACACCCACATTGTTAAGAGGCAATTGTAGTGCACCAACACATTGTTGTTTAGCTACTTTTCCGCCTACACAACGATCTACCTTATTGGTTAGCCAATCCTTACAAGCCACAGCTTCGAGTTGCAATACTTGATCTAAATAATCATAAAACTTTTCACTACTATAAGAAACATTACTATAATTCTTCTTTACAGTACTATCGTTCATAATAGTTTTTGGAGAGCTTCCAAACATATCCTCTAAAGCTAGGTCCATAGGTTTATCACCTTTAGTTTTAGACTCAAAAGTAAAGCGATGTTTGCCCGTAACATCACCGACATCATAAATTGGTGAACGTTCTCGGTCTGCAATCTTATGCAAGGTCTCGAGATGCTCATCCGCAATAACCAATCCCATTCGCTCTTGAGATTCATTACCTATAATTTCTTTAGCTGAAAGGGTAGGATCGCCAACAGGAAGTTTGTCTAAATCTATATGTCCTCCAGTATCTTCTACCAATTCCGATAAACAATTGAGATGTCCACCTGCACCATGATCGTGAATGGAGACGATAAAATTTTCATCACTTTCTACCATTCCCCTTACAGCATTAGCCGCGCGTTTTTGCATCTCAGGGTTTGAACGCTGTACGGCATTTAATTCAATTCCAGTATCAAACTCACCAGTATCTGCTGAAGATACTGCGGCACCTCCCATACCGATTCTATAATTATCACCACCAAGGATTACGATTTTATCTCCTGTTTTTGGTACATCTTTAATCGCTTGATCTGCTTTGGCATAGCCTATACCGCCAGCAAGCATAATGACTTTATCGAAACCTAATTTACGCGGATGAGACCCCTCGACTGCCTGTCCGTCGTGCAAGACTTTGGAAGGCGCGGCGCTCGGGGAGACATCGCTTTGCTCGTTATGTTCGAATGTTAAAACTGAACCACAAATAAGCGGTTGTCCAAATTTATTGCCAAAGTCTGAAGCGCCATTACTGGCTTTAATTAAAATGTCTATAGGCGTTTGATATAACCATTTACGCTCGGGAAAAGCTTTTTCCCAAGGGCGTTCTTCTTCTAATCGTGAATAAGAAGTCATATAAACGGCTGTTCCTGCTAAAGGGATTGATCCTTTTCCGCCAGCTAATCTATCCCTAATTTCACCTCCAGATCCCGTTGCGGCACCATTGAAAGGTTCTACAGTCGTTGGGAAATTATGCGTTTCGGCCTTTAACGAAATAACGGATTCAAAATCTTTGGTGGTATAATAGTCTGGAATATCGGCGCGTTTTGGTGCAAATTGTTCTACAGTAGGGCCTTTTATAAAAGCTACATTGTCTTTGTAGGCCGAAACAATGGTATTGGGATTTCTCTTTGAGGTTTCCTTAATCATTTTGAACAATGACATAGGTTGCTCTTCGCCATCAATTATAAAGGTACCGTTAAAAATTTTGTGGCGACAATGCTCCGAATTAACCTGGGAAAAACCAAACACTTCAGAGTCTGTTAGTGGCCGCCCTATTTTTTTCGAAACTTCTTCTAGATATTCAATTTCTTCACCACTTAATGCCAAACCTTCCTGTTGATTGTACAATGTAATATCTTCAATATTTTGAATAGCTTCTGGTTGAATATTTATGGTGAAAATATCTTGATGAAGACTTCTGAATTTTTCAGAAATCATCGGATCGTATTCTTTAAAATCTTCGGATACTGCTTTAAATTCTTCAATCCTTATGATGTCAGAAATTCCCATGTTTTGGGTTATTTCAACAGCATTAGTACTCCAAGGTGTAATCATAGCAGCTCTAGGGCCAATAAAAAAAGCATCGATTGATGCTTGCTCTATTTTAGGCGCGTCGCCAAATAACCATGTCAGTTTAGATACCGTTTCAGTTGATAATTCTTTTGTGGTTTGAACAGCAAAAACTTTACTGTCCCGATAACTATCGGGATGGTTTCCAAAGAAGTGAATCATTAGATGCAGGGTTGATGCGATTAATAAAGGGCAAATTTACGCTTTTTTATGGGAAAAATAGTTTAATATGTGTAGTGTAAAGGTGAAGTTATCCACCAGTAATTGACACTAGAAATAGGATTTTAAAATTCGTTTTACAGATCCATAATAGGAATTGCCAAAAACATTGAGATGCACCAATAAATAATACAATTGATAAAGCTCGATACGTTCTTTAAAAGAATCAGATATTGGTTTTTCACTATGATAAGCCTCGTAAAAACTGGAACTAAAACCGCCAAAAAGTTTGCTCATGGCAATATCAATTTCTGAGTGGCCATAATAAACCGATGGGTCTATAAGGTACGGTGTTCCATCTTCTGCTATGATGAAGTTTCCACCCCATAAATCGCCATGCAATAATGATGGCTTTACTTTATGACAAAAGGATTGAAGACATGATTTAATATCATCTATTGAGGGAATTTCAGATGTACTAAGTAAACCTTTTTTGAGGGCTAAATCGAGTTGGGCACTTAAGCGATGTTTGCTGTAGAAATTGATCCAGTCTTTAGAAGGCGTGTTTTGTTGTTCAAGACTTCCAATGAAGTTGTCATTATCTAATCCAAAATTTTCTGAAGTACAATCATGAAGTCGGGAAAGCTGAAATCCTAGTTTTGAATAATCTTCTGAAGTAGGAGATTTTGAAACAATATTTTCCATAAGGAGGAAAGCGGTATCTTTCTGTATACCAAAATCAAAAACTTCTGGTGTGGCAATGGTATTGGACTTAGCAATTAGGTTGAGCCCGTTTGCCTCAGCTTCAAACATGTTTATGGAACCATTTACACGACTACATTTAAGAATGTAAGATGATTTTTTGGATGTATCTAGCTTTAAAACAGAAGCCGTGTCACCACCTGAAAGAGGTCTAGAGCTTACTATCGGTGTTTGAAGACTGCTTTCAATATATCTTATTAAGTCTTCTTCTAATAACATTTTTAGAGACGAACCAATTTATAAGTTCTGCTCTGGTTGCCAAGAACTAGTTTGATTATATAAATTCCCCTGTTTAAGTTGCCAATATTTATTTCGCGATTAACAACATTACCATTAGTAACTTTTTTTCCTAAAATAGAGAACACCTCATAAGTAAGGTTCTGATTTGAACTTATATGTAATGTATTACCTCTAGCAGGGTTTGGATAAATTGTGATGTTATTCAAGTCATATTCAGTTGTGCTCAACAAACCACAAGTCCAGGATAGATTGTCGAACATAACTCTATTCGAAGGATTACTGTTATTGTTGATTACCAATGAGCTAACCGAAATAACATCTACGGGAATGGTAGTTGTAGTTGGTGTATCGGTATAGGGAATTGTACCAATAACATTCCCATTTACTACCAAATCAAATGTACCTGCATTTCCGCTGAAAACTCTTTGAGTTGTTACGGTTAATTGCTCTACGAGTCCAAAGTCTCCAGAAGTATTAGTAGGTTCTAGTATACCATTCCTAATGGTTATGGCCCTATTATCTAAGGTTTGATCTGTTCGAGAATCGGTAGCATTCCACGTTATGTCTATGTCATCACCTGTCCAAGTTACGTTAGAATATGAACTTGAAGATGTACCTATATTTTCGAATGTCTCTGTGACACAATTTAGATCACTGCCATCATTTAAAGTGACTTCACAAGACTCATTGCTAAAGTCAGATTCATTACCAGCAGCATCTCTTGCTTTTATGGTAAAACAGTAAAGAGTATCTGTTATTAAACCAGAGGCTGTTGTATTTGTATTTGCATTACCCGTATTAAATGAGAAAACGCTATTAATATAGACATCATACGATGTTACAGCAACATTATCTGTCGATGCAGTCCAATCAAGATCTATACTATTAGCTGTAGGATTAGAAGCCACCAAATTTGTTGGGTCCGTAGGAGCTTCAGTATCAACTGTGCCAGACCAAATCAGAGCTGCATAATTTGGATTGTCAACAAATGGGTTTCTATTGTTCTGATAATCAAAAACCGTATTGTTTCTATCGATTTCTTTTTGAGAAACGGGATCATTGGCATGCCAGGTTAATAGGATTGTTAAGAATGGATCATCTAAAGCTTTATTGTTAGTGCCATCGAACATTGGGTAACTACTCCAGTTATTAACTTGGTCTTCATAACGTGTTACAAAATAAAAGTACATTCTCGCCACGTCGCCTTTGAACTCATCTAAGGGCTCAAAAACAGTGTCTGTGTAACCAGCTGAGTAGCCACTGTTGAGATTACCTCCGGCTTTAGAGCCATTCATTGTTGGATTGCTTATTCCGCCTTGGGAAATAAGTTGATTATCATCCACAACGCCAAAAGGAAAATTACTTCTTAATCCGTTCACCCTACCGTCGACAGGGATAACTGTGTGCCCATCATCTACCATTGGGCTTGCTTCGTTATAGACGGATCTAGGTATAATATGTTCTTTGTTATAGCATTCTCCTTCGCTGCTAAAATTACCAGCACATTCATCTGTAGGAAAAACATAGTTATAGGGATCGACACCTGTAGGATTTTCTGAATAAATATCTAAAATAGTTCCGTCGTTCTCATAGTATGAATCTAGATCGCTGGTGCCATAGAGATTATCTAAATTATCACCTTGATCATTATGCGTAAATTCTGGAGAAAGTCCATCATTATTATCGTTGATGATTCGTTTTAATTGGGATTTTAAAGCAAAACCAGTTAGCCCATCTGCTGAATCATAGTAGCCCGTAGGAACTTGTCCAAAGGATAAAAATGTGATGAATATAAATGTGAGTAGGTAGAATTGTTTCATAAATCTAATTTATTCATTTGTTTTTTCTAATAGTGCCATATAAAACCCATCATAACCAGATGTATGGGCCAATACTTTTTTGTCCTTGACAAAAGTAAACGCTTTTCCTGTTTCTGAGGTTAAGAATTTGTCAATTTGTTTTTCATTTTCAGATGGTAAAATAGAACAGGTAGCATACACCATATTTCCGCCAGGTTTTACCATTTTGGAATATTGATTCAATACTTCGGTCTGTGTATTTTTTATATTTTCAATAAACTCTGGTGATAGTTTCCACTTGGCATCTGGATTTCTCCTTAAAACACCTAAACCAGAGCAGGGCGCATCTATTAATAGCCGATCTGCTTTACCATGCAGTTTCTTTATAGGTTTTGTAGAATCAATCACTTTTAATTCTACATTATGCACACCATTTCGTCGTGCTCTTACTTTCAGCTTTTTTAGTTTACTTTCATAAATGTCCATTGCAATGATTTGGCCCTTGTTTTCCATAAGTGAAGCCAAATGCAATGTTTTACCACCTGCACCTGCACAGGCATCCACAACTTTCATGCCTGGTTTTACATCGAGAAAATCTGCCACAAGCTGTGATGATGCATCCTGAACTTCGAGCCAACCATTTTTAAAAGCCTCTGTTTTAAAAACATTGGCACGTTCCTTCAGCTTTAAAGCTGAAGGATAATTTGATAAGAATTCTGCTTCTATGTCTTCGGATTGAAGCTTTAAGCGTAAATCTTTTTTAGTGGTTTTTAGTGTATTGACTCTTAGTATAACGTCGGCTTGTTTGTTTTGCGCCGCTATTTCATCAGTCCAAGTAGATTCACCTAATTCTTTAAGCCCTAAATGGTCCATCCAATCAGGTATGGATTCGCGATATTTTCTAATCTTAGATAGTTCGTCGAAGCGGCCTTTTATTTTTCGAGTTGGTGTATCGGAGAAATATTTCCAATCTGGTAGCCTGATACCCTTTAAGGTTGCCCAAACAGCAAATAGGCGCCATAAGTTATCTCTGTTGTAAGGCGCTTTTACATTGGCGATTTCTGCATATAAGCGCATATATCTCACAATTTCATAAGTTGTTTCTGCAATAAAACCTCTATCGCGACTGCCCCAGCGCTTATCACGCTTTAATAGTTGTTGCACAACTTTATCGGCATATTCATTTTCATTGAAGATTTGGTGTAACCCATCAATGACTGCGAAGCATAAGTTTCTGTGTAGACGCATTGTTTTTTAGTTTACAGTATTCAGCCGCAGTTGGCAGTATAAATGATTAACTCAATTTTGCTTTAACCAATTGTCTAGTGGTAAAAGGCGTGCAAAGTTACATTTAATTCATCAATTAATTTCTTAATTTGTAAACGATAATTAATAAGTATTTGGAGCAAAACGACTTTATTAAGAGATTAATAGCAGGTGAAGAGGCAGCTTACGGCAAGCTATTAGATGACTTTCAACAGAAAGTATTTTCAACTTGTATCTCTTTTGTGCCAAATAAAGAGGAGGCCGAAGATTTGGCCCAAGATGTTTTTGTTGAGGTGTTTAGATCTATTCATAAATTTAAAGGCAACTCTAAACTATCTACATGGATTTACAGAATTACAACTAATAAGTGCCTCGAATTTATTAGAAAACGTAATACAAAAAAACGATTTGCATTTTTACAGTCCTTAAGTGGAAGTGCAATACCTATAGATAAAACATCATATTTTACAGAGATGAATCATCCAGGGATAATCTTAGAGAATAAAGAGAAAAGTGAAACCCTGTTTTTAGCTATTAATAGTTTGCCTGAGGCACAAAGAGTTACATTTACGTTACATAAAATAGATGGGTTAAGCTATCAGGAAATTAGTGAAATCACACAGAAAAGTATATCCTCAGTTGAGTCTTTAATGTTTAGGGCTAAGAAGAATTTACAGAACATATTAGAGGATTTTTATAAAAAGAACATGTAACGCAAGTTTTTAAGGATTATTGCATCTAAGTATATGGGTATGGAAAAAAATAAGAGTATAAAGCAAAAAATTGAAGCAACAATTAATAGCGTAGATGCTATTGACGAGGTTAAAATTTCTCCATTTTTTAAAGAGAAAACGTTGCGGCAAATGTTTTCGGAAAAACAGGAAGAATCTGCTACCGTGTGGTCGTGGTTTACACCGCAACTTCAGTTCGCTACATTAATATTAATAGTGGCTTTAAACGTTTTTGCAGTAATGCAGTTGAGAGATGACAATTATGATGAAGAAATCTCGACTTTTGCCGAAAGTTATGGATTGCTTATAGATTCTGAAGATGCTTTAATTAACTAGAAAATGAAAAAACAATTACCACTTTATATCTTACTTGTATTTCTAATTGTAGTTAATGGTTTCTTTTTATTTAAATATTTAGGAGAAGCAAAAGAAAATAAATCAAAAGGGCCAAAAAGTCCGGATAGTTTTATCACCAATAGATTAAATTTTAACAATGCTCAATTGAAACAATTTAATGCGTTAGAGCGAACACACAGAGAAAAGATGATGACTCTATCAGAACAAATTAGAGCTACTAAAGACGCACTTTTTGATAAGATATCCGAACCTAATGCAGACAATTCAGTTATTGACTCTATCACTTCAGTTATTGGAGAATATGAAAAGAAAAAAGATTTAGAAGTATTTAAGCATTTCAGAGCGATATACAATATATGTGATAATAATCAAAAAGAAGCTTTTGAGGATCTTGTGAAAGATGCGTTACACAAAGGGCCTCCAACAAGAGGAAGAAGACCTCCTAGAGGAAAGGTAGGCAAAGAACATGGGCCTCCACCACCAAGACATTAAGGCAAAAGATCTCAGCTAGAGGTCTTTTTTAGTTTATTTAACAGCATTGGGCACAAGTTTTTTAAAGAGTATTCATCTAAAGCTATAATGATGAATACTTTTTTAATTAAATGACTAAATCAATGATTATGTTCATGAATCAATATCCAATATTCGGACTTTTAGCTTTACTGTCACTAAACTGCAATAGTCAAAAAGCAAAATACACCCACAATCATGACGGTACATCACATGTCCATGAAACTACTTTAGAAACCAACAACTATTTTGGCGAGTATACCTTAAATAGAGAAACCTATGGCACTAAGACTGTAGTTAAGATAAAGGGTAACCAAAGAATCATGACGACCAATGCCTTACCCGACCATGAAACAGGTGATTTTCCGAATCAAGGAAATCCTAATGCGATTTCATCCCAAAATAAAACGTATGCATTTCCATTATATCCTAAATATATAGGCAAAGCGAAATGGGTAAGAGAACCTGGTGTAGCTTTAAATGGTGTGAAGTTTGAACCAGGAACGGCTGAAGTTGTGATTTGTGATACTGGTGAAAACTATCGTGTTGAAGCCTTACAAGATGTCATTGATTTAGGATTGGATTTTAATCATGCTCATGTGCAGCCTACAGGTGCATATCACTATCATGGGACTCCGACTTCGGTTATCGAAAATTTTGATTCTGGTGAAGATTTAGTCCATATAGGCTTTGCGCACGATGGTTTTCCAATGTATTACTCTAAAAGTGGAAAGTATAAGTCGAGTTACAAGGCTGTTAGCGGAAGTAGGGAAGGTGAGGATTGTACCTACGAAAACCCTACGCAACGTATGCAGATTTCAGTAGAAGGCCATCATGATGGTACTTTTACTTCAGATTTTGAATATGTTGAAGGTTATGGTGATTTAGACGAGTGTAATGGCATTACCGTTGATGGTCATTATATGTATTTGGTTACTCGTGAATTCCCATATGTCAGTAGATGTTTAATGGGTGAATATAAAGAAGAAAGAAGACCGCAATACAGATCTATGAACATGGATAATAGAGCTAGGCGAGGGAGGAGATATACACCAAGCTTTTCAGAACTTTTGGAAAAGATGGATAAAGATAATGACAAGAGGATCAGTAAAAATGAAGCACAAGGGCCATTACATGATTTTTTTGACCGAGTAGATGCCAACAAAGATGGCTATCTCACTGAAGAAGAAGTGAAAAATGCTTTACAACATAGAAATCAAAGATCAGCAAGAAGAGGTTAATTTTTTTAAAAGGGCCCAACATAAAATTTGGTTAGTTTATAATTTGATTGATTATTGTTAATTGGAAAGGCTTTACGGATATATTGTAAAGCTTTTCTATTTTTAAGGAAATATTTTATTTATGCGATTATTAATTGTTTGCTTACTTTTCTTGGCTAGTTTACACTCTTGTAAATCAAAAAGATTATTTAAAGCTAGAGAAGTGACTAAAGTAGAGATTAATACTTTGTTACAAGATTCCCTTCTAAACATTAGGGCAATTGATTTGGTAAAAATTATGCCTGAAAAAGTTAATATTTGTGCGTTTTTAACGTCAAGAGGTGAGTTTGGAACAATTCTACCTAATTATTTAGTTAAACATACTGATTCGTTAAAGGATAGAAAGCATTACGTTCATAAAATTAACCTATCAAATGACACATTACAACTAAATTTTAGGGCAATGGCTATTCGAGAAAAAAGAGGATATGGAATATCAATTGGTAATCCAGCAGTTCTGTTTAGTCTAGATGCTGATTTAGAAAAAAATAAAATTGTTTACCAAGAAGTTCATCCAAAAGCTTTTTACGACTCCATGGATTTTTGGAATGATGAAGAAGGTATGGCTATTGGCGATCCTACTGAGGATTGTATGAGTGTTATTATTACTAGAGATGGAGGTAAGACTTGGAACAAATTATCTTGCGATGATTTGCCAAAGGCCAAAGAAGGTGAGGCTGCTTTTGCTGCTAGTGATACCAATATCGCCATAGTCGGTGACCATACTTGGGTTGCAACTGGAGGAAAGGCAAGTAGAATATTGTACTCGCCAAATAAAGGTAAAACATGGGAGGTTTTCGATACGCCAATTGTACAAGGCAAGGAAACCACTGGGATGTATTCCATAGACTTTTACGATGAAAATAATGGTTTCGCAATTGGTGGCGATTATACCCAACCCAATGATACTTTAGCCAATAAAATAAGAACAAGTGATGGCGGAAGAAACTGGCAAGTGGTAGCAAATGCTAAAGGGCCTGGTTATAGAAGTTGTGTGCAGTACATTCCTAATAGTAATGCTAAGGAATTGGTAGCAGTGGGTTTCAAAGGGATTGATTATAGTAACGATGCTGGCAATAATTGGAGGCACTTAAGCGATGAGGGTTTTTACACCATTCGATTTTTAAATGATTCCGTTGCCTATGCAGCGGGTAGAGGGCGTATTAGTAAATTAACATTTAGGGAATAAAAAAAGAAGCCGTTTTGGCTTCTTCTTTCAGTTTTTTCTGTTTCGTCTTTGTTCTCTAAACTCTTTTAACTTATCGAGAAGTCTTTTATTGAATTGGTCTTCAACTGCTCTAAGTTTTAATATTTTAACTGAGGAAAGGACCTTCTTTAAATCGTTGACCAACTTAATTTTAGCAGCAAGTATGTTTTCTTCGGCTTTGATAAGCTGGGATATCAATTGATTGGCTTCTGCTTCAGACATGTCTGGGTTTTGACGTATTTTCATTCTAACAGTTCTTATTTCGCTAGATCTAATACCTTCTACGGTATCTTCATAAGCGTTGTAGATAGGCCAAAATCCCTGTGCTTCCTCTTCACTAAGGTCTAGCTGATCTGAAATAAAAGCTATCTTCTGCGCCTTGATACGCTCTTTCATTTTGTCACCACCTTGAGCAAAAGTAGAGAGACTAAAAAATAGTATTAGTATTGGGATTAATTTTTTCATTATCATATTTTATTGTTGTAAGATAGTCTCTATATCTAAGTTTTCCAGTAAATAAGATTCTAAATTATCTTCATTATATTCAGGTTCAATTAAAGTAAAATCCTCTTCGAGTAGGTCTGCATCAAGCAATAGTTCTGCTAATTCGTAACTATCCAAATCACGGTTTTCTAGATAGGTTTCTACCATCTCGGCTGAAATTCCATCATCATCTTTATTCAAAAAAATAGCGAGCATTAAAACTAATGATGCAGCTATGCCAGCCACATAGTAAAGTGTTCTACGGGTGTTTAGTTTAATTACTGGCTTATCTTCGGCATTTAATTCTTTAATGATTTCACTGTCGAGTTTATCAAAATAACCATCGGGTACTTTAAATCCAGTTTCGTCAACACCTATGGATGCTTTATCATTTAAGCGTTCAAAGAGTTTGTCTTCAAAAGAGGCAAAGTAATGCTCTGGTGTCTTAAAACCTGTAGATTTAACGTTATGTAATTTATCTTTTTTCACGTTGTGCTGAACTTGTTTCAGTATTTGTATCTATGACTTTAAAATACTAAAATGGTTTAATTTGAAGTTAAAAAGCGTTCTATTTTTTTTACGGCTATATGATAAGATGCTTTTAGCGCACCTTCAGTGGTTTCTAGAATTTCGGCGATTTCCTTGTATTTTAGGTTGTCAAAATATTTCATATTAAATACCAATTGCTGTTTTTGTGGTAAAGTAGCTATGGCTTTTTGTAATTTTAATTGTATGGCATCCCCTTCAAAATATACATCAGCCGTTAGGTTATCAATAGCTAAGTTTTGATATTCTTCATTAGAGATCTGCGAACGCTTGGCATTTTTATTAATATGGGTTATAGATTCGTTTGTAGCAATACGGTATAACCAAGAGTATAATTTGCTGTCACCTTTAAACTTATCAATACTGCGATAGACCTTTATAAAGGTATTCTGTAATACATCGTCAGCATCATCATGAGAGACCACAATCTTTCTTACATGCCAATACAGGCGTTCTTTATAGAGCATTAGGAGTTCTCTAAAAGCAGCTTCTTTAGACAATGGGTCTTTTAGACGTAATATGAATTCAGTTTCGTTGATCAAGTAAAACCTTTGCTAATTTAGACTTTATAAATTACCAAAAGTTTAAAGGATAAAACTATTATTTTTTGAATTATTCAATATACATTGAAAATCAATTAGTTATGGTTATTTATATCGATTAAATGCAAAAAAATACGATAAAAAGCATTTTTTTCTTGGTTTCTAACATAATTTATTATATGTTTGACACAGCTTAACCTATTAACTGTTATCAGTTCCCCAAATCTGGTAACAAAATGAGAAGGGTGTACGAAAGTGCACCCTTTTTGATTTATAAAGTCTTTCTATTAAGCAGTTGTTTTAGGAGTTACCACGATTATATTTTTAGATTGTAGAAGAAAAATTGTACATTTAATTGTTCTATTTTAAGATTTAATTGCAATGAAAAGATTTTCCCTACTTTTTTCACTGATGTTTCCTATACTTATTTTTGCACAAGTTGGCGTGGGTACTACTACCCCTGGTGCTCAGTTAGATGTTGTAACAGAAGCTACTGCAACATCAGAACGTAAAGGTTTACAAGTAGATGTAAATAGCATATCCACTTCAACAACACAAAGTACTTACTCGCTTCATCTTACCAACTCAAGTACACCAGCGGTTGGAGGCGCGGCTGCAAAGTTCGGTATTTTTAATAATGTTTCTGGCGCAGGTACTGCGGATCGTTATGGTCTTTATTCAGAAGTCTTTAAAACTAATTCGAGTGCTACGGATTCTGATATTTATGGCATTTACAGTCTCATAGGCCAAAGTCAGGGAATAGATAATAATGCATATGGTGTATATGCAGATATAACCAATGTAAATAATACGTCTAATGTATATGGTATTTATAGTGTTGTTGATGGTACCTCGGCTAATGACGATATTTTTTCGGGCTACTTTTTAGGAGGTAAGTTCTCTATAGGGCAAACAACCATTGATAACTATATTTTACCCGAAAGTAGAGGAACCAATGGCCAAATTATGCAGACCGATGGCGCTGGTAATGTAACTTGGGCGGATAATGTGAATCCGGTGTCTTCAATTCCGATGTATTCAAATGCAAATTATGACATGAACCACGGTACTGGAGGAATTGATTTAGGTTCAATGGACTCTTCTATTGAACCAACGGTTTATAATTCGAGCGGCAATATTCAGATAAAATTAGTCATACGCTATACAAACCCTTTAGGAACAAATAATTTTCAATTAAGAGCACATGACGGAACAACGGAATCCTTTCCTATCACTAATGCTTCTGGTTGGACATTTGCAACTACCCAAACAGGTGGCATAGCAACTAGTGATTGGGTGAGTTGGAACGCAGGGACTAATGCCCATGAAATTCATGTTTTTGGATGGAATAACTCAAATGATCCTCTAAGCGATAGTATAACGATAAATAATGCTTATTTATTAGTGAGATCTCAATAACTAATCAAAACTCTGCATCTCTACCAATTTTTTATAAACACCGTTTTTAGTCATCAATTCTGAATGTGTGCCATGCTCAGCGATTTCACCTTTTTGCATCACAACAATAACATCTGCATTTTGAATGGTCGATAAGCGATGTGCAATAACAATTGAGGTTCTGTTTTTCATCATGTTCTCCAGAGCATCCTGAACCAGGCGTTCGCTCTCAGTATCTAAAGCCGAAGTAGCTTCATCTAAAATCATTATTGGAGGGTTCTTAAGTACTGCTCTAGCGATACTTAAGCGTTGCTTTTGTCCGCCAGATAATTTGTTGCCAGAGTCACCAATATTGGTTTCGATACCTTTGGGTAAGTCTTTTACAAACTCCCACGCATTGGCAACTTTTAAAGCATCTTCTATATCTTTGTCCGATGCATCTTCTTTGCCCAAAAGAATATTGTTTTTAATACTATCATTAAAGAGAATGGAGTCTTGTGTAACGATGCCCATTAAATTACGAACCGATTGCTTGGTAAGGTCCCTGATATTTTCTCCGTCAATAGAAATACTACCTTCGTTAACATCGTAAAAACGTGTTACCAAATTGGCAATAGTACTTTTTCCACTTCCTGATTGTCCAACCAGAGCAACACTTTTTCCTTTGGGTACTGTAAGTGAAAAATTCTTGAGGACTAGGTCATCCTCATACTTAAATGAAACATTTTTAAGTCTTATTTCAGAGTCAAAACTGTCTTTAGACTTAGCATTTGGAGCATCAGCCAAAGGAGAATCTGTATTCAAGATTTCTAAAACACGTTCAGCAGCGGCATTACCTTTTTTAACACTGTAACTTGCTTTACTAATCGCCTTTGCTGGAGTTAAAATATTATAAGCTAATCCCATGTACACAATAAATAAACCAGCTTCTAGATTGCCATCTCTCAAAACCATTTGGCCACCATACCAAAGTAATACTGAAATAACCAAGATGCCTAAAAATTCGCTTGTTGGTGAAGCCAAATTTTGACGATGTAGTAAGTTATTAGAGAATTTATTAAACCTGTTAGTAGAATCTTTGAATTTTTGGCCAAATATTTTTTGTGAATTAAATCCTTTTATCACTTTAAGTCCTCCTAGAGTTTCCTCTATAATAGATAATAATTGACCTTGTTCGTTTTGAACTCTGTCAGAACGTTTTTTAAGGCTTTTTCCAATCCTTGAGATAATAAAACCAGAAACAGGAATAAAGATAAATACAAACAAAGTAAGTTTAGCACTAATTAGAAACATAGTAATGATTGTAAAAAGAATCATCAATGGTTCTCTAACAATAAGTTCTAATATAGATAGGAATGAAACTTGAATTTCTTGAACATCTGTTGTTATTCGAGCAATAGTATCTCCCTTTCTTTTTTCGGAAAAATAGGCAATCGGTAAATCAACAACTTTGTCATATAAGGCATTACGAATATCTTTTAGCACGCCATTTCTTAAAAAGGTAATAAAGTACATGGCTAAGTAGCTAAAAAGGTTTTTTAGTAAAAACATACTTACCACGAGAATCACCATAAATACAAGTACATCGTCGTGTCCCTCATTAGCCTTTTGAGTAACAAAAAAATTTAAATAGTCTTCTAGATAATCCTTTACATTGGAGATACCTTGCCAGGTTGGCTTTGTGTTTATTTGTTTGGTTTTGTCAAACAAAACATTTAGCATAGGAAATAAGGATACCATTGCCAATGTGCCAAATAGCGCATAAAAAATATTGCTTACAATATTTAATAGCGCATAGCTTTTGTAAGGTTTGGCAAAGCCAATGATTTGCTTAAAATAATTCATCTACTCAACTTCAGCTAAAAATATACTACGGCCTTCTATTGGTGTATTGTTTATTAATTCGGTTACAGTTAACTGATCATCTATTACATTGTATAAATTGAAATATACCGAATCATCATCATTGGTTACAATTACTAGATCTCCATTTGAAGTACTAAACAAAATTCCACCAAATGGAAACCCTGTCAAATTTTCTAAAGATATATTACTAATTGCAAAACTTTGGTCTAGTTCTACCGTACATAAATCATAGCTGTCATTATTAGATAATAACAAGCCTCTGATATCATTGTTAATATCTAGGGTTAAGTCGAAAATAGGAAATCCACTATGTAGACCTTGATCTGTAGCAGTAAGACTATCTAGATTTAAATTTAAGAACTTATAATCGTTAAATACACCTGATGTATGGATGTAGGGTTCGTTTAGTAATGTTGAAAAAATCTGTTGTTGAAAGAATTCGACACTTGTGTACTCAATTTGATTCGTTTCGGGAACATATTCAAAAAGATAATGCACTCTACTGTTATTTGTTGAGTTATCAGAATCAATAATGATATATATTTTGCCATTTTGTGTTCTGTAGTGCAAAGCCACAACCTTGGGAGCAATAGCATTATCTAGGACATCAAAATCTGAAAAATTAAAACTGTTTGTAGTTAAATTGTCAGAAACTATGTCATAATGGTTTATTGAAAAGCTGGAAGAGGTATTGTCTAAAAAATAAATGGTATCTTGATTAATATCGGCAAACGAGGTCAACGGCTCAGTGTCTGAGAAATTATAATCTATTTGCATAACAGGATTAACCTCGCCAGAATAGAGACCATACTCAATCAATTGTCCATTGTTCGCCGTATTAAATGATAAGAGTTTAATATCGAGTATTTCAAAATTTCCAATAGGGATTTCTTCAGTATCATCGATTATTTTAATATTATAGTTCCCAGAGCTAGCTTTAGGAACAACAATGGAAATTTCATTTGAGGAAAAAGATGTTATTACTGCATTAAAATTGTCAAAAAAAACAGCAAAATCATCAGATAATAAATTAAAATTATCTCCAGATATAGTAACAGATTCTCCTGGATAGCCCTCACTAGGGCTATATGAAACAATATTAATTTCGTCATTAATATCTTCGGTTGGATCTTCATTGTTTGTAGGATTATCATCACTACAAGACAAATTAAATACAATTAATAATAGAGTAATAAATTTTATGGAATGTTTCATTCTATCAATTATAAATTCATATCCTTAAGGATGGCGTCTATCTTGTCTTCCAATAATTGCTCCGTTTCTTTAAAAGCAGACACATTGTCAAGTTTGGTGTTAACGCTTACATAGAACTTAATCTTTGGTTCCGTACCACTGGGTCTTAATGCAATTTTACTTCCGTCTTCCGTATAATAGATAAGTACATTAGATTTTGGAATGTCGATCGCTTCTTCACTATCATTTACCATATCCTTTGCGATAGAAAGTTGATAATCCTCTACACGTATCACCTTTGAGCCATTGAGTTCCTTAAACGGATTTTCCCTAGAGTCGATCATAATTTGTTTAATCTCTTGGGCACCTTCAATTCCTTTTTTGGTCAAAGACACTAAACGTTCTTTATAAAAACCATGCTCAACGTATAGCTCAATTAAAGACTCATACATGGTTTTTCCATTAGCTTTAGCTTGTGCCGCAATCTCACAGGCTAAAAGGGTAGAGGTTACAGCATCTTTATCCCTTACAAAATCGCCAACCATAAAACCGAAACTCTCTTCACCACCTCCAATAAAGTCTAACTCAGGAAAATCCTTTATCATTTTGGCAATCCATTTAAAACCAGTAAGCCCAACCTTACATTCAACACCATAAGCTTCTGCCAAGACTGACATCATTGGTGTAGAAACGATAGTTGATCCTACAAATTGGTTACCATTAATTCTATTGGCATTTTTCCATTGTTTCAACAGGAAATCTGTCATCAGAAGCATGGTCTGGTTACCATTTAAAATCACCAATTCATTTTCGAGATTACGGACTACTACTCCTAAGCGGTCGCAATCTGGATCAGTGCCAATGACGATATCACCGTCTACTTTTTCGGCAAGTTCCATAGCCATTTTTAAGGCTTCAGGTTCTTCTGGATTTGGCGAGACTACCGTTGGGAAATCGCCATTTGGCTTAGCTTGCTCTTCAACAATATGCACATTGGTATATCCTGCACGTTTTAAGGTTTCAGGAATTGACATGATAGATGTTCCATGCAAAGAAGTAAAAACAACATTCAAGTTTTCTTTGGCTTGAGATGATGTATCAAAGCTTCCATTTTTGATAGAAGATTCTATAAAAATATCATCTACGTCTTTTCCTATATACTGGATTAAATCAGAATTAGATTCAAACCTAACTTCAGCGTAATCCAATTGATTTATTTCTGCGATGATTTCCTCATCTTGTGGTGGTACCAGTTGTCCGCCATCTTGCCAATACACTTTATAGCCATTATATTCTGGTGGATTATGAGAGGCCGTTAAAACAATACCGCAGTGACAATTTAAATGCTTTAGGGCAAAAGAAAGCTCTGGTGTGGGTCTTAGATCTTCGAATAAATAAACCTGAATGCTGTTTGCAGAGAACACGTCGGCTACTACTTTTCCAAAAGACTTACTATTATGTCTACAATCGTAAGCAATAGCGACTTTTAAGGTCTCATCAGGAAATGCTGCCTTTAAGTAATTGCTCAGCCCTTGTGTGTTTTTTCCTAAGGTATATTTGTTAATTCGGTTGGTGCCTAATCCCATAATACCCCGCATACCACCAGTACCAAACTCTAAATCCTTATAAAAACTTTCTTCCAATCCCTTTGGATCGGAAGCAATCATGTGTTTGATCTGCTCTTGTGTGTCGTTATCAAATGTTGGTGTTAACCAAGAATTAACGCGTTCTAAAATTTCAGGCTTTATGTAAATCATGGGTAAAAATTATAGTAACACAAATGTAAACAATCTTAGATAGGGATGCTTAAATCTGAACGATAATTCTATGTTACGATATATTTATGGATTCTTTAATGTAATAGCGCTGTTGCTGGCGCTTAGATCTTAAAATGAGCTCTCCTAAAAAGCCTGCAATAAATAGCTGCGAACCAATAATCATAGTAGCTAAGGCAATATAAAATTGAGGCCTGTCAGTGATAAGGCGCCCCGTAGGATTTAGGAACAATTTATCAACACCTAAATAAAAAGCAAACCCAAAACCAATGAAGAACATCAACACACCTAAAGCACCAAAAAGATGCATTGGTCTTTTACCGAATCGAGAGACAAACCAGATAGTGATCAGGTCTAAAAAACCATTTATAAAGCGGTTCATGCCAAACTTGGTCTTTCCGTATTTACGCGCTTGATGCTTTACTACTTTTTCGCCAATATTTGCAAAACCAGCATTTTTTGCCAAAACAGGGATGTATCTATGCATTTCTCCAAAAACCTCAATATGTTTTACTACAGTATTGCTATAAGCTTTGAGACCGCAATTAAAATCATGCAATCTAACGCCAGATGTACGTCTTGCAGCCCAATTGAATAGTTTTGAAGGTAAGTTTTTGGTGATTACGGAATCATAGCGCTTCTTTTTCCAGCCAGAGATGAGATCGTATCTATCCTCTATGACCATTTTGTATAATTCAGGAATCTCTTCTGGATTGTCCTGTAAATCAGCATCCATAGTAATCACTACATCTCCTTTGGCCTGTGCAAAACCAGCATGCAAGGCTTGTGATTTTCCAAAATTCTTTAAAAAACGAATTCCTTTTACGTTTGGGTTGTTTTGGTTAAGTTGAGTAATAACTTCCCAAGAACCATCGGTACTGCCATCGTCAATAAATAAAATCTCGTAAGAAAACGAATTGGATTGCATCACGGACACAATCCAATCGTGTAATTCTTTTAAAGATTCTTCTTCATTAAGTAGTGGTATGACTACTGATAGGTTCATATTGTTGTTGTCTAAATTACTAGACACCAAAAATAAAGAAATTATTTAAGCAGCATTTGGGTCAGATTTTTTGACTACAAGTGCTACAATAAGACCAACGATACTAAATCCAACAAGTTGATAAGCAATTGATTTTAAGATATTACCAATAGAATACATACTCCCATTAGCTTGCATATCGCTAACAGCTTTATCTATGGCATCTTGTGGTGTGCCAAATCTTTCTAACATCTGAACTTGAGATTCAATGATTTTTTCTTGAAGGATGCTGGCAGCGTCTGGATCTACTACATTAAAAATTAAGAAACTTACCAGGGAACTAAGCAATATTCCTACAAGAATGGCGATGAAATAGGCCGTAAAGGCATTTTTGAAACTAATAAAGCCGCCCAATAACTTTCTGGCTTTCATTGATGACATTATACCAAGAATAATGACAATTAATAACAATAGAATTCCAAACCACCACTTGGTAAATAAGTCCAAAGATACCGCATATCCTATAATGGTAAGTGCACTTAAAATTAAACCCAGATAAAGCCCGTAATTAGCGGAAGAGGATTTTAATGATTTTTCCATAATTTTAAATGGTTTTTTAGTTAATTGAATAGTTAGTAATCAAAGATAATGATTTGTTACAGGAAACATTGAAAATAAAAATTAGTAAAAAGATTGTAGATTTATAAAAATTACTTAAATTTGCACCTCGAAAAAATCGAAATTATTTAAAGCATTTAGCGATGAAAGCAGGAATACATCCAGAAAATTATAGAGTTGTAGCATTTAAGGATATGTCTAATGATGATATCTTTTTAGCTAAGTCTACAGCAGATACAAATGAGACTATTGATGTAGATGGTGTTGAATATCCACTAATTAAATTGGAGATTTCCAGAACTTCTCATCCATATTATACTGGTAAATCTAAACTGGTAGATACGGCAGGTCGTATTGATAAATTTAAAAGCAAATATGCTAAGTTTAAAAAATAAGCTTCAGCATTTAGATATTTTGAAAAAGCCTTTCTCTACTAGAAAGGCTTTTTTTATTTTTACACAAACGCATTAGCAAATGAACTACATACTTTTTGATGGTCCTTATCGTAATGATCTCTTGCCATTTACATACACGAGACCAGTTGCAGATATCAGGGTAGGTATTTTAACGATTCGTCAAAAATGGGAATCTTATTTAGAATACACTACGACGACTGTGACAGAAGATTATTTATCCGATAAATTTCCTATGGTAGAAATGGACGATAACATAATGATCAATGCTTCTTTTCTTCCCAATCCCGAGGTTGTTGAGTTTGTTAAAAACTTAAAGCACAACGAAGCATTGTTCAAAGGCGAGGATGTTATTGCTTTTTTTGCAAAAGAAGGTGAGGAAGTCAACGATTTTTCAAAGTTTGAAGCTTTGGAATTTAGGGGTGAAATATTGAAGATTGAGAACACTTGGGATATTTTTTCAAGAAATGGGGATGCTATTGAAGAAGATTTTAGATTAATCACTAAAGGAAGAAAGTCCCAACCTATACCAGCTTCAGTTAATACTATTAATCCCGAACATATCTTTATAGAGAAAGGCGCTAAGTTAAATTTTGTGACACTTAATGCAAGTTCGGGGCCTATTTACATCGGTAGAGATGCGGAGATTATGGAAGGATCTGTAGTTAGAGGACCCTTGGCACTTTGTAATAATGCAGCTTTAAAACTGGCAACGAAAATATATGGGCCAACAACGGTAGGACCTTACAGTAAGGTTGGAGGTGAAGTTAATAATTCGGTGATTTTTGGGTACTCTAACAAAGGGCATGATGGATTTTTAGGTAATTCCGTTTTGGGAGAATGGTGTAACCTAGGTGCCGATACCAACAATAGTAATTTAAAGAATAATTATGCCGAAGTTAGATTATGGAACTATAATACAGGTGGATTTGCCAAGACAGGATTACAGTTTTGTGGACTTATGATGGGCGATCATAGCAAATGTGGTATCAATACCATGTTCAATACTGGTACGGTTGTTGGTGTAAGTGCTAATATCTTTGGAAGTGGTTTTCCCAGAAATTTTGTACCTAGCTTCTCTTGGGGAGGAAGCAAAGGCTTTGTAACTTATAAAACCAACAAAGCCTTTGAAGTAGCTAAGGTCGTTATGGCAAGGCGCAAGGAAGAATTCACAGAAAAGGATAAAGCAATTTTAGAACACATTTTTGAAATAACTAAATCCTATAGAAGAGAATAGCATGAAGCTTAAAACCAAATTTACAGGACTACTTTTGTTAACTATTGCATTCAGCTTTTCCCAAAGTAAAGATGTAGAAGTAAAAAAACTTAAAATTAACACTGAACTCGATCATTTTGCTGCTCGTGTTGTAGGTGATAAACTTTTTTTTAGCCATAACCTCACAACAAAAAGAGGAAGGGCCATCAAGGATAAGTTTGATGGGTTTATTTATACCATGTACGAAGCTCCCGCAAGTAAAGATGGCGAAATTAATAATGCTGAACCCATTAAGAAAACCGAATTAGGAAGATTTAACATGTCCGCTGCGACCTTTTCCAAAGATGGAAAGTATATGTATTTTACCACCAATCAACTTGGTAAAGGCACTAACAAGTTGAAAGGCATAGAGACTTACAACTTACAAATTAGACGTGCGGAGTATGTTGAGGGTAAAGGTTGGACCAATTTTGAGACCTTGCCATTTTGCGAACCCGATCACAATTATGCGCATCCAGCCTTAAGTCCAGATGGTAATACTTTATATTTTATAGCAGATGTAAGAGGTACAAAAGGAAAATCAGACTTGTACAAGGTTTCTGTAACAAATCATGAGACTTATGGCGAAGTCACCAGTTTAGGAGAAACCGTTAATTCTTCACGTACCGAGATTTTTCCGTTCGTCAGTACAGATAACAAATTGTATTTCTCGTCAAATCGCAGGGGAGGAAAAGGCGGTATCGATATTTATGTTTATGATTTAAATTCAAATGATAGCGAACAAGTGCCAGTATCTCTAGAAAAGCCTATTAATAGTAGAGGTGATGATTTTTCTTTTTTCTTAAATGATGATTTAACAACGGGTTATTTATCTTCGCGACGCCTCAAAGGAGAAGGAGGGGATGATCTGTATTATTTTGAGAAGTTTTGATAGTTTGGGAGTTAGGGGTTAGGTATTAGGTATTTGGTGTAAGGGAGTTGATTTGTTTATTTGGTTTTGCGTATTCTGAATACTAAACACTGCTTACTGCTTAGTAATTTCTTTTTTCACATTCTTCAACTCTAACAAATTAGTGGCATTAATCCCAAGACCTTTAACTTCTTTTCTGGTAAACCGTACTACTTCATCATAAAATAAGGGCACTATTGGTGCAGATTCCATCACTAAAGCATCCATTTGTGTGTAAAGTTTAGCTCTAGTTTCTGGATTGGTTTCTAAATAAGAGGTCTCGTATAGTCGGTCAAATGTATCATTAGCGTAATGAGTATAGTTTGGTCCGTTGGGTGCAAAATTTTTACTGTAGTATAAAGAGAGATAGTTTTCGGCATCAGGATAGTCCGCTACCCAACTTGCTCTAAAAAAATCCAATTGACCATTGGCTTTAGCGTCCTTTAGACTAGAGGCCGGAACTACATCCACATTAACTTGCAGCCCAATTTTTTGAAGCTCACGCTGAATAAATTCACAAAAACTAAGATAGTTACTTGTGGTTGTTAAAGTCACTTCAGGATTGGTAATTCCTGTTTCAGATTTAAATTCTTTGATAAGCTGTTTTGCTTTTTCAGGTTGATAGGTAAAGCCAATAGAACCATCAAAACCAGGCAAGCCTTTTGGAATAAACCCGCCAGTAGCAGGAATACCTATGCCATTTCTAAGGTAAGTCATCATTTTAGCTCTATCAAAGCCATGGTTTATAGCTTTTCTGAGCTTTAAAGCTTGCAAAACTTCTACATCAGTTTCCATAAAAAAGGCTAAATATTCTGTGTTGAGGTAAGGGCCGCGAATCATATTAACATCATCTGCATAGAGCTGTCGTAAATTACCATCAGCCGTTAAAATTTCATCCTTATAAGAGGCATCCAAACCCGAAACAAAATCAATATTGCCTTGGGCAAACTGCAAAAACTCACTTTGCTTGTCGGGTAAAAATGTTATGGCAACAGCTTGTAAATAAGGTAATACATTACCATTTTCACCTGTTTCGAAATAATGATCGTTTCTTCTAAAAACCAGTTTTATGTTTTCTTCCCAACGCTTAAATTTAAATGGTCCAGTCCCTATAGGATGTGATCTAAAATCGTTACCGTAATGTTCAACAATTTCCTGAGGTACTACCGAACAATATTTCATGGTTAACAGGCCTAAAAAAGCAGGAAACGGTTGTTTTAATTTAATTTGAAAGGTTGAGTCGTTAATAGCGGAAAAGCTTTCTACTTTGTTTAAGACCCAACTTCCCGGTGAAGCTACAGACTTATCCTTTAATCTTTTGAAACTATATTCAAAATCATTTGCTATGACAGATCTTGTAGAATCCTTTCCAAACAATTGATGATGGTGAAAATACACATCATCTCTCAAAATAAAGGTATACACTTTGGCACTGTCTTTTACAGACCAGTGTTTTGCAATACATGGTTGTACATTAAGCCGATCATCCATTTGTACCAAGCCATTAAATAGCTGGTGTGTTGCCCAAATATCAGCCAAGTCTTTTGAAAAGGCAGGATCTAAAGACCCAATATTTTTGTGTTCGTTATACCTAAAAACCAAATGGTCCTTGTTAGCATTATCTTTTGAAGCACAAGAACATATAGCAAAACAAACAATTAAGTATTTGAATAAGAGTCTACTGGGTTTTTGCATGTAAGTTATATGTTGTAAATTTGCCAACTTGGTAAAAATACAAGAATGAACCCAACAAAAAAAGTCGCATTTTATACCTTAGGTTGTAAGCTCAATTTCTCTGAGACTTCTACAATAGCAAGAAGTTTTAATAATGAGGGATTTGACCGTGTGGACTTTAAAGAGAAGGCAGATATCTATGTGATAAATACGTGCTCAGTTACAGAGAATGCTGACAAACGTTTTAAGACCATCGTTAAGCAGGCTCAAAAAGTAAATCCTGATGCTTTCGTTGCTGCCATTGGTTGCTATGCCCAATTAAAACCACAAGAACTCGCTGATGTTGAAGGCGTGGATTTGGTGTTAGGAGCAACTGAAAAATTCAATGTAACCTATTATATAAATGAGTTGCTAAGCAATCCTGAGCGCAGTCGAAGGGGCGGAGAGGTTCATAGTTGCGAAATAGAAGATGCTGATTTTTATGTAGGAAGCTACTCCATTGGTGATAGAACCAGAGCATTTTTAAAAGTACAGGATGGTTGTGATTATAAATGTACCTACTGTACTATTCCTTTAGCTCGAGGTATTTCACGTAGTGATACTATGGAAAATGTATTAAAAAATGCAATTGAGATTTCCGAACAGGGTATCAAGGAAATTGTGTTGACAGGAGTAAATATTGGTGATTACGGAAAAGGCGAATTCGGCAATAAAAAACACGAACATACCTTTTTGGATTTAGTCAATGAGCTCGACAAAGTAGAAGGTATAGAGCGTTTAAGGATTTCATCTATAGAGCCCAATTTACTTAAGAATGAAACCATTGAGCTCGTATCTCAGTCCAGAGCTTTTGTACCTCATTTTCATGTCCCTTTACAGAGTGGAAGCAATACCATTCTTAAAAAAATGAAACGTCGCTATATGCGAGAATTATATGTAGATCGTGTTTCTAAGATAAAAGAAGTGATGCCGCATGCTTGTATTGGAGTGGATGTCATAGTTGGTTTTCCGGGAGAGACTGATGAGTATTTTTTGGAGACATATAATTTTTTGAATGCATTGGATATTTCGTATTTGCATGTGTTTACCTATTCAGAACGCGATAATACTGAAGCTGCGTCAATGGGAGGTGTGGTGCCTAAAAATATTAGGGCAAAGCGCAGTAAGATGCTAAGAGGTTTATCCGCAAAAAAACGAAGGGCATTTTATGAGAGCCAGTTAAATACAGAACGAATAGTTTTATTTGAAGGAGAAAACAAAGAAGGCTATATTCATGGATTTACAGAAAACTACGTGAAGGTTAAAACACCTTGGAATCCAGAATTAGTAAATACGCTTCATAAAGTTCATCTCACTAAAATCGACGACGATGGTCTAGTAAGGTTTGAGTTTGTGCAACAATCAACTCTAAAGGAAGTTTCTTAATCCATTCCTTATAATGTATATTTGTGTATTAAATCATTAATTCACAATTTGTTATGAATAGAGTTTTGTTTTCGCTGTTTTTATTATCAGGATTACTTTTATCATCTTCTTGTAGTGATAATGATGTTCCTCCTGAGCGATTAGATGTTACAGTTAATGGCCAAAAGATGATTTTTAATTCTATTATAGTCGATCGTCAAGGTTCTACAAACGAAAGATCTTTTACAGCCGTAATAAATAGTAATACCAGTAGAATAATTACATTTAATGCTAACATTAATGACGAAGGTGCTAATGTTGTTAAAAACTTCGCATATACCATTAGAGGTAAAATTTTTAAGCAAGCACAAGATAGCGATAACTTGATTGTTGATATAGCCATCAATACAAATGCACGCTTTGCTATGGATTTTTCAGGAATATTATCTTCTTATGATCCAGAAACAGATTCGTATAGTTCGATTCAGCTTACTGACGGTAGTATGGATGTAGAATATTAACAAAAAACCCAAAACTTAAATGTTTTGGGTTTTTTGTTGTATTTCTCTTATTAATTATATGCGGATGCCAACAGGAAGCATACGTTTATACTTTCTATTGCTCCTAACAAACTTTGCAATTTCTGGACTTGTTGGGACCACACTGATGTTTCGCTCTTTAATATCATCAAATACCATTGCCAAAAATTCTTTTTCAAATTCTACGGTTTTTATGGCCTCAGGTATCACCAACTTCGTTAAAAAGATTTTACGTTCTTGAAGGGAATATTCAATAACGGCCATTTCGTTTTCAACCTTTAATTCATATTGACGCAGAAAGTCATTATCAATCAATTCAGCAGTTTCAGTCATAATTTTCTTTGTTTTTAAGTTAGCGGTTGGCAAGTAGATACTATATTTTATATAGTTTTGCAGTGCAAAGGTACAAAAAATCGGCTTATGTTTTAAGATAAGGTTGTTAAAACGTTAAATTATAACTAATTAAGTGTTTAGGTATTGCTGAAAATTGATAAATTAAATTCGAAAAAAAGCACGAATGACCCCAGAATTGACCCATGTATATTTAATGCCAGGAATGGCTGCAAATCCTACAATTTTTGAGTATATCAAACTACCAGAAGATCGCTATAAAATTCATTGGCTAAAATGGCAAATGCCTCATAAAGAAGAAACCTTAGAAGACTATGCTAAGCGTATGTGTGAGCTTATTAAGTATGATAATGTTGTACTATTGGGAGTTTCGTTTGGTGGTATGTTGGTACAAGAAATGAGTAAATTCTTAGATTTAAAAAAACTCTTTGTAGTATCGAGTGTAAAATCCCATCATGAACTGCCCAAGCGTTTAAAGTTGCTAAAATACACCAAAGCCTACAAAATTCTACCCACCCAATTAGTTGGTAATATCGATTTATTAGCCAAATATGCCTTTGGGGAAACTATAAAAAAACGTGTGGATTTATACAAAAAATACCTATCAGTAAGTGATAAAGTGTATTTGGATTGGGCAATAAAGCAGGTAGTCTGTTGGGAACAGGAAGAACCACACCCAGAGGCTATTTACATTCATGGCGATAAAGACATTGTTTTTCCACATTCTTGCCAAGGGGATTGTATCATAATTAGAGGAGGTACTCATATTATGATAATCAACAAGTTCAAGTGGTTTAACGAAAATCTCCCGAAACTTATTGAAAATTAGGTTTGTATAATTCAATAGTTTTTTTACATTGTACAAAAAATAATGCCATGCAAATCTTAAAAAATACTTTAGCAGCAATAGGATTAATCTGCATTTCTGGGCTTTTTATCTTCTCGATGCAAAAGGCACCTTCAGATGAAACTATCGGAAAAGAAACACCAATCGTTAAGGATTATAATGTCTATGCCTTGGAAATGCCAGAAGGTCTAAATTTCGCAGGTGAAATGGTTCCTGTAGAAAACCCAGACATCTATGAACGCATGGATAGAGAACTTTTGGTCAACACCTATTGGCAATCTAACGGGTTATTAATGTTTAAGCGTGCCCAAAAATACTTTCCTGTTATAGAGCCTATTTTAGAAAAAAATGGAGTTCCTGATGATTTTAAATACTTAGCAGTCATAGAAAGTGGCTTAACTAATGCGGTTTCTCCAGCCGGAGCTAGAGGTTTTTGGCAGATTATGAAAACTACTGGACGTGAAAATGGTCTAGAAATCAATACTAACGTTGACGAACGCTATAATCTAGAAATGGCAACAGAAGTGGCCTGTAAGTACTTAAAAAAGGCTAAAGCACAATTTGGGTCATGGACCTTAGCGGCGGCTGCCTATAATGCCGGTAATTCTGGAATTTCCAGGCGATTAAAGGAACAAGGTGTTGCTAATTATTACGATTTGTTATTAGGCGAAGAAACCGGTCGTTATATGTTTAGGATTGTGGCATTAAAAGAAATCTTGAACAACCCGTCAAAATATGGTTTTAATTTTAATAAAAGTGATTTGTATACGTACATTCCAACTTTTAAAGTCGAAGTGGATACAGCCGTAACCGATTTTTCCCAGTTTGCAAAACAATTTGGGATAAATTATAAAATTCTTAAAATCCACAACCCATGGTTAAGAGAACGGCATCTGAATAATAAATCCAGAAAGCCATATACTATTGAGATTCCCAAAGAAGGGTATTACAAATGATTAAGGTGTTTATGGATTTATTCGTTTAGTATTGTTTATAAGTTTGGTGGTTTTAGAGTATGTTACCTAACTCCTAACTCCTCTATCGTCTACTTCTTCGATGTTGCCTGGCAGAAGTCGGTTGCCCATAATGTTGTTTTGGTATAGAAGCTTTCTTCATTTGTTGCTTCATCATTTTTATTTGTTCAGCAAGCATATCGCGTTTATCAAGCTTTTCGGCTTCAGACAATAACTTTTGGGCTTCTTGCTTGCGACGTTTAGAAAACGCAATACCAGCTAAATTTAGTTTGGCCATAGCCAAATCGTGATCCATCGATAGACCTAGGCTAATTGCCTTTTTGAA
>NZ_JANQIM010000032.1 GCF_028282165.1 Winogradskyella sp. | reverse complement strand
TTTTTACACTGTCAATTATAGCAAAATTTTCTGCAGTCCCAGTTTTGCCGCAAATCTCAATACCTCTAACTTGTAACATATCTGCAGTTCCTTTATTATAAACATCGTACATGCCTTGAATTATAGGCTCAAAATGTTGCTTATCAATAGTTGTATATCTTGGCGTAGTAAACTTTGAAGGGATGGTATCTCCTTCAATTTCTTTGATAATATGCGGTGTATAAAAGTAGCCACGATTTCCTATTGCCGCTGCCATATTAGCTAATTGAATAGGAGTGGCCAAAACTTCTCCTTGGCCAATGGCATTTGATATGGTAAATGTAGTGTACCATCTATTTTTACCATAACCTCTGTCGTACGTTGCTGCAGTCGGTACTTTACCTGGTTGCCCAACAGATAGGTCATTATTGAGATAATTGCCTAGACCAAAGCTCTTAATATGTTTACTCCAATTGTCCATTCCTTCAGCGGGCGAATCATATTTGTCTATAATTCGTCGGTACACATTGGCAAAGTACGCATTGCAGGATTCGTATATGCCTATGTTCATGTTTGCTGGACTCCGATGCACATGGCATCCCATTTTTCTATTGCCATACCGATAGCCCATTGCACAACTAAAACGTTCTTCAGTAGTCACTACACCTTCTTGTAACGCCACCAGGGCATTAAGCGTTTTAAATGGCGACCCTGGTGGGTACATAGCCTGTAAACCTCTGTCAAATAAAGGTTTTGCAATACTATCTTTATAGAGCTTATTGAAATTCTTTGACCTATCTCTCCCTACTAATAGATTAGGATTATATGAGGGACCCGACACCATTGCCAAAATTTCACCAGAACTAGGTTCTATAGCGACAATGCCACCACGTTTATTGGTCATTAATAACTCACCGTAAGCTTGGAGTCTAGAATCTATAGTTATAGTAATGTCTTTGCCTGGTTTTGGTAATGTATCAAAAGTCCCATTCTTATACGGGCCAATATTTTTATTAAAACGGTCTTTTTGAATAAACTGAATCCCTTTAATGCCTCTCAAGGTTTTTTCGTAGGTTTTCTCAATACCTTGTTTGCCAATAAGGTCACCTAATTTATAGTAAGGCTGTCTTTTAATGATAGTACGATTCACCTCTCCAATATCGCCCAGTACATTGGCTCCAATTGTAGTTTGGTAAGAACGTAACGAACGTTTTTGAATATAAAACCCTTCATATTTGTGCATCTTTTCTTGTAGTACTGCATAATCAGTTTTAGAAAGTTGAGGTACAAAGGGAGATGGTAGTCTGGGAGAGTAATTTTTGGCGCGATCTAATTTTTTATTGTATTCTTCGAGCGTTATTCTTAGTAGACTGCAGAATTCATTAAGTTCAGAAGCGTCCATTGGCTCTACTTCCCTTGGAATAACCATAACGTCATAAGATGGTTGATTGGCGACTAAAAGTTTTCCATTTCTATCGTAAACATAACCACGTTTTGGATAGTTATAAACTTTTCTAATGGCGTTATCTTCAAAAATATCGTATTCGTAACCACCATAAATTTGCAAATAGAACAAGCGCGCTATAAAGACCAAACCAACAAGTAAAACAGTAGTTATGAGTAAGAGCTTTCTCATTTTTTATTTCGACTAAACAAAATTATAATCAGTATACTAAGTATTATAGTGAAAATACTAGAGAATAACGTCTTTTTTAGTATTAAAAGTATACTCGAAATATTAAAAATCTCAAGGGAAAACAGGACAAGATGATGTATTAAAGTACCAAAGGTAATATAAGTGATAAGGCTTCCTATTTCGGTATTACTAAACTTAATGCTTTGATGCTCATATAACATACCAAAAGATGTTTTTAAAAGTATTGGTCTTGTATAGGCCAATACAACTGAAGCTGCTGCATTTACACCTCCAGAATCCAAAAACATATCGATCAACATTCCTAGTAAAAAACTAGATATGAGTAAAATCATTCTATTCTCCCTAATTGGAAATAGAAAAATAAAGATGATATAGACATAAGGATTAATATACCCCAAAAAGTTAATATTACTGCAAATTATTACTTGTACTAACAGCAATACAAAAAATCGAATACTATTTATGCCTAAAATACTATTCATCGCTATTGTTTTCTAAGTCTATGATTTCTTTTCTGTCTCGATTTTCAAGAATGTAAACCGTGCCAATACTAGACATGTCATTAAACAATTTTACTTGTATAGTATATGTGTCACCACTAATATCAGTTTCAAAGCTGTCAACGCTACCTATACCAATCCCTTTTGGAAAGATGGCAGATTGGCCTCCAGTAACAATAGTGTCTCCGACTTTTACTGGCGCAAACTTTGAGACATCTATAAGCTGTACAATTTTGGGCGAGTCTCCATCCCATGTAAGCGAGCCTATATGATTAGAGGTATTTAACTTAGCATTGATTCTACTTTTTTTGCTTAATATTGAGAGCACTGTGGCATAATTTCCAGACAGGTTGTCAACAATACCAATAATACCTTTTGATGTTATTACCCCAAAATCTTGTTTTATACTATCATTTTTACCCTTATTAATAGTAAGGTAATTGTTAGTTAATGAATAACTATTTTTATAGACATCTGCTGTAAAAACTTTATAGATTTTATCAGAATAGCTTGTGTCAATTGAGGAATTATTTGCTGAAGATTTTAGATTAAATAATGTTTCCCTTAGCTGCTTATTTTCTTCAGATAGGATTTCGTTCTCTTTTTGTAAATTAAAATATTTATCGATTGAATTTGAAAGACTATACAGACCGCCAGTTATACCATTTGCGGAATTTATGAATTTACTTCTGTGATAGGAATGTGATTGAATGGTTAAAGCTAAGGCAACACTAAAAAGAAATAAAAACAACAGAAAGGTTTTGTTTCTTATAACAAAATTGATGATTTGTTGCATTATTTACTTGTTATTTTATCAATACGCTCTTGTATTTTGATAAGTTTTTAAGAACAATTCCTGTGCCTCTTACCACAGCTCTTAGGGGATCTTCAGCTATATAAACCGGTAAGTCGGTTTTTTGAGATAGACGCTTATCCAAGCCCCGTAACATAGATCCACCACCTGCTAAATAAATACCAGTATTATAGATATCAGCAGCTAATTCAGGAGGAGTTTGAGATAATGTCTCCATAACTGAATCTTCAATTCGAAGAATGGATTTATCCAATGCTTTTGCGATTTCGCGATATGAAATTTGTACTTGTTTAGGTTTTCCTGTCAATAAATCTCGTCCTTGAACACTCATGTCCTCGGGCGGTAATTCTAAATCTTCAGTCGCCGCTCCAATTTGAATCTTGATTTTTTCTGCTGTTCTATCACCAACATATAAGTTGTGCTGTGTGCGCATATAGTAGATGATGTCATTAGTGAACACATCTCCAGCAACTTTTACAGATTTATCACAAACAATTCCTCCTAGTGCAATAACGGCAATTTCAGTAGTTCCACCACCAATATCTACAATCATGTTTCCTTTAGGTTGCATAATATCTACACCAATACCTATGGCAGCTGCCATAGGTTCGTGAATTAAGTAAACCTCTTTACCATTAACACGCTCACACGATTCTTTTACTGCACGCATTTCTACCTCTGTTATTCCCGAAGGAATACAAACGACCATACGTAAAGCAGGATTGAAAAATTTCTTTTTCAAAGCAGGAATGTTTTTAATGAACAAATTGATCATTTGCTCTGATGCGTCAAAGTCTGCAATAACACCATCCTTTAGTGGTCGTATGGTCTTAATATTTTCGTGGGTTTTGCCCTGCATCATATTGGCTTCTTTACCAACGGCAATGATTTTTCCACTAATACGGTCTCTTGCTACAATAGAAGGGTTATCTACAACAACCTTGTCATTATGTATTATTAAGGTGTTTGCGGTTCCTAAATCTATGGCTATTTCTTCTGTCAGGAAATCAAAAAATCCCATGCGTTGATCTGTAAATTAATTTGGGTTAAAAGTAATACGTAAAAGTAATAAATCCTGTAAAATAAACACCAGTTAATTCAATTAACTTCAACGATACCTTTTATAGTTATCCCGTAGCGTTTTTCATTTATAGCTTGCCAAAGGTAGAGGTTTGCTAATCAGTATATTAAAATAGTTTTTTTGTTTGTGTTAGCTGGCTAACATTTTGAGAAAATAGACGGTACTAATTTTAAGCAATCAAAAAAAGCATTTAAATAAAATGAAACAAAAATTACAATTAAAGACTATGATTAAGGAAATAATAGCCTTATCATTATTTTTTGCAGGAAGCTTGAGTAGTTTGGCTCAAGGTGCAACATTTACTAGTGTAGATCCTGCAACAGATGTATTAACGATTACCAATACGGGATCTTCAATGGTAGATGTTACCAATTACTGGCTTTGTTTAGGGCCAGGTACTTATGTTAGAGTTGGCACTGTAACACCAATAGCAGGCGATTATATGTTATTAGCTAATGAATCGATAACCTTAACATACGACGTTACTGAATCACAAGACGGATTAAGCCTTTTTAGTACGAATAGTTTTGGGTCTTCCGATCCTAATGTATTGGTATCCTTTGTACAATGGGGAGCTGCTAATCAACCCAGAGCAGGACAGGCGGTGACAGCAGGACGATGGGATGATGCCAATAACTTTGTTTCGGGAAATGGTCCTTATACAACAACAAATGGTGGTTCAGCTGCAGCTTGGAGTTCATGTGATGCAGAAGGAGGAGCGATCCAAATTGCTGGAACAACAGATACTGCGACAACGGTATGTGTAGGAGAAGGTACGGACGATCTAATTCCCGTAGAGTTCGTGGACATGGGCGTTCTGTCGGGCGACAGTTCCACATGGGTCATTACGGACCAGGCAACAGGCGATATTTTGGGCGCACCGGCGACGCAACCGGCAGGAGGCTTCAACCTTGAGGGCGCACCGACAGGAATCTGTGATATTTGGTACCTAAGGTATACAGGCGACATTGGTCTGGCAACGGCAACGAACGTTGCGGACCTTTCGGGATGCTTCGATCTATCTAATCCGATCTCGGTATCGAGAAACGCGGTGAACGGCGGAATGATCCAGATCGCTGGTACTACGGATACCACAGCCACGATATGCGTTGGCGAGGGCACTGACGATCTTATTCCCGTAGAGTTTGTGGACATGAGCGTACTATCAGGCGATAGTTCTACGTGGGTCATTACGGACCAAGCCACAGGAGATATCCTGGGCGCACCAGCGACGCAACCGGCAGGAGGCTTTAATCTAGAGGGCGCACCGACGGGCATCTGCGATATCTGGTACCTAAGGTATACAGGCGACATTGGTCTGGCAACGGCATCTAACGTGGCCGATCTATCGGGCTGCTTCGATCTATCAAATCCTATTTCA
>NZ_JANQIM010000024.1 GCF_028282165.1 Winogradskyella sp. | reverse complement strand
GATGCTGAAAACAGAGCAATATTAAAGCCAGAAGGTCTATTAACAAGAGATCCAAGAATGGTAGAGCGTAAGAAATTCGGTCAGAAGAAAGCGCGTAAGAAATTCCAGTTCTCTAAACGTTAATATCCAACACAAACTATGTCATGTTGAGCGCAGTCGAAGCATAATTGTTGTTCTGCCGCGCTCCATTGACATCATTTATTTATTGAAAAAGCTGTCTTCAACAACCATTGAAACAGCAAAATTAACCAGTTATTGTTGCCCATCACGCCCAGGCGCGAGGGATTTAGTTTAGCATCTAAATGTGCTAAAGCTAATAGCCAAGAGCTAACAGCTAAAAAGCCCATTGCTAATTCAACAGAACGTAAACTATTACAAAAAATGGAAAAAGTAGAAGTAAAAGAACTACTAGAAGCAGGTGTACACTTCGGGCACCTCACACGCAAATGGAATCCAAACATGGCGCCTTACATTTATATGGAGCGCAACGGAATCCACATCATTAACCTTTACAAAACCGCTGCTAAGATCGAAGAGACTTGCGCTGCTTTAAGTAAGATCGCAGCTTCAGGTAAGAAAATCTTATTCGTAGCGACTAAAAAGCAGGCAAAAGACATTGTAGCCGAAAAAGCAGGTGCTGTAAACCAACCTTACATTACTGAGCGTTGGCCAGGTGGTATGTTAACCAACTTTGTAACGATTAGAAAAGCTGTTAAGAAAATGGCTTCTATTGATCGTATGAAAAAGGACGGGACTTTCGATTCTTTATCAAAGAAAGAACGTTTACAAGTAGATCGCCAACGTGCTAAGTTAGAAAAGAACTTAGGTTCTATTTCGGATATGACCCGTTTGCCAGGTGCTATATTTGTGGTTGATATATTACGAGAGCACATTGCTATTAAGGAAGCACAAAAATTGAACATCCCAATCTTTGCAATGGTAGATACTAACTCTGACCCCCGTCAGGTAGATTATGTAATTCCAGCAAATGATGATGCTTCAAAATCAATAAATAAAGTTTTATCGATCGTTGCTTCGGCAATTGAAGATGGTCTAAACGAAAGAAAAGCAGAACGTGCCGAAAAGGACAATAAGGCAAAAACTGAACCTAAGAAAGCTGAAAAAGCTGAAGTAGCAGTTCAAGAAGAAGAATAAAATAACAATAAGAACATATGTAAAAGTCGTTTAATTCTTTTCTTTGCTGAAAATCAATTAATCGACTTTTTAAATTTAAAAACTATGGAAAATACTGTAAAAATTACAGCTGCAGATGTAAATAAACTAAGAAAAGCGACTGGTGCTGGTATGATGGATTGTAAAAAGGCATTAGTTGAAGCTAATGGTGATTTTGACAAAGCCATTGAAATCCTTCGTAAAAAAGGACAAAAAGTTGCTGCTAAGAGAGCCGATAGAGAATCTACAGAAGGTGCTGCTATTGCAAAAGTAAACGATGCTAAAACAGCTGGTGTATCTATCGTTTTAGGTTGCGAAACAGACTTTGTTGGTAAGAACGAAAACTTCGTTGCTTTGGCTCACGATTTAGCTGACTTGGCGTTAAACTATAATTCTAAAGAAGATTTTTTAGCTGCTGATTTTAACGGTATCACTGTTGCTGAAAAATTAATTGAGCAGACGGGTGTTATCGGCGAAAAATTAGATATCAATGCTTTTGAAAAAATAGAAGCGCCTTATGTTGGATCTTACATCCATGCTGGTAACAAAATTGCTACATTAGTAGGTTTATCTGCAAGTGTAGAGGGTGCTGATGTTGTTGCTAAAGACGTGGCGATGCAAGCTGCTGCAATGAGTCCTATAGCACTTAACGAAGAAGGTGTTGATGCTGCAACCATCGAAAAAGAAATTGAGATTGCTAAAGATCAATTACGCCAAGAAGGTAAGCCAGAAGCGATGTTAGATAATATTGCTAAGGGTAAGTTGAAGCGTTTCTTCAAAGACAATACCTTGGTGAATCAAGCATTTATTAAAGATAGCAAAGTAAGTGTTGCTGAATACGTTAAAACTATTGGTGATGTTGAAATCACTGTATTTAAACGTGTTGCTCTAGGATAATTAAGCCTAAAGTAAAAATACTAAAAGAGCTTTTTTTTGAGAAAAGCTCTTTTTTTTAGTCCCGATAGTTATCGGGATTTTTCACTTTTACAGATGCTAATAATTGTTTAGCTTTGTTCAACTTTCAAATTAACTAATGAAATACAAAAGAATACTGCTCAAATTATCTGGCGAAGCTTTAATGGGAGATCGCCAATATGGTATAGATCCCAAACGTTTAGCAGAATATGCACGAGATATAAAAGAGATTACCGATCTTGGCGTAGAAGTTGCCATCGTTATTGGCGGAGGAAATATATTTAGAGGCGTAGCTGGTGCCATGAATGGTATGGATCGTGTACAAGGAGACCATATGGGAATGTTGGCCACCGTAATAAACGGATTGGCTTTACAAAACGCGCTAGAAGATGCCGATGTAAAAACACGTTTGCAAACAGCAATTAAAATCAACGAAGTTGCAGAACCTTTTATTAGAAGAAAGGCACTGAGCCATTTAAGTAAAGGGCGCGTGGTGATTTTTGGAGGCGGAACAGGTAATCCATATTTTACAACGGATTCTGCAGCAGTATTGCGCGCTATAGAAATTGGAGCCGATGTTATTTTAAAAGGAACACGTGTGGACGGGATTTATACAGCGGACCCAGAAAAAGACAGCAATGCCGTTAAGTTTGACTATATTACTTTTGACGATGTATTAAGCAAGGGACTCAAGGTGATGGATACTACGGCCTTTACACTAAGTCAAGAAAACAAATTACCCATTATAGTTTTTGATATGAACAAAAAAGGAAACTTACTCAAAGTAGTTTCCGGTGAGCCTATTGGTACAGAAGTTAACCTATAATATTTGGCGTAACTTTTGATGGTTCTCCATTAAAAATTTAAGCATTATGAACGAAGACATTCAATTTATAATAGACACTGCTAAAGAAGCTATGGAAAATGCTGTAAAGCATTTAGAAAAGCAGTTAGTTAATATTAGAGCTGGTAAGGCAAGTCCTGCTATGCTTGGAAGTGTAATGGTAGATTACTATGGTTCGCAAACCCCACTTAATCAGGTAGCCAATGTTAACACACCAGATGGCAGAACTATTTCGGTTCAGCCTTGGGAAAAAAGTATGCTACAAGAAATTGAACGTGGTATTATGCTTGCAAATTTGGGCTTCAACCCTATGAATAATGGAGAAATGATTATCATAAATGTCCCTCCTCTAACTGAAGAACGCAGAAAGGACTTGGCCAAACAAGCCAAAGCTGAAGCCGAAGACGCTAAGATAGGTGTACGAAATGCGCGTAAAGAAGCAATGAACGACATCAAAAAAGCCGATGCTTCTGAAGATTTTAAGAAAAATTCAGAAATTGATGTACAAGAACTCACGGATTCGTACGTTAAGAAAATAGATCAAATTCTTGATGTTAAGGAAAGTGAGATTATGACGGTTTAGAAAGGATAAAATAATAGGATTCTATTCTTACATGCCGATTTCGTAAAATTTCAAGCCTCAAAACAGGATAACCGCTTTTTCTAGTTTTTAATTTTTTAATCCATTTACATGCTAAGGCATCTATTTGTTGTTGTTGTTTGCTGTTTTACTACATATAGTTTTGCTCAAAGTCCCTCTAAAGAAAGGGACTCTTCTAAAATAGCGAGAGATTCAATAAAAAAAGCTGAGCTCCTAAAAAATATCGGCAATGGCTATTTACCTATAGGTTTTTTTAATTTAGACTTACGCTACCTCATAAAATACAATCAGTTTGAAGGTATTAGAACAGGTTTAGGTGGCATTACTAACGAGCGTTTTTCAAAAAAGTACCGAGTAAATGGTTATTTAGTGTATGGTTTTTTAGATAAACGTTATAAATTTAGTTTAGGAGGTGGCTTTAGAGTTAACGAAGCATCAAATACTTGGATAAATTTATCGTATACAGATGATTTACAAGAGACAGGGAGTTCAACTTTTTTAACCGACAAACGGTTTTTTACTTTTTTTGAGCCTAGGCTACTCAACATAGACTTGTTTCATAGACACATTACTAAGTCCATAGGTTTACAGCACAAAATATCTAATCATCTTCTTTCAGAAATACAACTATCCAACAGCAAAGTTAACCCAACTTACAATTATAACTTCGTTTTAGATGATAGATCATACAACACGTTTAACCTCACTACTAGTAAATTAAGTTTACAATGGAGTCCTTTTAGTAGGTTTGACATCAAAGATGATCGTGTTGTAGAAACTAAAAATGGTTATCCTAAATTTACATTACAAGTTACTCAGGGTTTTAAATCTATCCTTGGCAGTGATTTTAACTTCTCAAAATTCGACTTTAGAACCATACAACAATTTAACCACAAAAATGATGCAATAACCCATATAACTTTAGTTGCAGGCATTGCCGGTGGCGAAACACCTCTTACGCATTTGTATCACGCATATCCAAACAACATTAACAAAGAAACTATATTACAACGGTTTTCTGTTGCTGGTCTTAATAGTTTTGAAACCATGTTTTTTAATGAGTTTTTTAGTGATAAGTTTTCTACGCTACAGCTAAAGCATTATTTAAAGCCTTTTAAGTTTTCTGAGCGATTTAAACCTCAACTGGTTCTAATTTCTAGATATGCCTTAGGTGATATGAACAGTATAAGCAGGCATCAAGGTATTCCGTTTAATACCCTCAATCATCTCTACTCTGAATCTGGTTTTGAGATCAACAAAATTCTCCTTGGTTTTGGACTAAGTTTTGCATATCGATATGGAGCATATCATCTCCCAAATTTTGAAGACAATTTTGCTTTTAAATTTACCTTTAACATCTCCCTGTAATTTAAATTATAATACTGTTAATTTACTGGCTAATCCTTAGGTTTTTTCTACCTTTGCGGCTCATTTCTCGCTAAGCGAGATTTAGTTAGAATAATGGCTATGTCTAAATAAAACATTTATTTCAATTAATACCTTATGAGCCATCTCTAAGGTAGTCGTTTTTGGTATGTTCAAACTATTAACTACAGGATTTTGGGAGGCTGTTGCGAGAATAATTCTTCGCAACAAAATATTTATTCTCATTGCTGTAATAGTGGCGACTGTGTTTTTTAGCATGCAGTGGAAGCATATGCGTTTCACATATACCGAAGCCAATATGCTACCTGATGATCACGAAGTTAATCTCATCTATAATGATTTTTTAAAGGTCTTTGGGGAAGAAGGCAATCTTATTGTCCTTGGTGTAAAAGACTCTAGTATTTTTTCCATAAAACAGCTTAATAGCTGGAATAGACTTGCCGAATCCTTCAAGTCTTACGATGAAGTTGAAACCGTTTTGTCAATTAAGGACCTTCAAAAACTGGTTAAAAACACTCAAAAAGAACAGTTTGATTTAGAACCCTTTATAAAAGATTCTATCACTAGTTTAGAACAAATCAATACCCTTCAAAAGGATTTGTTTAAAAAATATCCTTTTTACGATAACTTTCTATTTAATGCAGAGACCAAAACGATACGTACGGCCATCTATTTGAAAAAGGAGATTGTAAATACATCCGCGAGAAAGGATTTTATAATCAATATTCTCGACAAAAAAATTGAGGATTTTAAAACAGCAACCAATCTCGATGTTAGGGTCTCGGGCATGCCCTACATAAGAACGCTCAACTCTCAAAACATTGTTGATGAAATCCCTATCTTCATCGGTGCGGCTCTTTTTATAACGTCTTTTATTTTCTTTTTGTTCTTTAGATCTTTCAGGGCCACATTCATTTCACTCATAGTTGTTTGTGTTGGCGTGATGTGGACTTTTGGAATACTTGGGCTCTTAGGTTATGAAATTACAGTCCTTACAGCTTTAATTCCACCTTTAATTATAGTTATTGGCATTCCTAATTGTATTTTCTTAATCAACAAATACCAACACGAGGTAAGATCTCATGGCAACAAGGTAAAATCACTTCAGCGCGTTATCACAAAAATAGGCAATGCCACTTTGATGACCAATGTCACAACCGCCTCTGGTTTTGCTACCTTTATTCTCACGGAAAGCAAATTACTAAAGGAATTTGGTATTGTTGCTTCATTGAGCATCCTGGCCATTTTTATCCTATGCCTACTCATTATTCCAATAATGTATACATTTTTACCATACCCTAAAGAACGTCATCTAGAGCATCTCAATAAACGTTGGATTGGCGGATTTGTGGACTGGATGGAGCGCATGGTAAAACACAAGAAAATAACCATTTATGTCACTGCCTTTATTTTGATAATGGCCAGTATGATTGGTATAAACAAAATTGAGATTTCTGGTAGTTTGATTGAAGACATGCCAAAAGACAAACAGTTTTTTAAGGATATCCGCTTTTTTGAAGATGAATTTAATGGTATTATGCCACTAGAAATCATGGTAGATACCAAACGCAAAAAAGGCGTTATGAAGTTGGCAACCTTAAAGCGCATTAACGAACTCGAAGAACTTATAGAAGATATCCCAGAATTATCAAAACCTATCTCTGTTGTAAGCCTCGTTAAATACAGTAAACAAGCCTACTACAATGGGAATCCAAAATATTATCAATTACCAACAAGCCAGGAGAATAGCTTTATTTTATCCTATGCTAAGAATTCGTCATCAGATATCGATCTATTAAAAAACTTTGTGGATAGTACAGGTCAGTATGCGCGAGTCACCACTTTTATGAAAGATATTGGGACCGATAAAATGGAACGCATTCAAGAAACCCTTCAAAACAAAATCGATAAACTTTTTCCAGAGGAACGTTATGAGGTTACTATGACAGGTAAGGCTCTGGTATTTCAAAAAGGCACTAAATATTTGGTAAGAAATTTGGTTATTTCGTTATCACTAGCCATTTTCTTGATATCATTATTTATGGCATATTTATTTCGTTCCGTTAGAATGATTATCGTTTCGTTAATTCCAAACTTATTACCACTATTAGTAACAGCTGGCTTAATGGGTTATGTTGGCGTACCTATTAAGCCATCTACAATATTAGTCTTTAGTATCGCTTTTGGAATTTCGGTGGATGATACGATACATTTCTTGGCAAAATATAGACAAGAATTACAAGCCAACCATTGGAAAATTAGAAAATCGGTCTACGCCGCCTTGCGAGAAACGGGTATTAGTATGTTCTACACTTCAATAGTGCTTTTCTTCGGATTTTCGGTATTTACCATTTCGAGTTTTGGCGGCACGGTAGCTTTAGGAGCATTGGTCTCAATAACCTTATTATTTGCCATGCTTTCTAACTTATTATTATTACCATCACTTTTATTATCATTAGAACGTAATATTGCCAATAAAGAAGTATTGCGTAAACCGGCCATAGATATTATCCCTTCAGAAGACGAACCTGAAGATCATATGGAAAAAAATCAAGAACAATTATCTTAGCATTTCAAAATAATTTAAAATGACAACAAAAACAGTAGCAGAATTATTATGCTCTACCGCTAAAGCTATAGGCGGCACGAGGTCAGAAGATATCACTTTACAAGATGTTTCCGTAAAAGGTTGGGTAAGAACCTTTAGGGCAAATCGCTTTATAGCCTTAAATGACGGTTCTACCATAAATAATATTCAATGTGTTGTTGATTTTGAAAATTTTGAGGAAGATGTCTTAAAACGAATTACAACAGGTGCTGCTATGCATGTTACTGGAGAACTGGTTGAAAGTCAAGGAAAAGGACAATCTGTAGAAATACAAGTTAAAGAACTAATAATTCTAGGAGATTCTGACCCTGAGACGTATCCCATTCAACCCAAAAAGCATTCGTTTGAGTTTCTAAGGGAAAATGCACATCTACGTACCAGAACCAATACCTTTAGTGCCGTAATGCGTATTTGCTCTTCACTTTCGTTCGCCATTCATAAATATTTTACCGAAAATGGGTTTTATAACATGCACACTCCTATTATTACTGGTAGTGATGCTGAAGGTGCAGGTGAAATGTTTCGTGTAAGTACTCTAGATGCAAAAAATCCACCGTTGAATGATGATGGAGACGTTAATTATAAAGAAGACTTTTTTGGCAAAGAAACCAATCTTACGGTTTCAGGTCAATTAGAAGCCGAAACTTACGCTATGTCTCTCGGAAAAGTATATACATTTGGCCCAACATTTAGAGCAGAAAACTCTAACACATCTCGCCATTTGGCGGAGTTCTGGATGATAGAGCCAGAAGTCGCTTTTATGGATTTGGCAGGTAATATGGATTTGGCTGAAGACTTTCTAAAGTCTGTGCTCAGCTATGCTTTAGAGCACAATAAAGAAGATTTGGAATTCTTGGATAAACGCTTGCAAGACGAAGAAAAGAAATTACCTCAGGTAGAGCGAAGCCCAATGAATCTCATTGACAAAATTAAGTTTGTCGTAGACAACAACTTTAAACGCGTTAGTTATACTGAAGCCATAGATATCCTAAGAAATAGTAAACCAAATAAAAAGAAAAAGTTTAAATACCTGATAGAAGAATGGGGTGCCGATTTGCAATCAGAACACGAGCGTTATCTAGTTGAAAAACACTTTAAGTGCCCTGTTATTTTGTTTGATTATCCTGCAAATATAAAGGCCTTTTATATGCGCTTAAACGACGACGGAAAAACGGTGAGAGCCATGGATGTCCTTTTCCCTGGAGTGGGTGAAATGGTTGGTGGATCGCAACGTGAAGAACGTTTAGACGTGTTAAAGGAAAAGATGAAGGCACTCGACATACCTGAAGAAGAATTATGGTGGTACCTAGACCTTCGTAAATACGGAACAGCAGTACATTCTGGATTTGGTTTAGGTTTTGAAAGACTTGTAATGTTTGCCACTGGAATGAGCAATATTAGAGACGTAATTCCTTATCCAAGAACACCGCAAAATGCAGAGTTTTAATTACCTTTATCGCTAAGGAAATCCTATGTCATTAAAGCAGTATTTACAATTTAAACTTTCGCAAAAGCTGTCGCCTCAGCAGATTCAACTAATGAAGTTGATTCAGCTTCCTACCCAAGCTTTTGAACAACGTTTAAAACAAGAACTCGAAGAAAATCCTGCACTAGATACTGGAAAAGAATCGGATACTTCTGATGATAATTTTGATGAATTTGATAATTCTGTTGACGACTTTAACGATAACGAAACTATTAATGCCGATGACATTAATGTAGATGAGTATCTAAGTGATGATGAGATACCGGATTATCGTACACAAGCCAATAATTATAGTTCAGATGATGAGGAAAAGCGCGTCCCTTATGCTGCTGGCACTTCATTTACCCAACATTTAATTAATCAATTAAATACATTTAGACTTTCTGAACAAACCCAAGAAATTGCCTATTTCTTAGTGGGCAGTGTCGACGAGAGTGGTTACATACGTCGTTCGTTATCAGATATTACCGATGATTTAGCCTTTACGCAAAATATTTACACTACAGAAGAAGAAGTAGAAAAAGTGCTTAAAGTAGTACAGCAATTAGATCCTGCAGGTGTTGCTGCACGGAATCTTCAAGAATGTCTTAGTATTCAGTTAAGTAGAAAAGAGCAAAACCCTGATATTGAGCTAGCTTCGGCAATAATCAATAAAACTTTTGAACAATTTACCAAAAAGCATTACAAAAAATTGATGCAAAAGTTTAGTGTCAATGAAGAGCAGCTAAAAGATGCCATTGAAGAAATTGAACGGCTTAATCCTAAACCAGGTGGTTCGTATGCAGGCAATAACAAAATTGTTGAGCATATTGTTCCGGACTTTGCCATTAAAATAGTTGATGGTGAACTAGTGCTAACTTTGAATGGCAGAAATGCGCCTGAACTTCATGTTTCTCGTGAATATAACAACATGCTAAAGGGCTACAAAGACACTAAAAATAAGTCCAAAGCTCAAAAAGACGCCGTACTATTTATTAAGCAGAAACTAGATGCCGCTAAATGGTTTATTGAAGCTGTGAGACAACGTCAACAAACGCTCTTTGTGACGATGAGTGCCATAATGCACTACCAAAAAGAATACTTTTTAACAGGCGATGAGCGAAAACTACGTCCTATGATTTTAAAGGATATTGCCGATGAAATTGACATGGACGTGTCTACAATATCCCGTGTAGCAAATAGCAAGTATGTTGATACACCTTATGGAACCAAGTTGATTAAAGAGTTCTTTTCCGAATCTATGACCAACGACCAAGGTGAAGAAGTATCTACAAGAGAAATAAAAAAGATTCTAGAAACGGTTATTGAAGAGGAAAACAAAAAGAAACCTCTTACTGACGAAGCCTTATCAAAAATCCTTAAAGAAAAAGGTTACCCAATCGCTAGGCGCACTGTTGCTAAATACAGAGAACAATTAGATATCCCTGTAGCTCGATTAAGAAAAGAGCTTTAATATAAAACTGAACGGATGAAAGATTTTATTCTAAAAAGCATATCCTTTGTTTTTCATCCATTGATTATGCCTTTACTAGGGGTTATGTTTTACTTTCATAAGACCCCTCGTTTTATACCAGAGCCAGTTAAAAGCGCTAAAATTTTCTCTATCATTATTTTAACGATCATACTTCCAATACTACTTTTCTTTTTACTTAAAACCTTAAACAAGGTTAACACCATTTACTTAAAAAGCACCAAAGAACGTTTAATCCCGCTAGCTATTAATTGTATAATAATAACACTAATTCTCATAAGAGTTTTAACGCCTAATGAGATAATAGAGCTCTATTATTTCTTTGTTGGTATTTTGTGCTCTACTTTAGCTTGTTTTATAATGGCTATTTTTAAAGTAAAAGCAAGCATCCATATGATAGCCGCTTCTGGCTTCTTTATGTTTGCTGTTGCAATTGGTATACATTTTAAGATAAATATTAATGGCACAATTGCTCTAATGATGGTTATTTTGGGAGCAATTGCAACATCTCGCTTACATTTAAGGGCGCATACCAACCAAGAGTTGATTATTGGTGTATTTACCGGACTCTTTCCACAATTAGTATTAATGAATTATTGGTTATAGTATATAGAACATTAAACCAATTTTAAAAAATCTCATATCTATAGGTTGACCGTCCAGTCTTACCGAATTATCAAATATTGGATTAAGACCATAATAGGCATGGAAATTCCAGGTTCCGTATCCTGCGCTTAGTGTTAGACCATATTGAAGCCTATTGAACTCATCGATATTAGATAATTTTACATCACCACTATCGCTTATAAACTTTGTAGAATTATAAAAAAGATACCCTATCTTAAATCCTGGATATAGTCTTAAAAAATTATAGTTTGTAGCATTAGATCTTCTCCATCTAAACTCAAAAGGTACTTCTAACAAATAAGTAGTAAACTTATTCTTAGAGACATTAACTTCACTTTCGTCTATGACGTTAAATGTGATCTCGTTATTGGTTTCTAAGATAGCTATATTTTGATTATATGAGTTTGAAGACAACCCTAATCCAATACCAATAGCTACATTTCTTTTTTCATTAATTGGCATATCTCTAATAAAACCGAAATGAAATCCTGTAGAGAAGCCACTTTGATTGACATCATTAGGTTTTGCACCTAGAAGATTATAAGTAACCGAAATATAAAATTGATCTTCTCGATAGTTCTTGTATAGTTCTGATTTATCCGAATTGTCATCATCCTGTGAAAAACCAAAACAGCTAATCAAAAATATAAAAACCAAGTGTGCATTCTTCATAGAGATAAATCTACAAAATCTTTTAAACGACATAAAATAAAAACGTCCTGAAGTAATCAGGACGTTTCTTGTATAAAATTAAGACTATTGTTTATTCTGCTCTAGCATTAGCAATATACATTACCTTTAATGTGTTTGCCTTTCTAAGTTCTTGTTTAATATCCGATACTAAACCTGCATGTGTGTTTTTGTCTATTTTAAGACCCACTACAAATTTAGGTTGTAATTCTTCAACTAATTCTGCTTGAGCTGCTAATACGCTTGATTGCACTTCCTCAACACTAATGATTGCATCGTTAAATTGGATAACTGGCTCTGTTCCTAATTGAGAAAATGAACTACTGGGTTTACCAGCATAAATAAATGCTGTTCTGTCCTTCTTCAATTTTTCTACCTGATCTGCACTTGGTAGCACATTCTCAATCATTAAACTACTATCGCGCATTACTGTTGCTACCATGAAAAAGAAAAGCAACATAAATACAATATCTGGTAAGGATGCCGTTGAAATCGCCGGCAAATCTCCTGATTTTCCTTTTTTAAATTTTGACATATCTGTTACTTTTTAACTTTTATCTGGTTCTGCCTCTGATAACTTCATCGGGTATAACTTCTTGATAGCATCAATGCGACCATTTAAAATGGTATCCTTGCTAAACTGGTTCTTCTCTTTCTCAGCTAGCATGGCTTTATAAACATTCTCTGCATCTGGATAAAATCTCCTATACAAACGCTCTGCTTCACGCTCTCTCAAGAAATTATAGGCTGCTACAAGTTCGTTCTGAACATCCATATATTGCTCATAGGATGTTTCTCTATCATGTTTCATAGAGATAATCGCCTTATCTGGATGGTCAGATGATGATGCGTCTCTTTTTCCTTTGCAGTAATCACAACTTTCACCTGCTGCATTGGTGCCTCCTCCATTATCAAGGAAATCTATTGCCGCCTGTCTCAAATCTTTTAATTCCATTTGCTCTTCTTCTACGAGCAATTGATTCCGACGGTTAATAAGCACCGTAAAAAGATTTTTCTGCTTAATTATAGGTGGCTCTACTTCAGAATCATCAATAGGCGGCAAACTTCTTAACAATCCCTTATCTTTTTCTATAGTTGTTGTTACTAAGAAGAAAATAAGTAATAAGAAGGCAATGTCAGCCATTGATCCTGCATTTACTTCTGGTGCTGCTCTTTTTGCCATACCTTAATTATTTGCTAATTGTTTTTTTAACTCCAGAGAAAATCATTGAGACTGCTGCAATGACGATCAAAATATAGAAAGCGATTAAACCGCCACCAACAACTTTTGATTCACTTTCAGTTGCCATAGTATCACCATACTTGTAAAGTCCTGCAGTAAAAGATTCGTCTGGCCCAACTGAAATCACATAAGAGATGATTAATACTGCCGCAAATGCTCCTACTCCTATTAACGTATTTTTTAAGCCTGAAGTATTTGTAAATAGATTTTTAACTACAAAAACCAACACAAATAATAAAACCAGTCCTAATATAATGTAAGCAACTATTGCCATTGGCTCAACGATGGCAGTATCACCTGCTAGAGCCGCTGCTTTAATTTCATCATCGCCTTCAGCTATGATCCTTCCTAAGAAAAAGATACCAGCTACGCTGAGAATTAAAGCTACTATTCTTAATATTTTATGTAACATAATTTAGTGTGGTCTTTGTTATTTTTTGTGTCTTACCAGTAAATCCATTAATGTGATCGACGCATCTTCCATATCGTTTACAATACTATCAATCTTAGCAATAATATAATTGTAGAAAATTTGAAGGATAATAGCCACAATAAGACCAAATACCGTAGTTAAAAGTGCTACTTTAATACCACCTGCTACCAATGATGGCTGCATGTCACCAGCGGCTTCAATTTTATCGAATGCTTGAATCATACCAATTACCGTTCCCATGAAACCAAGCATAGGCGCTAAGGCAATAAATAAGGAAATCCAAGATACGTTCTTTTCTAATTGTCCCATTTGAACTCCACCATAAGCTACTACAGCCTTTTCTGCCGCATCAATATCCTCATCTGCTCTGTCTAAACCTTGATAGAAAATAGAGGCAACTGGCCCTTTTGTATTTCTACACACTTCTTTAGCTGCTTCAATTCCTCCAGATGCTAGTGCATCTTCTACATTTTGGGTTAGTTTTTTAGTATTTGTAGTTGAAAGATTTAAGAAGATAATTCTCTCTATAGCAATCGCTAGACCAAGAATTAAACATAATAGTACAATACCCATAAAGCCTGGGCCACCTTCAATAAAACGCTTTTTTAATTCTTGATGGAAACTCAAATCTGCGTCTGAAGCGTCATCTTGAGTTACACTAGTTACTGTAGCTGTTGCAGTTGTAGACGCTAAAGTCGTTGCATTAACGTTAACAGTTCCGATAGCCATTAAACAGGTTATGGCGAGGATAGAAAATAATCTTTTCATTGTTCTTAATCTTAATTTTATTAGTTAAAGTGTTAAAGATAAAAAAAATAATGTAACCTTTTCCTAAAATCTAAGCAGAGAGGAAGGGATTCGAACCCTCGATACCCTTTTGGAGTATACACACTTTCCAGGCGTGCGCCTTCGACCACTCGGCCACCTCTCTGTAGGTTTTGATAAAAATTACGGTGTGCCAAATAACAAAAAAAACTTTAAACACTAAAATTTGTGTCGTTAATTTTAAGTCATTTCGCCTCTTAGTGATTTTTCAAAATAGAATTGGAATTCTTCAGAGCTAATATTATAACCCAAGAGGTACATTAATTTAGCTACTGCAGCTTCTGTTGTAATATCCTTACCAGATATAATACCTATATGCTCCAGCTGGGAACTTGTATCGTACTTTCCCATTATAACGCCACCACCTGAACATTGGGTAACATTAATAACATGCAAACCCCTATTGATAGCTTTCTCTAGCAAATCTATAAACCATTTTTCCGTTGTTGCATTTCCTGATCCATAGGTTTCAATAATTAGACCTCTTAAACCTTTTGTATTTAAGATGGCTTGCACTAGAGGCTCCGAAATGCCTGGAAATAATTTCAATACTCCAATATTTGTATCTAATTGGGTTCTTACAATAAGTTTTTCTTTATATTTTTCTTTTCGCAGAAGCTCATCATTAATTTTTAAATGAACACCCGATTCTGCCAATGTTGGATAATTTGGTGAATCAAAAGCTTCAAAATGCTCGGCATTAATCTTAGTGGTTCTGTTTCCCCGATAGAGTTTATATTCAAAATACAGGCACACTTCTCGAATTACAGGAATTCTATCGTTATGAAGGGACGCTAGTTGAATTGACGTAATTAGGTTTTCTTTGGCATCCGTTCGTAAATCACCGATGGGCAATTGAGATCCTGTAAATACGACTGGTTTTTCTAAGTTTTCTAACATAAAGCTCAAAACAGAAGCCGAATAACTCATGGTATCACTACCATGCAATACCACAAAACCATCAAATTTTTCGTAATTGGCTTCTATGATCTTTGCCATGGCTTCCCAATATATTGGATTCATATTTGAAGAGTCTATGGGTTCCTCGAAGGACACAGTCTCTATAACGCACTCTAACAATCTTATTTCCGGAATTCTTACTAATAAACTATCAAAATCAAAAGCTTTAAGAACGCCAGTATCTGCATCTTTTACCATTCCAATTGTACCACCTGTATATATAAGTAAAATATTGGGTTTTCTCATATATTAAATACCAAATACTTGTTTTGAATTTTCAGTTGTAATTTTTGCAATCTCTTGCTTGCTTATTCCGTAAAGTTCGGATAATTTTTCTAATACCTTATTAATGTATAGGCTTTCATTTCTTTTACCACGATATGGTTTAGGGGCCAGATAAGGTGCATCTGTTTCCAGGACAATATGTTTTAAATCTATTTGATTAATAAATTGATCTATTTTCCCATTCTTGAAGGTCACTACACCCCCAATTCCTAATCTCATATTATAGGATATGGCTTTGTGTGCATCTTCTAATGTCCCAGTAAAACAATGAAAAATACCGAATAAATCTTCTGATTTCTCTTGTTCTAAAACACTAAAAATTTCATCAAAAGCATCACGGCAATGAATAACAATCGGCAGCCTATATTGTTTTGCTAAACTTATTTGATGTCTAAAAGCTTCAATCTGAATATCTAAAGTACTTTTGTCCCAATACAAATCGATACCTATTTCACCAATGGCATAGAACTTTCGCTTTTGAAGCATATGCTCTACGTGTTTTAATTCTTCTTTAAAATTGGCTTTAACATGTGTAGGGTGCAATCCCATCATTAAAAAAATATGCTCAGGAAAATCCTTTTCAAGCTGTAGCATTGATTCCGTGTAGTGGGAGTCTATAGCTGGAATAAAAAAACGGGTGACGTTACCCTCTAGGGCTCTCTCGATCATCTCTCGTCTATCTTCATCAAAAGCCTCTATGTATAAATGCGTATGTGTATCTGTTATAACCATTTTTCAAAAATAATCGTTTAGAATATTATATTTGCACAAATTTTAAAAATGGAACCATTAAAAGATTTTCTTATTGATAAAGGCTACTCTAAGATAAAGCTCAAACTCACCAAAACCAATCATTTTGAAATTAGAGCTTCTATAAACGGTGTCAAAGGACGATTTATTTTAGATACTGGTGCCTCGAGTAGCTGTGTTGGTTTTGAGGCTATAAACCGTTTTAACCTTAAAGTAAAAGATTCTGAAATAAAAGCTGTTGGTGCTGGTGCTTCTAATATGTCCACACAGATTTCTAATTCAAATAACTTAAGAATTGGGACTTGGAAAAAAAATCGTGTCGCCCTAATTTTATTCAACCTTTCGCATGTTAACAACGGGCTTATAAACCATAATGCTGATCCTGTAGATGGTATTATTGGTGCTGATGTTCTAAAAAAAGGGAAGGCCATTATTGACTACGAAAAAAAATATCTTTACTTAAAACTAAAAGAAATTTCATTACCTAAAGATTCTTAGTATATTTAAATCCCTAGTTGAATTAATTGCATAATGAATCCAACCATCATAATTGCAGATGATCATCCTTTGGTTCTAAAAGGTCTTGAAGACTTTTTGTCTGAAAATGGATTTAATGTTTTAGCGAGTGCCAAAAATGGTAAAGAAGCACTCACATTGATAAAGGCTCATGTTCCACAAATCGCCATTTTAGATATAAAAATGCCTTTTTACACAGGTTTGCAAATCGCCGAGAAGTGCATACAAGCTAAAATTACAACCAAGATTATACTTATTACTTTCGAAAAAGACGAAAAAATATATAACGAAGCCAAGAAACTTGGAATTTACGGTTATGTACTAAAAGAATTTGCCTTAGACGAAATAGAAAATTGTATATCTTCAGTTGTTAAAAACAGACCTTATTTTAGCCCAGAGCTTTTGGCCTATATCGAAGTAGACGAAGCACCAAAAGGATTAGACACCTTAACCCAAGCTGAAACCAAAATTTTTAGGCTCATTGGCGCCAATAAAACAGCTACCGAAATAGCAAAAGAGCTCTTTATTTCGGTAAGAACAGTAGAAAAACATAAAAATAACATTAGACGCAAACTTGCATTAGACTCAAAATCAGCAAGTTTGTATTTCTTTGCCAAAGAAAATCTAAAATATCTCTAAAAATACGTAGTTCTACGTATAGTATGGCATTATTTTATTTATGACATTTACATTGTTATTAATTAAGGGTTAATAACGAGCTATTAATTAGTTCTTAGGGGATTATTAGAGCCTCGAACGTTGTTCGGGGCTCTTTACTTTTTTTGAAAAAAATTAAAAAAATACGTAGTTCTACGTATAGTGTCGCATTATAATTATTCGGAATTTTACAAAGCTATTAATCAACGCCTCAGATTAAATTTTTAAAAAGCTCTGGGCCGATCTTAGTTCAGAGCTTTTTTATAACATAGATTTATGCAGACAATGAAAAACAATACCGCAAAAAGGGATAGAATATTTATGATACTTTTAGTTGTAAGTTCTATTGTAGTAATCACAGCCAATGTAGCTGTTAATTTTTTTAGTTAATTTTAGTTAGTTGCTCTTTTCTTCAGTTAGGAGTAAAAAAAAGCGCAATTCCATTTAAGAATTGCGCTTTTTTAGTTATTCATTGATTTTTTACATCTCTAGAGCTTTTTTAGGATTGTTATCCATCAATAATTCTATCGGGTTCTCTAACGCCTCTTTTACAGCAACCAAGAAACCAACAGACTCTCTTCCGTCGATTATTCTGTGGTCATAAGATAAGGCTACAAACATTACTGGACGAATTTCTACCTTACCATCAATCGCCACAGGCCGTTCAACAATATTATGCATACCCAAAATACCACTTTGTGGAGGGTTAATTATAGGGGTTGATAACATACTACCAAAGACACCTCCATTTGAAATGGTAAATGTTCCCCCTGTCATTTCATCAACTGTAATTTGTCCATCTCTTGCTCTAATTGCCAAACGTTTAACTTCAGACTCGACGCCTCTAAAAGTCAAATTCTCTGCATTTCTTATAACCGGTACCATTAAGCCTTTTGGTCCTGAAACGGCAATACTAATATCAACAAAATCATAGGTAATCATCTCTTTACCATCTATCATTGAGTTGACAGCTGGATACATCTTTAAAGCTCTTACAACAGCTAGAGTAAAGAAACTCATAAAGCCAAGGCTTACGCCATGTTTAGCTTTAAAATCTTCTTTGTATTGCTTACGTAAATCGAAGATTGGCGACATATCAACCTCATTAAAAGTAGTTAACATCGCCGTTGTATTTTTAGCTTCAACCAACCGTTCTGCTACTTTACGACGCAACATTGACATCTTACTACGAGATGTCCCTCTATTGCCTCCTGTAGGGGTTCCCATCGATGGCACAGCATTAACAGCATCGTCTTTTGTTATTCTTCCATCTCTGCCAGTACCCGAAACCGAAGCAGCATCAATCCCCTTTTCATCTAATATTTTCTTTGCAGCTGGACTCGGTGTACCGGTAGCATAAGTTTTAGATTCAACAGGTGCAGCTTTCACTTCTTCTTTTTTAGGGGCTTCTTCTTTAGATTCCTCTTTCGCTAGTACCTCTGACCCCTCGGGTGCTTCAGCACTGGTATCAATTAAACATACTACTTCCCCAACGGCAACGGCATCGCCTTCTTCGGCCTTGAGTGTAATTGTACCACTTGCTTCAGCAGGTAATTCTAATGTTGCTTTATCGCTATCAACCTCAGCAATAGCTTGATCTTTCTCAACATAGTCCCCATCTGAAACTAACCATTCAGCTATTTCCACTTCTGTAATAGACTCGCCTGGCGAAGGCACTTTCATTTCTAAAATCATACCTATATTATTAACTTTTAAGGAGTTGAATTATTCTTTATATCGTGTTTGGTTATTCTTGCTTTTATCAAAAACGTAATCTATAACTTCTTGATGTCTTATTTTTGAACGTACAGAGCTTCCAGCCGCTGGTGCTCCATATGGTCTTCTACTAGCTGCTCTCCATTGCCTAGCTTCTTCTAAATGCATCAACATGTGCCCGTAAGCTCCCATGTTTCTTGGTTCTTCTTGCGCCCATACTACATCATCGGCATTTTCATATTTTTTCAAAGTAGCTCTGATGGCTTCAGCAGGTAATGGGAACAATTGTTCTACTCTAACTAAAGCAATATCGTCTCTTCCAAGCTTCTCTTGTTCTTCTAATAGATCATAATAGAATTTACCTGTAACAAATACTAGGGTTTTTACTTTAGCAGCATCAACCATTTCGTCGTCTATCAACATTTGGAAACTTCCATTGGCAAATTCATCTACGGTTGAGATCACCTTAGGATGACGCAACAGACTTTTTGGTGTAAATACGATTAGTGGTTTTCTGTAATTGGCTTTCATTTGTCGACGTAACAAATGAAACATATTAGCAGGCGTGGTACAATCAGCCACAAACATATTGTCCTTAGCACATAATTGCAGATAACGCTCCATACGACCCGAAGAATGCTCCGCGCCTTGACCTTCGTAACCATGAGGTAACAATAGCACTAATCCGTTAGACATTTTCCATTTATCTTCGCCAGAAGATATGTATTGGTCTATCATAATTTGGGCGCCATTACTAAAATCTCCAAATTGTGCTTCCCAAATAGTTAAGGTATTTGGACTAGCCATGGCATAACCATAGTCAAACCCAACGACTCCATATTCTGATAATAGAGAATTATAAATACTGAATTGCCCTTGACTTTCTGAGATATGGTTTAATAAAACGATTTCTTCTTCACTATCCTCAACTTTAACCACAGCATGGCGGTGAGAAAATGTACCGCGCTCTACATCTTGGCCTGATATTCTAACATTAAAACCTTCTAACAATAACGAACCATAGGCCAAATGCTCTGCCATTGCCCAATCTAATCGATTCTCATCGAACATAGTCTGTCTAGACTCTACCAACCTTTGAATCTTGCGGAAAAACTTTTGGTCTTTAGGCAAATTAGAAATAACCTTAGCGACATCTTTAAGCACGTCTCTGGAAACCGTTGTATCTACAGATTCCATCATTTCAATCTCGGTAACGCGCTGAAGTCCTTTCCATTCTTCTTGCATAAATGGTGTAATCTCGGTCTTGTCTTCTTTACGTGAGTCTTCTAACTTTTCTTCGAGCTTCTCTTTGTATTTGGCCTCAATGTGTTTTACATAGCCTTCATCTATAGTGCCTTCATCTAATAAACGCTTTGCATAAAGATCCCGAGGGTTTTTATGCTTGGCAATTGCCTTATACAATAATGGTTGTGTAAATTTTGGTTCATCACCTTCATTGTGCCCATACTTTCTGTATCCTAATAAGTCTATAAACACATCACGCTTAAACTTCATTCTAAAATGTAAAGCAAAAAGTGCGGCATGGACTACTGCTTCTGCATCATCTGCATTAACATGTAAAACTGGCGACAATGTTACTTTAGCTACATCCGTACAGTATGTACTAGAACGACCATCTAGGTAATTGGTGGTAAACCCAATTTGGTTATTGACGACAATATGAATGGTTCCATTGGTTCTGTAACCATCTAATTTGGCCATCTGTACTACTTCGTAGACGATGCCCTGCCCAGCGATTGCAGCATCGCCATGAACTACAATTGGCAGTACCTGGGAAGCATCTGAAATCTCATTCTTATCTTGCTTTGCTCTGGCAATCCCTTGCACAACGGCACCAACCGTTTCTAAATGTGATGGGTTTGGTGCGATATTTAAATTGATTTTTTTATTGTTGTAGGTTTCGCGATTACTCGTCCAGCCTAAGTGGTATTTTACATCACCATCGAAAACTTTCTGCTCATAATCCTTACCATCAAATTCACTGAAAATATCTTTGGCCGATTTCCCAAAAATATTAGTTAAGGTACTTAAACGCCCACGGTGTGCCATTCCCATAACAAACTCTTTAACACCTTCGTCAGCAGCACGTTCTATAATGGCATCTACAGCAGGTATTAGAGATTCATTACCTTCTAATGAAAAGCGTTTTTGACCCACATATTTAGTATGGAGAAATGACTCAAAAGCAACAGCTTCATTCAATTTTTTTAGAATATACTTTTTCTCATCAACTGTGAACTGTGGATGATTGTCATTGATGTTAAGCTTATCCTGAATCCATTGAATTTCTTCTGGCTTTCTGATGAACATGTATTCAACACCTATTGAGTCACAATAAATACGTTCTAAATGATCGATGATGACTTGTAAAGTATTGGCACCTATGCCTATAATTTCTCCTGCGGAAAAAACAGTATTTAAATCACTTTTTGACAGGCCAAAATTTTCAATCTCTAAGGTAGGCGCATATTTTCGTCTTGCTCTTACCGGATTGGTTTTGGTAAATAAATGCCCTCTGCTTCTATAACCATCGATTAGTTTTACAACCTGAAATTCTTTTTGGACATGTTCTGGTATCTGGGTAGAAACACCTTCTACTATTTCACCATCCATTCCATAGTTTTCAGACCCAAAATCGTACCCTTGAAAAAAGGCACGCCAACTTGGTTCTATAGCATCAGGATTTTGTAGGTATTGGTCGTATAAATCAGCAAAATATGCCGTATGTGCTGCGTTGAGAAAGGAATATTTATCCATTATTTTTACGAGACATTGTCGTTTCAACAAAATTTCTTCAAAAATACAACATTTACCAAAAATAACGGTTGTTTTATTATATTTATAACAATTAGAAAATATCCCATCTAACCATGCTTACATTCAATTTTAGATTACTTAAAAAAGGTATTATTTGCGTTGCTCTTTTATTGACTTTTAATGACGCTGCTTTAGCACAAAATTACAATGACAACAGTAATAGTTTCTGGAACAATGTTCAGTTTGGAGGTGGCTTAGGTCTTAATTTTGGAGATGGTTTTTTTAGCGGTGCTATAGCCCCGAATGCCCTATACAATATTAATCCGTACGTTGCTGCAGGTTTAGGTTTAAACTTCCAGTACAGTTCCCAACGCGATGTTTTTGAATCTACTGTTGTTGGCGGAAGCATTATTGGTTTGGTTAATCCTTACCCAGAATTGCAGCTCTCAACCGAATTTGAACAGCTTTATGTCGATAGGGATTTTGACGAGCAATTTGTAAGTAATGTAGACGACAACTATTGGTACCCTGCATTGTTTCTAGGTGCTGGATACCGAAGCGGTAATGTTACTTTTGGCATACGATACGACATTCTTTACGATGAGGACAGAAGTATACAAAATCAGGCTTGGATGCCTTTTATAAGGTTTTGGTTCTAAGAAAATTTGGTTTTATACCAAACCTTTTGCCATTCGCGCTGAAGAATTAAAAACGTAACGTCTTCGGAAAGCTTAACCATATCTTCACCATCCAAAGCACGAATCTTAATTTCGGCAACGTCAACTTGGTAAAGTAGGTTTAGGTAATCTGAAAATTTATTTTGAATAAGATTGTAAACCGTTTCTTGTAGTACCAATTTTAAGCTCGACGGTAGTGTTTCTTTATCAAATTCTAAATCTATATTGGCATAGAGTAGATCCTTATTCAATTGGGCGATAAGTTTTTGATAAAGATTTAATGCTGTGGCTTCAACAATTAAATCGTCAAAAGTACTTGGCAATCCCATTAGACACGCCTATTCATTAACTGTTCTCCAAATGACCTCAACAATTGCTTTTTATCATTTGAAATATTAAGACTTTCAAGAATATTGAATGCTCTTTCTGTATAGTCTTTTACTGCATTTTGAGTAGCTTGTGAAGCTCCAGAATTATTGAATAGGGTTTTTACTTCTTTAATCTTTTCACTATCAGAAATTGAGCTATTCGACATTAAGGTGATCAAAGCTGAGGCATCGTCTTGACTGCCTAATTCCAAAGTCTTAAGATATAAATAGGTTTTTTTGTTCTCTAAAATATCACCCCCAACTTGTTTTCCAAAGGTTTCTGGGTTACCATAAGCATCAAGATAATCATCCTGTAATTGAAACGCAATGCCTAAGTAACGCCCAAAATCGTAGATTAAATCTTGATCTTCCGACGAAGCCTTTGCTATTATTGCTCCCATTTTCATTGCTGAGCCCACCAAAACAGCAGTTTTATACTCAATCATCTTCAAGTATTCAGGAATGGTAACATCATCTCTAGTCTCAAAATCAATATCGTATTGCTGCCCTTCGCAAACTTCTAAAGCAGTTTTGCTAAAGAGCATAGCCAAAGATTGAAACATTTTAGGCTCATAACCCTCAAACAATTGATAAGCTAAAATCAACATAGCATCTCCCGAAAGAATCCCTGTATTTAAATTCCACTTTTCATGTACGGTTGCCTTTCCTCTTCGTAAAGGCGCATCGTCCATAATATCGTCATGGATTAAAGAGAAATTATGAAATACTTCGATAGAAAGTGCAGCATTCATAGCTGATTTGGCTTCACCACCAAAAATTTCAACAGCCATCAAAGTTAAAACCGGACGCAAACGTTTACCACCAAGCTTAAGGATGTAATTTACAGGTTCGTAAAGGTTCTTTGGTTCTTTTTCAACTGCAAAATCTTCTAAATAGGTCGTAAAAGACTTTTGATAGGTTTCAATTTTTTGCATAAGGCAAAAATAAGGTATTCAGCATATTTGAAACTAATGTTAACAATGTTAAATAATTATTAAAACTTTGGAAACTTTAATTGTTTTTAAAGTTTCCCAATGTATTTTTGTCGCCGCAAATGAGAACTCAAATTATAGATAAAGCAACTGATCTGTTCTTAAATCTTGGATTTAAAAGCGTTACTATGGATGATATTGCCCATGCTATGGGTATTTCAAAAAAAACCATCTATGTACATTTCAAGAACAAATCAGAACTGGTAGATGCGACGACAATGAATTTGTTTGACGTTATTTCTGATGCCGTTTTTAACATATGTGATTTACAAAAAAATCCGATAGAGGAAATTTACGACATTAAGCGTTTAGTTATGGATCACCTGAAAAATGAAAAAACCTCGCCACAATACCAGCTTCAAAAATACTATCCAACCACTTTTGAGACCCTTAGGCAAAAAGAATTTGACATGATGCAAACCTGTGTTACAGATAATCTTAATCGCGGTGTCAATCTAGGTATGTACAGAAAGGATATCGATGTGGATTTTATATCTCGTTTATATTTTTCGAGCTTGTTGGCCATTAGGGATAATGATTTATTCCCGTTAAAAGACAGCTCTTTGAACAGCCTTCTAGAACATTTTTATGAATACCATCTACGCGGTATTTGTACCGAAAAAGGACTTGACGTCTTATTTCAGTTTATCAATAAAAATCAATCATAAAACATAATGAAACAGTTTTTAACATATACGTTTTTAGTGTGTTTAAGTTTTGGCGTTGCCCAAGACATACCAAGTAGTTTCTCGTTACAGGAAGCTATTGACTTCGCGTTAGAAAATAACAGAATTGCAAAAAATGCAGCTCGAGATATTGAGGCCGCTGAACAACAGAAGTGGGAAACCACAGCAACTGGGCTACCACAAATCAACGCCAATGTTAACTATCAGAATTTTTTAGAACTTCAGCAACAGGGTATCCCGGCTACATTTATAAACCCTGATAATTCGCCTAACGACCTTGTCCCAGCAGCTTTTGGTGCAGAGAACACTGCCATTGCCTCTGCTACACTGGAGCAGTTGTTATTCGATGGGTCCTATCTCGTAGGTTTACAATCGGCAAAAGTATTTTTAGAAATTTCTGAAAATGCAAAGGTTAAAACGGATTTAGATATACGAAAAAACGTTATTAATGCCTATGGCAATGTGTTATTAGCAGAAGAAAGCGTCCTTATTTTGGAAGATAATATCGAAGTCCTTCAGAAAAACCTTAATGAAACCACCAAAATCTACGAAAACGGTCTTGAAGAATTAGAAAGTGTAGAACAGTTACAGATTACGCTATCTGGATTGCAGAGCAATCTTAATAATTCAGAACGCTTAAGGGATATTGCCTATCAAATGTTTAATATTACCCTAGGTATAGACTTTGACGCAACAACTAAACTAACAGACTCATTAGAAGATTTGGCCTTACAAAATGATGAGTTAAATCTGTTAAACAGTGAATTTGAAGCCAAACAAACTGTCGATTACAAAATTGCAGAAAATGACGTAAGGTCTAATGAACTATTAGTCAAACTAGAAAAATCTAAAGCACTACCTCGACTGAGTGCCTCGCTAACTGGTGGGTTCAACACCTTTAGTAATGATTTTACGTTATTTAACACTAATAATCAATGGTTTGATTATGCTGTAGTTGGTTTTAATCTCGACATTCCAATTTTTAGTTCTTTAGGTAGAAATGCCGCCACGCAACGGGCTGAAATAAATCTTGAAAAATCTAAGGACAATCTTACCGAAACCGAGCAAATGCTCAACCTGCAAATAGATTCTGCAAAAAGCAATTATCGTTTTGCTACAGAAGATTACTATATAAAAAAGGACAATTTAGAGCTTGCCGAGCGTATTGAAAAGAAAAATGAAACCAAGTTTTTTGAGGGTATAGGATCAAGCTTCGATCTTAGACAAGCACAAACACAATTGTATACTGCTCAGCAAGAATTATTGCAAGCAATGCTAGATGTCATTACAACTAAAGCCGAGTTAGAAACTATTACCAATAAAATAGATTAAAGACAACTTATAAACTCATAAAAATGAAACATATCACAACCTTGATACTAACCGCTCTTATTTTGGTATCCTGCGGGAACCAAAACCCAAAAAGCGTAGATGATGTTATAGCTTCAAAAGACTTAACACAAATACGAGAAAAGAAAGCTGCTTTAGATGAGCAATACAATGCTCTAGGCGAGCAAATAAAACAACTTACCGAAAGTATAAAGGAACTAGACCCTCAAGAAAAAATTCCTTTAATTACTACATTTACTGTGAAAGACACCGTGTTTAACCACTATGTAGAACTACAGGGCAATGTAACTACAAAAGAAAACATTGTTATTTATCCGGAATTTAACGGAGTATTACAACAAGTTTTAGTAAAAGAAGGGCAAAAAGTCCGTAAAGGTGAAGCCTTAGCAAAAATTGATGATGGCGGTTTAAGTCAACAAGTAGCACAACTAGAAATCCAAACAGACTTAGCCAAAACCACCTATGACCGTCAAAAACGTCTTTGGGACCAAAAAATAGGTAGTGAAATTCAATTTTTACAAGCTAAAACCAACTACGAGGCACAACAAAAGGCAGTAAACCAAATTAAAGAACAAATAGGAAAAACAATAGTTAGAGCACCATTTTCCGGCACAATCGACGATGTATTAACAGATCAAGGTACGGTAGTAGCTCCAGGACAATCTCAACTGTTTAGGTTAGTGAGCTTAAAAAACATGTATGTTGAAACCGATGTTCCAGAACGCTACGTAGCTAATATTACGCCTGGAAAAAGTGTAGAACTCTCATTTCCAATTTTAGGAAAAACCATGCAAGCCAAAGTACGTCAAACAGGAGACTTTATTAACCCAGCAAATAGAACATTTAAAGTTGAAGTTACCGTACCTGAAAAGGATAAAACCATTAAACCAAACCTTACGGCCAAGTTAAAAATAAACGATTATACAAACCCGAAGGCGATTTTAATTCCGCAGAGTATCATATCAGAAAATGCCCAAGGCGACCAGTACGTATATACTGTAATAGAAAAAGCCGAAAATACTGCTACTGCAAAGCGTACTCTAATTACAACAGGAAAAACACAAGGCGATAAAATTGAAGTCTTATCAGGCCTAGAAAACGAAGCAGAACTTATAGATAAAGGTGCGCGAAGCGTCAGAGACAATCAAACCGTAAAAATCTTGAATTAAGTTTATATACTAAAGGTTTAGAAGGTATTGGGTAGAAAAAAAATAAAACAGGATTTATAGCTAAAACTTATAAACGCACAAATAATGGCTAAAGGAAAAAAGAAAAGCACAAAAAAAGTTGATAAAGAGTTTCCACTGTCATCGTGGGCAATCAACAATAAGACCACAATGTACGTACTCATTGTGCTGATATTGATTTTAGGAGCTTCAGCATATTTTGGTATGGCACGTGAAAATTTCCCTGAAATTAAGGAAACCAAAATTTATATAAGTTCGGTATATCCTGGAAATACTGCTGAGGATATAGAAAAACTCATCACAGACCCCATAGAAGACAGAATAAAAACCGTTAGCAACGTCATTGAGATTACCTCAACTTCACAAGAAGATTATTCTATAATTATAGTTGAATTTGACGAAAATATTACGGTTGATGCTGCAAAGCAAAAGATAAAAGATGAAGTAGATGTCGAAACGTCTAGTGAAGATTGGCCAACATTCAATGGTGCTAAAGTAGAACCCAATATTTTTGATTTAAGTCTTTCAGAAGAAATACCAATACTCAACATTAATATTTCTGGGGATTACCCTGTAGACAAACTAAAAGAGTACGGTGAATATCTTGAAGATGAAATCGAAAGCCTCGACGAAATCAAACAGGTAGACATCCGAGGTGCACAAGAAAAAGAAGTAGAAGTTGCAGTAGACATCTATAAAATGATGGCAGCAAAAGTAAGCTTTGACGATGTTATAAATACCATACAAAATGAAAACGTAACTATGTCTGCAGGTAACCTTATTACCAGTGGTCAAAGACGTACGATTAGAATTTTAGGCGAAATAGAAGACCCTAAGGAGCTCAACGATTTTGTCGTCAAATCTGAAAACAACAATCCCATTTATTTAAAGGATATTGCAAAAGTAACTTTTAAAGACGAAGATAAAACCACCTACGCGCGTGAATTTGGAGATGAGGTCGTTATGTTAGATGTTAAGAAGCGTTCTGGGAAAAACATGGTTGATGCTGCGGATAAAATTAGGGACATTGTTAAAAATGCTGAAGAAAACGTATTCCCAAAAGACTTAAGGCTTACCATTGCCAATGATCAATCCTCTAAAACTATTGGTCAAGTAGACGATTTAGTGAACAATATCATATTTGGTATTATCCTCGTCGTTACGGTGTTAATGTTCTTTTTAGGTTTTAAAAACGCTCTGTTTGTTGGGTTTGCCATACCCATGTCCATGTTTATGTCGCTCACTATTTTAAACCTGTTCGGATACACCATGAATACCATGATTTTGTTTGGTTTAATCATGGGCTTAGGAATGCTGGTAGATAATGGTATTGTAGTGGTAGAAAACGTTTATCGATTAATGAGTGAAGGCATGCCTCGGGTAGAAGCTGCTAAAAAGGGAATTGGAGAAATTGCGTTTCCAATCATTATTTCTACAGCAACAACAGTTGCTGCCTTTGTTCCCTTAGGATTATGGCCAGGCGTTATGGGGCAATTTATGATTTACTTTCCCGTCACCTTGTCTGTGGTGCTAGGCTCTTCACTCTTTGTAGCCATATTTTTTAATTCGGTACTTGTATCGCGTTACATGACCACGGAAGACAAAGAAATGCCTTTAAAAAATATAATTACCATAAGTCTTATCGTAGGTTCTATCGGGCTGCTTATTGCACTATTTGGAGGCGCTTATAGAGGCTTGGGTACACTTATGATTGTATCTGTCATACTTATATGGATATACAGACTCTTTTTGAGGTCTTGGTCTGTTGGATTTCAAGACAAAGTATTGCCTCGCTTTGAGCTTTTGTATGAAAAAACCTTGCGAACAGCTTTAAGCGGGAAAAAACCTGTGCTCATAGCGGTTGGTACTTTTATACTCCTAATCGTAGCTTTTATAGGATTTGGGGCATCTGTTGGTAGCCAACGTACCAAAGTGGAGTTTTTCCCAGACAATACACCTAATCAGATTATAGTATATATAGAATATCCCGAAGGTACTGATATCAAAGAAACAAACATCATTACCAAGCAAATAGAGCAACAGGTCTACGATATTATAAAAGACGAGGCTTATATTGACGGCAGTGGCTTTAATTTCTTAACCGAAAGTGCAGTATCGCAGGTTGGTGAAGGTGCAGGAAATCCCGAAACGGATGGCGGCTCTGAAGCAGAGTTACCACACAGAGGCAAAATTACTGCCACCATGCGCGAATACAAGTTCCGTGATGGTGCTGATAGTAATGTTTTACTCAAAAAAGTACAGGACGGGCTTAAAGGCATTTATCCAGGTGTTACTATTTCGGTCGAAAAAGATGCCGTTGGTCCTCCTGCTGGTTTCCCTATAAGTTTAGAATTGCGAGGTGATGATTATGCGGAGCTTATCTCAACTGCCGAACGCATGCGCGATTTTATTAATTCAAAAAATATTGAAGGTATTGACGAATTAAAAATCGATGTCAATAAATCTAAACCCGCTATGCTTGTGCAAGTTGACCGTGAAAAGGCTGGTGAACTGGGAGTAAGTGCTGGCCAAGTAGGGCAGCAATTGCGTAATTCTATATTTGGAGCAAAAGCAGGTATTTACAAAGAAAGTGGCGAAGATTATGATATCTACGTACGCTTTAATAAAAACGACCGATACAACACAAGTGCTCTTTTTAACCAAAAGATTACATTTAGGGATATGGCTTCTGGCCAAATCAAAGAAATTCCCGTTTCTGCGGTAGCCAAACAAAACAATTCTTCTGGGTTTAGTGCCATTAAGCACAAAAATACAAATAGAGTCGTACTACTATATTCGGCATTAGCTCAAGGTGGAAATGCGGCGTTAGCTGTTTCCAAAATTCAGAAGGAAATGGAAAATTTTGAAGGTATGCCTAATGGCATTAAAATCAATTATACTGGTGAGATTGAAGAGCAAAACAAACAGCAAGCGTTTTTAATGAGTGCTTTTTTTATAGGTTTGGGATTAATATTCTTTCTTTTGATTTTTCAGTTCAATTCCATTTCAAAGCCAGGAATTATTATGTTGGCTATTTTCTTAAGCTTAATTGGCGTTTTTGGAGGCATCGTAGCTACAGGCAGCCCATTTGTAATCATGATGACCATGATGGGCATTATATCTCTCGCCGGTATTGTTGTTAACAACGGTGTGGTGCTTCTGGACTATACCCAATTGCTCATAGATCGTAAAAAGATTGAATTAGACCTTAATGATGATGAAAATCTCCCCAATAAGGATTTGTTAGAGGCTATTATCAAAGGAGGCAAAGCGCGTTTACGACCTGTATTATTAACGGCAATCACCACCATTTTAGGCTTAATTCCACTAGCAACTGGTTTAAACATAAATTTCTTCACATTATTGTCAGATTTAGACCCAAACATTTATGTTGGTGGCGATAATGTTATTTTTTGGGGACCATTAGCATGGACCGTTATTTACGGACTATTCATCGCAACGTTTTTAACCCTAATTGTAGTGCCTATTTTGTTTTACCTCATCACACGATTCAAATTATGGATAAAGGGCTTATTTAGCAAGTCTCCTCAATCTGAACCAGTAGAAGTTGAAGACGATTTACAACTCGTACTAGATAAATAATAATTGAACAAATATTTAGTAAAGCCCCAACAATTGTTAGGGCTTTTTTATTTTTTTGTCTTTAAGTTAATTAAATTTGCAGGATCAATTTTTTCATATGTATAGAAGTCATAATTGTGGCGAATTAAGAGTCACTAGTAGCAATAGAGAAGTTACACTGGCAGGTTGGGTACAAGGTGTTAGGGATAAAGGGTTTATGATTTATGTAGATCTTAGAGATCGTTATGGCATAACCCAACTTTATTTTGATGAAGATCAGACTTCAAAGGACTTAATGGAGCAAGCTCAAAAATTAGGGCGTGAGTTTGTAATACAAGTTAAAGGAAAAGTTCAAGAACGTGCTTCAAAGAACCCAAATATTCCAACAGGAGATATTGAAGTTCTAGTATCGGAGTTGACAGTTTTAAATAATTCTTTAGTTCCTCCGTTTACTATTGAAGACAACACAGATGGGGGAGATGATTTACGCATGAAATATCGTTACTTGGATATTCGCCGTAACCCTGTAAAAGAAAGTTTGATCTTTAGGCATAAAGTGGCTCAAGCCGTCAGAAACTATTTATCTAATGAAGGATTCATTGAAGTCGAAACTCCTTATCTTATAAAATCCACACCTGAAGGTGCACGCGATTTTGTAGTGCCCTCGCGCATGAACGAAGGCCAGTTTTATGCCTTACCACAATCGCCACAAACCTTCAAGCAATTACTGATGGTAGGCGGTATGGATAAGTATTTCCAGATTGTAAAATGCTTTAGGGATGAAGACTTACGTGCCGATCGTCAGCCAGAGTTTACACAGATAGACTGTGAAATGGCCTTTGTAGAACAAGAAGATATCTTAAATACGTTTGAAGGCTTAACACGTCACCTTTTAAAGGAAATTAATGGTGTTGACGTTGACAAATTCCCAAGAATGCTTTACGATGATGCCATGCGTTTGTATGGCAATGACAAACCAGACATTAGATTTGGGATGGAATTCGGCGAACTAAATGAGGTTACCCAACATAAGGATTTTAAGGTGTTCAACTCTGCCGAATTGGTGGTTGGTATCGCTATTCCTGGAGGAAACAGTTATACCAGAAAAGAAATCGACAAGCTCATTGATTGGGTAAAACGACCGCAAATAGGCGCTTTGGGCATGGTCTATTGTCGATGTAATGATGATGGCACCTACAAGTCTTCAGTAGATAAATTCTACGACCAAGAGGATTTAGCAAAATGGGCAGAAGTTACTGGAGCCAAAGCCGGTGATTTAATCTGTGTGCTTTCTGGTGAGACCAATAAGGTTAGACCACAGCTAAGTGCCTTACGTATGGAATTAGCAGAGCGATTAGGCCTACGCAAATCAGACGAGTTTGCGCCACTTTGGGTTATGGATTTTCCATTATTGGAATGGGACGAAGATACTGAACGCTATCACGCTATGCACCATCCGTTTACCTCACCAAAACCTAGTCAATTAGAATTATTGGACACAAATCCTGGTGATGTTAAAGCTAATGCTTATGATTTGGTATTGAATGGAAATGAAATAGGAGGTGGTTCAATTCGTATCCACGATAAACCCACCCAAGCCATCATGTTAAAGCACTTAGGATTCTCGGAAGAAGAAGCAAGAGCACAGTTTGGGTTCTTAATGGATGCTTTTGAATACGGAGCACCACCACATGGAGGTATTGCCTTTGGGCTCGATAGATTGGTGGCTATATTAGGAGGCCAAGAAACCATTAGGGATTTTATCGCTTTCCCAAAAAATAATTCGGGACGAGATGTAATGATCGATGCACCAGCACCCATAGATGACGAACAACTTGAGGAACTCAATTTAAAATTGAATTTAAAATCCTAAGAATTGAATCCTGCAAAAAGCAGGATTTTTTTGTTAGATTTAAGCTATGCCAACTAAATCCAACTTATTTAAACGCTTGCATATTTGGAGATATAAGCACATCTCCGAAAAAAACTTCTTGTTTTTATTGAGTTTAATTATTGGACTGTTAGCAGGTTTGATTTCAGTTTTTATAAAAAACATCACTTTTGCCATTGAAGCTGTTTTTGAAAAAGGTGTTATTCTTTCAGAAAATAGCATCTATTTCATTCTTCCTATTGTTGGTCTCTTTTTGGTCTACTTATTTGTTAGGTACATTTCAAAACAACCAAGTAAACATGCCATTCCATCTATTCTATTTGCCTTATCGAAACGCGATGGAATCATTCATAAACGAAACATCTATTTACCGCTAATAACAGCACCGTTAACCGTAGGTTTTGGAGGTTCTGTAGGGCTGTTGGGACCAGCCATTGCTTCAGCATCTGCATTGAGTTCTAACGTAAGTCGTTTATTGCATATTGATCGTAAAACAAGAAGCTTACTTATAGCCTGTGCGGCTGCAGGTGCCATAGCATCCATTTTTAAATCTCCTATAGCTGCTATAATTTTTGCCATTGAAGTCTTTAGTTTGGATTTGACTTTTGCTTCTTTATTACCACTTTTAATAGCATCGGTTTCATCAGTAATTACCTCTTATTTCTTTTTGGGTGATAGTGTACTTTTCGATTTTAATGTTACAGATAAGTTTGCTATAAAAGACACATTATTCTACATCTTATTAGGTATTGGAACAGGAATCGCCTCTATTTATTTTTCGAAAATATATTTTGGAATAACTTCATTTTTCAATCGGTTTAAATCAGCACGGCAAAAGCTCATTATAGGCGGACTCGCCATCGGTGTTATGTTATTTTTCATTCCACCACTCTATGGTGAAGGGTTTGGTTTTATCAACAACTTAATGATAGGAAACGATATTGAAGCACTGGGAAATACACCTTTTGACCAACACTTGGATAATATCTGGATAGTTATTGGGTTGCTTTTTGGCATTACCATCTTTAAAGCTATTGCAATGACCACAACTTTTGTAGCTGGTGGAACTGGTGGAATTATCATTCCCTCATTGGTAATGGGCAGTGCCTTAGGCAATGTGGTCGCAAAAGTGATTAACAATTGCGGATTAGGCTTTTCGGTGTCCGAAGCTAATTTTACATTAATTGGTATGGCAGGTCTTATTGCTGGTGTGCTTCATGCACCGCTAACTGCAATTTTTTTGATCGCCGAAATTACAGGTGGCTATGAGCTATTTGTACCTTTAATGATTACGTCATCTATGTCGTTTATCATTAACAAAAATGGACTCGACCATACCATTTATACCAAAGAATTATTAGAAAAAGGTGCATTATTAACCCAAAATAAGGATAAAAGTGTACTGACACTTATGAAGCTCGACGCAGTTATTGAACAAGACTTCGTTACCCTAAATCCTGAGATGACTTTAGGAGACATGCTGAAAAAAGGTGTTTCAAAGTCGAATAGAAATTTGTTCCCTGTTATTGATGAAGAACAAAACTTTATGGGAATTATTCAGTTAGACAGTATTCGATCTGTAATGTTCGACCCAACGCTTTATGACTCCACTACTGTGGAAACCTTTATGCAAAAACCACCTGAAATCATTTATTATGAAACCGATTCTATGCAACTTGTGATGAATAAATTTCAATCCTCTAGTGCCTGGAACTTACCCGTTATCAAAGACAAGAAGTATTATGGATTTGTATCAAAATCAAAACTACTTACGGCTTATCGTCGCGAATTGATTAACTTTACATCTTAAATCGTTCAACAAATTTTAGGTTGAACGTAGTCGAAACCTATTGCTTTAATATGAAACCTATTCACATCATCACACTAATTGCTTTTATTGCTTCCCTAACAAGTATTGTTTGTGGTTTTATTTTAGAGGTTGACTACTCAAAAAAACTTATTGGTTTTGGCGTACTTGGACTTTTTTTGGTTGTATTTCCTTTATTTTCCTACTACAGATGGAAAGGAAAAGATGTAAAAGACTACATGCTAACAAAGGAAAACCTTGAAAAAATGAGAGAAAATCAAAAGCGTCACAAGTATTAAGAAATTGTAACTTTTTGAAATAAAGTGCCTTATTTCTGATTGGTGAAATAAATAACTGTACCTTTACACTTTAATTTTTATTTATTTATAATGACTGGAACAGTTAAATTTTTCAATGATTCCAAAGGATATGGATTCATTACCAACGAAGAAACAGGAAAGGACATCTTCGTACATGTATCAAATCTCAATGGTGTAGAATTACGCGAAGGTGATAATGTAGAATACACAGAAGAAGAAGGCAGAAAAGGCAAAGTAGCTGCAAATGTGCAGGTACTATAAGAATATATCTTATTAGTTTCCACGCTCAACCTTTGGTTGGGCGTTTTTTATTTAGTGAAACTTTGTTTTGAAAAGTTGCACGGCAATGCATTCAAAACAGATGGTTGAACTAATCCCACTTTTACAGCTGGATCTCAAGAATATTTACTTAAAACGTATTGGCAAATCGTTTTTCATAATCTTAGTTATATAATACGGTTGGGTCAAAACAGTGGTAGCCATCCCTTCTGGAGATTTGTGTACCACCTCCACTAAAACACTATCTTTATGCTCTGTAATATTTAATTCTATACTGTGACCACCTGTAGTCTTCACTTCGTCAAAAACAGCGATTACCTTAAATTTTGAAAAATCTATTTCAGTCTCTGAAAAACTATCAGACACATTGTTTACAGAATTCATTTTCTCTAATAAATCGTCCCAGTCTTTTCGGTTAGAAATCACTATGTTTTGTTTTTCAATACCTTCTGCTCCAGAACCGTAAAGATCCCCTTTAGCGATTAAGGTACTCGTTTTACTGTCCTTCATTTTAGAATTATTGACTTTAGTCTTGCAACTCAAAGGAAGTAATACTATTAATATGACTATAATTTTGTTCATTTTGAAATCGATTTTTAGTTCAAATTACGTCTCTCTATAAAAAAACGTTTCATTAATACTGAAGCTTCATCGGCCAAAATACCACCAACCACTTTTGTTTTTGGGTGTAGCTTGGTGCCCATAACCTTAAATCCGCGCTTTTCATCAGAAGCTGCATATACAATTTTAGAAATCTGGCTCCAGTATAAAGCACCAGCACACATTTGGCAAGGCTCTAATGTTACGTAAAGCGTGCATTTAGTTAAATACTTACCCCCTAAAAAGTTTGCCGCAGAGGTAATGGCCTGCATCTCAGCATGCGCGGTGACATCATTTAACTGCTCTGTGAGATTATGCGCTCTAGCAATAATTCTATCTTCGATCACAATAACGGCACCCACAGGAATTTCTCCCTTTTCAAAAGCGACTTCAGCTTCCTGAAGCGCTTTCCGCATAAAATAGGTATCGTCGTATGGCTTTATCATCATTGTAAAAATACGATTCTATTTGAACTAATAATATAATTTCTATATGGTACATTTGCAGTACTTTGAAAAAGTTTTTAGAACATATCGATCTTCCTCAAGATTTACGTCAACTTAAGGCAGAGGACTTACCGCTGCTTGCCAAGGAGTTACGTGAGTTTATCATCAATATTGTCGCCACCAAAGAAGGCCATTTAGGTGCGAGTTTGGGTGTTGTAGAATTGACCATTGCACTACATTATGTGTTTAACACTCCCGAGGATTTACTGATTTGGGATGTTGGACATCAAGCCTATGGCCATAAAATTTTAACTGGGCGAAAGAGCATATTTGAGACCAATAGACAGCTCAATGGTATTAGTGGCTTTCCCAAGCGCAGTGAAAGCGAATACGACACCTTTGGAGTAGGGCATTCGTCGACTTCAATTTCAGCCACTTTAGGAATGGCTATTGCATCACAATTAAAAAGCGAAGACAAACATCATATTGCAGTGATTGGAGATGCTTCGATTGCTAGTGGAATGGCTTTTGAAGGTCTTAATCATGCAGGAGTCACAGATGCAAATCTGTTGGTCATACTTAATGACAATGCTATTGGTATCGATCCAAGTGTTGGTGCTTTAAAGCAATACTTAACCAATGTAAAAGAAGGCACTCAAAAACAGGATAATATTTTTGAAGCTTTAAACTTTGAGTATTCGGGCCCTATTGATGGTCATGATTTATCACTATTGATTTCAGAATTAAAGCGGCTTAAAACCATAAGTGGCCCAAAGTTTTTACATGTCATTACTACCAAAGGGAAAGGCCTAGAACAAGCTGAAAAAAATCAAGTAAAATATCATGCGCCTGGAAAGTTTAATGCCAATACTGGGGAACTCATTCCTAAATCAGGTTCTAATCAACCACCAAAATATCAAGACGTATTCGGTGAAACGATAGTTGAACTGGCATTAAAAAACAAAAAGATTATAGGTATTACTCCAGCCATGCCCACTGGTAGTTCCTTAAAGTATATGATGGAGAAAATTCCAGAGCGCGCTTTTGATGTAGGCATTGCTGAGCAACATGCTGTGACTCTGGCAGCAGGTATGGCAACACAAGGCATGATTCCATTTTGTAATATCTATTCTACCTTTTTACAACGCGCTTATGATCAAGTGATACATGATGTCGCCTTACAAAACCTTCCTGTTGTTTTTTGTTTGGATCGTGCCGGAGTGGTAGGTGAAGACGGCGCTACACATCATGGTGTTTTTGATTTGGCTTATCTCAATTGCATACCTAATCTTGTAATTTTTGCGCCTAGAAGTGCTATAGCACTGAGGAATATAATGTATACCGTTCAATTGGGTATAGATTTTCCTATCGCAATCCGCTATCCAAGAGGAAGAGGGCATCTTTTAGATTGGAAAAAACCTTTTGAAAAAATTAAAATAGGTAAAGGTACTTATCTTAAAAAAGGTAAGCAAATTGCGGTACTTTCAATAGGAACCATGGCTAAAACAGTTGAAGATGCCATTGTTAATTTAGATGTATCGCATTATGATATGCAATTTTTAAAGCCATTAGACGAAGACTTACTATACGAAGTTTTTACGAACTATAGCGCTGTAGTAACAATCGAAGATGGTACTACTTTAGGTGGCTTTGGTAGTTCTATCTTAGCATATGCAAATAGATATAACTTTAAGCAGCAAATAACTGTTTTGGGTCTACCAGACACATTTGTTGAGCACGGTTCAGTTAACCAATTACATGAACTTTTTCAATTAGACGCAAAATCAATAAAAAACAAAATTGAAGATTTAATCTTCGTTTTCAATAACAGCTAAATCTGTTTGATTGTCAATTTGTTCTACCTGAACACTATCATTTACAGACGTTTTTTCTCTAGGGTTAGAAATGTCATCTAACATTAATAAACAAGTAAGTACAACCATAAAAATGACTAAGCCGCCGAGTATATTATTTCTCATAAGTAGGTTTTTGGGACTGAATATGAAATAAATAAAAACAATTCCTCGGTAAAAAACAAAATTAATCGACGAAATACATCTATAGAATTTGCCCTCTAAGCTTTTGGTGTAGTAACAACGCATTAGTATCAGACAATTTTGATATGTACAAACAGACAGCCATTAGATTACTATATAAAGACGTATTCCCCAAGTTTACACTTTCTGGCATAAGGTTCAATAGCAATCTGTCGTAGTGAGATATATTATCGGTATAGCAGTTATAGGCTAATTCACCATGCGTATTTAATAGTTGATTTAAGATTTCGTATCCAGCAATTTCTTTATTAATGACTTCTTTTGAGCGGTATACATTCTTTATGCTTAGATCAATAATATCCTTAATTTGTGCTTTATATTGACTTACATCTAAAAGTGCAGTCCCAAAATTTCCACTTAAAATAGATGCTTCATTTTCCATAAAGATAGAAGCAGCCTCCTCTATTAGGGTATTTATTGCTAAAGCTCTTAAATAGCTTACGCGATCCTCGGTCGTTTTTAGCGCATTATAATTGTTTGTGATAATTTTGCCTTTTACTAATTTTATTAAATATTCAAGGGCATATTCTTCTTCTATGAGTCCTAGATTAATGCCGTCTTCAAAGTCTATTATAGTATAGCAAATATCATCTGCTGCTTCAACTAAATAAGCTAATGGGTGTCTATCAAAACTTAGATGATCATCACTTCTTTTTATTAATCCTAGCTCTGAAGCTATATCTTGGAACATGTTCTTTTCGCTCTGAAAAAAACCATATTTCTTATCTACAATATGATTCGTTGGCTTTTTGGGTAACGATTCCTTTGGATATTTCATAAACGCACCTAGAGTTGCATAGCTCAGTCGTAATCCCCCTGCTCTTCCCGACCTACTTTCAGTTAATATCTTAAACCCATTAGCATTACCTTCAAAATCGCATAAATCCTGATATTCCTTAGAACTCAACATAGATTTAAACTCAGCGCCTTTTCCATGAGTAAAATATGATCCTATGGCTTTTTCTCCAGAATGCCCAAAAGGGGGATTGCCAATATCATGTGCCAAGGCTGCAGCAGCTACGATAGCACCAAAATCGTTAATCTTATAACCATGTACACGAGATAAATGTGGATGTTTATCTAGAAGCAATTTACCTACTTTTCTTCCTAAAGACCTTCCCACCACACTTACTTCAAGGCTATGTGTCAGTCTTGTATGAACAAAATCCGTTTTAGATAAAGGAACAACTTGGGTTTTGTCTTGTAGACTCCTAAATTCTGATGAAAAAATAATTCTGTCATAATCCACTTCAAAACCAACACGTGTTTCATCTTGCTCTTTTCTTAGTCTTTTATTTGTATCACCAAAACGCTTTAAGGATAGTAGCTGTTCCCAATTCATAGTTAAAAACTTAAGTCTTGCAAGATATACAAATTGAGGTTGAATTGTGTAGAAAAAACAATTTCAAATCGAACAGATATTAATGTTAACAAATTGTATCCTTAACGATAAATCGCTTAATATTCAGGTAACGCTTAACTAACCTTTTCATTACAAATCTTTAATCATTGTCTAACCTAAAGGAAGGAATATCGCAGTTTCTTTGCAGCATAATTTTAAAAAACTAATGAAAAACATATTACTTATATTTTTATTCTCCGTATCCTTCTTGTCTTATGCACAGCAAACAGGGAGTATCGTTGGTAAGCTAACCGATAAAGAGTTTAATAATGAGCCTTTGCCTTTTGCAAATGTAACTATTAAAGGCACTACTAAGGGTGCTACTACAGATGCAGATGGACTTTATGAGATAGACAATTTAGATCCAGGAACGTACACAGTGGTATTCAGCTTCGTTGGGTATGAAACCATTGAAATCGAAGCAGAAGTTGTAGCTGAAAAAGTAACAACAATCAACGTGCCCATGGGTGCAAGTGCTGCTGCATTAGATGAGGTTGTCATTCAAACCACTGCCAGGCGAGATAGTCCTGCTGCATTGTTGATAGATCAAAAAAAGGCAGTGGCAATAAAAACGAGTATCGGTTCTTTTGAATTAGCTAGAAAAGGTATTAGCGATGCTTCTGGAGCGGTAGCAAAAATATCGGGTATTTCAAAACAACGTGGTGGTGGTAATGTGTATGTGAGAGGACTAGGTGATCGTTATCAAAATACAACACTAAATGGGATAACATTACCTTCAACTGATGTTAATAAGAAAAATATTGACTTAGGCTTATTTTCAACAGATATCATTGAAAGTATAGGTGTAAGTAAGGCTTATTCTACTAATTTTTTATCAGATTTTTCAGCTGGTAATGTAAATATAGTTTCAAAAGCTCATACGGGTAAAAACTATTTTAATGTTAGTGTTGGCTCTGGTGTAAACTCTGCAGCTATTGGTGAAGATTTTTTATTGAATGAAGGTGTCAGCTATTTTGGACGCTACAATAGATATGATAATAATCCTTTTGCTATTGTATTAGGGCAGCCTGTTGACCCTGTTGATGGCGGTGCACCTGTAAATGTTAATTTTGGTATTGAAGGTGGTTTTACACATGAATTTAATGAGAGATCAAGAATAAGCTTCTTCGGAACTGCATCTTTTTCTAATGGGTTTAGATTTAGACAAGGTGAAGCTACCAATTTTACAAACACCATAAATTCTTCTTATCCAAATGTAGATCAGTACATCTATGATGCTACTACAACTGCTATGGCTAATATAGATTACAGAGTGAATGATAATTTAAACCTTAAATATCGTACATTATACATCAACAGCGCTGTAGATCAGACCGAATTCTTTGGTATAGAAGGGCAAGGTGATATACGAGATGACCAAGGTGGTGCTGAAGAAGGGTTTTTTGTTTACAATGGTCGTTTTAACCAAGATCAGATATTTGTCAACCAATTTTTAGGTGATTATTCGGATGGTAATTGGAAAGTAGACTGGGGATTTGGTTACAACAAAGTATTAGCTGATGAACCAGATCGTAAGCGTTTTGTTTTACAAAATTACCAGTTAGCTTTAGATAATGATCCAAATACCAACCCAACTTTTTTCAGCAACGTGGCCTTTGATAACCAACGTTTCTTCCAAGAAATTGAAGATGATGAATACAATGGGTTTTTGAACCTAAAAAATACGATCTCAGAAAACGTTACACTTAATTTTGGATATGCTGGAAGACGTAAAGTAAGAAACTTTAATGCCATACGCTATGGTTATGATTTAATCAATGGTAATAATCAAGTTGTTACAGATGTAAACAATCTTAACTCAATCTTTAATATATCTAATATCAATATTCCTGATGGTTCTGGTTTATGGAATACGGCTACATTAAATCCGATTCCTGGGCAGAGTACAATAAACAGACCTGGCTTACCAGATAGTAGATACCGAGGTGAATTAAACGTACATGCCGGTCATATAAATGCTGAAATTCAGTTAGCAGATAAGAAGTTACTTATTGTGCCTGGATTGAGAATAGAAAGCTTCGACCAAGAAATTACTTACGATGTCCAAGGTGATGTTATAGCTGCGGGTGTAGAAACTACCGTTGATGCCTACGATAATTTATATTTACCAAGTTTAAATATCAGATATGCGCTAAACGATGACATGAATCTTAGAGGGTCGTTTAGTATCACAGCCTCTTTTCCAGAATTTAAAGAAGTAGCACCATTTGTATATGAAGATGTTGTTATACGCTATGGTGGTAATCCAGACTTATTAGGTGGTGTTGACGGAACTGGGCCAATTTATTCCGAAATTTTTAATTACGATCTAAAATATGAGTGGTTCTTAGAGCCGGGAGAGATTATTTCTTTAGGTATATTCTATAAAGAAATTAACGACCCTATAAACCGTGTTACTGCAAGAGATGCTACAGGTGACCAACGCTACTTTAGAACTGGAGATCAAGCTCAAGTATTTGGTATAGAGGTAGAGGCTAGAAAAGATTTAATCAGAGATGCTGACGAAGATCCAATACTTAATGTAGGCTTTAATTTTGCTTGGACTGATACGCAGCAAGACCTGAAATCAGTTGGTGGTACATTCTCTACACAATTTTCAAGAATTGTAAATGGTCAAATTGTGCCAAGAACAGAGAGCGAATTGGAAGGTGCCTCTGAGTTTATCGGTAATCTAGATTTAACCTTTACACCGAAAATTGGCAACTATAAGCCAAAAGCATCGCTAGTAGGTTCTTACTTCTCTGATCGAATTTTTGCCCTTGGTGCTGGTACCAATGGTGATATCATCGAAGAATCTGTAACCTCTTTGGATTTTGTACTCATTAATCCAATAACCGATAATTTTGAAATTGGTTTAACGGCAAGAAACTTATTGAATCCAAATATTACATTTTCCCAAACGGATGGATTAGGTAATTCATTTGTAATCACTGAATTTAAAGACGGCATCGACATAGGTTTGTCACTCAAATATAAATTTTAACATCTATAATTAAATAAATTAAATCTTTTTAAAATGAAAATTAAATTTCTTTCAAGTTTAATCTTAGTAGCTCTCTTGCTTATGGGTTGCGAAGATGATAATACACCCGATATTGTTATTAACGATAACAGTACTGTTAACAACACTACTGGTGGTGGTAACGGAAATGGCGGCGATGATGTCGAAGAATTATTTGGTTTTATCAATGAGGATACAACATTGGATCCTGATATTACTTATCGTTTAGCAGCTGCTGTTTTTGTGGATAATTGTGCAACATTAACAATTCCAGCAGGTACTCGAATTGAAGCAGAACCAAACGGTGTGCAAAATTATATTGCTGTTTTACGTTGTTCACAAATAATCATAAACGGTACTGCAAGTAATCCTGTAGTTATGACTTCTGCTTCAAGTAATCCAGGTCCTGGTGATTGGGGTGGCTTAGTTATACTAGGACAAGGAACTACAAACTTATTTGACCCAGCAGAACCAGACGATTTACCAACAAGTGAGGTTGGTCAATTACCTTATGGTGGAGAAGTTGCAGGTGATGATTCTGGAAGTATCAACTACCTAAGATTAGAATATGTTGGTGGAGCATTAAATGGTACACAAGAGTTAAATGGCCTTTCACTTTATGCTGTAAGTGCGGCAACAGAAATCAACTTTGTCCAAATATTTGAAAGCTCTGACGACGGTATCGAGTTCTTTGGTGGCGATGTTAATGTTAACAATCTAGCAGTTGTTGGTGCCGAAGATGATTCTGTAGACTGGACAGAAGGTTATACTGGTACTGTAACTGATGTATATGTTGAGCAAACACTTGATGGTGATAGTGCTTTTGAGATGGATGGTTTCAATACTGATTTCCAAAACTCAGGTGGCTTCGTATCTATCCCTACAATAAACGATGTAACCGTTGTAGGAAGCGCTGATAATAGCCGTGCATTCCGTTTGCGTGCTGGTACCGGTGGTATATTTAACAATGTAGTTATAGAAGACTTTGGCCGTGGTGTTGTTGTTGAAGATGATACTCCAGGAGATATAACTTCTGACAATATTCCTGCAAATCTTCAGTTTACAGATGTTTTATTCACTAACGTAACTACAGAGTTTATTTACGAAGATGATTTTATGAACATGAATCCTCCAACTCAAGCAGATGTTATCGGTGGTTCATCTGCTAATGCAACTGGTACTGACTATAGCACTTGGGGAGCTGGTTGGACAATTAACTAATATTAGCTGAGGTAAAATTCCCTTTAATTATAAAAAAAAGGCTCTCATTTCGAGAGCCTTTTTTATTCGTACATTTTTTTTAAACTTACTTATTAGTTGATTGCTACTTTACTCTTATTATCCCATTGATTAACACTGATTACCTTAGAATCAATATAATCAACCTCCTTTAAAGAATCACCTTGCCAGAAGAACCATTTACCTACTTTTTTACCATTATCATAGGTACCTATGGCAACTTTATTACCATCGATATCATAGCTTCTCCATTCGCCATGCAACTTTCCTTCGGCGTTAAACTGTCCTGTTTGACTTACTTCTCCATTATCGTGATAATATGTTATATAAGTCATGTCCCCTTTTTTCTCTAATTTGGGCTCTTTGCGATCTTGAGCATAAATAAAACTCACACTCATCATCAATAGAAATATCATTATTTTTTTCATATCCATTGGGTTTTATTAATATTAATATTACAAAGTTAACGTTAATTTTACTTTTAAACAACATTTACGTAACATTAATTTAACATTAAACTTATAAAACACTAATAATCAGAAATTTAAATATTTTTTAATGATTAAGATTAAAATACAAATCAATTTATAACCTATATTTACTGGAAAAGTTAATCACTTTTTTTTTGGTTTGTCATTTAGAACATAACATTTTGGTAACATTACGTTCAAATTAAAACAAGTAATTTGCGTTCAATTATAGCTATTTTATTTCATGGAAAACCTTTATGTCTATATGCTAGCTGCTTTAGCTTTCTTAGCAATCGCAGACCTAGTAGTTGGTGTAAGTAATGATGCCGTAAATTTTTTAAACTCTGCAATCGGCTCTAAGGCAGTTTCTTTTAAAACTATAATGATTGTTGCCAGTATTGGTGTTGCGGTTGGCGCAATGACTTCTAGTGGTATGATGGAAGTTGCTCGTAAAGGCATTTTTAACCCGGGTGAATTTATGTTCAATGAGATAATGGTCATTTTTATGGCCGTTATGCTTACAGATATCCTTCTTCTAGACTTCTTTAATACATTGGGGCTACCTACTTCTACTACGGTTTCAATTGTATTTGAGCTATTAGGTGCCTCAGTTGCTGTAGCGTTAATTAAGATTTATAGCGATCAACAACAATCTATAATTGATCTAGGTAATTACATCAATAACGAAAAAGCCATAGAAATTATACTCGGAATACTTCTATCGGTTGTTGTTGCATTTACTATTGGTGCTTTAGTACAATATATATCAAGGCTATTGCTTTCATTTGATTTTAAAAAGAAGCCAACTTGGTACAGTGCTGTATTTAGTGGTTTTGCTGTAACTTCAATAATGTACTTTATAATTATTAAAGGTTTAAAAAATGCAGCATTTATGCCACCATCAATTAAGGAGTTTTTAAGTACCAACCCATTTACTTTTATAGCAATAAGCTTTTTGACTTTTACTATTCTATCGTATCTGGCGATAAAGTTATTAAATGCCAAAATTTACACCATAATTATAATAGTAGGCACCTTTGCATTAGCTGTAGCTTTTGCTGGTAATGACTTAGTTAACTTTATTGGTGTTCCAATTGCTGCTTATAATTCTTATGAAGCTTGGTCCGTTAGTGGTGAAGATCCTTCAAACTATGTTATGACTGCATTGGGCGAGCCCGTACAAACGGAACCTTATTTACTACTAATTGCAGGTTTAATTATGGTATTGACACTCTGGTTTTCTAGCAAAGCAAAGGCCGTAGTTAAAACATCTGTAGATTTGTCGAGACAAGATGAAGGTACGGAACGTTTCGAACCAAATTTCTTATCAAGAAATATCGTAAGGTTGACTATTGGACTCAATGAGAGTATCAATGGCATTCTCCCAGAGTTCTTCAAGACTTGGTCCAACAAACAATTTCAAGAACCTAATGTGATTATTAAAGGTAATGATAAACCAGCATTTGATTTGGTTAGAGCCGCCGTAAACTTGATGGTAGCCAGTGTTTTAATCTCAATCGCTACATCAATGAAGTTACCATTATCAACTACTTATGTCACGTTTATGGTAGCCATGGGTACATCTTTGGCAGACAGAGCTTGGGGTAGCGAAAGTGCTGTTTATAGGGTTGCAGGTGTACTTAACGTTATCGGAGGTTGGTTTTTTACCGCATTTAGTGCATTTGTTGCCGCTGCATTTATGGCCTATATCTTATACTATGGTAAAGGTTATGCTTTAACAGGACTTATAATCTTAGCTATTTTGCTATTGGTAAGAAGCTATTTATCGCATCGCAAGAGTACAAAAATTATGAAAGAAGAAGATCATCTTGAAAGAGCCGAAAGTAGTTCTACCCAAGGTGTTATACACGAAAGTGCTTCTAATATTGCAAATGTTATAAAACGAGGAAATAGAATTTATACTTCAGCTATTAATGGCTTAGCGGTACAAGACTTAAAACGCCTTAGAAAGAATAGGCAACAAATCGAAAGACTCTCTGACGAAATTGATGATCTTAAGGATAACATTTTTTACTTCATTCGTAATCTTGAAGAACCAAGTGTTGCTGCAAGTAATTTCTACATAAATGTTTTGGGACATCTGCAGGATATGACGCAGTCACTTGAGTATATCTCTAAAGCTAGTCATAAGCACATCAACAATAACCACAAAAAATTAAAATTTAGCCAGATCAAAGAGCTTAAAAATTTAGATGCAAGTCTTGAAACCTTATTTGAGACAACACAAATCGCATTTGAAACTCGGTCTTTTGAAATGATCGGTACTGTAATTAAAGATAAAACTAAGGTATTTAACTTAGTAAAAGAAAAAATCCAAATTCAAGTAGAGCGTACCAGAAGCGAAGAATCTAGCCCAAAGAACACAACGCTTTACTTTAGCCTACTGTTAGAGACCAAAGATCTATTAACTGCCATGATGAATCTACTTGAAGATTATTATCATTCCCATGATAGTTCTGTAGAGCCTGCTCAACCTAGCTCTGAGCAAGAATAGTACTACTATCTCTTTTAAAAAACTACAAATGCTTTAGAAAACTCTAAGGCATTTTTTATGGGAAATTCAAAAAAATATTGTCATTCAACATCCAAAAAGTGTATTTGGTCGTATATGTAATTGTATTTAATAAACTAACCTAAAACTTAAACATGAAAAAAATTTCAATTTTAGTAGTAATAACTATACTATTAAGTTCTTGTGTTTCAAAAAAGAAATACATGGCTTTAGAACAGGAAAATGGCGAGATTAAAAGCGAACTAACCAAGACCCAGGTAGAAAAGGAAGATTTAGAAAACAAATTTGCAAAAATCCAAGAGCGTGTTGATCGCTATAATAAGAAAATCAACTCTTTAAATGAAGATGTAGAAGGTCTTAAAATAGAGAACAACATCAAATTAGATGTTAATGCAGATGGTACGGTAATGTCTAATGAAAGTAAAAGTAAGATGATAGCAACATTGCAAAATGTTGATCCTGAAAAATTAGCTGGAGCAAAGACTTTAAAGGACTCTATGAATTTGGCTGTGCAATACAATCTTGCAAAAAGTATGGACACAACAAATTTGAACGAAGATGAAGATATCGCTGTAAATATTAACGAAACCGTAGTAATGATTTCTATTTCTGATAAGATGCTTTTTAACACTGGAAGTTACAGAATTAGTAACAAGGCAGATAACATCCTTCAAAAATTAGCAGATGTCATTAACTCTGAAGAAAGTATAGATGTTATGGTCGAAGGTCACACAGATTCTAGAAGCATCAATACTGAAAAAATAAAAGACAACTGGGATTTAAGTGTATTAAGAGCAACGTCGGTTGTAAGAAAATTGCAAAACCAATACAATGTAGACCCTGCTAAACTGATTGCTTCTGGTCGTAGTAGTTACCAACCTTTAGTAGACAACAACACTAGGGAGAACCGATCTAAAAACAGAAGAACACGCATTATTTTAATGCCAAACATTGATAAATTCTTTGCTTTAATGGAGGCAAATTAATTGATCCATTATTTTATAATAGAGGTGAAAAAAGCACTCTCCCGTATAGTTCGGCATTGAGTGCTTTTTATATGATTTATATTTTATCCTTTCTATTAGATATTGAACTTTCTCTATTAACTAAAAAGCACCCTACTCTCGATAGTAATCGGGACTTAGGTGCTTTTAATAACACTTAAATTATAGAGGTCCCTGCTTGCACAGGAACCGAATTAAGAACCGCACATTAAGCAATCATCACCTTCGCTTTCTTTAGCTTGTGCAATCAATGCCTTCATCTCTTCGGCTGTCATTGGCTCTACCTCAGCAGTCTCTTGGGCAAACTTAGCTGCTGTTTTAGCCGCTTTTGCCTTTTGTTTAGCTACTACGGTTTCTTCTGTAACTTGCACAGCTTCTGCTACTGGTTCTTCTTTCTTCTTATTAGTCAAAGTAAACTTAATCGCATCAACAGCACTCTTGGTACGTAAGTAGTACATTCCTGTTTTTAGGCCGCTTTTCCAAGCATAGAAATGCATAGAAGTCAACTTTGCCATTGTTGCACCTTCCATAAATAAGTTAAGCGACTGCGATTGGTCAATAAAATAACCACGTTGGCGGGACATATCGATAATGTCTTTCATACTAAGTTCCCAAACCGTTTTATAGAGTTCTTTTATATCATCTGGAATCACATCTATATGTTGCACAGATCCATTGGCTCTCATAATATCCTGCTTCACAGATTCATTCCAAAGTCCTAATTCTACCAAGTCTTCTAATAGATGTTTGTTTACGACAATGAACTCACCAGACAGTACACGTCTTGTATAGATATTAGAGGTGTATGGCTCAAAACATTCATTGTTCCCTAAGATTTGAGACGTTGAAGCTGTCGGCATAGGTGCTACCAATAATGAGTTACGCACGCCATTTTTAGCAACTTGCTTGCGTAATTTATCCCAATCCCAACGACCGCTTAATTCTTCATCTTTTATATTCCAAAGGTTATGCTGAAACTCCCCTTTACTAATCGGAGATCCTTCGTAAGATTGGTATGGGCCATCTACTTTTGCCTCCTCCACAGATGCTGTAACAGCTGCGTAATAAAGTGTTTCAAAGATATCCTGATTTAAAGCTTTAGCTTCATCACTGGTAAAAGGTAAGCGCAATTTAATAAATGTATCTGCCAAACCTTGCACGCCCAAACCAATTGGTCTATGGCGCATATTTGAATTTTTAGCCTCTGGAACCGGATAGTAGTTTCTATCGATAACACGGTTTAAATTCTTGGTAACGCGCTTTGTGATTCTAAATAATTCTTTGTGGTCAAACTCACCATTCTTCACAAACATTGGCAAGGCAATAGAGGCCAAGTTACAAACAGCAACCTCATCTGGTGAGGTGTATTCTAAAATCTCAGTACATAGGTTAGACGACTTAATTGTACCTAAGTTTTTCTGGTTAGATTTACGGTTAGCCGCATCCTTGTACAACATGTAAGGGGTACCTGTTTCTATCTGAGATTCTAATATCTTCTCCCAAAGTTCTCTGGCCTTAATGGTTTTGCGACCTTTGCCTTCTGCTTCGTACTTTGTATATAAAGCCTCAAATTCTTCACTATGGGTATCTGCCAAACCAGGGCATTCATTGGGGCACATCAACGTCCAATCGCCATCTTCTTGAACGCGCTTCATAAATAAATCTGAAATCCACATGGCGTAAAACAAATCCCTAGCTCGCATTTCTTCTTTACCGTGATTCTTCTTAAGATCTAAGAAATCGAAGATATCTGCATGCCAAGTTTCTAAGTAGATTGCAAAGCTCCCTTTACGCTTTCCTCCTCCTTGATCTACGTAACGTGCTGTGTCATTAAAGACACGTAGCATTGGCACTATACCATTGGATGTTCCATTAGTTCCTGCAATGTAACTTCCTGTAGCTCTAATGTTGTGGATAGACAATCCTATCCCTCCTGCAGATTGCGAAATTTTAGCTGTTTGCTTTAATGTATCGTAAATACCATCAATACTATCCTCTTTCATCGTTAATAGAAAACAAGAAGACATCTGAGGTTTTGGCGTCCCAGAATTAAACAATGTTGGAGTGGCATGTGTAAAGTACTTTTTAGACATCAGTTCATAAGTTTCTAAAATGGCATCTAAGTCATTTAAATGAATACCAACAGAAACACGCATTAACATATGTTGTGGACGTTCGGCGATTTTACCGTTTAATTTTAGCAGGTAAGAACGCTCAAGGGTTTTAAACCCAAAATAATCATAGCCAAAATCGCGATTGTAGATAATGGCAGAATCTAACTTATCTTTATTTTCCTTAATGACGTTGTAAACTTCGTCGGATAATAACGGTGCTTTTTTACCAGTGCGAGGATTAATATATGTATATAAATCTTCCATCACCTCGCTAAAGGATTTCTTGGTGTTTTTATGTAAATTAGAGACAGAAATACGTGCAGCCAGCTTAGCATAATCTGGATGGCTAGTTGTCATTGTAGCTGCAACCTCCGCTGCTAGATTATCCAATTCGCTAGTCGTTACGCCATCATACAGGCCTTCTATTACTCGCATGGCTACCTTTACAGGATCTACTAATTCGTTTAACCCGTAACACAATTTTCTCACTCTGGCAGTGATCTTGTCGAACATCATTGGTTCTTTCCGGCCGTCTCTTTTTACAACATACATATATAAATTAGTTTTTAGATTTTCCTGAATACTCCCATTCAGAAAAATAATAGTTAGTTATGGTGGGCTCCATTAAAAACGCAACCCACTTAGTTAGATTAATTTATTCTTTGGACTATTTCTGTTAAAACAGAAACAGAATTGGCATTGAATTTTTTAGCCCTTAAGAAGGCCCAATTCAATTAATTAAAAGTCAGCGTCGAAAGAAAACTTATCCTTCTCCTCTTCTTTATTAAGCACTCCTGCTTTTTGATATTCTGAAACTCGTTTCTCAAAGAAATTGGTTTTTCCTTGAAGCGAAATCATATCCATAAAATCGAATGGATTTGATGCATTATATTCTTTTTCACAACCTAACTCACCCAGCAATCGGTCAGTCACAAACTCTAAATATTGTGTCATTAATTTGGCATTCATGCCAATAAGACTTACCGGCAATGACTCTGTAATAAATTCTCTTTCAATATTTAGAGCATCAACAATAATATCTCTAATACGTTCTTTAGGCACTTTATTGACTAAGTGTTTATTATGCAAGTGGACGGCAAAATCGCAGTGTACACCTTCATCTCTAGAGATTAACTCATTTGAAAACGTTAATCCTGGCATTAGTCCTCTTTTCTTCAACCAGAAAATAGAGCAAAATGCACCTGAAAAGAAAATACCTTCAACAGCTGCAAAAGCGATTAAACGCTCTGCAAAACTTGGAGATTCGATCCACTTTAAAGCCCAATCTGCTTTCCTCTTAATAGCAGGGAAATTTTCAATGGCTTTAAAAAGTGTATCTTTTTCAACTTCATCCTTAACATAAGTATCGATTAGCAATGAGTAGGTTTCACTATGGATATTCTCCATCATAATTTGGAATCCGTAGAAAAATTTGGCTTCACTGTACTGAACTTCATTAACAAAGTTTTCGGCTAAATTTTCGTTTACAATTCCATCACTTGCGGCAAAAAAGGCTAAAATATGTTTTATAAAATAACGTTCATCGTCATTTAGTTTGGTTGACCAATCAGTTAAATCTTGGTGCAAATCAATCTCTTCGGCAGTCCAAAAACTAGCTTCAGATTTTTTATACCATTCCCAAATATCGTGATGTTGAATAGGAAATATTACAAATCTATCTTTATTTTCGGCTAAAATTGGCTCTACTGCTTGCGACATGTTTTACTACTTTTTGAGGATTAATTTTGAATTTATTTTGCTACGATTCGGGACTGACAAAGATTTAAAAATGTATAAGAAAATGAAAGACAATCTTATAAACATTGTCAACAAGTTTTTAACAAACTCTTGAATCACCCGCAAAGTCTAGGAAAAATAAATTTTCAACATATATATTTGATTATCAGTTTTTTAAAAAATATTGACGCATTAATTACCTGTAAGTTTTATCGTATTAAATCAAAGGTTAATAGGCGTATTTATTGAAGGTTTACTTTTTTGTTTTAAACAAAAAGAGCAAAAAAAAAGAGTGCTGTTAAAGCATTCTTTTTTTCCATAATAACTAACTAAGAAATGAAAAAGCAACACTTAAAATTGCTTGTAACAAAATTAAAACTGAAAATAAAAGTCAAGATTTAAAAATCCTGACTTTTAATCGATTAATAGCGTTAAACTGTTTAAGAACAAACCCTCATTTATTCTTAATATTGGTCAGTTTTGTTATTTAAATATCTAAATAAATATACTCATAGCTTTATACTATTGTATAATTGGTAAAAAAAAGTGTATGAATGGATGGACTTAAATCCAAGAATTAAATTTTAACACATTATACATAAAACACTACACGATATACATAAACATATTAAAGAAAACCTTTATATGTATATCTTTATAATATAGAAATTTAATTATGTTAAAAGCTGTAATTGTAGATGACGAGCCAAAAGCTATTCAAAGCTTAATATGGGAACTTGGTAACTTTAAGGAGGAAATTGAAATTATGCAATCGTTTACAAATCCTGAAGAAGCTTTGAAATACTTGGCTTTAAATACGCCTGATTGTCTTTTTTTAGATATACAGATGCCTACCATTGGTGGATTTCAGTTTTTAGAGCAATTAGATGATATAAATTTTGCAGTAGTTATTACGACTGCATACGATGAGTATGCTATAAAAGCGTTGAAGCATGACGCTATAGATTACCTGTTAAAACCCATAGACTCTGATGATTTAAGAGATACGCTTAGTAAAATAAAAAAGCACAGTAATCGTCAATTCAGCATTTCTAAAATAGAAAACATGTTGTTGAATTTTAATTCAAAATTCGATAAAAAACGTATTACAATTAATACAGACGGGAAACTTCTGTTTTTAGATGTAGATGATATTATCTATGTAGCTTCAGACGGTAACTACAGCACACTATTCCTTAAAGACGAAAAGAAAATAGTAGTGACAAAAAAGCTAAAAGAGGTCGATGCTATTTTACCAGAACACTATTTTTTCAGGATACACAACTCTTATATCATTAACCTTGGCAAAATAAAAGCTTTCATAAAAAATGAAGGTTATGTCGTTATGGACAGTAATCATAAAATTCCTGTAGCAAGACAACGTAAATCCGATTTTCTCGAAAAGCTATAGCCCTAAAATTGAGCCTTAAAGTATCATATCACTTTTTTGTCATTCTACTATTCTTATTAGTAAATCAAATTAGCAATGCCCAGAATTTAGAAGCGTTTAACGACATCATAGATTATTTAAATAAAAACAAACCCGCTACTTACTCTGGTATTGACTCTTTAATAAAACCTTTTCAAAGAGATAGCTTAAAAATGAAGCTGTTTTTAGAAGCTTCAAAGTTAAACACCTATAATGAAGGCACTAGCTATGCTTTAAATGCTCTGGGTGTCATTAACAGAAACATTTCTAACTACAATAAATCCATAGCACTTCATGAAGAAGCTAAGTCTTATGCCGATAAAGCTAACAGTAACGAACTAAGAATTGTTAGCTTAAATATGATAGGAGTCGCTTATCGAAGAATGGATGTTATTAAATCTGCCTTGGATTACCATACCCAAGCTTTAAAAATAGCCTATGAAGTTAATAATCCTACACCAACAGTAAGTTATAACATTGCTGTTTCTCAAAATAGTATTGGAAATATTTATTTGGCGCTCGAACAATATGACATAGCTATAATTCAGTTTAAAAAATCATTAAAGATTGAAGAAAAAGCTGATAATAAGTTAGGCCTAGCCATAAACTATCACAACATAGGTTATGCTGAAGAAGGAAAAGGCAATCTGGATGTGGCCTTGGCAAATTATGAGAAGTCCTTGTATTATAATGAGGCCATAAATTCTGATATCGGAAGAATGATATGTTTTAATAGTATTGGTGGCATTTATTTAAAAAAAGAAGATTACAGTAAAGCAGAGCCCATCATTAAAGATGCTCTTAAAAAAGCACTGGCCTTAAAAGATCAATTTTACATTGCATCATCATACATTAGTCTAGGGCAGCTGGAAATTAAATTAAATCAAATCTCCGAAGCTGAAGATCATCTCAAACAAGGGCTGGAAGTATCAAAGACTTATAACCTTAAATCCTCTGAAGTCGTCTCGAGCAGATTACTTTCTGAAATCCATCAAGAAAAAAGGAATTATAAAGCTGCTTTAGATTATTATCAAAACGCTGTTGATATTGAAAATACTATATTAACTGAACAAAATCTACAATATGTCAATGACATTGTTATTCAGTATGAAAACGAAAACAAAAACAATCAAATTAAGGCCTTAGCTTCAGAGAACGAAAAAGTGCGACAGCGATTAGAACGAAATAAAAATATTTTTTGGTATTCTATGCTAGTGTTGGTTTTAATTGTGATGGCTATGTTTATAATCAACAGAACCCGAACTCTAAAACGAGATAAGCAGATTTTGACCTTAGAACAAGACATGCTTCGGAGTCAGATGAATCCACACTTTATTTTCAACTCGTTGAATTCTATTAAGCTTTATATCATTAATAATGAAAAGGAAAATGCGGTGTATTACCTCAATAAGTTTTCAAAACTTATGCGCAAAATCCTAATGGCCTCTAAAGAGAAAGACACCTCTCTCCAAGATGAATTAGAGACCATGCAACTCTATATGAACATAGAAAATATAAGATTTGATAACGAAATAGATTTTAAAATCAATGTGGACGATTCCATAAATACTGAAGTCACCAAAGTTCCGTCCTTAATACTTCAACCTTTTTTAGAAAATGCACTTTGGCATGGTTTATTTTCTAAAACAGACGACAAAAGAATTGACCTCAATGTTTCTAAAAACTCATCCGATTATATCACTGTTGAGATTACTGACAACGGAATAGGGAGAATTGCATCAAAGAAAATAAGAGACAATAAAAAACTGAAACGCAAATCTGTGGGTATTGATATCACAAAAGCTCGTTTGGCAAACTTCTCTAAGGCCTTTGATAACTCTTACTCACTTAATATTGACGATCTCTACGAAAAGGATACGCCTACTGGAACGCGAGTTACACTCAATATTCCTATTTAGTATTTAGTTGTCGAGTTTATGTTTTGCCACCTTTTCTAATTCTGCATACCAATCTTCACCAAACTTTCTAATAAGAGCTTCTTTAACGAATTTGTAAACAGGGACTTGTAATTCTTTCCCAAGTGCACAAGCAGGGTCACAGATATCCCACTTCTCATAATTGACTCCAGAAAATTCAGAATAGTCCTTGACGCGTATGGGATATAAGTGGCACGACAGTGGTTTTTTCCAATCGATTTCCCCTTGGTTATAAGCCTCTTCAATACCACAAAGCGCTGTGTTGTTTTCATCAAAAATTACATAGGCACACTCAGCTCCATTAACCAGAGGTGTCTCAAGATCCCCAAATACCGTTTTCACAGAAGTCCCTTGGGCCTCAATGACTTCTATTCCTTCTTTTCTTAGAAAAGGTTTTACTTTAGGGTAGATATCATCGAGAATTTTTATTTCGTCTTTATCCAAAGGCGCACCAGCATCCCCATCTACACAACAGGCTCCTTTGCAAGCCGACAAATTACAGACAAAATCCTTTTCTATAATATCTTCCGAAACTATGGTTTTTCCTAGTTGAAACATGCCGTAAAAATAGTTAAACTTTACTGTAATTTAATATTGGAAATCACTAATTAAATTGCACCTTTGCGGCGAATTTCAAAATCGAGTGTTATGGAGTTAGTTTTTAAAGAAATTTTCACCGCTTTTATGGTTCTATTTGCCGTGATAGATATCATTGGTAATATTCCTATCATTATAGATTTACGTAAAAAAGCTGGGCATATTCAGAGCGAGAAGGCGTCCTTAATTGCCGGAATAATAATGATAGCATTTTTATTTCTTGGAAAAAGCATGCTATCATTGATTGGTATTGATGTTAATTCGTTTGCAGTTGCTGGTGCGTTTGTATTGTTTTTTATTGCTCTAGAGATGATTCTTGGAATTACCTTATACAAAGACAATGGCGATGAGGCTATTACGGCTTCGGTATTTCCCTTGGCATTTCCGCTTATTGCAGGCCCAGGTAGTTTAACAACACTGTTATCTTTACGCGCCGAGTTTAGAATAGAGAACATTATTGTAGCGGTTATTTGCAATGTTATTTTTATTTATATTGTACTTAAAACATCCGCAAGAATTGAACGAGCGATAGGAAAAAATGGAATTAACATTATAAGAAAAGTTTTTGGCGTAATTTTGTTAGCCATAGCCGTAAAATTATTTGCCCATAATATCAAGGCTTTATTTGTTTAACATTTGACCTAATGAAGATATTTACTTTAATTCTAACATTTATTGCCGTTGCACTTATCGTTTTTAATGCTACAAAATTGAATTTTGATGCATTGTTTGAAGGTGAAAGCTACACGGCAATACTCACTATTATAGCAGCTTTGTGTGCCATTATTTTGCTTCAAATTCTTCGTATATCCAAAAAAATTGAAACCCTTAGCAAGAAGCGTAAATGAATTTTGATGTTCTAATTATTGGCGGTGGAGCAGCAGGACTCTCCTGTGCTTTGGTTTTAGGCTCAGCCAAGGACAAAGCCTATGCAAAGGATAAACAAATTGGTATTATAGCTCACCAAAAGGCATCGCACCTACAGAATGCATTGTTTAACAATGTTCTTGGTTTGCAACCTGGCACTTTGGGAAGAGATATTCTTGAAAGCGGAAAACAACAGCTTAAGGATTTATATTCTCATGTGGTTCAAATTGAAAAGGAAAAAGTTAAGTCTATTGAAAAACAATTAGAAGGTTTTAAAATCACTACCAACAAAAACGAATACATCTCTAAGATTGTGATTATTGCTGTTGGTTATACAAGTCTCATCACCATTAAAGGATTAGAACCTTTTATTGAACCTCATCCTAGAGCTGTGATTGAAAAAGACAGAATCTGGTTAAAAAACACGGATCACTTAATAGAAGAAAACCTCTATGTCGCTGGTACTTTGGCAGGTTGGAGGAGTCAGTTCTCTATAGCTTGTGGCAGCGGATCACATGTGGCCACAGACATACTAACACTTTGGAATGGCGGAAAACACACCAAAGTGCACGATAAGCTTACTGTTTAAAGTTAGGATATTCTGTACTGAGAAGTATTACTTCTTGTACCATGACGTCTTCCTTATTGAGAATTTCCTCAAAAGCGTTATCATCAAACAACTGTTTAGCTAAAGTAGCCTTTATTAATCGTCTAATTTCATCATTATAGGCCACAAAGGAAATATTAGTCCCCTCTCTTCGATTAACGTAATCTTGAAAACGTACCACAATATCATCGCTTACTTCAAAATTATTGATAAAATCGTATTTGGTAACATGCTCATAAACCGTTCTGTCCCTGTCTAACTCTTCAAAAACAAAATAACCAAAGTGATCTCTTCGCCTTAGATAATTAATAGTTTCATTATTGAATGATTGGTCTACAGGAACAAAAATATCTGGAATTATACCACCTCCTCCATAAACCACTTTCCCTTTAGGAGTGGTAAATTTTAAGGAGTCATCAACCTTAATATTATCTACATCTACCAATTCACCAGTTCTTAAGCGCTTGAAATAATCATTATAATAGGAACGACTGTCCCCATTGGTATATGGCCTTTGGATAGATCTTCCTGTCGGGGTGTAATATCTCGACACGGTTAACCTAACAGCACTTCCGTCACCTAAAGCCATTTCGCGTTGTACTAATCCTTTACCATAAGACCGCCTACCAACAATAATCCCTTTGTCATTATCTTGAAGTGCACCCGCAATGACCTCGCTGGCTGAGGCAGAATTTTCATTTATTAGAATATAAATTTCACCGTCTTCAAAATCTCCCCGTTTTGTTGCATAGGTACGTTCTTCTCTTCCTTTTTTATCCCTAGTAAACAAGATAAGTTTTTTATTTTCTAAGAATTCGTCGGCTATCTGTTCTGCTATGCCTAAGAAACCCCCAGGATTATCGCGCAAATCCAGTGCTAATTTTCTTGCACCCTGATCTTGTAGCTCTTCTAATGCCGATTTAAACTCTTTAAAACTAGTCTCGGCAAAGCGATTCATTTTTATGTAACCAAGTTCATCTGTCAACATGTAAGCTGCATCTACACTTTTAATAGGTATATCTTTTCGCCTTACGTCAAACTCGAGTATTTTATCTTCGCTTTTTCTGTATACGGTAAGCTTAACATTTGTGTTTTTATCTCCCTTGAGTCTTTTTGAAATATAGTCGTTAGTCACTTCGGGACCATAAATCTTATCGCCATCTGCCGTAAGAATACGATCTCCTCCTATAATTCCGGCACGCTCGCTAGGACCTCCCTCTGTAGGTTTTATAACCGCAATAGTGTCTCTATAAGGATAATAATTAATCCCAATGCCCACAAAATCACCTTTCATGTTTTGTGTAATGCGTTCTAAATCTTCCTTTGGTATATAAGTAGAGTGTGGGTCGAGATTATCTAGAATTCCATTAACCGTAACATCGACAATACTATCGGTATTAACCTCATCCACGTACTCATAATCGATATAATCTATTAAACGGTTAAGTTTGTCCTTCTTACTATTAGTAGTAAACAAACGATCAGATGTATCCGTAAAATTCAATTTTCCGCCTATTACAACACCAGCTGCTATGGCGACACCTATAATTAGTGGTATATATTTATTTTTTGTTGCCATTAGGCTTCTAAATCTTCAATAAGTTGTAATTCTATTCCAGCCTTCTTTAAAAATTCAAGACCAGAATTATCTTTGTATGCTCGCGAATAGACCACCCTAATAATTCCCGCTTGATGTATCAGCTTGCTACACTCTTTGCATGGCGATAAAGTGATATATAATGTGGCGCCTTTACAAGATTGCGTTGATGCTGCTACTTTTAAAATGGCATTAGCTTCTGCATGTAATACGTACCACTTGGTGTAACCCTCATCATCTTCACAATAATTTTCGAAACCTGTTGGTGTGCCATTGTAGCCATCAGAAATAATCATTCGGTCTTTTACTATAATGGCCCCTACCTGTTTACGCTTGCAATGCGACAGTTTTCCCCATTCGTGTGCAATTCGGAGATAAGCCTTATCGTATCGTAACTGTTTACTCTCTGACATTAATCTTATTTATTGCACAAACGTACGATGTTATTAACGAATATAAAAGGATAGAATTGTAATAGCAATGGACTAGCCGTTAAAGTTTTATCAATTAGGAAGCGTTTAACAAATCACTACCCATAATCATTGGTATAACCAACCCAATAACAATTGCCGAAAGTACCATGACCCAATCACGACGCGAAAACCTGAAAATGGTCTGAAATAAGAAGCCCAAAAACAGAACAACAAAAACGATAATGACCTGAGCTATTTCAATACCTAGAGCAAATTCTATTAAGAGCTCAACTTTATTTTCGGATAGCCCTGCAAACATCTTAAACTCCCTGGCAAAGCCAAGGCCATGAATGAGTCCAAAAGCTAAGGTAGTGAAGAAGAGCAATCCTAATTTGTTGGTTTCTTTTTTCCCAGCCGTAAATACGTTATATATGGCCGCAACTAAAATAGTAATCGGAATTAAAAATTCTACAAGCTTTCCATTTACAGATACCACATCGTAAGCTGCTAAAACCAAGGACAGTGTATGACCTAAGGTGAACATAGATACAAGTAAAAGTACGCGTTTCCAATCCTTAAACACATAAGGAACCGCTAGGACCATTAAGAACAGGACATGGTCGTATCCATTTGGGTCAAGTACATGATTAATGCCATATTGCACATTAAACCAGAAGTTTTCTAACATAATTAATTCGTTTGGGAGAACTCAAAGTTACGATTTATATCAATAAGAACAGGCTCCTAATTATTTTTAGGACCTGGATGTACTAGAGCAATAATAACCTGACAGCTACATTTGTTTTTACATATAGCCAGTCCTTATAAGCCTCATCATATTTTTTTGCCTTTACCTTTTCGTGAAAATTTAAAAGCTTAGTTTGGCATTCGATGGCTTCCTGAGAATCCATTCTTCCAAAACAGAAGAGAAGCGCTGCACAAAGGAGGATTAATTTTCTGGCCATAATGCATTTGATTGTAGTTAGTTATATAAAAAAAGCTACAAAAAACATACCAAAGCCCTAGAAAAGGAAAAAGCTATTAAGTGCCAATACTTACATTCGATTTATCTGTTATGGACTGAAAAAAATATTAAATTCATTGCTTTTAAATACTTATATACCAACTACTTAGGTTTTGGTAGAATAGTTTAGTTCTCCTAGGAGATAAATTGCACATCATGTCTAAAATGCATTCGTTTGCATTGACCATACATTTCCAAATTAAAGCATCATCTTATTCACAAATATCTCCTGTAATATACTATTTTACTAAGCAATTTAATTCTATTTCTAAAGAAAACTTAATGAGTTATTAACATTTTTATACCAATAATAATTGCATATTGATAATAAATCTATTAATTTTATGCAATCGTTTGCATTAATTACATATTTCTTATGAATTACAAAAAGACGTTAATACTAAATTTTAACTAAATATTTCAAATTATGAAGCATAACTACTTTTCTAAACTTATGATAAGTATGGCTCTCCTTTTAGTAGTCCAAACTTATTCAACCGCACAAAACAACATAGAAGATGTTGTATTGAACGGTCAAGCATTTAAAAAAATAACTGGGACTATAAGTGTCGATGAAACTCTTGATAATTCTTCGTTATGGATTATCGAAGGTATAGTAGAAGTTGCGGCAAACACAACACTTACAATTACTGAAGGCACTCAAATTTTTGCTGAAACAGCAGGTACACGTCTAGAGGTTAATCAATTAGGATTAGTAGATTGGCAAGGTACAGCTACAAATCCCATAGTTTTTAACTCATTGGCGAATGCACCCGGACAAGGGCCAGGAGATACAACTAGAGGTCAGTGGAGCGGGATTGGTATAGAGGGCGCTGGCGGCACCGATAATTCAGGTACTATTCGATATGTAAGGTTAATGTATCCTGGTAGTGATGACGATGCCTTCCAGTTTACTAATGGTGGAGACCAAACCGTAGCAGAATATATTCAAGTTTTTCGTCCTGGAGACAATGGAATAAGAATAAATAACGGAACAATTAATTTTAAGTATTTGGTTTCAACTGATCCTATTGCTTCTGAAGCAGGTATTCGTTGGAGCGACAATTGGGATGGTAATGGTCAATTTTGGGTTGTAAACATGTTAGAAGGTTCTGAGGCTATACAAGGTAGAGAAGGGAACGGTTTGCTTTCAAATGTAACTATCACAGGCCCTGCCTTTAACGATGCGTCTGCCGCCTTTGAGGGTATTGGATTTAGAATCAGAAATGGCGGCACTGCCCAAATATATAATGCCGTTGTTACAGGAGTAGACGTAAGTATAAGATTCAGTAACGGGTCAGAGGACGGTGTTACAAATGGAGTGAGCTTTTTCAGAAATTCTGCAAGTTTTGAAAATGATCCCACTAGTGCAGGCGGTGCAGGTTTTCATAGCACTGCTGAAACATTTAACCCAGAGGATAGCGCATATGTACCAACAAATGATAATTCTACAGACACCTTCCCCATCGTTGATTCCTATGTTGGCACAAGCACAACCAATAGTACAGCAGCTGGTGCTTTAGATGCTTTCTTTACAGATGTAAATTATGTAGGCGCTGTACAAAATGGTAATGATTGGACAGAAGGTTGGACCTTAAATTTAGACGGAACATTACGCACCCTTTCTGTAAATGGTTTTGACATAGAAAATATTGAAGTTTATCCGAATCCTGTAGTAGATGAGTTGACTATTAATTCTGAATTTAAAATCTTAAATGTAGCAATATACAACATACTGGGCAGGAAAGTTTATGAAAACTTATCCTTTATCAATGATGAAAATAAAATAAATATGTCCCAATTTCAACAAGGGATTTATTTCCTACAATTATCTTCAGGTGATGCTACTCAGACCTTAAAAATCATTAAGAGATAGTTTTTACCTTAGTAATTCAATAAGACTCAAGAATAACGAATTTATTTTGTGCTATTCTTGAGTCTTTTCAATTTAATGATTGAAGCTTAAAACTTAAAATAATTATTTACTACTAGATAATTTAAAAGCCTAGCCTTTTTACATTACTTGATCTAAATAGTTTCTTTGACCTTTACCTCACTAAAATCCGAACACTCGGGGCAACCATAAACTCAATTCTGGCACATAAGTGATAATGATTAATACTACAATCATCACTAAAAACAGAGGCAAAAGTGGCCTAACCACCTTTTGAATACTTAGATTGGCTACACCACATCCCACAAACAATACCGAACCCACTGGCGGTGTGCAAAGCCCTATACACAAATTCATTATCATAATGATACCAAAATGAATCGGGTCGATACCAATATCAGTAACAATCGGCAAAAAAATGGGCGTAAAAATTAATACAGCTGGCGTCATATCCATAAAAACGCCCACAAAAAGCAAAATGAGATTTATGATTATTAGTATTACGATAGGATTATCACTCACAGCTAGAAGGCCAGCACTTATTTCCTGTGGAATACTTTCATAAGACATCACCCAAGACATGGCCACAGAAGTTGCAATGAGCAACATCACGATGGCATTGGTCTTAACGGTTTCCAACAAAATTGAAGGTACATCTTTGAGCGTTATTTCCTTATAGGCAAAGGCAAGTACAAATGTGTATATCACGGCAATTGCCGAAGCTTCTGTTGCAGTAAATATACCTGCAACAATCCCGCCTATGACAATAACCAACAAAAGCAAACTCGGAAATGCAGCTATAAATCGTTTAAAGAATATCTTGAGACCAACACTTTTTTCAGTAGGATATTTTTTAATAAAAGAATAAATAGCTGCCACCAGCATCAATGCCAATCCTATAAGTATGCCTGGTACATAACCCGCAAGAAACAGGGCTGCTATTGAAACACCACCACTGGCCAAGGAATAAATGATAAGAATATTACTCGGTGGTATGATGAGACCTGTAGTGGCACTAGTAATATTAACCGCAGCACTAAATGATTTATCATAGCCTTCCTTTTCCATCATGGGATTCATAAAACCGCCAATAGCCGAAGCTGCAGCAACCGCAGATCCTGATATAGCACCAAACAACATACAGGCTATTATATTTACAAAAGCCAAACCTCCTGGTAATGGCCCTACAATAGCTTTGGCAAAATCAATTAAGCGAGTTGCTATTCCACCGCGATTCATCACTTGACCTGCCAAAATAAAAAATGGGATGGCTAATAAAGCAAAACTATCTAAAGATGTTGCCATACGCTGTGCTAAAGTGGTTAATGCCGGCATTAACGGTAGAGAAACGACAAGTGTAAATAAGGCAGCTAAGCCGATGCTGTAGGCAATAGGAACACGTAAAGACAGAAAAACAATAAAGCTAATTACTAGTATGAGTATTTGGGTATAATCCATTGCTTTAAAGTATTTTTAACTTTTGTTGATACGAATCAAAACTGTAGTACACGATCAAAAGACCACTCAGGGGAAGAACAAGATAAACGAAAGCCAATGGTATTTTCAATACGGCTGATTTTTGTTCCAACACCCATGTTAACCAACAGAGTCTTAGACCTCCAATGACCATTACCAAAATAGCGAATACAATTACAAAAAATGTAACAAATCCATGGAAGAACCGAGGAGACTTAGCGATAGTATTTTTTGGAATAAGATCAATGGCTAAATGTAGCTCTTTTCCGGTGGCATAAGCGGCGCCAAAAAGACCCAACCATATTAGCGAATAACTTGCAATTTCATCAGTAAAGGTACTTGGTGAGCCCAACACATAACGCGAAATGACTTGCCAAACCACCGCAAGTAACATAATTAAGACGATGACTATCAACAAACGTTCAAGAAAAGTATCTACCGTTCTTCTCATTCATTTATGCTTTTGATATCACTGATTAGTTTTTGTGCATCTGAATCACCCTCGAAAACATTCAAAATTGCTCTAGTTTTTTCAGAAAAGGGATTCTTATCAGGATAATTGACTCGAACACCAGCCCTTTTTATAGTTTCAAGTGCTTCCTGCTCTGCTTGCTTCCAAAATTGACGTTGAATAATAGCAGATTCATCTGCCGCTTCTTGAAGCCATTGATGTTCTTGGGTATTTAACCGATTCCAACTTTCTGTGCCGATGAGCAAAATATCAGGTACTGCGGTGTGTTCATCAAAACTGTAATACTTGCACACTTCATAATGTTTAGAGGTGAAAAAACTAGGTAAATTGTTTTCTGCACCATCCACAACGCCTTGCTGTAAGGCCGTATATAGTTCACCCCATGAAATTGGTGTTGGGGCACCGCCAAGTTGTTTCACCATTTCCACGGCCATATTACTTTTTTGAACCCTAATTTTTAAACCCTCTAGATCGTTTGGACTACTGATGGCTTTAGTTTTGGTATAAAAGCTTCGGCTTCCGGCATCGTAATAACAAAGGCCCATAAGTCTATAATCACCACCTTTATGCAATAATTCCTTACCAATAGCACTATCATAAAAATCATAAGCATGCTGTCTATCCCTAAAAAGATATGGAATACTCAACACTTTATAATCAGAAACAAAATTTTCTAAAACAGCCGCTGATACTTTAGTAATATCCAAACTTCCGATTTGGAGCAACTCCAAACACTCGCGTTCTGCCCCTAATTGACCACTAGGATAGAGTTTTACAATAAGTCGCCCTTTGGATTTTTCTTTAAGCTTTTTACCCAATTCAACCATAGCTTTGTGAACAGGATGATTGGTATCCAATCCATGAGCAAGTCGTAAAACCTTAACCTTTTGTTCTTCGGCACAACCAAAAAAAATCAATACAACTAATAAGATAAATAGGAACTTTAATCTATTAACCATATTAACTTCTAATAGTTTTAATAAGCATCAAAGTGTCTTGAATCTTATTTATTAAACTGGCAAAGGTATCGTCCTCAAAATCCGATACCTTAAACAATTTCGAACCCATACCAACACAACTAACACCAGAATTAAACCACGCTAAAAGGTTTTTTTGAGTAGGTGCTACACCACCTGTTGGCATTATTTTAATATGTGGCAAAACGGCTTTGGTAGCTTTTACAAACTCAGGACCTAAAACGTTTCCAGGAAATACCTTAATCACTTCGCAACTGAGTTGGGTCGCCCTAAAGACTTCAGTTACGGTACCGCAACCTGGAATGTATATAATATTATTAGTATAGGCGTATTCTGCAATTTCAGGAATAAGAGCAGGCGAAACAATAAAATGAGCACCAGCCTCGAAAAAAGCTGCCGCACTAACCGTATGAAAAATAGTCCCAATACCTAAAACCAAATCCTCATATTTCTGTGCATGTTTAGTTAGTTCAGTAAATACCTCTAAGGCATTGTCACCTCTGTTTGTAAATTCAAATACTCTAATACCAGCTTCATAACTGGCATCAAGTACTTTCTTGGCAATGGAAACATCAGTGTGGTTAAATACAGGAATCATACCTGTTTCTTCCATTGCAACAATAATATCCTTTTTTGAAAAACGACTCATATTTTCAATTTATCTAGCTACACGACCAGAAGCATCTCCACCCATTAGCTTTTCAACTTCTTCAACCGTAACTTGATTAGCGTCTCCTTTAATTGTATGCTTTAAGCAAGAAGCAGCAACGGCAAAATCCAAAGCTTTTTGGTCATCACCTTTATAAGTGATAAGCCCGTAAATCAAGCCGCCCATAAAGGAATCACCTCCTCCAACACGATCTACAATATCCGTAATTTGGTATTGACGTGTATCGTACATCTTTTTACCATCATAAAGTACACCAGCCCAAGTATTGTGAGAAGCAGAAATGGAACCTCTTAAAGTTGTAATAACCTTTTTGGCTTTTGGGAACTTTTCTATCATCTGTTGGCAAACCGATAAAAATGCTTCAGCCTTAACGTCCTGTCCATGCTTATGAACATCTAGACCTTCCGGATGAATTCCGAAATGCTTTTCCGCATCTTCTTCATTTCCCAATACAATATCACAATGGCCTGTAAGTTCTGTCATTATTTTTTCACGATGAGGATCATCACAATACTTCCAAAGTTTAGCTCGATAATTCAAATCTGTTGAAATGGTAATACCCTTTTCACTGGCTATTTGGCAAGCTTCCAAGCAAGCATCAGCTGCACCTTGGGAAATGGCTGGTGTAATTCCAGTCCAATGAAACCATTGACAATCCTTAAACACCTCATCCCAATCGACCATCCCTTTTTTTATGGTTGCCATACCAGAGTGCGCGCGATCATAAACTACCTTACTACCTCTTGCCACAGCACCTGTCTCCAAGAAATAAATACCTAAACGCTCACCACCCCAAATAATATTGTCAACATGTACACCACGTTTCCTTAGTTCCATCATGGCACATTTCCCTAAGTCATTATGAGGTAAGCGCGTTACAAAACTTACTGGGATACCATAGTTTGCCAAAGAAACAGCAACATTAGATTCACCTCCACCGTAGATGACGTCAAAAGTATTTGTTTGTGAGAATCTTAAGAATCCTGGTGGTGCTAACCTCATCATGATTTCACCAAAAGTTACTACTTTTTTCATACAATTTCTGCGAAAGCGAACATCTTATCCCGCATTTCGACTTTGTTTATTTATCAATTTTTTCTCTAAGCAACTTTAAACAAAGCTAAGGCAGCTTCGAAATATTACATTTTTTCAAAAAAATTCTATTTCATTGAGGTCAAATCTACAATTTTTGTTTACTTTGTGCAAACGATTGCGCATATATTTACATGCTAATATTTTGTTTTGAACACCTTAAAGTTACATACCGATGATAATTGTGCTGTAGCATTGAAAACACTCTCTGCGGGTAGTATTGAAACTGTTGATTCCATAGTGTTGGAAATTAAGGAAAGAATCATGCCCAAACATAAGTTTGCACTTAAGGATATTGCCAAAGATGGTGCAATTGTAATGTATGGCATAAAAGTCGGCAGAGCCAAGACCTCAATTTCGTCTGGGCAGACACTTTCATTAAGAAATGTTAGTCATGATACTGAAAATCATCAGAATCTTATTTCGGCAATTCAAAGCGAAAAAATTGAAACAGATACTTTTAAAGATTTAAAGTTTATGGGCTACCACAGAAAGGATGGCCAAGTAGGTACCCAAAACATTTGGGTAGTAGTCCCTTTGGTTTTCTGTGAAAACCGCAACGTTAAGATCATGGAAGAAGCCTTTCTTGAAGAATTGGGTTTTAAACGTAAGAATGAGTATAAGGCCTTAGTGCGGTCCTTAATGAATAAGGAAACGAGTGAACAGACTACTCTAAATAATCGCTATTTTAAAAATATTGATGGTATTAAATTCTTAACTCATCATTCAGGTTGCGGGGGCACGCGTGAGGACGCCCAAATGTTGTGTCAACTCATTGCTGGGTATATAGCGAATCCTAATGTTTCAGGAGCTACTGTTCTAAGCTTGGGCTGTCAAAATGCGCAAATTAGTTTATTGAACAGGGCACTTAAAGAATTACGTCCTGCTACCGAAAAGCCAGTTCATATTTTTGAGCAGCAACAATTGGGTAGTGAAGAACAATTATTGACCAAAGCTATAACAACAACCTTTAGAAGTTTAGTGGAAGTAAATAAAATAGAAAGACAGCCAGCGCCCTTGTCAAAACTAGTTATAGGTCTAGAATGCGGTGGTAGTGACGGATTTTCTGGGATTTCGGCAAATCCCGTTGTAGGTTATCTAAGTGATGTAATTGTAAGTTTGGGGGGCTCGTCCCTTTTGGCAGAATTCCCTGAGCTCTGTGGTGTAGAACCACAACTTAAATCTCGAATGAAAAACCTTAGTGACATTCAAAAATTTGAGAAACTGATGACCAACTATGCCAATCGTGCTGAAGCGGTAGGTAGTGGATTTGATATGAATCCGTCACCTGGCAATATAAAGGACGGACTTATAACCGATGCTATGAAAAGCGCCGGTGCAGCCAAAAAAGGTGGCACCATGCCCATAGCTGGTGTTTTGGATTATGCCGAACAAATAAAAGTGTCTGGCTTACATTTATTATGCACACCTGGTAACGATGTGGAAAGTACCACAGGCCTTGCTGGAAGTGGTGCGACTATCATCCTATTTACTACAGGATTGGGCACACCCACAGGAAATCCCATAGCACCCGTGATTAAAATAAGTAGCAATAATGAATTGGTAGAACGCATGCCAGATATTATTGATTACAGTACTGGGGATATTATTATTGGTGAAAAGACCATTGAGGACTGCGCACATGAACTTCTTGGAATTATCATTGATATTGCCAGTGGTAGCAAAAAGAGTAAAGCACAACAATTAGAACAAGACGATTTTATCCCTTGGAAACGAGGAATTTCATTATAAAACTATGAATGAATTATTTGATTTAGAAGGAAAAACAATAGTAATTACTGGTGGTACAGGCATTTTAGGAAGTGAATGGGCTGCATACCTGACTCAAAATGGTGCCAAAGTCATTGTACTAGGACGTACCCAAGAAGAGGTAGATACCACCAAATCCCGATTGGCAGAAATAGGCCTCAACGTTGAGGCCTATCCTTGTGATGTTATTAATGAAGACGCCTGCAACGCTGTAGCCACTCAAATCAAAGAGGTATATGGCAATATAGATGTTTTGGTTAACGCAGCTGGCGGAAACATGAAAGGTGCTACCATATCACCAGAACAAAGCGTACTCGATAGTGATACAGAGGCCTTACGTACCATTATCGATTTAAACTACATCGGAACTTACTTAACCATTAAGGCTTTTTTACCGCAGTTCATTGAGGCAAAAAAAGGAAATATCATCAATATATCGAGCATGAGTGCCGAAAAGCCATTGACACGGGTAATGGGTTACAGTTCGTCAAAAGCTGCAATAAACAATCTAACGCAATGGTTGGCAGTAGAATTTGCGCAAAAATATGGCGAGGGTATTCGTGTCAATGCCATTGCTCCTGGCTTTTTCTTAACAGAACAAAATAGAACCTTATTAACCAACGAAGACGGTAGCTATACCAATCGCGCTAAGCTTATAACAAATAACACACCTATGAACCGCTTTGGACAACCAAATGATTTGCTAGGTGCCATGCACTTTTTATGCAGCGAAGCCTCAAAATTCGTTACAGGAATCGTGATGCCAGTAGATGGTGGATTTAGTGCATTTTCTGGTGTATAGACTTATCAAGTAACTAAGGAAATTAAGAATTGAATTGCGGAAAGAAATTTCCACTTTTGCAAAAATTATATGAAAAAACTAGAACAAACCATGCGATGGTATGGCCCTAAAGACCCTGTAAGCCTTGTAGATATTCGTCAAGCGGGAGCAACAGGGGTAGTGACCGCTTTGCACCACATCCCTAATGGAAAGCTTTGGACACTTGAGGAAATTTACAAACGTAAGTCAGAAATTGAAGCAGCGGGTTTAATTTGGAGCGTAGTGGAAAGCATTCCTGTGCACGAGGACATCAAAACTCGCAGCGGCAACTACCCCGAATATATTAAGATTTACAAACACTGCATTCGCAATATGGCAGAAGCTGGCATCAAAACTATCTGTTATAATTTTATGCCAATTCTTGATTGGACACGAACGGATTTAGCTTTTGAACTGCCTAATGGCGCCAAAGCCCTACGTTTTGAAATGGCCGCTTTGGTAGCCTTTGATGTCTATATTTTAAAACGTCCAAATGCTGAAAACGACTATACCGAAACACAACTTAAAGTAGCAAAGGATAAATACAATTCAATGATTGATACACAAAAGGATGAATTGACCAAAACGATTATCGCAGGTTTACCTGGTGCAGAAGAAGGCTATACTATTAAGCAATTTCAAGAGCAATTAGACAAGTATGCAAATATTGACCATAAAAGTTTGTCGCTTCATCTTAAATTATTTTTAGATGAAATCATTCCTGTTTGTGAAGAAGTTGGTGTAAACATGTGTATTCATCCAGACGATCCCCCTTACGATATTTTTGGTTTACCACGAGTAGTAAGTACGGCATCGGATATTGAGCGTATTTTTTCAGAAACAGATAGCTTTAATAATGGCTTGACCTTTTGTACAGGTTCTTTTGGTGTTCGTGCTGATAATGATTTACCCGAAATGGTGCGCCAATTTAAAGACCGTATTCATTTTATTCATCTTCGTGCCACACAACGTGATGAATTTGGCAACTTTCGCGAAGCAAACCACTTAGAAGGTGACGTACCAATGGCTAAGGTGATGAAGGAACTCATTCTTATGCAACAGGAAAAAGAGTATCCTGTACCGATGCGCCCAGACCATGGCCACCAAATGTTAGATGATTTGGATAAGAAAACTAATCCTGGATATACAGGTATTGGACGTTTAAAAGGTATGGCTGAATTACGAGGTCTGGAATTGGGGATTCAGTTCAATTTAGAACAATAAAACAATATGCTCAATTGTTATTGACAGAATAATAAAACCTATATAACAAATTTGCTTTCAGTTTTTAATCATCGAGAAACTCGGCCAAAGCTTTTTCATCTAGAATTAGACCTAAGCCAGGTTCCTGAGGTATATAGATGTAATTCTGTTCAACCTTAAAATAGTTTTTGAAGAATTTTTGTAAACCCATGTTCAATCTCGGACCTCCGTATTCCTGTACTCGCGCTGGATTAAAAATACTCGCCACCAAATGTAGAGAAGCCGCCGTTGCAAGTGTAGGTCGGGCGTTGTGTACCATAACTTCACGCTCAAAGGCTTGGCAAAGTACGGCTGCCTTTTTCATTTCGCTAATGCCACCGCCTTTTGTAGCATCCAGATTAAGAACACCGACATTTCCTTGAAGAATAAGATTTTTAAAATCCCATCGGTTAAATTGATGTTCTCCTGCTGCTATTCGAATTGGACTTTGCTGTACTACTTCTGCCAATGCTTTATAATCATGGTAATGAACAGGCTCTTCTACCAGGGACACGTTGTACTTTTCATAAAGCCGTTTTATCATTTCTACAGCTTTTCCTGCCGTATAACCATAATTAAAATCAACAAAAAGTGTGTTATTATCTCCAATAACCTCACGAACTGCTTTGACGTATTTTTCAGTTAAATCATTTTCAGGATTTCGGTTTTTTATGCGGATTTGCATACGTAGTTTGAACGTATCATAACCATTGTCAAGAAACTCTTGCGCTGCTGCTTGTGCTTTTTTTGTTGATTTTCTACCGTTATCAACACCAAAGCTTCCGTAAACTTTCATTTTTTCCATGCCGGCACCGCCCAAAAGCTTATAAACTGGCATGTTTAGCAATTTACCCTTTAGATCCCATAAGGCATTATCAAAACCTGCAAGTGCTGCTGTAAGTACACCGCTAAGTCCTAAATCCTCCCCAGAATACAACATATCGTGCCACAAAGCTTCACTTTGGAAAGGATCCTTATTTAACGCCATTGGCTTTATTAAACTTCTAAAAACTTCACTCACAACAGCAGGATTATCATGTCCAGCCTCGCCCCAACCACTAACACCTGCATCTGTTTCAACCTTTATGAAAATAGCTCTTGGTACACGATAGACCTTAACACTTGTGATTTTGACTACTTCTTTTACTGAATTTGGCACCTCCTCAAGCATAAAGGTCTCGTTAGTGAAACCACTAGTTTGTGCAGCTGCATACCCAAAAAAGGGTGTGACTAATGTACCTAATGCGGTGGTTCTTAAAAAATCTTTTCGTTTCATAAAACTATATTTTTGAATGATGTAGGGCAATGTCTTCCAACATTATCTTTGCCACCTTGCTAAGTGCTCCTTTGGGATTGGACAACGATTTCACTTTTCCAACGCTATCACTTAGGCTGTACCACTTTATAACATCGAGTTGGTCTTTTTGCATCTCCATTAGTTTAACACTTCCACCTATAACATAGCAAGGAATTCCTCTGTTTTTCGCCTCTAGAGCTACACCAAAAGGTACTTTTCCATTCAATGTACTTTTATCTATTTGTCCTTCGGCAGTAATAATAATATTTTGATTTTTAATTCTTTCACTAAACTTTGTTAATCTCATTATTTCTTCTGTACCGGGACTTAACTGCGCTCCAAGAAAAGCATAGGTTCCTAAACCCATTCCACCAGCTGCGCCACCACCTCTTATCTGTTCTAAATTTTGAAAGTCGTCTTTAGCAGGTCTTATGTTTTCAAATGAATCGTTGTTAGTTTTTAATAGTTCCACAATGTTGGTTAAGCCATTCTCTAAAATTCTTACCTCCTGAATATTGGCTCCCTTTTGTGGTGCGAATGCAGGTGCAGCTCCCTGTGAACCAAGTATTGTGTTGTTAACGTCATACAAGGTTATAAATGAGGTTTGCTTTATTACTTCTAAATTCTGAGGTAACTCAATTTTAGTTACTCTGTTTAATTGTCCTCCAAATGGTTGTATTTGCTTACCTTCTTTATCAAGAAATTTGTAGCCAAGTGCTGTTGCCATGCCAATACCAGCATCGCAAGTGGCACTACCTCCAAGAAAAAGATATACTTTTTTTATTCCGCTAGAAATTGCATGATTTATAAGTTCACCAAAACCATAGCTAGTGGTATGCATACAATTTCGTTTTTCAGGTGACACCTGAACCAAGCCAGCCGCTGCTGCCATTTCCACATATGCATTTCCTTTATTATCTACAGCATAATGCGATCGTATTGGTTCTAAAAGTGGTCCTTTAACTTTTAAATTTACTTTTTGTAATTGTAATACATTTTTAAGCACACTTAATGAACCGTCACCACCATCTGCAAGTGGCAAACTAGTGCAGTTAAATTTTACACTATCACCAATCGAATCTACATAATTATTTTCTAAAGCGACGCTTTCAATAATTTCGCAAATCTCTTTTGCAGAAAGTGTACCTTTCATCTTGTCTGGTGCAATAAGAATGTTGATAGGCTTGCTCATATTAAAATGATACTTAAAATTAAAACTATAGTCAACACGGTTAGTCCTTGTACACCAGAAATTAATGTATAACTCCTAAGCGCATCTTTAGTTTTTATACCAGAAAATTGACTTACAACCCAAAAGTAACTATCGTTAAGATGGCTCACCGTCATTGCGCCACCACCAATTGTAAGAACAGCTAATGCCAACTCCATTGATGATTGCCAACCAACAACCGGAAGCAAAGGTGCAAGAATACTTGATGTAATAATCATAGCGCTTGTACTACTGCCTTGAGCGCTTTTAAGAATTGCAGCAAGACCAAAGGTTATCAACAACAAAAAAATACTACTTGATGTTCCAATCTCCAACCAAGATGCTACTTCAGCAGATATTGTTGTAGCTTTTAAAACACCACCAAATGCGCCGCCAGCACCCGTAATGATTAATATTGGCCCTGCTGTTTTTAATGCGTAAGAAAACCAATCTTGTGTTACCTTTGAAATAGAAGTTTTACCCAGTACATCCTTAGATTCTTGTTTCACATCTTTCGTTTGTGGTTTTAACAAAAGCATCGCCAAAACTGCACCGACAAGAAGTGCTATTGTCGGATTGCAAATAAAAGCTATCCAATTAGGAAGTTCATGGCCTAAATTTAAGATGCTTCCTATCGCAATTAGTACTATTGGTACTACCAATGGCGATAAGGCTTTATAGAGTTTTGGCAAATTAAAGGTATCTGTGTTTTTTGGTTTTGCTATTTCGTTTGTTTCTATTCTTTTACCTAAATGTTTCGACAAAAAAATAGAGACTAAAAGCACAGGAATAGAGACTAAAATTCCTAAAAGAATAATAACCCCTAAGGCATCTATGGCATTTAGATTTCCAGCTGCTGCTACTGGACCTGGTGTTGGAGGGATTAATGTATGTGTGGTATACAATCCACTTGCAAGGCCAAGACTTAATACGGATTTTTTATTTTGAGTAGCTTTAGCTAAATCTTGTGTAATTCCATTTAATAAAATAAATCCGCTATCACAAAATACAGGAATACTTACGGTTGCACCTAATAAAGTTACAGCCAGTAACGTTTTTTTTTGACTGACGAATTTTGATATTCGATGGGCAATAGCGTTAGCGCCACCGGATTTTTCGAGATAAGCACCAATAATGCATCCAAAAACGACTATTAACCCAATAGATGCTAACAAATTACCAAAACCAGAAGTAATGCTTTTTAATAAAGTCTCTAGAGGCATTCCTGTAAACAGACCTAAGGCGAGACAACCAAAAATTAAAGATAGAAATGGGTTAAACTTAAAGCGAGAACTGGCAATGACTACTACTATGATTGATAGTACTATAGCCACCATAAGTCCTGCGCCAGTGTCCATTTAATTCTTTATTTTTATTTGGTATTGCGCTTCCATTTCATCATAGAAGGATTTGAGTACCCAATAGGCTTCTTTTTTAAATCCTCCATCACTGATTAATCCCTTACGATTCCAACCGTCTTGTATTAAAGGTAAATTTCGACGTGGCGACCTAAAATCCACTAAAATCCAAGGTGTACTACCACGAAGCGTTGGTATGCGTTTGAGCATGGCTATTTGTTTTTCATACAAGTATTTTTGGTAATCTTCCGTCCATCGTTCTAGCTTATCTCCACGGTGATTATACAAAGCACCGCCACCAAATTCACTAACAAAAAATGGCTTGTTGTTTGGCAATTCCCAAGATACCTCATCGCAACGGTCTGGTAGACCAGAATACCAACCAATATATTCATTACAGGCAATAATATCTACATCTTCTGCAAACGGGTCTGGAATTGTAATCACATCTGCTTTACTCTTTTCATCTCGCTCTAGTGCTGCACTGATAAAACGTGTATCGTCAATTTCTAGGGCAATAGCCTTTAATTTTTTTAGAAAGTTAAGACGAGATGGTACTTCTGGTGTTTCGTTTGCAAGAGACCAGATAATGACACTAGCTCGGTTTTTATCGCGTTGTATCAAGGTTTCTAGCTGTGTTTTTGCTTGGTTGAACACTTCAGGGTTTTCATAATCAATCCCCCAATAGACTGGAATTTCTTCCCATAACAAAATACCTAATTCATCGGCCAATCTTGGCATATATTCGTTATGTGGATAATGTGCCAAACGTACGAAGTTACAATTAAGTTCTTCCGCCCAACCAAATAGCGTTTTTGCATCTTCGTTGCTGTAAGCTCTACCACCACGTATGGGGTTTTCTTCATGAAGTGAAATCCCTCTTAAAAAAATAGATTGCCCGTTTAATAGAATGTCTGCCCCTTTTGTTTCAATGGTTCTAAAGCCAATTCTATCTGTAATGACATCCGCTGAAGCACTGATTTTTATATCATATAATTTCGGTCGTTGTGGATACCACTTTTTAATCTTTTTTGCAGGAATACTAAGTTCAGCTATTCCTTCAGCATTTGTAACGAGTTGAATTTCTAGTTTTATCTCGGGTATGGAAACATTTATTTTCTGTCCAATTTCATTAACATTCAACTTAATAAAACCTTTAATGTTTTCTGGGCTTTTGGGGTCTAGTTGAATCATGTAATCCTGAATATAGGTTTCTGGTAACTCCACAAGTTTTACTTCTCTTGTTAGACCACCATAATTCCACCAATCACTTGTGAGTCCAGGTACACGATTATTTTCCCTGCGGTTATCAACCCGGACCACTAAGGAATTGCGCTTTGGTAAAACCAGTTCAGTAATGTCAAAATTAAATGGGTCATAGCCACCAAGATGCATTCCCACTTTTTGACCATTGAGATAGACATCGGTTTGGTAATTGGCTCCTCCAAAATATAGGATAAGTCGTTTGTTGCTAGGCAAATCGTAATCGAATGTTGTGCGGTACCACGCACTTCCTTCATAGTAAAATAATTCTGGTTTCTGGGTATTCCAATCACCTGGCACTAAGATTTCGTCACTGGTATTAAAATTGTATTCCACACGGTCAGTTGGTGATTCTGCCACACGGTCTGTCCAATAGGGTTTTGCACTGGCCTTTGTGCTTTCAACTTTATCAAAAGGCTGCCAATTTCTATGATTTCTGTAGCCTGTTTCGTAAGGGTCAGCTACAAATTTCCAATGTCCGTTGAGCGAGGTTGCATCACGGCTATAAATGTTTTGAATCAGTGGTGTAGATTGGGCATTTAAGTTTAAAACAAAAAGCCAAAGCATTATGTTTAATAAGTTTATCTGTGTCAATTTACTCTTCAGGCGAAATTTTAAAATCTTTTTCATATTAACTGTTCTTTGAGGTCCAGTAAATTTTTTCTTTTTTCCAGATGTTACTATCATATTCTATACCAAGTCCTGGCTTTTCTAATATGGCTAACTTGCCGCCTTTAGGAATCACCGGACTATGCCAGTCCTTTTGAGTTTCTTCACCACCCACGCGGTATTCTTGATGGTGGGATAGTACAGGACAGACTGCAAAAACTTGGTTTGGAGCTGCTGCCATTGGGCCAGATTTTGGCGAATGCGGTGTAAAGCCAAGCCCATAATAGTCTGCTAAGTAAGAAATCTTTAAGGTTCTGACTATGCCGCCGTGGTAATAAACATCAGGTTGTAGAGTATCCATGGCACCGATTTGTGCCATGAGTTTGAACTGGTCAAAACTAAAATCCTGTTCACCACCTGCTATTTTGCAGCTTGTGGCGGCATCTTTTACCAATTTATGAGACCATAGGTCTTGCCAGTAGCATGGTTCTTCAAAAAACTCAACACCATAAGACTCTATCATTTTTAGGACTTCAATGGCCTCATCTGCAGTGTATGAACTGTTACCATCTACATACAAAGTAACGTTTTCGCCCACTTTTTTTCGCATGTATGGTACCCAGTCATTGGTGCGTTTAACATAAGGTTCTGTATTTTTCATACGGCCACCTATTTTAAATTTAACTGCCTTAGCACCTGTTGCCTCCAATGTTTTTAAAACACGTTCCGTTTCATCTTCATAGGGTTTTTCGCGTTCCAAACTAGAAATGTACACCTTATAGGCATCACGTTTCTTATCTCCTAAAAACGTATATGCAGGGCGATTAGCAATTCTTCCCAATAAATCCCAAAGTGCAATTTCAATAGTACCAATGGCATTCCAATAGGGTAGGCTTACAAACTTATAATTGCGTTCTATTTTTAGAATCTCATCAGGTAAATGAGCAATGTTTCTAGCATCCTTTCCTATGAAATTCATCGCAGCTAATTTGGCAAAAATGGTTTCTGAACTTCGGAAACGGCCTTTGTTCATAGGTGATACTCCGGTATTACCTTCTTTATCCGTAATGCGGCAAAAAAAACGTTTTTTCACATAGGCTGAATCAATTACTTCTATTTTATCAATGGTAATTGGACTAGGAAAAGTATCCATTACGCGTTGATGGATACGCTCTTCCAAGGCAGAGCCTGCAAAAGGCTTTTTTTGTACTTGAATTTCAGGTTTAAGGACTTTTGGTTTATCAGTACAGGCCACGAGTGGTAAAGTCGCTAGTCCTGCACCTGCTATCGTGGTTGCTTTTAAGAATTTCCGTCTATCGAACATAGTAACTATTTTTTGTCTTTATTCAGGGTTGTGTTAACATCAGCGTTGGTAATCTGTTTCCCATTGATGGATACCTTGTTCAATATCAAGTTTTGGGTATGATTGACAATAAAAGGTGCTGATGATTCCTTTAGACTAAGATTTTCGAGATAAACTCTTTTTATTTTTTGTTCATTTCTACCATTGATTTTTATAGAAATATCGGTGGCTTTGTTAACATCGATATTTTGAAAATAGAAATCGCTATACAACGTGTAGTATTTATTGCCTCTCCAACCTTTATAATCCGTCGTAAATTCCAGACCGTATTTTACAGTATCTAAAGCTTTGAAATTTTTGATAAAAACATCTTTTATAAAACCACCTCTATCTGGATTACTTTTAAACTGAAAAGCGTGTTTTTTACTTCCATTGAGCGTATTGTCATGGACAAACAAATTTTGAACGCCGCCACTCATTTCGCTACCAATACAAAAACCACTACCAACAGCTGTAGAAAAGGTGTTGTTACGGATAATAATGTTTTCTGAAGGCGGATAGTCCCAACCATCTTGGTCACGACCTGCCTTGATGCTAATACAATCGTCGTAGGTGTTGATGTTGCAATTTTCAATAAGAACGTACTGACTATTTTCTGGGTCAAAACCATCATCGTTATGAGTACCTTTTTTGATATTTAAATATCGTGTTATAACATTCTTACATAGCACTGGATGAATGGTCCAAAAGGGTGTTTCTTGAATAGTGAAATCTTCAAACAGAATGTTTTGGCAGTTAATAAATTGGATGCCCGAAGGGCGCAAAAAATGACCTTCACCAAATACACGTTCTTCAATTGGGATTTGATCATTGCCCATTTGTCTGATACGTTTTTTATCTTCTTTTTGTTTAAATTTCCACTCAGACCAAATGGGTTTGCAATTACCGTTGATTTGCCCTTTACCCGTGATTGCTAGATTTACTTTATCTATGGCATAAATTAAGGGGCTGTAATTCATAGCAAAAGTACCCTCCCAGCGAGTTTTTACAACAGGCAAATAATCTTCTGGATGAGGTGAAAATTCTAATATGGCGTTTTCAGCAAGATTGAGATTGATATTTGATCGAAACACAATAGGCCCGTTAACTTTGTAATTCCCAGTAGGAATATGAACAACGCCACCACCGGTTTCTGAAAGCTTGGTCATAGCTTTATGTAAACTTTCTCTAAAATATATCGTGTCGTTTACAACTATTGTATCTGGTTTAAATTTTGGCGGAACTATCTTTTTGACAATCTTTGGATAAGTCATATTCCAAGCCGTATCTATTTTTGCCTTGGCATATTCAATTGAAAAATCGTTTATAGTAGTTCGATTTTTTTTGCAGCCAACTATCAAAATAGAAGTGATTATGATTATGACAAACCTTTTCATATTTATTCTTTGAAAGCACTTTTATGGATTTCACTTAAAAAACGCATTCCAAATGCAGTATTGATGTCCCTATAATAGAGTTGCATTTCACCATTTTTCTTGCTTCGTTGTCTAATGCCGTAGTAAGCCCCAGCTAAATTTTTGTCAGGATGGTTTTCAGAAAACTGATTGGTTAAAGTGAATTCCAGTGCTTCTCGAATGGATTGTTCGAAACGGTCATAACCCAAGTGCCACAACTCCAACCATAGTATTCCTGCAAAACTGGTACAACTACCACAAGGGCTTCGCTTGTCATGATTACCATCCAAATAACTGGCATACCAAATCACACCAGTACGATCCTGAACTCCAGCCAAGGCATCTGCACATTTTAGAGCAGATTCTAAATAGTCTTTGTTATCTGTGAGTTTGTAAGCTTCAACCAATGCTTCTGCATTCCAAGTATTGAATCGTCCATGGACTCTACCTTTTGCAGGGTCATTAGGCTCATAATCCATCCAGAAACCGCTAGGACTTTGGTCTGCCACGAGTTTGTCACAAATTTCTAGAAAGGCTTTTTTATAACGTTCTTGGCCAGTATGATGATACATATCTAACCATAAATAGCCTTCAGCATTGGGTCTGGCCACATGTTTTATATCAAAAGGTAATCCTTCATGCTGCTTGTGCGGGCTTCTGGTTTTCCATATTTCACCAGTTTTACCATCTACAATATTATAAGATAGACGTTGATCTAAAATGTAAAGGTTATCCAAAATCCAAGCACCTGCATTGGTGGCAACATTTGCATAGGTATTATCTCCTGTAACTTTAGACAAAAGGAATAGTCCAGGCGTACCATCTGTAATGGTTGTGGTGTTGATAAGCTCTCCCATTTTGTCTCCATGAACTGCATTAAGAAAACCTTCGAGCTGGTGTCCTTTTGGAAATTGTAAACCTACCCACCAATTACCAGCCTTTAGCGAAGCATCTAAAGCACGCTGTTCTCCAGTAATTTTGTAAGCCTCTAACAAACCGAAAATGGCTTGACCAGTATGCCATGCCGTTTCGTAAGCTTCCCATTCACCTTTTAACCAACGGTAATTTCCTTTTGCTTCACCGTTTTCGGATAGCATGGCGTTAATGGTGTGACTGGTGGCATGCATGAGAGATTCAATTATTCTTTGGTTGTATGAAGCATCTAGCTTAAAGGTTCGTTGTTGAGCGCAGGAAGAAAATGAAAGCCATAAGAATACAGAAAAAAGCAAATGGATTTTTCTATTACGATATATTATGACGTTAGAATTTTTCATGCTTCAATATTTAGTTAAAGGCCTTTTGCTTTGTGTTTTCAATTTTAATTTGAGTGGTGTCAACTTTAGCCTTAATTAATTCAAAATTGGATTTGACCATACTATCCTGTTTTAAGACCACATTTTCAAAGGTTACAGCGTCTGCATGAGCAATAAGCATATCTGCTTTAGTTTGCACGTAATCACCCGCAGTTTCCCAACGTTGGATTGTTTTATTGCCTTTAGGTTTTACCCAATCGCTATTATCCAAACGTTGCTTATAGTTAAAGCTAACATTTTTAAAGCTAATGGAATCTATACCCTGTAATGGATGACCACTGATATAAGTGATGCCACTAGTATTAAATTCGCTATCACGAAAGTATATCTTTGAAATATCGCCTACGTTCCCATTTTCAGTTCTCGTATGGACATCAATAAAAATTGGATATTCTTGCTTATGTCTGCTTCCTGTTGTGGCGTTTATGTTAGAAAAGGTAATCTCCTCGTATCTGCCGCCATCCATCATAAACAAGGCAATTGCATATCTGGTTTTTTTTATTTGGATATGGTCAAAACTAATATTACGGGTAAGGTAACCACTACCCGTACCCAGCTTTAACGCAGAATCATCACTTTCGATATAACATTTACTAACATGTATGTTTTCAGTAATTTTTGATCTTGCTTCCCCTTTGCTATTTATCCATTTTTCCGGTTTTCGATCATTCTTGACGCAAATGGCATCATCTCCTGTTCGGATATCACAATCTGAAATCCTGACATTTGAGGAATTTCGGATATCAATACCATCTGTATTTGGTGATTGTGGATGATTTTTAATAGTTAGTCCCTTTACTTTAACGCCATTACAATAACTAAGATTTAATGTATGAGAAGGACTGTTAATTAGTGTTATATCTTCAATTCTTACATTTTTAGCATCTTTAATGTCTATCCACGGTTGTGGGCGTTCCGTAAATTGCCATTTATCATCAAAAAACGAACGTCCATTACCGTTAATGGTACCTTTACCCTTTATGGTGAGGTTATCTGCATAAGGCGCTAAAATAAACTCGTTGTGTTTATAATCTTCTAGATTACTACTCGCCATCAACACACAGCCTTCTTCAAGTACAATTGTAATATTCGGACCTAAAGTGAGTGCACCAGAATAATAGGTCCCCTTAGGGAAGACTAAAGTTCCTTTTTTTGAAATAGTAAAGTTAATAGCATCTTGAATGGCTTTTGTCGATAAGGTTTTTCCATCTGGGATAGCCCCAAAATCTGACACATTGAATATCATATTTTCTTTTTGACAGGTACTTAAATACAGTCCTAAGATGAGGAATAGTAGTTTGTAAAAAGTCAACTTTAGATATTTCAAAACAATACATTTATGTAATGGGTTAAGAACAAGTGGCAACCCCAAAATTAGATTGCCACTTTATCAATTAACTAACCTAACTACAAATTATAATCAATTAACTAAAGCACCTACCTGCCTTGTAAACATTAATTTCTTGGTGTGCCATCAATATTTACACACCATCCTAAAGTCCAATCATTTCCAACCTCAACAGCTCCTACATAATTAACATCGTCGAAAAAGGGATCTAATGCACCAGCAGATGTTGAATTTGTTGTATCTGTTCCGACATAGGAATCAACAATAGTAAAAGGTGTCACCGAGTTATTGAATGTTGGAATATAATCATTGTCTGTAGGATTAAAAAAATCTGTTGTACTGTGAAAACCTGTACCATTATTAGCTTCATTGTTAAAAGAAGCTGAATTTGCAAAAAAGCTTTCACCGTTAACAACACCTTGCTCACTGCCATTGCTAAACCTTATACTTGTATCAACTCCAGTAATGACAGCATTATATATTTTCGCAGTACCTCCATTTCTAATTCTAAATCCACGACCAGTTGGGTTTGCAGAAGAATTGTTAAAGGCAGAACCCGTAATAGTAATATTAGAAAGAAAACCACTACCCTGTCGTCCCTGAATAGCCTCCGAACCTTCTAACATATTTACGACCCAAAATTGACCACTACCATCCCAGTTTTCACTCCATCGAATACCAGCTTCATTTGCAAAAGGATCAGTAGAGACCATATACTTTAAATTAATGGTACCATCGTTTACTCTGATACCATTGTCCCCAGGACGATACACTTGAATATATTCCGCAACGGTTTGATCTCCAGCATTTGTAAACTGAATAGAATCATCGTTACTTCCTGGGTACATTAATCTTACATACCTCACTATACCTGAGTTATCATTACCACCAGCGCCTTCTATACCTATGCCGCTCCATTGGCCTCTATCGGTATTCCCTGCACCTTGCCCAGGTGCATTGGCCAGAGCATTGAAAACAATAGGGTTGGTCGCTGTACCCTGCCAATCTACTAAGCCCAATTGATTAACCTCTAAACGGGTATCTTCAGTTTCCGCATAAATTTGCGTCCCCTCTAAAATCGTCAAAGTGGTTTGTTGGAAGACTTCAACCTGTCCTGAAATAATCCACAGGGAAGAACTGTCTAAAGTTTCGTCAAAATTAATGATGCCTGTAATGCGTTTGAATGCTTGTCCATTAAGTGTAACATCTTCAATAGTGTATTGGGGTACAATTTCTGATATATTTACAGTTATTGCAGTTTGCCCAACGTTATTTTGAGTATCCCTAGCGGTAAATACTACTTGACGTGTGGTATTAAACCAAGCCTCGGGCACTTGAAATGTAAAAGAAGAATTCACTACCCCCGACGTACCGTTAAAATTCTGACTCTCTAGCACATTGCCATTTTCAGAGATGGTGATGTTTGTTATACCAACAGCACCCTCAACGTTTAAATTTGGAATATTAATCAACTGGGCAACACCTAAATTTAATTCTGTTATATCACCAACACTTATTATTGGATCTGGATATGTTGGATCTGGAAAGTTTTCATCGTCATTAAGCTCACATGATGCCAAAAAGATAACTGGTATTACAATTAATATTGTTCTTAAAAATTTTGACGTTTTCATTTCTTAAAAATTAAAGTTTAACCCTAATCTGGCCACGATGCCATATATCTCATGATTAGTTACCTGATCCCTGAATTGATTGAATTCGATCACAGGAGTATTTAACAAGTTTTGGGCTTCAGCAAAAACGGTTAGTCTATCATTAATTCTATACGATGCGTTGGCATCCAACTGATAGCGTTCTTCTATTACAAAATCGTTAATAGGAATAATGTCGAAACTATCAAATGATCGACCATTATAGTTCAGAGCGCCTCTTATACTGAATTTGCCCTTATCATAGTAAAGTGCGGCGTTCCATGTATGGTTTGCTTGACCAACTAAGGGTACATCATCCCTTCTAAGTACAGTTCCATCTTCTTCTATAAAGGTGAATGAACTACTACTATTTACATAGGTATAATTAGCATATACACCAAATCCATTAAGCCATCCCGGCAAAAAGGTAAACTTCTTAGCAAAATTTACTTCAACCCCTAGAACATCAGCCACTTCACCATTAACTGGCTGTATGAGTTCAAAACCTTCTATAATAGGATCATCTAATACAACAGACTGCTGCGTGAAAATAAAATTATCTATTTGCTTGTAATAGACTCCTAAACTGATCGTACCTTCGTCTTTAAAATAATGTTCTAAAAGAACATCAACGTTTTGAGAAAATGCAGGAACAAGATCGGGATTACCTCTTTCCACCTCATTATCCGCAAAATTTCGATTCTCAGCTGGTACCAAATTAATAAAATTAGGTCGAGCAAAGGATTCAAAATAGGAAGCTCTTAAATTGGTTCTATCGGTAAGCCTGTATTTTAAATGCACACTAGGGAGTAAAAAGTTGTAACTCGGGCCACCTTCATCTAATCGAATTGTGGTTTCGCCTACCACTTGTTCTACAACATTTGCCCGATAATTGGTAGCGGTCGCCTCGTAACGTGCACCAAATACCGCACTAAACTTACCAAAGCTCAATTTACCCTGCCCATACCAAGCATAGATATTCTCTTCCACGTCAAAAGTGTTTGAAACGGTATTGAAAGTACTCTCTGCAGGATCAAAAGTATAAAGATCAAAATTAGCATTGAAATGCCTAGTCGATCGAGAGGGTGAAGGAAAAGCTCCCATATTGTATCTTCCTTCGAATATCGAGCCTTGGTCGTCGCCAACAACTTGATCCAAAGTATAGATTCCATCGTAACCTTCCCATTGTAGATTTGATCTTCGCCTTGAATTTTCTTGTAATCTAAACTTACCACCTGTTTTGAATTCTCCTGTTACCTTCTTGCTTAAACGCAAGGGAACAGTAACATTGATGTAACCTGTTTGATTGAAGCCATTAATTAAATTAGGATTGTCGGTCTGATAACCACCAAACTCATACTGACTGTAATCATTAACATCAAAACCTTGAGGCACAAATTGAGGAAAATCTCGATCAGATCGGTCTATAATATAATTAATTCCTGTTGCCCTGAATACTGTTCTAAATGAAGTCTCCTCTCTTTCAGACCTTGAAAGGGTATACCCATAGTTCAATTTTCCCCATGAACCCAAATTATTCCTACCACCGACGGTAAAAGTCACATTTTCCCTTCTTTCATCATCATCGGACATATCTCGTCTTAAACGGGCTAAACTATTTTCGCCGCTTCCTATAACATTTAGATTATTAGGATCTGGAAAATCACCCATAGATCTAAAACGAATCCGATAACGCTCGTTCTGATCTCTTAGAAAATTATAGGAGAATGACGTGAAAATAGTACTTTGTTCATTGAACTTATAATCGAATGTCGCGTTGGCACCGATTCGAGTTCGTAAATTTAATAAAGGCCTAAGTGCTAACTCATCTAGTACATATGTCATTTCTTCATTAGGTCCTACTTCTCTGAATCTGTAATTAGTTTCCAATCGTTCCTCGCCATTGACCGTATTGTAATAGCTACCGCCTACGATTATTCCAAATTTATCGTCTTTACTTCTCTTGTCAAATCGAAGTTTACTTCTAAAACTACCACGTTCAAAAATATCTGCATAACCTCCTGCAACTGTTCCTTTTACTCGACCTTTAGCACTTCTTGCTGTTGGTGTAATTAAATTTACTGTACCACCTATGGCATCACCGTCATTTTCCGGTAACAAGGCTTTGGTAATCTCCATTGAGGAAAGCAATTCTGCTGGAATTAGATCAAGGGATTCCGTTCGGTTACCACCAGCGTCTGTTGTGGGTAATTGGGCACCATCTATTGTTACAGTTGTATAATTTCTAGGTGTTCCACGTAATCTTATGTTCGCACCTTCACCATTATTTCGTTCTATATTTACACCAGCCACCCTCTGTAAAGCCTCACCAACATTAATGTCGGGGAATTGATTTACAAGATCTGCAGAAACTATAGTTTTGATATTGTCAGCATTTCGTTGTTGGTTGTATGCTTTTTGCTGACCTTCAATCGAAGCTGTAACAATAACCTCCCCTAACTGATTTAAGGAAGGCTCTAGCGTTATAGAACCTAAGTTTAGATTATCATCTTCTTTAACAATTATCTCAATAGTTTTTGTAGTGTAACCAAGATAAGAAATCTGTAATTGATGACTTCCAGCTGGAATAGCTGTAATCAAAAATCTTCCATCAAAATCGGTCACACCTCCAATATTAAGGGCTTCTATGAAGACAGATGCTCCAGGCAATACACCATCATTGTCGCTAGCCAAAATAATCCCAGAAACAGAACCCTTTTCGGACGAATTACTCTGAGAAAAAGCGGTTAGTGATATTAAGAGGCTGCAAGTACATAATAACCTCAAATAAATACTCATAAACGTCATAGTAAATAATTTTACAGTGCAAACGTTTGCATAATTACAAATAAATTATCAAATCACAAAATTTAAACTAATTATATTGCTTTTATCATATTGAAAAGACCAATAAATTCATAATTACCTAAAGAATGTAATGAATGAAATGCTTAATCATCAAAATTATTTATATTTGCGCATACGATTACGCAAAAATTGCGCACTTTTAAAAACAATATCTTGAAAAGAAAACCGACCATACAGGACATAGCAGCAAAATTGGATATAACGCCATCAACTGTTTCCAGAGCTTTAAACGATCATCCCAGAATAAGTGTTAGTACAAAAAAAGCAGTACAGCGCGTTGCAGACGAAATCAACTATCGTCCCAACTTTGTCGCTAGTGCGTTACGTAAGGGAACTACCCAACTCCTAGGTCTCGTGGTTCCAAGGATAGACCGTGCATTTTTTTCTAGTGTTATTAGAGGGGTTGAAGAAATTGCCTTAGATAAAGGCTACAGTGTTATTGTCGCTCAATCAAATGAAGATATTAATCGTGAACGTGACGTCATTAAAGCATTCTTAAATGCACGAGTTGCTGGAATTTTTTGTTCTTTAGGTAAAAATACTACCGAATTTGACCACTATCTTGAAGCTCAAAAGCAGGGTATTCCCATTGTATTATTTGACCGGACCACAACGTCAATTGACGCCAGTAAGGCTGTTATTGATGATTATTTGGGTGGATACATGGCTACTGAACATCTTATTAAACAGGAATGTAAACGGATAGTTCATCTAACAAGCCATCAAGTAAGCAACATTTACAAGGAAAGGCAAAGAGGATATCTAGATGCCTTGAGTGACCATGGTATAGCGGTGGATAATAACTTAATGATTCGATGTGACCTTCAAGTGGAAGATGGCATTAATGCTGTAAGTAACTTTTTAGTAAATGAACCATACGATGGTATTTTCAGTGCCTCTGATTATGCTGCTTTAGGTGCAATTCAAGCTTTAAAGAGTAAAGGTAAATCTATTCCTGAAGATGTGTGTGTCGTAGGTTTTTCTAATGAGCCATTTACAGAATTTGTTGAACCGGCCCTAAGTACAGTCGATCAATTCCCTGAAGATATGGGTAGAGCAGCTGCAGATTTATTCTTTAAACAAATAGAATCAGATTTAGACCTATCTACAACTTATAAAACTATGCTGCAACCGCAACTGATTATTAGAAAGAGCTCCAACCGGCTCAATTTAAAATTAAAGTAAAAAATGAAAACATTCATTACGGATAATTTTTTATTGCAAAACAATTATGCCCAAAAATTGTTTCACGACTATGCAAAATTATTATCCATTATAGATTATCATAACCACCTTATCCCAGAAGAACTGGCCAAAAACAAGCAATTCTCTAATATCACGCAAGTATGGCTATATGGTGACCATTACAAATGGCGCGCCATGCGTACCCTAGGTATAGAGGAGAAATATATTACTGGTGGTGGCTCGGATAAAAAAAAATTTGAAAAATGGGCCGAGTGTGTACCCTACACTATGCGTAACCCTCTGTATCACTGGACACATTTGGAGTTGTTACGCTATTTTAACATTGACTCCTTATTAGATTCAAAATCGTCGGACGATATCTACAGTGAAACGAACCATCTATTGGCATTAAATGAGTATTCTGCAATGGGCTTATTACAACAGATGAATGTAGAATCAGTTTGTACAACAGATGATCCAACAGATTCATTAACTGCGCATCAGGAACTTGGTAAGGCAAAAAGTAATATTAAGGTTTTACCAACTTTTAGACCCGACAAGGCTTATAATTTATCCAATGTTGAACAATATAAGTCTTATATTAAAAAATTAGAATCAGCCTGTGGCTTAACTATCGAAGATTACGACAGCTTACTTAGTGCCCTATTAAATAGAATTGAATTCTTTCATCAAAATGGTTGTCGCTTGTCTGACCACGGTCTTGAATCATTAGTTTTCGTTGAAAACAACCATTTAAATGAAGGTAAGATTTTCTCAAAAGCATTGGAGGGAGAACAAGTAAATCCTGAAGAGGGAGAGTTCTTCAGATTTAAACTGCTTACATTCTTATGTAGAGCTTATTGTGACCATGGATGGGTTCAGCAGTTTCATTTGGGAGGTTTAAGGAATACCAACCATCGCATGTTGAGTAAGCTTGGTCCTGATACTGGTTTTGACTCGATTGGAGATTTTAGCCAAGCCGAAATGATGGCTAGGTTCTTTGACCATTTGGAATCGACCAACCAACTTGCAAAAACTATTGTCTACAATCTTAACCCTGCCGACAATGAGGTTTTTGCCACAATGACAGGTAATTTCAATGGTGGGAGTATTAAAGGCAAGGTACAATTTGGAAGCGCCTGGTGGTTTTTGGACCAAAAGGATGGCATAGAAAAACAACTTAATACGCTATCTAATTTAGGATTGTTGAGCTGTTTTGTGGGCATGCTTACAGATTCTAGAAGTCTATTGAGCTTTCCAAGACACGAATACTTTCGTAGAATTCTCTGCAATTTAATAGGAGAAGATGTTAAAAATGGTCTCCTTCCTTGGGATGAAAAATGGTTAGGGAAACTAGTAGGCGATATATGTTATTACAACGCTAAAAACTATTTTGATTTCTAAAAACCCATTGCTTTTATGTCAAAACACAAGCTTCCGGTAAAAATCATTCAATTTGGTAAGGGTAATTTTTTAAGAGGTTTTTCTACATGGATGATAGAAATTTTGAACGAGGAAACTGATTTTAACGGTTGTATTGAGATTGTCGAAACCTTCGATACGATAAAATCCCAACAGCTGATTGACCAAGACTTTAAATATCATGTCATAGAAAGAGGCATTGAAAATAACAGCATTATTGACCGAATCACCAAGATTAATGCCGTAACAGGGCTTACGAATGCAGTAAAGGAGTACAACAAATTCTTGAAGCTGGCTCTTGACCCTCAATTAAAATTTATAATTTCCAATACCACCGAAGCTGGTATCATATTCAAAAATGAGGACACTGATATTAGCACACCTCAGACATTTCCAAGCCGCCTAACGGCATTGTTATTTCATAGATTTCAACATTTGGGGCATCTTGAAGAGCACATTTTTGTACTGACTTGTGAATTGATTGATAAAAACGCAGATACCTTGAAAAGCTTCGTTCTAAAATATTGTGAGTTGTGGAAATTATCCTTGGAGTTTATTGAATGGATCGGCAAATCCATTGTGTTTTGTAATACCCTTGTTGACCGTATTGTATCGGGTTATCCTAGAATACCAGAAACATTTCATAAGAGAATTGATTTTCAAGATGAACTGCTGGTAGAATGCGAACCCTTTCATTTTTGGGCCATTGAAAAAAAGGGCGGAATAAATAAAGTTTTGCCGGTTCACAAAACCAAGCTCAATGTTCAATTTGTTGAGAATATTAAACCCTACAAGGACATCAAGGTTCGTATCCTTAACGGTGCTCATACGGCTATGGTTGCATTAGGCATGGTTAATGGCATTAAAACTGTTGATGAGTTTATGCATCACAAATTGCTGAGCGCATTTTTGGAAAATATGTTGAACGATGAGATACTACCAACTTTATCCCGTAACCATAATGATTCCAACGACTTTAAAGACAAGGTTTACGACCGGTTCAAAAATCCGTTCTTAAAACATCAACTAAGCGCCATTCAACTGAACTCTATTTCTAAATTCAGAAGTAGATTACTTCCTACATTAAAGGATTATCTCAGTATTAAAGGTAGTCTTCCGCATTATATTACAGAAGTACTAGCGCATTTATTTTTGCTTTATCGAGACAGTCATTCCCCATCGGGATTTGAACTTAAAGATGACCCTAGAGTTCTGGATATTTTCAGAAAGGCTTGGTCACAAAATAACCTTGAGACCACGTTGAGTATATTACTAGGAAATAAAATTCTTTGGGGAGAAAACCTGTGTTTAATAAAAGACTTAAAAGACGAAATAGCAGCTATACTTGAGCGATTAAATACTGCGAAAGAGATGTAACATGAAATAAACTAAGGGTTTGTTTTGAAACTTGGCTTAAGAACCACGCCTCAAGGTTAGAGCGAATTTTTAATCAAAAATAAATGGGTCAACTAGATTTAGACGAATGAATAGGATTCAATTTTTTGGGTTGATAACCGGTCCCCTTTTGTTCATTCTGGTTTTACTGTTCTTCCAACCAGATGGACTATCAAAGGAAGCTAATGCCACACTAGCTTGCGCTTTATGGATCTCTGTTTGGTGGATTACAGAAGCTATACCCATTTCGGCAACAGCCTTATTACCCTTGGTACTTTTTCCATTGACAGGTGTCATGACTATTGATGCAGTTGGCAACTCATTTTCTAACAAGATGATTTTTCTTTTTCTAGGCGGTTTTATCATTGCGGTAGCGATTGAAAAATCTAATCTTCACAAGCGGATTGCCCTTAACATCATCAACAAGGTTGGTACGGATTGGAATAGGGTTATACTAGGCTTTATGATTGCCACAGCATTCCTAAGTATGTGGATATCCAATACAGCAACAGCTGTTATGGTTTTGCCAATAGGATTATCGGTCGTAAGCCAATTGAATATTAAAGGCTTATCTCAAGCTAAAATGAGCCGTTCCTTAATGCTTGCCATTGCCTATGGCTGTTCTATTGGTGGTACGGCAACACTTATTGGTACTCCGACTAACCCAATATTTGCAGGCTATATTGAGCAGAACTATGGTGTGACCATCACTTTTACACAATGGATGTCAATTGGTTTGCCGTTTTCAATTGCCATGCTTTCAATTGGCTGGTTATATCTCACTAAAATTGCCTACAAAACCAAAGCTGCCAGTATATCTGGAGGAAAGAACACTATAAGAAAACAGATCAAGGGTCTTGGGCCTATGAAATATCAAGAACGAATGGTTCTGGTTGTTTTTGTCAGTACTGCATTTCTGTGGATAACCAGAAAATATCTTGTTGAACCTATTATTGGAGGCACAAGCGATGCGCTTATAGCTATTTTAGGGGCAATAGTTCTCTTTGTAATCCCCTCTGCTAATAAATCAGGTCGAATAGGTCTTATAGACTGGCGTACAGCAGAAACTATCCCCTGGGGTATATTATTACTTTTTGGTGGTGGTCTGGCTTTGGCAGCAGGATTTCAATCAAGTGGACTGGCTTCTTGGATTGGAGAGCAATTGATTGTATTTGGCATTTTACCCGTACTTTTATTGATACTTGCTATTATCAGTGTGGTTAATTTTTTAACAGAAATAACAAGTAATGTAGCCACTGCGGCTATGTTAATGCCAGTACTAGGCGCATTGGCTCTATCTATTGATGTCCATCCCTACATATTAATGGTATCTGCTACTATTGCGGCGTCGTGTGCTTTTATGCTTCCTGTAGCCACGCCCCCAAATGCGGTTGTATTTAGTTCTGGTTTTTTAAGTATTCCACAAATGATACGTGTAGGGTTTTGGATGAATATTATTTCCATAGTTATTGCCACAATACTGATTTACATCTTATTACCATTATTCTGGGATATTAAAATTCGTGTTTTTCCGGAGGATTTTATCAAAATCTAGCCCAATAAGAAGCACAACCGTTTGTTCATTCAGCGATAGAACCTGTTCATTTGTTTAGAATTCGAAATTCGCGATTATGCCATTTATAATTCATCTTTAAGACTAGCTATGAATTGCTTCTTAAATTGAAATAGTGCTAAACGTGATATTCATCTTTTGTAATTTCCACTGAGGTTAACCTTAAAATGAGAAAATTGCGGAAAGAAAAAGTAAGGCTACTATTTTTGCTTGATTTTAATTTATCTGCACTAACAGTAGAAATCGAACCCAAGTTCTCAAATAATACGATGACTGTTTAAAGCAATACGTCGTACAATTCAATGTCGATTATTGGACGTAGGGCTATGGTTCTCCTGAAAAGAATTTTTCTTAGAAATAGTCACTGTTTCACCACTTTTTAACTGTATAGTAATTGGTTCACCTAATTTAATCAATTGGCGTTGGTATTTATTTAAAGTACAAAAATCAGTGAATTTCTTCTCGTTATATAGTACTATTTCATCCCCTTGTCTCGCACCTAAATTCCAGACGTCACTTCCTTTTACAATACTAATAATTCTAATTGCACCATTGTAATAAGAAACGTAACAAGAATGGTAATCATAATCCTGTTTGATATGGGAAGATGACACATAGAGCTTATTCTTTTTTAAGCTCAAAAAAAGCGATAATTCACCCCACAAATAGTTTCCAATTTTTGAAGATTTTAGATTATTGTAATAAATGACTGGAGATAATGTAACGTCTTTAGATGTACTTTCTGGAAACTGAAACACTCTTGGTGTCGTGGTGGTAAATACCCCATTAACATCAAAACTACCTGAATGTACTTCAATATGTGGAAAACTATCAATAGTGGTCAAATTATAATCTTTTTGCGATATGTTAGACGATTTACCTGCACCAGTATCTAACAAAAACCTTAAACGACTCTTTTTGCGCTTTAAATACATATAAGGATGGTTGTTAGTAAAAACAAAGTCTAATTGGTGCATTGAATTAACTTCATTTGGAATGTGATTTGAAGGGTACATGATCAATATTTTCTGCTTAAAATCAATTTTCCAATTGAGTTCCTTAATAATATCCACACCCAAAATACCATCTACTTTATGGCAAGAAAAAATATCGTTCTCAGCCGTATTTAATATGCGGTGTCCTGTAATTTTTCTACTTCCTATGCTGATATTGCCGCTTTTGTAAAAACGCATTTTACTTCGTAAGCCACTAGAAGATACTACACTAATAATTTTATTGGTTCTTTTTAACTCATCTTTTGCCCAGTCGTAAGCAACGGAATACTCTGCGCCAGTATCAAAAGCAAATTGTTTTTCTACACCGTTAAATGAGATTGGAATTATAATTAAGCCTAAATCATTTCGAAAGGGAATCGTATCCTGAAACTTTTGGCCTAAGGCGAGCTGGGTGAACAACAAGGAAATAAAAAGTAAAAATCGACTTTTCATAGTATTGACAGGCTGAGCTACCAATATAATAAACTAGATAATTCTAAAGGCTACATTTATGTTTTTATTATAAGATACTTAAAATAAAAAACTTCCAATGTTCAAAGACATTGGAAGTTTTGTACTCAAGGTGGGAATCGAACCCACACTTCCGAAGAAACTGGATTTTGAATCCAGCGCGTCTACCAATTCCGCCACTTGAGCAAATTAGTTCCTAATACAAATGGGAAGCAAAAATATAAAATATTTTTCGTCAACCAACTAAAAATAGAGGGGATTATCCTTTAATGAGCAAATAATTTTCCTAAATTTGAGCCAAGCTAATAACTCGACTAACAACTCTTTTAATTACTTACTCAAATGCCTAATAACACCACTGAAGCTAAGATTTTTACATGTTCACAAAGCAAAGATTTAGCAGAAGAAATTGCTGCTGCCTATGGCGTAGAATTAGGCAATGTTATTACATCTACTTACAGTGATGGTGAATTTCAACCTTCATACGAAGAATCAATAAGAGGTACTCGTATTTTTATTATAGGTTCTACACATCCTGGGCCAAAGAATTTAATGGAAATGTTGTTAATGATCGATGCCGCTAAACGTGCATCAGCTAGGCACATTACAGCAGTAATGCCTTATTTTGGTTGGGCACGACAAGATAGAAAAGACAAACCTCGCGTTCCTATTGCTGCAAAGCTAATTGCCAAAATGCTAGAAGCTGCAGGTGCAACGCGTATCATTACTATGGACTTGCATGCAGATCAAATACAGGGGTTCTTTGAAAAGCCCGTAGACCATTTATTTGCATCAACCATATTTTTACCTTACTTGAGAAGCTTAAATCTCGAAAACTTAACCGTCGCATCACCTGATATGGGTGGTTCTAAACGCGCATACGCCTATTCAAAAGCGCTTAAGAGTGATGTGGTTATCTGTTATAAGCAACGTGCTAAGGCCAACGTAATTTCGCACATGGAACTCATTGGCGATGTTACTGGTAAAAATGTGGTATTGGTAGATGACATGGTAGATACCGCAGGTACATTAACAAAAGCAGCAGACTTAATGATGGAGCGTGGTGCACGTAGTGTTAGAGCTATTTGTACTCACCCTATACTATCTGGCAGTGCTTACGAACGTTTAAAGGATTCCAGACTCGAAGAACTCATCGTTACCAACTCCATTCCGTTGAAACAAAAAAGTGATAAGCTGAGAGTCTTAAGCTGTGCTAATTTGTTTGCCGAGGTGATGTATAACGTCCATCACAATCAGTCTATTAGTAGCAAATTTGTGATGTAGGCTAATCTACTTATAAGGCTTAATTACCTTTTTAAGATAAAAATAGTATAAAAAGCTAGTATTTCTCTATTATATGCTTAAATTTGCAGCCCTCTTAGCTAGAACTAGCTTAGAAGGACAAACCCTCAAAATGAGGTAATTAATTATATAAATCAAAATTTCTAAAATGAAATCAATTACAATCAATGGATCTCAAAGAGAAAGCGTGGGCAAATCGTCAACAAGAGCCTTACGTAATGCTGGTCAGATTCCTTGCGTATTATACGGAGGAGACAAGCCATTACATTTCTCTGCACCAGAGTTGGTATTCTCTAAACTTGTATACACACCAAATGCGCATACAGTTGTGATTGCCTTAGATAATGGAGAAACTTACAATGCTATAATGCAAGACATTCAGTTTCATCCTGTAACCGATAGAATTTTGCACATCGATTTCTATCAAACTTTTGAAAACAAAGAAATCACTATGGAAATCCCTATACAAATTGTAGGAACTTCTAAAGGTGTTTTAAATGGTGGTGTGTTAAGAAGACCTTATCGAAAACTTAGAGTAAAAGCGATTCCTTCTAAGTTGCCAGATTTTATTGAGGTAGATATTACACCACTTAAAATAGGCAACAAGCTTTACATCACAGAATTAGAAAATGAGGATTATAAATTCTTACATCCAGATAATACTGTAGTTTGCCAAGTAAGACGATCTAGAGCATCAATGTCGATGGGTGATGATGATGAAGAAGATGATGAAGAAACTACAGAAGGAGCAGATGCACCTGCAGCAGAAGCAGCACAAGAATAATAAATTAGTATTCCAAACTTTTAAAAGCATTCTGTATCAGGATGCTTTTTTATTTTTATACAAAGCAAAAAAAATGTTTGAATTTTTAAGGAAATGGCTTGGTATTAATAAAGAAATTGAACAAAATGAAGAAGATCTTATGAAAAAATTCTTAATTGTTGGTTTAGGAAATATTGGTGAAAAATACCATAATACCAGACATAATATTGGTTTTAAGATATTAGACTATCTAGCGGAAAATGAGTCCATCTCTTTTGAAACGGCTAAATTGGGCGATAGATCTACACTAAAAATCAAAGGACGGACACTGGTTCTTCTAAAGCCAAGCACTTACATGAATCTTAGTGGTAAAGCCATAAAATACTGGCTAGACAAGGAGAATGTCCCTTTAGAAAACTTACTTGTTGTTACTGACGACCTCAACTTGCCCTTTGGCACGCTTCGCCTAAAAACAAAAGGCAGTGATGGAGGCCATAACGGCTTAAAAGATATTCAAGACAAATTGCAAACTACTAAATATAACCGTTTTAGATTTGGAATTAGCGATGCTTTTAGCAGAGGAAGACAGATCGATTATGTATTAGGAGAGTGGAACGACGACGAATATGCAAAACTCAATGAACGTTTAAAAACATCAACTGAATTGATAAAATCCTTTGTTTTAGCAGGTGTCAATAACACAATGAATCAATATAACGGAAAATAATAGCGAATACCATTGTGTTCGCTATTTAACTCAATATATTATTCTATTCGTTAGTTAATAATCAATTTTTCTGTCATTTCATTAATTCCATCTTTCACCTTTATGAGGTAAACACCTGACTGTACACCATCTAACTTAACCAATGCTTCAAAATCACTTATTGAATCATAAGTTCTAGTATAAATCTTTCTTCCATTAATGTCATAAAGTTCAATATCGATCTTTTCAGATAAAGGATTTGTTAGCCTAACTGTGAATTCTCCATTGTTAGGGTTTGGATAAATTTCGAAAACCATACTAGATATTTCATTATCATCTAGGGACAATACTTCTTGGGTACATAATTCTAATGTAAACTCAACGATCTGTCCCCCATCGTCGAAACCAAAATCGTCATCTACTGATAATGTCCAATTACCTGCGGACATTTCACCGTAAAGTGTAGAAAGATCACCTTCTGGTATAAATGTTCCCGTAAATGGTGAGGTCCCAGTTGTGATGGAGTTGGTTGCTTCTTGGTCAAAAACTGTATCCGTATAATCATTATCATCATCGTCGCCATTATCCGTGGAAAGTTCTACGGATGTCCCTGATGGGCTTATTAAGAAAATATCTAAATCGTTGTTCCAATCGTGCGAGATATTAATGGTTACATTGACATCAGTGACAATCGCATCGTTAGCAACGTTAATCACTGAGCTATAGTTATCGGTGCCGTTAAATGTCTCTAAAATATCAATCGGTAAATCCGTAGCACTATAAGAATTACATAAAATATTGGCAGTAGTGAAACTTGCCTCTGAATACGGACCAGAACCACAATCATTGACCCCTCTTACTCGCCAAAAATACGGTGTGGTAATATTTAATGTTGTAACCGTAAATGTTGTATCATTTAGGATGCCACCAGCAACGATATTAGTAAATGCAGCATCTGTTGCCACATTAATTTCGTAAGACGTTGCATTAGGATCTGCATCCCACGTAAAGACTGCATTAGAAGCATTTACATCACTAGCTCCGTTTACTGGTGTTAATATATTCGGTGCTGTAATACTAGTATCGAAAACATTAAACTCTACATCTGCGGTACTAGTAATAGTGCCCGATGTTCCTACCAAAGTAAAGGGATAATTCCCTACGGCTAAACTACCTGTACCAGATATTGTTACGGTTACATTAGTTGCATCTGAAGTAGCACTTGTTGGTGAGAATACAGCAGATGCCCCAAGTGGCAAGCCTGTGGCACTGAATGTTGTTTCATCTGTAAATCCTAAAAATGTGTTGTAAGTAAAATTATAGACTACATTATCTGGTGCACAAACGTCTATTGAGCTATCTGTAACATTCAAAACAAACTCTGAGGCTTGAATAGAGAAATTTGTCGAATTAATGGCATAGAAAATATTATTATTCCCTTCTACTTTTACCCTTACCGTAGAAGAATCTCCTCCTGTATTGGGCACATTAACATCATGAGAACCGTCGTTAGGAACATTTGATGCTACTACAAAAGGGTATGTAAAACCACCATCAGTCGATAATAATATATTCACAGTAGGCGTATTCACAGCACCTCCGTCTGTACCTGCAACGTTCCATGTTACAGTTTCTATAGAACCAGCATCCCATGTTACATTTGTTGTTTGGGAGGTGACTTCAAAAGGTCCAGAAGAACCATCTACATTGACGGTCATGGTATCAAAATCACTTTGTGGAGTTTGATCAACACCATTGGCTTCACTCCTATCTCTAACGGTTAATGCAAAATCTAACGTTCTTGTGACGTTAGAGACTGTTTCCCATGATGAATTATCGACAGTTTCAACTGGATTAGATTCCTCCAATTGTCCGGCAATAACGCGTTCAATAATTGGCATGTAACGATTTGGAGAAGTACTTGGAGGTCTAGATCTCCAAACAGCTCCTGTTGTTTTATTTGGCCCAAAATTGCCTGTTGTAGTAATACCATTATCAATTTGCTCCCAACAATAGGTTAACACATCACCTACATCAGCATCTGTAGCTGCACCTTTAAGCACAAAAGCTGTTCCATAAGGTATAGTATAATTTGAACCCGCATTCGCTACAGGTGGGGTATTTGAAATTGCACTTCCAACCCAACATGTCCTAGTTGCTAGATTATTGGATATCTGCAAAATACTATAATAATGAAAATAAGGATCTGAATGGTCTTGCACATCATTACCTCCTGTTATGCCAGCATAACCCATAATTGTAGTTCCACTACCTGGCTCTGCATTAACACCAGTTCCTTCACTACTGAAAGACCATGTATGGTTGGCTCCCATCTGATGACCTATTTCGTGCGGTACATAATCTATATCAAAGAAGTCTGACATATAAGGCCCTCCATCATTATCTAAAAAAGAATGGGATGAGAAACCACTTCCTTTCTGATTGTCTACACATACACAACCTATACAACCAGCATTTCCGCTATTACTACCAAAATGGAACAAGTGACCAATATCGTAATTGGCCTCGCCAACGTTAGCCGTTAATGTGCTTTGCAATTGTGAGTTGAACGAACCTGTGTAAGGGTCTGTCCCAGCATTAGGATATATAATTTCTGTCCCTGTAACGAGTGTAAAGGTCACCGCCATATCAACTTCAAATACTTCGTTGTTTCTGTTTAGGGTAGAAACGACTTGAGCCAAAGCATCTTCTTGAGCATTACCATTTGCTGTATTACCATCATCCCAAAAATTAGTGTACTCTCCAGTAGCGGAAATTGCTATTCTAAATGTCCTTAGTATTTGGTCGTTAGCATCTCTACTTGTATTTTCTCCTAAATTTTTTGTAATATGTTCATCATTAGTAAGACATTGAAAATCTTTCAACCCTTCTTTTCTGGCTTCTCTACTATAAGAAATGTACGAGGTATTGTCCGTTTTACTTAAAGGCACTGTAAAATTCATTGGCCCATCAGGATAAGTTGTCATGGTCTGCAACCCTTGTGGCGTAACACTAAATCTTACTCTTACACCTGGATTTTCGGTGCTATACCCAAGATAAGTTTTAATCTTCGGATACAAACTAGACAGTTCTTCTGATAGTACTGGTGTCTCAACAATTTTAAATTCTTCGAGTTCACCTTTAACATTCGGAAAATAAACCCTTGAACTAGAGTTTGTGCCAGATACAGAACGTAAAGGAGCTCCTATAAGTTGGGTCTTAAACGTTTCAAAATCGAGTTGATAGATCTGATAAAAACCCTTATCTAATGTCGTTTTCTCATCAGTAAGAGTTAAACTCTTATCGGTTTTCTTCCAATAACCTTGTTGAGCCACTGCATAAAATACTGATAAAAACATGGATAATGACAAAACAAAATGTAGCTTTGCTTTCATAGTTTTGGGGTAAAAAATTAAATTCTTCGAATTTAAGGTTTTTTAACAAAAGTCAATACGATTATTAAAAAAACAGTAAAATCAAATAGCATTAGGCCCTTGATTGAGAATTCTGCAAAAATCATTACAGTTGGAACTTTTGACGGTGTCCATATTGGACATAAAAAAATATTGAATCGCGTGGTGAATATTGCCATTGAGAATAATTATACTCCAACAGTGCTAACCCTTTTTCCTCATCCAAGAATGGTACTTCAAAAAACCGACAACATTAAATTACTAAATACCATAGATGAGCGTATTGAGATCTTAAAAGAATTTGGCATCAAAGATGTAATAGTAAAAGAATTCAATGAAGAGTTTGCCAACCTTTCTGCAAAAGATTATGTAAAGAATGTTCTGGTTGACGAACTCAAAACTAAGCAAATCGTTATTGGTTACGATCATCATTTTGGGAAAAACAGGAGTGCTAATATTAATGACTTAAAACGATTTGCAGAAAAATACAGTTTTGAAGTTGAGGAAATTCCAGCTCAAGATATCGAAGATGTTACGGTGAGTTCTACTAAAATTAGAAACGCATTGAATACGGGTAAAGTAGCTATCGCGAATTCCTATTTAGGCTACAACTATTTTATAACTGGCCAAGTAATTGAAGGTAAGGGCTTGGGCAGAACCTTAGACTTCCCTACGGCAAATATTCATATCAAGGAAAACTATAAATTGATTCCTGCCGATGGTGTCTATGTCGTAAAATCGAAAAATGAAGATTCTATTATCTATGGCATGATGAATATTGGAACTAATCCAACTGTGGATGGAAAATCGCGTTCTATTGAAGTTCATTTTTTTAATTTTAACAAAGATATTTACGGAAAAGTGCTGAGAATTGAATTTCTTCACTGGTTAAGAAGTGAACAAAAATTTGCAAATCTTGAAGCCTTAAAAAAGCAGCTAAGTATTGATATGAAAGATGCCTTAGACTTTATAAAAACTATAAATGAATAAATTTTTGTTTAAACATATCGACAATTCAGGATTGATCGTTTTTAGAATTGTCTTTGGGCTTCTATGTTTTTTAGAATCGGTAGGTGCCGTCTTTACTGGCTGGGTAAGGCGAACGCTTATAGAACCAGAGTTTACGTTTTCATTTATTGGATTTGAATGGCTACAACCCCTTCCTGGAAACTGGATGTATGTTTATTACATAGTCATGGGAATTTTTGGCTTGCTTATTATGGTAGGCTATAAATACAGATTCAGTATGTTTATGTTTGCCACGATGTGGACAGCGACATATTTAATGCAAAAATCATCGTACAACAACCACTATTACCTTCTATTCATTTTGAGCTATCTAATGGTGTTCTTGCCAGCAAATAGATATGCATCCTTAGACGTAAAGCTCAATCCTACTCTAAAGCGAATATCAATGCCTAGCTGGTGTAAATGGATTTTTGTTATTCAGCTATTTATACTTTACACTTATGCCTCTATTGCTAAGCTTTATCCCGATTGGTTAGACACTTCTGTAGTGGCATTACTGATGAAAGGCAAAGCTAGTTATCCGATTATTGGAGAATTACTACAGGAAAAGTGGATACATTATTTCATAGCGTATGGGGGAATATTATTTGATGGACTCATCATTCCGCTATTACTTTTTAAGCCTACGAGAAAATATGCCTTTTTTGCTTCTATATTTTTTCACCTGTTTAATTCTATAGTGTTCCAAATAGGTATATTTCCATATCTGTCATTGGCTTTTAGTTTATTCTTTTTTGAACCAAAAACCATTAAGAACATATTCTTAAAGAAAAAAGAGTTCTATACCGCAAATGAACTTAAAGTTCCAACATATAATAAGCTGTTAATCGGCATTTTTTCGGTTTACTTTTTGATACATATTGCACTGCCTTTGCGTATCCATTTTTTTGAGGACAATGTCTTATGGACCGAAGAAGGTCATCGATTGTCTTGGCGTATGATGTTACGTTCCAAAAGCGGTAGTGCACGTTATACAGTAATTGATGAAGCCACCAACAATGCTATTCCTATTAAGCTTGATGATTACCTGACTAAAAAACAGCAACGCAGTGCAAGTACCAAACCAGATTTCATCTGGCAATTTGCTCAATATTTAAAACAAGATTTCGCCAAGCAAGGAAAATCGGTCAAAGTATATGTTAGAACTTATGTGAGAGTAAATGGCAAACCCTCAAAACAGCTTATAGACCCTAAAGTTGATTTAGCCAATGAAGAATGGCATCATTTTAAACACCACAACTGGATATTACCTTCAAAATAGTTTTTATCTGCTTAAATTCTCTTTACTTTTCTTCCGTGAAACTAAATCTTGTCTCATAAAGATTGCAAAATTTAGTTGCACATTAGTAACCGCTTCACTAGTCCATGTAATCATTTTATTTGGCTTCTGGGAATTTCCAAATAAAAAAATTCATGTACTTTTGTGGCTTATTTTTTGTACTTAACGGTGTATTCCCAAAATTAAAGATATGTTACAAGTTGCTTTTATAAGAGATCATAAAGAAGCTGTTATTAAAGGTTTGGCAAAACGAAATATCGATGCTGCTACAATGATTAATGAAGTCATTGCTTTAGATGAAGAACGAAGACATCTCCAAACCAAATTAGACGGCACTAAGGCAGAGTCTAATACTTTATCTAAGGAAATTGGCAACTTATTTAAATCAGGTAAGGCCCAAGAAGCAAATCTGCTAAAAGAAAAAACCTCTCTATTAAAGGAGACCGTTAAGACCTTAGAACAGGAGTTAAATGAAAAAGCTGATGCGCTTAAAGAGCTGCTATACAAAATTCCGAACGTTCCTCACACTTCTGTACCTGAAGGCAACTCAGATGAAGACAACGAAGAAATTTTGAGGGCAGGTGAAATTCCTCAGTTATTTGATGGCGCTTTACCGCATTGGGAATTAGCAAAGAAATATGACATCATTGATTTTGAACTTGGCAATAAAATTACTGGTGCTGGATTCCCTGTTTATAAAGGCAAAGGGGCTAAATTACAGCGCGCTTTAATTACCTATTTCTTAGATAAAAATACAGAAGCAGGTTATACAGAATATCAATTACCGCATTTAGTGAATGAAGCCTCTGGAATTGGAACTGGTCAGTTACCAGATAAAGAAGGACAGATGTATCATGTAACGGCAGATAATCTGTACCTTATTCCAACAGCCGAAGTTCCTGGCACCAACTTGTTTAGAGATACCCTTTTAAATGAAAACGATCTACCTATTAGTGTCACGGGTTACACACCGTGTTTTAGAAGAGAAGCAGGAAGTTATGGTGCGCATGTTAGAGGCTTAAATCGACTACATCAATTTGATAAGGTAGAAATCATACGAGTAGAGCATCCCAACAATTCCTACAATGCATTTGAAGGTATGATTGCCCATGTCAAAGAGATTCTTAACGAACTAAAATTACCATACCGCATTCTAAAGCTTTGTGGTGGTGATGTTACGTTTGCTTCAGCTTTAACATATGACTTTGAAGTGTTTTCAACGGCTCAAGACCGTTGGTTAGAAATATCTTCAGTGTCTAATTTTGAAACTTTTCAAGCCAATCGATTAAAATTGCGTTTCAAAAATAGTAATGGCAAAAATGAATTGTGCCATACCTTAAATGGAAGCTCATTGGCATTACCAAGAGTATTGGCGGGTATTTTAGAAAACTATCAAACCGAAGACGGTATCAAAATTCCTGAAGTTTTGATTCCATATACAGGTTTTGATATGATTTCATAGTCTCAAAATTTTGAAGAATTCTGACATATTTGTTAAAAAAATATGTTTTTTATCGATTTATAGTGTATTTCTTCGGTTTTTTTGATTATTTTTGAGAAGTTAGTAGTCCCAAACTTTAGAACTAAACCTAATTATGAAAAATATAAAGCGCATTGTACTTCTTGTTGTATTAGTTGTTATGGTAAGCAAAGTGTTTTTTTAACTATAATTAGTAAAATAATAAATAGTAAAACGCCAAGACAAAGTAATTGAATCATATTTAGAACAAATAATGGTTAATAGCACATTTATTTTGCTGGTTAAAATGCCTAAACTCTACGTTTAGGCATTTTTTTATCAAAACATTTACAATAACTAGATATAGCATTTGTTATATTTACAAAAAATGCTTCGATGAAAACATGTCTTTTAATATTAGTACTTCTTTTAGGTCTCAGTTTTGGCTTAGCCCAAAATAGTGAGGTCCTAGCAGACAGCTATTATAAAAAAGGGGAGTTTAAAAAAGCGCTGGTTATCTATGAAAATCTCAATAAAGAAAAACCATATAGTTACAAATACCTATACAAACTTGTTGAAACACACCAGCAATTAGAACAGCTTGATGAAGCGGAAAATATTCTAGTACAACGCTTAGCTAAACGTAGAAACCCTAGTCTACTGGTAGAATTAGGTTATAACTTTCAACTTAAGGATAGTTTAGACAGAGCAGACCTGTTGTATAAAGAAGCAATTACTTACATTGACGAAAACCCAAATTATATCTACAGTGTTGCCAAAAAGTTTGAAGATCACTCATTATTGGATCAAGCCATTATAGTGTACGACAAAGGCAGAATATTAACACCAGATAAAAACTACAGCATTCAATTAGCTCGCATCTATGGTGACCAAGGCAATATCGAAAAGATGTTTGAGAACTATATAGATTATGTGGCCTACCGCCCCAATTATCTCAATAATATTAAACGTGCAGTTAGCGACTTCATATCCGAGAATAAGGATAATGAAAACAATATATATTTAAGACGTTTATTACTTAAGAAAATTCAACAAGAACCAAGCCCTTATTGGTACGAACTATTAAGCTGGCTGTATGTACAAGAAAAAGCTTATAATAAGTCCTTTATTCAAGAAAAAGCACTTTACAAGCGTAATCCCGAAAGCTTGGATCGTATCATTGAATTAGCTATAACTGCTCTCAATGATAATGATGATGAGACATCTAAAGATATTTTTAATTATATATTAGACACCTCTCAAGATGCAAGTACAGCGCTGACAGCACATCAATACATCTTGGAAATTGACACCCAAAATGCAAATTCAGACAAAGAACTCAACCGCATTGATGAAGCCTACAATAACTTATTTGATGCCTTCGGAAAGTCAGAACTCACTTTATCACTTCAATTAGCTTATGGTGAGTTTTTGGCCTTTTACCAAAAAGATACAGAAAGTGCCACCACATTTTTGAGAGAAAGTATGAAGCTTAATATTTCAGAGTTTCAGGAAGCCAAAGTGAAATTACTATTAGCAGATATCTTGGTACTTCAAGAGCGCTTCAATGAAGCTTTGATCTTTTATTCTCAAATTCAGCTGAGCCTAAAAAATAGCACCATTTCCCAAGAAGCGCGGTTTAAAGTTGCTAAAACCAGCTACTACAAGGGTGATTTCGATTGGGCAGAATCGCAATTAAAGATTCTAAAATCTTCAACCTCACAACTTATTGCCAATGACGCTTTGGATTTAAAACTTTTGATTTCAGACAATAAATATCAAGACAGTACGCAAACGGCATTAAAACATTATGCGAAAGCCGATTTATTTGCCTTTCAAAATAAAACGGATGAAGCCATTACCTTGTTAGATAAAATCTTAGAAGAACACAAGGGCGAAAGCATTATAGACCAAACCTTATTCCAACAAGCCAAGCTGTTTGAAAAGAAAAAGCAATACAATAAGGCCGAAGTCAATTACCTTAAAATAATTACGGATTGGAAAGAAGACATCTTAGCCGATGATGCACATTATCATTTGGCCGAACTTTACAATACATATTTGGCTAAACCAGAAGAAGCTAAACAACTTTACGAGAGAATCATCTTTGATTTTGAAGACAGTATCTACTTTATCGAAGCGCGAAAAAAGTTTAGGATGCTTAGGGGTGATAGTATCAATTAAATTCCAAATCTCAAAAAACTAATTTCCAATTCATGTATTTTTGGAATTTGGAACTTAGCAATTGAGTATTTAATCAAATGATCATATACAACGTTACAGTCAATATTGACAATTCCGTTCACGATGAATGGCTTACTTGGATAAAAGAACATATCCCACAAGTCTTAGCAACAGGTAAATTTGTTGATGCCAGACTTACCAAAGTATTGGTAGAAGAAGAAATGGGAGGTACTACCTATTCTATTCAGTACAAAGCACATTCTCGCGAAGCCTTAGATGCCTATTATTCAGAAGATGCTGAACGTCTAAGAGGTGATGGCTTAAAACGTTTTGCAGATAAAATGTTGGCCTTTAGAACAGAATTGGAGGTTATTGACGAGTATTCCGTTAATTTCAATTAAGTTTGTTTGTCATTCCAGCAGAGCTGTCACACTGAGCGTAGTAGAAGTGAAAGCGACGAGAAACCTTCAGGTTCAGCGTAGCTAAATCTGATAATTTGAGTACATCAGTAATGAAATTTTTCAACTTTAGCCTGTATTGAACCTTAGTGTAAAGATTCGAAATGACAAATCATTACTTTATCTTTGAATGATAAATTTTTCTATTTCGTGCCAAACCAACATCAAGTCAAAGCCAAAAAACACTTAGGGCAACATTTTCTAAAGGACGAAAATATTGCCAAAAAAATTGCGGACACGCTGTCCCTAAAAGGTTATAACGATGTTTTGGAAATTGGTCCAGGTATGGGCGTATTAACCAAGTACTTGCTCAAAAAGAATATCACTACACACGTTATAGAAATCGACACCGAATCCGTAGAATATCTAAAAAACAACTACCTTAACCTTGCTGACAGAATCTACGAAAAAGACTTCTTAAAGTATGATTTAACTGAAATCTTCAAGGATAAGCCTTTTGCCATTATTGGTAATTTCCCATACAATATATCGTCACAGATTATTTTTAAAACCCTAGAGATGCGTCATCAAATTCCAGAATTTTCAGGCATGTTTCAAAAGGAAGTAGCCCAACGCATTTGTTCTAAAGAAGGTTCAAAGGTGTATGGTATTCTCTCGGTACTAACGCAAGCATTTTACGATGCCGATTATTTATTTACAGTGCCACCTTCAGTGTTTAATCCACCTCCTAAAGTAGATTCTGGTGTTTTACTGCTTACCCGAAAAGCTAACTATACATTGCCTTGTAATGAAAGTCTATTCTTTAAAGTAGTTAAGACTGGCTTTCAACAGCGCAGAAAAACATTGCGCAATAGTTTAAAAGCCCTTAATCTTTCCGATAATTTAAAAGCAAATACTATCTTTGGGCAGCGACCAGAGCAATTAAGTGTTTCAGCGTTTATTGAGTTAACGTCGTTAATAGAAAAAGACAAAAATTAAATACTTTGTCATTGCGAGGACGAAGGACGTGACAATCTCGGCTAATGATTACTTTTATTAAGTAGATTGCTTCACTATGTTCCCAATGAAAGTACTAAATCGCGTGGAAGAACTTCAAGATAACATACAGTTCCAGTTAACGGATGAGCTTATAGAAAAGGTCGAAATCCTTGTCGAAGATCAAAAAGACAAAGAACTTAAAAATCTTCTCAATGAGTTTCACTATGCTGATATTGCCGAAATTCTTGATGAACTCGACCTAGACGACGCCATTTATGTTATTAAGCTATTAGATTCGGAAACCACCTCTGATATACTCACAGAGATGGACGAGGATAATCGCGAAAAAGTACTTAAAAACTTATCTGCCAAAGAGATTGCCGAAGAGGTTGAAGAACTGGATACCGACGATGCCGCAGATATCATTGCTGAGCTTCCCGAAGAACGACAAGAAGCCGTAATCTCTCAAATAGAGGATGAAGAACATAAAGCCGAAATTCAGGAGCTACTAAGCTATGATGATGATACTGCGGGAGGTCTGATGGCAAAAGAACTCGTTAAAGTCTATGAAACCTGGACTGTTGCGGGCTGTTTACGACGCATCAGAGGTCAGGCAAAAGAGGTTAAGCGTGTACATTCGATCTATGTTGTTGATAAAGAAGAAAAATTAATAGGACGACTGTCCCTTAAAGATTTAATCGTAGCCAGAAGCGATCAAAAAATTGCAGAAATCGCTAAAGACAACGTCGATTATGTTAATGTAAATGATGATGCTGAAGATGTGGCCAAAGTAATGGCAAAATACGATTTGGAAGCCATTCCTGTGGTTGACGATAATCAAACACTACTAGGTAGAATTACCATTGATGATATTGTCGATGTTTTAAAGGAAGAAGCCGACAAAGATTACCAATTAGCAGCAGGTATTACGCAAGATGTAGACTCTGATGACAGTATTATTGAACTCACAAGAGCACGATTACCATGGTTATTTTTAGGATTGATTGGTGGTGTCGGTGCTTTTATCATTATGTATTATTTTGAAGGTTTTCTACCTAAACAGGCTGTTATTTTGTTCTTGTTTACACCGTTAATAGCAGCCATGGCTGGTAATGTTGGTGTGCAATCTAGCGCAATTATTGTACAAGGTCTAGCCAATGATGATGTTAAGGGCAGTATTAATAAGCGTCTTATCAAAGAAATGCTACTTGCGGCATTAAATGGAGTTATTTTGTCTTTGTTTCTCTTTTTGTTTGTTTGGATCTGGACTCAAAATTTTGAATTAGCGTTAGCCATATCCATTTCTCTTATAGCTGTAATTATAGTTGCAGGTTTAATTGGCACTTTTGTCCCTTTATTTCTAGATAAACGGGGTATTGATCCTGCCATCGCAACAGGACCATTTATTACCACCAGCAATGATATTTTTGGCATTGTTATTTATTTATTAATTGCCAAATTAATTTTGGGGATATAGTTAATTGTCATCCCTGCGCAGGCAGGAATCCACAAAAAACACAGCATTTTAATGTTTAAAAATGTACATCAGTACTACCTATACATACTTTCAAACAAATACAATGGAACACTATATATTGGTGTCACTAATGATTTAGAGTGCAGAATGTTTGAACATAAAAATAGATTAGTAGATGGATTTTCCAAAAAGTATGGGCTTGATAAATTGGTTTATTTTGAAACTTTTCAATACATTAATGACGCCATAAAGAGAGAAAAGAACATGAAGAAGTGGAAAAGACAATGGAAAATAAATTTGATTGAAGAAGACAATCCTAATTGGAAAGATCTATCTAAAGATTGATAAAATTTCAACCTATTAAATATTAAATAGATTCCTGCCTACGCAGGAATGACAGAAAAATGAAAGCAATAAATATTAAGGAAAAATTTTCAAAATTCCACAAAAACTGGCATCCTCACCAAATCGCTGTTGTGGATGATATGCAGGTAATCCTTGCTAAATTAAAGGGTGAATTTGTTTGGCACAGTCACGATAATGAAGATGAATTGTTTCAAGTTATCAAAGGGACTTTGCATATGCAATTTAGGGCTTCGACAGGCGAAACAGGAAGTGAAGGCGGAATTAGAACCGAAATTGTTAATGAAGGTGAATTTATTGTTGTCCCAAAAGGTGTAGAACACAATCCTTGTACAAAAAATGACGAAGAAGTCCACGTGCTTTTATTTGAAAAACTTTGTACTGCCCATACAGGAAATGTAAAACACGAACGAACACAGACTGAATATCCAAAGATTTGAAAGTACTACATTTAGATAGCAACCATCCTCTACTCATCAATCAGCTTAACGATTTAGGGTTCACAAACCATGAAGATTACGAATCTTCAAAATTAGACATAGAAGCAAAAATCGCAGATTACGAAGGTATTATCATTCGCAGTCGATTTACCATAGACCAACAGTTTCTAGATGCTGCAACACATCTTAAGTTCATAGGTCGTGTGGGTGCTGGATTAGAAAACATAGATTGTACTTCTGCAGAAGAAAAGGGAGTTCACCTCATCTCTGCACCAGAAGGGAATAGAAATGCAGTCGGTGAACATACCTTAGGGATGCTATTATCGCTTTTTAATAAGCTTAACAAGGCCGACAAAGAGGTAAGACAAGGCAAGTGGTTACGTGCGGCCAATAGAGGCCTGGAGCTTGATGGAAAAACCGTAGGGCTTATTGGTTATGGCAACATGGGAAAAGCTTTTGCCAAAAAACTTAAAGGATTTGATGTAGAAGTAATATGTTACGACATTAAAGCTAACGTAGGCGATGGCCATTGTAAGCAAGTACCTTTAGAGGAGCTTCAAGAGAAGACTGATGTATTGAGTTTACATACGCCACAAACGCCTTTAACAATGAATATGATAAACGCCGACTTTATCAATACCTTTAAAAAGCCCTTTTGGCTTATCAATACGGCTCGCGGAAAAAGTGTGGTTACCGAAGATTTAGTTGATGCTTTGGAATCTGGAAAAATTCTAGGTGCAGGATTAGATGTTTTAGAATATGAGAAGTCCTCATTCGAAAATCTGTTTAAAATGGATGAGTCCAAGTTTAGATGGATGCGCAAAGGGAAAAAGACCAACTTGCCCGATGCATTTCAATACCTTGTCAATGCTGATAATGTGTTATTGACACCACATGTCGCTGGTTGGACAGTTGAAAGCCATATTAAATTAGCGCAAATTATAGTTGATAAAATCAAAGCAAAATTTTGCTAATTCTTGTTAGCTTTAGTAGTCTGGCGTGATTCTATCGAAAACAAAAAAGTTTAGAGGTCGAATGACTTCACGATACAAAATTCTCATGAGAATTTTACTCGAAGTGACATTGTTAGTTTAAAATTTTTAATTTTAAAACATGAAGAAAACCGTTCTTGTTTTTGGATTGCTTATTCTAGCACTACTTTTACTATTTAAATTTAGCAAGTACACTATTACTTCTGGGGATGTTAGCACTGAAGTTGTTGTTTCAGTTATTGCTATTGTATTTTTCTTTATAGGAGTATATATTAATAAAAAATCCCTGAATAGCCATAAAACGGATGCTACCGAAATTAATCATGATAAAGTAAAAGATTTAGAAATCACCCCTAGGGAATACGAAGTTTTAAAATGTATTTCCGAAGGTTTATCTAATAAGGAAATTGGAGAAAAATTGTTCTTGTCAGAAAGCACCATTAAAACCCATGTTTCTAGTTTACTATTAAAGTTAAATGCCAAACGCAGAACCCAGGCACTTCAAATTGCAAAAAATCTTAAAATCATATAAAATATATACTTTTAGACTAAAGTACTAGGGCTTTGGTACTTTAGTATGAGCCCTAAAACTTCTACTGAAACTACTTTTGCTGTGAACTAAAAACTAAAAATTATGAAAAACACAGTACTAAAATTTGGTGGCTACGGTTTAATACTGGGAGCCGTTATTTTTGGGTTAGCTCTTACATTTGGAAATAGTCTTAGCTACTCAGCCCAAGAAATTATTGGCTATGGCTCAATAGTGGCCTCTTTATCATTTGTTTTCTTTGGTATTAAACATTACAGAGATAAAGTTAACGACGGGAAAGTATCCTTCGGAAAAGCGCTTTTATTAGGCTTATTGATTTCTGCTTTTGTTGGTCTTGGTGTAGGATTAATTGATTACCTCTATACAACAGTCATTAATCCTGATTTTGCCCAAGAGTATCTAGCTAAAACATTAGAAAGTTATGAAACAATGTATTCTGGGGAAGAGCTCGCTGCCAAAAAAGCGGAGTTAACTAAGCAAATGGAAGATTATGGAGGCTCGGGGTTCATGGCAGCACTGATGTTTATGACCGTAGTTTTAATCGGATTAATAATTTCTATAATTTCAGCATTAATTTTACAACGAAAATAAATATTAAATCCCTCTAAACCATGCAATACAAAGCAGACTCCCCCGAAGATTATATTAGTCAACTTCCTAAAGAGAGGAAAACACCGATCACAAAATTGCATAACCTAATTAAAGATCATATGCCAAAAGGGCTAGAATCTGGAATGAGTTATGGCATGTTAGCTTACCATGTCCCTAAATCCATCTATCCCCCAGGTTATCATTGCAAACCTTTTCCTCCACTACCATTTATAAACGTAGCATCACAAAAGAACTTTATCGCACTCTATCACTCTGGTTTGTATGCTAAGAAAGAGCTCTATGACTGGTTTGTGGCTGAATACCCCAAACATTCCAAGTATAAGTTAGATATGGGAAAAAGTTGTGTGCGTTTTAAAAAAGTTGATGATATTCCGTACGATTTAATAAAAGAACTCTTGGGAAAAATGACTGTTGAAGAATGGATAGACATCTATGAAACCTCTATAAAGAAAAATCAAAAATGAAAAAACGCGTAACAGGAATTGGTGGTTTGTTTTTTAAGACCAAAGATCCACAAGCATCAAAAGATTGGTACAGAAAACACCTAGGCTTCGACACCGATGAGTATGGATGTACGTTTTGGTGGAAGGATAAAGAAGGAAAGGATTGTTCTACACAGTGGAGTCCTTTTAAAGAGGATACGTCGTACTTTCAGCCTTCCGAAAAACCCTTTATGTTTAACTATCGGGTTGAGAATCTAGAAGCTTTATTGCAAGTTTTAAGACAAGAAGGTGTAACAATTGTGGGAGACATGGAGACATATGATTACGGGAAGTTTGCTTGGGTGCTAGATAATGAAAATAATAAAATTGAATTGTGGGAACCTATTGACGCCGCATTTCAATAATTGCATTACATTTTTTAGTAATTTTAGGCAACACTATTAATTATTAAAACTATTTAATCATGTCAGACGATAATAAAGATTTAGGCGACGAACTAAACGATATGTTGGGAGACGCCAAGGAAAGTGCAAAAAAAGCTGGGGAAAAAATTAGCCAAAAAACCAGTGAATTAGCAGAAGATGCTAAAGAGTTTGCTGAGGAAGCAAAAGAAAAAGCTTCTGAATTTGCTGAGGAAGCAAAAGAAACTGCAAATGAATTTGTAGACAATGCCAAAGAAACCTTTAACACTGCATCAGATAATAAAAAGATCTTAGCAGGAATCTTAGGAATCATTTTTGGAAGTCTCGGTATACATAAATTTATACTTGGTTATAATAAAGAGGGTGGTATTATGCTTGCCATAACACTTATTGGAATAGTACTTTCTTGCGTAGGAATTGGTGTTTTTCTTGTCTGGATTATGAGCATTATTGGTCTAATTGAAGGCATCATTTACTTAACAAAATCCGATGCGGATTTTTACAATACTTATCAAGCAGGTAAAAAACCTTGGTTTTAATATTAAACCAAAAAAAATAATGACCCCAGAATTAATGTTTTGGGGTTTCTTTTTATAATCCGTAATCTAGAGGTAATGTATCACCGATACGTTGGCTTCCCATAGCTCCTGTAAAATAAATCCCCTTTATGGCTGAGTAATTTCCATACACATCAACCAAAAAACTGTCTACAAAAACATCGATATCAGACTGATATTGCTTATCATACAAAATAGATACTTTTCGTCTTAGAGTGACTTCTTTAAAATCAGAATCTTCCTTGGGTTCAATATTAAAATAGTCATATTCATCAACTTTAAAACTATTGAAGTAAATCTCATAACCTTCTTCCTTGAGCTTTTTATTGTATAGAGCACGCATAAAGTGCTGTACAGAACCTTTATAAGCCTCCTCTCGTTTTCGTTTGGTACTTTTTTTATTGGCTTTTTCCAAATCTTTATAATATGTTGTACCTGTGTAAGCCACTTTATCTAAAGCAAAGTTTTGGGTTTCTATGTTGGCATAACGATAGCTGGCCTCAAAATCGATAATATCGAAAGCTATTTCGTATTGAAGCGCTCTGTTTCTTATAATAATCGGTGCATTGGCATTGACATATAGTACCCTATTTTTTTTATCATAACGTAAAACAAGATCATCTTCATTTAAGATTTTGCATGTCTTAGCAAATATTGAAGTACCCAAAAACTCTTTTCTAAACAATCTTAACTTTTGTCTTCTGGTTAATCCGTCATCATAATTTATATAAACTTCATCTAGTGCAACCGAACTGGGCTTTAGTGCAATGTTTAAAACCGTTTGACTCCTGTAATCGTTAATAATAACTTTCTCATAGCCCAAATAGGATATGACCAAACTCGATTGAATAGCATCGGTATAGTTAATAGCAAATTCGCCTTTTTCATTGGTAGTCGTTCCAACAGTTGTATTATCGAAATAGACTGAAACCGTCTCTAAAGGTTGTTTAGTACTGTCATCAACAACTGTACCTGTTAATGTCTGCGACAAACAGCAAACAGGAAACAATAAAAAAATCCACAGTTTATTTATCATGGTTATCCATAAATTTACGCTCTAGCTCGGCCTGGAACTCTTCCATTACTGGTCTAACCGTACTTTCTGGTAAATCTGCTATTTTTATGTACATCAATCCGTCTACAGCATTATTAAATAAAGGATCTACATTAAATGCTACAAGCTTAGCATTTTGCTTTATATACTTTTTTAGCAAAACAGGAAGTCTTAAGGCTCCAGGTTCAACTTCATCGATGATCTTGTCAAATTTATTTAAATCGGCTTCCGTGGCATCAAAAACAAAATCCTTATCAGCGTCCTTAAGCTTTACTTTAAACTCTTTTTTAGGGTGCACGTATTGTGCCACATAAGGGTCATAGTAGTGCGATTTCATAAACTCGATCATCAAGCTCTTCGAAAAGTTAGAGAATTGATTGCTTATACTAACACCGCCGATTAAATATTGATGTTCAGGATGACGCAATGTAGTGTGAACAATTCCTTTCCAAAGCAAAAAGAGTGGCATTGGTTTTTGTTGATACTCCTTAACGATAAAGGCGCGCCCCATTTCAATAGATCGGCTCATCATTTTATAAAGTTCGGGCTCAAAACGAAACAAATCCTGAAGATAAAAACCATTGATACCAAAACGCTCAAAAATCTGAGACCCTAATCCCATTCTGTAGGCACCTGCAACCAGATGTTTATCTGTATCCCATAAAAACATGTGGTGATAATAGGTGTCAAAGGTATCTAAGTCTATGGCTTCATTAGTGCCTTCACCCACCTCCCTAAAGGTAATTTCACGCAACCGTCCTATTTCCCGCAACACATTGGGCATATCTTTAGCCGATGCTAAATACACTTCATAGTTCTTACTCACCAAAAGTCGGCAATCCTTTTTTCTTAGTCTTTCAACTTCATTCATCATCACCTGAGGATCAATAGGTGTCACGATTCGTTTGGCTGTTTTCGGAACTTTAACCGTAGATTTAATGTTGTCTAAAATCTTTGGTTTATCCTCAAAACTCTTTGAGAGCATATAGGTTTTTCGCCTTAAGAAATCCGAAAAGTCGGGTAACGCGCTATGTTCTTTTTGATCCTTAACCGAAATAGGTCGACCAATCCTCACATTGATAATTCTTCGCTTTTGAGTTAACAATTCTGAAGGTAATTTTGCTGTTCTTAAGGTATCACTAATTTTAGATAATCGGTAGAATAGCCTACTATTTTTGGCATGAAAATATATAGGAACTACAGGCACTTCGGCTTTTTTTATAAGCTTCATGGCAGCTTCTTCCCATGGTTTATCAACCACCAATTTTCCATCCTTATAGGTAGAAACCTCTCCAGCGGGAAAAACACCCAGTGGATGCCCTTCTCTTAAATGTACTATAGCATTTTTAAAACCTGTAATGCTACTTTTTACATCCTTTCGGTCTTCAAAAGGATTAACTGGCATAACATAAGGCTTAAGAGGTTCTATTCTATGCAACAGGAAATTTGCAATAATTTTAAAGTCTTCGCGCTGCTCTAACATCAACTTCAACAACAAAATCCCGTCAATACCACCGAGAGGATGGTTGGATATGGTGATGTAGGCACCATCTTTTGGAAGACGCTTTAAATCCTCTTGGGGAATTTCGAATTTAATCTGAAAATCATCCAATAAGGCATTTAAAAAATCTAAATCAGACAGATGTTTGTTACGTCTGTATATTTTATTGATAGTGGAAATCTTGAGTACTTTCATCAATAGCCAACCAAAAAAAGTACCTATGAAACCATACTTGTCTGCATTAATAGCTTTAGCAACTTCCTTTGCTGTAACTAATCCTATATCAGACGATTTCCCCATAAAACAAATTTAGTAAATTGTTATTTAGTTACGATTTGAACGGTTTCTTGTGTTAATTGCTTCAATAAGACCGTTTTATCTTTTTCGAGTTCTCGAATGGCAATATCATTATAGTGTCTAATGGTATATAGACTCACATTATCGTGGCATGTTACATTAAATTTTGCCTTTAAGTGTTGTAATAACTTATCGCGATTGTTATAAATATTATCTATACACACCGAAAAACTTATCGCAGAATTCTGAATGACATCCACTTTCATTTTATAAAGATGCAATAAACTAAAAATGTCGCTAATGTTTTCTTCGACGATATATGAAAAATCTAGCGATGACAATGAAATTAAAATCTGATTTTTCTTGACAATAAAACAAGGAATTTGAGGATCAATAGCTTTTCCTTTGCTTACACAAGTCCCTTCTGCTACAGGATTTAAAAACGATTTTACATAAAGTGGAATCTCCTTTTGCTGTAACGGCTGAAGTGTTTTCGGGTGAATAACGGACGCTCCATAAAAGGCAAGCTCTATGGCTTCCCTGTAAGAAATTTGATGTAGCAGCTGTGCATTTTCAAAATAACGTGGGTCTGCATTTAATACCCCGGGTACGTCTTTCCATATGGTTACACTATTAGCATTTAAACAATACGCAAAAATAGCAGCAGTGTAGTCACTACCTTCCCTACCCAAAGTTGTAGTAAAATTATTGGCATCACTGCCTAAAAATCCTTGGGTAATATTGAGAACCGAACTGTTTAAGTGAGATGAAATATTCTCTTGGGTTTGCTCCCAATTCACATTAGCTCGTCTGTAATAATTATCGGTTTTAATATAGTCCCTTACATCTAACCACTTATTTTTTATGCCAGTTTCGTTGAGATACTGGCTTATAATTGTCGTAGATATCAGTTCGCCAAAACCTATGGTCTGGTCATAAACATAGTTATAGTCTGGTGATTTATTACTCTTAAAGAACAAGGCCAGTTCATCAAAAAGTGCTTTTACAGAAGAAAATACGTGATGGTGTTCATTATCAAATAAATCTAGAAGAATCTCATTGTGGTATTTTATAACTTCGTGAATTGAGCTTTGTAACTCGTCTTTGTTTTCAAAGTAATTCTTGATTACAACTTCCATAGCATTAGTAGTTTTTCCCATAGCAGAAATAACAACCAATGTATTGTCATAGCCTGTAGTTTTTAAAACTGAGGCTAAGTTTTTTACCCCTTCAGCATCCTTTACCGAAGCACCGCCAAATTTATAAACGCGCATTAAAACTCTTTTAAATAATTGTCAATTCCTTTTTCATCAAGCTGAACCACATCCCAATCGCGCATCACTTTTGCTCCTTTCTTTTCGTAAAAATCTATGGCTGGCTCATTCCAATCGAGAACTTCCCAACTGATGCGTTTTACACCTAAGGATTTACCATATCTTACCACTTCATCCAAAAGCATGGTTCCTATGCTTTTACCTCTTTGTGTTTCACTCACAATTAAATCTTCAAGATGTAAGACCTCTCCCTTCCAAGTTGAATATCTCATATAGACTAATGCCATGGCTTCAACCTTTTGATCTACTTCAACAACAAAACATGTAAACTTAGGCTTATTACCAAACCCATCAGATTCTAACTTGTCTAAAGTAACCTCAACCGCATTGGGTTCTTTTTCAAAGACGGCCAGTTCTTTTATAAGTTCTAGAACTCTTGGCATATCTTCTATTATGGCAAGTCTTGGTTGGTTCATTTTTTCTTTTTTAAAAAAGAACTCAAATATAGTTCAAACAGACTTTAGATAACAATTTATTTAAATCACGAAAACGTTATAGTTTGTTAAAAAATGCGATATTTGTGCCTATTAATCAATATAAAACTTCATGTCTCAACGCAATCAAACACTTGGTGAGTTTATCATTGAAAACCAAGCTTCTTTTAAATATACTTCTGGCGAACTTTCAAGACTTATAAACTCTATTCGATTAGCCGCAAAAGTGGTAAATCACGAAGTTAATAAAGCAGGTTTGGTAGATATTCTCGGTGCAGCTGGAGATACTAACGTACAAGGCGAAGATCAGCAGAAATTAGACGTTTACGCCAACGAGAAGTTTATACAAACTATGACCAACAGAAACATTGTTTGCGGTATTGCAAGTGAAGAAGAAGATGATTTTATTACAATTAACAGTCAAGATGAAAATCATCAGAATAAATATGTGGTCTTAATAGATCCGTTAGATGGATCTTCAAATATTGACGTTAATGTCTCTGTTGGTACCATATTCTCGGTATTTAGACGCGTTACTCCTGTGGGAACACCTGTGCAGCTAGAAGACTTTCTTCAGAAAGGGACCAACCAAGTTGCGGCTGGATATATTATTTATGGAACCTCAACTATGTTGGTTTATACCACTGGAGATGGTGTAAATGGTTTTACGCTAAACCCTGCAATAGGCTCGTATTATTTGTCTCACCCAGATATGAAATTCCCTGAAGACGGACGTATTTATTCTGTTAATGAGGGGAACTATATACATTTCCCACAAGGGATCAAGGATTATATTAAATATTGCCAGATGGAAGAAGGTGATAGACCCTACACTTCTAGATATATAGGTTCGTTAGTTTCAGATTTTCATAGAAATATGATCAAAGGTGGTATTTACATGTACCCTAAAAGCTCTAAAGCCAGCAACGGAAAACTTCGTTTGCTCTATGAGTGTAATCCAATGGCATTTTTAGCCGAGCAAGCCAACGGAAAAGCTAGTGATGGATTTACACGAATCATGGAAATTGAGCCAACAGAACTTCACCAGCGCGTCCCTTTTATTTGTGGCAGTAAAAATATGGTGGAAAAGGCTGAAGAATTTATGCGAAAGACAAACTAAAAAAAGCGAACACTATTGTTCGCTTTTTCTAACGCTAAGCATCTATTATTGATTCATTTTTTTCATCTTCTCCGTAAACTCATTTAAATCTACCTCGTAATAAACTAAGCTTAGTGCCTTATCGGCAATATATTTTACATTTTCAGGGTTAAAACCTAATCCAATACATAATTTTTCTAGAAGCACTACTTGGTCTTCTCCTTCAATATGGTCGGCCCATACCATACGAGTTAAGTCGTACAAGCGTTCTAAACGCTTATCATAAGAAACTGGAGCGTTAATCGGGTGACTTTTATAATCCTTTAAAATGGCTTTGTAATCGTGTTCTGTGATATCTAAACGAACGGCTAAACGGTCTAAAAATTCTCTCTCACCATCATTGATAATACCGTCACTCATTGCTACCCTAGCTATAGCTGCAAAATGGTCTTTATTTCGTTTTTTGAATCCACTTTCGAACAAATCTGAAATTGACATATACATTGTTTTTTTAATCGGGCAAATATATATTAATCCAAAATCAAAATATCCTCAATCTGCTATTTTTTGCAGCTTACTAATGACATTAAATAATAAGAACTCCATTACCACCACAAAATGATAAAAGAAATCATAAATTTGACTTGTGCAACACTTCAAAACCATATCGAATTATTGTAAGGCCATTAACATTTCTAGCCCTAAACAACCTTATTTTGATATTCGAAGTTTTGAAGAAAACATGCCAACGGTTGTTCCAAATATGCAGCCGTTTAAACACGAGTTCTATGCCATTGCCATAAAAGTTGAAGGCTCTGGTAAAGCCATTACTGGACACTATTCTAATTTCCCTGAAGGGGCTACCGTATTTTTCAACACACCTTTCCAAATTATTTCCTGGGATATTCTACCCGATTGGGAAGGCTATTATTTAATGTTCGCTAAAGAATTTGTGACTAGCTCAAAACACTTGCAACAGCTTTTGGAGGAGTTTCCGTTTTTAAAGATTGACAAGTCCATTCCATTTAAAGTTCAACCCAATGAGGTTTCTAAGTTGTTATCCCTTTATGAATCTATTTACAATGAACAACAAAACCTTAAAGACGATTCATTAGCAATTATAGAAGCTCAAGTATTGGTACTGCTTAACTTTGTAAAACGCTATTTTAATACCCAAGTAAATAAAGAAGAGGCCGAAACTGCTTTTAGAAAAGCAGATGTTAATTTGCTGTCGCGTTTCCAAACCTTAATAGAAACAAGTTTTTATGACAATACTTTGGCAAATAAAAAAACACATTCGCCAAGTTTTTATGCAGAGCAATTAGCAGTACACCCTAACCACTTAAACGCCACGGTAAAGCAAATTACAGGACATACAGCCAAAAATCATATTCAAAATCACATTATGCGATTGGCAAAATCGCGACTGCTTCAAACCGACATGAGCATCAAGGAAATTGCTTATAACTTGCATTTCGACGCACCCAATAATTTTAATAGTTTTTTTAAAAAACAAACTGGGTTGACGCCAAATTCATTTAGGAAGAATAACTAGCCCCTATCCATCAGTAGTCAGCTTGAGTGTTCTGATTCCGATAGCTATCGAAACTGTCGGGATGTATCGAGGTGACAATTCAATAGTCTTTGATTTTTATACTTCTCTATTTGATTCTATAAATCTTTCCTGAGAAAGCCGTCGCATCTTTGTACTATCAAAACAAAACGAAGATGAAAACACTATTTATAACCTTATTAATGACCACTTCATTAATTATAAATGCACAACACATGAAAGACAAGATGAATATTCAGGAAACCATTACCGAAATGTTTGTCAATTCTGATAATAGCAATTGGACAGAAGTAGAAGCACAATTTGCCTCAAAAGTAACATTAGATTATTCTTCAATGACCACAAATCCTGCGACAGAAGTTTCGCCTGCCGATATTACCGCTAGCTGGAAAACCGTATTACCAGGCTTTACATTTACACATCATCAAATAGGAAACTTCATTACTAAAGTTGATGGCAACAAAGCACATTCGTTTTGCTACGGCACCGCTACACATTGTTTAGAAGATGATAACGGCAATATTTGGACCGTAGTAGGAAGCTATGATTTTGATTTAGAAAAAATAGATGGTATTTGGAAAATCACAACGATGACCTTTAATTTCAAATATCAGGATGGAAATACAAAACTTATTGAAAAAGCTGTAGAACAAGTAAAATCAAACTAAAATGAAAACAATAACCTTAGCATTAACCCTTGCACTAGTATGCTCTTGTGCAAATTCAGAAAAAAAGAAGGAAGAACAGAACGAAACTAAAAACACAGAAGTAACCATGAAAACCGTAAATTTTAAAAGTGAAGGCTTAAACCTTGTAGGCAATTTATACTATCCGCCAAACTTCGAAGAAGGAAAAAAGTATCCAACTATTGTGAGTTCTGGCAGTTGGACAACCGTTAAAGAGCAAATGGCTGGTTTGTACGCCAAGCGATTTGCAGAAAATGGTTTTATCACCTTGGCATTCGATTTTAGAAATTATGGTGAAAGTGAAGGTGTACCAAGAGCTTGGGAGAATCCAACCATGAAAATCCAGGACATTAAAAATGCCGTAGCCTATTTAAAGACGCTTCCAGAAGTCGATGGTACTAATATTGGAGCCTTTGGCGTCTGTGCAGGTTCTATGTATACCTTAATGGCAGCTTCAGAAGATAGTAATATCAAAGCTGTAGCAACAACAGCCTCTTGGTTGCACGATGACGAAGCTGTAAAATTGTTTTATGGTGGTGAAGAAGGTGTACAGCAACGTAAGGATGCTGCACAAGCTGCCAAAAAGAAATATGCCGAGACAGGTGAATTCACATATATTAAGACCATTTCAACAGATGACCCAACAGCAGCCATGTATGGTAACTTTGATTATTACTTAAATCCTGAGCGTGGAGCCATTCCACAATGGAGTGCTGACCAATTTGCTGTGGCCACATGGGAAGATTGGTTGAACTTGAATCCATTTCCATCAGCATCAAAATTAGATAAACCGCTATTTATGGTACATTCTGATGGCTGTGTTTTACCAGATTACACCAAAAAATACTTTGAAGCTGTACCATCAAAAAATAAAGAACTGGTTTGGGTAGAGACTGATTTGGCATCACCAATGCATCAATTTGCATTCTATGACCAAAAAGAAGAAGTCGATTTAGCCGTTGAGAAAACAAGTCAGTTTTTTTACAAGAATCTACAGCTCTAAAAGTTTGGACTCTAGAAAGTTATTGACAATTGCTTTCACTTCTTTAATTTCAAATAGGTCTATAGGTATAATTTACATGTAGGCCTATTCATCGTTTCTTAACTTTGAAAATTCGAATTTTCAAAGTTATTTTTTTAATTTCATCAGTCAAATTTTAAGTCTATCTATAAGCTTTAACAATTAGAAATGCTGTTAGATTCCTTTAAATAATAAAAAAATATGTCATTAGAATTGCTTAAAAAAGAAGGGATTGAAAAAATCCATACCGACTTTCAAGAACTGGTTACATTATTCAAAGAAATGCTAATCTCAATAGGCGAAGAGGATTTGGCTGAAAGTTTGCCCTTTGGAAAATCCAAAACTATAAACCAAGAATATCGCTCAGAAGAAAAATTTATTCAAGCTATTGGAATTTGCTTTGAGTTATTGAATTTAGTTGAGGAAAATGCCGCTGCCCAATACAGACGCCGAGCGGAGACGCAACTGGGTATAGAATCCACAAGAGGTTCTTGGGGAGAAGCTATAAGTGAGTGGAAAGAAAAGGGCCTTAATCCAGAGACGATAGCCCAAACATTACAGAACATGAGTGTTATGCCAGTACTAACAGCGCATCCTACTGAGGCAAAACGACTTACGGTACTCAACATTCATAGAGAGTTCTATCTTTTATTGGTAAAAGGGGAAAACCCAAACTGGTCCTATGCCGAACAAGAAAGTCTAAAACAAGAGATTATCAGTTTAATGGAGCGTTGGTGGCGAACAGGCGAAATCTATTTGGAAAAACCAAGACTTCAGGATGAGCGAAATAACTTGATGCATTATTTTGTAAATGTCTTTCCTGATGCTGTGGCTCTTGCTGATAATCGTCTAAAGGAAGCTTGGAGATCTTTCGGTTTTCCAAAAGAGTTATTGGAATGGCCAGAGCATTTCCCCTTGGTACATTTTGGCAGCTGGGTCGGTGGTGATAGAGATGGGCATCCTTTTGTAACACCAGAGTTTACCAAGTCTACGCTAGAGTTACATCGCAAGGCAGCTCTAGATATGATTCGTAATCAACTTATAGAATTAACAGTAAAACTTAGTTTTTCTAGTTATCGCGTTCCTTTTCCTGAGGAGGTCTTAAAAAACATCGAAGATCTGGGCAATTTCTTTGGAGCTCAAGGTCAAAAAGCATTAGATAGAAATCCATCGGAACCTTTACGCCAATATGTTAATTTACTTCTGGTAAAGTTGGATAATACTATAGAAGAAAAACACGATCTTGGTGAAAATGGCTACTTTAAAAGCTCCAATGATTTGGCTAAAGAACTTAAAAAGTTAAGACATCTACTTGTCGAGTTAGGTGCAGAACGCATTGCTAAACAAACGCTTTTCCCCGTAGAACGTTTGGTGCGATGCTTCGGATTTCATTTGGCCAAATTAGACATTAGAAATAATAGTACCTATCACGAAAAGGCGATAACTCAAATCTTGGTCACAGCTGGTTTTGAAGATTCAGATTACGCATCATGGGATGAAGAAAAACGACTGATGTTTTTAAATAAAGAGTTAGAGAGTAGTCGCCCTTTTCTAGTTTCGGGCACTTTATGCGGAACGGAAGCTGATAATGTATTGGGCTATTTAAGCGCTGTAAAACATTATATTGACAAGTACGGTATAGATGGTATTGGCTCTATTATTGTAAGTATGACGCGTAGCTTAAGTGATCTGCTGTTAGTGTTCGTTCTCTTAAGGGAAGTCGGTTTGCAGGATGTTCGTCTGCCTGTAGTACCCTTGTTAGAAACCATCGAAGATTTAATTGCTGGCCCTGATATCTTATCTGACTATTTAAGCCATCCTGTATTACAAAAACAGATTAAAGCATCATCAAAGTTTACCCAAGAAATTATGCTTGGCTACAGTGACAGTAATAAAGACGGGGGCATCTTAACGAGTCGTTGGAACATTTATAAAGCAGAAGAAAACCTTACCAAAGTGGGAGATAAATTTGGTGTAGATTTACGTTTTTTCCATGGTCGTGGTGGCACGACGAGTCGTGGTGGTGGAAAAATTCATCGCTTTTTGGATAGTATGCCAGCAGTTGCCATGAGCGGAAAAATTAAAATGACCGTTCAGGGCGAAACCATAGCCAATCAGTTTGCCAATCGTCTCACGGCGACCTACAATTTAGAGATGTTTACGGCAGGAACTGCAAAACAAGCCCTGATTAAGAGTGACGGTAATCAAGATGCTGAACTTTATAACATTATGGACAATATGGTCGCCTTGGCCAGAAAAAAATACAGAACCCTCATTGACCATGATAATTTTATTGCGTTTTATTCTAAAGTGACCCCAATCGATGTATTGGAGCAAAGTAAAATCGGTTCAAGACCAGCACGACGTACTGGTCAACGAAGTCTAGATGACCTCCGATCCATACCATGGGTGTTTAGTTGGAGTCAATCTAGATTTAATCTCACAGGTTGGTTTGGTATGGGAGAAGCTCTTGAAACCTTTAGAAAACAAAATCCCGAAGATTACAACAGATTGCAAACACTTGCAAAGGATTGGCCCTTCTTTAAGTACTTACTAATTCAGGTTGAGACCAATTTATTGAATGTTGATACTGAAATAATGCATGTCTTTTCTGAAATGGTGGAGGACGAGAACACTAAAGAGGAATTGATGCAATTAGTTCTTAACGACTTTGAAAAGTGTCTTGAAATCATTCAAGATATTATGGGAGAGTCTTCAGACACGAGAAGGATTGCTGCAACAGAAAATAAAAAATTAAGGGATTCATCCCTAAAAGCATTGCACAAGATTCAAGTCGACTATATTAAGAAATGGCGAGAATTGAGAAAGGCTCATTCTCCAGAAGGAGAACGTTATCTATTACAACTTTTACTATTGGTCAACGCACTTTCGGGCGGATTAAAAAGTACGGGATGATATTTAAAAGCGAGAGATTGACTCTCGCTTTTTTTATTATTCCTTAACCAAAAGACAAGCAAATGGTCAGATCATATGGTTAAGGTTAATACCCTTTGATTATTTCCAAAATAGCATTAGGTTTTAATGATGTTTTAAGAAAATAAGTGAAGTTGTTTCACTATTTTGTCATCCGAATATTTGTTGCCAAATCTTCTTTACTTCAGCAATGTAATAAACGTATTTTTAGAACATTAAATTAAAGAATTGTGTAACTAATGAATAGGTATTTAGACTGACTCTTAAGAAATAAAAAATTAAATATTACAGATGAGTTTTTTAAAACGCGTATTGTCCACAATTGTTGGACTAATTATTTTTTCAATTTTAAGTTTTATAGTATTTTTTATGTTCATTGCTTTTCTTGGAAGTCAAGGAGAAGAGCCAATTATAGTAGAAAATAATTCGGTACTGAATTTAAAGCTGGATTTTAATATAGAGGATCATATTGGTAAGAAAGAATATGAAAATTACACCTTTCTAAACGAGTACCCTAAACATAGCCTCTTTGGGATGATAAGAGCCATTGAATTTGCTAAAACCGATCCTCAAATAAAAGGTATTACCATAGAAAACAATTTCACTTTTGCAGGATATGCGCAGCTTAAAGCTTTGAGAGATGCTTTGATTGATTTTAAGGATAGTGGCAAATTTGTAGTTGCTTACTCGGACATCTTCACACAACAATCGTATTATTTAAGTTCGGCAGCAGACACTTTGTATGTTAATCCTTCGGGCACTATTGAATTTAAAGGGCTAGCTTCAGAACAATATTATTTTAAGGATTTTCAGGAAAAAACAGGTTTAAAAATGGAAGTGGTCCGCCATGGTAAATACAAAAGTGCGGTAGAGCCATTTTTAGAAAACAACATGAGTGAGGCTAATAGAGAACAAATAAAATCCTATTTAAATTCGATCTGGTCGACGATTAAAACGGATATTAGTAAGAGTAGAAGTATCCCTCCAGAAACATTACATACCATTGCCGATAGCCTACTAGGTCGTACGCCAACATTGGCATTAGAAAATAAACTGGTTGACAAAGTTGGTTATTATGATGAATTTACTAATGGCATTAAGCATCAAATAGGACTTAAGACTGAAGATAAATTGCCGAGCATTGACATTCGTGATTATTCAGAATATACCTATTCTAAGCAGAAGTCTAGCTATAAGACAGATAAAATAGCAGTGATTTTTGCTGAAGGAGAAATTATATATGGCGAAGGTGACGAAAACTTTGTGGGGCAAGGTATCATAAACAACGCTTTGATAAAAGCGAGAGAAGATGATAAAATAAAGGCTATTGTCTTACGTGTAAATTCCCCAGGGGGAAGTGCACTCACTAGCGAATTGATTTGGAGAGAAATAGAATTGACCAAAAAAGTAAAGCCCGTGGTTGTTTCTATGGGTAACTATGCGGCTTCTGGAGGCTATTATATTGCTTCTAATGCTGATTATATTGTGGCTGAACCTATGACTGTTACAGGAAGTATTGGTGTGTTTGGAGTCTTACCAAATGGCACCAAACTTTTTGAGAAATGGGGAATTAGCACACATCAGGTGATGACTAATAGTAATGCTATTACGTATAGTTTTTCTAAGCCATTATCCGAAAATCAACGTAAGTTTATCAAAGAAGGCATTATAGATGTTTATGACTTGTTCTTAATTCGAGTTGCAGAAGGTAGAGGCATGACAAAAGATGATATTAATACTATTGCACAAGGACGTGTTTGGACTGGTAGTGAAGCCATTGACATTGGACTAGTTGACGAATTAGGAGGCCTTGATACAGCACTTAAAAAAGCTTCAGAATTGGCCGATATTGATGACTATGCAACAAAAGAATTCCCCATATTTAAAAAAGATTTTAGAGAGTCGTTAAGTCAATTAGGGTTAATGAAAACTAAAGAAGAACTCTTAAGAGAAGAGTTGGGCGAAGACGGCTATAAGGTTTGGAAAGAGATTAAGACACAAACACAACGTGAAGGTGTTCAACTACTGTTTCCTTATGGGACGTATATAGAATAATCGAATCGAGATTATGAGACCCTGAAACAAGTTCAGGGTGACGAATCTACTTTTCCAAATACGCCCACATAAAATTCGGATGATGGCCATCTCGGCGTACCATCTTTACCCAAAGTAAGGTCATATGCTCTAAATGCAAGGCTTGATCTAAAGCACCAACGTCCTTGGCATAAAACCCACTTGCTTCAATGATTGAAGCTACTTTTTGCTTGGCTTCAGTAGTATTTCCAGCAAAGAGCATAGAAGGTTGTTCTTTTGCGTTTAGATATTCTGGATTGCTGAAATTCTCGAAACCATAAATCGTGTAAGCTTTAACTACATTTGCTGTTGGTGCCCATTCTTGAATCTTCTCGGATCCAGATATTTTACTTTCCAATCCATGAGATATGCCAGCACCAACAGGATTGGTACAATCTACCAAAGGTTTTCCTCTAAAGTCCAAACCTTTCAGCAATACTTCATTCACATGAAATGGTGTTGCCAAAAAGATAACTTCGGCAGTATCTATCGCTTCTTGAAGTGGCAATACGCCGAAGTTAAAGTTTTGGACTAGTGCTTTTTGTACACTCTGGGAGTCTGGATTATCATTTGCAATAATGATGCTATATCCTTTTTGTTCTAAGTTGTTCGCTAGTGCAAAACCGACGTTTCCTATACCTATAAATGCTAATGTCATTGTGTTTTGTGTTTTGTTGGTATAACGTTTATTATTTGTTTAGCTGCGCAACTACCATTTTTGCCGTGGCAGCTCCAGAGTTTTGTTGCTGGCCTGTAATTAAATTCCCATCTGCAATCACATAAGATGAAAATGGTGCTGCCACTTTAAAATTAGTATCCTTTAATTTTCGGGCTTCAGTTTCTATTCGGTAAGGTTGAATTTGCATGCCTACAGCAGCATCAGCAAACTGTTCTTCGGCATCGGCAAAGCCAGTCCAGGTTTTGCCTTTTACTAGTAAATCGCCACCAGACGTTTTAGCTTCTAACAAAAGTGTTGTAGAATGGCACACGGCCGCGCTTGGTTTTCCGGATTCGTAAAATGAAACAAATAATTTCTCCAAATCTGTATTACCTCTAAACGTATACATTGGTCCTTGTCCACCTACTAAAAAAATGGCATCGTAATCTTCAGCAGAAACTTGTGTAAGTTTTTTTGTGTTTTCAAGTATTTGGTTAAAACTGTTTCGCTGCATATACCCTAATGATATGAAATCATGAGCGGAATAACCACTTTCGTCTAATGGATTAGAGTAAGCATCCATTTCTATTTTCCCACCTTCGGTAGAAACCAAATCAATTTCATATCCTGCTTCTTGAAACACATATAATGGATGTGTTAATTCTGCTGCCCAAAAGCCAATTGGCCAACCTGTTTGTTTAGAAATAGTAGGACTACTGGCTACCATTAATACTTTTCCTTTGCTTGGTGCACCGTGAAAATGCACATATTCATTTTGCTCTACAATAGTCATAACGCGTGTTTTTTAATTCTATTCAAAATTATTATGAATTCATTTTCGTTTTACATTTTACTACCTTTGTTAGTAACTAACATTTATGTAAGTATGCCAGATTTCTTGAAGAATAATAAACGTTATTATACACCTGTAGAATATGTCTTCGATAAAATTGGAGGCACCTATAAAATGCCCATTTTATGGCGATTAAAGGATAAGTCTTGGCGTTTTTCAGAGCTAAAACGAAGTATTTCACATATCTCTGACCGCATGCTAAGTAAAAATTTAAAAGAATTGGTGGACGACGGTTTTGCTACTAAAGCCATTATTCCTGAAGTTCCTGTAAAAACAGAGTACACTATCACTGAAAAAGGAAAAAGAGCCATTCCAATAATTGTGAGCCTACGAAATTATGGGTTTCAGTTGATGCAAGAGGATGGAATTAAAGATTAATTGCATTTAAAGCGAATCAATGATGGTAATCTTAGCTTTATAAACAGTAAATTAGCGGCAGTCATTAAATCTAACATAATGAAAATCCATCACATTCGTAATGCAACGATGATCATTGAAACTGGTGGGCATGTTATTTTAGTTGATCCGATGCTTGGAGCCAAAGGAACTGCAGGGCCGCCATTTACCTTATTTCGATTTAAGCCAAAGCGTAATCCTATCGTAGATTTACCAGAGAATTCTCAACCTGTTTTAGATAAAGTTACACATTGTTTGATTACCCACAAGCATCCCGATCATATCGATAAAGTGGCTGAAGCGTTTTTGAAGAAAAAAGATATTCCTGTGACCTGCAGTGTTTTGGATGAGGCTTTATTTAAGAAAAAAGGTTTAAATATTGTACAAACCGTTGATTATTGGAAACACGATAATTTTTTAGGTGGAAAAATAGAAGGTATTCCAGCACGCCACGGTTATGGGTATGTGGCTAAACCTATGGGAAATGTGATGGGATTTTATTTAGAATTTCCCAATGAACCCTCCTTATATTTAAGTAGTGACACCATTTATACTGATGATGTAGATAAAGTACTTAAAGACTATAAGCCAGATATTTCCGTAGTCGCATCCGGCACAGCCCAGTTAGATTTTTTTCAACCTCTATTAATGCGTGTTGAAGATATTATAAAGTTCACTAAAACGGCACCTGGAAAGGTCATTGCCAATCATTTGGAAGCGGTTAACCATTGTCCAACTAAACGATTAGATCTAAAAGCCAGATTTAATAAAGAAGGGCTTTCAGATAAGACTTTTATTCCAGAGGATGGGGACATCATACTATTTTAGCAAGAATTATAAGCTTACAATTTTACAGTCTTCAAATTCAATGGTACTAAAACTTTTAGAAGTCCAATAGCTTAACTGTTTTAAAATAGGCAATAGCCCTTTGCCACGTTCAGACAAAGAATATTCTACACGAGGAGGGGTTTCGGCAAAACGTTTGCGAATAATTAGTCTGTCGTCTTCCAACTCTCTCAATTGTTGCGTTAATACTTTTTTTGAAATATTCGGAATGAACAACAATAATTTTCCGAAACGAAGCGAGCCATTAGCCAAAAGATAAATGATGATAGGTTTCCATTTACCACCAATAATATTCATGGCGTGTACAAGCGTACAACTATTTGGATTATCAATTATTTTTCGTGCCATAGTTACCTTTTAGTTACCACAAATTTAAACAAAAGTTTTTTAATAGTATCAAAAATAGACTATTAATAGTAACTTTGCGATACAATTAAATCCAATTAGATGAAAAATATATTTATTATAAATGGTCATGAAGCCTATGAATTTTCAAAAGGTCAACTTAATAATAGCCTAGTCGATCGCTTAAAAAATTTACTTGCAAACGAAGACTTCGAGATTAAGACTACGGCCATGAAAGACGATTACAATATAGACGAAGAGATTGCCAAGCACCAATGGGCAGACCTCATTGTAGTACAAATGCCGGTCAACTGGATGGCTACGTCCTGGAGTTTCAAAAAATATCAAGATTATGTGTATAGCTTCGGCATGGATGGTCGTTTGTGCGCTGGAGACGGCCGTTCACGCCAAGATACTACTAAACAATACGGAACAGGAGGAACACTCACAGGAAAAAAATATATGTTGTCATTAACTTTTAATGCTCCCAAAGAAGCATTTAATGATGCCGATCAATGGTTTTTTGAAGGGAAAAGTGTCGATGATCTGTTTTTACCAACCCATTTAAATTTTAAATTTTTTGGTATGAAAGCGTTACCGACTTTTGTCTGCTATGATGTACTTAAAAATCCCGATATTGATAATGATTTTATACGTTTCGATCAGCATATTAAAGACCATATTTTAAACGCTTAAAACATGAATACACAACAAAAACTTACGCCGCAAACCCAAGCACCAGAACTTCACATAAAACTACTTGGTGGAGATATCTGGAAACTCGAAGATCAAAACCCAGAAAACTTTACAATGCTTGTTTTTTATAGAGGATTGCACTGCCCCGTTTGCGAGAAGTATCTTAAAACATTAAATGGCCTTATCGATGCTTATGCTGAAAAGGGTGTAGATGTCATCGCTATTAGTATGGATGTAGAGGCTAGGGCCAGAAAAGCACGAATCAAATGGGAACTATCCGAACACTTAAAAATCGGGTATGAACTAGATGCAGAAACAGCAAATAATTGGGGCTTATACCTAAGTAAGGCCATTAAAGATTATGAGCCAGAGGTGTTTAACGAACCAGGGTTATTTTTAATAAAACCAGATAACACTATCTACTTCGTAACGCTTAATTCTACACCTTGGGGACGACCACATCTAGCATCTTTTGTTAAGGTTATTGACTTTATAAATACTAGTGGTTATCCTGCAAGAGGTGAGATATCGTCATTGTAACTTTTATACCGTCTAAATCAAATTTCTCGTGTGTTATTAAGCTTAAATAGCTAACTTGTGCCTATGAATTCAACGTATCTAAAAGAGACTTTTTTCTTTGATTACAGTAGTCCTCAGATTCAAGATTTAATTGCAGAGGTATTGCATTTACCTTCGGAGAAAGAGAAAATAGAACAACTGTACCTTAAAGTTAGAGATGGTTGGCGCTACAACGCTTATAATATTGGCTTAACAGAAGAACATTATAAAGCAAGTACAATCATAGAGAAGCGCGAAGCACACTGTATTGACAAGGCCATTCTTTATATTGCTGGACTACGAGCACTAAACATACCTGCTAGGTTGCGCTTGGCAAAAGTCTCTAATCATATCGCTGCAGAACGCCTCGAAGCAAAATTGGGCACTAACGAATTAGCACCACATGGATTGGTCGATGTCTATTACAACGATGAATGGAAAAAATGTTCACCAGCTTTCAACAAAGAGCTTTGTGCTATGTACAACGTTGATGTTCTGGATTTTGATGGTACTGAAGACTCCATACTTCAAGAATACAATAAGGACAGTAAAAAGTTTATGAGCTACTTGGATGATTATGGTTATTTTGAAGATGTACCTCTGGATTATATTAAAAGTATTTTCAAGGACCATTATCCAGAACTTTATAAGAATTACAAAGAAGCAAAGGATATTAAATTTTAATTAAACTTTGGCATACCTAAATCCAAATTATCATTTAAAACATACTATATTTACCACCTTACTTTAAAGGAGCAATCTAGTGAGCAAAACCCTTATCTCGCAGACCTTTTCACAGACTTTGCAACTGCAAAATCTGCAGAACGCTATTGCCCAACCCTTCGACTACACTCAGGGTAAGACCGCACCAAAAACATATCTCAAGGGTCTTGTAGGCTCGTCACTTTCTATAGTAATAGCCGAAACATTTAAAACTACTGAGAAACCGTTTCTTTTAGTTTTTGATGATAAAGAAGAGGCAGCTTATTACCTCAATGACCTAGAGCAACTCATCAACGATAAGGATGTGTTATTCTACCCTGGCAGCTACAGAAGACCTTATCAAATAGAAGAGACCAATAATGCCAATGTACTTCTAAGGGCCGAAGTGCTAAACCGAATTAATTCTCATAAAAAGCCAGCGATTATTGTCACTTATCCTGATGCCTTATTTGAAAAGGTCGTCACCAAAAGAGAGCTAGAACGCAATACTCTAAAAATTTCTGTAGGTGATGAGTTGAGTATCGATTTTGTAAATGAAGTGCTGTTCGAATATAAATTTAAGCGTGTCGATTTTGTCACAGAGCCAGGGGATTTTTCTTTGCGTGGTGGTATCTTGGACGTATTTTCCTTTTCGCACGATGAGCCTTACCGTATTGAGTTTTTTGGAGATGAGGTGGATAGTATTAGAACGTTTGATGTCGAGACACAATTATCTACCGAACGCATTAAGAAGGTTAGCATTATTCCAAATGTTGCTAATAAAACTATAGCCGAAAAACGGGAAAGTTTTCTCAAATACATATCGAACAAAACGGTTGTTTTTACTAAAAACCCATCATTCATATTCTCTAAAATCGATGATTTTTTTGCTAAAGCAAAAGAGGCATTTAAAACTCTATCTTCAGAAATAAAACATGCCAAACCTGAAGAACTTTTTTGCAATTCTGAATTATTGAAGCGTCAATTCTTAGACTATAATTTGGTAGAATTTGGTGCTTATGCAACGCTGAGCAATCAAAATTACGCTACGGTCATTGCGAACGAAGTGAAGCAATCTGTTTCTATTGATGAGATTGCTACGTCTTCCGATAGCTATCGGAATCCTCGCAATGATAACACAATCCGATTCAATACCAAACCACAACCCTCGTTCAATAAGCAATTCAATCTTCTAATCGATGATCTAAACGAGAACCATTCTAACGGCATTACTAATTATATAGCTTGCGTTAGTGAACAGCAAGCCAAGCGCTTTCATGATATCTTCACTTCGACTGCGCTCAACGACCAAGATGATGAACAAAGGGTTCATTACAAAACAATAGTCCTTTCACTTTATCAAGGGTTCATTGATGCTGAACATAAAATTGCGGTTTATACCGATCATCAAATCTTTGACCGTTACCATAAGTTCCATCTAAAAAACGGCTATGCCAAGAAACAAGCCATTACCTTAAAAGAGCTGACCAATCTCGATATTGGAGATTATGTAACCCATATCGATCATGGGATTGGTAAGTTTGGAGGGCTTCAAAAGATAGATGTCGAAGGCAAAAAACAAGAGGCTATAAAGTTAATTTATGGTGAACGCGATGTACTCTATTTGAGCATTCACTCATTACATAAAATCACTAAGTTTAATGGCAAGGATGGTAAGCCTCCTAAAATCTATAAACTTGGCAGTAAAGCTTGGAAAAACCTAAAGCAAAAAACCAAATCTCGTGTTAAGGAAATAGCCTTCAACCTCATCAAGCTTTATGCGAAACGAAAACTAAGAAAAGGGTTTCAATATGCGCCTGACAGCTATATGCAGCATGAACTCGAAGCGTCATTTATCTATGAAGATACACCAGATCAAATCTCTTCAACAGCAGATATAAAAGCAGATATGGAAAGTGAACGCCCAATGGATCGTTTAGTGTGTGGCGATGTAGGCTTTGGAAAAACCGAGGTGGCTATAAGAGCGACTTTTAAGGCCGTTGATAACGGTAAACAAGTAGCTGTTTTAGTACCAACAACCATTCTAGCATATCAACATTATCGTACATTTAAAGAGCGGTTAAAAGATTTTCCAGTAACTATAGACTATGTTAATCGCTTTAGAACTGCAAAAGAAAAACGCGAAACCTTAGAAGGTTTAGAAAAGGGTAAGATCGATATTATCATTGGTACGCATCAGCTTGCGAACAAGAATGTAAAGTTTAAAGATTTAGGCTTACTCATTGTTGATGAGGAACAAAAATTTGGAGTAGCCGTAAAAGAAAAACTAAAGACCATTAAGGAAAATGTGGACGTATTAACCTTAACTGCAACGCCTATACCAAGAACACTTCAATTTAGTCTTATGGCTGCGAGGGACTTGTCGGTTATAAACACACCACCACCTAATCGTTATCCGATTGAAAGTCGTGTGATTCGATTTAATGAAGCCACTATTCGTGATGCCATAAGCTATGAAATACAACGTGGTGGACAGGTCTTTTTTGTCCATAATCGAATTGAAAATATTAAGGAATTTGCTGGTATGATTCAACGTTTGGTCCCTGATGCCAAAATTGCTATTGGCCATGGACAACTCGATGGCAAAAAACTAGAGCAGCTGATGTTGGCCTTTATGAACGGTGAATTTGATGTTTTAGTAAGTACTACCATTATTGAAAGTGGATTGGATGTGCCAAACGCCAATACCATCTTTATCAATAATGCCAACAATTTTGGTTTGAGCGATTTACACCAAATGCGAGGTCGCGTAGGACGTAGTAATAAAAAAGCATTTTGTTTTTTCATAACACCAGAGTATTCTGCTATGACTACTGACGCTAGAAAACGAATTCAAGCATTAGAGCAATTCACAGAATTAGGTAGTGGCTTTAATATTGCCATGAAAGACTTAGAGATTCGTGGCGCCGGTGACTTATTAGGAGGCGAACAAAGCGGATTTATCAATGATATTGGATTTGATACTTATCAGAAAATCTTAAACGAAGCTATTGAGGAATTGAAAGAATCTGAATTTGCGGATTTATATAAAGATGATAAGCCAAAGCAATATGTAAAAGATATCACAATAGATACAGACTTCGAATTGTTGTTCCCAGATGATTATGTTAACAATATTACTGAACGCTTAAATCTTTATACGAAGCTTAATGCCATTAAAACCGAAGAGGAACTTCTGAAATTTGAATCTGAAATCATCGATCGTTTTGGTGAACTGCCAACCCAAGTTGTTGATTTATTGGATAGTGTACGCTTAAAATGGATTGCCATAAAAATGGGACTTGAAAAAATTATCATGAAACACGGTAAGTTAGTCGGTTACTTTATACAAGATCAACAAAGCAAATTTTATCAGAGTGAAGCTTTTACTAAAGTCTTACAATTTGTACAAATGAATGCTGGGTTATGCAAAATGAAAGAAAAGCAAACTAGAAATGGATTGCGCCTACTGATTACTTTTGAAGATATAAGGTCTACAACAAAGGCCCTTACCGTACTTTCAAAAATAAATGAGCAATAAATATCAGTTCGAGTATCCCGATTGTATTCACTGAGCGTAGTCGAAGTGTAAACGTCGGGATGTATCGAGAACAGGAATTTTATAAATGAGTAATAAAAATCATTTAAACCATTTGTTATGGTTAACTATTGGTACAATTTTTATTAGTACTTCTGGTGCCTTAGGTAAGTATATTGATATGCCAACTCCAGTTATCATTTGGTGGCGCTCTATTTTGGCAGCTATTTTTCTGCTATTTTTCTGTTTATACAAAAGAATTAATTTAAAAATCTATAATCGTAAAGATCGTTGGACCTTCCTTTTAGCATCTTTTTTTATGGGAGCGCATTGGATTACCTATTTCTACGCACTAAAGCTGTCCAATGTTGCGCTAGGTATGTTATCACTCTTCACATTTCCTGTAATTACCGCCTTACTTGAACCTTTATTTTCAAAAGTTAAATTCGATCCTATTCATATTATCCTAAGCATATTGGTGCTTATCGGCATTTATATTCTAGCACCAGAATTCGACTTAAAAAGTAGCCAGCTACAGGGTATTCTTTTAGGGCTATTATCGGCTTTGTGCTATGCCTTACGCATATTGATCCTTAAAACTCATGTTGTAAAATACAACGGCACTATGTTGATGTTTTACCAAGTCACCCTATTAGCAGTTATACTAATTCCTGCTCTATTCTTTATGGATACTACAAATATTACAACCCAATATCCTTATGTTATCCTTTTAGCACTATTGACTACGGCTATTGGCCATACACTGTTTGTGAATAGTCTTAAGTATTTTAAGGCAAGTACTGCTAGTATTATAGGGAGTAGTCAACCTATATTCGGAATTATTATTGCTTATTTTTTCTTGAATGAAATCCCAACAATACATACATTTGTTGGTGGTAGTTTAATTCTAATGACTGTAGCTATCGAAAGTATTCGATCTAAAACATAACAATGGCTTAATTATTGAGACTTATATGGCGCTAAACCTTATTAAAATGAAAAGACGATTCCTTCCATTACTTTTGTTCCCATGTATAGTGCTTTCACAAAGCGTAAAAGGCACATTTTCGCCTGCCGAGGAGTTCACACATGCCTTTTTGTATCAAGCCACACCAGAAGGCGCCAACTATATCAGTTATGGTAAATTGGATAATGAGGGGCATTTTGAAATTCCTATCGATTCAACTGCTGCTCCTGGTATCTATAAAATTGTCTATGCAATACCACCCGAAGAGAATAATTTTGATTTTATCTATGATGGCAAGGAGACTATAGCTTTTGATTTTAGTTATGAAAAAGGTGTAAAATTTACTGAATCTGAAGAAAATAAACTTTGGAACTCATACTTAAACAGTATGGATATGGTCAACCAAACCATAAGTAATTATTATACAAAAGATGGCAAAGACAAAGATGGCTTTCAGGCGGTTTTCAAAGTCTTAAAAGATACGCAAACTGCTTATGAAACATCAGCTATGGGTAAGTTAGTTTCTACTTTTATAACTGCTAATAGACCATATATACCATCTCAATATGAGGATTTAAAATCCTACACCAATAATCTAAAACAGCATTACTTCAGTCAAATAGATTTTAGTAATTATGTGTTGCAAAGCTCCTCTTTTTTAATCGATCGTGTGACGAGTTATGTTTTTAATATGGTCGCAAACCCTACTGACGACACCTACAAAACACTTATTGATGATGTTGCAAACGCCATAACTGATGATGACATTATAAAAACCTCCCTTTTAGATGTGTTATGGCAACGTTTTGCCAGTACAGATAACCATGAGGTGGCTAATTACATTACAGACCAGCACCTCTTAGAATTAGCCAAAAAAACGAATAATATAGTTTTAGCTGAGACTATTATGTCTTACAAAAACACCTCCATTGGCACCAAAGCTCCAAATTTTGAAATTGTATCTACAGAGCGTACTACTAGCTTATATAACTTAGAAAACTCAGAGTACTATTTGCTAATTTTTTGGAGTAGTGGCTGTGGACACTGTCTCGATGAATTGCCTAAAGTAAAAGAACTGGTCGCCAAAAAACCAAATATAAAAGTTGTAGCTTTTGGTTTGGAAAGTGACCCTACAAAATGGACCGAAGAGATTAAAAAGTATCCAGATTTTGTCCATAACATAGGTTTAGGGAAATGGGATCATCCTATCGTAAAAACGTATGGTATTGCCGCAACACCGATGTACTTCTTGCTAAGTAGCTCTAAGATCATTATGGCCAAGCCCTATGGATTTGAGGATCTGGAAGTGGTACTAAAAGACTTATAAGCTTTGTCTATAACTTAACGGCAGATAAAGCTTTTATCTACTTTTTTGTTTCATTGGTTTAATACCATAGACAATTCAAAAAGAAAACGCCCAGTCGACAAGTATCGACTGAGCGTTTTGAAACTAAATAACCAACCAAAATTTAGCTTCCTATGTTTCGAGTATTTTCTCTAGGGTTATCTACCTTAGGTGTTTTTTGTTTACGCTTTTTAGGCATATTTTTCTTTTCCGTAATTCTACCTTGCGTATCAGAACTTCTATAGTAAGCTATATAACCTCTACCTTCAAACACATAAACTGTACCTGATGCGGCATGGAACAGCTCTATCGTTGCATCATTAATAACGCTCAATTCAAAGAATTCATTGTCAAAGAAATCATAATCTAACGTTAAAGTTTTTAAGTATATATCCCCAGGCATGTCACCGACTCCATAAATTCCTGTATAGTCCCAAAAAATAAGATTTGGATCAATGATGTTTACATCTTGGGAACTTCTAAAGGTAGAGTCGTTACCACCAGATAAAAACTGTAAATAGTTTTCATTATCAAACTCGTTTAAGACACCAAAATCACTAGTATAAACTTTTTGCCAAGCCTCATATTCTTGTAAGAAATAATGGATATTGTCATAGAACACAAAATCATAGTCAAACGTTGCCCTTTGATAACCTTCTAGAAAATAAGAGGTGTCATTAAACGGATTATATAGTTCAATAGTATTATTATTAATTTGATACACATCGAAACTGTTAAAGCCATCAATAACATGGTCAATATCTAATATCATATCATAAGCATTGTAAGTTCCTATTTGCACACCAAAACCATTACCTTCACTTCCTATGCCAACTAAGTTATTATTAGCAAACACGCGGCCATTATTAAAAGTTAACGTAAATGCAATTTCCATAAATGGTGTTGATCCAAACCCTTGCGTGGCATTGATATCCACGTACCATAAATCGTAAGATTGTAGTAACTGATTTAAGGAAATAGCAGGCACAGCATCATTAATGATTATTTCTTCTCTATAACACGACGTTAACAATGTTGCACTAAGTACAAATCCGAATAGTAATTTTAATGTCTTCATAATTCAACAGTTTTAGGGTTACTACTGTAATAATTTCAAAACCTATGCCAAAAATTAAAGTAGAAATTACTTAATGTCAGGCTGAGCGCATTCGGAGCCTTTGGCTACTTAATAAATATGCTCTTCGACTGCGCTCAGTGAGGCATAAATCTTCCAAATTAATTCCTTAAAATTTATGTATTTTTGAAGCACAAAACCGATACGTATTCCATGAGTGACTCCAAAAAGTATGCTGTGTTTGGCGCAGGAAGTTGGGCAACAGCTATTGTAAAGATGCTTTGCGAAAACTTGGATGAAGTAGGATGGTATATGCGCAGTGTTTACACCAAAGAACATTTATTAAAGGAACAGCACAATCCTAGTTATTTAAGCTCGGTAGAGTTTCATATTGAGCAGTTAAAATTAAGCAACGACATCAATGAAATCGCAGATTGGGCAGACTTTCTCATTTTTGTAATCCCGTCTGCTTTTATGCAATCTGAACTCAACAAGTTAACAGTAGATATTAGCAAAAAAGTAATCGTGTCTGCGGTTAAAGGTATTATCCCAGAATCAGGTTTATTGGTGGGCGAGCATTTTCATGATATCTATTACATCCCTTTCGAAAATATTGCGGTTATTGCTGGGCCTTGCCATGCGGAGGAAGTAGCTCTAGAGCGTTTATCGTATTTAACGATTTCTTGTGCGGATCCGTTTATAGCTCAAGCTATAGCCGATAACTTATCGAGCTCCTATATTAAAACCAAGACCAGTGATGATATTATTGGTGTGGAATACGCTGTGATGCTAAAGAATATCTATGCGATTGCCGCTGGTATTGCACATGGTTTGGGCTATGGAGATAACTTTCAGAGCGTGCTGATGAGCAATGCTATTAGAGAAATGAAACGTTTTATCAAAAAAATGCATAAGATGAAACGAAACATTAACAACTCTGCCTATTTAGGTGATTTACTGGTAACGGGTTATTCTGTCTTTTCTCGTAATAGAATGTTTGGCAATATGATTGGTAAAGGCTACACGGTTAAATCTGCACAATTGGAAATGAATATGATTGCCGAAGGTTACTATGCTACCAAGAGTGCCAAATTGCTCAATCAGAAAAACGTTAAAAAAACACAATTACCTATTATCAATGCTGTATATGCGATTCTTTATGAAAATAAAGATCCAAAAAAGGTATTTAAGAAATTAGTTGAAAAGTTGGATTGAAAAACTAGTACTTGTTGTTGTCATTGCGAACACCGTGAAGCAATCTTTTTATTAGTAACTTTCTTTTCAATAAGATTTCCACGTCATTCACTTCGACAAGCTCAGCGCATCGTGTGCCTCATTCCTCGCAATGACACTCTCTTACTATTTTACCAAAACCCCTTTCAACTGCATCAAAGGAATGGTTTGTAATGCTCTATCGTTTATGGTGTTTTTTCGAAATAGGTATGTTTTATCGAACATTTGGTTGCCTTCAAAAAAAGTAACCTTAAACGAGTTGTTCAGTGCTAAAACCTGCTCTTGCAAATACTCGATCTTGGCATAGCTCCGTGCTGGTAGTTTGGCAATACTATGGCGCATAGAAGGTGTCATTTTATCCTCTGAAGTACCTTGGGAAACAATAAGTACCGTATCTAAATCCGCATCGCTATTGTTGATGATGTAGGCATTCCAATCTAGGGTGTTATATTCTAAATGTTCTTCTTGCACTACCGCAATGTAAACGTCTTTAACTTCTGGAATTTGGATGTCTTTTTTCATAGTTTATCTAAGCCTTCAAAAACAGGATAACAATTGTTAATAATAATTTAAAAGCAAAAATATAAAATGTGAATTCCCTAACTTAGAAAATCATCCGTAAAAGCTATACACCATGAAACTCAAATTCCTTATAGTCGTATTTCTTTGTTGCGCTTTCAGCTTTAGTCAAACCAATGAAAAATTAACCACCATTGAAACCGTTGAGATTCTAAACAACAATGAGCAAGAAGCCCTCTACTATTTCCAGAATAACTGGAAAGCATTACGCATTATGGCTGTTGAAAAAGGTTATATAGATTCGTTTGAGTTATTACAAACGCCATACAGTAAAGAAACGCCTTTTCATATTATGTTGGTAACCACGTATGCTAATAAAGCACAATACGATAAAAGAGAAGAACACTTCAGAGAACTTATAAAAGCCAGTGGTGAACTAAAACTTATGAATGATAAAAAGCCCACTGAATTTAGAATATCTGTGTTTAGTATTTCTGGCGCGAAGCATTTGGAGTGATTTTGGGCTTCAAAATATTAAATCACTAAAGTCCATATCTTTTTTAGTTTTGACGCCTTTGTCATATCGAAGACCTAAATTGTTCCAAAAATCTTACATCATTTTCACTCAACAACCGAATATCACTAATTTGATTGAGTAGCATGGCTATACGGTCGATACCCATTCCAAAAGCAAAACCAGAGTATTCTTTAGAGTCTATCTCACAATTTTCAAGGACATTAGGATCTACCATACCGCAACCCATAATTTCTAACCAACCTGTTCCTTTGGTAATCTTATAGTCGGTTTCGGTCTCCAGTCCCCAATATACATCCACTTCGGCACTGGGCTCGGTAAATGGGAAGTACGATGGACGTAATCTAATCTTGGATTTCCCAAACATTTCGGTCGTAAAATATTGAAGGGTTTGCTTTAAATCTGCAAAGCTCACATCTTTGTCAATGTATAGGCCTTCTACCTGATGGAAAAAGCAATGCGAACGTGCCGAAATGGCTTCGTTCCTATAAACACGGCCTGGCGAAATCGTACGAATTGGTGGTTTATTGCTTTCCATGTAACGCACCTGTACCGAACTCGTATGTGTACGCAACAAGATATCTGGATTGGTTTGAATAAAGAACGTATCCTGCATATCGCGTGCTGGATGGTATTCTGGTAAATTCAGTGCCGTAAAGTTATGCCAGTCGTCTTCAATCTCTGGCCCTTCACTGACATTAAAACCAATACGCGAGAATATATCTATGATTTGATTTTTTACTATAGAAATTGGATGGCGTGCGCCTAAAGCAATGGGTTCACCAGGACGAGATAAATCCCCATAAATACCTTCTTCCTGATCTTTACTTTCAAGAGCTTCCTTTAAGATATTGACTTTATCCTCGGCTGTTTTCTTAAGTTGATTTATAGTCTGCCCAAATTCTTTCTTTTGCTCATTAGCTACATTTTTGAATTCGGCAAAATATTGCTTTAATAAGCCCTTAGACCCTAAGTATTTTATTCGGAAGGCTTCAACGTCTTCCTTAGTCTCTGCTGTAAAGGCTTCAGCTTCAGCAATTAATTCTTTTAGCTTATCTATCATAACTCATTTCTAGTAAGGTGCAAATTTAAAAGAATTTAGATTATAGTTCGGGTATTTGAAGCTAGTTTTTCTGAATCTAGAAAGATAAATTTCATCAAGAAAAATACGGCAATAGCACCAAAAGAATGCCATAACCAATGGCTACCCATTGGAAACATATCTAAACTTTTATCTAAACTACGAAAGGTAATAGCTAATGCAAAACTCCCAATCGCCGCCAAGATATACTTGCCGTTGACAAAATTTGTTTTAATCAAATAAACAATTATTGGTGCGATAAGACTTAAACCTGAGACCACATAACCATAGGAAATCTGTAAACTCTCGGGTAGAGGCAAAGATCTAAAACCAAAATTGGCTCCAAAAATCATCACGATCCAAAGTAAGCGCCCTAATAAAGTTTTGGTGAGTTTAAAAATAAAATAGATTCCAACCGATAGAAGTAATAATGCGATGGGTACCCAATCCATAAGTAGCCAAATTTCGTGAGATCTAGTCGCGTGATAAACAGTACCACCGACAAAGCTTAAGGCAATAATGGGAATTGCAAATGCTAGATAACGATGTGTTTTAACATTCTTATAGACTTTACGAGCAAAGTATATAATTATTATAAGAAATAATAGATTACTTAATGTATTAAAAGGTTCTGCAGGGAAGCGTCCAGCTATAGTTTCCTTATAAATTGGTCCGCTGTCGTTTGGAAAAATTTGAATGAAGTACAGTAGCATTAGCTGATATAATCTATTTCTACAAAATAGTTAACAATAGCTTCCTTCATTAACACACTTTGTTCACCAGCCCTTAAAAATGGTAATTGCTCTTTTACTTTATAGTGTGGCCAACCATCATCATCAACAAAATCAAACTCATAAAAACCGTAAGGTTCTAAAAGTTTGCAGATAGCAATATGCATTAAATCGAGCTTATGGTCTTTCTTATATTCGCGATGTAATTGCCCAAGTTCTTGCACTCCGATTAAGTATATAATCGAATCGAGGTCTAGTGTGTCCCCATCTGCAAATTGCTTAGAGAGCTTCTCTACTACCAAATTCCAACGCTCTTTTAACTGTTCGTCTCTTGCCATAGTTTTACTTAAAAGGTAAGCTCATTTTATTAGAAGTTCAAAGTTAATAAACTAAATGGTCTTGATTTGCGTTATAATCTTAAAATGGCATAAATTCGTTTACTTTTGTCTAAACCGCGATTCCTATGAGTATTATTGACATTATACTGGCTGCCCTTATACTATTTGGATTTATTAGAGGACTTTTCAAGGGGCTTTTTGTAGAAATTGCTTCGCTCTTAGCATTGGTTTTAGGAGTATACGGCGCTATTCATTTTAGTTACTTTGCTGCTGATTTTTTGGAGTCTAGAGTAGATTGGAATGAAAAAACCATCAACATTATCGCCTTTGCGATTACATTTGTTATTATAGTTCTAGCGATTAGTTTGGCAGGAAAGGCGTTGACCAAACTAGCGGATTTTGCGGCTTTGGGAATGCTAAATAAATTACTTGGTGGCGTTTTTGGCGCATTAAAAATAGGGCTGATCTTAAGTATACTGCTTATTGTGTTTAATAAACTAAATAAAACTCTGCCCTTTATGGAAAAAGAAGATTTGGAAAAAAGTGCTTTATATGGGCCTGTAAAATCATTAGCACCTATGATATTTCCTAATCTGATAAAGAGTGAAGAAGAACAGGAATTAGCTTCCGAAGAAGAAGCTTAAAACTATTCATTAAAGCATTTCTACTTTTCCGGTATGGAGATTGTACACGCCTCCAACAATAGCGATTTCCCCATACTCTTCCATCTCTGCCAAGATTGGACTTTTCTTTCTAATACGGTCCATCGTTAATTTCACATTGTTCTCTACAGTTTTTGCCACAAATTCTTTGTTAGACGAATTGGCTTCACCTTCAACCTCATCGGCAGATTTTCTAACCGCGGGCATTATATTATCTAGCATTGCTGTAATATTACCGAGCTCCACACCATCACAAGCCGCTTTAACGGCGCCACAACTCTCATGCCCTAAAACTAAAATCAATTTACTACCAGCTACATTGCAAGAGTATTCCAAGCTTCCCAGAATATCAGTATTTTCAAAATTACCAGCAACTCTGGCAACAAAAATATCACCTATAGCCTGATCTAAAATGGTTTCAACAGGTACACGAGAATCTATACAAGACAGTACTACAGCTTTGGGATATTGTCCTAAAATGGTTTGATTTACCAATGCCAAATTATCCTTAGGCTCTAATTGTCCATTTATAAACCGATTGTTCCCCTCAATAAGATCATTTAGAACATCCTTTGGTGATAAGGCACTTTGTATATTTTTAGTGATTGCTGTATTTTTCATTTCTTACACTTTATTTGATTATCAGACTTTTGAAACAATAGCTTTTAGTTAGAGTTTTTCGGTTTTAAAAAACGCAATAAAACTATCGGGATTTTCAACAATGCCACGTTCTGAGAATAGTCTTATATTGATATTGCGTTCTTTAGCCTTAAATGCAAAATCTTCAAGAATTTCTATAATATCGTTATCCAAGTACCTTGTGTTTCTTACGTCTAATTCTAAAGTAGAATTCTCGGGCACACGATCTAATTCTTTTAATATAGCTCCTTTGTTAAAAAAAGTGACTTCTTCTGCTAGTGTCATTTTAATCTTACCATCATCAACGTCTTCACCTTCTTTGTGCAAGAAATGAGAATTTTTATAACTTCTGTAGAGAACGATAAATATACCAACAACAAGCCCAAGACCTATTCCTTTAAGAAGATCTAAGAATACAATCCCTAAAACTGTTACAATAAAAGGTACAAATTGCATCCAACCTCCATTATACATAGCCTTAAAAGTCGATGGTTTTGCCAATTTATAGCCTACAATAAATAGTACGGCAGCCAACACGGATAGAGGAATATAGTTTAGTATTTGCGGTATGGTAAGTACTGAAATTAATAAAAAGAAACCATGGATTATTGCACTTGCCTTTGTTTGCCCACCAGATTGAATATTTGCCGAACTGCGTACAATAACCTGAGTTATCGGCAGTCCACCTATAAAACCAGACACCATATTACCAGTTCCTTGAGCCAATAATTCTCTATTGGTAGGCGTTACCCGCTTATGAGGGTCGAGTTTATCAGTAGCTTCAACACATAGAAGTGTCTCTAACGAGGCTACCAATGCTATTGTAAATCCAGTAAGTATTACATCACCTCTGGTAATGACTTCAAAATTAGGGAATGCCAATAAGGACGCTATATCTGACAAACTTTCTGGCACTGGAACAGATACCAAGTGCTCTGCACTAAGTGCCAAATTAGAATCTCTAGTTAGAAAGAAAAAAATAATCCCTACAACTACTGCAACCAGAGGCCCTTGCACCAATTGAAAAAACTTACCTTTCTTACTCAAAACGTTGCCCCATAAAATCAATATTGCCATAGCAATTAACGCGATAATCGTTGCGCCTTTATCAAAGTTTCCGCTTAGTAATGCGTTTAATGTTTTTAATAACTCTGTGAAGGTATTTTCTCCATCCATTTGCAAAAAGGCAAAATCTCCTTCAGGGTTTTTATCTATTCCGAAGAAATATGGTATTTGTTTTAGGATAATTATGATTCCTATACCTGTAAGCATTCCTTTTATAACAGATGAAGGAAAATAATAACCAATAATACCGAGTCTAAGTATTCCAAATACAATTTGAATTGCTCCACCTAATACTACAGCTACGAGGAAATTTTCCCATCCTCCCAGTGCTGTAATAGCCGTAAGTACAATAGCTGCCAATCCTGCAGCTGGTCCACTTACACCTATTTCGGAGCCACTAAGAAATCCAACGACTATACCACCGACTATCCCGGCAATTAATCCTGAAAATAAAGGTGCTCCACTTGCTAGCGCAATACCCAAACACAATGGTAGGGCAACGAAAAATACAACTATACTAGCTGGGATATCACTTTTTAATGTTTTAAACATGTTTTTATATTGTTAGTACCCGAGAATAATCCTAAGGTGGTTGATTTAGTTAATTTTAAAATTTGATAACGTCAATTGCTATTGATTGGTGAATATTAGGCCAATCGTTGCTCTGGAGGTGGAAAAATCAAATTGAGATGTGGTTTCAGGTATTTCTTAGAAGTGTAACCAACACTTTCAAAAATAGTAGTATCTCGAGAAGTGTTCAGCGATTCTTCAGAAATATCTTCGAAGAGAAGTTTTATATCTTCTTTTTCCTCTTCTTCGCCTAGCCCCAAAAGGATAGTGCTATCAATAGAATTATCTAATGATAAAATAATAGTCGGTGCACTATTTATTAACATGAAGAAAATCATGAAAAAAAGTGCTAGGTTTTTTTTCAAAGTCATAGGTTGTGCTATAAACAAATATAACACCTACAATATATGATTTTGTTAAGAAAATCTAAAAGGACTTAATGATTTTTATGTCGCTAGCGGGAATCCAGCCTGTGGAATTATCTGAAAGTTGAATCTTTTTCCAATCCTCATAAGACTCTAAAACCTGTACTTTAGTCCCCTCATGAAGCCTAAAGACTTCCTCGGAGACCCTATTGGCTTCGGATTTAACTCTAGATTCTTGGGCAAAAACAATTGCGGGATTGTCTTTACTATTTAAACGCTCTTTTTGAAATGCCATAGCGACTGAGAAACAGGCTAAAAATAAGCTAAATACACTCACTATAAACGCAATTCGTTTTCTTGATGTTGCATAAGAGAAATGGTACATTAAAAACAATAAAACAAATATCATGACGCCTACAATCGCTATTTTCGCCCAAGTATCTGTATTAAAAGTGTTTACAACATTATTAACAATTCTAGCAAAGCCAACTTGAGGTGCTTTATCAATAGCGTCTATGGTCATATTTTGCGCATAAGCCAGATTGTTTTTTATGTCTGTGTCTTTAGGGTTGAGCAATAATGCTTTTTCATAATAGTAAACACTTGGCGCAATATTGTTAAGCTTGTAATTAGCATTACCGAGATTAAAATAAAGTTCAGCTGAATGTTCACCTGTTTCTAATACCGATTCGTATTTATCTATGGCCTCAGCATACTTCCCCTGATTGTACAAAGCGTTGGCTTCATCAAAAAGTTGGTTGTTTTGAGAGAATACAAAAAGCCCCAAGCAATAAACTAATATGGTAATATGTTTTTTCACCTTATCTTATTTGTTTGTCTATTAGTGAAATTGTTTTTGCCGATTTATCATAATCATTATTCATTGTAACATTGGTTATTGGTGTATAACGTGCCAGTTCACAGTTTTCTAATATTGAAATAAAATCTGATGTCACTTGGTTTTCTACTTGTCGTTTTTCAAGGAGATTGCCAATCTTTTCTTTGTTAAAATCACTAGTTTCAATATTTAGCTTAGCTTTTAAGTAGTTATGAAGTGCTCTTTCTAAAGATTCATAGAAGACCTCTTTCTGGCCTAAATTTTTCTTCGCCTCACCGAGATACTTTCTGGCCAATCGATCTGCTTTTCTAATACGATTACCCTGAACGTCAGCATCGCGTTTATCTTTTGTTCTTCTTATAAATATGGCTACTGGAATCGCAAAAAATGGTAATAATAACATAGACCAAAACCCTGTTGATTTAAAAAATGGCTTGCTAATAATTGGTGTCCAATTAGATGTGGTTTTTATAAATGCAAAGGTATTGGTACTAGGTCTTACCGTTTGCTTTGTGTTTACCGCTGCTTTAGCTTCATCTGTATTATTTATTGCAGCTGTAGGGCCTTCAAGTACATCAATAACTATTTCGTCTGATGTTATGCGTCTATAGCTTTCCGTCTTTAAATCGAAATATGAAAAGGAAATAGAAGGGATCGGATATTTACCTCTGTACTGTGGTACAATAGTATATGTATCTGAAATGCGACCTTGCATTCCGCTTAAATTTGTGCGTACATTTTCCTTATGCTCTGGTTCATAGACCTCAAGTGAACTTGGCGTCGTTAATGTTGGAAGTTCAAATAGCTTTAAATTCCCTTTACCAGAAACTTCTATTTTTGCCTGAAGTGATTCTGTAGCATTCAGTTGACTCTTTGATGTTGTTACAGTAAACGTAAAATCCCCTACTGCGCCTTTAAAGTCTGATGGCTTCCCTCTCTCGGGCAAAGGTTTTACGTTAATGGTTCTACTCCCTGCTGTTATCGTCTTAGGGACTTTGGTCATTATTTGGCGCCCAAAAATATCTGCTCTTCCCGAAGGGACTTCAACAGTAACATCCAAGACTAAAGGCTCTAGCTTTAGCTTTCCTGTCTTTTGTGGATAAAGTACTGTCTTTCTGAGAACTACATAACGATATTCTTCACCTTTATATGAGCCTTTCTGAATATTTAACCCTTTAATCTCAATGTTCTGACTCCAAAAATCGTTATATCTAGGATTGTCTTTTTCTCTCCAATTGCTTACACCAGTTTCTGGGGAGACATACAGTTTGTATACTACAGTTAGGCCTTCATTTAAATAAGGGTTAGTTTTAGAGACCTCAGCTACCAAATGAATATTTTCGGAAGCTACGTCTGAAGCATCTGGCGATCCATTTGGCCGATCAACAGCAGCTGTTACAGTTATTGTTATGGGGAAAGTTTTATAAATCTCTCCTTCGATCTCAATCTTTGCTTGTTTTATGGTGAACTTGCCTCTTTTTTTAGGAGCCAGAAAATAACTATAGGTTTTTTGGTACGTCTTTTTACCATTGGCATAAGAATTCATCAAAGATGTATTAGGGCCACCTACTACGGTAAAATCATCAAAACTTGGAGGTACAAAGTTATCTCCATCTTTGTTCATCTCAAAATCGATACGCAAACGTTCATTAATTCCTAACTTCTTCTTACTGACTTTGGCTTCAAATTTTACTTGGGAAAAAGCTAAGTTTGTAATAAACAGTATTACTAATATTGATATGTGCTTAGTTAAGTTCATCTGTTAAAAAACATACCGACTGCTTTTTTGGGAAATATTAAAGTTTTGTAAACTCCAAATATCGTTTACCAGTCCTTCTCTGTTTTTACTTTGGCTCCTTTTTGTTTTTCGGCATTTATCTTCTGCTGAACTTTCTGTTCTTGGTTCTGCATAGCGTCTAAGATATTCTTCATTTGCTGGGGAGACATTTGGCCAGGCTTAGGTTTTGGCTTTTGGTTTTTATCCTTATTGTCCTTATCTCCTTTACCATCATCTTTTTTATCGTCTTTAGGCTTTCCGTTTTCATCTTCCTCTTTGTCACCTTCCTTTTTATCTTTATCGCCTTCGTCTTTTTTATCCTTGTTTTCTTTATCCTCGTCTTCTTTTTTTTGTTCTTCCTCCTTATCTTTTTCTTCTTCTTTGTTCTCGTCTTTTTTATCGTCTTCGCCACCTCCATCTTTTTGCTGCTCGGCACATTCCTTTGCTAAGGCAAAGTTGTAACGCGTTTCGTCATCATTAGGATTACTTCTAAGAGCGTTCTTAAATGCTTCAACTGCCTCTTTGCATAAGTCGTTCTTCATCAAAATATTACCAATATTATGATAAGCTCTATGCTTTTCGTCTTTTGTAGTTGCATTCTTTGCTGCCTCTTGACTTCTAAACAATGCTTCGTCTAGGCTTCCTTTATTGTAGTACGAATGTGCCAAATTGTAGGATCCAACAGCTTTACTAGGTGCTTTAGAAATGGCCTTTCTGTATTCCATTTCTGCTTCTACGTAATTGTTATCTTCTAACAATTCGTTAGCATTATACACTAAATTAGACGCTTTTCTTTCGTCTTTTAGACGTTCCTTGTCAATTTCTTGCGAAAGACCTGAAAACCCTATTAGTATTACAAGAATCAATGTGTAAAACTTCATACCCATTCTACTTTAATTTAAAAGTAACAAACCCTTTGTTTTATTAGCGTTAAAGAAACTCTAAAAGTTTTCATTAAACAAATTAAGTTTCTTTAACCAAGCTGTTTTTCGCTCTAAAAATAATATATCGATAAAAAGCAATACAATCCCTAAGCCCAAAAACCACTGAAATTGGTCTTTATAATCTGCTATTTGTTTAGATTCAAATTCTTTTTTGTCCATCTTGTCGAGAACATCTTTTATAGTTTCTACAACCTCTCCCGTATTGCTTCCATTAACATATATACCGTTAGTCTCTTCGGCAATTTGCTGTAATGTAGTTTCATCTAAACGCGTAATAACCGTCTCACCATTACGATCCTTTTTGTAATTGAGTACAATACCATTTCGTTTAATTGGTATTGGACCTCCTTTAGTGTCGCCTACACCAACGGTTAATATCCTTATACCTTCTTCCATGGCTTCTTCTGCAATATCTACTGCCTCTCCACCATGATCTTCCCCATCGGAAATGATAATTAAAATTCTATTGGTTTGCTCTTCATCATCATAATAGGTTTTCGCCAATTGAATCGCTTCATGTATAGCCGTTCCTTGGGAAGATAACATATCTGTATTCATATTTTGTAAAAACATCTTGGCTGATGCATAGTCCGTTGTTATTGGTAATTGGGGGAATGCTTTACCTGCATAGGCAATAATACCTACACGATCACTTGCTAAACTGTTTATGATTTCCCTTACCAGTTGTTTTGATTTTTCCAATCGATTTGGTGCAATATCCTCGGCCAACATACTCTTTGAAACATCTACCGCAAAGACAATATCAACACCTTGGCTGCGCACCGTTTCTAGTTTTGTACCAATTTTAGGATTGACCAAAGCCAATGATAAGCAGGCAAACGCACCACATAGTACCAGTATTTTTAAAGTACTTTTGAACAGGGATTGATTTGGGCTTAATCGCTTAAGCAAATAACTATCTGCAAACTTTTTTCGTGCTGCGCGCTTCCAGATTTGTAATAGTACAAATAATAATACGATTACTGGGATTACCAGCAACGTCCAAAACCATATTTTCTCGTCGAGTCTAAACAAAGCTTCTAAATATTGTATGTCGTAATATTAATTCTATTAAAAGTAACAACCCAGCTAATAAAACTAATGGTCTATACTTTTCTTCATAATTGTAATACTTCTTTTCTTCTACTTCCGTTTTTTCTAGCTTATTGATTTCTTTATAAATTTCTGCGAGCTTTTTATTGTTGGTTGCCCTAAAGTATTTTCCACCAGTAGCTTCTGCAATTTCTTCTAATAACGCTTCGTCTATTTCAACTTGTTGGCGTCCATATCTAAATGTTCCGTTAGGGTTTATCGCAATCGGAGATAGAGCCATACCGTTAGTCCCCAAGCCAATAGTATATACTTTGATGCCATATTCTACAGCAAGTTCACTGGCTATCTTTGGGTCTATAAAACCAGAGTTATTGACTCCATCCGTTAAAAGAATAATGACTTTACTCTTGGCCCTACTATCCTTGAGGCGATTGACAGAAGTTGCCAATCCCATACCAATCGCAGTGCCTCCTTCTATAATCGTATTGTATTTAATGTCCCTAAGCGAACGTTGCACAATGGATTTATCGCTTGTAATTGGTGTTTTGGTATAGGCTTCGCCAGCATATTCAACCAATCCTATTCTGTCATTTGGACGACCATCGATAAAATCTGCCGCTACTGCTTTTAAGGCTTCTAATCGGTTTGGCCGTAAATCTTTTGCCAACATACTTGCCGAAACATCAATAGACATCACAATATCGATACCTCTTGTTGTTTTAGTTCTTGTAGATACATCTACAGTCCTTGGTCTGGCTAAAGCAGTTATTAATAAGCCCAAGGCCAAAAGCCGAAATACAAAAAGTAAATGTCTCAATTTTGACCAAAGGGAAGAGGAAGTTTTAAAACCTTTGATACTGGATATTTTAAGCTCGGCCGTTTGTTTGTTATGCTTAAAAACATACCAGACTATGGCTATTGGTATTAGCAATAGAAACCAAAATAATTCTTTATTTAAAAACTCTATATTCTCAAACATCAATTCTGGGCTTCTTGTTCGGCATTTGCTTGTTCGTCTGACTTCAATTCTATAGAACCGATAATTCTATCGATAATCTCTGCTACGTATACATCATCTTTTGACCAAATTAGTGTCACGTGCATTATGGCATCATTTGTAGCAAAACTAAAAATGGCATATTCCCCTTTTAGGGTATCTCCCGAATTAGGAATAGGGAAATCAGCATAACCATAAGTCTTAATCCCCTCAACAGCATTAGGTGTTATGTATTGTTCTCCTTTAGTGATAATGTTCTGAACATTTTTAGATTCCCACTCACTTAAAATCTGGTCGATGGATTGTGCTACATTTTTTTCAATATCCTCTTGCTTTGGTTGATTTTCTACTTTAACTGCTTTAGTTGTAATAATGGCTATACTAATATTCTTGTGTTCGCCTCCAAACGCAAAAATTGTACGTTCAAATTTATCCTTCAATTCATTAGGAAGTGAATCTGGCATACGTTTTAATACTTGAGGTGTTTCTATATAAACTGGGGGAAAGCCATAAGCACTTTCAACCCACTCGCCCTCTAATAGCTCTTTACTCTCGTTACCTAAGACAGTATCTTTTACATAACCAAATCCATATTTTAGACCAAAACCTACATAAGTAGCTATGATTAAGAATAGTGAAATAGCTACTGTTAGTATAATCTTTCTTCGCTTCTTTTTGCGCTCTTGCGCTTCTTTGTATTGTTGGTCTAAAAGCTTTTCTTCTTCCGTAGGCTCTGGCAAACATGCCTTAACGCTTTCTACTTCCTTTTCTATGGTGGCCCTATCCATTTCAATAAGGGCAACATCAGGAGCTGATTTTGCAAACTTTACGAGGTCTGCTCGTTTTAGAATGGTCTCAAGATTATGAATGGTTTCTTTTGTAAAAGGAAATTGATTCCCTTCTTTTAATAGTTGAAGTCTCGAAATTAATTCATCTGTTGTACTTTCTAGTGAACGATCGTAAACCTTTTCGTCTAAATATTTCCGGATAACCAACGTTAACTCAGAATAATAGTCTTTGATTTCGGATCGGATTAAGTACTGACTCTCGTCCAGTTTTTTTAATGCTAGTTTTGCACGATCGTAAGGAGGTAACAATGCTATCTCTTCCTCTTCGGTGAGTGGTTTTTGTCTCCAAATAAACCAATATAATAGGAAAGCTACTAAGGCAATTGCTATTAAAATTCCTAATAACCACAACCACCAATTACTACCGCTTTTGTCTACTTCTATTATAGGTTTGATATCATAGAGTTTCTGCTTCGTAGTATCTACTTCAATAGTATTAACCTCCACCTTGAGCGAATCTGTAAAGAAAGGTTTATCACCAATAATAATTTTTTGCCGTGGAATGGTATAAGCGCCTGAATCGAATTGTGTAAGCTTATAAACTCTGGACAGTAGAACCTTGGCGTCTTTTTTGATGGTATCTACATCTGAAGCTTCAACAGCTTCTAGAGGCATAAATGTTTGCCCTTCCGGAAAAACAACCAATGCTGTAGAATCCGCTTCGACTTTGATTTTATAATCTATTTGTTCGCCTATGCGAATTTTAGTAGTGTCAACTTCAGAAGTAACTTGAGCATAAGAAACAAGATTCAAAAGACAAAAGACAAGACATAATATCAATTGATTTCTTGTTAGTACAACCCTTGTATATAACTTTTCACTTTTCACTTCTAACTTCTAATTATCCTCTTCTTTTAAAATAGCCTAACAATTTCTTTACGTAACTTTCATCAACTCTACAGTTTATAGTTCCTGCTCCAGATTTAGTAAAACTGTCCTTAAAATAATCGACCTTATCATTGTAGAACTTACCATAATTAAGCCTTACTTTTTTTGATGCCGTATTGACTAGCATTAATTCACCAGTCTCTTCATCCTCCATTTGTACCATACCTATATTGGGAATGGTCTCTTCGTGTTTATCATAAATTCTTATTCCGGTGATATCATGCCTACCTGCTGCAATCTTTAAGGTTTGCTTATAATCGTCAGCAATAAAATCGGACAATACAAAAACAATAGCCTTCTTTTTCATCACATTAGATAAGAACTTAAAGGCTTCCGCAACATTGGTTTTTTTACTTTTTGGCTGAAATTCTAAAAGCTCTCTAATAATCCTCAAAACATGAGAGCGTCCTTTCTTTGGAGGTATGTATAGCTCTATGTCGTCCGAAAACAATATCAACCCAATTTTATCATTATTCTGCGTGGCTGAGAACGCTAGTGTTGCCGCTATTTCAGTAACGATCTCATCTTTAAATTGATTTTTTGTTCCAAAGAATTTACTTCCCGATACATCGGCCATAAGCATCATGGTGAGCTCACGTTCTTCTTCGAAGACTTTTACAAAAGGTTCGTTATAACGTGCAGTAACATTCCAATCGATATTTCTTACATCGTCACCGAATTGATATTGACGTACTTCTGAAAACGTCATACCACGTCCTTTGAAGGTTGAATGGTATTCGCCACCAAATATATGATCAGACAACCGACGTGTCTTAATCTCTATCTTTCGTACTTTTTTTAGAAGTTCTTTGGTATCCATGTTTCAATTTACGATTGAAGATTGTTGATTTACGATTTCTGAAATCGTCATTCGTTATTCTAAAATCTTAAATCCTATGGTACTTCGATTTCGTTGACGATTTTGTTGATAATATCTTCTGAAGTGACATTTTCGGCCTCGGCTTCGTAAGTAATGCCTATTCTATGTCTTAAAACATCGTGAACTACAGCTCTTACGTCTTCTGGAATAACATAGCCTCTTCGCTTAATAAAGGCGTAGCACTTTGCAGCAGTGGCTAAATTAATACTACCACGTGGTGATGCACCAAAAGAAATCAAAGCCTTTAAATCTCCAAGCCTGTACTTTTCGGGATAACGCGTAGCGAAAATGATATCTAAAATATATTTCTCGATTTTCTCGTCCATATAGACTTCCCTTACGGCTTCTTGTGCACTTAAAATTTGCTTAATGGAGACTACTGGGTTTACTTTATCGAAGGTGCCTTTGAGATTGGCACGTACTATAAGTTGCTCCTCATCTAGTTTTGGATAATCAATTACCGTCTTTAGCATAAAACGATCAACCTGAGCTTCAGGCAAAGGATATGTTCCTTCTTGCTCTACTGGGTTTTGAGTTGCCATAACCAGAAACGGCCTGTCGAGTACAAAAGTTTCATCTCCAATAGTGACCTGTTTTTCTTGCATGGCCTCTAATAAAGCAGACTGTACTTTAGCTGGTGCTCTATTAATCTCATCAGCTAACACAAAATTGGCGAAGATTGGACCTTTTTTAATAGAGAAATCATTCTCTTTGATATTATAAATCAAGGTTCCTATGACATCTGCAGGTAATAAGTCTGGCGTAAACTGAATCCTGCTAAAACTAGCCTCAATAGCTTTAGATAAGGTATTGATAGCTAAGGTTTTTGCCAAACCAGGAACCCCCTCTAGTAAGATATGCCCTTGACCAAGTAACCCAATAAGCAAACGTTCAACCATGTGCTTCTGACCAACAATTACCTTATTCATTTCTAAAGTCAGTAGATCAACAAATGCACTTTCTTTTTCTATCTTTTCATTAATTGATTTTATATCAATTGTACTCGTTTCTTCCATGTTTTAAAGGTTTATGAACGAACTTGTTTTTAGTCATTTTTAGAAGATGCAAAATGTTAAAATAATTCGGTAGTTGCTGTTAACAATTGGTTAAAAAATAAAGAGCCGCAATTGGTTACGGCTCTTTATATCTTCATTAATTATGGATTAAGATAATTAATATTCAATTTGTCTGATTTCTGTATACAGTTTTGGACTCAATACCATGATGTTTTCTTGTTCATTATAGCTAACAGAAGCATCAATGTCTATGTCAATAACAACATCATAACGCCTCTTGGGATTTAACTGTGTCCCAATTAAATTAGATGGCGCTGCATCGCCTAAATAAGAAACATCCAAGCTATGTAAAGTGTTACTGATATCCATAAAGTTATTATCCCCAAGCACTAATCTTATTTCAAAAACATAATCTGCTTCTATTTCCATATTATCTACCAAAACTAAAGGATCATTCTCCCTAAAATCACATGCATTAAAAACCCCTTGATTGATTGCATTTAAGCTAACCCAAGCATTAGGATTATTTTCATCTTCTATGACCTTTAACTGAACATCTTCGATATCTATATAGACCTTATCAAGTGCATTGGTGGTACTTTTTAATTTTACGGTAATGCTAGTTACATTACCATCTACACTTATGTTGTCTTTAGAACAATTTGTAAAGCATACTGAAAACATAAGAATGAAAAGTAGATTTTTTAGCGATTGATAATATGTCATGATTGGGGAAATGGAATAATTACGAAACAAGGATACTGTAATCCTTAGGTTTTAAGTATTTTTATACATCAATTGCAAAAAAATCCATATAACCTGAAAAAAAAGTGAAATATTCTCGATTAATTGCAGGTACTATGACCTGGGGAAGTTGGGGCAAGCAACTCTCAAAAAAAGAGATGGCAGATTTAATGCATCATTGCCTTGACCATAATATCACAACCTTCGATCATGCAGATATTTATGGTGCTTACACCACAGAAGCCGATTTTGGGAAAGCTTTTTTGGATTCTGGTATTAAAAGAGAATCTATCCAACTTATTTCTAAATGCGGTATTCAATATCTATGTGAAAACAGAGATAATAAGGTGAAGCACTATAATTACAGTAAAGACTATATTATTTGGTCTGTTGAAGAATCCTTGAGAAATCTTGAAACCGAATATTTAGACCTGCTATTATTGCATAGACCAAGCCCTTTAATGGTCGCTGAAGAAATAGCTGAAGCTATAACTATTCTAAAAAAAGATGGAAAAATCAGGGATTTTGGTGTTTCTAATTTTACATCTTCTCAAATGGACATGATTGGTTTACGTATGGATATAGATGTAAATCAGATAGAGTTCTCATTAACACAACACTCTGCTATGCACGATGGCACTTTGGATTATATGACGACATGTGGCATAAAACTTATGGCATGGTCACCTCTGGGTACTGTGTTTAGAGAAGATACTGAACAAACCCGACGTATCCATAAACAACTTGGTGAACTGATGGATAAATATAATGCTACCGAAGATCAACTACTATTGGCTTGGATAATGAAGCATCCTGCTGGTATTCACCCTGTTATTGGCACCACAAATAAAGAGCGATTAAAACAGGCGATGGAAGCTTCAAAAATTGACCTTGAACTCGAAGACTGGTTTTTAGTATTGGTAGCAGCACAAGGTCACAAAGTCCCTTAAAATATACTATGAAGAAAACAGCGTTAATAACCGGAGCAACTAGCGGTATAGGTAGAGCCACAGCTTACGAATTTGCCAAACACGGTATTAAGTTAGTGTTGTGTGGACGGAGACAAGAACGTCTAGATGAACTTGAAAAAGCCTTATCAAAACAAACCGAAGTACATACCTTAAATTTTGATGTCCGTGATAAAGCAAAAACTTTAGAAGCTATTGAATCCTTACCAAAAGAATTTCAAGATATAGATATCTTAATTAATAATGCTGGCAATGCTCATGGTTTGGACCCTATACAAACCGGAAGTTTAGACGATTGGGACGCTATGATGGATATTAATGTGAAAGGGCTTCTTTATGTAAGCAAAGCGATAATTCCTCAAATGACAGAGCGCCAATCTGGTCATATCATCAATATTGGTTCTTCAGCTGGTAAGGAAGTGTACCCTAAAGGCAATGTGTATTGCGGTAGTAAACATGCCGTTTTAGCCATTACCGAAGGTATGCGTATAGACCTCAACCCTTTTGGTATTAAAGTTACGGCCATAAATCCTGGATTGGTAGAAACTGAATTCTCAAAAGTACGTTTTAAAGGCGGAAAAGAAGCAGACTCTGTTTACAAAGGCTATAAAGCATTGCAAGCTGAAGATGTAGCTGAAGTGATTTACTTTGCAGTATCTAGACCAGCACATGTTAACATCGCTGATGTATTAATGTTTTGTACAGCTCAGGCAAATTCTACCATTGTGAAGAAAAACTAATCTCACTCCAAAATGGGCAAAAAAAAATCTACAAAAACCAATTGGAAACCAACAGATAATAGATTTGTTGCTTTCTTAGATATCTTAGGTTTTAAAGATTTGGTAATGAGAAAGTCTCATGATGAAATATATAAATCACTTAATGGAATCTCTAAAACTAAAAAAACTATAGAAGAAGCAGCCTTAGAAATAGACGATTTTGGTGATGCTGAAGTTTATGTAGTGAGTTTTTCTGACTCAATTGTAATTTTTTCAAAAAACGATAGTTTTGAGAATTTCCATTATTTTTTATTAGCCACTCGTTGGATGTTTACTAAAGCTTTTAATAATCAGATTCCTATTAAAGGCGCAATTGCTCACGGTGAAATTAGTCTTAACCAAAGAGCACAAATATACTTTGGTCAAGCCATAATAGATGCATATTTGATGGAAGAGGATGTTAATTACATGGGTGTTGTAGCACATAATAGTATTGACAACTATATTTCAAAAATTAAAAACGAGAAAGATTTAACAAGAATAGATGCCATTTTATTTGAAGAAAAAACACCTCTAAAATATGGCCTTCTAACTCATACAAATCTGAATTGGTTTAGGATAATTAAGAAAGATGTCAATGAGAAAGCCGAAATTGAAGATATTGCAATCAAAATAAATCTATTCAAAAAATCTTCATCAGGCACAGCTAGAAAATATATAGATAATACACTCACTTTATTTACCAAAATCCAAAACCTCATATAAATACATAATGTAATCTAAATAAGATTTAATTTCTTAAAACAATCAGATTCCTGCTTTCTCAGGAATGACAACTATGATTAATAAACGCCTCCTAATAAAGAATCTACTAGCTCATAACGATGAGAATAGTTTTTATGACAAAAAGCGAAAAGTGGACATCAGTCATAAAGAAGGAAAGGCTAAATTTTTAAAGCACATATGTGCACTATCCAATAGTAATCCCAAGAACAATTCGTATATCGTTATCGGAGTTGAGGATGAGGACAATAAAATCATCGGTACCGATTTTTTTGACGACAGTAAAATACAGAATCTCATCAATGCCTATCTTACCAACCCACCTATTGTTCAGTACGAAAATATTCCTTTTCCGCATCTTCCCGATGATAAAGTTGTTGGTTTGGTCACTATAAGACCAATAAATAGTATTACCTCATTAAGGAAAAACATCTGGAAATACTATGGTGGTTCGGTTTTCTTTAGGGATGGCAGTATGAGCATGCCCAAAGTCTTTGATATTGAAATTAAAGACGTTAATTCTAGAATTGTGGCGTCTATTGAAAACCACGCTCAAAACAACATTGAACTGACCCTTGATGGTGTGTTTGATTTTATGAACAAACGGAAAGACTTCAATCCGCTTTACAAGGTATTTAAAGAGTATTTTGTATTGTGCTGGTCTGGGCAAAAAAAGCATGTTAAGGATGAAATTTTCTATTCTCGTGTTGATATTGAATTGGTTAACGAACAAGTTCGACTGTTCTACTCGGCTTTAGATGAGGTTGCTATTTTTTATGATGAAGATTCTTTTAAGATTATAGAATATGTGAGACTTGGACTTCAAAAATCCTTCAAATACTATAAACTTGAAGAAAAGACGATTCGTTTCGATAATAATGCCAATTATTCCATAGAAGCTAATTTAATTTTTAAACCTCCTCAATATGATAAAAAGGTGCTACATCATATTTACAATACGAATAATACGTTATTAGAGAAGCTTGAAAAAGGAATTACACTTGCCAATCATGAGATTCCTGATCTCAAGAATTTAGCAGCAAGCTATTTAATCTGCTATCTCAACGGTTTTGAAGATGCTTTGCCTAAACTCGATTATGCCAAGCCCTATATAAAAAAGTATAGCTTAGACCTCTATAAGTCTTACAAGGAAACAATTAGGATACTCCGCAAAGTGAAATACAATTAAGTTTATCGGATTTAATTAAGGCTTTATCCATGTTTTATGCATCTTATCGAAATCGATTTTTAGGACATGCAGATTATACATTTTTTTCTACCATTCATCAAAAAATTGGATATGCAATTAATATTATGCGCATCTTTGATATGCTATTAATCAATTACACAACCTTGTTTCATTTAAGCTATTAGCCAAAGTTGAGACAAGGTTTTTTAGTTGGGTAATGACTAAATTCCAACTCTTATATTATGGTTTGGCAATCGTCTCAAGATATTTCAACTGTAACTGCTTAATAGGTAAAATCTTGGTTTTAGAAAATGCAATCTCTACAGTGTTGTTAACATGTCGCTCTCCAGCTCCAAAAATTAAATGTTATGGCTAAATAAAACTAAGTTTCTTATAGGTATTGTTCAAAACCAAAGCGTCGTCTGCTTCTAGCCAACGATTTAAAATAGTAGCATAAACTGTTCTGAAATCAATTTTGTACTTTAAATCGCCATTGCTATCCAAGTCACTAAGGCTAGTGAGTTTATTATAAAAACCTGCTTTTTTTAATTTCTTTCCAATTATAAAGACATTATTTGCGGCACCATGATCTGTACCATTTGCCGCGTTTTGTTTTACGCGACGGCCAAACTCTGAGAATGTCAAAATAAGTGTATCTTCAAAAGTCTTATGTTGCCTCAAGTCTTCTACAAAAGCAAATACACTTGTTGCATATTGCGTCAATAATCGTTTTTGGATATTGGGCTGATTGGCATGTGTGTCAAATCCTCCTAGAGATGTGTAAAATACTTTAGTATCTAATCCAGAATTTATAAACTGAGCAACATTTTTAAGCTGTTTGGCAAATTTGTTTTGTGGATAATTTTGCTGCGACCGTTTTACTTTGGTTTTTTCATAAATATATTTTGCAGAAGACCTTGCTTCAATCATGGTTTGGTAGAGATAACCCAAATTATGTTCACTTAAATGTTTGTCATTGTAATGCCTAAGAACACTTTTAAAAAAAGGATCTTTAGCGGTATTGTATAATACTTTATAGTCATTAGTGGCAATTCCATTAAAATGTTCTCCTTTCATTGCCAAACTCAATTGCTCATCCATTTCAATGGCATTATAAGGCTTATATCCATGTGCATCTAAGTAACGTCCTAACCATCCACTTTGTAAATACTCATTAGAATCACTTGCAGTTTGCCAGATATCCATCGACCTAAAATGTGATCTTACGGGATTAGGGTAACCTACGTTATTAATAATTGACATTTCGCCATTATCAAATAACGATCGCAACGGTGCTAAACTAGGATGAAAACCTAAATGGTCATTGAGCCTTATAATATCTTTTGTAATTGCCAAACGAGGTCTTGCATTGTAGTAGATATCATTATTAAAAGGAATTACGGTATTAAGTCCATCATTACCTCCCGCAAGTTGAATAATTACTAAGCGTTTATAGCCTAGTTGTTGCGAAGTAACCGACTCAAATGCCTTGACAAAGCTTGGCACAAATAACAGGCTACTTGCTAAAGCCGAATCCTTTATAAATTTTCGTCTCTCCATAACTAACACATTTGATATTCTGGTAGTGACATCAGCTGAACACAGTAATCGCGCTTAGACGCTTTACTTAAAGTTCTTAAATATTCTGCTGTTCCTTCATTAACCTTACCTTGAACGATAAAATCAGAAAGATCCTCGTTCTCAATAGATTCAAAATTTTCTAAAAACAAGTCCCAATCTGGCAATGTCCTAAAGGGTAACTTTCCTTTACTTCTTTTGATATATTGGTCTTTAAATCTGTCATTAAAATCACCGTATTCCTTAATAGAAATTAAAGCATTATTTAATAGTAGCGACGGGAGTTTTAAGCGCAGCATAATAGTATTGGCATCTATCCAGGCCTTATCCCCTTTCCAGCCTGCCACATTTGGAGGGTTTAGCAACTGTTGGCCTAATGCCTTTTGAATAAAGAGAAGGTCCGTCTTTCTCTCAAACTTTATAGGAACTGTGTTTGCCATTCCGACCAAAAACTCGATTGGTGATTTAATTTTTGCCCCTATGTTTTTCTCACTGTAGAACCAGTCTGAAAGAAACACAAAGCGCATCAAGTTTTCGATATCATAATCCTCATAGAATACATTTGTCATAGCTTCAATATGATGCTCATTTGGGATAGGATTTACAAAATAACGGTATACCTTACCTGAGATAAAACGTGCACATTGTTTGTTGTCTAAAATCATATCTATAATAGCATCACCATCGTATCTTCCTGTTCTATCAAAAAAGGTTTTATAGCCATAATCATGTTGAAGGTTCCTAAATACAAATTCCCCCTCAAAATTATGATTGTATCCTGTGAAGGCCTTAGCACTCTCTTTAATGTCTTTCTCAGAATAATGTCCTTCACCCAAAGTAAATAATTCCATCAGTTCTCTGGCGAAGTTCTCATTGGGCTTAAGCTTTCTATTTTGTTTACCATTTAGGTATTTTAACATTGATGCCTCTCTTGAAATTGCTTTAACAAAATCCCTAAAGTCTCCAAGAGCAAAATATCGAAGTGTATTATTGTATTGAAGCATATGCTTGGGATTTCTGTCTCTGCAAACAAAATGATTGACCCAAAAAAGCGTCATACGCTCCCTGAGTAGTTCTTTAGGAAACACGAGGTGCTCCATCCAAGCATAGTTAAACTTTAATATGGTTTTGGTATTCTTCTCACGTATCTCTTTTGCCAATGACGGAAATTTCTTTATATCTCGAGGATTGACACCTTCTAAATAGGAAAGGTCCAAATCTAATGGTGTCATAGTCTTAGAATTTTCAAAAAGTGCATTGACAACCTGTTTTCTATCCAGAGACATATTACCTAGTGTTCTAGGCTGTATTCCAAAACCCGCTCGCCAATATAAGTGTTGAAGTTCTTTCGTTGTCATATATTTTAGACTGAAAATGATCTCAATGGTTTAATAATTCCAAAAACCATTCCTAATTCAAATTTAATGGTATTTAAATTAAAAAACCGTTCCTCTACGAGCAACGGTTTTATTTATTCCTTATTCTAATGGTTATTTGAAACTATCTTAGTCATCAGTCTTAAAAGGTGGTGGTGGACAAACAGGATATCTATAGGATTTAGGTGTATCTTTATAAGTCTCATTATAATACAGCCCAAACACATGTCCCCACCAACTTTTTAGACCTTCTTTCTCTGTAAATAAAAATACATTTTCAATCCTGGGTTCCCCCTCACTTGTATCGATACTAACAATAGCCACAAAATAATATTCATAACTATTTTCATCAGACCTGGTATAAGCAAACAAATTATATCCATAGGTAGTTTCGCTTGTAGATTGCTCTACAAAATCCCCTATGATGATATTTATATCCGGATTATCCAAATCTTCTTTGTAATCAAGAAGCCTAGCATAAGTCCAGGTATCTTTTGGGGGTTTGAGATTCTTAAATTCCTCTAAATCGCCTCTTTTCAGTTTTGCCGTGAAAGATCGTCCCAAAGAATCTATACCTTTATAGTCGACCTGAGTTTGAGAACTCACAATAAGACTAACCACCAAACTAAGAATAGTGAAAAGTTGTTTCAATTTAAAAATCTTACAAATCAAACTTAATGCCTTGTGCTAAAGGTAATTCCGTGGTATAATTAATCGTATTCGTTTGGCGACGCATATAAATCTTCCAAGCATCCGAACCCGACTCACGACCTCCTCCAGTTTCTTTCTCACCACCGAAAGCGCCTCCGATTTCTGCACCAGAAGTTCCAATATTCACATTAGCAATACCACAATCAGAACCTGCATGTGACAAGAAACGCTCAGCTTCGCGTAAATTGTTTGTCATAATTGCCGAAGATAGACCTTGTGCCACACCATTTTGAATATCTATAGCATTAGTCACATCGCCCGAATACTTCAGTAAGTATAAAACAGGGGCAAATGTTTCGTGTTGTACAATTTCAAAGGAATTATCAGCTTCGGCTATAGCTGGCTTTACATAACAACCACTTTCATAACCTTCACCAGATAAAACACCGCCTTCTACAACAATATTACCACCTTCTTCGACTACTTTTTCTAAAGCAACTTCATACATTTTTACGGCATCAGTATCAATTAATGGCCCAACATGATTATTTTCATCTAAAGGATTACCGATTCGTAATTGCTTGTAAGCATCAATAATGGCGTTTTTAACTTGATCATAAATAGAATCGTGAATGATTAAGCGACGCGTACTGGTGCAGCGCTGTCCGCAAGTCCCTACAGCACCAAAAACAGCTCCAATTACTGTCATTTTTATATCGGCATCTGGCGTCACAATAATAGCATTGTTACCACCCAATTCTAATAAGGATTTTCCTAAACGTCCTGCCACTTCCTTGGCTACTATTTTTCCCATTCGAGTAGAACCGGTAGCCGACACCAATGGCACACGTGTATCTTTGGTCATCATTTCACCAACGCGATAATCGCCATTGATTAAACAAGAAATCCCTTCTGGCAAGTTATTCTCGGCAAGAACTTCAGCAATAATGTTCTGACAGGCCACACCGCAAACAGGTGTTTTTTCGGATGGTTTCCAGATACAGGTATCGCCACAAATCCAAGCTAATGCTGTATTCCAAGACCACACCGCCACCGGAAAATTGAATGCAGAAATAATCCCTACCACACCGAGCGGATGATATTGCTCATACATACGGTGTCCTGGTCGTTCAGAGTGCATCGTTAAGCCATGTAACTGACGCGATAACCCAACGGCAAAATCACATATATCTATCATTTCCTGTACTTCACCAAGACCTTCTTGATAAGATTTTCCCATTTCATAAGATACTAGTTTACCTAAAGCTTCTTTCTTCTCCCTAAGCTTTTCACCAAACTGACGCACAATTTCCCCACGTTGTGGTGCAGGCATTATTCTCCAAGTTTTAAAAGCTTCGGTAGCAGCGGACATCGCTTTCTCATAATCGTCCCTTGTGGATGATTTTACCTTGGCTATTAATTGTCCATCAACTGGTGAATGCGACTCTATGATTTCACCATTGGAAAAATGATGAGATCCTGTAGAAGTACCTTCATTTATGTCTTTAATTCCTAATTGTTTTAAAGCCTCTTTTATTCCGAAATCCGTAGCAACTGCTTGCATATATGTTTGTTTTTTATCAATTATTAAATAATGGTATAAAATTACTAATAAAAACCCAAATTTACTTGAAGCTTGAGCTCTAAAAATGTAACTTTAAAGCAGGTATAAAATCGAATCCTTTATGAAGAAAATCATTCTATTAGTTCTTGCTGTGTTTTTATTTTTTGCTTGTAAAAATGAGAATACTTCCAAAGCCATTGCAGAAGTCGAAAATTCAACGGAAAGCACCACAGAACAACCAGAATTTGCCATTATTATTCATGGAGGTGCAGGGACTATCCTAAAAAACAATATGACCCCAGAAAAAGAAGCGGCCTATAAAGCCAAACTAGAAGAAGCTATTAGAGTGGGTTATGAGATTTTAAAAAATGGAGGAAGCAGTCTTGAAGCTGTAGAGAAGACCATCAACGTTATGGAAGATTCTCCTTTGTTTAATGCTGGGAAAGGTGCTGTATTTACCAATGCCGAAACTAACGAACTAGACGCCTCGATAATGGATGGCAAAACCCTGAATGCTGGTGCTTCAGCAGGAACAACCAATGTTAGAAACCCTATTAATTTGGCCAGAGCTGTGATGGAAAAATCAAAACATGTGATGCTCTCTGGAAAAGGAGCTGAGGTATTTGCCGAAGAACAAGGTTTAACGATAGTTGACCCATCTTATTTTCATACGGACAGACGTTTAGAATCCCTTAAACGCGTTAAAGCTCGTGAAGCCAAAAAAGAAGGAAAAGTGGATACAGAATCTGCCTATTTAGACTTTTATGATGCGGATATTAAGAACGCCAAATTTGGCACTGTAGGTTGTGCCGCCTTAGATAAAAACGGAAACTTAGCCTCAGGGACTTCAACTGGCGGAATGACCAATAAGCGTTATGGCAGAGTCGGTGATGCACCGATTATTGGGTCTGGCACTTATGCTAATAATGCGACTTGCGCCGTGTCGAGCACTGGTTGGGGAGAATACTTCATCAGAGCACAAGTGGCTCATGATATTTCTGCTCTTATGGATTACAAAGGATTAAGCCTTAAGGAAGCTGCTAAAACTGTATTAGATAAAGTGGCTGACTTAGGCGGTGATGGAGGTATCGTTGCCGTAGATAAAGATGGTAATATGGTAGCTGATTTTAATACGGCTGGTATGTACAGAGCCATGATGAACGATAAAGGCGAGTTGACGATAGGTATATATAACGACTAAATTCTTTTAGTTCTCGATACAATTTCAATCCCGATAGCTATCGGGATGAAATCACTCGAAGTGACAATTTGTAACAATTTAATATCTTTAATTACAAATAGTTAACCAACCTCAACTACACCATCAACTTCATCTGCTTGTTTATCTGTGCAAGTGGTTGTACCTTATGTATCATTTTATTATTCCAAAAATTTTCAAACTATGAAATTCAATATTCTATGTTTATTAGCTTTGCTATGCCTAATGTCATCCTGCGAAAAGTCAGATAAAACATCAGAAAACACCACCACCAAGACTAAAATTATTGATTTAACCCATACGTTTTCTGAGGAAACCGTGTATTGGGTCACTGCAAAAGAATTCAAATTAGATGTTGTTGCCAAGGGCGATACGGACAAAGGCTATTTCTATGCTGCTAATAATTTTGAAACTGCAGAACATGGAGGTACACATATCGATGCTCCGATTCACTTTTCAAAAGGGAAGCAATCCGTTGAAGAAATTCCATTAGAAAAACTTGTAGGCCAAGGCATTAAAATTGATGTTACAGCAAACGCTAACGGCAATCCGGATTATTTAGTGAGTGTACAGGATTTTATCGATTGGGAAAAAGCTAATGGGGAAATCCCTGAGGGTGCTATTATTCTTTTATTCACAGGACATTCCAAATATTATCCAGACAAACTCAAATATCTAGGCACTGACCAACGTGGACCTGAAGCCGTTAAATTATTGCATTTTCCGGGACTTTCGCCAGAAGCAGCGACTTGGTTGGTTGAAAACAGAAACATCAATTCTATAGGTATTGATACACCAAGTATCGATTATGGACAATCCGAATATTTTAAAAGTCACGTTATTTTGCTCTCAGAAAATATTCCCGCTTTTGAAAACATTACCAACCTAGACCAACTTCCTTCTAAAGGTTTTGAAGTCATAGCATTACCTATGAAAATTAAGGATGGAAGTGGCGCACCGCTACGAATCATTGCTAAAGTAGATGAAGCGCAATGATTAAATTCTTTAGACATATAAGACAAGGCTTAATCAAAGAAAACCGTTTTAGCAAATACCTCCTCTACGCCGTTGGCGAAATCATCTTAGTGGTTATTGGTATTCTTCTCGCACTCCAATTCAATGATTGGAAAGACCATAGAAAAAATCTAGTCGCTGAGCAAAAGATATTACAAGGGCTTTTAACCGAATTTGAAAATGCTGAATTTGAATTAAAAGGAGATGACAGCATGAGGGTCGTTATAAGAAACTCTGTTAGCAAGGTTTTAAAAATTAAAAATGGCGAATTATCTCCCAGTAATGATTTTGACAGTATCGCTACCCTTCTCGAATACATAAAAATGTATAGATTTTATACACCATCCCATCCCCAATTAAATGATCTACAATCGTCTGGGAAATTTGATATGGTTTCTTCTAAAGCTACTAAAAATGCACTTTTAAAGTATCTCGAATGGTGGGATCGTATTTCTAACATAGAAAAAAACGCGCAAAATTCCATTATCAATAATATACATCCTTATTTATCACAAAACTGTGACCTGTCTTTATTATCAGCTAAAAATCTAGAAAATCAAGAGCAATTAATAAGTCAATTTAAGACAATGCTAAAAGATCCAACCTTTGGAAGTATCATGAGGTTACGACTAGAAGATTTATATACGATAATATATTACTCAGAATTCCTCATGGAGGACATTAAAACTTGCCAAGAAACCATCTTAAGAGACTTAAACCAACCTGAATAATGCCATTACTTTTTAAAAAGATTAGAATAAATGCCATGCTAAAATCCAAGTTAAGTAAATACATGCTTTATGCCATTGGTGAAATATTTTTGGTAATGATCGGGATTCTTTTGGCCTTTCAAGTGAATAGTTGGCAAGATCAAAGAATACGGAACGCGAAAGAACAGAGCTACTTAAAAGATATCAAGGCCAATCTCAAAGATGATATTGAAGCCATTGACAGAGTAGTCAACTTCAATAGAACAAAATCCCAATTAACAGACTCCATGTTTTATGCCTTGGAGCGTTATTCCGATCCTGAAGTGTATATGCCCAAGATTATAAAATATATGTTCACCTTAACTATTTATGATGTTTTTGAACCCAATAGAATTGCATTCGACAATATGATTGCAGCCGAAAACGTAGACCTGATTACAAATAGTAGTTTAAGATCGCGTTTATCACAGTATTATAAAAAAGAGTTTAATACCACAACTCAAGAAAGTGTTAAACAACGTGCTCGACAGTTTGGTGATTATGTTGCTATTAAATCGTTTAATAAGCAGTCCATAAAAAGTTTGGTCAACCATGATTCTCGTCTAAAAGATATTTCAGAAGTGGCTATCCACAAGGACCCAGAAGTATATGCCTATTTGTTTATTATGCTCATGAGTACGCAATCTCAAAGTGAAAGTCTAATTGAAACCCAGCAAGAAATTAAAGAATTGCTTGAAATAGTAGATGACGAAATTGTTAGCAGAAATTAATTTTTTTAGATTTATAAGCAAACCCTAACCAAAACCAACCCTATGAAAACACTAAAACTCCTCATCTTTTGCATGCTTTTGCTACCAATAACAAACCATGCTCAAAAACGAAAAAAGAAATCCAGTGAACCCGTTATTAAACTTGTAGATTCGGTGTTTCATGGATTAAAATGGCGAAATATTGGACCCTTTAGAGGTGGACGAAGTGTGGCTTCTACAGGAGTCATAGGACAACCATATACCTATTATATGGGTTCAACAGGCGGCGGTGTTTTCAAAACTACAGATGCTGGTATTACATGGAAAAACATATCAGATGGTTCCTTTAAGACAGGCTCGGTTGGTGCCATTGCCGTATCTGAAAGCGATACTAATATCGTTGTGGTTGGTATGGGAGAACACGCAGCTCGCGGCGTTATGACATCCATGGGAGATGGTGTTTACAAATCCATGGATGCAGGAAAAACTTGGAAGCATATCGGCTTAGAAAATACACGTCATATTTCGGATGTGATTATTCATCCCACAAATCCCGATATCATCTATATCAGTGCCCAAGGTGCTCAATATGCCCCAACCGACGAAAGAGGTATTTATAAAACCATTGACGGAGGCCAAACTTGGGAACAAGTACTGTTTATCAATTCAACCACAGGAGCGTCCTCTTTATCTATGGATATGACCAATCCAAGGATTTTATATGCTGCAATGTGGCAACATCGTCGTTATCCGTGGCTCATAGAATCTGGTGGTGAATATTCTGGGCTTTATAAGTCTGTCGATGGTGGTGAGACTTGGGATAAACTCGAAAACGGTCTACCAGAAGCCTTTGGTAAAGCCGGGATTTCTGTTTCTAGAGCAAACTCAGAACGCGTATTTGCCGTCATAGAAGCGGAAGACAAAAAAGGAGGTGTGTATCGTTCTGACGATGCGGGGAAAACTTGGAAGCAGATTAATAGTAATCGTGTCAATATTGCACGATCTTGGTATTATATGGAGATTTTTGCGGATCCACAAAATGAAAATATAGTGTATGTTTTAAATGCTCCTGTTATGAAATCTATCGACGGTGGCCGAAGCTTTTTTAATATTCCTGTTCCTCATGGCGATAATCATCACTTATGGATTAACCCACATGATAACACCAATCTCATCAACTCTAATGATGGAGGTGCTAATATTTCATTTAATAGTGGTAAAAGTTGGAGTACCCAACAAAATCAATCAACATCGCAGTTTTATCGTGTCATCACCGATAATTTAGTGCCTTATAATGTTTATGGAGGACAACAAGACAACTCGGCAATTGCCATTGCAAGTCGTACCAATGATGGAGGCATCGATTGGAAAGATTGGTATTCTGTAGCAGGTGGAGAAAGTGCATTTATCGCGTTTGACCCCGACAATCCAGAGACGGTTTATGGTGGTACGTATCAAGGGAATATTAGCAAATGGACTAAATCATCTAGACAACAAAAGTCTATTAAACAATACCCCGAATTAGGATTAAGCATCGCGCCAAAAGACTCCAAATATCGATACAATTGGAATGCTCCCATAATTTCATCTCCTCATAATAGATCAACAATTTATCATGCAGGTAATGTTGTTTTTAAAACTACAGATGGAGGTACAAGTTGGACTACAATTAGTCCTGATTTAACTAAGAACGAAACAGAAAAGCATGGCCCAGGTGGTGGACCTTACACCAACGAAGCTGCTGGTGGTGAAAATTACAATACCATCACGGCTTTAGTAGAGTCCCAACATCAAGAGGGTGTACTCTATGCTGGTACTGATGATGGTTTATTGCATATTACAAAAGATGGCGGTGCAAGTTGGAAGAATATTACACCTAAAAGCGTTAATGATGGTATTATAAACAGTATAGATATCTCTGAACACGACCCTGCAACAGCTTATGTCGTAATAATGCGATACAAATCCTTAGATCTCAACTCATATATTTTTAAAACCAACGACTATGGGGAATCTTGGACTAAAATCGTCAATGGTTTAGATGACCCTAATGGATTTACAAGAGTTGTGAGAGCAGATAAAAATCGAAAAGGATTGTTATATGCTGGTACCGAAACTGGGTTGTATATCTCTAATGATGATGGTGCCCATTGGCAACGTCTCAACTTAGGTTTACCAATAGTTGCTATTAACGATCTAATTATTCAAGACAATGATTTGGTGGCCGCAACCTCTGGTCGTGGTTTTTGGATTTTAGATGACTTAGGAGTTTTGCAACAACAGAAAACCATTCAAAAAGCAATTGAAATATTTCAACCCAAGCCTAGCTATCGCATTTTTGGAGGTGTTTCAAAAGCAATAGGGCAAGGTCAAAATCCAAGATCTGGTGTTACATTCGATTATTACATAGATAAGGATGCCGATACGCTCGATTTAAAACTAGAAATATTGGATGGTACAAAAGTGATTAGAACCTATAGCAACAAAAAGTCAAAAGACTTCAAATCTTGGCCTGGAGGCCCTTCGAAGCCTCAAATTCTATCTTCAAAAAAAGGCTATAATAGATTTACTTGGGATTTTAATAGAGAAGCTTTACCAGCTATAAATAAAGTTTTTGTTTTTGGTGGACTTTCTGGGTCTAGTGTTGCTCCAGGAAATTATGCATTAAGATTAACTTTGGAGGGCGAAACCGTAGAAACTATAGCTACAATTCTTCCAAATCCAGCCATTGATTCCAGTCCCCAGGATTTTGTAGAACAACAAGACATGTTGGTTGCTATAGAGAACACCATTAGAGACATGCACGAGTCTGTCAACCAAATGCGGTCTGCTAAAACACAACTCAACAGTTATGCAAAGCTTTTAAAAGATAATGAGGATGCAAAACCACTTGTAGAAAAAGGTGAGGATTTAGTTAAACGTATAAATGATTGGGAAGAAAATCTCATACAAGCTAAGCAAAAAACGTTTCAAGATGTTATAAATTTCAACAATAAACTTAATGCGCAATTGATTCAACTTCTATTCTATGTAAATCAAGCAGATCCAAAAGTTACCGAAGGTGCTAAAGAACGTTTTAAGGATTTAATGAAAGATTGGCAAGTGTACAAAAATGAACGTGATGCCATTATTAACACTGAGATGAATGCCTACAACAATTTATACAAATCTTTAAACTTACCTGCACTTATTCTAAACAAGAACAACTAATGACTAAATTCTTTCGTCATATTCGCAAATCATTAATTGAACAAAGTAAAATGGGAAAGTATTTTAAATATGCCATTGGAGAAATTCTTCTAGTGGTCATTGGAATTTTAATCGCATTACAGATTAATAATTGGAATACACGTAGAATTGAAGACGATAAGGCCAATAGATATGTAAAACGCCTTACCAACCAATTAAGGAAAAATATTGAACGAATAGATTATGTGGCTAATGATTTTGAGAAGCGCTACATGGAGTCCCTTCAGTTACTGCCCATTATTAACGGAAAAGATACAGTTAACCTCAAAAGTAAAATTAATACGTTAGTTAGAAATAATTTTTTTGACTTTCACCTCAACCTTAATCTCAACATCATTACAGAAGGAAGAGAAAATGGCGATATGTCTCTAATAAAGGATGACGACATCAGGGAAGCCATATATAACCTAAGTACTGAGAATATGAAAATCATTGAACGCGAAAGAATTTCTAATGATGACCTCAATTCGTTATTTGTGCCCTACCTCAATCAACATTTTAACTTTAGAAACTCTTCTGGAATTCCTGATATTTTTGATAATGTTAACCCTTCTTCCCTGTATAAAAATGATAACTACAAAATGTTATATGATCAAGAATTTGAGAATCACATCTTTGCTAGATTAGAGTATCATGATGGAAATATTGCAGCTTACAGGGAACTTAAGGAGTTAGTTTTAGATCTTTTACATCGTATCGAAAACCATAATGATTAAATTCTTTCGTCATATGCGTCGTTCACTAACCCAAGAAAATAAAATGGCTTAAAGCGTTAATCAGTTAACTTGTAGAATGATTCTGGTTACTTCTGGTATTCTGTAATTAGTTAGTTAAAAACTTCGTGAAAACATTTCAATTTCTTAAAATCACTCATTCTGGTGTTTTGTAACTTTAAGAACAATTTAACAACGGCCCAAAATCTAAAGAAATAAAAACTGGCGTACTTAAATTAACAAGAAAGTCCCTACCGCTTTTTTTAACTGAAGTTTTATTTAATTCCATCAACACCAATGCGTATCAAAAAGCACCTTGCCTTCTTAGCACTTATAGCGTTAACCATCTCATGCAAAAAAAAGCCAGTAGAAACCGACAATATCTTTAAGTATAGGGACTATATCAGTTATACTACATCAGGACGCGTATCAGTAGTTGAACCCGTTAAAATTAATTTATCAAAAGAAGTCGAAGGGTGGGAAACCGAACAACAGCTAGATAACAAATTGGTGAAAATGTATCCTTACACACAAGGGACTTTAAAAACACTAAACAAGCACACGCTTTTATTTACACCAGATGAAGCCCTAGAACCAAATACAGAATATACCGTTACGGTAAAACTGAGCGAAATCTATCCCAATATTCCAAATGAGTTTGAGTACTACACCTTTAGATTTAAAACCATAAAACCAAACTTTAATGTTGTTACCAATAACTTACAATCTTACAACAAAGAATGGCAATACCTTCTTGGTGTGTTACGATCAGCAGATGTTATAAAGCTAGAAGACGCAAAACAATTAGTAGCGGCATCCCAGGACAAAAAAAATCTAAATCTTGTATGGTTAGAAGTGCCAGAGCCATCAAAACATTTTGAATTTAGAATAGATAGTATTAAACGCAAAATAGAAGATAGCAAGATTAATGTAATTTGGAATGGCAAGGCCATTAAAGCAGAAAACAAAGGAGAAAACTTTATTACTATTCCTGGTAAAAACAATTTCACCATTGTTGAGACCAATGTTATTCAAAATCCAGAACAATACCTATCCATTAACTTTTCCGACCCATTAAAAAAACAACAGAATTTTGCTGGTTTAGTCAATATTCAAAATGCAAAAAATCCAAAATATATTGTCGACGGAAATGTTCTAAAGGTATATCCAGACAATAAACTAGTAGGCGATATTAGAATCGATGTTTTTACAGGTATTAAAAGTATAGACGGTTACAAACTCAAAAATCCTTATGCGCAAAACTTAACCTTCGAAGAGCTAAAACCTCAGGTGAGATTGATTAGTAACGGTTCAATCTTACCAAATTCCCAAGATTTAAAATTCAATTTTGAAGCCGTTAACCTTAGCAAGGTCGATGTGAGAATTATCAAAATATTCGAAGATAACGTACTTCAGTTTTTGCAAGAGAATAACATGAATAGCAACTATGAAAATGGTATTAAACGTGTAGGGAGGCGTATTGCCAAAGAAACCATAACACTTATAGACGATGAGTCACAAAATACTGGCAAATGGAAAGCCTACAGTATCGACTTATCAAAATATTTAAGTGCAGATCCTGGGGCAATTTATAGAGTAGAATTAAGCTTTAAGCGCGAGTATTCCTTATATGATTGTACATCAAATAACGAAACTACAGACATTGATGAAGAAGATTACTACGACGATTATTATTACGATGACTACTATGAAGAAGACTTTTATGCTTCTGATGATGTCAGTGAAGAAGAGCAAGAACTTAGGGAAGAACGCTATTGGGACAACTTAAGTTACAACTATAAAAACACAAATTACCTTTGGAGAGATAAAGACAATCCATGCACATATTCCTACTACAATTATGGTAATAGAACTGTTGCTGCTAATCTTATAGGTTCAAATTTAGGCGTTATTGCAAAGCAAGGCAGTGACAATACCTATTTCTTTGCCGTTACCAATATTCTATCTACCAGTCCAGAAAGTGGTGCTAAAGTAACCTTGTACAACTATCAACAACAAGAGCTGACAAATGGAGCAACAAATACAGATGGTATTATTGAAATCGACACCAAAAAACGAGCAGCTTTTGCAATCGTTTCGAAAGGTAAAAGTGTGAGCTATGTAAAATTATTTGATGGAAACTCCTTGTCTCTTAGTAAGTTCGACGTCTCTGGTAACAGATTACAACGTGGACTAAAAGGTTATATATATGGAGAACGTGGCGTTTGGAGACCTGGAGACAGTTTGTTCTTAACTTTTGTACTCAACGACAAAGCGAATCAACTACCTAAACGCCATCCCGTAAAACTGGAAATCACAGATCCTGTGGGCAAACTGGTCTACAGAAAAGTGTCGATAGACAATATCAATAATTTCTTCGATTTTAAAGTCCCAACCTCACCAGACTATAAAACCGGAAATTACAACGCTAAAGTCTCTGTTGGAGGAGCTAGCTTTTCCAAAAACTTAAAGATCGAAACGGTAAAACCCAACCGCTTAAAAATAAAAATCGATTTTAAAGATAAAGTCCTTACCAAAAATACGCCACTTCAAGGAGATTTAAATGTCGCATGGCTACATGGCGCACCTGCAAAAAATCTTAAAGCAGAAATCAAAGCAAAGTTCACCAATAAGACTACAAGCTTTGAAGGCTATAAAAACTATATATTCAATGACCCTACAAAGCGATTTAATACAGAAGAAACCAATGTCTTTGAAGGTTATTTAGATGCTGATGGCAATGCAAAAATAGATTCAGAATTAAATATTGGTAAGAATGCTCCAGGTATGTTGAACGCGCAATTCTTGGTAAGGGCTTTTGAAAATGGTGGAGATTTTTCACTCGATGCCTTCACCATACCATATGCACCTTATGAAAGCTTTGTTGGTCTAAGATCGCCAAAAGGAAGTCGTTACGGCTCCTATTTCACTGGTGAAGACCATACCTTTGAAATTGCTACGGTGAATACTGATGGCAAACCTCTTCAGCGCCAAAACTTAGAAGTTAAAATCTATAAAATTGAATGGCGCTGGTGGTGGAATTCATCTTACGACAATCTTTCAAGTTATGTCTCTAGCAACTATCACAGGCCTGTACAACAATATGTCATCAACTCCGATGCTAAAGGAAAAGCTAGCTTTAAAGTCAATATCCCCGAAAATGATCGCGGTCGCTACTTAATTAGAATTGTAGATCCAGTTAGTGGACACGCAACAGGCCGTACAGCATATTTCTACAAAAACTGGTGGTCTAATTCAACATCAGTAGATAAGGATGCCGCCAAAATGTTAGTATTCTCAACAGATAAAGACAATTATAATGTCGGCGAAGTAGCAAAATTAACATTTCCTTCGGGTTCTGAAGGAAGAGCATTGGTAAGTATAGAAAATGGCACCGAAGTATTACAGCATCAATGGATAAAAACAAAACCTGGTGAGACCACTGTAGACATTCCTGTGACTTCAGAAATGGCACCAAATGTTTTTATCAATATTTCATTGTTGCAACCACATGCCATAACATCCAATGATTTACCAATTCGTTTATATGGAGTTATTCCAATGATGGTAGAAAATCCCGCAACAAAGCTTGAACCGCAAATCAATATGCCAGACGTTATTCAACCTGAACAATCCTACGAGATAAAAGTATCAGAAAAGAATAATGAACCAATGACCTATACCATTGCAGTAGTCGAGGAAGGCTTATTGGATTTAACACGCTTTAAAACACCAAACGCTTGGAACAGTTTTTATGCGCGTGAAGCCTTGGGTGTAAAAACTTGGGATATTTTCGATAACGTCATTGGGGCATATTCTGGCAGTATCGATCAGGTTTTTGCCATTGGTGGCGATGGATCAGCTACCAAAGGCAAGAATAAAAAGGCCAATCGTTTTAAGCCTGTGGTAACCTACTTAGGGCCGTTCTTATTAAAAGAAGGGCAAACCAAAACGCATCAGCTAAAAATGCCAAACTATGTTGGTGCTGTAAGAACCATGGTCGTCGCTGGCAATAATAGCAAGGAAGCTTATGGTAGTGCTGAAAAGTCCGTTCAAGTCAAAAAACCGTTAATGGTATTGGCAACTTTACCAAGAAAACTAAGTCCAGGTGAAAAGGTAACGCTTCCTGTAACAGTTTTTGCAATGGAGAATAAAGTGAAAAATGTAAATCTTTCATTAAAACTTAGCGATGGTATCACCGTAAAAGGAGAGAAAATGCAATCCCTACAGTTTACTAAGCCCGATGAAAAAATGGTGTATTTTGAGCTAGATGTTACCAAAGCAAAAGGTATAAATACCATAGAGGTGGTGGCTACAGGACATGGCGAAAAATCAACTTATAAAGTAGAAATCGATGTAGAGAATCCAAACCCCATGACCTCTCGCGTTATTGATAACGAATTGCAGGCTAATGCCAACACTACGATTGACTTTTCAACCTTTGGAGTTCCAGGAACAAATTCGGCAACGGTAGAATTTTCAACCTTACCTCCAATGGATTTCTCAAGACGAATGGCGTACTTAATTCGTTATCCTCATGGTTGTGTAGAGCAAACTACATCTAGTGTATTTCCACAATTGTACTTAGCAGATATTTTTGATCTCACTGAAAAAAAGAAAAAAGAAATACAGCGAAACATTGAAAATGGGATTAGACGATTGGGCAATTTTCAGAATCCAGATGGAGGACTTGGCTATTGGATGGGCGAAAACACAGCCAGTGACTGGGGAACAAGTTATGCTGGCCATTTTATGATTGAAGCCGAGAAAAAAGGATTCGTTTTACCACTAACCTTTAAGAGCAATTGGATAACGTACCAAAGACAAGCTGCCCGTGATTGGAGACCAAGTTATAGAACTTACAATAGTGATTTAGCTCAAGCCTACCGATTATACACGTTGGCATTAGCGGGTAGCCCAGATTTAGCCAGTATGAATCGATTGCGCGAATTTGAAGAGATTTCAAATGACGCTAAATGGAGATTGGCGGCAGCCTATGCTTTAGCAGGACAAAAAGAAGCTAGCGACGCCATCTCTAAAACAGCAAATATTGATTTTCAGCCACCGAGATCAGATAGCTACACCTATGGATCGTTACATAGAAATAGAGCTATGGCACTAGAAACTATGTTGTTGACCAATCATCCTAAAAAAGTAGACTTAGCCAAGTCCATTGCTAAATCTTTATCTAGTGATCAATGGATGAGTACTCAAACTACAGCTTATAGTCTTCTAGCAATGGGAAAATTAATTACTCAAAATGGGGGTAAAGATTTAAAACTAAACTACAGCATTAATGGGAAGACAGAAACCGTCGATACCAAAAACGGAATGGCTCAACGTCATATGCCAATTAAAGATGGCAACAACCAATTGGTCATCACAAATGAAAGAGATAATGTCATTTATGTTCGTATTCTAAATTCAGGAAAACTAAAACTAGGCGAAGAACTGGCCGTACAAAGAGGTCTCTCAATTTCAACCGTTTATAAAGATTTACAAGGTAATAAAATTGATATTTCAAACTTACAACAAGGACAAGATTTCGTAGCAACGGTAAGCATTTCAAATCTAACAAGCGATTATGTGAATGATGTTGCATTAACACAGATTTTTCCATCAGGTTGGGATATCGTAAATACACGCTTTACTGATTTTGGAGACACCACAATAAGCAAGGCTAGGTATACCGACATTAGGGATGATCGCGTTAACTTCTATTTTAATATGAATAGAAAAGGAAATTATGGCACCAAAACCTTTACCGTGATGCTCAATGCATCGTATTTAGGCACCTATTATTTACCTGGAGCACAAGCAGAAGCCATGTACGATAATGATGACTACTTGGTTAGAAACAAAGGAAAATGGGTCACTGTTAATAAGTAATAAATTTCTGAAAATACAGGAATCCCATAAAACATTATGTCATTGCGAGGAATAATCCCGATAGCTATCGGGAGAATGACGTGGCAATCTCTAGCACTACGAGAAAACAATAAACTAAATCTAAGAAAACAAACCGCTAAAATGTTTAACTCGAAACACAAGTATTATGAACTATTTAAAAATGATTTTAGCGATTGGATTAGTATGCAATCTAGCAGTCGTAACTGCACAACAAGAAGAAGCTTATGTAGCTGCCGAAAGTGGTTTATCCCTTAGAGAACAGCCAGACATTAGTGCAAAAATGCTAAGCAAACTAGCATATGGTGAAGCTATTGGTATTATTGAAAAAACAGACAAAAAATTAGTTATCCTAGATAGTGGTAAAAAGATTAGTGGTGAGTGGGTAAAAGTAGAAACCCGAACGCATATTGGCTATGTATTTGACGGTTATTTGTCACCCAACAAAATTGCACGAACCATTAGAGTAAACTTAGACCATCTAAAGGTTGAAATTAAAAATGTTGCAACAAGTGATTATAAAAGAACCCATGATTTAAAATATGAAGACAAAGCGATAATCAGTGTAGATGTTAGCGATACACCTGAAGGTAAACACATCATTTTAAACGATAACGATTACAAACAAGTCAGCTTGTTTCAACGTTATGAAAACAGTTTCTCTTTTATGAGCACAGATGTTAATTGCAGCTCAAATGAATGGACACAACTCGATACCGAATGGAAACCACTTAAGCAATTAACGTCCAATACCTTTCAAATGCTTACCTATTCTGAAAAAGACTGGATGAGCTTTGTAGAAACGGCAACCAAAGATTTAAAAGACGATGTTGTAGACAAATGCGGTGAAAATTGGTTAGCTTATGTAAAGACCATTGATAACATTAAAGATTTCCCTGTAAGCGTTATTACTAATCGTGTATTTGTTAAATTTATATTGACTGATTTTGAAGATAACATTACAGAAAAAATAATAGAATTTGAAATACCAAAAGATTTTTAAATAATGAAAAACTTTAAACCATACTTTGCTGTAATATTTACATCAACTTTAACTGAAAACACTAAAGGTTATTCTGAAATGGCAACTGAAATGGAAAATCTTGCTAAAGAGCAAAAAGGCTATTTAGGAATTGATAGTGCAAGAAGTGATGCTTCTACTGCGCACAGTTCAGGTGTAGGTATTACAGTAAGTTATTGGGAAAGTTTAGACGCTATTAAAAATTGGAAAGCAAATTCCAAACATCTATTTGCTCAACAAAAAGGTCGAGATCAATGGTACAATTGGTATAATGTTCGTATTTGTAAAGTAGAAAAAGAATATGAATTTGAATTAGGCTAACGTTTCAAGGTAAAATGGGCCTTCAGTTCCTTCCGCTGTCCGGTGGTGGGCTCGTCGTACTCCACCAGGAACCAGTAGTCGCTCGTGGGCATCATGCTCCCGTTGTACGTACCGTCCCAGCCGGCACCCGTCGGGCTGAGCTGCTTCAGCAGCTTCCCGTAGCGGTCAAATATATAAATTTTTGCGCTCACCCCAATGCCGGCGATGTTCCACGTCTCGTTCCTACCGTCGCCGTTGGGCGTAAAGTAGCGCGGATAGTCCAGTACGAAAACACTAACCGACGCCACACCGCAGCCGTTGCGGTCCCTCGCGCTGACCTCGTGCTCACCGGCAGATACCCCGGCAAACGTACCCGAGTCCTGCCAAGGGCCACCGTCAAGGCTGTACTCGTAGACCCCGGGGCCCGTGGCCAGCGCCTCTATGGCGTGGCTCTCCGAAAAGGCCCCTGTCGTCACCTCAGCAACCAGCACCGGGGGCTCGCTCTCAAAGACCTCAGTGGCCGCCGTAACGATGCAGCCCGTCACCGTATCGGTAACGACCACGCCATAGATACCTCCCCGAAGGGGGCCAAGCGAAGGGCCCGTCGCGCCCGACAGCACCTCACCGTCGAGGCTCCAAGCGAAGGTATGCCCCGTATCGGGAAGCCCCGTATCGAGCACCAGGGGATCGAGCGCCTCGCTTCCGTTGGTACCGACACAGAGTATATAGCCCTCGTCAAAGATCACGATAGGCAAGGGGTTCACACGGAGCGTCAGCTCGGCAACGGCATAGCAGATGGAGCCGTCCCCCTGGTTGTCGAACGTACCGTCGTTGTCAAGGTCAACCGGGTCCCCCTCGCCGTCACCGTCAACGTCAACGAACTCGAAGAGACCGTCGCCGTTAAGGTCGATACCGTCCGACACCCCGTCACCGTCCACGTCCAAGAGGTCAAAGGTACCGTCGCCGTCCGTATCGAACGTATCCACGCTACCGTCGCCGTCAAGGTCAAGCCCCAAAGTCAGCGCCCCAAGGTCCAAAGCTATCGGGAGCACGGAAAGGGTATTGTTGTCCACCCGAGCGTAGATCACCTGCGGGTTGGACGTGTTCTCGTAAAGGTCGGGCAAAGGGCCAGCGCCCAGGTTCGCGCCCTCCTCAGTGGCATAGTAGCTAACCGTATAGTCCGATGGGGACTGCCCGTCAAGGACAAACCCGTCCTGGCTCGAAAGCGTGAACTGTACGCTGTCGTCCCCAGGGTCGCCGTCCGTCTCCATATCGTCGTCGCAGAGCTCGTAAAGTATCTCTCCAAGGTCCGGGTTGGCCCGTGCCGCCTCGTCTACGCGAAGACGGAAGCGCTGGACAGCGATCCAGCAGCCCGTCTCCGTATTGGTGATCCTGACGTGGATCTCCTGGGGGTTGGACGTGTTCGTATAGGGGCTCACCAGGGCGTCCGTGCCCGAAGCAGCGTCAGCGGCACTGACGTGGTAGCTCACGGCAAAGACCTCAGGGGACTGGCCGCCCAGGACATCGGCGTCCATCGACAAAAGGTCAAAGCTGTCGAAGCCGTCCGTGCCCAGCTCGCACTGGACAAGGTCCGGAACAGCAACGGCTTCCGGCAACGGGTCCACTCGAACGGCAAAGTCCACAACCGCATAGCAGCCCGTGGCATCGTTGGTCACTCGTACGTAGATGTCCTGTCCGGGCGCCACCGCGTTCTCATATTGGAACGGGTCGAATATGGCGTTCTCCCCGGCCTCCGCATCGGCCGCGCTCTCGTGGTAGCTCGCCGTAACGCCAGACTCGCCGTTGAGCAACAGGAGCTCGTTGGCCGTAAGGTCGAAGACCTCCACACCGTCCCCCGCATTGGTAACGTCGCAGAGCACAAGGTCCGGAAGCGCTCCGCTAGGCGTAGGCGTCGGGTTGGGAAGTACACGGATGGTCAGCGTCGTGTACGCCACGCAGCCCGTGTCCGTGTCCGTAACCACAACGTAGAGCGTCTGGGGGTTCGCAGGAAGCCCCCCCACCGAGGTGTTCGTATACCCCGTAGGGTCCGCTATCGCGTTCTCCTGCAACTGCGCATCCGCATCCGTCTCGTAGTAGTCCACCGACCAGCTCGCATTGCCCCCCGTGATCTCTACGTCGCGCACCGTTAGGTCGAACTCCGTAACCTCGTCGCCGGGAACCTCCCCAAGGTCGTCGCAGAGCTCAAGGGGCTGGGGCGCAACCGCTACAGGGGGAAGGTCGACACGAAGCTCAAGCTCGCCCGTGTCAAAACAGCCCGTAGCAGCGTCGAAGAGCCTTATGTGCACCACCTGGGGGTTGGACGCGTTCGTATAGTTAGACGCGCCGGCGATGGGCGACCCCCCCGTCTGAGCGTCCGCAGCGCTCAAGTGGTAGGTCAGCTCAAGGGAAGCGTCCTGGGTACCCAGGATATCCGCATCGCGCTCGGTAAGGTCGAACTGGGAGATCCCGTCCCCGTTGTCGTCGCAAGCCACAAGCGCATCAACGGCAAGGGGAACCTCAGGGGACGGCACTACGATAAGCTCGAGCGTGTCCTGCGTAAGGCTGTAGCAGCCCGTCAGTGTGCTCTCCGAGCGCACCCACAACAGCTGCACCCCCGCAACGACGTTCGTATAGGGGCTCGAGAGCGCGTTGTCGCCCTGCTCAGCATCCGACTGCGTCTCGTGGTAGGTCACCACAACGTCGGGCTCGCCGTTGGTGATCTCCAACGTCCGGAGCTCAAGGTCGAACACCGCAAAGCCGTCGTTGTCATCGTCGCACACCTCAATGGGGTCCGGGTCGGGCTCGGGGGACGGCACAGGGTCAACCCTAAGGGTAAGCGTAACGGTGCTGTAACAGCCCGTTATGTCGTCCTCGCCACGGACGTAAAGCGTCTGCGCGTTCACCGTGTTGACGTAGGGGCCGACTAGGGCGCCCGTACCGCTGTCAGCGTCAGACTGCGTCTCGTGGTAGCTCAGCGTAATGCCCGTCTGGCCGTTGAGTATCCCCGCGCTGGCATCCTCTAGCGCAAAGGCCTCCTGCCCGTCGCCGGGGGTCTCCGCGTCGCAGAGCTCCAGGGGATCGGGGGGCGACAGAACCGGCAGGGGGTTGACGATAAGATCCAGGGGCACAACCTTCCAACAGCCCTCTACGGTACCCGTGTCCTCTACTCGGACGAAAACCGTCTGTGGGTTCTCGGTGTTCGCATAGCCGTTCGGGGACGCTATCGCTCCGGTGCCCATCTCCGCATCCATGGCGCTAAGGTGGTAGCTCACAGCGTACTGGAGACCGTCCAGACCGTCAAGGACCTCATCGGCGCTCTGCGTAAGGTCGAAGACCGCTAAACCGTCAGCCGAGGCGTCGTCGCACTCCTCAAGGGCCTGTGGGACAGCGATCTGGGGACTGGGCTCGACGATCAGCTCAAGGGGAACAACCGTAGCACAGTCCGTCGCTATCGTGGCGCTCTCGACCCGTGCGTACACCAACTGGACATCGGCGACTATATTGTTGTAGGACCCGGGCAGCGCTATCGCGTCCGCACCGCTGTCGGCATTCGCCGGGGTCTCGTGGTAGCTCACCGTAAGACCGGCAACGCCACCGGTGATGTCATCGTCGGCAGCACTGAGGTCGAAAACCCCGAAACCGTCGTTGTCAGGGTCGCAGTAGCGCAAGGGCTCAGGGAAAAGGTTAACCACCGGCGCCTGCTCGACCACAAGGTCAAGGAACGTGGTCGCATGGCAGCCCGTTACCGTGTCCTCGATACGAACGAAAACCGTCTGTGGGTTCGTGACGTTGGTATAGGGGATCCCAAGGGCGCCCTGGCCAAGCTCTGCATCCCCCTGCGTAAGGTAGTAGCTCACCGAATAGACCGGGTTGTTGCCGCTGATATCACCGTTGCGCAGCGTTAGGTCGATCGATGTGAGACCGTCGGGAACACCGTCGTCGCAGACCTCCAAGGGATCGGGCTCTGCAAAAACTGGCAAAGGGTGGACGAC
>NZ_JANQIM010000008.1 GCF_028282165.1 Winogradskyella sp. | reverse complement strand
ATTTTAAAAAAATTTTTCTTGACCCGATATGGCCGGGAACGTACACCTTCAAAACCGCAATGGCCCACATATAAGGGGGCGCAAATATAACACCCTTTTTCCTTCTTGCAAGAAAAATATATACTTTGTTTTGAACAGGTTATTATTACCTTCATTTACAGGAGACTAGAAACTAAAATTTTTATTCAAAACTTCACTTTGTCTTTAATATATATAGGTATATCTTTGTGGGCTAAAATTTATACAAAAAAATAATGATTAAAATTACTCTACCTGACGGTTCGGTAAGGTCTTTTGACAAAGATGTTACTCCATATGAAGTGGCTGTAGATATTAGCGAAGGGTTTGCGCGTAATGTTATCTCGGCAAAGTTCAATGACAATGTTGTTGAAACCACCACTCCATTGACCACGGACGGTAGTCTTACATTATATACATGGAAGGATGACGCAGGCAAGAAAGCTTTTTGGCATTCTTCTGCTCATGTGCTTGCTCAAGCTTTGGAAGAACTTTACCCAGGTGTTAAACTTTGGGTAGGACCTGCTATTGAAAATGGCTTTTACTATGATGTGGATTTGGGTGAAGGTGTGATTTCTGAAAAAGACTTTAAGACTATTGAAAATAAAATGATAGAAATTGCTCGTGGCAAATACGATTTTAATATGCGAGAGGTTTCTAAAGCCGATGCTCTATCTTATTATGAAGGTAAAAATGAGTACAAGGTTGATCTTATTGGGGGGTTGGAAGATGGTGATATTACGTTTTGTGACCACTCTACATTTACTGATTTATGCCGAGGTGGCCACATCCCTAATACTGGAATCATTAAAGCTGTAAAAATTTTAAGTGTAGCTGGCGCTTATTACAAGGGTGATGAAAATGAAAAACAGTTGACTCGAGTTTATGGTATTTCGTTCCCTAAACAGAAAGAACTTACCGAATATCTTCATTTATTAGAAGAGGCTAAAAAACGTGACCATAGAAAACTTGGAAAAGAATTGGAGCTTTTCACATTTTCACAGACAGTCGGTCAAGGTTTACCATTATGGCTACCTAAAGGTGCTGAATTAAGAGAACGCCTAGAGAGTTTCTTAAAAGCTGCTCAAAAGAAGGCTGGTTATAAAATGGTGGTTACGCCTCATATAGGAAATAAAGACCTGTATGTGACTTCAGGGCATTTTGCTAAGTATGGAGAAGATAGTTTTCAACCTATAAATACGCCTGCAGAAGGCGAAGAGTTCTTGTTAAAACCTATGAACTGCCCACACCACTGCGAAATATATAATGCTAAACCTTATTCCTATAAGGAACTACCTATACGATTTGCGGAATTCGGTACTGTATATCGATATGAACAAAGTGGTGAGTTGCATGGTTTAACACGTGTAAGAGGTTTTACCCAAGATGACGCTCATATTTTTTGTACGCCCGATCAATTAGATGAGGAATTTAAAGAAGTTATTGATTTAGTACTGTATGTATTTAGTTCATTAGGATTTGATGATTTTACAGCTCAAGTCTCTTTAAGGGATCCTGAAAATCCTGATAAATATATTGGTAGTGATGAAAATTGGGATAAAGCTGAGCAAGCTATTTTGAACGCTGCAAAAGATAAAGGTCTTAATTATGTTGTCGAAACTGGCGAAGCTGCATTTTATGGTCCTAAATTGGATTTCATGGTCAAGGATGCTTTAGGACGCAAATGGCAGTTAGGTACAATTCAAGTAGATTATAATTTACCTGAACGATTTGATTTAACATATAAAGGCAGTGATAATGAGCTTCATAGACCTGTTATGATACATAGGGCACCTTTTGGTAGTATGGAACGTTTTGTCGCTATTTTACTTGAACATACTGGTGGAAACTTCCCTATTTGGTTAATGCCAGAACAAGCTATTGTGTTGTCTGTTAGTGAGAAATATGAAAAATACGCAGAAAAAGTTTTAAATTTGCTAGAAAATAACGAAATTCGCGCCCTTGTTGACAATAGAAACGAAACTGTAGGTAAAAAAATCCGTGAAGCAGAAATGCAAAAGTTTCCTTATATTATTGTCGTTGGTGAGCAAGAAGAAAAAGATAAGACTATTTCTGTAAGACAACACGGTGGTGGTGATCTAGGCACAATTAGTGTTGAAAATTTTGTAGAAATTATAAAAAATAATATAAATAAGAGTTTAAAAACTTTTAAATAAATAACGTTTAATTAAAAACTGTATAAGCCATAGCAATACGTAGAAACAGAAGGAATTATAATCGACGTGAAGTCAAAGAGGATAAGCATCGTATAAATTCTAAAATTAAATCTGACGAAGTCAGAGTTGTTGGAGACAACGTAGAAGTAGGAGTTTATCCTATTAAAAAAGCGCTTTCCATGGCTGACGAACAAGGTTTGGATTTGGTCGAGATTTCGCCTAACGCGAACCCTCCTGTTTGTAAGATTATGGATTATAAAAAGTTTCTTTACGAACAAAAGAAACGTGAAAAAGCTTTAAAATCTAAAGCTTCTAAAGTTGTTGTCAAAGAAATTCGTTTTGGTCCTCAAACAGATGATCACGATTACGAGTTTAAAAAGAAACACGCGATTAAGTTTTTGAAAGATGGAGCTAAATTAAAAGCTTTTGTGTTTTTTAAAGGACGATCAATAATTTTTAAGGAGCAGGGGCAAATTTTGTTACTGAGACTAGCCCAAGATTTAGAAGAGTATGGCAAAGTAGAACAAATGCCAAAGCTCGAAGGTAAGCGAATGATTATGTTTATCGCTCCCAAAAAGACTAAATAAAAAGATATACACCTACGCCAAGGCTTCGGTGTACAATGATAAGCGAAACGTAAATTAAAACTAGGACAAAATGCCTAAAATGAAAACAAAATCGAGTGCTAAGAAACGTTTCAAACTAACTGGCACCGGTAAGATTAAAAGAAAGCACGCTTTTAAAAGTCATATATTGACCAAAAAATCTAAAAAGCGTAAGCTTGCGTTGACTCATGATACAACTGTACATAAGTCAGACGAAGAAAATGTAAAATTAATGTTACGCCTAAAGTAATATTTATTTTACCGGTTAAATTAATTTATAAACCCTGGAGTTAGGCCATTCGACTTTAGATTGTAGATTTTTAGAATTACGATTTAAGAGAAATGATTAAGAACAGAATTTCTGTCGCCTACTACAAAAAACAATTAAAGAAATGCCAAGATCAGTAAATTCAGTTGCAAAAAGAGCTAGAAGAAAAAAAGTTCTTAAGCAAGCCAAAGGATACTGGGGAAGACGTAAAAACGTTTGGACAGTAGCCAAAAATGCGGTTGACAAAGCGATGCAATACTCGTACAGAGACCGTAGAAACAAAAAGAGAACATTCCGTGCGTTATGGATTATGCGTATTAATGCAGGTGCTAGACAACATGGAATGAGCTATTCAAAATTTATGGGAAGATTAAAAGCTAATAATATTGAATTGAATCGTAAGGTTCTTGCAGATTTAGCAATGAATCACCCTGAAGCTTTTGAAGCTATAGTAAACAAAGTTAAATAAGGGCTTTTAGCCAAATTAATAACAACATTTCGCTTAACAAAAAATCCGATTCTCACGAGTCGGATTTTTTATTCTTAATTCCCAAAAGCCGAAATAATTATAGTTCTGCCCGAGGCTCTATCTCTATGTTCGCAGAGATAAATGCCCTGCCAAATCCCGAGATTAAGCGCCCCGTTCGTAATTGGAATTTGAACTGAAGCACCCATCAGTGATGCTTTAATATGTGCTGGCATATCATCAGCACCTTCAAAAGTATGCCTATAATAGGGTTGATTCTCAGGAACCATCTTATTGATATGACTTTCAAAATCTTGTCTAACGGTTGGGTCTGCATTTTCGTTAATGGTTAAACTTGCAGAGGTATGCTTTATAAATACCTGCAATAGCCCAACATTGATTTGTTGTACTTCGGGAATGGCATTCAAAATATCATTTGTTATTAAATGAAAGCCTCTAGAATGAGGCTTCAATCGTATTTCTTTTTGAAAAAATTGCATTTTGAATTTTATTTTATTTGTTTGAAAAATCATTTAGATATACTAAATACCTCGACAGACTTTTCTTTTCCTTTCAACTGAATAATACCTTTTGAATCTATAGTGAATTGCGTTTTGAATTTCAAATTCTTAAGAATCGTTTCTGATATTAAAAGGGATGCCTCATAGGTGTTGCATAAGCTCTGAATTCTAGAAGCTGTGTTAATAACATCGCCATGATAAGCCACTTCTTTTTTTACAGTACCTACTTCAGCAATCATTAGTTTTCCATAATGAATTCCTGCTTTAAAAATCGGCTCGAAACCAAAATTGGACATGTAATATTGATGGCGCTTTTTCAACTGATCACGAAAGGCAAAAAACAGATTAACACAGTTATTATTTTTGAATCCCTTCTTATCAGTCCATGTCACCACGGCTTCATCTCCAACATACTGATACACCTCAGCATCGTGTTTATTCAGTACCCCATTGAGATCTCTAAAACAGTCTTGAATAAACTTACTGTATCTAATATGACCAATCTGTTCTGCTATTTTGGTAGAGTCCTTTAAATCCAAAAACATTAAAATACGTTCTTCCTCCCTAGGTTTTCTATATTTTCCTAATAAGATATTTATAAACATACCTCTACCAAACTTATCGTTGGCTATACGTATAAGCGAAAATACGATTGAAGCTGTAATGAAATATATGACTGTATTCCAAAAAAACGGATCTGTTCGCCACCACCCTCTGTCATTGGGTAAATCGATATCAATGTGCTCTTCAATTCTGAACGACATCAAACTAAGAACAATAATTATAAGTATTAAGTAAATAAACGATTTTGCAATGAGACTAACACCGAGGCTCAGTTTTTTACTCAGAAATTCATCGAATAGATATTCAATAATAGCATAAAATACACCGAGAACAAGCCCAAGTATTATGCCATACGAATAAAAAGCCAAAATAGGGAGTCCTAAATCCTCATCAGTATATACAGCTAATTCATCAACTAAACCATTATACCTTATGGCCACAAAAAACATAAAGGCCAATAGCCAATAAAGAAGTGAAGAAAAAAATAATTTAAAAAAAGATAGTATTCTATTACTCATTAACGAAGTAATTAGGTTTTTTGCTTCTTCTTTTTAGCAGCTGGGAATAGTACATTATTTAAGATTAATCGATAACCTGGAGACGTTGGATGAAGGTCTAATGCAGTTTTTGGGTCGCCTACTCTATGTGTGTAATCTTCCGGGTCGTGGCCGCCGTAAAACGTAAAAA
>NZ_JANQIM010000007.1 GCF_028282165.1 Winogradskyella sp. | reverse complement strand
CCTCATCGCCAACACTAAAACTGTTCCCGATTCTATACTGCGCCCCGTTATAGGCATTGGTAACATTGACCTTGAGCCTGCCATTATCAATGGCGATAGCGCCGTTGGCACTGCCCCCCTGGAAGCTCCAACCGTTATGCTCGCTATAGAAATCATCGTCCACATAAGATTGGTAATCCCCTTGGTCGTAGGTCAACCGTATATTGCCCAAATGGTCCCTGTACTGGTAGACATGTTTATAGGGCGTGCCTTTTTGTGCCTCAGTTGGCGGGGGCTCCACATAGCCCTCGGGATGCGAGAACATCTTAAGATCGCCATCCTCGTAGATAAAGTTGCCCGCATAGTCCGTTGTGGTCCCTGTACTCAATATCTTTCTCTGTTTTGCGCCTGTGGCATCATAAATATACTGAATATTTCCCGATGCCAAGGTCACCTGTGTCGGCAGATTGAGATGGTTATAGCCCTTTGTTTTTGGGCGTTCCCCCGCTCGCTCGCCGAAGTCTCGACGTAGGCGAGGTCGGGCTGTACGCTATATCTCTCCATAGCCTAAGGCAACGGAGAGGATGCCGCTGCCATCCCTAACGCGAGTCTTTCTTCATTCTTTCTTCAATTGCCTAAAAACCAACTTAAATTACATAAAAAAATATACAACAAAGGGATAGGCGTTACGCCTATCCCTTTGTTATTGTAATAACTTTCAGATACCCTTACCACCAGCTGCAAGCTGGTGGTAAAAAATAAAAACTATTATCCTTAAAGTAGAAAACAGCAATTAATTTTAACTACCGTTTTCTATTGTTTAAATTTTAATTGCTGGCCGTGTCCTATTTTAAAACACTACCCTAGTTTACATCATTACCCAGCGTGGGGTTTTTTCATTACCGACTAATCTTTTCTACTACCTAAAATTATATTTTTAGCGGAAATATAGCTTATCATTTCTAAATTACTTTCTAAACTATTATTTACAATCTGCCAAGACTTTGCAAGTGATTTAGTCTCTTTTGAGTTATTCAATAAAGAGCTAATAAATGACATGTAGTCTGTTTTATTTCTTTCCATCGTCATAATTATATTAGCATTAATCCTTAAACTTTCAATAACACTCTTATAGGATAAACCTGAATTAGATACTCCAACTAAAAAATAATTAGTTCTATGTGAATAAGCAGATTTAATAATATCTCCTAAGAATATTTTATTCCCATTACAATCTCTAATTTCACCTGTTTCATTTAACTCAAAATTCATTTGAATTAGATTGTAAGAGTTAGAAGATAAGTTAATCACCTCTTCAACGGTCTCAATGATTTTATAATCCACTTCTGAAAATAGTTTTAAATATTGCTCATAATCATAATCACCATAACTTTCGAGTCTATCGTTCTTAAATTCTAAAATTAAAACTTTTGGATTAGAAATAATTTTTGCTTTTGAACTGTTAAACTTAATCAGAGCTACAATAATTATGATAAGAATTATTGTATAAATCATAATATAAGATAATTAAAATATTTAGTTGTTTAGCCATTAGCGTTAATCCCAAGGGTCATTGCTATTCCAATCATGTTCTACTATTTTTGCATAAACTTCAGGTAAAAATAGCTCTCTCATTTGCTCATTCTCTAATTTGAATTTTTCTATTCGATGTTCAGAATATAATCCAGATTTAATCATTTTTAAATTAGAGATCAATTTACTTATGGTACCAAATTCTTCATTACTGATCTTATTGCGATTTTTTTTACTAACCCATCTTTCAAAAAGCAATTCATGTTGTCCTTCTAGTTCACAAAATAATTTATATTTATCAAGACTGATTTGTGCCATATCATTAATTATTAAACCATGAAGATTTTCTTTTAAGTATCGTTTCTGTCCATCTTATTTCTCGTTGAAAAAGAACTCTATATTCGATTCTCCTCCAAGCAGATTTAGATTTTAGAGTCATAGATGTAGTGATAGTACCCAGTTTATTTATTTGAGTTCCAAAAATGGTATGTGCAGAATTCGCACCACGAGCATAAATATAAGATAATTTATCCCACATAACTCTAGCATTATTTTTTGACATCAATGGGGTTAACATATCACCTACTTTGCCATACCAAGTATCAAATATAGTCATTACACTATTATCATTTTTAGACCATACTCTAGCAAAAGCTTCAGCCCCCTCACCCACATAAAACAATCTCGTTTTTCCTATGTGCCTTATACCACTAAAGCCAACACTCAATCTAGAAGCTATCCCTAGTGTTCCAAAATGTAATACTAAACTAAATGGGTCAGTAGGAGCCACTAGCTCTTGAACTTTGGAGTCAGAAATCATAGCTAAAAGACGGGCTCTTTTCCTCTGTAACCTTTTATACTTTTTAGAATCCTTTTCAAGTCCAGCCATGTCAAACGCAATGCTGTGCGCTTTAAATCTTCTTTTGGAGTTTTTCATTTGACATTCAAGATCACAATAGCTTACTGAAGTTTGATTTGAAGAATCCACGTTACCATAACTAGTACTGTTTGCAACACCATTAGCAGCATCAAAAGCGGAATTGAGATTTCTGAATTCAGCTTCACTCTGATCCATCCACGCTTCGACATTAGCCGTCTCACTGTCAGCACCACTTGGATCCGCCCAAAACACAGGGTTATTATCAAAGGCAGTATATGTACTCATCGAATGGTGAGTAACCGGATCAATAGATGTCCATCTGGCTATTGCCGGGTCGTACTGTCTCATATCCATCTCGTACCAATCGATGCCCAAAGACTCCTCCAGTTCCATGCCATTGTACCTAAACCTCTGTGCAACGGAGTTGGCATTGGCGGAGACCACGTCATTATACCCCTTATATTTTAAGCCAAAGGGATAGTAGCCTAAGACCATTTTTTTGGTCTTTTATCAATTTTTACAAGCTGTTTCTGTCTTTTATTGCAATATTTTTAAAGAACGTTTGTTTTTAATAATAATCTTCAATTTAAAACTATTATCCCTAAAGTAGAAAACGGTAATTAATTTTAACTACCGTTTTCTGTTGTTTAAATTCTATTTATAGGCCATGTCTCCTAATTTGGGACACTACCGACACTACCCACTACCCCTATGAATAATTCGGAGTCTTATTTATGATTTCTAATTCATCGAAAACTTCTTCTGTAATTTCATACAAATCCTTAGATGAAAAATAAACATCTTTATGCTTTTCGAAATCCTCTTCAATATCTGTAAATCTACTTGCTCTTACAGATATTTTTTTAAGACTTTCTCTTTCAAAATCAGATAATTGTAATTTATCATTATTTATATCATAAATCATGTAATACTCATTACAAAAATCTTGCGGTGAAATTTTTTTTTCTTTAAATAGTCTTATCAAATAAAATAGTACATGTTTCATATTACTGGTCATTTATTACGTTTGCTTATCTTTTTGGGAGATTACCTATTGCATCTCTAGTATAAAGAAAATGCTCGACAGTATTAGTTGCTTCATTATATAAAACTTCAAGATTATAAGTTTGTGGACTAGATATTCTCCGACCATTTCTTTCGATATTTCTATCAATAATTATTTCGGCATAATGCATAGTTCGACCAGCAGCACCTTGTGGATCTGGTATGCCAGGCATATTTTTAGCCACATCATCGAGAATTGAAGCTGGAACAAACCTATTTACATCATTCATGTGATTTAATGCTGTTCCGCTAAACTTAACTATACTTTTACCACCATTCTTAATTAAATTACCAAAAGGGATAAAAGATGCGGCTAACTCAAAAGTAAATCCTCCTGCTGCTCCTTCGTAATCACCTTCTAATAGAGCTGTAGCAACAGCTCCACCTGGTAAATAACTGAATACTTCTTTTTCCATTTCCCACATTTTTTGAGCTGTTTCACCACCAACTTCAAACATCGCTCTAGCTTCTTCACCTTTTGCCATCTCTTCTTCAGTTCCTCCCCATGTTAATGCATCATTGACCCAATTCCTAAAGTCTGCCCATGCCTTTTTTAATTTACCACAACAATCACCACTATCACTATCATTATCATTATCTTTACTTTCCTCATAACTCGGACCAAAACCTTCTCCCCAAGTTACCTTATGGCCACCAAAGGCATAAAAATTATCAGATAACTGTCCATCCGCACCAGAAGGATCAGCCCAAAACACAGGGTTGTTGTCAAAAGCACTATAAGTAGAGTATTCATGGTGAACCACAGGATCAATAGAATTCCATCTGGCTATCGCAGGGTCGTACTGTCTCATATCCATCTCGTACCAATCGATGCCCAAAGACTCCTCAAGCTCCTTACCATTGTACCTAAACCTCTGCGCTACGGAGTTGGCACTGGCAGAGACTACGTCATTGTACCCCTTATGCTTTAAGCCAAAGGGATAGTAATTGTTCTCCTCAATGATCCCTAGCGTACCGGTAGTCGCCAATACATTATCGATATAGAAATACGTACCTACGCCATCATCCACGGCAGAAAACCGTTTGTCGATCTTCAGATCCAATCTCGGCATACTGCCAATAGTGTAGGTAAAGCTATAATCCCCGCTGGCGGCATTGACGTTCAACGCGTAACCAAACCAGTTCTGCCCGTCCGATTCTATGACCATGATCCTGATGCCATCGGTATTGCCCTTGTCCAGAGTGAGTTCTATGCGCACCTCATCGCCAACACTAAAACTGTTCCCGATTCTATACTGCGCCCCGTTATAGGCATTGGTAACGTTGACCTTGAGCCTGCCATTATCAATGGCGATAGAGCCATTGGCACTGCCACCCTGG
>NZ_JANQIM010000034.1 GCF_028282165.1 Winogradskyella sp. | reverse complement strand
ACTACTGGTTCCTGGTGGAGTACGACGAGCCCACCACCGGACAGCGGAAGGAACTGAAGGCCCATTTTACCTTGAAACGTTAAAATAAATTATGAGATTAAAAAAGTTTTGTTTAGTAGCATTGACAGCATTGTTTGCGAATATTGGAATAGCACAGGAGGGTGTTCCTATATATTCTGATTATCTATTGGATAATTATTATTTAATTCACCCTTCTATGGCTGGTGTTGCTAATTGTGCTAAAGTAAGATTAACGGCTAGACAGCAATGGTTTGGTGTTGATGATGCACCAAGTTTGCAAACGTTAAGTATAAATGGAAGGTTAGGTGATTCGCCTGTAGCTCTTGGAGGTATCTTATTTAATGATGCTAATGGTTTTCACTCTACAGTTGGAGGCTATGCTACGTTTGCTTATCACTTGATGTTTTCAAGAAATGAAATTGATTTAAACATGTTGTCGTTTGGATTAAGTGCGGGTGTTCTTCAGTATAAGCTGGATGAAACCACCTTTTTAGCACCTGGAGAATTTGATCAACTTATTGCGGGGATTGAACAAAGTGCAACAAATTTTAATATTGACTTTGGGTTTTCATATCATTATGTTGATTTCTATGCGCATTTTACAGCTAAAAATATTTTGACAAATGAAGGAATAAATTTCAATGATCAGGGTTTTGAGTTTGATAACTTGAGAACGTATTTGTTTTCGACGGGATATACTTTTAACAAATTTGGAAGTGATTGGAGTTACGAACCGTCAATTATGTACATGTACAGAGATGCTACTGAGGAATCGACAATTGATATTAATGCTAAAGTATATCGTGAAATGGATTTTGGCAAAATCTGGGGCGGTTTGTCTTATAGAAGAAGTTTGGATGGAGCCGAATTTTTAGATGGTTCGGGTGTTAGTAGTCAACAACTGCAATACTTCACTCCTTTTATTGGGATTGATTATAATAATTTTGTATTTGCTTATACCTATTCTTATCAAGCTAATACTATTAATTTTAATACTGGTGGTTTTCATCAGATTACATTAGGATATAACTTTAATTGTAGGCGAGAGAAGTACGAATGTAATTGTCCTGCAGTTAATTAATAATAAAGGCTCAATTTTAATTGAGCCTTTTTCTTTCAACTTACTACTTTACCATAAGTAGTTTTTCTTTTTAGCCTGTGTTTTTATAGCATTTAACATTGCACTTTCTAGTCCATTATCACTCTGTACCGATTTTTTAGAAATGTATTCGCGTCGCTTCATATTTAATTCTGTAATTTCTTTTTGAAGTTTTTCCCGTTCTTTTCGTTTATTCTCAACATAAGATTTAATTTCTTCTTTAGACTTTTCTTTTAAGTCCTCTGGGAGTTCGTTTTTGTCTAAGTCATCATATGAAAAATCGGTTTCTCTCTCTGCATCAACCAAATCCCATGAACTATTTTTATATAATCGGGAGCTTTTACTAACTGTTCTGCTCACAGCATTAGCTTTATTATAACTTCTTGCATTGGCATCTTGTTCTGCTTGTAATTCCATTTTTCTTCTTCCAGAGCTTCCGTATGCCACATAGGTATTATTCAGTTTTTTGTTAAGTTCAAGAATTTTATCATCATATGGTGAGGCAATATGCACTGTTGCTTTATTATGATTAATGGCCATATAGTCACCATGCGTTAGATCTGCACCATCTTTCCAAAAACCGGAAATACCTTGGTTATAATCTCCACAGAAAATGGTATTGACTGTTACATCGTTTTGATGAGCTAACTTTGAAGCTTCTTTATAACTTACGTTTCCTTGAGTATAGGGTTCATTTCCTGCAATGAAGATAAATTTTAAGTCATCTTTGTTTTCTCCCCAATCTAATTGATTTAATGCAGTTTTAATCACCTTGCCACAGTATTCGTTGCCGCCATTGGTGGTCAATGAGAATAATGATTTAGAAATTTCATCAAGATCTTCACTAAAAGAAATGACCTGTCTTAAATAGCCTTCATCAGCATTTAAATTATCATTACCATATTCATATAATGCAATTTTAAGGTTTGGACTTTCCTCATTACACTTTGCATACGATAACTCATTGACGATTTGCCAAAGCTGAGCTTTAGCCTGATCTATTAACCCATCCATACTGTTGCTTGTGTCTAGTAATAAGGCTACTTTTATTTCTGGCTTTTTTGTGTTTAGCTTCGTTTCAATTGGATTAGCGTTTATGCCTAAATGATTTACTTTTGTTTTTGTATTTGCATTACAAGATGTAAAGTATATGAGGCCTATTAGTATTGCAAAAGCTTTCGATATTGTTTTATTCAGGCCCTCCTTATTTTTTAAGTGTTCGCATTTTTTTTCTGAAGAATTCATAGTTTTTAATTTTTTGTATTTAATTCTTTTACGTCTATTGTTCCATTGGGTGAGATAACATAATATTTATGATCTACTTCGGTTTTGGTGATCGGTTGTGGTTTTTGCTCTTTAGGTTTAGGTGTGAATACCAGTTTTATATTCATACCTATCTGAACTACGGGCTCTAGGATTGATGGATCGATTACTATATCATAGCGTTCATAAGTAAGTGGTTGGTAGTAATACGACGTCTGTTTTTTAGCGCTTGTTACTCCTTTATCTTTTTTTAAAGCTTCAAAAGAAACGCTATTGTACGCTTGATAACTTTGATAGAAGTCCTTTGGGAAGTAGCAATATTTATCATCAGCAATTTTAACGTCATATTCAGATAGATCGAAACCTAAAACACTATAATAGGCTTTCTTATCTTCAATAAGTTTCAACAATTCATCTTGAAGATTTTTATAAACCTCTTGTATGTTTTCGATATAATAATCGACCTTTACAAGGTTGTATACTTCGCTTTTGGCACATGCTTCTAGTATAGATTCAAACTGATTGGTTTTGGTAAATTGGATGTGGATGTTTTGTTGTAGTTCAAAACCTTTAGGAACCTCAGTATAGGTTTTACTAAAGAGTTTCTTAGTGACTTCAACTTCATACACAGGAATAAATGAAATAACGTCTATTGCGATATCTTTTTCTGTAATGCCTAATAAGACCAATCTCTTTTTAATATTGTCTATACGTTCTTTCATAAGCGTATTTGTGGCCTCTGCTGTTGGCCCAATTTGAGATAGGTTGAACATAGCTGTATATGTGCTTGCGCTAACATTTTGAAGCGCCTTTACATCTATCGTTAATACATTGCTAGGTTGCAGAACCTTATTGATGTGTTGTTGAACTGCTGGATTATAGATAGTAGCATTACCGCTCGATAAAATATTTTGGCGCGAAATCTCCCGTGTTATTTGATTGTAGTTTCCTTTATGCTGTGCAGTGATTAGATTATAACATACAATAAGTAGCAAGATGGTTAAATTGCATTTTTTCATGTTTAAATTTGTTTTTTTGATTAACGATGTGGTAAAGCTCTGTTGAAAAAACAACAATAAAAATTCAAAATGAGTAAACAGTGAATACCAATGAGTAAGTAAAAACCATGTTTTAGCCAACAGGTGAAATTAAAGGGTAATATAACCTCAAATTCTTTTCGTTCATTTTCTGAAATCAAATAAAGTATGTAAGTTTAGTTCAACTAAATAATAGATTTGTTGAAAAAACTTAGATCATATTGCTTATTGTCATTTTTCTGTTTCGTAAATCTTTTTGTTTTAGCACAGGATAACAGAAACGCTACAAGTAGTGAAGAAGCTCTATTTACGGTAAGAGGATCAGTTTATATAAAAGGTTCAGGAGAGCCAATAGATAATGTGAGCATACAAATTAACGATGGCAGATACACGCGTACTGATGTTTTTGGGAAGTTTGTTGTTAGGGCTAAAGTAGGAGATAAACTTACCATTAGGCATAAAGATTTTGAAACCATTTTTTATACTATAAGAAGTGATGAGCGCATATCTATTGAAGTCATAGAAGAGAGTATTCGTCAAGCGAGAAGTTCGAAAAGAAATACTACCACAGATCAATTTAATCAAATGATCGATTCCGCCGATGCTTACTTAAAGAAAGATGCGGAGAGAAGTATAAAATTTGTTGGTGATGCCCTAGATATTAATATATCGCCGGAGCAAAGCGCAGAAGCTCATGAGTTGTTGGGTGATATTTATATTTTCTGGAAACAATATGATTTGGCTATTTCGGCCTACAAAATTAGTTTGCAGAATTATGGCACAAATTCAGCCAAGTTAAAACTTGCAAATGCGTATTTGAAGAATGATGATAATGAGAAAAGTCTTGAGATCTATGGTGAGATTGATGAAAATACATTGTCTAATTATCAGAAAACAGTATTCTTTGAAGGATTAGGTGATGCACATCTCAAAGTTAAAAACTATACGGCATCAGTAAGTAATTATCAAAAAGGATTGGAAGTGGCTACTAAACACTTGATTACACCAAAAATTACTGATTTAAATTCAAAAATAGCCGAAGCTTATAATGTAAAAGGAGAAAAAAACAAAGCTAGGGGCTACTATAATAATTCACTGAATTTAGCAGAAAAGGAGAATAAGAAACGAGCGATAGAAGAACAAATTAAAGTTGCAGAATTTAATAGTACTATAGAGGATTATGATAGTGAAATAGAGTTGAGGAAACAAGCAATAGAAAGCATTGAAGATATTGAAAAAGACTCCGTAATACCTAACGAAAGTCCAATTTCATTGCAGAAACAGACCTATAAACTAGGGAATGCCTATCTACTAAATAATGATCTCGATAATGCCATTCCATCCTTTGAGAGAAGTATTGAAGAAGCCGATAAAAAAGGAGATCTCGTTGTGGGCAAAGATGCCACAAGAAAGTTATCAGAAGCGCTCATTAAGAAAGGTGATACAGAGGAAGGCTTGGCCATGATTGAGAATTACGAAAATATAGTAGATGAACTGTATATACAAAAGGAACAAGAAATATCCCAAGCGGCACGATTTAGCAGGAATTTAGCGGAACAACAAAATAGAATTACCTCTCTAGAAAGTGATAGAGAACTCTCTCGAAGCAAGTACGAGTTGACCCAAGAACGCAATAGAGGACAACAGATCATTATTTATTCACTCATAGGTGGATTAGTATTATTTCTTATCACTGGATTTTTTATGTTTAAGTATATTAGACAACAACGTTTAGCCAATAATCTACTGGCATTAAAATCGTTGCGTAGCCAAATGAATCCCCATTTTATATTTAATGCACTTAATTCCGTAAATAGTTTCATTGCCACCAACGATGAGCGTACTGCGAATAAGTATTTATCGGATTTTTCATATTTAATGCGTTCCGTACTAGAGAATAGCGAAGAGGATTTTATTCCATTAAAAAAAGAGATTGAATTATTGTCCTTATACACAAAGCTAGAACATTTTAGGTTTCAAGATAAGTTTGAGTATTCTATAAATGTAGATGAGAAGATCAATGTAGATGAGTTTCTAATCCCACCTATGTTATTACAACCCTATATAGAAAATGCGGTTTGGCACGGGTTACGTTATAAGGAAGAAAAGGGGCATTTGAGCATTACTGTAAAATCTAAATCCAAAAGCGAAATCACAATAACCATAACCGACGATGGTATTGGTAGAAAGCGTTCTAAGGCGTTGAAAACTGCTAATCAAAAGAAGCAGAATTCAAAGGGTATGAATAATATAAAGGAACGTGTTGCTATTTTAAACGAGATGTATAAAGATAAGGTCGACGTAAGCATCGAAGATTATCTAGAACTCGAAGAAGATGTAGGAACTAAAGTTGTCGTAACATTAAAAAAAGATTGACATGAAATTAGAAGCCATATTGGTAGAAGACGAAGAGACAAGTAGGGATATTTTACGAAACTATCTCACAAAATACTGTCCAAATATAAACATTGTTGGCGAAGCGGCCAATGTTGAAGAAGCATTGGAGTTGATTAGGAACAATGTGTTGGATGTGGTATTTCTGGATGTAGAAATGCCATATGGCAATGCTTTTGATTTGTTGGATAAAGTAGGTAATATTAATTTTGAAACTATATTTGTCACCGCATATAACCATTATGCCATTGAAGCGTTAAATGCTCATGCTTCATATTATTTAATGAAACCTATTTCTATAGATGAGTTGATTAAAGCGGTGGATTATGTTACTGAAATTAAGGCCAAAGAAGAAGCCTTACAGGATCAGGTATTGGTGCCCAAAACAAATACTGTTAATGGAAAAATTACCATTCCACAGCAAGACGGATTCGAAATTTTGAATACAGCAGATATTATGTATTGCAAGGCAGATGATAATTACACAGAAATCTATCTTAACAATAACAAAAAGAAATTGGTGAGTAAAACTCTAAAATACATAGAAGAAAGTCTTAAAGATGCTAATTTTGCTCGAGTCCATAAGAGTTATTTGGTAAATGTTAATGAAGTGGTGAAATATATAAAAGGAAAAGGCGGAAGTGTGGTTTTGAGCAATGGAAAGGAAATTATGGTTTCAGCCTCAAAAAAAGCGGACTTGTTATCTTATTTTAAATAAAAAATTACTATGCCAATAATAAAACCAGTAAGAGGAATTTATCCTCAAATTCCAAAAAATTGTTTTGTAGCTGATAATGCCACCATAGTTGGTGAAGTTACCATGGGGAATCATTGCAGTATCTGGTTCAATGCCGTGGTTAGAGGAGACGTTCACTTTATTAAGATGGGTGATAAGGTGAATGTGCAAGATGGTGCCGTAATCCATGCCACGTATCAAAAATCACCAACAACCATTGGTAACAATGTATCCATTGGTCATAATGCTATTGTACATGGTTGTACCATTCACGATGATGTGCTCATAGGTATGGGAAGCATTATAATGGACGATTGTATAGTAGAGAGTAACAGCATTATTGCAGCAGGTGCTGTGGTCACTAAGGGGACACATGTAGAATCTGGTAGTATTTACGCAGGTGTGCCGGCTAAAAAAGTCAAGGATATAAGTGCAGAATTAATCTCAGGTGAAATCAATAGGATTGCTAATAATTATGTGAAGTATTCAGGTTGGTTTAAAGAATAGCTTTGAGTCGGCTTATTAAGTGTTCTATGTTTGATATTTTATCCAAAGCTTCATTATTTAAAACTGTTGAAAGCAACTTGTTTTCTAGCTTTAGTACAATTGGATAAACTATATTGGCGTTAGGAAAATGACTTTCAAATTCATCTTTATGATAGAACATCATGTCTATGTCACTTTCGTTTCTGAAGGTATTCCAAATTTTGTTTTCGGTAAAGGTATTATGGGTTAAGGCACATAAACTGCAAGGGTAAGTCGATGGGCTTAATAATTTGTGTCCTGCGTCAAGAAGCGCATTGACTCTGCCTGAGTTGGCATTATAAACAAAAATCATAGTCATGGTTTATTAGTACCTCTTAAAATACAAACCTTACTAAAAATCTAAATAGGAGGTTTCAAATTCACTATTTATTATTGCATTCAAGATATCAAGGTTTCCGTTAGTGAACAATTTAATTGACGGAGGCTGTGTATTTTTATTTAATAAATTATGTTGTAACAGGATTGCTTTAGTCTGTTTTGCCACGGCTAAACCAGAATCGATTATGCTAACGTGTTCTGGAAGCATCTGTGTAAGCATAGGTATTAGGTAAGGGTAATGCGTACAGCCAAGAACTAAATAATCGATATTTTCTTTTAGCATAGGCTCTAAATAAACAGCCAGTAACTCTTTCATTTCATTAGACTGTAATTTGCCAGATTCTATTAAAGGAACAATACCTTCACCAACTTGTTCTACAACTTTAATGCCTCTAGCGTACAAATCTGAAGTCTTGTGAAATAATTGGCTACTTAGTGTGCCTTTGGTGGCTAATATACCAACTGTCTTTGTTTTAGTGTTTAAAGCAGCTGGCTTTATAGCAGGTTCTATACCAATAAAGGGAATTTTATAGTTGGCTCTCAGGTAAGATATGGCATTAGTTGTTGCTGTATTGCAGGCTACTACTATAAGCTTACAACCTTTACTGAGTAATAGTTCTGTGTTCTTAATGCTTAATCGAAGAATATCGAAAGATGATTTGTTTCCATAAGGCGCATTAATACTATCAGCCAAATAGATACAATTCTCATTTGGTAGTAATGCATTAATCTCTTTGAAGATAGATGTACCACCAATTCCAGAATCAAATATGCCGATAGGTTGCTTACTCATAATTACCACAAAAATAAAAAGTCGCTGCGAATGAGCGACTTTTATGTGTTTATGTTTAATTAGTTTTTTTAGATTCCTAATTCGGCTTTGACATCTATCATAAGGTCTTTACCCTTGGCAACAATTAATCCACCAGCTTCTAGGACATAATCAAAACCTTGAGCCGCAGCAACTTTTTCTATAGCAACTTTTGCTTTTTCCGTTATTGGCTTAAGAAGGTCAAATTCTTTCTTTTGCAGATCTTGTTGTGCATTTTGTTGAAATTGTGTTAGGCTTTGTTTCATGCCCTCAACTTCTTTCATACGTTCTACATTGGTTTCCTCAGTTTGGCTTTCTGCTTCTGCATTGTATTGCTTAAGCTTATTGTCTAGCTCTTTTAAAGAATCCTGAATTTGAGCCTCATAAGTTTTTCCAAGTTTTTCTATTTCAGCTTGTGCTGATTTATATTCTGGCATTGCCTTTATTAATTCTTGGGTATTAATATGTGCAATCTTACTTTGAGCAGACATAAAGCTTGTTGCTCCTATAAACAATGCTGTTGCAAATAATAGCGATTTTAAATGTTTACTCACGTATAATCCATTTATTTTAGTGAGTCCGTGAATCTTTGATTTCATTTTTTCTAAATTGTATTTGTGTGTTATAATTATTAATTGTTTTCTCTCTCCTCTTTCTTAGCATTTGCTATAGAATCTCTTCGTTTTAATTGTTTTTCGCGTTCTTCGCGTGCTTTTTTCCGTTGTTCCTGTATTTTCTTTTTTCTTTCCTCTAAGGCCTTTCTTCTTCTTTCTCTGTCTTGTGCTTTTATTTCTGCAGCTGTTAAAGGCTTTTTTGCGGTAGTAGAATCCTTTTTTATAGTGCCTTTGTTTTCTGTATTGTCTGTCTCCAAAGCATCTTTTTCTTCTATTGCATTTTGTGTCTGTGCCTTTTCAGTAGTATCTTCTTTCAATTCTGACTGTGTTTCAGTCTCTTCAGTTTCAGTCTCTTCAAGTACAGATTCTTCAGATTCAGACTTTTTCTTGTTACGTTCGTCTATAACCCTTTGGCGACGTGCATCAGCTTCACGCTTCTTTGCAGCCCTTATAGAATCTTGCCTTGCTCTTCTTGCTTCCAATGCTTTTTCACGCTCGGCACGTTTAGCTGCTAATTCTGCCTCTCTGGCTGCTTTTCTTTCTTCTAGAGCTTTTTGTCTTTCGTCTTTTTCTTCACTTACTACAGGAACAACCTCTTCATTTTCTAATTCTTTTCGTTCTTTTTTGCTTTTTGCTTGATTGCGACGTGATGTTCGGGTAATTGTTCTCAAGACTTGTTCGCTAATATCGTAACGCTCAGCGGAATATAGCATAACCACATCAGCGGATTTGTCGAAGACAAAATCGAATTTTTTGGTCTCTGCTATTTGTTGTACAGCTGCAAAAATTTGATCTTGAACTGGTTCTATCAACTGGCGTTTTTGAATAATCATATCTCCTTCTGGACCAAAGCGCTTTTGTTGATAGTCTAATATCTCAGCTTCCTCAAAGGAAATGTCTTCCATTCTTTCTTCATAGAGTTCCTTGGTTAAAAGAACACTTTCATTTTCTAGTTCTTTTTTTTTCTGCTCAATAACATTAAGCTTCTTCTCTATTTCCGTTTTCCATTGCTGAACTTTCTTATCTAGCTGTGTTGAGGCTTCTTGATATTCTGATACATTTTGTAAAATATATTCAGTATCGATATAACCTATCCTGACACCACGTTGTGCGTTAACACTAAAGCTCATTAGACCTATTGTTGTCAATAAAAAAAGAACTTTAAATTTCATCATGATTAAATATTTGTTTTGAGACATTTTTTGTTAACCAAACGTTTATTCGTTTTTTAGTGCTATTCGGCTTCAAATGTAACGAAATAAATGATTAAAAATTTTAACACCATGTTGAAATACTTATATACAGTTAGAAAATATCGTGCCAAACTTAAAATTGTTGTCCAATTATGAAGTGCGTTTGCCATCCGCTTTTTTCTATGTCACCAGGAATTGGATCGAATCCATGCCCAAAATCAATACCCAAGAGACCAAAGGCAGGCATAAATATTCTTAGTCCAAATCCAGCAGATCTTTGCAGATCAAAAGGATTAAAATCTCTAAAACTATTTACTGATTGACCTCCTTCTAAAAAGGACAGTCCATATATTTTTGCTTGGGCGCCCAAGGTTATAGGGTAGCGTAACTCAAGAGAAAACTTATTGTATATGGAGCCACCATCTTGGGAGGATAACGATTGGTTTGGATAACCTCTAAGTTGTATAATTTCTCTTCCGTCGAGTGCAAAGTTTCCTAGACCATCGCCACCGACAAAGAAACGTTCAAAAGGAATAACCCCTCTATCATTATTATATGCGCCTAAGAAGCCAAACTCCACACTAGGTCTTAGGACTAACTTCTTGGTAAGTTCTGTAAACCAATCTGCCTTAAACTTTATTTTGTAAAATTCAAGCCATTCGAAACGTTCTTGGTCAATTTCTCCTATACGTGCAAAATCATCTGGGTCTGTAGGGTCTAATTGATCTCTTTCTTCTCTAAGAGCTTTATAATCTACACCATTAACTAAAGAGTATGGAAAAGAAAATTTAGCAGAAACCGTAAAATTAGATCCACCCGTAGGGAAAATAGGATCTGTATAAAGGTTATTTCTACTTAAACCTATTGTGTACGATAGATTGTTTGCCGATCCATCTCCAAATGTAAACAATCCTGTATTGTAATTTTTTAGATCATAGTTCTGGTAACTTAGTGCTTGCGAAAGCAAGAAAAAATCATCTGGTTTATTTAGCCTAGTGGAAACGCCTACAGTTAAACCTAGGATATTAAATCTTCGATCTCTATCTGCTCTTCGAGTTTGAGGGTTGAACAAAAATTGTCTAGAATATGATATAGAAGTAGATAGTTGAAAAGGTTTTTTGCCACCTAACCACGGTTCACTAAACGAAAAGCTATAGGTTTGAAAAAACTGACTAGCTTGAAGCCTCAAAGCAAGACTTTGTCCGTCACCTCTTGGGACAGGCTTATAGGCTTCTTTTTTAAGGATATCCTTTATGGCAAAGTTGTTAAATGACAACCCTAAGGTGCCAATAAATCCTCCACCTCCATAACCTCCTTGTAGTTGAATCTGACTCGATCCTTGCTCAACAACTTCATATTCTATATCCAGAGTACCGTCTACAGGATTAGGATTTTTAATATTAGGGACAAGTTGTTGTGCATCAAAAAAACCAAGCTGACCTAATTCACGTAGTGTTCTAATAATCTGCGATTTACTGTATAATTCTCCAGGTCGAGTTCTTATCTCTCTATATATAACATGGTCATTAGTAACATCATTACCTACTACCGTTACATTATTAAAATAAGCAGGTTTTCCTTCCGAAATGCGTATTTCCATGTCAATTACATTTCCTTCTGCACTTACTTCAACAGGGTTAATTGTTGAGAATAGATATCCTGTATTCTGATAGGCATTTGTTAAACTAGACGCGTCGGGATCATTTGGGTCATCGATACGTTCCCTAAGTTCTACACCATTATAAGTGTCTCCTTCTTTAATGCCTAGAAAAATGGCCAACTGCCTATCTGAATAAATCGTATTTCCTACAAAATCAATTTTACCAAAAGTGTACTTTTCGCCTTCTTCAACCTTAATATCTAAGCTTATCGTTTTGTCGTTGTTGTAGATTATGGAGTCTGATATAATTCTAGCATCACGATATCCATTTTCTTTATACTTATCTATAACACTTACCAGATCTTCGCTGTAGTCTTCTTCGATATATTTTGAGCGTTTAAAAATTCGAATTGGGTTTTTTTGCTTCGTGTTTTTCATTGCTTTTCGAAGCTTTTTGCTCTTTAGTTTTTCATTACCAATAAAGTTTATTTTTTTGATCTTTACTTTTTCACCCTTATCAATTTTAACGAGCATATTTACACGCTCTTTTTCCATGGAATCGATAACTTTTGAGGTAGATATGGCTACTTTAGTGTTTAAAAACCCTTTTTTCTTGTATTTATTTGTGAGATAGTTTCTGGTTGTAGCAATAAGGTTTTCGGTGACTTTTTGTCCAGGTTGCAACTTATTTTCGCTAATTATCTCATCTTTTTTACCTTTTTTGACACCTAGAATAGTAACGTCCTTAAGTTCTGGGAGATCTATAAGGTTAATCTCTAAGTCGGCGGTATTGCCATCAATATTTGTGATAAAAATATCTATACTACTGAAAAGATTGGATTTCCAAAGTGTTTTAACAGCATTGGCGATTTTTTCACCACCAACTTGCATTTCTTCATTTTTTCGAAGCTTAGAATATGCTATAATCGTTTGCGGGCTAAAGTTGGTATTTCCCGTAACGGTAATTTCTTTAATTAAATAAGTGTTGCCAGCATTACTCTGTCCATTACTACTAAAAGAAATTACGAATAGTAGTAAAGTAATTATAAAGGTTGCAAAGGATTTTGATTGACTTATATTAAGTAAGTTGTTCGCTTGTTTTTCCAAATCTTCGTTCTCTATTTTGATAATTTATGAGTGCTTCATACAGATTTTCCTTTTTAAAATCTGGCCATAAAATATCTGTAAAATATAATTCTGCATAGGCAATTTGCCAAAGCAAAAAATTACTGATTCTTTGTTCACCGCTTGTGCGAATTAGCAGGTCAACGTCTGGTAAATTTTGCGTGTAAAGATGCTTATTTATAATGGATTCATCAATACTTTCGGGCGAAATTATATTATTTTTAACTTTAAGTGATAATTCTTTAATAACATTAACAATTTCTTCGCGAGAACCATAACTTAATGCCAAGGTTAATGTCATATTCGTATTATTTTTTGTTTTTTCTATAACATCCAATAGTTCTTGATGAGCCTTTTTTGGTAAATCGTGAAGGCAGCCAATGGCAGACAATTTTATATTATTGTCTTGCAAAGTTTTAATTTCTTTCTTTAGGGATTTTACTAAAAGTTTCATTAAGGTCTGAACTTCTAGTTTAGGTCTATTCCAATTTTCGGTAGAAAATGCGTAAAGTGTTAAGTTTTTTATACCAATTTCAGCACTGGCTTCTACAGCTTGCCTTACTGCCTTTGTGCCATTTTCATGTCCTATAACACGCATTAGACCTTTTTGTTTCGCCCAACGACCATTGCCGTCCATGATAATGGCTACATGATTAGGGAGCTTATCTTTATGTATTTGTTCTTCTAGGTCCATTTAAAAATTGCAATAGCAAGGTCTTCTTCCAAAGGTGTAAGTTAGTGTAATTCCTGAAAATACATACCAATCATTGCTATTTGTATTTCCAAAACTAAACTCTTCAAGGGATGCATCAGATGGAACACTACCATCTAATTCATCTGAAAAGGTATAGCGGGCTCCTATTTCTGCTGCTAAAACCAAATGATTACTTATATTAGACTTATAGCCTAAAACCATTGGGATACCTAAGGCCCAACTGCTAGTATTTTCGGAAGTGTATTCGCCAATCTGATTAAAAAAATAATTGTCATGGTTTGCTACTGATATTCCAGAGTACAGATAAGGTGTCCCTTTTATACCACTAGTATGTAAATCAAATTCCCAGAACGTAAATTCCATACCTGCAGAGGCTTCAAAAACACTAGTATTAAAACTATAACCACGTTGTATACGTCTTTGGTCATCAGATTTACCATCGATACCTTCTAAATCCGAGAAAATAAATGAGGCTCTAAATGAATGTCTGGGACTTCTGTTCCATTTTAAAATAGCACCAATAGCAACTTGGTTAGGAGATATATAATTTGTAGCACCTACATCGCCAATAAAATTACTTCCTCCTAAAAATACGCCCACCTCATAGATTTGGGCTTCAGTGTTTTGGAAGCTATATACACATATAAAAAATAGGAATAAATACCTCATAAATTTTTTAAAGTTCGCAAATATAACAATTATGATTAGCCTATAATAATTTGACATAAAATGTCTTACAGATAAACAGTTTTTATAAGTATTTATTGTATGAAAATGACGTTTAATTGCGTCTGTCTTCACCCCAAAGTAGCTTTTTTCTAAGGGTGTCTAAAAAGGTCTCGTCTAAGCGCTCTACCATCTTAATTACAAAATCTGCCTTTTTTACGGTTACAGAAGTGGTATTGGGAAGTGTTACTATTCTAGAATCTAAAGACATTAAAAACTGATCTTCTCTGCCATCGACTCCAAAAGTAACTGTAGTATTATCAGGAATAATTAGTGGGCGAGCACTGAGATTGTGTGGTGCAATGGGTGTTAATGCAAAATTCTTGGCATCAGGAGCTATTACGGGTCCACCACAACTTAAGGAATACCCTGTTGAACCTGTTGGCGTTGAAAGTATGAGGCCGTCAGCCCAATAAGAAGTTAAATATTCGCCGTTGAGGTGGGTTTTTACGGTAATCATTGAGGTTGTATTCTTTCTACTCAGAGCAATCTCATTAAGAGCAAAATTAGTTTCTAGAATATCACTATTTGTTGGTTGCGTAGTAACACTTAGCAAGGATCGTTCTGAAATTGTATAATCGCCTCTTAATACTTCAGAAAGAGAAATGTCTATGTCATCTGTTTGAATAGTGGCTAAAAATCCCAATCGTCCTGTATTTATTCCTACAATGGGGATGCCCAGATCCCTAACATAAGTTATGGCTCTTAGAATAGTACCATCACCACCAATACTTATAAGTAAATTATAGCTTTTGTCTAGATGGGTAAACGTTTTGATTTTGGAATTGTTCTTTAACGCTTCGTTTTGTTGCTTAAGGAAATTGGTCTCAGCAAATATCTCAACGCCATGGTCTAAAAGAACCTTTATGAGAATTTCAAAAGCTTTTTGTGTAGATTCTTTGGCATAATTCTGACCATAAACAGCTACCTTCATAAGTTACATATTTAGGTATTTATCTAAATATTGTGAGCGCTCTTTCAAACTCTCAATATAAGAGTCCTCTTCGTGTCCAGATATAATATTATAACTGTAGCGTCTAAAGGTTTGTATAATATCGTTAAGGCTTGTATTACTAATTTTTAGCGTAATTTGAACCAAATCAGTGCTCATTTTAGAAATAAATGCTCCCAATAATTTAGCATCATTAGACTCTACAATTTGACTAATTTCACTAAAGGAATAATCGTGAATGCCCTTTTCTATGATAATAATACCACCTGGTTCTGCAAAAAAAGGTGTTTCGTTGAATAGATGAATAATGTCATTAAGCTCGTAATAGCCTAAATAGGTATTGCTCTCATCTAATACAGGCATTATGTTAGAATCGTGCTCAGCAAAGGCTTCGAGCACATCTAGCCAATTAGTTGTGGTTCTCACAAAAAATCCTTCAATGGTATAATTGCAGTCGTTAATAGATTTTTCACCATCAAAACAATGTGCGTCAGTCTCAGAGATACAGCCTAAATAAACGCCTTCTTTTTTAATAGGAATATGTGAGTAAGTCAACTGATTAAAAAGCATTTGCAAATCGCTTATTTTATCAGTGATACTTAATGGTTTTATATCATTTATAACAAAATCCTGTAACTGCATAAATTGGGTTTCAATGTCTTGCAAATTAATCAAAAATAACCATAAAAACCCAAGATGAGTTCTGTATTTTTGTCATTCAAAATCTAACAGAATGGCAAAATTAAGTGTTAATATAAACAAGATTGCAACACTAAGAAATAGTAGAGGCGGCAATGTGCCCAATGTGGTGCAATTTGCAAAAGATGTACAGCATTTTGGGGCTGAGGGAGTAACAATTCATCCTAGACCAGATGAGCGCCATATTCGTTATAGCGATGTTTACGATTTAAAACCAGAAATTTATACAGAATATAATATTGAGGGTAATCCCATTCCGAAGTTTATCGATATGGTTTTAGAGGTAAAGCCAACGCAAGTTACCTTAGTACCAGATGCTGAAGATGCTATTACGTCCAATGCTGGTTGGGATACGATTAAACACAAGGATTTTCTGGTAGACGTTATAAAGGAATTTAAGAACAATGGTATAAGAACATCGATTTTTGTTGACCCAGATTTGCATCAAATTGAAGGTGCAAAGGAAACAGGAACTGAAAGAATTGAGCTTTATACCGAAGCCTATGCCCATCAATATAGTTTAGGTAACAAAGAGGCCATAAAACCTTATATGGAATGTGCTGGTTTAGCAAATGCTTTGGGTGTAGGTGTAAATGCTGGACATGATCTATCCTTAGATAACATTACCTTTTTTAAAGAAAATATCACTGGACTTTTAGAAGTTTCAATAGGCCATGCTTTAATATCTGAAAGTCTGTACCTTGGTGTTGAAAATGTCATTAAAATGTATCTGGACAAACTAAAATGATTTTACATTCTAATATTATAGGAAAAGGAAGTCCTTTTGTGATTTTACACGGCTTTTTAGGAATGGGTGATAACTGGAAAACGTTGGCTAGGCAATTTTCTGAGTCGAACTTTGAAGTGCATTTGGTCGATCAGCGCAATCATGGCCGTAGCTTTCATAATGAGGGGTTTGATTACGAGTTGATGGTAGAAGATCTAAAGCAATACTGTGACGAAAATAGTTTGAGCAATATTGTATTATTAGGCCATTCCATGGGAGGAAAAACGGCCATGCTATTCGCAACGACTTATCCGAATTTGGTAAGTAAGCTTTTGGTGGCCGACATTTCACCGCGATATTATCCTATACATCATGATGCTATTCTAGAAGGCCTTAGCAAGTTAGATTTTTCTGAAATTAAAAGTAGAGGTGACGCAGATAAGGTTTTAAGTAATTACGTTCCTGAAGCTGGTACACGCATGTTCTTACTAAAAAATTTGTATTGGGTAGAGAAAGGACAGTTGGGTTTGCGAATAAATCTACCCGTTCTAAAAGAGCATGTTTCAGAAGTAGGTGAAGCTTTACCAGCGCACGCTACATTTAAAAAGGAAACAATATTCCTAAGAGGCGATCGCTCAGAATATATTGGGCCTCAAGATGAAGCTATTATACATCGCCATTTTTCGCATTCAGAAGTGATAACTATTCAAAATGCTGGTCATTGGTTGCATGCTGAAAATCCTAAAGATTTTTATGGAGCTGTTATAAATTTTATATCTTGAAAACATTATGAATATAATTCTCAAACTTTTACTTAATGCAGTCGCCGTTTTTGTGCTTGCGGAAATTCTTAATGGTGTTTACGTGGACAATTACTTAACGTCACTCCTTGTTGCCGTAGTAATTTCAATTCTCAATGTATTAGTTAAGCCTATTTTGGTCATTTTAACTTTGCCCGCAACTATTCTTTCGCTAGGGCTGTTTTTATTTGTTATTAATGCTGTAATTATTCTATTGGCCGATAAACTGATAGACGGTTTCAGGGTAGATGGTATATGGACAGCTATACTATTTAGTGTCTTGCTTTCTATCCTACAATCATTGTTACATTCGCTTTTAAAAACCGATAAAAAGTAGCTATTAATCAAAGGCTTAAAACTGTTGTTGGGTTGCGAAAAATGTTGTATTTTTGCAGCCCAATTTTAGTTTCAAGAATAATGAATATAACAAGAGAAAACATTGATGCATTAAATGCTGTTGTAAAAGTGGATATCGCTAAGGAAGATTACAGCGATAAAGTAGAGAAGATCTTATCTGACTACCGTAAGTCCGCTAATATTCCTGGTTTTAGAAAAGGTCATGTGCCTATGAGCCTTGTTAAAAAGCAGTACGGAAAAGCTGTGCTTGTAGATGAGGTGAATAAGCTGCTTCAGGATGCTATTGGTAAATATTTGGTAGAAGAGAAACTTGATGTTTTGGGAAATCCGCTGCCAAAACCACAAGACGATTTAGATTGGGATGCCGATGCATTTTCTTTTGAGTTTGAATTAGGTCTGGCACCAGAATTCGAAGTGAAGCTAAAAGGTAAAAAAGTAATTATGCATTATAACATTGTTGCAGATGATGAAATGATTGCCAATCAAGTGGAGAATATCCAAAAGCAATACGGTAAGATTATATCTCAAGACCAAATTGCTGAAGATTCTGAAATCACTGGAAAATTTGTAAACGAAGCTGAAAACATTGAAAATGTAGCGACGTTTTCAGTAGATAAAATAAAGGGAAAAGCTAATCTAAAGAAGTTTGTTGGAGCTAAAGTTGGAGATGTTATTACATTAAAAACAAAAAATCTTTTTAACGTAGATTACGGTTTAACCACTTACCTAAAAGTTGATCACCAAGTTGCTAAGGACCTCAATGTTGATGTAACATTCGAAGTGTCAGAAATCAACAAACGTGAGTTGGCAGACCTAGATCAAGAGTTATTCGACAAGCTTTTTGGGCCTAAAGTAGTAACTACCGTCACAGAATTAAAGGAGAAGATTAAAGCAGATTCTGAAAAGCAGTTTGCACAACAAGGTGACCAAAAACTACTGAACGATGTTACCGAATATTTGGTAGAGAGTACAAAGTTCGATTTGCCTTCTGAGTTTCTTCAAAAGTGGATGCAGACAGCTGGTGAGGAACCTATGACCCAAGAGCAGGCTAAAGAAGAATATGAAAAATCCGAAAAGAGCATGCGCTACCAATTAATTGAGGGCAAATTAATTGCAGAACACAATCTACAAGTCCAATTTGAAGAATTGAAAGCTTATGCCATGGATATGATAAAGGGACAAATGGCGCAGTTTGGACAAATGAATCCTTCAGAAAAAGAGTTAGAAGATATTGCAGCACGGATCATGTCTAACCAAGATGAGGTAAAACGTCTATCAGAACAATTAATGAGTCAGAAATTATTAAGTCTTTATAAAACTGAAGCAAATCTTAAAACGAAAGAAATCACTTATGACGATTTTGTTAAAGAGTTCTACAGTTAAAAACTCTTAAGGCTACGCCTTAAACTTTAAATTGTCCTTCCTGCGTAAACAGGAAGCTAAAATAAATTAGTATCTTTAAGGCGTAAAACTGGAAGGTTTTACGCTTTTTTTTTAATCAAAAAACAAATTGAAATTAAATGAATTACGGAAAAGAATTTGAAAAGTTCGCTATAAAGGATCAAGGGATTAATAGCATGTATTATGATAAAATAATGCGAAGTATGTACCCTACAAACTTAACACCTAATATTATAGAGGAAAGACAGCTCAATGCCATTGCAATGGACGTCTTTTCACGATTGATGATGGATCGTATTATATTTCTGGGTACAGGTGTTAACGATCAAGTAGCTAATATAATCCAAGCACAGCTCCTATTTTTACAAAGTACCGATGCCTCAAAAGATATACAGATTTATATCAATTCACCGGGCGGTTCGGTATATGCAGGTCTTGGTATTTACGATACCATGCAGTTTGTAAAACCAGATGTTGCCACCATTTGTACAGGTATTGCAGCGTCTATGGCAGCAGTATTATTGTGTGCAGGTGAAAAAGGAAAACGTTCGGCATTGAAGCACTCGCGTGTTATGATACATCAACCTATGAGTGGTACTCAAGGGCAAGTATCTGATATGGAAATTGCTGTTCGAGAAACAATTAAAGTTAAAGAAGAACTCTATAATATCATTTCTACCCACTCTGGTAAACCTTATGAGCAAGTAGAAAAAGATTCGGATAGAGACTATTGGATGAAATCTGATGAGGCACTAGCCTACGGAATGATAGATGAAGTTTTAGAACGCAAGTAATAGTTAATTCTTACGACTAAAATTCCCTAAATTAGAACTAAGATTATGGCAAAAGAAGAATTAGAATGCTCTTTTTGTGGTAGAAAAAAGTCTGAAACCAATCTATTGATTGCTGGACTAGATGCGCATATTTGCGATCGTTGTATTGAGCAAGCTTATGGCATTGTTGTTGAAGAGTCCAAACAATCAGGAAATTCTGAGCTCAGTGCTGAGTTGATGCTCAGAAAACCAAAGGAGATCAAGGCTTTTTTAGATGAGTATATCATAGGTCAAGAGTATACCAAACGTGTAATGTCAGTGGCTGTGTACAACCACTATAAGCGATTACTTCAGCCTGTGTCCGATGATGATATCGAAATACAGAAAAGCAATATCGTTATGGTAGGGCAAACAGGTACTGGAAAAACCTTAATGGCAAAGACGGTAGCCCGTATGCTCAATGTGCCTTTGGCCATTGTCGATGCTACAGTTTTAACCGAAGCTGGCTATGTTGGAGAAGATGTAGAGAGTATTTTAACACGTTTATTACAGGCCGCAGATTATAACCTCGAAAAAGCACAACGCGGTATCGTTTTTATAGACGAAATAGACAAGATTGCACGTAAAAGTGATAATCCATCAATTACTAGGGATGTTTCAGGTGAAGGTGTGCAACAAGCTTTATTGAAATTGCTAGAAGGTACAGTTGTAAATGTACCACCAAAAGGAGGTCGTAAGCATCCAGACCAGAAATTCATAGAAGTTAATACAGAACATATTCTATTTATTGCTGGCGGAGCCTTTGATGGTATTGAGCGGGTGATTACAAAGCGTCTTAATATGCAGGCTATTGGTTATAGCTCTATAAAAGACGATAATGTGGATGATGACAATATTCTTCAGTATATCATCCCTAAAGATTTAAAGGACTTTGGACTTATACCAGAAATTATAGGGCGTTTGCCAGTGCTAACCCATATGGATCCTTTAGATTCAAATACCTTAAGAGCCATTTTAACAGAGCCCAAGAATGCCATTATCAAACAGTATAAAAAATTGTTTGCCATGGACGATGTAGAGTTTAGTATAACTGAAGGTGCTTTGAATTATATCGTAGAAAAGGCTGTAGAATATAAACTTGGAGCACGTGGCTTAAGGTCACTTTGCGAAGAGATACTCACCGAAGCTATGTTCAATTTACCTGGTTCTGGAGAAACAAAACTTAATGTCACAAAAGCTTATGCAGAAGATAGATTGACAAAGTCAACGTTAAAAAAGTTAAAAGCTGTATCCTAAAGAGAACTATTAAATAAGAAAAAGAAACCACAAATTCTAAATTGAGAATCTGTGGTTTTTTTATTGTTAGGGATTAAATTAAATTAATATTGCTGGCAATATTGTTTATAAGTTAGAATAAAATTGTAGCACATTTATTTACTGCTAAAATAGAATCAACTTTTTGAGTTAAGCGATTTTTATCAAGATTTTGGTTAAAGACGTTTTAAATATCGTTGTATGAAAATTCAAGGCGTTTTTTCTCGTTAAAAGGCAAAGGCCTAAGAGACCTATTTAGCCAAAAGTTTCAATATGGCATTGAGCTCTCTTTCTTCAGACTCAAAACTCAGTGTATAATCTGCATACCCTGGTTTTAACACTTTAATCTGATAGTCTTGATATGGCTTTATTTTAAAACTATAAGTGGCGTCCTTATTGGTAATTTGTCTTTCAATTTCATTGCCATCACTATCTAAGAGGATAACAGTAGAATTGGGAAGTATTTTATCTTCTTCGGAAATAACGATACCTTTAAGCAAATTATAGATTTCTCTTGATTGAAACCTGTATAGATTAAAAGCATTGTTCTTATTATCTTTATTAGATGAGAACACCCCTTTTCTATTGTCTATAAATATAAATCCTACTTCATCTTTTTCAGAATTAACCGAATCTCCTAAACTTCTAGGTGTTTTATAATTAGAATTGGTAACAGTTGAAATAAAGATGTCAAAGCCACCAATACTGCTATGGCCTTTTGATGAGAAAAACAATTCTTTTCCGTTTTTGGCTGTGTGCGGATATTTTTCGTCATCAACAGTGTTGACGACATTACCTAAATTTTCGGGTTGTCCTAAAGTTCCGTCTTTAAAGATTTCGGCTTTATAAATATCAAAACCACCATAGCTGCCTTCCATGTTCGATGAAAAATATAAGTATTTTCCATCTTCGGTGACATGTGGATTTTCAATAGAATGATTATTGCTGCTAATAGATAATACTTGTTCATTAATCCAATTACCGTAAGAGTCCTTTTCCAATTCGGCTTTGTACAACTTATAGTTTAGAGAATTGTTACGTTCACTACGTGTGTAATATATGGTATGTTCATCTGGCGAAAAAGCTACTTGCCCCTCACTGGCTCTAGTATTTAAGATTCTACTAAACAACAAAGGCTGTGATAACTCACCATAGGCTTTAATATCTGTACAAAACAAATCAGTGAAAGGCTCTTTGGTTAATGGATCAACACCATTACCTAGGGCACCAATTCTTTTTGACGATACGATAACCAACTTTTTTCTAAAGGTTGTGCAAGCAATTTCGGAATATTTGGAATTAATCTTCGAAACATTCACGGTATAGGTATAACCGCTTTTATTAGAATCTTTAATTTTATCTTTTACGGGGTCTGTTTTGTCAAACGATAAGAAGGAACAAAACAATGATGCTGTAAGCAGCACATGCAATGTAGCTTTCATAATGTAGGGATTATGGATTAATTACATTACCAAGTTACTAACATAGTTGTGAGCTGTGAATTTTTATCATTTTTTTTAGATTAAATTCACTTTTTTCCGATAATTATTAAGAAAACTCAAATTTCTTGGCTGTAATTATGTTAAAGTTAAGCATTGTTTAGACGCAACAACTCATCAATATAATCTCTGGTATTTGATAAACGTGGAACTTTATGCTGTCCGCCAAGTTTGTTACGCTCTTTCAGCCAATCATAAAAAAGATTGGTCCTAGCACAGTGGATTTTTGGTTTGTTAAGCGTCATATTATTATACCGCTTTGCTTCATAATCGGAGTTGAGTGATTTAAGCGCATTGTCAAAAAGCTCTTCAAAATAGGATAAATCTTCGGGTGGCTTTTTAAATTCTATGATCCACTCGTGCGCTCCTTTTTCTTTCCCTTTCATAAATATTGGCGCAGCTGTGTAATCTACAATTTCTGCAGAAGTTCTCTTGCATACTTTTTTAAGAGCATCCTCGGCATTTTCAATGATTAGCTCTTCACCAAAAACGTTGATGTGGTGTTTTGTTCTGCCAGTCACTTTTATGCGATGTGGCTTTAAACTTACAAAACGTATAGTATCACCAATTTTATAACGCCATAGACCAGCATTTGTAGTAATCACTATGGCATAATTGGTATTGAGTTCTACCTCACTTAGTGGAATCACTTTCTGTTGTTCATTGCCATAGCTATCCATTGGGATGAATTCGTAAAAAATGCCATAATCTAGCATAAGTAACAAATCGCCTGAGTAATTCTGATCTTGAATGGCAAAGAAGCCTTCAGAAGCATTATATATTTCATAATACTTAAATTCCTTTTTGGGCAATATGGCTCTGTATTGCTCTATATATGGATTGAAACTTACACCGCCATGAAAATATACTTCGAGATTTGGCCAAACATCAAATAGATTATCTTTTCCAGTTTTGTCTAATACATTGTTAAGTAGAACAAGCATCCACGAAGGAACACCAGCAAGACTAGTAACATTCTCTTCTATGGTTTCTTCAACAATCGCCTGCATTTTAGTTTCCCATTCGCTCATTAGTGATACTTTGCTGCTGGGAGTACTACTATATTCTGCCCAAAAGGGCATATTGTCAATAAGTATAGCACTAAGATCACCAAATACAGTTCCGTTCTCCTTATATAGTTCCTTACTGCCTCCTAATCGTAAACTTTTTCCTGTAAACAACTGAGATTCTTCATTGTTATTTAGGTACATGCATAGCAAATCTTTACTAGCTGCATAATGGCAGTCTTCTAAAGAATCGGTGCTAACAGGTATAAATTTGCTTTTAGAATCAGTCGTGCCACTAGATTTGGCAAACCATCTTATAGGTCTGGGCCAAAAGATATTTTGTTCTCCATTTCGTGAACGTTCAATTTGTGATTGAATCTCTTCGTAGCTAACCAAAGGGACACGGTCATTAAATTCTTTATAAGTTTTAATAGATGCAAAATCGTACTGTTTGCCTATTTCAGTATCCTTGGCAAATTTTAAAAGACTGAAAAGCAATTCGTTTTGTACTTCATTAGGGTATTTTAGAAACAGCTCAATTTGATGAAATCGTTTTTTTAAAAACCATGAAGCAATAGAATTTACAATAGGAATTGGCATGGATTAGCTATATTTACACTAAATAATTAACGCTAAAAATACTAAAATTCTTTTATGCTGTATAAAGGTGTTTTAATGAAAATGCAGACCGAGTTCTTAGAGCCAATCCAGTATTATTTGGTTTTTGAGAATGACTTCATTCATATGAATCAGTTACTAAATAAACCTATAACACTTAAAAAAGTAGGTGAGGAGTGTATTTGCGGTTTAGGGCGTCCTTTATATCGACAAGGTTTTTGCAAGTCGTGTTTTTTTGAAAAACCTGAAGCAGGTGAGTGGATTATGCGACCAGAGTTAAGTAAGGCTCATTTGGGGATAGAGGACAGAGACTTGGAATATGAAAAGCAAGCACAGTTACAACCACATATTGTCTACTTGGCTAATTCTAGTAATGTTAAAGTGGGCGTAACCAGAAAAAGTCAAGTACCTACGAGATGGATAGATCAAGGTGCTCACGAAGCCATAGAGATAGTTGAGGTGCCTAATCGATACCTTGCTGGTATTACAGAAGTAGCCTTAAAAGATCACGTGGCAGATAAAACCAACTGGAGAAAGATGTTGAAAAATGACATTGAAGATGTTGATCTTTTAGAATGGAGAAGTAATTTGCAAGAATTTATTCCAGAAGAAGTAAAAGACTATTTTATAGAAAGCAATTCTGAAACACATCTTCAGTTCCCAGTAGAACAATATCCTGAAAAACCGAATAGTTTAAATTTAAAAAAGCAGATTGAATACACAGGCAAGCTTGTTGGCATAAAAGGGCAGTATCTTATCTTTGAAGACGATACTGTTTTTAATGTTAGAGCTAATGAAGGCTTGATTGTTGAATTAACTGTTTAGATAAGGTATAGTTTAAATACATTCACTAGGCCAATAAAGAAAAGCAAACTCCCAGTGACTTTATTAATTACGGTATTTATGTTTTCGAACTTTTGTTTGATGACTAGACTGAATTTACTGTAAACATGTAGGGTCAGTAGTTTTCCAATGTACACTCCAAAGAAGAATAAAAACAATACCAAAATTGATGATTCAATGCTTAGGTTTATTGAATAGTTGTTGATTATACCGTAAATAACCAACCAATAAATCAATACAGGAGGATTAAACAGACCTAGCAAGAATCCCGTAAGATACTTTGAAGTTTTTATGATGTGTTTTTTAGATTTCTTTTTTGACGATCTAAAAAAGAGTAATGCGCCAATGCCCAATAGTAATATGGCTATTAAGACTTGAACCCAAAGGTTGGAGTCAAAAAAACTTCTAACCGTCATATTACAATGCAAAGCGTAGTATGATAATATAACTTCTGCAAACCCCGCTGCTAAGGTAATTTTAAATGCTTGCCTAGCATTCTGCCTTATTGTAGTATTGATTACAGCAATATTTGTAGCACCTAATGGTAAAGCACCTAGAATAGCTGTTACAATGCCAATGAGTAAGTAAATAAGAATCATGAACCATTAGTAGTTTCGAGAAAAATATCCTTACAGTTAATGTTAGCTTTGAGTTAAAAATTATTTTGTTCAACCTTTATTATTTAACTTTAAACAAAAACTATAATGAAGACTTCACCATTTCTTTATGTGTACATTACAACATTACTTTTAATAACCATTACCATAATGTGCGCCATGGACTTTCCTTTTAACTGGGTATTTTATTTAACGGTCATTGGGCAAATCCTCGTGGTTGTTATGGTGTATAAAGTATTGACCGATAACTATAGTACTAACAAAACCTTTGAGCATTTTTACGAAGATCGTCCTATAGAACCTTTGGATATTAAGGCAGAAAACGAAAAATTTAGGTAGAGGAGTAGATTTAGATTAGTAGGAGCAAAAAAAGAGCAACATTACGTTGCTCTTTCATATATGTAAATACAAAGCTTAGGCTATTTAGATGTTCTCCTGATCTCTTAAGCTTTGAATGTATTGCGCTTTTTGGATTTCTCTTCTTCTCTTAACAGATGGTTTAGTGAAATAACGAGACTCTCTTAAGTTCTGCATAATCTGTACATTTCTGTGCTTACGCTTGTAACGCTTAAGAGCTCTTTCTATGTTTTCTCCTTCTTTGATTTCGATTTTAATCATCTATCAATGTTTTTTTATTGTCTAATTCTTGCAAATGGTCGGCAAATATAGTCTAACTATTTGAAAATAAAAAATAAATCAACCTAAATACGTCTTTAAAATTTTACTTTTACTAGCATGGCGCAATCGTCTTATGCCTTTCTCTCTTATTTGCCTTACACGTTCTCGGGTTAAATCGTACATGCTCCCTATTTCTTCTAAGGTCATAGGTGGTTGATTGCCAATGCCAAAATTTAGACGGATAACATCACTTTCTTTTTGTGTTAATGTGTCTAAGGCACGTTCTATTTCGGTATTTAATGATGCTTTCATTAGATCTTTATCAGGCCTAGGGGATTCACTTTCGCTTACTACATCATAAAGACTAAATGTCTCGCCCTCCTTAAGTGGTGCATCCATAGATAAATGACGCCCTGAATTTTTTAGGGATTGCTTTACTTCTTTAGTGCTAATATCCAATTCTCTTGCAATTTCTTCAGCGTTTGGAGGTCGTTGATAAATTTGCTCTAGGTGAGAATAAGTTTTATTGATCTTATTAATAGTACCAATTTTATTAAGGGGCAATCGTACTATTCTAGATTGCTCAGCCAATGCTTGTAAGATGGCTTGTCTAATCCACCAAACAGCGTAAGAAATAAATTTAAAACCTCTGGTTTCATCGAAACGCTGTGCTGCTTTTACCAAACCGGCATTACCTTCATTGATCAGGTCTGGGAGTTTTAACCCTTGATTTTGATATTGTTTTGCAACCGACACCACAAATCTTAAATTTGCAGTAGTTAATTTGTCTAAAGCTTCTTGATCACCTTGTTTAATACGTTGCGCCAATTCCACCTCTTCCTCTGCAGTTATCAACGGAATTTTACTGATGTCTTGTAGGTATTTGTCTAGGGATTTGTCTTCTCTGTTAGTTACCTGCTTGGTAATCTTAAGTTGCCTCATGTAGAATTTTTAAAAATTATGAATCTACATTATAACTTAATTATTAAGAAAAACAAGGAAAAAGATCAATTATTGACAAAAACTAGAAAAAACCAATCAGTTTTAATATAAAATCAGTTGTTTTTAGTGGAATCTTGGGCTTTTTTGTCTTTTTTCTTCTTTTTTCCACCAAGAATCCCGCCTAAAACAGAATTTACGCCTTCTTTAAGAGAATCCTTTTGGTCCTTGTTGCTCGAAATTGAGTCTGTTTTAGTAGTTGTTGAGTTTCCTCCCAAGAAACCTCCTAATAAATCATTGATTTGGTCTTTGCCTTGACCCAACAATTTTTGTTTCTGAATTTCTACCAATTGTTTTGTAAGGTCCGAAACACCACTTGTTAAGTCTGTAGAAATATTAGGGCTAGAGAAGCTTCCGTTGATATTCGCAGTTACAGGTATCGAAATACTATTAACATCTTCGTCATTTATTTGACCGATAAGACGATTCACTTCGCCTCCTAAATATTTTGCAGGTACTTGAAAAGCAATATCGTATTGCATATTATTTGTAAAGGTGTGCATCCCCGAAATTTCAATTGGAATGTCTTTATAATTGACAGTAAACGGTTGAAGGGAAACTTGACCGTTATCAAAACTCAATTTGGTCTTTATATCGTTTTGTAATTCTTTAAAGTCAATAAAATTTAATTGGTTGTCTAATCCAGAAAGTAAAGGGCTTTTAGATACATCGATATTAGAAGTTAATATCTCAGCAAGAGCATTGCCAGAAATGGTTGTTAAATCAGGAGAAAAGGTCTCATCTAATAGACCACTAACATCAATAGTAGAGTTTAGTTTTCCTTGTACCACTTTTGCTATAGGGGCTAAAGCTTTTAACATTTCTAAATCTTTAAACGATTGCGAAATGTCAAACTCTTGCATGGCCAATTGCATATCGAACTTGGGCTTAGCTTCTTTTGTACTTACATTACCAGATATACCGAGTTGACCATTAAAAATGTCGGTCGTCATATTCTCAAGTTTGGCATTTTGATCTTTTATCAATAATCGACCTTTTACATTCTTCAAATTAAGATTGTCGTAAATCACTGTTTTGGCATTTGCCGTAATAGCACAATCCAAAAAGTCAGGAATTTTTAGGGATTCGTCTTCAGAAGTAGTTTTGTTAGAGACTTCCGTTGCAGATTCGTCTTCAACCATAAAATCTGAAATAGCAAACGTATTCGAATTAACATCAAAACTACCCTGTAGCTTTTTGTCGCTTAACAAAAATCCTAGCAAGTTATTTATAGTTCCTGTGGCTGAAAAATCACTTTGTCCGGTTTGGGCATCAAAGCTATTTAAACTTACTGTTCCAGGTTTAAAAGTCATGTCTGCATTATTGATCTGTATAGGGTTTACGATATCTTCAGATGAAAATATAAAATCAGAGATCGAAATACTACCATTATTTTTTATGCGCTGATACGCATTGGTTTCAATGGCATCCATATCAAAAGTTGTGTTGAGTTTACCTTTTAAGATTCCGCTTAGTTGATTCTCTAGTTCTATAGGATAAGCTTTGGTGATATTTGCCAAGTTTAAAACACCATCTAAATTGGCATCTACAAGCATGTTGTCTGTTAAGTTTTTAATATGTGCTTCGGACTTAAAGACATCCTGATCTATCTTAAAATCTAGTTGATTTAAATCTACATAAGTGTCATCAGCCTTACCAGTTGTGTTTTTTATGGATGCGTCTATCATAATGTTTTCAACATGCTTTGGCAAATCGGGATATTTAAATGAGGCATTATCCGAACGCATATTGATATCTATGGTCGGAATGGTTTCCTCAGAAATCAACCCTTTTACAATACCACTAACCGTAAAGTTTCCTGTGGTATTAACGTCTTCAATATTCTTAGCATATTCTTTTGGGATAACAGCTAAAAAATCCTTAAAAGATGATTCAGGGTTTTTAAAGGTAATATCAAGTTGTTGGCCTTCTTCAAGCATTTGTATAAACCCATCAAACTCTAGTGGTAGCGCATTGATATAGCCCTTATTTTCTTTAAAAGTATATTTGTTTTGCGCTAAGTCCATTCCAAGAAGTGCATCTAGCTTTATAATATTATTGCTGAGATATTCTGTACTATCAATGGACATGCTTATTCTAGCTTCGGTATTAGTGTCTAATTCAGATTGTTCACCAGAGAAAATACCCTTACCGTTGTGATTAATTTCGGTAGCATAAAGACTTGTGTTTGAAGCTTCGTCTATATATGTAAAGGCGCTATTGTTGAGCTCATAATTTTTGATGTCAAAACTAAAACCCGAAGATGTACTATCCTGTTTTTCTAAAACCTCGTCATCATTACTTTTAACGATATCGTAGTTAGTAGTTCCGTTTTTATTGGTTTTTAAGGTCAGAAGCATTTCATCTGCTATAATTTCGTTTACCGTTAAAGGTTCTTCAGGACCTTTAAACAGTGCACTAATGGGCATTTCAAAAGACAATAATTTGGCAGTTGCTAAAGTTTCGCCCTTAAAAGGCGCTCTGTTGACAATTTGAAGATTTTCAACGCTAACTTCAGCCTTGGGGAAACTACTGATAAGGCTAAGGCTAATATCGTTAAAACTTAGGTCTGCATCTAGATTTTCATCGGCATAATTCTGAACTATAGTATCTATTTTAGATTCTAATATAAATGGAATTGTAATGAGAATAGCAATGAAAAGGAGTAAAAGGATTCCGATAATTTTGAAAAATTTCTTCATAACAGGTAAACTTGGTTTATGAATTATACGTAAAATTCATAAGAAAAGTTGTACAGTTATTAAAATTTATAATGATTTTAATAATTTAATAACAATTAAATCAGATCAATTTCTTCATTCACCTTGAGTTTAAAGCGTTTTCTAAAGGCATAAACACCTAGGTACAGAAATGGCGTATCAAGAGCTGCAACGAAAACTTTAAATAAGAAACCACTAAGCAATAAACCTTTAAAATTTTCCCAATCTATAATGCCAAAAGAGCATAATAAGAATACAATTGTAAACGTATCTACGAACTGGGAAAACCATGTAGAAAAATTATTGCGAAGCCATAAATGTTTGCCTTTGGTTAAGCGTTTCCAAAAGTGATAAATTTGAATATCAACAAACTGAGCAAAAAGGTAGGTAAGCATACTTGCAAATACAGCAATAGCAGAGTTGCCAAAAACGGTATTGAACATTTTATCGTCTACATAAGACCATGACGTTGAAGGAACTTGAGATCCCACATAGATGATTAATAAAGAAAAAACAGAAGCGAAAATCCCAACAACAACAATATCATTAGCACGCTTTTTACCATAGATCTCACTAATTAAGTCCGTTATTAAAAACGTAATTGGATATGGTAGGATACCAACAGAGATCTCAAAAAGTTTACTGCCAAAAATTTCGACATCTACAGGATACCAATAAAAAAACTTTTGAAAAATTAAGTTGGAAACTACTAAAGAAGTGATGAAAAGCGCACCAAGCAAAAGATATATGCGTTGTGCTAAAAGCTTGTCTTTAACTGACATTGAAAACCGTTGATAAATTGTTGATGTAAAGATAATCTATTAATAATTCATCTTTTCATATTTATTGCCTTTAAACTGTTAGATGGAACCTTTGATGTTAAAAAACAAGCATTTTGCTGTAGAGTGATAATTATTTTTAACATGTCGGTTTGTTTTAGTTATTTTGTTAGAGCGTTCAGAATTTTGAAACGTTGTTCAGCGACCATTCAAAATTCTAGAATAACTAATCCCGCTGAATAGCGGGATCTTTATAAAAACATGATTTCTACTAAACCTGTCTATATCGCATTAGGAAGTAACAAAGGCAATAAATTGCAGTATTTGCAGTTGGCCATAGATGCTATTTTTCAGAAGGTAGGTGTAGTCCATAAGATTTCAAAAGTTTATAAAACACCTGCTTGGGGTTTTGAGGGGGAAGATTTTTTTAATGCCTGCATTAAGATTGAAACTCAGTTAAAGCCAAAAACATTACTTAAAACATTAAAGAAAATTGAGCTTGATTTAGGAAGAATTGCTAAGAAAAAAAAAGATTCTTATGAATCGCGAAAGATTGATTTAGATATTTTGTTTTATGCTAATGAGCTTATTGAGGAGAAGAACTTAGTTATTCCACATCCTGAATTACATCATCGAAAATTTGTGTTGCAACCCCTTCAAGATATTGCGAAAGATTTAAAACATCCTAAGCTAGACAAGTCGATTTCTGAATTGTTGCAAGAAAGTGAAGATGATTCAGAAATAGAGCCCATTAAAATCTGGTTAAAAAACCCGAAGAAACATTATAATTTTAGTAAATTCAATTTTATAGCCATTGAAGGCAATATAGGTGCAGGTAAAACCAGTTTGGCGACTAAAATATCCCAAGATTTTAATGCTAAATTGATTTTAGAGCGTTTTGCTGATAATCCTTTCTTGCCTAAGTTTTATAAGGAACCAGAGCGTTACGCATTTACTTTAGAGATGTCTTTTCTGGCAGATCGTTACCAACAGATCAGTGATGATTTGTCACAGTTAGATTTGTTCAAGGATTTTATGGTGAGCGATTATGATGTGCATAAATCCTTGGTATTTTCTAAAGTCACTTTGCCCGAAGATGAATTTAGATTATATCGCAAATTGTTTTATCAGGTCTATAAAGATATTGCACGACCAGATTTATACGTCTACCTCTACCAAAATACAGAACGATTACAGGAAAATATTAAAAGAAGAGGCCGAAAATATGAGGAAGATATCCAAGATGAGTATTTAGAAAAAATCAACGCAGGTTATTTAGAATTCTTAAAATCCCAAACCGAGCTTAATGTAAAGATTATTGATATCTCTGAGCGTGATTTTATAAAAAACCGCGAGGATTATTTGTGGATTTTGAATGAGATAATTTCATGATATTTTCTGTTATTCCGACAGAGCAGTCCCGATAGCTATCGGGAGAGCGACTAGGAATCTCACAGAACTATTTCGAGCAAAACAACATGAAATTTCTTGCTTGAGCTTGAAACGACACGGACAAATTACATGGTATAAAGAAAAGTCAAAATACGTCCTTTTCTATGGTCAAAAACCACCTCATTCAGAATCGTTTCTTCTTTCACTTTTAAATTAAAAGGAGCTTTCAATACACTAACACCACTATTGTGCTTTAATCTGGTTCCTTGCCCAGAAATGATATCGATATTTGGTGTAAAATCACCATTTGGTATGTGTTCAGTAAGAATAATGTATTTGTAGTTGGAGAGTTTTTTTACAATGCTTATAATCTCTTTATTAGATAAATGTTGAAGCACTTGTCGAAGAATTACACAATCTGCTTTTGGTAGTTTATCCTTTGCAATATCCAAACAGCGAAATTCTAAATTTGCTGCTTTAAATAATGTCTTGTTTCTTTCGATGAGATCTTTAACAATATCAACGGCAATGTAACTTGAAGCGTATGGTGCTAATTGTCTACCAATATTAAAATCACCACAGCCCAAATCGCAAACGGATAAGTTTTTTTGATGCGATTTTAAAAATGCAGTAACTGTTTCAACATAAGGTTTTACAATATCTGGATGATGAGAGCCCTCACCAGAATAGAAATCGAAGTCGTTTCCGCCCCAGAGATGCTTATCGTAAATTTGGGTCATGGCATTTTTTGTTGGCCATGGTGTTTTTATTTTCTTTTTCAACTTCTGCATACACTATTACTATTTGTTATTCCTGCGAAAGCAGGAATAACAGCCATATTACAAGTCCTACCTCTGGGAAAATTAGATGGGCTTTTCTAACTTCGAAAACACATCCCAAATTACAACACCAGCGCTTACAGAGATATTTAAGGAATGTTTGGTACCATATTGTGGTATTTCAATAACTAGATCACTGGCGCTAACCACCTCTTGGGAAACTCCTTTAACTTCATTGCCAAAAATAAAGGCATATCTGGTGTCTGGCTGAGGTTCAAAATCATTGAGCCTAGTCGCATTTTCGGTTTGTTCTATAGCACAGACAGTAACATTTTGAGACTTTAGTTTTTCAATAACTTCAAACGTATTTTCATGGTATTCCCAATCCACAGTTTCGGTGCTGCCCAGTGCTGTTTTTCTTATATCGTTATGAGGAGGTTGGGCTGAAATGCCACAGAGGTAAATCTTCTCAACTAAAAAAGCGTCACTGGTTCTAAATACCGAACCAATGTTATTAAGACTGCGAATATTATCCAATACAATAGTTATTAGTGACTTTTTGGCTTGTTTAAATTCAGAAACGTTGAGACGATCTAATTCGCTGTTTTTTAGTTTTCTGTTCATAGTTGTCATTTCTGCGTAGGCAGGAATCTATTTTATGTTATACTTTATTTAGAATGCTAATTGCGATTGTTGAAATCTAGCGTTAATTGTAGATAACTTCTTAATTTTTCACTTTATAAAACAAGGCTATTTGGCTACATTAGCAATTTTACAATTCCGATATCTAACGCGACAAAAATAAACAAAACTCTTGGCTAAATCCGTAAAAAAAGAAACACCATTAATGAAGCAATACAATGCCATAAAGGCAAAGTATCCGGATGCGTTATTGCTTTTTAGGGTAGGCGATTTTTACGAAACCTTTGGTAGTGATGCCGTAAAAGCCGCCAAGATTTTAGATATTATTTTGACCAAGCGGGGTGCTGGTAGCGAAAGTGAAACGGAGCTAGCTGGTTTTCCACACCATTCTTTAAATACCTATTTGCCAAAGTTGGTTAAGGCTGGGGAGCGTGTTGCCATTTGCGATCAGCTAGAAGATCCCAAGCAAACCAAAAAAATCGTAAAACGTGGTGTTACGGAACTGGTTACACCTGGTGTAGCACTTAATGACGATATTCTTCATTCAAAATCCAATAACTTTTTAGCAGCCGTTCATTTTGATAAAAAGTATATCGGTATATCTTTTTTAGATATCTCTACAGGCGAATTTTTAACCTCACAAGGCGATGCGGAATACATAGATAAACTACTCCAGAATTTTAACCCAAGTGAGGTGTTGCTATCGAAAAAAAATAAGAAAGAGTTCTCTGAAATCTTTGGAAGCAATTTTCACACTTTTTATTTAGAAGATTGGATCTTTCAAGCCGATTATGCCCATGAGTCGTTGACGAAGCATTTCAATACGAAATCCCTGAGAGGATTTGGAGTTGAGGATTTGTTCGAAGGTATCATTGCAGCTGGTGTGGTACTACACTATTTAAGTGAAACACGACACAATAGATTAGAGCATATCACTAACATTTCTCGTATTGCTACCGACGATTATGTATGGATGGATAAATTCACCATAAGAAATTTAGAACTGTATCATTCTGCCAATGCCAATGCCGTAACCCTTATTAATGTTATTGATAAAACCATCTCCGCAATGGGGGGTCGAACCTTAAAACGTTGGTTAGCGCTGCCTCTAAAGCACGCAGATAAGATAAAACAACGTCATAAGGTTGTTCAGTATTTGTTTGATGATGAATCTGTGCTTCAAAAGATTCAAGGACAGATAAAGCATATTGGTGATATTGAACGGTTGATTTCTAAGGTTGCAACGACTAAGGTCACTCCACGCGAAGTTATTCAACTTAAAAATTCACTAGAAGCTATTGTGCCAATTAAGGCTTTGGCTCAAAATTGTAATAATGAAGCCTTAAAGATTCTAGGCGAAAACTTGCACAATTGTGATCTGCTCCGCGAAAGAATTAAACAGACCTTAAATGAGGAAGCACCAGTAAATGTATTGAAAGGAAACACCATTGCCGAAGGTTTTTCACAGGAGCTTGATGAATTAAGGGGATTATCGAAATCTGGGAAGGATTATCTAGATGGTATGTTAGAGCGTGAAAGTGAGCGTACCGGAATCCCATCCTTAAAAATTGCTTCTAATAATGTGTTTGGGTACTATATTGAAGTAAGAAATACACATAAGGACAAAGTGCCCGAGGAATGGATGCGAAAGCAAACCTTGGTTAATGCAGAGCGCTATATTACTGAAGAATTAAAGGAATACGAAGCCAAAATACTTGGTGCAGAAGAGCGTATTTTAGCTATAGAACAACAATTGTTTGCCGAATTGGTGACATGGATGCATCAGTTTATTGTTAATGTGCAGCAGAATGCGCAACTGATTGGACAGCTAGATTGTCTTTGTGGTTTTGCTAGTCTTGCAAAATTAAACAAGTATAACCATCCGCAAATAACCGATAGTTTCGATCTAGAGATAAAAGACGGTCGTCATCCGGTCATTGAAAAACAATTGCCCTTAGGCGAATCGTACGTAGCTAATGATGTTTGTTTAGATCGGGAGTCGCAACAAATCATAATGATTACCGGTCCTAACATGTCTGGTAAGTCTGCTATTTTAAGGCAGACAGCTTTGATTGTCCTTTTGGCTCAAATAGGGAGTTTTGTGCCAGCAAGAGAGGCAAAAATAGGCTTGGTGGATAAGATTTTTACGCGTGTTGGTGCGAGTGATAATATTTCTATGGGTGAATCTACATTTATGGTAGAAATGAATGAAACGGCCTCTATTCTTAATAATATTTCCGACCGTAGTTTGGTACTATTAGACGAAATTGGTCGAGGTACTAGTACCTATGACGGTATTTCCATTGCTTGGGCAATAAGCGAATATCTTCACGAGCATCCTGCCCGACCAAAAACCTTATTTGCAACACATTACCATGAGCTTAATGAAATGACGGAAACCTTTATGAGAATAAAGAACTTTAATGTTGCTGTTAAGGAACTTAAGGACAATGTTTTGTTTGTGAGAAAACTAGTTGAAGGTGGTAGTGAGCACAGTTTTGGGATACATGTTGCAAAAATGGCAGGGATGCCCCAACAAGTCATTAGGCGAGCAAATAAGGTACTTTCTAAGTTAGAAAAATCGCATTCTAGTGAAGAATTGACCGATAAAGTAAAGTCTCTTAAGGATGATATGCAGTTGAGTTTCTTTAATTTGGATGACCCACTTTTAGAAGAAATTAAGGATGAAATTCTTCACACTGATATTGACACGCTAACCCCTGTAGAAGCCCTTATGAAGCTTAACGAAATAAAGCGGATGTTGTTGAAGAAAAAACAAGCCTAGCCGCTTTCAATTTATTTCAAAAAAGTCTTTGCATTTCTAAGAAATAGTTTAAATTTGCATCCGCTTTTAAAGCGAAATAGTTCTTTAGAAGACTACGCGAAAGTAGCTCAGGGGTAGAGCATCACCTTGCCAAGGTGAGGGTCGCGGGTTCAAATCCCGTCTTTCGCTCAGAAATCAAACATTCTGGGTTGATGGAAAGTTTGTTTGATAAAAGTGAGGATTGTGGTGCTGACGATTTCTAGCAGAAATGTCAGAATGCTGATAAGCACGCTTCATCAGCATTCAAATCCCGTCTTTCGCTCTATAATATAATTAAGTTGCTGTCCGCAACTAGGATGCTGAAGTGGTGGAATTGGTAGACACGTTGGACTTAAAATCCAATGGCCATTATGGCCGTGCGGGTTCAAGTCCCGCCTTCAGTACTTTTAAAAACCGTAATTCATTAATAATTAAGTGATTGCGGTTTTTTTTGTTCATTCAATGTATGATTTTTGTACGATTATTTTTGTTTCACTTACTCAAAATTAAATTTCATATTATATTTCAGGTCTATGTGTTCAAAGTTTTTACGAATAACAAATCTGAATTCATTCCTTTGAGGTGTGTCTAATGAAGAGTAAATATTAATTAATTCTTGCCGCCATTTCATCATCTCTTGTAGATGATTTGATTTTTCCATTGTAAAAAATGAGTTGAATTTTGACAAAGTATCTTCAATTATTTTTTCGGCATCTCGAAAATAACGGGCTTCTTCATATAATGATTCTTTCACCATTTTACTTTTTAATGCGATAATGTCACTCAGGCAGTTTTCTAAATGAGGCCTGATATGCAAAAGATCACTAAAATGAGCAGGAAGGGCACTAAAATCTAGCAGATCAATAATCTCATGAGTCAAATCATTTGAAAAAGACTCACAAAATGGCGAATTTTCCAGTTGCACAAATTCGCAAGCGATGAAGTACTCCATAAAAGATTTGTGAATAAAAAAATAATAACCATCGTCTGTTCTGGAAAGAAAAGAACAAGTTCTTATATCGTGACTGAAATGATCTAATTTAATATTATTATCAAGATCAAAATACTTATTTATTGATTCATCTAAATCGCTGTAGTGTATATGCCAATTACCTGAAATATGCATTTGCATAGCTAGATATTGCAAAAAAGTATGCTTTTTCTTTGAACTATTTAATATTCTGAACTCTCCCTTATCTTCCTCTATTTCAACCCATTTATTTGTGTAAATTTTGTAAATATCTCTGGCCGAAATCTCTTTTGATTCTAACTTTACTAGTTCATTCCCGCTGTTTGCAATCATGTTTGCTAAAACGGGTCTTCTTGCTAAATCCATAAGATTTGGTTTGTCAAGTATTAAATCAAGAATATTTGATGAGTCACTAGGTATAACCTTTTTTATTAACTCTTCTACCTTCTCTTCATCAAGCAGTTGTAAGCATCTTATTTCGTACGAAATAGGGTTCTTATCTTGAAAATCATTGTCATTGATTAAAATTTCAAGATTTTCTTTAAACTCTAAGTAGTCATTGAAATAAGAGGGTCGTCCAGTCAATATAATTTTTGAGTTTTCATTGACCAGGTTGGATATTTCTTTGAAACATCTTCGACGATCTGCTTTTGTGACTTGTTTGAGCATTTCATCAAATGCATCTAAAAGCAAAACGAAACGACCTTGTTCATTTAATTTTTTAAAAGTTCTTATTGAAACATCATCAAGGTCTGCATTATCTCTCAAGAAAAGCTTTATTAGGCTTTGCATATCAGGAACTTTACTATAATCTTTAAGTGTTATATATAGAGGTGTTCTATGTTTTGGGTCAGTTTTATTGTTAAGTTTTTCTTGAGCTAATGTTCTCATTAGTTTTTTAATGATTGTTGTCTTTCCAGCTCCATAATCTCCAATAAGTACAAGAATTTGTGATGAATGGGAATGTAAAAACTCATTCAATGAATCAAAAGCTTGTTCTTCAATTAGTAGTTTTAATTTTGGAATTGTTCTAGTATCTGATTCAAAAACTTCAATAATATTCTCACTTGCCGAAAGAAAATCTTTACGACGTATATTTAGGTTATCATAAACATAAATGAGATAATTGGATAAAAAAGGATGAATCTTAGGGCTTTCTAATGATACAAATTTTAAATTGGTATTAAAATCAGCCAAGATTTCTCTCTGAATTTCTGACCTTAATTTATATTTTCTCTTAAGCTTACTGCCGCTTCCACCTCCGTACTTCTCCCAATCATTCAACAATAATCTTGTCGCTTCTATTGGACTCAATTTATTTTCGTTTAAAAAAAGATCTTTAACATTTATAAATAAATGCGGTAGCATTTCTTCATTTTTTTTGGCTGCTACTTTTTTAACTGAATTTGTCAGACACTCAAGTTTTTTTCGGGTATAATCATTTTGTGATTTTAGACGAAGTTCTTCAATTCTTTTTTCCTCTTTTAAAAAATCTACAATGTTTAGACTAGGGTTGGATTTACTATGAGAATAATCTATAAAAGGTAACTCTAGCTCTTTGTGATACAAGGACTGTTTATCAACCACTAGATATGAACAGCTGTCTTTTTTAGATTTTATTAGATCACCTGGTGTACAATCAAGGATTGTTTCGTTTAGTGTGGTGGTATTAATGAGTTTTAAATCAACAAACTTATCACCATCACGACTCTTGTCGTATTCGTATATGTAGTCTTCTAAATAATTTTTAATAGATAATAGACTCTGAATTAGTTCATCATAGGTAAGTAAAAAAACAAAGTTTTTGACTCTATCATTAATGGCCGCTTTTGCATCGGATGTAAATCCATTATTTGTTATTAGATAACCTTGGTCAATTTTCCCCTCACTTCTGTAGTTACTTACTTTATTTATAAAGTTTTGGACATCTACTATACCAACTTTAGAAGATGACTTACTTTTTAGTTTACATTCTGCAATGATATTTGCTCTATCTCTTTTATTTGAAATAGCCAAAACATCACATTGACCTGCATCCATTTTTACATCATGAATAACTTGATCATAACCGAATAGCTCAAAAAGTTTAGCCACTTCTTTTTCAAATTTCAACCATTCTGGTTCATTGCCATTTGAACTATTGTTTTTCATCTAACTTGTCTTTAATTTTATCCTTGAGCGGTTCTATTAATCTTATTTGTTGTTCTATACCTAAATAATCTTTGTATTATCATTTAATCTTATTAACAAGTGATTAAAACTAGAATCAGGAGTTTTCAAATCAGGCACAAAAAATGGCGGTAATGATTTGGGTATTTAGTATTTGCAATTGACACCATAATTTGATTATTATTTTGGAAGTCTATTTATCCTTTTAATCAACCCTCTTCCTATTTTTTCTAATTCATCATTAATAGACTTAAAATAAGCTTTTTTATTTTTTTTATGACGACCTTTAGCCTTCTTTTTTATTGAATTATTAAAAGCTTTAATAGCATCATTTATAATAGCTTCACTTTCTTTAGTTGACTTTTCTTCGTTGCTTAATTCCCAATTGTAAACAACCTGAATAATATTCGCCATTAAATTATTTTGACTTCTTCCCAAAGTTGACGTAGTTAATTGTTTTGAGAAGACACTTGGGAAATTATGTTCTAAAGAAGGTTTATGTATTTTTTCTAAATAAGGATTACTTACTTGAAACCAAATATCCGTTTCATACTCATTATTTTTAACGGAAATTGCTTTTATCATCTCTAAAATCATTTCTTCAACGGCACTCCAATAGAATAAATTCAAATCGCCCCTGATACGATCTTTTTTTTGGAAAATCTGGCTAACACTTTGGTTTAGGTTATTTCTGTCAAAGACAATAATTTCTTCTTTCAATTTTGGATTAAATTTTAATCCGTTTTCAATTAGCGGAATTGTAAGTATACCCGCCGATTTTGCAAATTCTAGTTCTTTAATAATTTTATTTTTGTTTTCTTTTTTAGATATGAGACAAATAAAAATATTGGAATTGCTTATTAGACTATTTGTTGTGTAATTATCTTCAGAGATTAATAGATTATAGCTTGTAGTAAACTTAAATTCTTTTTCTCTCAAGCGATTAGATAACATTGTAATAACAGAATGATCTTTATTAGGAACAGAATATGAAAAAAACACGTTCATTTGTCTTCTCTAGTTAAATATTTATAATAGTTAGGGAAAAATTGCATAAAAGTATGATTGGTGCTGGTCAGTAATGAGCGCTTGAACTGTTCACCAGACCAAATTTGATATTTATAGCCAAACTTACAATTTAGATTTAATTGCTCTATGAAATTACTAAGTTTGCTTGTTGGTCTTTTTCTGCATATTATTAAATATCCAGAAGCTCCATAAGAATGTATAAGAGATGGGATATTTACATCGTTAATGACATTTGTGGAAATATTAATATTGCGGAATTTACATTGAACAATCCATTTTCTATTAAAAGATTGTATGCCATCAGTAACTTTAAAATCAACTAAAATATCTCTGCCACCATCAGCACCTACTCCCGATTTTCTTATTTCTATATCTTTGATATGATTGTTGAATTTTTCTTCTAAATGTAAAGCAGTAAGTTCTTCGAACTGCCTTCCGTCTTTAATTTCATTGAAATCTAAATACATAATTTATAGCCAATTTAAATCGCTCAAAGCATCGACGTAATGCTGATGTCCTTTTGCAAAAATATAATCTCCATGTATCGTTTTTGTCCATTGTACAGGTTCATTTTTTATAGTGCCTTTTTTCCATTCATCATAGCAAGATTTTAATAGTTGTATTTCGTCTTGTTTAGTGACATCCATATCTAAATCGTACAATTTATTTATCAATTCATTAGAATTGTTTTCTTTTATTATCTGAGGAGACAGCCTAATAAATCTCCTGTTATTTTCATTTGCATTATCAATTCTTCCTGAAAACAAACTTGTGTAGGCACTATATGATGCCCATGATTGCGGTTCAAATAAAATTGACTGAGATAGATTTGAAATTATAGATGAATAGAAACGACCGCCTTTAAATAAACGGAAAAAGACTTTAGGTTTTTTGATTCTAAAACCAAGCACTTTCCAATTAAGTGTTTTGTCAAAATCAATTTTTCCCCCATCTTCTGTTCTTATTATTTTTTTTCCTAAAAGAGTGCTATAATATTGATCTCTAAAATTATCGGAGTCTTCATTAGAAATCAACTTTCCAGCGGTTCCTATTGATAATACATGAATGTTCTCCCTATTTATATTGTTTGCAAATGCCTCTGTCAGCCCAGCCATTATGGGGTTATTAAATCCACTCAAAGCACCATCCCATAAATAACGTCTTCTTTTGTTTATAAGTCCTTTTATTTTAGGAACTAATACGGCTGGGAAATCAAAATAATTCACTGGGGCATTTGACGCTCCATGGATTGCTCCAACTAGGCTGACCTGCTCGAAATGATCTAAACCTGCTACAACTTCTGCTCTGGCTTTGCTATCCATATTAGACCTAAAAAACTTTGCCCTTTTATTGATAATATCAAAAGTCGTGACAACAATTTCTAAAGATTCTTTTCCTATTATTTTTGGAAGCTCCGAAAGAGTAACATCATTTAGCCTTTTCATGTTGTCTATTATTAAAATATCTTCTAAGGCTTTCTTTTTAGCTGTAGTAGAGTATCGAGTACCAACTGATTTTACACCAAATAGACTCATGAAATTAGCAGGAAAATACTTCTGGCTAAAATTTAATTTCGTGAAAATTTTCTCTCTTATTTCTTTGTCATCAAAAAGCTTAATAATGTCATCAAAAGTCCAGTTACATGCTAATGCTGCTAAAACCATGCTGCCTCCTGAATTTGCTATGACCAAATCAAAATGTCTTAAAACTTCATGTCCCTTAATTTTCTTATTTGGGTACCTTTTAAGAAATATATCCTTCAAGGTTAAGACTTGAAGTATTGCCCAACTTCCTCCACCATCGAGCGATAGTATCTTATATTTTTTTTCCATGAAAATCTAATTAGGCCATTAACATATCATTACTTTCTTCTTTTTTCAATTTGCCAAACGACTCTAACTCTAGAAATTTAGACTTAAAGATGTCTTTAGGGATTTTTTTCTTTAGAAGGTTGAAAAAGTTTTCATCATGGGTTGATAGGATTATTTGTTTGTTTTCATTTACTACAAGCCCACGTAATAAATCAATTGTAGATAGAAGATTTATACTATCCATTGATTGAATAGGGTCATCAATAAAAATACAGTTGTATTCATCTGAATTCAAAGCAGAGGCCATAAAAATACTTAAACTAAGAACATTTATTTGAGCTTGGCTAAAATATAGATTGGGAATTAAACTTACTTCATTCTCTTGATTCTTGACAAATATATCTAACCTAGGTCTGCCTGTATCAAGGTCAGCTACAAATTTGACGGATTTAAAGTCGGGATGAGGGTCGATTTTACTATATAAGTCATTAATCAAATTTTCATAGAAAAAATCTTTTATTCTTTTATCAATATAATCCCTAGTATTTTTCTTTTCTACTTTAAGCAAAGGGGTTACACTTTTCTGTAAAAAACTAAGTTCGTTTTCTTTCTTTTTAAGAATTAGTTTGGCCTTTTCAGACTGCAAAAAAGGGTATAAATTTTCTGCATACTTTTCCAACTTCATAAACCCTTCTTTTAACTTATTATGCTTCTTTAGTTCTTCTTTTAATTCATTTTCCCTTTTTCCTAAAAATTCAATCAAGGTTTTTTGATTAAAACCATCTACTTCAATACTAAATTTGTCTTTTACAAAATATTTGAATTCTTGAATTTGTTTATCAACTTCTTTTTGATTTTTTAGTAAACTTAATTCTATTTTTAATTGGGCTTCTTGATTAAAGGAACTTAAATCTTTTTCATAAACCGAAATTAATTTTTCTGTCTCTAGAATGTCCTTTCTTAATTGCTTGATTCTATTTGTTAGCTCAGTAAGCTTCTCTTGCAAATCTACTTTTGTTGAATTCTCCGAGGCTATATTATTAGTAAGCCATTCCAAAACTGAAACATATTTTTCACCTTTTTCGAGATTTTGATTTTCTGCTTTTATAAAATCTAACTTAGCGACATTGTTTCTATGCATATTTTTTAATTTTGATAGTTCCTTCTTGATTTCGGACAATTTCTTATTTAAACTATCAATTTCTGTGGATACTTTTGATAATGAATCTTTCAGTTGCTTTTTATATTCATTAATAGTCAAACCATTAAGTTTAATACCTATCTCTTCTGCTTCGTTTTTTAGACTTTTCAGTTTTTCAATTATTTTTCTTTGAGATTTGTTTAGACTATCAAGCTTTTCTTCTAATACTTCTTTTCCTTTGTTTAGTTTATTAATTTTCTGATCATAAAACTTAATTAACTTTCTATTTCCTTCATTAATTTTTTTGGTTTTTTTATTAATCTCTTCCCTAATTTTATTTTTATTAAGGAGAAGTTCTTTAAGAATATTATTTAAAGCTTTATTGTTAGAAATACGACTAATTAATTCCTTATATGAATTATATTGATGTTCGCATAAAGGGCACTTGGAATCTTGAACATCATTGACAATGTTCAATCCAGCATTAATAAACTCTTCAATAGTAGTATTTAATGATTTTTGCTGGTTAATTTGTTCGTTTAACTCTTTAACTTTTAATTCTAAATTACGCTTATCGTCATTAGCTTTTATAAGTTCATTTGTTAAGTCAATTAAATCTGATTGGTCATGTATGAGTAATAACGAATAATCACAATTATTAGTTTCAATTTTAACTTTTTCTAATTCATTTATTTCATCTTCAATGGAATTTATTTTAGAGGATAATTTTTCAATTTCTAACTTGTTCTTTTCATTTAGTTTTTCAAATTTAGATTTCTCTTTATCCAGGTGGCTTGCTCTACTCTCTAAAGAAGGTAAATCCTTTTCTTTTTCTTCTAAATCTAGTTTTTGCTTTATCAAGCTCTCAATTCTATTTGTAATAGTTGATTCTTGATTAGTTAGATCTTCAATTTTTGTCTCTAAAACAAATTGATCTTTTTCTATAGATTTTCCTTGTTTAGTTTTTTCTTCAATTTTCTCTTTAACTGTATTATAATAATCATAGCTTTTTAATACCTTCTTATGTTCTGATTCCTGCTTAATTAAATCAGCAATATTCTTCTTCTCATTAGCTAACTTATTTTGAGCCTTTTGTAAGTCCAGAAACTTTTGAAGATTAGACTGTGTTTCTTTTATTCTCTTATTTATTTCTTCTAGGTCTTTCTTTAATGAATAAAAAGCTTCAATCCCAACAATATTGGAATCACCTATTTTAATTTTTTTGATTTGAGACAAAATTTCATTTAATGATTTTTCCTTATCATGAGATATAACCCTGCTTGAAATTAAATCTCTGAAGTCTTTTATTTCTTCCTTTGAAGCGCTTAGCTCAATTAAGGAAACCTTGTTTTCATTCAGTTCTTTGTTAATCTCTGTTATTTGGCTATTAATAGTTTCTAATGGATTATAATCACTCTGAGGGTCAATATCAAGTTTGATTTTCGTGATTTCCTGTTCGAGTGATTCAATCATTTTTTGATTTTCTTTATACAAAATTTTCACTCCTTCATAGTAGTTATCTATTCTAACTAGGTCTGGATTTTGCATAAATAGTTGATACCTTCTCTCTCCATCAACTTCTTTTAAAAATGAAGAAATCCATTCTTGAGATAAGATTACTTGTCGAAAGCTTCTATTTTCGACATTTTCAGCTTTGTCTATATCAGTTTTTCTTTTCCCATGCACCTTAAGGATTCTGGGGGTAAGCTCCTCAGAATCAGTTGTTATTTTTACATAAGTCTTTATATTACTTTTTGCGTTATTATTTCTCAATAACTTCACTTGTTTTTCATTAGATGCTCTTAAAGCATCTATTGACCCCTGAGTATTTTTATTTTGCCAAAATCTTTGAACATTATTTGTTATACCCCATTCAATTGCATCATAAAAGGAGGTTTTTCCAAAGCCATTAGGTGCATAAATTGCTACGAAATCAGCTATTTCCCCTGTGTTTGTGGTAAAATTAAAAGTTGAATTTTCAGGTTTATTATATATTCTGAAGGCAGAAACCTCTACTTGCTTAAATTTCATCTTCTTTTTCTTTTAATGCTTTAATTAACTCTTTGTATGCTGCATTTGCTTCTTTAGTAATATTTATTTTTTTTAAAATTTTATCCTCCAATATAGATTCAACTATCTTATTAGTATTAAAGCTATGAGTTTCATTTTTATCGTTTTCCAAGTTTACATCTATTTGATTTAGAATATGTTCATTAATCATTAAATCTTGATCACTAGTATTTTCGATAACAATTTTTCTACTAGAGAATGTATCATTCTCGATTTTATATTTTAACTCTTTTGATATTGGATTATTGATAATATAAAACAGATAAATATTCCAAACCTGATACTCATTTCTTTGTCTTGCCTGAAAATCTACAGCAATTAAATTGGCTATTCCTTCCCATTTTTGTTTAAGAAGTTTTTCGTCTTCAAAGTATATAAAGAAAGCAGGAATCGTTGATCCAAAATCAACATTTCTATAATCAAATCTTATATTCTTGAACTTTTCTTCTAAATAAGTGATTGTCTCTTCAATTGAATAACTCATCATACTGATTTTTTAAAATATTTAAAAGCTCATTTTCGTCATTAATATTTTCATATAATTCGAGGCGTTGTTGTATACATTTAGTTTTAAAATATTCTAAGTGCACAAAGTTAAAAGCATTATAAGGATGATTAATTCCATTGTCCGTTCTCATTCCTTTTTTATCTGGCACCTTAACAAGATTTACTAATTTGCCTTTTGGGAGTTTAAAATTATTTCTTGGGGCTTTTTTGGTAGAAACAACAACAGTTGAATCCATGGTTAGACCTAAATAATCTGAGTTTAACAAATCATTTTTTATTAAATCTGTCCAATCATCTTTATCTGAATATTTCAATCGAAATGCATCGAAAATTTCAGTCAAAGTCGCACTCTCAATATTTTCATATTTGATAATATTCATTATCGTCAGGAACTCTAACCACGCAATCCAAACATTTTTAATTGACAAGTGTTCAGGGCATTTGTCATCAAGAAGAATTCTCTCTTTAAATAATTCTTTTATACCGTGAGGTGTGATATCAGATTTTATGATATCTAATGCTTTATTCTTAAGGGTAGCTCTAGTAGCTTCTATTTTATCTTCGTCTAGTGCATCAACTTCCAACATAAAAGATTCATCCCTCAAGAATGAAAAATTACTCATGTAATCTGGATAAAGCTCTGTTAATTGATCTTTGTAATGATTAATTATATCTTCAAAAAATTTAATTTGTACAAAGCCTATTTGACCGACTTGGTTAATTGCTTTACTAGCCATTTTACTTTGAATGCCAATAATATAGACGTTATTTCTTATTACTTTTAAAATGCCTCCACCTGAAAACCCTTCAATATCTGCTTGTTGTAAAGTGTCATTCGATAATTGTGCTCCTTGACAAAAATTGCCAGTTGCCATAAATTCCTCAACTATTTGAGTAGCATACCTTTCTCCTTCATTATTGAAATAACGAGATTCTGGAAATCCGCATAGCTCAAAATCCTTCACCTTAAAAGTTCTATTTTGTACAAAAATTGAGTTAAAATCAGCTATGTATTCAATTTTTAAGATAGCAATATCTGCATCTTTATTAGGGTGCGGAAAGTAATTTTCTCCCTTACTTAGAGTAAAAGGGATTTTTATTTCTTTCCAACCTTTTTCTATTTTTTGATTTTTAAAAATTTCTATTTCTGTACCATTTTCAATTTCAATTTCAACATCTTGACCTCTATCATTTTTTTCTTTAATGTAGAATAAATGTTTTGCAGTTAATATATAGGTATACTCATTAATCATTGGTTGAAAAATGCAACCACTACCATTAGCAACTTTAACGCTATATAACTTTAATTTGTCTTTGCTCATTAAGAAATGGTATATGTTGATATTGTTTTGGCTTTAAATTCTTTAAATTCTTCAAAATCGTTTTCTGTAAAAATATTGTCTAATACAAATTCATAATTGAAATGAAAAGTAGCCTTTGGATTAACCTTGATTATTCTTGCTAAAGTTCTCTTGTGAGGATGGTTATGACTAGAACTATTTGTGCTTATTACATAATTATTTGTCTTAGTAATCTCAAATAATTCAACGTTATTGTTTGCTTTACTACCATGATGTGAGACTTGTAAAAGCTCAAGTTCAATTGGGTTTTGTTTACTATACCCCATTCGTTTTAGTGACTTAACTATTTGTTTAGGGTGTGAGTCTGCTAAGAATAAAAAATTCTTTTCATTGTAGGTTATTAATAGTGTAATTGAGCTACCATTTTTAGGACTTGAATCTTGAGAAAACGTATAATTTTTATCCTCCTCCACAATAAATGATTTTAAATCTAAAGGCCAATCCTTCTTTCTACCTGAAGTATAGGAATCATCACCTGTTTTCTTTTTATATTCTTTAAGTAATCTGATTAGCTGTTTTTTACTAGGTGATAGGACTTGAATTTTTGTTTCATCATCTTCTAATGTTGCTCCTTGCATTATGATTTTTCTTTCCCAGATATTACTCTTTAAAAGGTATTCCTCAAATCTGAGAGCTTCAGGAACCCCTGTGTAAGGGTCTTCAAATATTTTTAATCCAACCTTTAAATCAGGGTTTTCAGGTTCTTTTAGCCATTCAGCAATTAATTTACCCGAATTAAACCAAACTTTTTCAATTAATTCGTGAGCCTTGTTGTCCATTTCAAACCACTTAAGCAAACCATTAATATGATCATTATCAATATGACTTAAAACCAGTAAATTAATTTTTTGATTTTTCTTCCTTAAATAATCGATAGAGGTCTTAAGCTCACCATATGAATTAGACTTTGATTCATAATAAGTAGCATCTAAACCGCCATCAATAAGTATATTTTTCGTTTTACCTTGTAAGTCCTTAAAAGAAATAAGGATGCAATCTCCGTTGATTGCTTTTAGAAATTTTATTGAAATCATAGGTCTCCCTTTAAGGTATAAGTAGGCGGCTAATAAGTTTAATATCTTAAAAGCTATTAATAATAATTAAGGGAGGATTGTCAGAATTCTAAGATAGGATTTTTTTTTGCTTTTAGAATAAATTAATGTTCAAATGATAAAAGTTCCGATATATGAACTTTAAGAACACTAGAAATTTTTTTCAGGGTATAGATGCTAGTATTAATCTCACCTCTTTCAATTCTACCTATCTGGTTTTTAACAATACCAGCTTCATTGGCTAGCTCAAATTGAGAGAGGCCACTATCTTCTCTGAGTTTTTTAATTCTTTTACCTAATTCTTTTAGGAAGATTTGCTTGTGTATTTTTTGTTCTTCTAGCACATCACAATATGCACATTGCTCAAAATTTATACGGACACATATTTGTGTCTTTGTAATTATTTTGATATTATTGAATCAAATTATAAGCTGTGAATAAAAACTACTTGCTAATCGTGACAGGTATTATACTCGGAATTGCTTCAGTTGCCTCTATTACTTTTGGAATAGCTGCATTGATCTATGAGTTTTTCCATGATGGGGCATTATTAAAAGAAACTATATTGGCTTCGTTAGGGCTTATAATATTTCCTTTTCCATTAATTTACTATCTGAAGAAAACTAACTTTGGACGTCCATTTAAGTCTAGTCTCGATTTGGTTAGAGAAAAAAAAGAGATACTAAAAGAAAAAATTAAAGTAAAGCAGCTAAAACAAAAATTAGAGGAATAGTTCTTGTTGCTTACAAAGAGTATTAATCTTTTAAAGAAAGATGATTTCAAGCATAGTTCTGTATGAGCACCCACTACCCTGTTTTCAATAAATATTTCCTCACACGTAAACAAAAAAAGCTCAATTAATTTAAGAAGGCATAATTAAATGTGCATTCAATTAATGTTAAGAGTATGCAGGGTGCATTACATTTTGTTATGAACTTTAACTATGTATAAAAGATACGATTGTGTTTATAAGTCATTTGTGTGTGTAAGTGTCTTTCTATGGGGTAAAATAAAACAAGTGCCCCCTAATTGAAAACTGGAGACATTTTAGGGTATGGGGTTTAAATTAAATAAGAATTCATAATATTTTTTCGATTTTTTATCCAATGGGCTTATTATTTAAAGTACCCTTCACTTCTTATAGGATACTAATGTAGCATTATTTAAGCATATCATTTCTCTAAAGACTTTGATAGACATAAAAAGAAAGCTCATCTAAATTAATAGACAAACTTTTAATCAAAAGTTTAGAGCAATGAATTAGGCAATATCAACTAGCTGTTTTCTTCTTATATAATAAGAGGTAATTTGGCTAGTATCACCGAATAATTGCTTCCACTTTTTCTCTATAATTTCAGCCATCTTAGATTTTATGCTATGTGGATTAGCACCTATGAGTTTTTTTAGCTTATCTCTATGGTATTTAAAATTATGTGGAGTCTTTAAGAGATTTTGCCAGTAATTTGGATTACAATAGTCATTCTGATGAGGTACGATATCTAGAACATTGTAGTCATAAAACAAAATATTGTTCCATTCCTTTGCAAGTTTTAACTCGAATTTGTGAAGACCATAGAAGACTAAGTCCCATAGAGTGTAAACACCGTTTTCATTAAGCCATCTCATTCTTTTGAATTTAATCTCAAATCTTAGTGTAGGCTTTATGTTTTTTCCTAGTTTACTATAATGTAAGCTTTTGTCATAAATTTTTATTATGTGATTATTATAGACAGCTTGTTTGTAGCTGCCTTCGTCATGGACATATGTCCACTTAAGTTCTTTAGTTTTATGTAAGAAGCAATGCTGTAAGATTTTTTTAGTGTCATCAGGTGGTTGAATATTAACTCCAAGTTCAACTTGCTTTAATGTGCACCTCTCAGGGGAGATTCTGAATCTGTCTTCCAAATCTTCTAGGACTTCTATTATGCCTTCAATTCCAAAGTCATTATAGTTTTGACTTCCCCTGTTATTGAGTTCATTCCAGTATTTATGTAAACTTCCTTCTATAACTACATATGGCTCTGCATTTGGGGTTTTAATTCTCAATCCGTTGTTCAAAGTAGTCATTGGTGAACAGATTTTAATTCTTAAACTTTTAAAATCCGCATGTATAAAACCTTTGCCACCATTTTCTTCGGGCAATTCGCAATATCGTTCTTCTATAAAGTCCAAATCTTTATGCTGTTCTAAAAATCTTATTGGGGCTTCTTCTACCACAAATCGTACAAAATCTATCATAGTTAATCATTTAGTTTTACAAAAGCATTTTCGATTTCACTTTTTTTATAATATACCCTTCCACCAAGACCATGAGATTTTAGTTTACCTTTTTTAGTCCAATTGTGCACGCTTGAAAGGTCAATTTTAAGCATTTTTGCGACCTCTTTTCTGGTTAGATACTCTTCTGACTCCTTTAATTTTAAAAGCTTTTTAAACTCACTAATTTCGGTTCTAATTAATTCTTTGAAATTTAGAATTAAGTCGTCTGGTTTAATACCGTGAATTTGGGTGATAATGGATTTATCCATAGTTTTTGTGTTTTTGTGGAGCATCCTCAGCTAATTGATGCGCCGATTTGTTAATAGATTGACTTGTACAAATCCTACATCTACAAAGCTATATCAGGTAAGCAAAAAAAGAGTGTGGTAAAATTTGTAGCCTTATGTACGTTTTTTTACAAAAAAGACGGCAAAGAATAAACACCTGTACATAATCATATACAGAATTCATAAAAAATCCGTAATTATCAGGCTACTTTTATACGGTTTTTTCGTAAAATGCCTTATTAAGAGCACTTTGAGTTGTTGATAACTCGAAATTATTAAATAGGAACTTTATTAAATCTTCGTTAGAAGCACCAAAATATTTAGAATTAATGCTCTTTACATCCTGTAAAAAGTCTGCTTTGAGTTTTTTGTCTTTTAATTTAATCTTACCAGAATTGATAGAATTAAATTTCTTTGAAGCTTTTAGGTTATCAATAAATTTAAATGTTCGTTTTTTGCCTTTTTTAGAACTGTTGAAATTATAATACCAAGTATAGTATTCATCTAAAAATTCTATAAAAGGCTTTGGTTGAATATTGTTTTTGTAGATAAAATCGCAACACAATTTAATAGACCACTCATAGTTATAATGGTTGTAGAAGTTGTTTTTTAAAAAAGTGCTAATTTTTTTATCATCTTGCGAGAAAAAATAATAATCGTCTGTCTTTAGTATATTTTTAATATCATTGACATCCATAAGCGTCTATTTTTGTTTTGATGCTCTGTTTTCTTGAAGGGCATAAAAATCGGCAATTTGCTGAGCGTAATCTAACCCTTTTTTCCCGATATAGTTTAATAGCATTTTTTCAGAGCTATGCCCAGTTATACTCATGATTAAAGGTGTTGGAAGTTCTCCATATAAGTTGGTAGCAAACGAACGTCGACATACATGTGAACTTATAAGTTGCCATTTATGATAATTCCCTAAGACTTTTCTGTTGTTAGATTTCCCTTTTTCTTCATTAAAAGATTGTATTAGACCTCCATAAATAACTTCATCTATCCCAGCTAATTTGCAAACTTGCTTAACGTTTTCATTGAATTTTTGGATTGATATTTTGTATGGTAAGCCTGAATTGAGAACTTCTTGGGTTTTAGTCAATATAGGTATCGTAATATTTTTGCCAGTTTTCTGCTGTTTAAGTTCGATTACGTGCAATTCGCCTCTGACCACAAAGTTAGATTCATCTAGATTTAATAAGTCGCTTGCCCGTTGACCAATATTGCATCCTAGTAGTAGCCATTTTCGAGCATTGTCTAGGCTCTTCGAAGGTAAGTCTACCTCATCAATTTTTCTTAGCTCAGATTCGTTTAAATAGATTATGTTTTCATTTGTTTTTTTCGCGCTGTGAATTTTTTTTAACTGATAACTAACTTCAATACCATTGGATTGAGCATCGAAACAGACTGTTTTTAAGTCAGCTAATTTTTTGATAGCATAGCTTTCTTGATAGCCTTTTTTATCTATCAAGTAGCCTAGGAAAGATTTAGAAAACCCTAAGTCTACATCTTTTACTTTGAACAACCTTTTGTCTTGATACTCCTTAATTATTCTATTTAATGATTTATAAGAGTTTATTCGACTTTTTGATAAACCTATTCCTCCCAAGGCATTTCTTCTGGTTCTAGCATTATTGATAATATCTTCAATAGCATCAACCAACAAATCACTTTTGGCATCTATACATTTAGGATTATAGAAAAGATATAGTTGGTTTTTTAGCCACTCTTTATTGATGTTATTTTCATTTTCTTTATAAAATGCTTCTAGGATATGATTTCCAATTTTTAATAAATCACTATTAACTTGTACTTGTTTTTTCTTAATCTCAGCATCTTTTTTGTTCTTATTATGAAAATTTTTCCAATATTCCGCCTCAACAAAATATTGAGTCTTACCACTAATCACATGATCTACTTTGTTAGAGTCTCTAAATAATAACCTAAGAGTCAAAGGTGCATTTTGTCTTGTAGAGCGATAAAGAAAGTTTACGGATGCCATATGTATGATTCTAATTCGATGATAAAAATAATCAAAAAATAAGAATTTGTACGATAATGTACTATTTTTGTACGGTGAATTTCTTTCTCTTTAAATATCATTCAATCTATTTAAATGATTTGTTCTTTGTTATATAAAGTATTTTATAAGAAAAATAGACATTCACCTAAGTTTTGGTAGAGTCATTTAAATATTAAAAATTGATAGTTTCAAGTCCCGCCTTCAGTACTTTAAGGGATAAATCATTTTTTGATTTATCCCTTTTTTGTTTAAAACTATATATCATGCTCTCTTTATTTCTAAGATAATAGTTTAAATCATATTCCTGTAATAGAAAATAAATCCCTCTTAAATAAACTACTCATAATTTAGAGTAATTGCCACAACGTATAAAATAACAACCAGTACGTGTATACCAGATTTATGAATGTCTTATTTTTGTATAGCTTAGAATTAGCTCGCTGTTAGACAGCTGCTTAGGATTTTTTTAATGTTATTTCTTGATAATTTTGAAAGAACTTTTGCTTCCGTTCACATCTATTAAGCGCATCAAATATATACCAGAAGGATATTGAGCTCCTAACTCTAAACTACCATTGATATCTAATGCACCGCTTGATATCAATTGCCCTTGTATAGTATACAATTCATAGCTATCTATTGACTGCGATGATCTTACGTTGACTTTTCCTGAAGTTGGGTTGGGGTAAATTGTAAACAGCTCATTTCCTGGAATTTCGGGTATGGATAATGCACCATTGTTCCACTTAAAAATGGCAGCATTGGCAGAACCAACCCATAGATTACCCTCATCATCAATAGTATGCCCAATACCACCGAGATTTTGTGGTTCTCCGAATAATGCAGATTCTTCTAGATCCCAAGAGGCTCCGTTATCATTAGAAACGATCAAATAAGTTTCAAAACGCTGACTAAAATCTGGGCTTCCGTGAACTATGGCATAATGCATATTGTCATCTAGTTTTCCAAATCCCGAAATAGTGCTGATTTCAAAATCAACTTTATCCATTATTGAGCTTGAAAAAGCTGATTCTTCCCAAGTTTCGGCGCTATCATTGGAATAGTAATATTTGTTATCTGAGAACTTCATCACCGCATTACCTTCTTCGTCCATAAGCATTCCACGAATAAAACCATCGTTCAGAAAGATCTGTTGCCATGTACCGTTAGTTCTTTTGAATAGGAAGGATTCTACTCTCGCAAAAATGTCTTGCTCTACAAAAAACAGATCAAAAACAGATGCGGGAAGTGGCGTACCACCTTCTATCATCTCAAAACTTTGTTCGTTTTGAGCATTAGGATAATAGAGTAAGGCATCTAAATCTGTATCATAGATAAGTGCTGTTAACTGTCCATTATGGAAATGAACATCTAATGCTTTCTTTTCAAGGTCTGTGAATAAGCTAGACCAATTATTACCTCCATCGTTACTATATTGCAATTCGCCAAAGATGTCAATAAGTGCTACTTCAGTACCATCATTGTCGATTTTTCTATATGCGCCTGGATATTGATACTGACTGTTAAACGGAATGTCCAATTCCTGCCAATTTGACCCATTATGCTTTAAAAGCGATTGTCCATAAAGAGCGGCATAAGTAATACCATTGTCCGATGACATATCGGTAATATCTGGATAACCTTTTTGCAGACTTTGCCAGGTTTCTCCTTTGTCTGAGGAGAACAGTATATTTCCTGTGGCTCCAGAGATAAGGCCGTTACTACCGTTAAAGCTCATAACCAAACTAGGTACTCTAGCAAAAAAAGGTATCGTTCCTTGGTCAATAGGAATTTCTACCCATGTTGCCCCCGAATTATAGGTTTTGTAGATGCTGTGTTCTTCATCAAAAATGTCTTTCGTTCCTAAAATTACCCCTTCTTCGGCACTAAACCAATGCATGTCACGTATCACTAAACTGGTACTAGGTGTCAATCCTGGTAAATCTAAGGTACTCCAATTAGTACCGTTATTAATTGTTCTTCGAATCCTGTCTGCTGGAGCTACAAAGTTTCGGTTACGAAGCATTAAGTACCAGCTTAAACCTGCTATTTGAATATCGACGTAATGATGATCGCTTTCTGCAAAGCTGATTTCTGTCCATGTCTGTCCACCATCATTGGTTCGCCTTAAGAATGGTCGGTAAACACCTATATTTAAAAGAATGTCATCCACCTCGTAACCCATAGCAAAGCCTTCCAATTCATTTATAAATTTTACACTACTATATCTGATGTAGGGTGCTGTAGAATTACTCCATTGCAATTCAATCCAGGTATCACCACCATCAGTAGTTTTAAACAACTTTTCTGCAGTTCCTACTGCGTAACCAACATTTTCTGTGGGGAAGTGAATACTGGTGAAATAGCTGCTACTGACATATTGAGTATTAGGGTTTAAGGATAATACCTCTAGCCAATCAGCTCCAGCATTGGTAGTTTTAAGAATTCTCCCTTTATGTACCATCCACCATTTATTATCATCTAAGGTGAAAATGTCCATATGACGATAAGGTGCTGAAATTCCCGTTGGTACTTCTTTATATAAAACGTCTAATGGTAGATTAGGCATGTCACTTAATTCTTGGGTAACGCTATTTAAGGCTTTAACATCGTGTCCAAAAAGGTAAAAGTTATTACTTCCTTGAGGGGATTTGATAAAAAACCTACCATTTCTTGTCTCGGACGGAAAGCTGAGTTCCCAGCTGTTTTGTGCAAATGTTTCTTGACAAACCAACCCTAGTAATGCAAAGGCACTATACAAGTTTATTATTGATAAATTGAATGTCTTCGGAACTAGTTGGGAAAAGTATTTTGTTTTCATTTGATCAGATACTTTTGTAAAATTATGATTATAATAGCTATTTAAAAAACAACCAGTTAATTAAATTTTGTTTAGGTGATTGAGTATTTGTTTGCATAGTTTTTCAAACATAATCTTCTGCACAGGAAAAGATCAGGCAGCAAAAAATGAGCAATGTAAAGAATTACCAATGAAACTATTGCCTAGCGTTAAAAAATCGTCTTAAAATATAGTTTCTTAGAATACTTAGTAGCGTTAAATACATCGTAATAAGGATATTTTTACCACTGTGATTTTCGATTCCCAATAATGGAAAAATTATATGCAATGAAATAATTGTCACTAAAAAGCCAACGGCAACATTAGTTAAGCTTTCGATAAACGATTGTTTTTTAGTCTGCATGATTTAGATAAACAACTTTTGAAGAAAGTTCAGAGTTTTTGATTTCAATGATTCTATAGCCAGAAATAGAAGCATCTAAGTCTATTTTATCAATGCTTTTTTTAACTTGAAAAACTACGGCGGGTGTAATCTGCTGTGCAATGTTTTTATGAACTAGGGAACTTTCCATATGGTAGTGTCCACAAAAAATATGAATAGGTCTAGGTACCTCAATCAGCAGTTTTTTTAGTTCGTTAGAGTTATTAAGTTGACCAATTTCATCAATCTTTAAGCCTGTAGCAAATATAGGATGATGCACAAAAATCATTAATGGTCGAGATGATTTCAGCTCTGTTTTGAGCCATTCAATTTGCTTATCATCAATATAGCCTGTTGAAGAGTCTAAATAGATGAATTTGTACTGCCCATAGACTCTACTTTTGTAGATTTTGTTTAATTCATAATCTGCTCCAAGACTATAATATTTAGAGATTTCAAAAAAGTCATCATGATTACCCATGGTGACTGAAAGATTCATATTTTTTAGTCGTTCAAAGAAATAGTCAACGCCTTTATTAATACCAATATCACCGGTACATATAATCTCATTGATTTCATTTTCTTTAATACTTTCTAATATCATATCGAATCGCTTTCTCGTATTGATTTTAATACCGATAGAGAACTCTTCATCAAGATGCAAATCCGTTATATGAGCGATTTTTTTAATCATGACATGTTATTTAATCAAAGATATAGCTGTAATTAGTTCTTGATTTATAAAATCTTGCTGATTTTATAGATTTTCCCTAAATTGAGATGGTGACAAACCTGTATGCCTTTTAAATGTATTGGAGAAGTACGATATGGTGTCGAAACCGCACGCAATGGCAATTTCAAAAATAGAATCCTTCGAATACTGAAGTTTGTTTTTAGCGTTTTCCAATCGAATTTTAGTGAGATATTGAAGCGGAGTTAGGCCATTAATTTCCTTAAAAAGTCTGTGTAAATAATACTTGCTTAGGCCAATATCTCTACTCATTATGTCGAGAGTAATAGGATCTTTAAAATGATCCTGTATATAGTCATTTGCTTTTATAATTGATTTTAACAACGCTCTTTTGGTATCATGCTTCGTTATTTTTAGATTGTTAAAACTCTCATTGAAAGCGACTTGTTCTTCAACAATTAGTTCGGAAATCTGAATGAATACATCTTCTTTTTGTTGCTCTAAAATAACTTGGTCGTTATTACAAAGATCAACAAGTTGGTTTAGCAGAGTTTTAATTTTGTGATTTGATCTTCCATGTACGATTTCAAGAAATCTAATGGGCGAACGATTACCCGAATAAAAACAGTATATTTCTTCTATCAGCCTTGGGGACAAGAATAATGATAAGCCCTTTGTTCCTCGAATTACGTTAGTGGTAATTTGGCTGCCATTGTTCAATATTAAGTATTCTCCTTTTGAAACTTCTACATCTTGGTTGTTGTAGTTGTAGTGTTTGAGCCCCTCAAAAACATATTTAATGGTATATGTGGATTGATAAGAAACTGAGGTCTCGTAAGAATGATTAGAGAATAAGATCTTATTCTCTAATTGCTTAGAAAAAGTAGGTGCTGAATTAACTTCTTCAAACGTTATCATAATCAGCAAATATACTATTAGTTATGTGCTAAATCCTTAGGTAATTCTAATTAAAGGTATAACTGGCTAGTTTTCAATCCATATATCCTTCATTTGTTCATGTTTTAACTGAATGATGTTTGTTGATCTCAAATGATTTTAATTCTTTTAACTAATTACTTGTTGTATCTGATAAATAAGGCAAAGTTTTCTGACCGAAAAAAAGGAGCCTCAAAGCTAATAATTATTATTTAACCAAAAATTCAATAATCATTAAACGAAACGTTAGAGGCTCCAGTATATCAAATGGCAAACGATCTGTTTTAAATATTTTTTATGACTTAATCAGCTTAGCTGCAGTAACTTCTGGAATAATTACCAAAGCATCATAGCCTCTTATTACCCGTTCAAGATTTAAGTTATCAATCTTCAGCTTAGCTCTTAAGATTTGTTTCCTTAAGGGTCTTAAGTTAAAAACGTGCCACTGAGAATCATCCGTTTGCTCAAAAAATGGTTTCAAGTAGCTTAAGTAAAAGTCATTTTCCTTGTCCACAGTTCTTGGTGGAAAAATCTTAAAAATTGAACCCAACTGACCGCTCTCTCCAACAACCATAATGTGGAAGGTTTCTTCAAAGTTACTCTCTGTAATATTAGCAACCAAATTACCAATATCATAATTGCCCAATTGGGATTCACCTCTGGTTAGGTGAGTGGCTCCGTATTTAAAAAGTGTAGGACTGTCTTTCCATTGTGGATAGTCCTTCATCAATTGGTTTAGTATAAGCTTTACTCTGTAATAATGGTTTTGTTCCTTATAAATCTTTACAGACTTTCTCATAGCAGAAAAGATTTCTAATTCGTAATGGCTTAAACCGAGAGCTTCTAAAGCATTCAGCTGTTCTGTAAACTTATCGGAAAATAGATGCATTGTCATCGGATTTTTAGTTTTCTCATAAAATTGATTTAGAGCATTCTCTGAGTCTTTAGAAATAATTCTATACAATTTCTTTGCTTCTGTACTCTCTGTTTTTGAAATTAAGTCATTGAAAATGATAAGGTCGGCATTGCCAATAATTTGGTCTGCTCCCAAAATATTAGTGCCTTTATCCGATATATATTTTAGTAAATCATATTCTGCTTTAAATGAATAGAACGAAAATCGATCTGAAAAGTTAATGTTAAAGATTTGTCTCTCTTCTAGTGTAAATTCCTTTAAGGAGCGTTCCAGAATTTTGGTGCTGTAAGGATCTACTTCGATATAAAAGTTGTCAAAGTGCTTTTTATCGAAAACAGCTTTTATAAATTGAGGAATCTCATTAGAAAAGTGGTCTTCGCCGACTAAAACATGCTTGCTTTTTTGAAGTTCGTCTACAATAAAATTCCAACCTTCACCTTCAAAAGAGTCTTCTAATGACTTAAATGTTTTATGCTGTTCGGCAATAAGGTTGACTAAAGTACTGTCTTGAGTAATAGCTGTCAAGTATGTTGTTGTATTTGATTGCTCTAAAAGTTGATTTTTAAAGATTTGGTATTCTTCTAGTTTTTTTGCTGAGACATTATCTTTAAATCCGGGAAGATTTTTTTGGTAATAATCGATAACAAACTCTAACTCTGCGATGCAATCACAGTTACTTTGTGCATTGCAGATAGCGAAGGCGATTAATAACATACATAAAAATGCTTTCTTCATGGTTTTGTTTTTAGTTCATTCTTTAAAGGAAAGCCACCACCGCAATTTGTGATGACTTTCCGAGCTATCAATCAATCACCCCTTATTGTTTGATGAGTTTTTTTGTGGTGCTTCCTGATGTGTTATTGATATGTGCCATATACAAACCTGAAGGCAAGTCAGATACCGAGATGGACTGTGATGCCGATAGATCCTGTTTTAGAACCAATCTTCCGTTAATATCATAAAGTGTAATTTTGGTATCTTCTTGTAGTCCTTTAATGCTGAAACTGTCCTTGGTTGGGTTTGGAAATAACGTAAGCTTATCCAAAACCGAGACATCATCCAAACCAAGCGTACCACAGTTTTCGCTAAAAAAGGTTTGGGCATCCCTAAAAGTCCAGTTTACCGTACTGTATTGGGCATTGTCCACTTGGACACATAATAAATTGGGATTACCGCTCAAATCAATTTCGTTGATGTTGGTATTGTTGCCATTTTGAAGATTAAGATTTTCCAAGTTATTTGAGGAAACATCAACGTAGTCTAAATTGGCATTTGTACTAAGATCTAATTCCAAAACCTGGTTATTTCTAATATCCAACAACCTTAATAATCCAGCATCATTTAGATTCATGTTTTCAAGGTTATTGTTACTGATATTGATAGACTCTAAATTAATATTACCACCCATTACAAGCTGATTAATCTGATTGTTAGAGACACTTACGACTTTTAGATTTGACAAACCAGAAAGGTCTAAATCTTCCATAAAGTTGTCTCTTAAAAGCAATTCTTCCAATGCAGTGTTTTGGCTTAGGTCGATACCATTAAGGATATTGAACTCAAGACCTAAATATTCCAAGTTTAGGTTTGATGAAACATCCAAGCCTTCAAACTGGTTTTCTTGTAACAAAAGGGTTTTTAAAGCTATATTGCTCGTAAGGTCCAAAAACTCAAGGTTATTACGTATAGCCCCAAAATATTCTAAGTCTGTCAAGTTGGTGATGTTTATGCTCTCCAGGCCATTTGAGCTACAGAGCAATGTTTTTAATGCCGTATTATTACTTAAATCCAATGCTGTAAGATTGTTTTCACCACAATACAAGGATTCTAAATTTACAAAGCCTTCGATCCCAGTTAGGCTAAATATATTCTTGTTGACGATATCGAGCTCTATAACAGCCTCGGCATCAGCCACTAAAATATCACCTGTAAACCCATTGGTATCGATACCTTGGTCTATCAATGCTATTTCAAAATTATCGTCTGGTATAGGAATAGTCGCGCCATCACAGGCTGTACTAAAACTGGTTTGTGGGTCTATAGTGGTCCAATTGGCACTAGCATAAGTGACATCATCTACGTCTATACAAAGCAAATTAGGATTATCTGTTGTTATAAACTCAATGATATTGGTATTGTTCCCGTTTTTAATCGATAGAAACTCGATGTTATTATTGGATGCATCTAAGCTCTCTAAGGCCATATTAGCATCTAAATCTAACTCATGAATTTGATTTTCATTACACTTAAATGTCATTAAGTTGGGTAGGGCAGAAACATCCAATACTTGCAAATTGTTAGCCCTTACGAATAGTTGTTGAAGATTGATATTGTTGCTTAAATCAATACTGTTTATAGCGTTAAGATTACAGTTTAAGTATTCTAAGTTTGGATTAGATGAAACATCTAAACTTATCAGTTGATTATCGTTGATAGTCAAGCTTGTTAGGTTAGTATTAGAACTTAAATCAATGGACTCCAGTTGATTTTCCCTAGCACCTATAGATTCCAACTCCGCAAGGTTGGTAACATCAAGACTTTCAAGGTTATTTATACTACCATTAAAGTGCACCAATTGTGGGTTGTTGGTTAAGTCTAATGACGTAAGGTTATTGCTGTCAACTCTTAGCTCTATAAGGTTAACAAAGCCTTCGATGCCTGTGAGGTCATCAATATTTTTGTTATCTACCTCTAAATCAGTCACTGCTTCAGCATCAGAAACTAAAATATCACCAGTAAACCCATTGTTATCATAGCCCAAATCGATAAGCGCTTGCTCAAAATTGGCATCTGGTATAGGAATGGTAGGACCATTACAATCCGTACTAAAACCAGTTTGTGGGTCAATATTTGTCCAGAAAGTGTTGGCTAATGCCTCATCATCTACATCAATACAGTATAGTTCTGAGTTGCCAGTTGCAATAAAGGTAAAAACAGCAGGGTTATTACCATTTTTAATTGAGAGTGACTCAAGATGGTTATTGTTAACACTTATAATTTCTAAAGCTGGATTCGCATCAAAGTTGAGGCTTTCAATCTGATTGTCCCTACAGCTAATTCTCTTAAGATTGGGTAGCATTGCCACATCAAGTTCTTCAAGACCATTTTCGTAACATGACAATATTTCTAAATCCGTATTATTGGCTAGACTAATTCCATTGAGAATATTGTCATCACAATACAGTTCTTTCAGCATAAGATTCCCTGAAAGGTCAAGGCTCTCCAATTGGTTACCGTTCACGTTAAGCGTCCTTAATTGGGAAGAGTTTAAGATATCAAGACTTTCTAAGTTGTTTTCAAAGACACCTAATTCTAGTAATGCTGTTTGATTAGACAAGTCTAGGGTCTCTAAAAAGTTATTAAAAAGGAATATGCTTTCCAATAAGGTGTTTTGGCTTACATCAATATCGGTAATAAGATTGTCACTTAAAGAAAGTATTCTTAATTGGGTATTAGCCGAAAGATCTATCGTTGTAAGATTATTATCCACAGCTATTAAATTCACTAAAAGGGTGTTTGCCGAAAGGTCTAATGTAGATAATCCATTATAGTTGCAAGAGAGCAATCTTAACGCTAGATTATTGGATAGGTCTAGTTGCCCAAGGTTGTTGCTACTACAATTGAGTGCCTCAAGATTTATAAACCCTTCAATACCTGTAAGGTCTGCAATATTCTTGTCGGCGACATATAGCTCTGTAACAGGTTCTGCATCAGCAACTAAAATATCACCTGTAATGCCATTGGTATCAATCCCTTGGTCTATAAGTGCCTGTTCAAAACTAACATCAGGTACGGCAATAACGGCCCCATCACAGTCGGTACTAAAACTGGTTTGTGTATCAATGGCTCCCCAATTATTGATAGCATAATTAACATCATCTACATCTATACATAGCAAATTGGGGTTTCCGGTCGCATCAAAATTGGTTATGGCCGAGTTGTTGCCGTTTTTTATGGACATAGCTTCTAAATTATTATCAGCAGCATTAGCATTTTTCAATTGACTATTGTTATCTAAGTCTAATTGTTGAATTTGATTCCCAACACATACGAGCACCTCCAAATTGGTCAAATTGGATACATTTAAATCTTCCATATCATTTTCATGGATGTATAACTCTTTTAAGTTGACATTAGCAGTAAGGTCAATACCGTTTAAGGTATTCTCGCCACAGTTTAATATCTCTAATTGTAAGTTTGCCGATACGTCTAAACTTTCAAAGAGGTTATCGCTTACACCTAGCAACTTCAAACCTGTATTGGTGCTTAGGTCTAAAGACTCTAAGTTATTGCCCGATAATGCTAAATTTTCTAAATTCGAAAGATTGGTGATATTGATGTGCTCAAGGTTGTTATTAACAATCGATACGGATGTTAGAGCTGTGTTTTGACTTAAATCTAGTGTTGTAAGGTTATTACCTTCACATGATAATAATTCTAAATTAGTAAAACCTTCAATACCTGTTAAGTCATTTATATTGGCAAAATTCAACAATAAGCTGGTTAGGCTTTCGGCATCAGTAACTAGAATATCCCCGGTTGTGCCATTGCTATCGATACCTTGATTAATGAGTTCCTGTTCGAAGTTGGTGTCTGGTATGGCTATGGTTGGTGGTGCGCCACAACTCTCGCTAAAACTGGTCTGTAGATCTATGTTAATCCAATTAGCGGTACTGTAAACTGCATCATCTACTGCGATACAGGTGAGGTTAGGATTATTCAATACTGAGAATGATGTGATATTGGTATTGGCACCATTTCGAATTGAAAAGCTAGACAGATTATTGTTGGATATATTTAAATCTGTCAATGCGACATTACTATTAAGGTTTAAACCAGTGATTTGATTTACCTGGGCTTGTAAGACAATTAAATTAGTGTTTGACGATAGATCTAATACAGTTAATTCGTTATCAGATGTATAGAGACCTTCTAATAATGTATTTGCTGATAGATTTAAACTCGTTAAGTTATTTGAAAAACAGGATAAGGTTGTTATGAAAGGGTTTTGGGAAATATCCAGACTTGTCAGATTATTATTCGCTACATTTAGGAACCCCAAGTTTGGATTATGACTTGTATTTAAACTATTGAGTTGATTTCCTGGCAAAATCAGCGTAGCTAAAAATTGTTGATTGGATATATCTAGTGCTTCTAAATTGTTGTTGGAAAAGTCTACATAGCTCAAGCTGATATTACTGCTCAAATCCACTTGAGATACATTATTATCTCTACAATTCAGAAAGGAAACACCTGTAAAGGCTTCTATTCCTGTAAGGTCGCTTATGTTGAGGTTATTAAGGGTGAGCCCGTTTACGACCTCGGCGTCAGACTCAAGGATATTTCCGTTAAGCCCATTGGTATCAATGCCTTCATCAACGAGATATTGTTCAAAATTACTATCAGGGATAGCAACTGTCTGACCCGTTAGATAGTTTGACATCATTAGGTTCAACAAAGTCATTAAAATTGTAATTTTTGTTTTCATTATTTCTAAGATTGATTATGTTTTATTGTACTTGTTTAATTTTTTTGTTCGTACGTTTTACGTATGTGTCTTTAGTTTTGCTCCCCTTTAAAAAAGGGATCAGCATCCCTCGTCCTTTTTTATATGCTTTATAGGTTTCACCAAATTCTGTGGTTAAGTCTTTTTCCTCTAGTCTGGTTCCTATAATAATGTAGGCTGTAACTGCAATGGCGAAGGCAAGGTGCGTTACGGACATCGTTGTTGTTGCCCACATACCTAGTAGCATTCCAAAATAAATGGGATGACGCACCAACTTGTAGAAACCAATAACACGAAACTCGAGAGGTTGATATGGTTTCCCCATCAATTCCAAATAGGTTTGCCTTAGACCGAACAAATCGAAATGATTAATTAAGAAGGAACTGATAAACAAGATGGCCCAGCCCGCAAAAAAGAGGAAGAAAAGGATATGATACAATAGGCTGTTCGAAGCCACTTCCCATATAATACCTCCAATAGGTTGCCAATGATACACCAAATTAAAAAGTAACAACCCTGAAACCAGTACAAAGGTGCTTCGTTCAATAGGTCTAAGAAAATACTTGGCAAACCAATCCTTAAACCATTTTCTTGCCATAACACTATGTTGAATACCAAAAAGTGCGATGAGGAAAAAGTTGTTTAATAAAGCTAACCATAGGGATACTCTCGGCTCTTGGTCTATGGCTATTTCTGGAATGAGATTGCTTACTGAAAGTATCCAATATAGGATTGATGAGAATCCAATAGCATAGGCGGCTATTGAATATGTAAACATTAAAATCTTCTTCATGACTGATAGTTTTAAATTCAATGCAAACTTGAAAATTGTATAGAAGAGTAGAAAAGGCAATCTATGATGCAGGCAAATTCATCGTTGACTTTTTATGGTTCGATTTCACCGATGAAATTTCCAAACTTATCGATGTGACCTGTTGAGATATAGTCGTTTAAGCTAACTTTACAATATGAAGTATAAATTGACATATGTACTTAAATGGTATTTCCTTTTCTTTTTTTTAGTAGATGCACTAAGAGAGACTATCGGTAGTACGGTAACTTGGGATGTTATAGTTAGCTTACTTAAAAACCCCATATTCTATATGGTTTTCGTAAGTACGTTTTCATTATTTTCTTTATATGTATTGGCTGCCTATACTGTACTATTTAAGTTTTATAAGCGTAAACCGTTAGGCATAATACTATTGCTAATTATTATTCTATGGATGCCTACAATTGCAGGGCGCTATTTTTTTGAGGAAGTGATCTTAACACACTATACTGGTGTCAGTAATTATGGCGAAAATGTAACCTACGCCAACTATCTTAAAGATAATCTTTATATGGCTACATTGCATTCTGTTTTAGGTGCCGTATTGTACTTTATTCAACTCTCTAAATACAATACTGAGCGCGCGCTAGAAATGCGAGAAGAAAAACAGAAAATGGAATTAGCATTTTTACGCTCACAATCTAGCCCTCATTTTTTGTTTAACATGCTCAATAACATCTATTCTTTAGTATTTGTAAAATCTGAAAAGGCATTAATAGCTATTGATAGACTTTCACAATTATTGCGATATTCACTTTATGAAAACAAGACAGATTCTCAATTGAATAATGAGTTTGAACAGTTACAGAATTATATTGAACTTGAATCCTTGCGGTACGATGAGGATTATTCCGTTACTCTTACGACTGATATAAAGATGCCAAAGGCAAGAGTACCACAATTTCTTTTTATTCCTTTTGTAGAAAATGCCATTAAGCATGGCTTGGTAACAGATAAAAATAATCCAATAACTATACGTATAATAGCTAAAGATGGTAAGCTTAACTACAGTGTAGAAAACACCTATATAGATAAGGTAAAAGACAATGTTGGTGGCATTGGACTTAAAAACCTAGAAAAGCGTCTAGATATAGTATTCGATGGAAATATGTACTTTAATACGTCAAAAAGTGACAATAAATTTCTAGCAGAACTTGAAATTCCAATAAAATGAACTGTTTAATTGTTGATGACGAACCTTTAGCCTTAAACTTACTCAAGGAGTACATTGAGAAAATCGATGATTTAAATCTATTGGGTGCATTTAAAAACCCTTTAGAAGCCCTTAAAAGGATTCAAACCGAAAACGTGGATATCATATTTTTAGATATCCAAATGGCAGAGTTAAGTGGCATACAATTAGCTAAAATTTTACCTTCCGACATAAACATTGTTTTTACCACTGGTTATTCCGAACATGCTATCGAGGGCTTCGAATTGGAAGCCATAGACTATTTGTTAAAGCCGATTACTTTTGAGCGGTTTTATAAGGCTTTTGAAAAAGTCAAAAAAAGAAATACACAGGTTGAGCTACAATCAAAGCAAGATTATATGTTTGTTAAAACAGAATATAGACTGCAAAAAGTCAATTTTGATGACATCTTGTTTTTTAAAGGACTAGGAGATTATGTTGTTATTCAAGGTTCGAAACACAAAACGCTCACACTAGAAAATATGAAGCACTTTGAGCGAGTACTACCGCAAAATCTTTTTATTAGAGTGCACAAATCATATATCATTGCATTGAATAAAATTGATTTTATTGAACGCAATAGAATTGTTATTGGCAAAAATTACATCCCAATTAGTGCTACTTACAAAGATGATTTTTTGAAGAGATTAAATTCTTAAGACTACTGTAATTTAAGCTGTTGTAAGGTGTTTGGCAACAGGTAAAATTAAATTATTTTCTTCTTTTTTTACTTTTTTGTGACTTTAGGGATCACTTCTGTGTCTAACAAACTAAAGAAAAAGGTCTTTATGCTGCCTTAGCTCCATTAAAAAGGCACCATGCTATTCACTCCGACCTATTTTTCTTTGAGATATGTTTAAAGTATTGGCAGCTATAGTAAGTAATAACCTATACTTAATAACATATGAGAAACAGACATTTAGAACAGAATTTTTTAGTTATCCTTATTTGTGTCTCTTTGAGATGAAAGCAATAAGGATGATACTGCTATTGTGCTTTTAAGTAGTGTCGTTTTGCACTATTTAGAGTAGACATTGTGCTTCCTGAAACTACACTTTAAATGAGTTCTTCAGATTCAGGAGTATTACTGCAAAGATAAGTTGAACGATAATTTTGCATCAGAAAGTAGGCTAGGTATATAGAATATTAGACTTGTTTACTATTTGACTTTTGAATTCAGTTTACCCCTATTTAGACTATAGTATCATCGTAAAGCTTTTTCATAATATTATGAAGTGGTTAAGTAAACTATATTCATTACTGAATACGGAATCGATTGTGTTTTTTTCGTATTACAGACCCATACGCTCTACCTGTTTGTTATCTGCCGTATTGTTCTTTTTCCTTTGGCTAATAAAACCTTTTACGCTCGCTGCATATAGTGATATTTGGGCGGTTATTTTCTCACTTATTTTCGCTACGATTCCTCTTGTTATTTATGTACTCGCCATCAAGGTGTTTGTACCTTTAATCTCAGTCTCTATAAAAGAGTGGAAACTTAAGACAGAATTAGTGTTCGTTACCTTTATGTTGTTTATTTCTAGCCTTATTACTATTGGGTATGCGCATTTTGTGTGCAAGGTATTCTACAATGCACAGCTTATTGAAGATTATATTAAACTATGTTTTTATGCCAACTTTATAATAGGGTATGGGTTGTTTATCTTATTAAAGATGGTAGACTTTTTGACCTACTATAGACAGGTTATAGAAATTAAGGAAGTAAGTAGCAGCTTACATCGTGAGAACAGAATAGTTATATCAGGGGAGAGAGCCAATGAGGAACTTATCATTCCAGATACTAATGTACTCTATTTTGAAAGTAGGGGAAAATTCGCCATAGTGAACTATATGGTCAATAACGAACTAAGAGAAAAGGAAATTAAGGTGTCCCTAAAGAAGATAGAGTCACAGTTAAATATATATCATGAGTTCTTAAGATGTCATAATTCATTTATTGTTAATGCCAATAAGGTCACGGAGATCGTTGGCAATTCGAGAACAGCGGTGTTGATACTGGATTCTGACATAAAAATTCCGATTTCTAGATCTAAGCTCAATGTATTGAAACAACAAATTTTCGATTCTTATAAAATCTCTATAGATTGATATATTACCTCAAGAATGATATAAATTAATAAAATATTACCTAAGCTTATCAATTTGACCACTGATTTAGAATGCTATTTGCGCCTTGATGATTTGGGTCAGCTTCCAAAACCTTTTTAGCATACTCGATGGCTTTTGTTCCGTTTTTAAGCTCAGAATAGCTTTGGGAAATTTGAAATTGTAAAAATGCTCTGTAAGCAGTATTTGGAAAGAAATCAATAATAGCTTGCATTAACTTTAGTGACTTTTCGTAGGCACCATCACTTTTTAATTCCAAGCCAGCACGTGCTATTTCTATGTCTTGTAATATGTATTCATTAGATTTTATTTTTATTAAGTGCTCTACAGTAGAAATTGCATTTTCCACAGATTCACTTGCTGTTTTTTCTAAGATTAGTTTGAATAGCGATTTTTTTGGAAGCTCGTAATCTCTGCTCATCAAGATACTCACGATTTTATTGGTTATTCCATTTGTATCCGTATCTCTTCTATTGGTAAGTATAATAATGGTTTTATTTTCGTCGATCAATCGCGTAATCTGCGACCGATAGCCCGTTACCAAACCTCCATGCCATCGAACATTTAAGTCCGAGTGTTCGCCCCTAAGATTAACATGGAATCCATACGAATACCTGTCAAAATTTGGTTTTAATAGCAGCTCAATGGATTCTTTAGATAGTAATTGATAGGTGTAAAGTGCCTGATCCCACTTCAATAAATCTTCGGCTGTTGCTATAATTCCTCCTGTAGAATAGGTTGTGGATGGATCTCTATACTCTGCATTATCATACTTCGCTGTAAGGAAATTATACCGATAAGGAGTCACTCGGTTTTTGATAATTTCATTTGAGTTAGAAAAGGACGAGTTTATCATGTTTAAAGGATCAAATATTTTTTGCTGAAGCAACGCTTCGTATGTTTTACCCGATACATTTTCTAAAATCATCCCAAGCAAATAGTATCCTATACTGCTATATCGAAATCGTTCACCTGGTATATTACGTTCTTCTAAAGTTGCAAACATGGTCATAATAGAGTCTTTTTCGTGGTGAAGACGAGCTTTACTGAGTAAAAAGTCATCAATGCCTCCCCAATGCTGTAAACCAGAGGAGTGACTCAATAGATGGTGAACTGTAATGTCATTTCCTCTAGATGTAGGATAATTTGGGATGTAATTACTTATGGGATCGTCTAGTTTTATTTTTCCATCCTCAACCATTTGCAAAACTAATACCGCTGTAAATTGCTTTGTAATAGATCCCAAAATAAATCTCATGTCTGTTCTATGGGGTAAATCGAACTCCAAATCGGCCAAACCAAATGCATTTTGATAAATAGGCTTTCCATTTTCTGCAACTAAAATAGTCCCAGAAAATAAGCCATATTGATGATATAGCCCCATGACTTCATCAATTTTGTCTGAGGTAGATTGAGCACTGATTGTTTGCTGAGCAGATGCCATGGTTAGCAGTGCACATAGCATAAAAATTTTCTTCATAATTGAAGCTTTGAGGAGTTAACTGTTGATACTTAAGCTAATAAGATGGGTCTATCTTTATACTGATTTTACTTTTCCTTCTTTGCGAATTCCCAAAACACATTAATGATTTTCCATTCACCTTTTAGCTTTACAAGATGAATATATTCAACCCACCTCACAGTTGGGTATCCAGTAATTAGAGATGCGCTGGCCATGTTTCCAAAAATGGAAATATTCTCTACAGCATTATTTTGGCGTTCTCGTAAAAACTTTGGTTTTGTAGACATCAGTTCTTTTAATTTTTCGGGAGGAAAATCTTCACTCAAGGTAGAACCATCCTGATTTAAGCCCCTTTTAGCAAGTCGGGGATGTAATGATTTATTCATTTCATCGAAATTGTTTTCGAAAAAATTTTCAATATAGTTTAAAACTGTTTTTTCAACTGCTTTACTGTTTACGTCCTTATTTTGGGCAGCTACTATAATGGTAAAAAGGAACAGTACAATTGTAACAAGTGATGTTTTCATGTAGTATATTAAATGGTTTCAGACCAAAGATATAGGTCGTTTTTATCAATATGGGTTATCGATAGGTTAACGAGAAGTTAAACAGTGTTAGTGAGATGTTAACGGCGTTTTACTTAAATGAAATAATGTATATTGTTATATGTAATTTTAATTTCGAAAATGAATAGAATCAAAATTGTATTTGGTTTTACTACTGTTTCATTAATCGTTTTGATTGTAATTCAGATATTATTTCTTAAGACCACCTACAATGAAAGAAGAGAAATCTTTGATGATGAAGTTTCTTTGCTTTTGAAAAATATTAGAGAAGCTCTAGATCCAGGCGAACCGCTTCCGGAAGAGTTTCGTAGATTGCTCTCAGAAAGGCGTTACAAAAAGAGGTTTCCGTTATTGGAAAAGAAAATAGCCTCGTACACTAGACTTAAGAATGTCAAATATTCGATCTATAACAGATTTCGGCCTAGTTTTGTCTTAGGAGATACGTTTGAATCTAAATACTCTACAAGTTTAAGAACAGACAATATCATTGTAAAGTTGGGTTTTCCCAGCTACGGTATATGGTACTTCCTACAAAAAATGTGGATTCATATATTGGTTTCCATACTGTTTACAGTTTTATTGATTATATCTTCGTACTACACCATCTTTATGTTGATTAAGCAGTACAAATTTTCCAAAACCAAGGAGCAGTTTATCAATACAATGACTCATGAATTAAAGACTCCTATCTTCTCTATTTCTGTTGCTGTTAAAACCATGTTTGAATTTGATATCTTTAAAAAGGATGAAAAATTAAAACGGTATTTAAACCTTATTTATAGCGAAAATGAGCGGTTAAAGAACAACACAAATCGAGTGCTGGAAACAAGCTTATTAAAATCAGGAAAGATTGAGTTTTCTAAGGAAATCATAGACGTGCATAGCATTCTCGACACGCTTATTGAAGAGTTAAAATTGATAGGGAAAAATGTTGATATCTCTAAACGTTTTGAGGCTACTGAGTATTTTATAGAAATGGATCCAATGCATTTAAAAAATGTGGCCTATAATATTTTTGATAATTCTATGAAGTATTCAGAAAAGGATTTAGAATTTACTATTACAACAGTAAACACTGGAAAAAATATTATCATGATCTTTGCAGATAATGGGATTGGAATTTCGAAGAGGGATCAAAAAAATGTATTTAATGAGTTCTATAGAGTGAACACGGAAAATATTCATAATATTAAGGGGTATGGTATAGGGTTGTCTTATGTGAAGATGGTTGTAGAGCAATTCAATGGTTCTGTCTTAGCTGAAGGCAAAGATGGCACACAAATTAAAATCGTATTTCCGGTCGTATGAAAAAAGTATATCTTGTAGAGGACGATCCTAATTTAGGCTATATATTAAAAGAGTATTTAGAGTTGAACAACTTTGATGTTCAGCTTGAGACCGATGGGCAGGATGCCATAGCCAATTTTACGGATGCAGATATATGCATTTTGGATTTGATGCTTCCTGTTAAAGATGGGTTTGAAGTAGCAAAATATATTCGGAGTATATCGAACATACCTTTGTTATTCTTAACGGCAAAGTCGTTGAAGGTAGATAAGCTAAAAGCTTTTAAAATAGGAGCGGATGATTATTTGGTAAAGCCTGTTGATGAAGAAGAATTAATAGCCAGGATTCGCGCAATTTTAAGCAGATATTCTGAAGTTAACCAAAAAATAGAGTATTCAATAGGAGATTACGCGTTTGATCACTCAAATCAAACACTAACTATTAATGGTGATACATTAAGACTAACACAGAGGGAATCTTTGATTTTATTAGAACTCTGTAAGTACCAAAATAAAATCGTTTCTAGAGATGCGATGTTGAAAAAAATATGGGGAGATAATGATTATTTTAACCGTAGAAGTATGGATGTTTTTATTTCAAAATTGCGTAAGTATTTAAGCCGAGACCACTCCATAGAGATTAAGAATATCCATGGAAAAGGTTTTATCCTTATTTGTTGAGGGTACTACGCTTCGTTCTATGGGTTTTGTAAATCCTCTTTTTTGCGAATAGAAGTTACAACTCATCCATAAATGTTTTCCATCCACTCAACATATCATCTTCTGTAACACCTAGCGTTTCAGTTATTTCTTTGAGATTGTTATATGTTAGTAAAGAGATGAGTTGTTCTCTACCATAGGCTTTATCTAAATACATTACTAACGTCCCTGAAAGTCCATACTTAAGCTTGCCAGACCAGAAATTAGCTAGTTTCTCTGGAATTTCACCTTCTGATAAAGCGCTTTTAACGTCTTTGATTCTTATTGAATCACATTGACCAGAAGCGTATACCGCTAGGCCTTCAACAAACCAATCTATACCTACAACGTCACTAAAATCTGGACTTACATTATATTGCCCGTGATATACATGAACCAATTCGTGGGTAATTAGATTTTGTGTTTTAGTTGAGTCCGAATAAATATGCTCGCATGCAAGGCTCTCCCACTTTTTTGGAGATATAATATCTAGCTGATTTGAAACGCCACTGGCAACCATCCAACATTGAGATTTAAAGTTTGGCATATTCCAATTTTTCTGCCATGTGCTGTCTAAAGATTTGCGAGAAGGATGAATGTATATTGAAAAATCAGTTTTAAAAGGATTGCTAAAAAACTTCTCTACAGACGTTTTGCCTTTTTCAAAATAGCTCTGGTACTCAGAAATATTAGCTCTATCCATGTCTGTGTAGCACAAAGCATAGCCTTCGTGCTTTTCAATGATCCAATTGTTTTGAAATATTGTGAAACTAGTCAAAACAGTAATTGATAAAATAGAAAACAATAGAATTGAAAACGTTTGATTTTTCATGGTTTGGTCTTTTACTATAAGACGATTGAGTGCATTATTTGCTACATTTTCAACCCTAGTATCTGTTTAATTATCGGTTAAATTTACTTATGCATACAGTCTTTAATCTATGGTAACATTCTCAATTATGTCATAAAACCAAGGTGTGTGTTGATTTGTCACGGCAATCCATTGCCATTTGCTTTCATTTTTTTGGGCAGTTAGGGTCATAAGTCCTATTTCTCTATTTACGGTATCTAAAGGGTTAGATTTTTTATACCAAAACATTTTCCAGGAATAATAAGCCAGAGCATTCTTAGAGTCAATGATTCTGATTCTAGGTTTGCCAGCTTTATAGTAATAGTCTAATGAATCATTGCCTGCTAAGTATGCATGAAACCTCCTTACTTCTTTTTTACCTTCAAAATAATAACCTTGAGAGTTGATCCAAGATATATCTTCCGAAAATTGTGACATTGCAGTTTCAATGTCTTTATTTATCATGGCTTTTTCCCTTTCATTGATCATTTCTTTTAGCTGCGAAGAAAGAAAATCATTATCTTTTTTTTGATCTTTTGAATCATTTTGATCGCAAGAATTGATCACGATGAATAAAACAGCAATTAGTATTTTTTTCATGATTATAAGGTATTAAGGGTTATCATTTTAAGAATAAGATTCTAGTGGTGCAAAAAGCTAAGGTTTTTCCTTTTGGTCTGGAACGTTTATTCTACCAGAATTTAAACCACGGATACTCATCGAAACTACTGCTCCCTTTTCGTTAAATTGAAATAAGACTTGCATATTAGATCCAGGATTGTCACTTTCAACTAAGAACAAATCCGTTCGGTAAGGCCAAAGCACAAGGGGCTCATCCCAATAATTTGATTTGAGATAGACGTTACCATTTTTAAGGTATATTTCTCGGTACCTTTCTTCATCCACGATATATTTTCCTAAATAAGGTTTTATATCTTCTATCTTACTAACGTGATAATCTGGAGTTGACTTTTTCAATTGTTTTAGAGCTTCCAAACTTTTGACATCTTTAGGGTTGTCCTCTAGAGCGATGCGGAAATGATTTTCAGCTAAAGCGATGTCTTTTTTCTCTAGGTATAATTTCCCCAAATGGTTATGGATAACATACCAACTTGGAAATACTTTGTCAGCCAATAATAAGGTTTGGATAGATTCATCTATCCTGTAGCTACTTTTTAAGTTTTTAGCGGTTTGTACTAAGCTTCTCCAATCAAACGACGATAAATAGTCTTTTTCATATATCAATGTGGAATCGATAATCGTATTAACGTAGCTAAAGCCTTTGTCAACTATCAACTGGCCAACAGTATTAGGATTTAAAGGGACTCTATTGCCTTTCTCAAAACTAAAACTAAAATCATAACTCTTATGCTCGTATTCTTTAAAATTTTCGATTCCCTTTAGGTATTCATCAAAAAAGTATCCTATGTATTCTGTCATTTCTGCATAAAATCTATAATTCATTTCTTTCTCGGTATTTGCAAGCTTTGTATTATTAATCATACCATATAGAAGGTACAGACCAGAGAAATAGCTATGTTCCTCAATATCATATCTTATAAGTGCTTTATCGGCATATTTTACACTATCTAAAAATGTAGAAGGGTTTTGATTTGGAGCTTTTAGATTTTTACCAATAAATAGCAAGTTTGAAGTAAAGGCTTTGGGAGCGTAGAGTTCACTATTCTTAAAATCGTTTAACCATCCCTTTGACATAATGGAACCATCTAGTGAAACTGTAGCATCAACAGACTTGTTCTTTGAAGCAAATATAATGTTTGCTAATCCTCCAAGGCTAAAACCAAATACGCCAACCTTATCAGTGGCATAATTGTTTTGCGCATAGTCTAATAAAAAGCCCAGATCCTCTGCTTGAACATTAACTGATCTTATTGTTCTTTGGTGCAGTTGGGTGTATTCTCCCTTAGACATTGTAGATAATACAACATATCCTTTACTTGCTAGAAACTCGCATATAATACTATTATCAATCGCAGAAGTGTTCATCGGCGGTGCATAAAGAATTATTGGGAACTCAATATTAAGTTCTTGCCCATTAAAATGAGCATGTGTTTTACTGCTCAGAAGTTCTTTTAGTTGTTCTTGTTTTGATTTACCGTCTATTGAGTTAATGAATGTATCAATGGTCGTTTTTCTATCCTTTTCTGTATTCTTTTCAAAATCTATTTCTGATGAGGTATGGCCAAGGTAATCTTGGTAAAGAACCGAATATGATTTTTTGCTTTTTTGAGATGGATACCAAATGGAAATTTGAATGGGTCGACCGATTGGGTATTCTGTTCTGTTTCCATAATAATCATACTTGGAAAAGTATGATCGGCTATGGTCATAGATGTGTATTACCTTATATCCTATATGATATTTTCCAAATTCAAGGTGTTTGGTAATTTTATTTTGGGCATAAATATTAATAAGGCTTATTAAACTTAAAGCTAAAGAGAATATATATTTCATTTTTTTGTTTTATTATACTGTATTGCTGCCAAAATCAAAAAAAGCTATTCCATGTTTCATTAAAAAAACAAATGATTTACGATCTAATAATTTCAAAAATTGCTAAATAATTAGAAACGAGGAATTATTGTTTACACTGAAAAAACACTAAGAATAGGGCAAAAGTGTATACAACATATATAATTATATTTGAAAGATATTCTATCTAGTGACACTAGATTTTAACTCCAAATAATTTTTATGCTACAGTTATTATACGAAAACTGAATATGTCGTTTTAAGCAAGAAATAGCTCTCGATCTATTTTATAATTATGCTTTTGGAGGTTCCTGGTTAGATTCTGTTTGTCTTTAAATCCGGTTATCAGTGCTATGTCTTCTAAGGTTAAATCGGTTGTTTTCATCATATCGCAAGCCTTAGAGAGTCTTACTCTTATTAAATAGTTGTAGGGTGTTTCGTTAAACATATTCTTAAATGTTCTAATTAAATAAAACTTAGACAGATAAGAATTTTCACTAATACAGTTTATGCTAATATTTTTATTGTAATTATCATTTATGTAGTCTTTTGCTATATTGGCCCTTCTCTTCAACTCATTCAAGGTAGCGGTATTCTTCACGTTTAGCTTATTCATTATTTCATTTACACCAATCTGGTGTTTGAATAACTCAAATGCTAAATTGTAATAACATTCATGTGTAAATGCATTTTTATTTTTTAAAACCATTACTTTCAATAGTCGACTAAAGTCGTCATTTTCGAGCCTATACTGGCCGTGTTGAAGATGGAATCTATCCTTAGCGGAATTATTAAAGATAGAAATATTCCCCTGCATTATGTCTGAATATACCTCATTGACCAATTGGCCATCTAGATAAATACATTTGCCTATCACATCAAATTCATGATCAATAGTTGTCTTAATGCTTTGCCCTTTTGTTGTAAGCATAAACGAACCATTTTTTACCGAGTAAGTTTTGCCTTCTACCTTGTAGTGTTCTATTCCTTGTTGTGGTAGTTTTATGGAATAACCAGAATTTGATATGTTGATTTCTTTTTTGTTAACCTTGGTATGGAGAATATGATTACCTCCATTGTTAATCTTGATGATTTCTTTGATATCCATTAAATTGATTTTGATTGATGATTTTTCTTAAAAAATAAAAAAATATAAATAAACTTTTAATATTACAACTATTTAACAGTATTCCCTAAGGCTTTAATTTGTTTTCGATTGGTATATTTATGTAGTGCTAGTAGAGTACAAAACAAGAATTATTCAATTAAGAACACTGTTTTTCCAGTTAATAATTACAAAGTGTTTTTCAAGAAAACCAAATAATTAACTCAATTGGTTTTTTGGTCGTCTTTTTTTAAAAATTCCTTTGGAGTTAAGCCCGTATGCTTTTTAAAAGCCCTTTGAAAAGTTGTTTTAGAACCAAACCCACAATCAAGACCAATAGCAGATAAAGTTTTTATCTTAGAATCGGATTCGATATAGTTTATACAATATTTTATTCTGTAACTGTTGATTAGATCATTAAAAGTAATATTTAGTTTTTTGTTTAAAACAAACGATAATTCATGAGCACTTATGCCAAGCTTGGATGCTAAACTATCGCGATTAATACTAGGGTCTAAATACAATTGTTCACTTTCCATTATACTAATCAATCTATTTTCAAGGTTTTTGTTTTTATAGTACGAGTATGTAGAATCTGCAAAAACACGAGGATTTAAAAGGAAGCTTAACGTTAAATAATAGACCAGAACTCCTGATACTACATAGGTTATACTCCATAATAGGGCTTGGTTTGGGTTAATGTATATATCCGATATTCTTGCGACAAGAGCAACTAACCAACCAAACAAAAAAATCAATGAAATATACAATAGCTTTTTTTTAGAAATATCGTTTGATTGCTCTTTGTATAAAATAAAAATCAAAACCACACTATACACAATGTTATAGATTGCCATTAAAAAAGACATATACGTGCTTAATGAGCTTTCAATTTTTAGATGAAGTAATTCAATTGCGATAAAGCACACCTTTAAGATGAAAAAGGGAGTTAAATGAACTAAAAAAGATGTAAAAAGTCGTTTCTTTCTTAAGGATTCGTAAAATACAAATGTCAATGGCCCCAATGCAAAAAGATTTCCATGATTAATAAGATGTATTATTTCATTAATCCAACTAACATGACTAAGACAATCAATGGCAATAATTAATGTTATAGCTGCAAGAAGTTTAAACTGATTAGATTTCTTTGTAAGTAGAAAGCCTCCAAGTAGTATACCTTGTATACCAACTAATATGAATATAACTTGCTTTGTTAAAAGCATGATTAAGATTATTTAAAGCATGAATAGATACAATTCAAAATCGAAAGTTTTAAATCTTATTTAATCGTAAAATTAACTAATTGCTCTTATTTATTTAAGGCAGAAAAGGTTTTCTTAATCTACCATAACTAACATCTTAGATTGTCAATTTTTAAAAACCTTAGCTGACTGATTCTGAGTTGCTAGCTAATTTTCGGCTTAAAATGAAATCTATTAAAATAGTTCGTTTACAAATAACTTGGTTAATTACTTTTCTTAGTTCTTATTCTGTTTATCGATCGAATACTAACATAAGCACAGTACGTGTAAAATGAATATATTAAGTATCTCTGTATAATTCCGTAGTTTTCAATAAGAAAACTAGAATCCACAAAAATTGGCAATAAATTCATTATTACTCCAGAAATGATAATAATAAAGGCATAGATTGAAAACGTTATAAAACTAGTGCCGAGTTGGTTACGCCATTTTAGAGCAAAAAGGAGAGGTGAAAAATATCCTATTATTAAAGATAACCCAAAAATATTATGCAAGTAGTGTGGAGAAGGAAAAAATCCAATAGCTATTTCTGATAAGCTGAAGAGTAATAAAAAAATGCATGGAACAATCGATAGCTTATGCTCAACTGAAAAACGAATAAGTCCGATTGAAAACAACAACAATAAACAACTAGTTCCTATTGAGAAAAGTTGCCATTCATTTCTTAATAGAGAACCCTGTTCCCCAATTTCACTTATTGTTTGAGAAATTTGACTATAGTCTTGTAGTAGTAAGGCAAAAATGATTGTCCCAAGAATAAATAATGTCGAAGTTATCCATCCTAGATGTAGTAAAATTTTATTGTTCATTGCCTAGCTTTTTGTATCGACGATTTAATGGGGGCTTTTGTTACATATCGAATATGAACGATACTTGATTTGGTAATGATATGCTTATGTAACCTAACTTTAAATAATTTCATCAGCAGTTTCAATTTAGCAATTTTTGAAACCTTCCGTACTTTAGGTTTGTTTAGGTTTAGAAATCTCAATGTAGAAAAACAATCATTGTTGTCATGCAAAGTAAGTATTGAACTTATAATTACTTTAAGTTATCTATGAAAAAGAATTTTCTTATTGTTTTAGGCTTATTGTTATCACTTAATATCAATGCCAAGGGTAAATGCGGTTCAGAAAGATCGATAGTTAACAACGATTCGCTTTTTAATTTTCTAATCGGAAAATTTGAAAGAATAGATTCTATAGCTTATGACAAAAAAATATGGATTGTCGAAAAAGGAATTTGGTTAGGAGAGTGTCTGCAATCATGTAAGTCATTGAAAGATAAAACATGGATTAATGGTGATGATCCAGAAATCTCTATTCGGTCAATTGACTCCATAACAGATAAATGGGTAGTTAAAAAACATAAATGGATTACTTCTAGAGGTTTAATTAAAGTTGAATATGAAGTCAAGAAAGATGGTGAAGAGATAATTGAAATACCAAGAAAACCTAATAACTCTAATGTTGAAGGTGCCATAGAGATGTCAAAATTCTATGATATAAAAAACAACGGTTTTAAATGGGCATTAGGCATTTTTGTAAACAACGAGTTTATACCTTACAGAATAGTAACATGCTTAAGAATATAAATTCTATTAGCTTTAAAAAATGTCCTTATAAGGTTACTTCAATAATTATAACATTGGTGTATTCCTGTAGTTGAGGATATTAACTTGTTTTATTCTCACTCAACTTTTGTATAATTTTTTCCGCGTTTGAATTATCAGGATTCATTTCATAAGCCTTTTTATAATATCTAAGAGCATTCACAGTATCACCAGACTCTAGATATGCCTCGCCTAAACTATCATAGGTATTTGAGCTATTGGGATATAAAATGGTATTAATCTTAAATATAGTCACGGCAGCTTCGTATTGTTTTTTTGACAAATAATTATACCCTATTCTGTTCAATTGGGATTCTTGAACCATGGGGTTTTCAGGAGTATCATTCTTTACTTTAATATAGGCGGCCAAAGCTTCGTCGTATTTGTTTTCTTCTGCTAGCTCAACGGGAAGTTTTCCAATGATTTTGCGCATAATTACGTCACCCTTACTATTATCATCCCATACATGTCTAATTTCTGTGACGCCATCATCTTTTGGTATAAATTCTATATGGGAAAGCTCATCTATAAGAAAGGCGTTATTACCTATATAGATCAGTTCCATATCATCGTTAAATGTTATATAGAGCTTTTGGTCTTGTTCTTTAACATAGACAATTCCTCCCCAAGCCGAATGTTGGTATCGCCCTATTATTTCACTAAGGAGCGATTCTGGAACAGGCTTTACTAGATTCTGATCTATTGGAACTTTCCAACCATGAGTTTTAATGATATGATCTCTAAACTTGTCAAGTAATGGTACACGTACGTTGTTAGGACCGTTCCCAAATAATACGATGCCTTTACCACCCTCCATAGTTGCATAGATATTGCCGCCGATACCAGTATTAGCTCCTCCATGAGAGAACCAGTCCAGATTACCCATGGCCATCCATCTTTCCCAGCCTAGACTCCAGCCTCCTAGAGGTTCTCTAATCACCCTATCCGTAATTCGTCTGGCAACATTTTCCGAGAAAACCTTTGATTTTTTTCCGTTTAGTGCTTTTTGAATTTCAATTAGCAAAACTGACATATCTGTTGGATTAGACCACATCCCAGATGCCGAAACCTGAGGAGTAATAGGTAATCCCGTTTTTATCACTTCTCCACTTTCGTTATGTGCTTTTGCAGTGTTTGTTAAAAATCCAGCTTCATTAGGTTGTTTCATTGTGGTATGCATTAGGCCTAATGGTGTAAAAATATGCTCTTGTGCAAGATCAGCTAGAGATTGGCCTAAGTGATCTTCAAGAGCCATCATGGCAATAGTATAACCGCCACCACTATACTGCCATTTAGTTCCAGGAACAAATGTTATTTCAATCTCTTTATTGTATCCAGGAAGTTTACCTTGAACAGATTCTAAAATGGTAGGAATATGATCCCCTTCATAAAAATCCGCAAAGCCGTGTTGAGTGGTGCCTGCCGTATGACTTAAAAGATGCTCTAATGTAACTGGATTGTCTAAGGTATAGTAGTTCGATGGAATTTTCCATCGCTTTAAGTAGGTATTTACGGGTACTTTAAGATCTATTTTCCCTTTTTCTTCCAAGATAGCAAAGAGTAATGCTGTAATCGCTTTAGAAATTGATGCCGTTGAGAAAGCGGTTTGTTGATCGAGGAGTATATCATCGTATTTTACGCCCCATGCGCCTTTCCATATAATCTCATAGTCTTCAAATACTGCAACGCTCAAACCTTTAAGCCCACTCTTTTTCATAAATTGTTCAATGGATAAAGTATCACCACCGTCAACAGGAATTTTTGTTGTTGCGATTGACTTATTTGTAGTGGAATTTGTGTCTTGTTTGGTATTACAGTTAAGAAAAAGTAATACGACAGATAAATAGATACATTTTAGCTTTAGATTTTTCATAAAACATCTGTTTTGCCTAAAAGTAACTATCACAATAGGTATTAATATTTCAAAAATTGCTAAACGTTATATTTTTTTGCAAGTGTAAGAAAATTATTCTGCGGCTTTTTTCAGTGGATACTAAATTAGCAATATTTGAAAATTGAATGCCTAGAGATTTTTCTTCTTTTGGCTAAATTTAGTCCAAATGAAAAGAGTTTACGCTTCTTTATTAATCCTACTCTTCACTTTTGCGTGTAAAAAGTCTAAAGCGCAAGATGAGCCCATAAAAAATAATACAATAAACTCATCACTTTTAATAAAGGATTTAGATACTTTAAAACACTGGATAACTAAAGCTCATGGTGATCCGTATAGGTTTACAACGCCAAAGAATCTAAATGATCAGTTTGAAAAGGCAAGGCAAGAGGTGATACGAAAGCAATCAATTTCAGGAAATGAGTTTGCAGGAATTGTAATGCCAATTATAGCTGAACTTAGGGACGGTCATGCTCAGGTTTTTTTACCTAATTTGAATGATATAAAAGGAAATCTAATTTTTCCGGTCAAATACATATTTGTCAATAAAAAACCTTATGTAATTAAAAATATGTCATCCGAAGATATAGAAATAGGTTCTGAAATCTTAGAGATAAATGGTCAAAACACAAGTGTTTTCTTCAATAAGATAATTCCCATACTACATAGAGACGGAGATATAGAAACTATTAGGTACAGACGTCTTCAAAATCAGCTTTATTTTACCAGAGTGTTAATGGCTCTGGGCAAAGCATCTAAAGTCTATAGCATTAAATACAAAAATAAAAAAGGGCAAATATTATCGTCTAGTCTCGATGGCTTATCCTATACAGAGTACATTGAGTCTTCTGCACAGAAAAGAGAAAAAATAAAACCAATGCACTATGCGAAAATTGATACCTTAAAAAATACAGCATTATTAGCAATTAAATCCTTAAATCCTGGATACTATCAAAAAGGTGAGTTTTATAAACAAATTGATAGCATTATAAATACCATAAATAGGGATATGATTTCTAATCTAATTATAGATCTGAGGAGCAATATTGGGGGCGAAGACTCATACATAATGTATCTCCTCCGTTATTTATTGGATAAAGAATTCACCGTTAATAGTGAGATAACGTTTAGGCAAAACAATTATAAGTTCTTACCAGATGGTAAGCATTGGGACATTGCACCAAATTGTTTTAAGAAAAATGAGAAAGGAACCTATGATGCTACCGAACATTTATGGGAAGACCACTGCACGCTTGGCAGCTTTAAGCCGTTTGATGAACGTTTTAAAGGAAGGGTAGTTGTATTGATTAATGCTTTTACCTTTTCTGCAGCTGCTGATCTTGCTTCTATGCTCTATTATAAAGAAAGAGCTGTGTTTGTAGGAGAAGAAACTGGAGGAAGCTCTATAGGCAATGTATCGGGGTATATACCTACACTCGATCTTCCGAATTCCAAGGTAAAGGTAAACCTTCCTCTAATAAGTTTAAAGAACCCATATTTTAGCTCCAAGTTCAATAACCATGGGGTTATTCCAAACTATAAAGTTGAGCCTACAGTCAATTCAATTTTAAGTGAAAAGGATGAGGTATTGATAAAGGCTATTAGCTTGATTAAGTGATATATTAAATCGTAATCATTTTTTACTCTTAATGATCTCTCAGTTCTCTTTGACGCATTGGCATACGATCTATAGTAGAAAATAGTATTTCGCTAGTCAATACATTATCGTTTTGCTTAAGCTTAATGCCGCCATCTAATCCGATCAGAACAATCTTAAATTCTACTCCTTCAGCATTATATTCATCAAATAAGCCCGAACTTTTCACCCAATCGGATTTATCCTTGTTCAACACTTTGTGTTTTTTTGGATGTATTTGGTAAATAATCAGTTTTCGCTCTTTTAGTTGTTTGGGCTTATCCAATAATTCTAACTGACGCATTAATAAGTCAGATGTTTCATTTTCTGAGATAACCAATAAAACACGATTTTTCCATAGGTGTTTTTCTAATTGTTGTGCATTAACTGAGACAAACAATGAAAGTACTAGTATTAATGTAGGATATTTCATCTGAAAACTGGAATTTAAAAATAATAAAAAAAGCGCTTCGTTAAGAAGCGCTCTCTCACTCAAATAACACTTAATAATTAGAGTTTAACTAATTTAGTTGTCATAGTTTGGTTATTGTCATTTTCAACTTTAACGATATACATTCCAGAACCAAGATTAGAAATATCAAACGTATCTGTTCTTGTAAAAGCACCGCTAAAGGCTTTAACCATTTTACCTGTAAGGTCATATATTTTAACGTTAGATACATTTGTATCTATGCTAAATAATGTACGCGATGGGTTGGGATACAGAGCAAAATCCTGTAGAGATTCAAACTCAGGAGTGCTCAGTACAGCTTCATTAGAATACATCAAAAATTCACCTGGACCTAGTGTAATGGGTGCTGATGTATCAATGACGTCGATCATTTCTGAGGAAATCATATTGAACCAAGTACCACCTTCAGGGAAGAAAGGAACTATGTCTTGGGTCGTAACACCAAAATTACCTAGGATGACTACTTGACTTATTTCAGTTCCAATAGCATCATCATCCGTTAGATATATACGTTTAAGACCGTTTGTCGTCTGAGATTCAATCGTAAAATCATCAGTTTTAAAGATTGGTAGGTTTTGTTTGAAATCTAGAATAGTAGCCCAAGTATCGTACACTTCTGTACGATCTGCTTCAGTAAGATAATCCCAACCATCGGGCTTTACACCTGTTCTGCAAGCATCATTACCATAAGGGAGTGGTATTGTTCCGTCTTCACATTCAAAAATACTAACATCATAACCTAATTCACCAAATTGCCAAATCATTTTAGGACCAGGAATGGTAAAAAAGAATGCACCTGCTGCCTTCATACGCTCAAGGGCAGTACTAAGATCAGTTACGTCATAGCCACCATTGGAATTACCAAAGGCTATATTTTTATACATTAGTCGTTCTTCATCATGACTTTCCATATAACCGATATTCATTGGCGCACTAAGACCTATATTCTGCCAGTCCATATCATTAAAATTAGAAGGTGTATAGCCCATAGTTGCTTCGTTGTAAGGATCGGTGTATTTATTCCAGAACATGATGCCCTTGCCTTCGGCAAGACGATAGTTGCTCCATTCAATCTCTTCATTTCGTGACCCACCAAAACCTAGATGTTCAAAAATTATAAGCGCATTATCATTTGCATCCCAACATGCATCAGCATACTGCTTCAATATATCAACACGATCTTGATTATAGTTATTGGTACACGCCTCGTTATTAAGACAATTTTGTGTAAATCCTTTGGTTAGATCAAATCTAAAGCCATCCAAGCGGAATTCTTCGAGCCAGTATTTGATAGTTTGCTCAACATATTCTTGTGTAGCTGGCGACTGGTGATTAAAATCATTGAACACGCTATAGCTGTGAGTAGCAACTGGGTTAAAGAAAGGACTATCACCTGAAGCTTGACCTCCTGTACCACCACCAGAAGTATTCCACATACGGTAGAATGGATGCTGACCAGTACCTTGGTTGTAAACTACATCTACTAAAACTGCAATACCTCTTTCGTGACAAGCATCAATCATAGCCTTAAAATCTTCTGGACTACCGTAATACTTGTCAAGCGCCATGTGGAATGCTGGATTGTATCCCCAACTTATATTGCCGTCGAATTCATTCACTGGCATAAGTTCAATAGCGTTTACGCCCAAAGTTTCCAAATAGTCCAATCGTGCTACAACATCGTCGAATGAATGATTGTCGTCAAAATCCCTTAGTAGAAGTTCATAAATCACTAAGTCTTCCTTTGCGGGTGGAATAAAGTTATCGACTTGCCAATCATAATCAGCTTGATTAGGTCTGAGCCAACTAACAGGATTGTTGGTTTGTCCATCTGGGTAAGCTGGAATATTAGGAAATGTGTCACTAGTAATAAATGGATCATTAAATTCATCTAATATGAGTGTAGAATAGGGGTCTGCAACAGCAATAGTTGCTTCAACCAAATACTGATAGAGTACGGTATCTGTATTAGCAAGTCCATTGACGGTAATCCAATGCCTATTTGTCGTTGAGTCATAGTTCATCGTAAACATATCGTCAATCTCCCAATTATTGAAAGAGCCTATGAGATAGACAAATTCCTTACCTTCACCATAAAGTACAAAAGTGATATCACCGTTTGAAGGAAAATCAAGATTAGCACCATCTATTGCGCCTGCTGGCACTGGAAGCATTGCTGGCGTAGGGCTTACTATGGCGGTGAAGCTTTGACTAAGTGTTGTATTGGTACTTACCTCTGTTGCCGTTAGGACAAAATCTGTGGATTCGTTTACCATGTAGTCAAAATTATAGTCCGTAATATTATTTTGAGTATTAACGACATTACCATTAGCGGTAAGTTCAAAATTAGCTGGTTGGCTTGCTGTATTCGCCATGATATTGAACATATCTCCTGCTGAGTTAACCAAAGTTACATCTTCAGTTGGATTAGTAAGGAATAATTGGAAAATTCCTACTTCAAAAGTAAAATCTCCTGTTTGGCTTGTCCCATCTTGGGACTTGGCCAAAACGCCGATTCTACCTATTCCAGTGTCGTTATAAAAGGTAGTTGGTGTAAAAGTATAAGTGTATGTACCATTACCTTGATCAGTAAACTCTGCAGCGGCTGGTGAATTACTAAAGTTGTCACCTGTAAGCGGGCTATTGCCAACAAAATCATCATTAAGATCAAAATACCAGGCCCACAAATACACATCTGTAGGATCCCAAGTTACTCCGGTAAGTGTTAACGTTATTTCATCATCTTCATTAAATGTTGGGGGGCTAACTGTTATATTTTGAGCGAATGTTAAACCTGTCGCAAAGATAGCCATCAAAAAAATAATCTTTTTCATGAGTATATAATTGTTTTTTAAAATCTTAGTTATGTAAAGGCATTTAGAGATTTAGTAAATTGAGTTTCGATTAATAAATGTAATGCTATAGTTATCTCTAAAATTCGTTTATTTAGATATGGGGATATAACGGTTATAGTTCTAGAAGTCTATAGCTCAAAAGGGTCAATATGAGAATTGACCTTTTATTTAGATCGTAAATAATCGAGCATGATATTAAAAATAGTGTAATTTTCTTATCATAATTCAAGATTAAAAAAGGCTTTTTGAAATAAAACAAATACTTAACATTCCAAAAAGCCTTTAAGTTGATTCAAAAAATAGAATGATAAATATTAATCTCCTATTCTGTATAAATTATAACTGCTATCGTTGAGGTTAACCCTCACGCGGTATAGACCAGCATTAACAGCAATATTGTTGTCTGGGTCCTGATCTAAGAATCCATCATCACCAGCATCACCAAGGTCATCACCACTACTCCAGTCATTGTTCGTTCTAAACTTAATTTCACCATTAACAAAAGTTGCGATATCACCAACAAATATATTTGGTTGTATTTCTGTAAGGGCAAAGTCAGGTCCATCTGCACCCCAATTGTTGAAACCAGAACCAACAACACCCCATACATCTGTTGCAACGATGGAATAGCTATTATCATTAAAATTAATTGTGATTAAATAATGCCCCTCTGTTACAGCGATATTATTATCAGGATCTTGATCTAAAATACCATCATTACCAGCATCACCAAGATCATCACCACTTGACCAGTCATTATTTGTTCTAAATTTAATCTCACCATCTACTAACCTAACACTTGCTTTAAAAGTGTCCGTGATATAATCATAGTAGAACTTACCATCAGGACCATCTGCGCCCCAATTATTATAACCAGAACCAACAACACCCCATGACCACTCTTCGATGGTGTAAGAATTATCATTGGTATTAATTGTTATTCTATAATCACCTGCAGTCACATCAATATTATTACCTGGAAGCTGATCTAAAACACCATCGCCGTCTCCATCTCCGAGGTCATCACCACTATCCCAATCATTGTTAGTTCTAAATTTGATTTGCCCATCAATTAAGGATACATATGCAACAATGATACCAGGTACAATAGTTGTATAAAACTGTCCATCAGGACCAGCACTACCCCAATCATTATATCCAGAGCCAACAACGCCCCAAGGGGAAGGGCCAATAAGAACAGGGAATGATGTAACAGTAATAGTAACGGTATTTGAATAAGTCTCAACCATCATATTGTCATAATCCATATAGTTGGCCTTAACTCTTAAATCAATATTTCCAGAAGTATCTCCTTCTATACCTAAATTGAGGGCGATGTTATTGAGTGTATTGGTGTTAACAGTTAAACTGTTTATATTTTCTAGACTGCTAAAAGACTCAATCACTGCAAAATCAGTATCTGCTAAAGCTGCTTCTAAAGTGTAGGTGATAGTTAAATTCTGATCATCCAAAAATTGCCATGAAGAAGTAAATACTTCATCGGATAAATTTTCGGGTAACAGTGTATAACTTTCTCCATCTTCTGGTGAGAGAAGTACAGGACCATCTTGAATAGAAACTACTGCAAAACTTACAAAATTAGAAACATCAGAACCTGAACTTACTCTTAGATAAGCTGTGGTCTCTATAAATGGAGTGTTATCTAATGATGCCAGTGTAGTATTAAGTTCCGTTTGTGTAAATGTAAAACTATTGGATTCCGTAGAACCAATACTAGTACTGCTTTCAAATAAATCATCAGTGCTAAGCTCAATATTATAAGTTCCACTTGCATTGTTATGGTCGGTCCAAGTAATATTGAAAGCTTGGTTGTTTAAATTTTGTGAATTTATTACTACTAGACCAATTCCAGGATCGGTTAATATAATACCATCTTGTGTGGTCAGCTCTAGCGTATTGTCCTCTTCACAACCTACGAAAAGAGTTGCTAATACTAATATTAAAATTTTAAAATTTATTTTCATAACTCATTTTTTTTATAGTGGGGAAATTGAAAATCTATACGCTCTAGGACTACTCAAATCTAAAGTAACTAAAGACGGACCAGATGCATTAGTTGAGAGATTCGAAGCATTAACACCAAGTTCAAGATTTCCATCTCCTTCATTATCTCCAATTTCTAGACTCCAAGAATCATTTATTCTGAACTTAAACTCAGCAGGATTAATATCCTCTTCTACTGTCCAAAGGCGTGTTTCTGGATTATAGGTCATATCTAAATCAGGATTGATAGTCGGATCATCAGCGTCCACCCATCCATTTTGTGTTGCTTCACCAGTCATAGCCCAATCGGTTTGCATCATAGAAATGGTTCCATCCTCGAGATTAACTCTTATTAGATAATAACCTTCCGAAGGGGCACTAAAAGAACCACTAGCTCCTTCTACTACTGTACCACCATCGTTTCCATATTCTGGATTGCCTTGAACATATTCGCCAACAAAACCTGATCTATGAAACCTAAAATTAAGATCTGAGCCACTAAAGTAAACAAAACCTTCATAGTCTGTTTCATTTCCAAACTCGCTTGATGCTATAGTTGGCGCATCTGCATCTTCAGGGCCATAACCGCTATTTTCCTGATAGGCACCAACTACATAAAGGCGAGGGAATTCAGTGGTATAAGGAAAGACATCAAATGAAACAGCGTTACTAAATTGTTCTAAACTACCTTCTGTTCCAATTGTAGAGACAATCCTTGCATAAACAGTACCAGTTTGAAATGGAGGCAAACCAGCATCACCTATAGCACTATTTAATTGACTAACTGTTAACGCTAGAGAACGCTGAGTAGTTGATGATACCTGAATGGGTTCAGCGAAATCAGCTGAATCGTCCATTTCGAGTCTGTAATTTATTTGCGTTGGTTGACCATAATCAGCTTCTTGCCATGAGAAATTGATGATTGTGGTACTCGAAAATTGAGGGTCTAGTACTAAATTTTCAGGAACATCAACCTCAAGTAACGCAGATTCTAAGACTTGCGTGGCAACGAATGTATCCTCATCTTCACTGCATTGAAAGAGGGTAAACATAGCAATGGTAAAGAATAGTATTTTTGATAGTATATTTTTCATAATCTTTTTATTAATACCCAGGATTCTGAGTTAAGTTAGGATTTGATGATAAACTTAATGCAGGTATTGGATAAATGCTAAAAGTAGATGGTATAGCTATACCATTATCACTATTACCTTTCCAAATCCAATTGTATGTACCTCCAGTATATCTGTTAAATCGAATTAAATCTTGTCGTCGATGTGCTTCCCAATGTAATTCTCTGGATCGCTCATCCAGTATGAAATCTAATGTTAACTGACCAGCAGTTATTGAGTTGGGATTATTAGCTCTAGTTCTTAATGCATTTACATAACTCACGGCTTCAGAAATAGTACCACCACCACCACGCAGATGTGCTTCAGCATACATTAGGTATACATCAGCTAATCTGAATAGGGGGAAATCGGTATCTACATATGTTCTGTCAGTTCCAGGAGTACCAGTTGAAGCTACATTAGAATACTTCTGAATTATGTATCCTGTATCTCTATTTGCAATATCAATTATGTCAATAGGTCTATCACCTGAGATGATTGTATTTCTTTCATCGGAGGAAAACATACTACCTTCAAATAATTCAACAAACTGTCTACGAACTCTTAGGGCACCACCCCATCCACCTTCATTTACACCAACTTCAACACCATTTTCCTCAATACTACCAACCGATCCGTTGATCATAACCGTAGTTGGACCAAAGTTTTGGGTATCTCTACCGTCAGATACAATAGGGAAAATAATCTCGTTTATTGCTGAATTGGTATTATTATCCGCCATAAAATTATGAGCGTATGAGCTAGCCAGCATATAATCAGAAGTAATAATTCGATTACAGTAGTTTATACAATCCGAATAGCGATTTTCGCCTATATATACTTCAGCATTTAAATATATTTTAGCTAAAATCATGTAAGCTACACCTTTATCAGCTCTACCGTAAACATTTTGGTTAGCGTCAACTAAATCGTTTTCTATATCTAACAATTCACTTTCTATATAGCTAAAAAGTTCGGCTCTATCAAATACTGGAGTCACTGCGTTGATCGGAGTCTCTTCAGTGGCAAAATTTGCCTTTCCGAAAAGATCCATCATATAATAATAAGATAATGCACGCAATAGTCGTGCTTCAGCTCTATAGGCCACAATCTCATCTCTTGTTGCTTGAGATACATTTCTGCTGTCTAACAATTCTGGAGTTGTTTCACGTAAAAAATTATTTGCAAATGCGATTGTAGCATGCGTTCTACTAAACATTCCCAACAACAATGGATTTGCAGAAGTCCATATATTACGTTGTATTTCTCTTGTTCCCGCATCTCCTTCATAAGACCATATCATTTGGTCTGCTGATAAGGTTTGTAAATATAACAAGACACGACCAAATTGACTTGTACCCGCATCAATACCCTGTAGGTTAGAATCTAAAGGGCCCTCTGTTCCCGTTAATGCTAAATTAGCATATACACCTGCAAGCAACTGCTCATAAGCTGCTTCATCATTAAAGGCTTCACTTCCTAATAAAGTATCATCGTCTAATGGTACAATATCTAAGTCGTCCGTACAGGAAAACATGAATAAGACCGAAAGCAAGACAACACTTACGCTTTTAATTTGTTTCATCATTCTTTTCATTTATTTAACTTTTTTTTGTTTTAAAATCTAAATTGAGCACCTACTAAAATATTACGTGTTCTTGGAAAAATAGCTTTGTCAATACCTGGAGCATCTCCCGTAATATCTATTTCAGGATCTACACCACTGTAATCTGTGATTACAAATGCGTTTTGTAAACCTGCCCAAAGCCTTATACTCTTAATATACTTTGAAAAATCCCTAAACGTATAGCCCAAAGTAATATTGTCCATTCTCAAAAATGATGCATCTTCTACGTATATGTCAGAAAGGATTACATTATCTCTTCGTTGGAAATTATTATCAAATACCGATGTAGGGAGATTACCTAATGACGCATTGTTTATGACTTGGTCAAATTGTGCTCTAGAAGAATTAACATTATTATATACATGATTGCCTATACTTGCTCTCAAGTTAAAGGAAAAATCCCAGTTTTTATAGTTTAAATTAGATTGGAATCCCAATAAAGCATCAGGGTCTGGGTTCTCTCTAATGTAACGGTCTTCATCATTAATTATGTTATCTCCATTTAAATCGGCATAGGCGCCTTCTATTGCATTACCATTTGTATCATATAACTGTTTGAATACTAAGAACGAATTAGGTGCTTCACCTTCTCTAAGCACTTGTCCTAAAAGTCCAGTAGCTCCATCAACGCCTCCAGCAAAAATATCTTGGCCAAAAGCCAATTCAGTAATTTCTCTATCGAGTAATGTAGCATTAAAGTTTACATTCCAGTTAAAATCTTCTTTATTTATGACGTTGTAGTCAATACTAAATTCTAAACCAAGTGTACGTAAATTACCAACATTTTGGACAATATTATTGGTAAAGTTGGTACCATCAGCAACAGGCGCATTAAAAAGTAAGTCTTCAGAATCTTTTTGGAACACACTTATAGAGCCTGATACTCGGTTATTAAACAACCCGTAATCCACACCAAACTCTATGGTTCTGGTTTCTTCCCACTTTAAATCTGGATTAATGGCTGAAGGTACTAAGGTTCTTACAGGTTGGTTATTAAATTGAAAGATAGAATTTTCATCACCTAATCGTAATCTATTTAAAAATATATCGTTCTCGTTAAATAATTCTTGTTGACCATTGAAACCAATACTTGCACGTAGCTTTAAATTTGAGATAGTGTTAGAATCTTTCAAGAAGTTCTCGTCACTTATACGCCATGCCAATGCAGCACCACCAAAATCACCCCAACGATTTTCCTCACTGAAACGCGATGTACCATCACGTCTGTAATTCAATGTTAATAAATACTTACCCTTATAGTTTAAATTAAGTCGTCCTAAGAAACCAATTAATACAACATCTGGATCAGCAAAAGTATCAGGGAAAGTTTCAGGATCAAAAATATTGTTAGTCTCAAATCCATCAAAGCTGAATCTTTGGTAGGAATATCCAGCAGTTACGTCAAACCCGAAATCGCCAATATCTTTGGCGTAAGTTAAATAGGTGTCGAGGGATTCGTTTGTACGTGTTTCCTCGGTTCTACGAACATCTCTTTTAACATCATCATCTGTTGCTAGCAGTTCATTTATAGTAGATACAGATTCTATACGGTCGTATCCTAAATTAAGTACTGCTTTCAGTTCAGGAAGAAAATGAAACTTATAATCTAGATTAATATTACCAAAAGTTCTATTAGCATCACCTATATCTCTTCGTTGGGTTAACTTAAACACTGGATTTCTGTTTACTTGAGCAGCAAAATCAGTACCTGAACTATTTAGATACTGGAAGAATCCTTGAGTAAATGCAGGAGCATCAGGATCTAAAACAGGCTGTGTCGGGTCGAATGACAAAGCAGCTCCAACTTGATTTCTATCAGCAAAACGATTGTCTTCAAAGGCCATGTTAGCATTGACATTTACTTTTAAATGGTCGTCAAAAAAACTTGGGTTTAAGGATAGCGACAGTGTGCGTCTTTCATACAATGAGGTAATTAAAGCACCTTCTTGTCGTGTAACACCAAATGAGAAACGTGTAGGTAAGAACTTAAAGAGTTCACCTCTAAGTGTTACATTATGTATTGCAGAAACCGTTTCTCTTAAAATTTCATCTTGCCAGTCTGTGTTGGCTTCACCTAATTGAGAAGTATCAAAGGTAGTTCCATTTAGAGGTTGAGAATTAATCAAGTCTCTATACTGATCAGCCGAAAGGACGTCAATAGTTTCATCAACTTGTCCAAAGGTATATTGAGTATCTAAATCTGCACTAAAACCTGTACGGCCCTTTTTAGTTTTGATGATAATAACACCATTTGCTGCACGGGATCCATAAATTGCAGTAGCAGAAGCATCTTTTAAAACCGAAAAAGATTCAATATCATTCGGATTAATCGTTGCAAGTACACCATTAGCTCCAGCAACAGATTGGTTAGATATAGGCAAACCATCAATAACAATTAGAGGATCATTAGAGGCATTAATAGAAGAACCACCTCGTATTCTGATAGCCCCTGTAGCACCAGGCTGTCCGCCAGCAGTACTTACATTTACCCCAGCAACACGTCCGCTTATTAAATTTTCTGCCGTTACAATGTTACCGCGTGTAAAATCCTTTGAAGTTACAGATTCAACGGATCCAGTTGCATCTTTTACGGTTGTTGTACCGTAACCGACAAGTACCACTTCATCTAGCTGCGCTGCGTCTTCTTCTAGCGCAACGTCAATGGTTGCCTCGCCATTATAAATAATTTCTTGGGTACTGTAACCCACATAAGAAACAACAATAGTTTCTCCTTGATTTACTTCTATGGAATATTTACCATCAAAATCTGTTGATGCTCCTCTAGAAGTGCCTTTAATCACGATGTTAACACCTGGTAAAGGCATAGCGTCTGCCTTGTCTGTAACTGTACCTGAAACTAAGGTTTGAGCAAACATGGTTGCAGGTAACATAATTATACAGATTAATACAGCATTTAAGAATGTTTTCATACAATAATTTTAAATTAATTGCTTTAGTTAATTGATTTATATTTTCACTTCTCGGGTTAAATCTATGTAAAATTAGTGTGATATGAGTGTTAAAAAACATGACGAAAGTCACGAAAACGTTTTCGTGTTAAAAACTTTTTAAAATTTACTCATACCAATCTAAATGTAGTAAAAAAATGATATATTTTCAATATTTGGCTGTTAAAATTAAGAAGTCAAAAAATTTCGCTAAAGTCAAATTTGGCTTATATTCGTAAATTATGTCTCCTTATTGTTAACTGAGTATGAAGCGAAAAATAACCCTAAAACAAATAGCTAAAGAACTGGATGTTTCTATCTCTACAGTATCTAAAGCCTTGAGAAACAGTCCAGAAATCAGTGATGACACCAAGCAAAAAGTACAAGCATTTGCTAAATTATATAATTACAGGCCTAACAATATCGCCTTAAGCCTTAAGAATAGGAAAACAAATACTATTGGGATTATAATACCAGAGATTGTGCACCACTTCTTTTCAAAGGTTATTCGCGGTGTAGAGTTAGTAGCAAACAAAAGAGGATATAATGTTATTATAGGTTTATCTAATGAATCTTTTTCTAAAGAGGTTATAAACATGGAAATGCTAGCTAATGGTAGTATAGACGGGTTTATTTTGTCGATTTCTAAAGAGACGCAGCAGTTACAAGACTTTCATCATTTTAATGAAACCATGAGCCAGGGTATGCCCATAGTTATGTTCGACCGCGTAGTTTCAGAAATTAAATGCGACAAGGTTATTGTTGATGATTTAAACGGTGCAAAAAACGCTGTCGAAAAATTAATTTTGAATGGCTGTAAATCTATTGCGCTAATCACAACGAAGGACTATGTTAGTGTTGGTAAGCTTAGAACCCAAGGCTATCTTGAAGCACTTCAAGATCATAAAATGACACCTAAAGCAAATCTCATATTAAAGATTGACGATACATTAGATTTTGAAGAACGCATCGATAAGCTTGAACAGGAGATAGAACAGCTTTTTAAATCTAATACCAATATTGATGGTGTTTTTGCTGTAAATGAGCTTTATGCACTATCTTCAATGAAAGTGGCCAGAAAGTTAGGCCTTAATATACCTAATGACCTACAGGTTATTGGTTTCACGGATGGTGTCTTATCGAAACATGCTACACCAAGTTTAACTACTGTAAGTCAGCATGCGCAGCAAATGGGAGAGCGAGCTGCAGATCTTTTAATAGATAAGTTGGAAAACGAAATCAACACCGAAGAAGAAGAGTTTCAAACCATTGTAATTGCTACGGATTTGATAGAACGCGAATCCACCAAATAGAAATTTAACATTGCCGTTTTAAAATCTTTTATATCTTTAATGCCGAAATCAAAACTTATATTTTCACTTCTTAACATGAGTTTTGATAAGCGTAGCTTGTCAGAATAGTATTAATTTAAACTATACTATTTTATGAAAAAGCGTAAGCTCGGTTTTTGGGAAATCTGGAACATGAGTTTCGGTTTCTTAGGAATCCAATTCGGTTTTGCCCTTCAAAATGCTAACACTTCGCGCATATTTGAAACACTTGGCGCAGAGATAGATGATCTTGCTGTCTATTGGCTTGCTGCACCTGTTACAGGTTTAATTGTACAACCAATTATAGGCTATTTTAGTGACAGGACATGGCATCCAAAATTAGGACGACGAAGGCCATATTTTTTAATTGGGGCAATTCTTGCCTCTATAGCTTTATGCATAATGCCAAATTCTGGCGTGTTATGGATGGCCATCGGTACATTATGGATTATGGATGCCTCAATAAACATATCCATGGAGCCTTTCAGGGCATTTGTAGGTGATAATTTACCAGACGAACAGCGTACCTTAGGCTTTGCCACCCAAAGTTTCTTTATTGGGTTAGGTGGGTTTGTAGGATCTGCTATGCCATGGGTATTTTCAAACTGGTTGAATATATCTAGTGAAGCGGCCGAAGGTGTAATTCCAGATACGGTTAAGTATTCCTTTTATTTCGGAGCAGCAGCTTTTTTACTCGCAGTTTTGTGGACAGTCATTAGAAGTAAAGAATACTCGCCTGAAGAATTTGAAGCTTTTGAGAAAGCAAATGAGGAAGAATCAGAGGCATCGGACTCAAACACAGTTTCAATAAAAAAGCAAAGTTCTACAGGTATGATTATGGCGTTAGTTGGATTAATCTCAACCATGGCACTTGCTTATTTTGATTTGAGAAAGGATTTGTACATACTTACCGTGGGGATAGCTTTGGTTGGATTACTATTTGTTATTGCTGCTCAATTAAGAAAGTCCAAAAAGGAGAATGGATTTATTCATATAATGACAGACCTTTTGTGTATGCCCAAGACGATGAAACAATTGGCCTACGTGCAGTTTTTCTCATGGTTTGCTATGTTTTCCATGTGGATTTATGCGACGTCTGGAGTTACGAGTCATATATATGGTACTTCAGATACGACAAGTAAACTTTATAATGAAGGGGCAGATTGGGTTGGTTTTTTAATGGGGATTAAATTTCTTGTAGCTGCATTGGTGGCTTTTTTGATTCCAATTTTAGCTAGAAAAACGAGCCGAAAAGTTGCACATCTTATTTGTTTAATATTAGGGGGAATAGGCTTAATATCTTATTATTTTGTGTCAAACCCTGATTATTTATTAGTCTCTATGATTGGAGTTGGTATTGCTTGGGCCAGTATTTTATCTATCCCATATGCTATGTTAACAGGATCTTTACCTTCAAATAAGATGGGGTATTATATGGGTGTATTCAATTTCTTTATTGTAATACCGCAAATTGTTGCAGCATCTATTTTAGGATTTATGCTAACAGCCTTTTTTGATACGCAACCAATTTATGCATTAGTTGTTGGAGGCATATCTATGATAGTTGCCGGCTTTTTAACCTTAAGAGTTGAAGACACGCAATAGTTTAAAAAATGACTAAAAAAGGTTTCATATTTGATTTAGACGGTGTTATAGTAGATACTGCTAAATACCACTTTTTGGCGTGGAAAAAACTGGCGAATAGCTTGGGTATAGACTTTACGGAAGAAGAGAACGAACAGCTTAAAGGCGTTAGTCGTGTAAAGTCTCTAGAGAAGATTTTGTCTTGGGGAAATAAAACAATTTCAGAAGAAAAATTTATGGAATTGATGGCAGAGAAAAATGAAGATTATCTAAGCCATATTTCAAAAATGGATGAAGACGAAATTTTACCAGATGTTCCGCGCATACTTAAACTTTTAAAAGAACTACAACAAGCTATCTCATTGGGATCGGCAAGTAAAAATGCTAGAACAATATTAGAGCGTGTTGATCTAAAGGCTTCATTTGATGCCATAGTGGATGGTAATGATGTAAGCAAAGCTAAACCAGATCCAGAGGTCTTTTTAATAGCTGCAAAACAACTAGGCATAAAACCAGAACATTGTATTGTTTTTGAAGATTCTGTTGCTGGTATTGAGGCCGCAAATGTAGCTAGTATGATTTCTATTGGCATTGGTAGTGAGTATGTTTTAGGACATGCCAAATATGTATTCAGGGATTTTACAGAAATCTCAGATGAGTTTATAAAATCATTAATCGAAAATTAAAACTTAGGAGGCTTAATAAGGGCTTCAAATTAAAATATTCATGAATTTAGATTATATCATACCCAATGATTGGTCGATCTTAGAAGAAGGATTTGATCCAGATAATGTAAAAGCTTCAGAAAGCTTATTCAGTATTGGAAACGGGGCTATGGGGCAACGTGCAAATTTCGAAGAAAAATATTCAGGACCTACTTTTCAAGGCAGTTATATAGCAGGAGTTTACTATCCTGATAAGACCAGAGTAGGTTGGTGGAAAAATGGTTACCCAGAGTATTTTGCCAAAGTACTCAATGCGCCAAATTGGATAGGAATCAATGTGTTTGTAAACGATCAAGCACTAGACCTACATACTTGTAAAAATGTTGAAAATTTTAAAAGAGAACTCAACATGAAAGAGGGTTGGCTATCTAGAAGCTTTATAGCAACACTTCAAAATGATATACAGGTAGAGGTATTTGCTAAACGTTTTCTCAGTTTGGATATTGACGAATTAGGTGCGATCAATTATTCGGTTAAGCCTTTAAATTCAGATGCATCTATAACATATAGACCCTATATAGACAGTGGTATAACCAACGAAGATACTAACTGGGACGATAAGTTCTGGGATACTTTAAATGTAAGTCACGAAAACAATCAGGCATTTATCCAGGCTAAGACCATGAAAACCGATTTTTATACCTGTACATTCATGGAATCCCAGGTTTTTATCGATGGGAAATCGGTTATTATTGAACCAAATATCAGTGCCGATTCTAATAGTGCTGCATTTAGCTATAAATATAACGTTAAGCAAAATGAAACCTATACATTACACAAGTTTGGCGGATATACTGTAGACAGAAATCATAATAAATATGAATTAGTAACTGCAGCTAAGCATGTTTTGGGGAAAGCTATAAAGTCTGGCTTTGCCACTTTATTGGAAGACCAGAAAAAAGCATGGGCAAAGATTTGGGATATGGCAGATATTACCATTACTGGCGATGTTAAAGCACAACAAGGTATTCGATTTAATATATTCCATTTAAACCAAACATATCTCGGAACGGATGCACGGTTGAATATAGGCCCAAAAGGGTTTACTGGAGAAAAATACGGAGGAAGTACTTACTGGGATACCGAGGCTTATTGTATTCCATTCTATATGGCGACTAAAGACCAAAGTGTCGCCAGAAATTTATTGACATATAGATATAAGCATTTAGAAAAAGCAATAGAAAATGCTGAAAAACTAGGCTTTTCTAATGGGGCTGCATTATACCCCATGGTGACTATGAATGGCGAAGAATGCCATAATGAGTGGGAAATTACCTTTGAAGAAATTCATAGAAATGGAGCAATCGCATTTGCTATTTTTAACTACTATCGCTATACTGGTGACTATAGTTATATCCCAGAGATGGGACTTGAAGTTCTTATTGCCATTGCGCGTTTCTGGCATCAAAGGGCAACATTCTCTACAGACAAGGATAAGTATGTTATATTAGGTGTAACAGGTCCTAATGAATATGAAAATAACGTTAATAATAATTGGTATACCAACTATATTGCACAATGGTGCATAAATTGCGCCATTGAGAATATAGAACGTGTAGAATCTGAGTATGCTACAGATTACACACGGGTAATGCACAAGGCCAAATTATCGAAAGCAGAAGTAAAGGATTGGCAAAAAGTAGCTGATAATATGTTTTTCCCTTATTCCGAAAAGCATAGTGTTTATCTGCAGCAAGATGGTTTCTTAGATAAAGAATTAATTACGGTCTCGGATTTAGACAAAACCCAAAGACCAATAAATCAGAAATGGTCTTGGGATAGAATATTACGCTCACCATATATTAAACAAGCAGATACGCTTCAAGGGTTTTACTTCTTTGAAGATCATTTTAGTCTGGAAGAATTAGAGCGCCATTTTGATTTTTATGAGCCTTTTACAGTTCATGAAAGTTCATTGTCACCATGCGTACATAGCATTCAAGCAGCTAAGTTAGATCGCATGGAACAAGCCTATACCTTTTATTTAAGAACATCTCGATTAGATTTAGATGATTATAACCATGAGGTACATGAAGGTTTGCATATCACATCTATGGCGGGTACTTGGATGAGTATAGTGGAAGGGTTTGGTGGTATGCGTATCAAAAACAATATGCTGAGCTTTGAACCAAAAATCCCAAAACAATGGGAAGCATACTCGTTTAAGGTGAATTTTAGACATCAAATTCTTAAGGTAAACGTATGTCAAGGCCATACACATTTTGAATTAGAAGGCAATAAAGATTTGCAAATTATGGTGAACGGAAAAATAATATCGATCTCACCCAATAATTTAGTAACAGTTTAAAACAATGTGTTACCCAAATCAAGAACATTAAAAGATTAGAAATATGACAATATTTAGAACTCTAATGGCATTTCTATTAGTTGTTTTGATGTCTTGTAAAGAGCAACCATCAAATACTAATGATAAGTCTACTAGTGAACCCCTAGTAGAAGCTAATGATATAGAAAAAGTAGAACCTCCACATTGGTGGACAGGATTTAAAAACCATGATCTACAGCTTTTGGTAAAGCACCCAAATATTGGTGCAGCGTCACCTAAGATTTCTCATTCTGGGATAACCTTAGTTAAAGCCAATAAAGCAGATAGCCCCAATTATTTGTTTTTGGATTTAGAAATTTCTGAAAATGTAAAACCGGGTAAGTTCAACATTGTTTTTAAGCAAGAAGATGGTAGTGAGCTAACTCAAACCTATGAATTAAAGGAGCGTGAGAATTCACCTGAAGATTATATTGGCTTTAATAGTTCGGATGCAATTTATTTAATAACACCTGATCGTTTTGTAAACGGAATTACCGCTAATGATACGCCATTAAGTATTGAAGGAAAGTCCAATATGCTAGAGCGCACTATTGACAGAACCGATGATTATGCAAGGCATGGCGGTGACATCGTTGGTATTACAAATCATATTGATTACATCCACGATTTAGGATTTACGGCTATTTGGCCACAACCTCTTTTAACGAATGATATGAAACAAGGGTCTTACCATGGCTATGCAGTGACGGATTTATATGAGATTGATCCACGATTTGGTACTCTCCAAGAGTACAAAGATTTATCAGCAAAATTGAAGGAAAAAGGGATGAAGCTTATCATGGATCAGGTGGCAAATCATTGTGGACTATACCATTGGTGGATGAAAGATTTACCGTTCAAAGATTGGATAAACCTTCAAAAGAACTATGAAGAGAACATAGAGAATTGGGGGAATGCCTATACCATTAACTCTAATCATAGACGTACGACCAATCAAGATATTTATGCCTCCGAAGCTGACAGAAAAGGAAATAATGAAGGTTGGTTTGTAGCCGCAATGCCAGACTTAAATCAACGCAATCCTTTCATGGCAAAATATATTATACAAAATAGTATATGGTGGATTGAAACGGCACAGCTAGGCGGTATTCGTCAAGACACCTATCCTTACCCTGATAAGGAGTTTATGAGTGATTGGGCGGGTGCAATCATGAATGAGTATCCAAACTTTAGTATTGTAGGCGAAGAATGGAGCTACAATCCTTTATTGATTGGCTATTGGCAAGAAGGAGCTAATAACAAAGATGGCTACGATTCTAACCTAAGGTCAACTATGGATTTTGCAATGCAGCAAAAAGTCGTTGAAGCCCTTAATGAGAAAGAATCATGGGATAAAGGATTGGTAAAAATTTATGAAGGCTTGGCCAATGATTTTCATTATCCAAGCCCAAAGGACATATTAGTGTTTCCAGATAACCATGATATGAGCCGTATTTTCACCCAATTGGAAGGTGATATAGAAAACACAAAGATGGCTCTAGCAACGTATGCCATGATGCCAAGAATAGTACAGATGTATTATGGAACGGAAATACTAATGAATGATTTCGAAAAACCAGGCGACCATGGTCTTATAAGAACCGATTTTCCTGGTGGTTGGCAAGGTGATGCTGTAAATGCCTTTACAGGTAAAGGCCTCACTGAGGCTCAAAAAGATATGCAATCGTTTATAACAAAACTATTCAACTATAGAAAGGATAGTAAAGCCATTCACGATGGTAAAACCGTTCATTTTGCCCCATTTAGTGGAACGTATTTTATGTACAGAACCCTTGGTGACGAGACTGTTGTTTTAATTCTGAATAAAAACGAAGACGTTATTTCCATTGATCTCAACTATCAGGAGGAAATAGGCCTAAAAGGAAAAACTCTCAAAAATGTAATCACTGATGAAACCATAAAATGGGGCGATGTAATGGATTTAAAATCTAAGGGTGTCACCATCCTAACAACAAAACTTTAACGATGAAAAACGTATTACTAGTTTTCGGTTTTCTTTTGATGCTTTGTTCTTGTAAAAATGAAAAAGCACAACCAAAAAATGACCCCATTGAAGATTCATCTTCAGAGTTGATATATAATTTTACACCATTAAACTCCGCTCAATTATCTAGCGGAAAGTTGGTGAGAATTGATAGCTTTCCATCCAAATTCATTACACCAAGACCTGTTGATGTTTGGCTGCCTGAAAACTATTCAAAAGATGAAAAGTATGCCGTATTGTATATGCACGATGGTCAGATGTTATTCGATAGCACATCAACATGGAACAAGCAAGAATGGAAAGTTGATGAATGGGCAAGCAAGCTAATGAACCAAGGTAAAACCAAGGATTTTATTGTAGTCGCTGTTCACAATATTTCAGAAATTCGCTGGCAAGATTTATTTCCACAGAAGGCCTTTAATTATATAGACGAGTCAATTAAAGACTCTCTAGTAGATATCGCAGGCAAGGGGAATTTTAAGCTCAATGGCGATAATTACCTAAAATGCCTGGTTAAGGAAATAAAGCCTCTGATTGATAAGGAATATTCTGTATATACAGACAAATCAAATACCTATGTCATGGGGTCGAGTATGGGAGGTCTAATGTCCATGTATGCAATTTCAGAATATCCTGATGTTTTTGGTGGCGCAGGTTGTATTTCGACACACTGGGTCGGTGCAAGGCCTGTAGAAGATAATCCATATCCAGAAGCCATATTTAAATATATGAATGATAATTTCCCTCAGGCAGGTGCGCATAAAGTCTATTTTGATTATGGAAATAAAACACTCGATGCCCATTATCCGCAATATGCACCAAAAGTAGATAGTATTTTAAAGGAAAAAGGATATACTGAGATTAACTCTAAAAACATATTTTTTGAAGACACAGATCATTCCGAGAATTCATGGAATAAGCGTTTAGATATACCAATCACCTTTTTTTTAGGAAATAATTATTAGTTGATTTTGTCACTTCTGCAATAGCAGGAACCTGCTTTAAACATATGAAACGAATACTATTAATACTTGTAGCTCCCTTATTCGCAATTTCAATTACTGCTCAAAATTCTGAGAGAATATTTAAAAGTGTTGAATTAAATGGAAAGCAACTGAAGGTTAATGTTAATGATGGTTATTACTTAATTAAGCCTTTCACATCTCAAATTGTAGAGACTACTTTTGTACCAAATGGTGAAGCGTTAAATAAAGATTCGCATGCAGTTATTACTGAGCCAACACTTTTATACGAACCCGAAACTTATGAGGGTAAGATAGCTAGTGGTCAAGACGTATATCGCTTAAGTACAAACAATATATCCGTAACAATTATAAAGTCTCCTTTTCAGATTTTATATCATAATAAAGGTGATCTCATAATATCAGAAAAGCGCGGTTACTATAAAAGTAAGCACCAATCCATGGATTTGGTTAAGGATAATATCGTCGCTGACGAAACCGAAAAAATAGAGTTCAACCTTACTAAAGACGAAGTACTTTACGGCGGAGGTGCCAGAGCCTTAGGGATGAACCGTCGAGGCTATCGTTTACCATTGTTTAATAGAGCTCACTATGGCTATGAAACACATAGTGAGTTAATGAATTATACGATGCCAATAGTGTTATCATCTAACAAATACATGATTCATTTTGATAACGCACCCATTGGATATCTAGACTTAGACAGCAAAAAGGATAACACACTAACTTATGAAACTATTTCCGGTCGTAAGACCTATCAGGTTATAGTTGGGGAAACATGGTACGATCTCATTGAAAGTTATACAGATTTAACAGGCAAACAACCTATGTTGCCACGTTGGGCTCTTGGCAATTTTTCGAGTCGTTTTGGCTATCACTCGCAAGAAGAAACCGTAAATACCATTAAAAAATTTAGGGAAGAGAATATTCCTGTAGATGCCATTATTCTAGATTTATATTGGTTTGGAAAAGATGTAAAAGGAACTATGGGTAATCTCGAATTTTTAAGGGACTCTTTTCCCGATCCAAAACAAATGGTATCAGATTTAAGAACCAAAGACGTAGAAACAATACTCATTACGGAGCCATTTATTTTAACCACGTCCAATCGTTGGAACGAAGCTGTAGAGAAGAACATCCTTGCCAAGGATAGCTTAGGAAATCCCGCCACATATGATTTTTATTTTGGAAATACAGGAATCATAGATGTCTATGACGATAAGGGTTACAATTGGTTCAAGGATATATATAAAGGTCTTGCAAATTTAGGTGTCACAGGGTTTTGGGGAGATCTTGGCGAACCTGAGGTACATCCAAATTGGGTACAGCATGCTACGGGATCTGCAGGTGAAGTACATAATACTTATGGTCATGATTGGGCAAGATTGGTACAAGAAGCAAGTTTAGAAGCAAAACCTAACCAAAGACCTTTTATTTTAATGAGAGCGGGTTATTCAGGCTCACAACGTTATGGCATGATTCCTTGGACAGGAGATGTAAGCCGTGGTTGGGGCGGGTTACAGCCACAACCTGAAATTTCCTTGCAAATGGGAATGCAAGGTATTGCCTATATGCATAGTGACTTAGGAGGATTTGCCGGTGCAAATTTAGATGACGAACTCTATGTTAGGTGGTTACAATATGGGGCTTTTCAGCCTATTTATAGACCTCATGCCCAGGAAGATGTAGCCAGTGAACCGGTTTTTAGAAGTGAAAAAGCAAAACAATTAGCCAGCTACGCCATACAAATGCGCTACAGACTATTGCCTTACAACTATAATTTAATGGCAGAAAACCATATAAAAGGTACGCCGTTAATGCGACCATTATTTTTTGAAGAGCCGAATAATAAAGACTTATTCGAGTATTCAAAAACCTATTTATGGGGACAAGATATTTTAGTGTCACCTGTTTTGGAAGCAGGCAAAAAAGAACAAGAAGTTTATTTTCCAAAAGGTTGTAGTTGGTTCGATATAGAATCTGATAAAATTATAGAAGGCGGACAAACAAAAACTGTAAAGCTTAATGAGGCTTACATTCCAGTTTATGTTAGGGCGGGCGCTTTCATCCCGCTTGCAAAGCCTATGCAATCTACAAAGGATTATGATGATTCGCTTATACAATTACATTACTATCATGATTCGGCAGTACTAGAATCTGAACGAGAATTTTATTTTGACGATGGAAAGACAGTAAGCGCCATTGGCAAAGGGCTTTATCAAATTTTGGAATTCGAAGCAGAAATAGAAGGTCGTTGGTTAGAAATAGATCTTGAAGCTGAGACAGGTAAGAATTATTCTGAAGAAACCAAAACCATTAAATTGACCATTCATAATATTCCAAAGCCACCTAAGCGAATTAAAATTGGTAAGGAGAAAGTGAATGGGAATTATAATTCAAATTACAAGACCTTAACCCTTGATGTTGTTTGGGATACATCAGAAGAAGAAGAAAAAGAAATACGAGTCAAACTCGATAAGTAGAATATCTGGCTGAGCATTGTCGAAGCCTCATTATATACAATAAACATGAATAACTAAAAGATTCGTCATTTCGATAGAGCAGTCCCGATAGTTATCGGGAGTACGACGAGAAACCGCAGGTTCAGCGAAGCTAAATCTCAAAGCATCAAATCGATTGTTTTCTAAAGTATGAAGAAAAATGTATCGAGATGTGAAAAATATAAGGTTCTCAATATATCACGCTTTTAGCGTGATGTTCGAACTGACTACACAACATATAGTATAATGAAAAAACAAAATCTATTTATGCTCATACTGGTGCTATTGATATCAATAGCCTGTAAAAATGATGCAAAAGAAACGGTCACAGACCGTAGTCAAACTGGAGAAATAAAATCAGAAATGAAGAAAAAAGAAGTTGTTTATCAGGTTTTTACGAGATTATTTGGAAATACAAATACGACTAATAAACCTTGGGGAACGCTTGAGGAAAATGGCGTTGGAAAATTTAATGATTTTACTGATAAAGCATTATCTGAAATTAAGGATTTAGGTGTAACTCATATATGGTATACTGGTGTTCCTCATCACGATGTCATTACCGACTATACTAAATATGGTATTTCTAATGATGACCCAGATATCGTAAAAGGAAGAGCGGGGTCACCGTATGCCGTTAAGGATTATTACAACGTTAATCCAGACTTGGCAGAAAATGTAGAAAATAGACTTCAAGAATTTGAAGCTTTAATAAAACGTACTCACAAAGCAGGGTTAAAAGTTTTAATCGATATTGTACCAAATCATGTTGCGCGAAATTATCAAAGTTTAACCAATCCTGAAGGAACAACAGATTTTGGCGCAGAAGATGATACAACCGTTACCTATGATGTAAACAATAATTTTTACTACAACCCAGGAGAAGCCTTTAAAGTACCAGAATGGAAGAATGGTTATCAACCTTTAGGGGGAGATAATCATCCAATGGCCGATAGTAAGTTTGATGAAGTTCCAGCAAAATGGACGGGAAATGGATCTAGGGCATCCCAACCAGATATGTACGATTGGTATGAGACGGTAAAAGTCAATTATGGCATTAATCCAGAAGGCCAAAAAGATTTTGACGAATTACCAGACGGTTTTGATAATGAAGATTACAAAAAACATTTCGAGTTCTGGAAAGATAAAACTGTTCCTAGCTCTTGGGTTAAGTTTAGGGATATTGCCTTGTATTGGACAGCCAAAGGTGTTGATGGTTTCCGATTTGATATGGCAGAAATGGTGCCCGTGGAATTCTGGAGCTACATGAATTCTCATATAAAAATGAAAAACCCAGATGCATTTCTTTTGGCAGAAGTATATCAACCACATTTGTATCGCGATTATATTAAAAAAGGGAAGATGGATTATCTGTATGATAAGGTACAATTGTATGATACCTTAAAGCATGTGATGCAAGGCCATGGTAAAACAGATCATATTCCACCAATTCTAGAAGAGCTAAGAGATATAGAACATCATATGCTCCATTTCTTAGAAAATCATGATGAACAGCGTATTGCAAGTCCCGATTTTGCTGGAAATGCATTAAAGGGTAAACCTGCAATGGTGGTTTCGGCAACATCTACTACATCACCAACTATGGTGTATTTTGGTCAGGAATTTGGCGAGCCAGGTGCCGAAGATTTAGGCTTTGGTGATCCAACTCGGACATCAATTTTCGATTATGGATCGGTGCCTAGTATGGTAAGATGGGTCAACAACAAAAACTTTGATGGCGGCCAATCTACAAAAGAAGAATTACAACTTAGAGATTTTTATAAACGCCTGCTTAACTTCACGATTAACAGTTCTGCCTTAATGGGAGCATATCAAGACATTCATTTGTATAATCAACAAAACACTGAATGGTATAATGATAAAGTTTTAAGTTTTGTTCGTTGGTCCGATAATGAACAGCTTATTATCGTTTCAAACTTTAATGCAGATAACACTTATGGTTTTGAGTTGCAATTACCGGAAGATTTGGTGAACAAGCTAAAACTCCAAGATGGTGAATATACAGTTAAGGATCAGTTGTATAATGTCTATAGCTCCACCCTAAACGTAGAAACTGGAAAGGCTCAAGTACGCATAGATATTAAGCCTTTGGAATCATTCATATTAAAAATAGAAAGTAATTAACGTCACTTCGATTATTCCGACTTTGTGCGTCGAAATGTGCTTCGGCAGGCTTAGTAGAGCTATCGAGAAGAATTAATAAAAACATGAAAAAAACACTTACGCTAATCACATTTTGCATTATGCTTGCCAATTGCAAAAATAATCCAACAAAAGAAGAAATTAAGGCTAATGTTGTAGAGCCTACAAGTTCAATAGAGGCACCATTTGTTTGGGAAGGCGCCAATTTATATTTTTTGTTGACAGATCGTTTCAATAATGGAGATACATCCAATGATATCAATTTCGATAGAACAAAAGAAACTGCCAAACTCAGAGGTTTTGAGGGTGGTGATTTAAAGGGAATCACCCAAAAAATTAAAGAGGGTTATTTCACGGATTTAGGCATCAATGCCATTTGGATGACACCAATCGTGGAACAGATTCATGGAGGTACAGATGAGGGCACGGGAGTCACCTATGGATTCCATGGCTATTGGGCAAAAGATTGGACAAATATAGACCCTAATTACGGAACAGAAGAAGATTTACACGAGTTGGTAAAGGAAGCTCATGCTAAGGGCATTAGAATCGTATTGGATGCTGTTATCAATCATACAGGTCCTGTGACAGAAAAAGATCCTGTTTGGCCAAAGGAATGGGTGCGTACGGATAAGCAGTGTTCTTACGATAATTACGAAAATACAATTAGCTGCACTTTGGTGGCAAATCTTCCGGATATAAGAACCGAAAGCAATGACAATGTAGAATTGCCACCTCAATTAGTTGAAAAATGGAAAACAGAGGGCCGTTATGAACAAGAAGTAAAAGAACTTGACGAATTTTTTGAACGTACAGGCCATCCAAGAGCACCACGCTTTTATATCATTAAGTGGTTAACCGACTACATTACCGAATTTGGCGTTGACGGCTATCGTGTGGATACCGTAAAGCATACTGAAGAGTTTGTATGGCAAGAATTTAAAAAAGAATGTGATTATGCATTTGCTGAATTCAAGAAAAACAATCCAGAAAAGGTTATGGACGATAATAACTTTTATTTAGTGGGAGAGGTGTATAACTATGGTATAAGTGGAGGTCAATTTTTTGATTTTGGAGATAAGAAAGTCAACTATTTTGACCCACCGAGCTTTCAAAGTTTAATCAATTTTGAGTTTAAGTGGAACGCCAAGGAGATGGATTATGAAGATATGTTTAAAAAATACTACAAGCATCTGTCAACGGATTTAAAAGACTATGGGACATTAAATTATTTAAGCTCACACGATGATGGAAGTCCTTTTGATGCTTCACGAGAAAAACCCTTTGAAACAGCCAACAAGTTGTTATTGTCTCCGGGAACCTCACAAGTGTATTATGGTGATGAATCGGCACGATCATTAGCCATTGAAGGTGCAGAAGGCGATGCAACATTGCGTTCGTTTATGAATTGGAACGAGATCGAAAATGATAGGAAGATTAAAGAAGTTTTAGCTCACTGGCAGAAGCTAGGCCAATTTAGAGCCAAACATCCTGCTATTGGTGCAGGAGTGCATCAAATGATTTCAAATAAGCCATATGTATTTTACCGTAGTCTTCAAAATGGGGATTATAAAGATTTTGTGGTCATTGGTTTAGAGCTCAAAAAAGGGAAAAAAACTTTGGATGTGTCTAAAGTTTTTGAAAATGGTGATGTAATAAATGATGCTTATTCTATGTCATCGGCTGAGGTTAAAGATGGGACAATAACCATTGATTCCGATTTTGATATTGTGCTGTTGGAAAAAAAGTAGTTGTAGTTCCGTTTAATAGTGCAGTAAAGCTTTTTAAAATCCTAAATCAACGAAATACCAAATAAATTTTACATTTAGGTAACAATTTCTTTTCATACGTTCAGTAATTTAAAAGTTTTATAGAAATCTATGACTGAAATTTTACCGCTTCTAATAGGTGGGCTTGCCTTATTTCTTTATGCTATAGCTCAACTTTCGGAAACCTTAACGGAATTGTTTACTGAAAGAGCTAAAGAAATAGTTAAGACCTATACTTCAAATATTTTTTCGGCAATTGCAATAGGTACCTTACTAACCATTTTGATGGGCTCATCTTCTGCAATGATTATTATCGTTATTGTCTTTATCAATGCCAAATCGCTTAATTTTAAACAGAGTATAGGATTGATTATGGGAGCAAATATTGGAACGACTTTTTCTAGTCAGATTATCGCTCTTGATATTGGAAAGTATGCTGTCATTGCTCTTTTTGTAGGCTTGATTTTTGAAGTTTTTGTTAAAAATAAACAAAGGCGATTATATGGTAAGGGTATTTTATACTTTGGGATGTTATTTTTCGGTCTTTATATTATGGAAAATGCCTTAGGACCACTGAAGAATAGCCAGACCTTTTTAGATTGGATTGCAAAGGTCGAAGGGCATCCTGTTCAAGGAGCGCTAATTGGAGGTTTGGTTACTTTAATTATTCAGTCTTCAAGCGGAACTGTTGGGATGGCAATTTTATTGGGAAAACAAAATGTGCTCTCTATTGCTGGCGGCATTGCAATAATGTTAGGTGCTGAATTAGGTACCTGTTCCGATACCTTATTAGCAACTATAAATGGTAGGCGAGAGGCACTAAAAGCTGGGCTCTTTCATCTTTGTTTTAATTTAACTACAATTATTATGGGGTTATTTCTTTTTCAACCATTTGTGAGTTTGGTTAATGCTGTTTCGCGCACAACAGATATCGGGGGTATTATTGCCAATGCCCATATGTTGTTTAATATATTGGGTGTATTAGTTTTTCTTCCATTTGTCAGGCTTTCAGAAAAGCTCTTGAACAGCTTGTTACCAGATAAAAAGAGTACCCCAAAAAATATTGAAGCGTAATTATTAGTTTAATTTTTTAGGTTAATCAAGATTCATTATTTTAATGTCTTAAACTGTAATTTTTTAGTTCTATGAAACTCCTAGTGATTCTAGCAATTGCCTTTATGGTGTCTTGTAAAAAAGCTGACAATAACCAAGTCAATTTATCCACTACTTCACCAAATGGCAACATAAAAGTAAAACTTCAACTGAATAAGGAAGGACGGCCTTATTATCTCGTTCATTTTAAGAATAAGATTGTTGCAGATACCTCGTTTTTAGGGTTTGAATTTACTGATGCTAAAGCACTTTCAAAAAATCTAGAGATTACAGGTGCTAATGTGACTAATTTTAATGAAACTTGGCAAATGCCTTGGGGAGAACAATTAGATGTTGTTAATCATTACAACGAACTAAAAGTGGAACTCGAAGAAATAACCGAACTAAAACGAAAATTAAATATAGTTTTTAGGGTTTATAATGATGGGATTGGTTTTCGGTATGAATTTCCTCAACAGCCAAGTTGGGCAGAAGCACGTATTAAAGAAGAGCATACTGAATTTAATTTAACTCAAGATTACAAAACCTTTTGGATTCCTGGAGATTGGGATATTTACGAGCATTTATACAGTACAACAAAGTTATCGGAAATTGATGCAAAGTCTTACATAGAAAAAACAAACTTGGCTCAAACATATATTCCTGAAAATGCAGTTAATACACCAGTAACAATGGTAGGTGAAGATGGTGTGCATTTGAGCTTTCATGAAGCAGCGCTATTGGATTATTCTGGAATGACACTTAAGGTAGATACCGAAAATCTGAATTTAAAAAGTCACTTGGTCGGTTCGGAGAACACAGATTATAAAGTAAAACGAAGTCTTCCTTTCAATACACCATGGCGTACGATTCAAATTACCAATAGTGCTCCAGAACTTATAGAATCCAACCTGATTGTAAACCTCAATGAATCCAATAAGCTAGGTGATGTATCATGGTTCACCCCTATGAAATATACTGGTGTTTGGTGGGAAATGCACTTAGGCAAATCCACATGGGATTATGGTATGGAAATGATCGATGGTCAATGGACAGATATAGGGAAAGCTCATGGAAAACATGGCGCAACGACAGAAAATGTAAAACGTTTTATTGATTTTTCAGCTAAAAATAACATTAAAGGTGTTTTGGTAGAAGGCTGGAATACAGGCTGGGAGCGTTGGATAGGTTTTGAAGACAGGGAAGGTGTTTTTGATTTTGTAACACCCTACCCTGATTATGATCTAGACGCAGTAACAAGTTATGCCAAAGAAAAAGGGGTTGAAATTATTATGCATCATGAAACCTCTGCAGCTACCCAAACATATGAAAAACAACAAGATACTGCTTATGCTTTAATGCAACACTACGGGATGCATGCAGTTAAATCGGGTTACGTAGGTAAGATTATTCCTAAAGGGGAATATCACCATGGGCAATACATGGTAAACCAGTATAATAATGCAGCTATTAAAGCGGCAAAATATGAAGTAGCCGTAAACGCACACGAACCTATTAAGGCAACTGGGTTAAGACGCACGTATCCAAATATAATTTCGCGCGAAGGTCTTAGAGGACAAGAATTTAATGCTTGGTCTACTGATGGCGGCAATCCACCAGAGCACTTGCCAATTGTAGCGTTTACTAGAATGTTGGCAGGGCCAATTGATTTTACTCCTGGAATTTTCAACATTAAATTTGATGAATATAAGGCAGATAATCAAGTCAATACTACACTTGCACAACAATTAGCATTATATGTTGTGATTTACAGTCCAGTACAAATGGCGGCAGATTTGGTAGAGCATTACGAAGCTAATCCCGAACCTCTTCAATTTATAAAAGATGTAGGAGTAGATTGGGAAGAATCAAAAGTATTAAATGGAGCGGTTGGAGATTATGTAACCATAGCGCGCAAAGAGCGTGGAACAGGACATTGGTTTGTTGGTGGCATCACGGACGAAAATTCGAGAACCATAGCGTTAGATTTTAGCTTTCTAGATGCTGATGGAATGTATGAAGCCAAGATATACAAAGATGGTAAAAATGCCCATTGGGATGATAATCCTTTGGCCATTGATATTGAGAAAATAGAACTAAACAGTACATCAAAAATCAGTATAAACTTAGCTGAGGGCGGAGGCTTTGCGATAAGTTTAAAAAAGCTATAATTTTAACATATTTGACGTAACAAAAAGGTTGTAAGTTAGTCTAGTATTTAGCGACTATACTAAATATTCGTAACTTTACATAAGTAAGCGCTTTATATTATGGATATTAACGACCAAATAGAATCTCCTTTTATCATTAAGGTAAGTTTTAATAAACTCTTTAATGAATACGAAAAGCTTAAGTCATCGGATAGCGATCATGTGGCTTCTAATGCCAATAGAGTATTAAAGATTGCTGAAGATTTTCCTGTATTGAGAGAAGGTTTTAGTGATTTAACGTTATTAGAAACTCATAAGACCGAAATCAATAATATATTACACGATGCCTTCAATCCGCTTCTGACACATAACGAGATTAAAGTAGCAACAGTACCTTTTCAAAACCATATATTTAAAACCTCAGAGCGGTTCGACTCCATTTTAAAAAATGTAGGTCCAGATTTTGAACTCAAGGTAAAGAACATGCCTTACGACCAATCTTATATCATCGCCTGTGCCATTATACTCAAGGCCTGTTATGGGTATGATCTTAACTTTAAACGTCCATTTTTTTACGAAATACCAGATGCTAACGGTATAATGCGTTATTATAAAATTCTGTACAATGCAGATTTTATGGAAATTAATGCGAGAAAAGATGCTAAACCAATAACACAAGATGATTTTGATGAGCTATTGGATAATTTTGAAAACATTGAGCTTTGGAAAGAAAAATTTCCGCCAGATTCTTATGAATTTAAAGGGATTATCATATCTAATATCTTTGATGTCACTGACGATCAATCTATTTCAAATATAAAATCGACTTTAATCGGAGAAGATAAGAGACAAGATGAAGGGTTTATGGAGGGTTTTTATGAGATTTTCCGATCCTTATTCGGGTTTAAGAATTTAGAAGTTGGTTTTTCGATTTATAATGAAGAAGATAGCACGTTTGAACGTGTTTATGGTGTGGGAATGAATAGTTTTCTTCTCAATAATGAGGAAACTTTATCTTGTGACAACGCACTTTGTGAGTGGTCTTACAACAGACTAATCAGTGAAAAGGCTTATTTTTCGGTATCTGACGTCGATAGAATGTACAAACTCTCTAAAGGAAAGTCGCCTCATGTTAAGGTCTTACACGAACAAGGATATAAAAGTGCCATTTTTGCACCAATCGCCAACGATAATGAACTTATGGGCATTCTTGAAATTGTGTCAAAAGAACCAAAAGTTTTAAATAGTATTAATGCGAATAAGTTGGTCGATGTACTACCATATATTGTCTCTGCCGTTGAACGTTCAAAAAATGATGAAGAAAACCTTGTTGATGCAATAATTCAAAAGGAATGCACATCAATTCACCCAAGCGTGCACTGGAGGTTTGAAAAAGAAGCAAGAAATTTTATCAAAGATCAATTAAATGGTAAAGAACCTGCGTTCAATAAAATTGCTTTTGAAAATATATATCCACTCTATGGGCAAATAGACATAAAAGGATCTTCAAAGGCCAGAAACTGGGCTACCAAGCAAGACCTTACTATGCAATTAACGACGGTTAAAGATATTCTGGAAAGTGCTTCAAAACTTGAAGATCTACCTATTTATAATCAATATGTGTATCAAATTGATGAATATTTAACCAGACTTACCAACGATTTTAAAGTAGATAGCGAGCATCAAATATCAGCCTTTCTTAAGGACGATATTCAGTCGGTATTAGACCATTTATCAAAAAACAATGCGTTAAAACCTTTAGTTGATGAATATTTCGATACCATTAACGATGAGTTGAATGTTTTATATCATCACAGAAAGAAGTATGATGATACCATCGCTTTAATTAATCGAGAAATGGCTATGCTTTTAGACCAAAAGCAAGTTGAAGCTCAGCAAATGTATCCACACTATTTTGAACGTTTTAAAACAGATGGTGTAGAGCACAACATGTATATAGGAGAGTCTATTACCAAAGAAGATAGCTTTAATCCTATTTATTTGTATAACCTAAGGTTATGGCAATTACAAGTCATGGTAGAAATGGAAAATGCATACTATCAAATGCAATCAAAATTCCCAGTTGCCCTAGATGTTGCTTCGATGATATTGGTTTTCAATCAGCCACTATCTATAAGCTTTAGAATGGATGAAAAACACTTCGATGTAGATGGAACTTATAATGCCAGATATGAAATTGTAAAGAAACGTGTTGATAAGGCGGCAATTAAGGGAACAACAGAACGCGTGACCCAAAAAGGTAAAATTAGCATTGTATATTCCCAGAAAGAAGATGAAAGAGAATATCTTAGATATATTAAATTTTTACAGTCAAAAAAGTATCTTGATGACGATGTAGAGATTGTAGAACTAGAAGATTTGCAGGCTGTAACAGGTCTAAAAGCTATTAGGGTAAGTGTACTATATCATAAGGATAAAGATGATAAAGCGTTTTACACCTACAACGATTTAATGAAAGAAATTAAATCTTAAAGTCCTGCAGTTTCGACAATGTCATTTACACTTGTCTCAACTCCAGAAAACTGAAAGGCAATACCAAACGCTATGACACTGATTATTATTCCTATAGCAAACACGGTATAGGTGAGGCGTAGTAAGCTATATTTTCTATTAAGCACTAATCCTAAGAAGTATAAGTCCTTGGTCAAAGATCCATATAAATATTCTTTGTCTTTCATCATTTCTTGCATAGCCCATTCAAACTCCGAAAGGCTCATTTTATGGAAATTTCCAAAGAATAAGAGATTCACCTTTTTATTGGCAACATCCTCTTTGGTGAATTTTCCACTGGTAACATTTGGTCTTGTAGCTAATACGGATAATATGATAGAAATCACAGTAGAAACAGCAAAAATAGCTGTAGGCCATATTAGATAGGTGTTAGACGGGTTGTCTAATTTAGAAACCAAATTCGAAAGCACTAGAGAAATAATGATCGCATTTACAGATAATAATATATTTGCCTTGGTATCTGCTATATCACTCAGTGTAATATGATTTCTAAGCGCAACTCTAAACATGGTTTCAATACCACGATCTGGCAAATCTAATTTCCCCTTTTTAAAGTTGAGCTCTGCTTTTTTTTGTTTCAACTTTTCGTTGTCTGTTTTTGTTTTGTGCTGGCTTTGAAGCAAGTTGGCCAAATTTTTACTTTTCCGACCCTGCCATTTACTGGTGGCTAAACTTGTATGGAAACGGTGGCTTGTTAAGAATTTAATGTTTTCTTGTAACCAATCTGCCTTAGAAACTTTTTTACCTAGTGTTAACTCCCATTCTTTTCTTAAAAGAGCTGCATAATCACTATAATTCTTACTAGACAAGTGGGCACAATCTGCATCTCTAATATAACCTTCAAGGTCATTCTTGGGCTCATAGTACATCTCAGTAGCTAAAACCAGATGGGTTACGGCTTCTATATTTTCATCCGAAACGTTATGGGATTTTAAAAAATCCGAAGCCATTTTAGCACCCTCTTTTTCGTGACCTTCAATAGTTTTGGTAAATCCAGAGTCATGAAACCAGGCCGCAAGAATTAGCTGCTGTTTTTCAGTTTCACTTAATTCACTGTCTTCGGTAAGCTCTTTTATCTTGTTTACAACCCGTTGGGTATGAGCCAGATTATGGTAAACAAAGGACGAGTCTAAATTTTCATTTAAATGAGATGTTATGTATTTCTCTGCTTCTAGGATGACGTTTTCCATATACTAATAATGTGAGCGTAATTTAAGAATAATTTATAACCTTTTTCAATTCCTAAATTGGTAACTTAGCCAATAACAAGAGTTAGCAAGTTTAGATACTCTTTTTCGACCTAGTGCTTAGACGTAATAAACATCGTTTAATTACCTTTTTTAAAGTTTAGAGGATACTTACATGAAACTAAATATTAGCGATACATTTAATAGCCAATTACCTTCAGACCCAAATACTGAGAATACAAGACGAAAAGTTTTTGAGGCCATGTATTCCTATGTAAAGCCTAAAGTTCCTTCAAATCCACAACTAATTCATTACTCTTTAGAGATGGTTAAGGCCATTGGTTTAGATGGTAATGATACCGATTCCCAAGATTTTTTAAAGGTTTTTTCAGGTTCTAATGTGTGTCCTGAAACTAAACCTTATGCCATGGCTTATGCTGGCCATCAGTTTGGTAGTTGGGCCGGGCAATTAGGTGATGGTAGGGCTATAAACTTATTTGAAGTTGAGCATAACCAAAAACGATGGGCACTACAGCTAAAAGGCGCAGGCGAAACACCATATTCTAGGCAAGGAGACGGTTTGGCAGTTTTAAGATCGTCTATTCGTGAGTACTTATGTAGCGAAGCTATGTTTCACTTAGGGGTGCCAACAACAAGAGCTTTAAGTTTAGTGATCTCTGGCGATGAGGTTTTAAGAGATATGCTCTATGATGGAAATGCAGCTTACGAGACGGGTGCAATAGTTTGTCGTGTTGCACCAACATTTATTCGTTTTGGGAACTTCGAATTGTTTGCAGCTAGACAAGATTACAAAAACCTTAAGGAGCTTACAGATTATACCTTGAAATATTTTTATCCAGAATTGGGTAAGCCATCGAAAGACTCTTATATAAAACTTTTTCAAGAAGTTGCCCATAGAACGCTAGAGATGATTATCCATTGGCAACGCATAGGTTTTGTACATGGTGTTATGAATACCGACAATATGTCTATACTTGGGTTAACCATAGATTACGGACCATACGGTTGGCTTGAAGGTTTTGATTTTGGCTGGACACCAAATACAACTGATCGACAAAATAAACGCTATCGTTATGGCAATCAACCCAATATTGGGCTTTGGAATTTATTGCAGCTCGCCAATGCGCTTTATCCGTTGGTAGAGGAGTCCGATCCCTTTGAAACTATCTTGAAGCAATATCAAACTGATTTTGAATCAAAGTCATTAAAGATGATGCGTTCTAAGTTAGGACTTATAATTGAAGATAAAAAAGATGTTCATCTAATGACTGATTTGGAGGATTGTCTCCTACTTTCAGAGACGGACATGACCATATTTTTTAGGCTATTGTCAGGTTATAAGAAAGGTGATGCGGAAACAGGATTGAAAAAGGTTGAAAAAGCGTTTTATAACCCAACCGAGATTTCGGATGCTGTAGCAGAACAATGGAAAGTTTGGTTTAGGTCTTACGACCAAAGACTACGACGAGAGACACTAACAGACCAAGAGCGTCAAGCTCATATGAATTCGGTCAACCCAAAGTATGTGCTCAGAAATTATATGGCACAATTGGCTATTGATGAAGCTGATAAAGGCAATTATGATTTAATTGACGAACTGTTCAATCTGCTCAAAAAGCCATACGATGAGCAACCAGAATACCAGAAGTGGTTTGCAAAACGACCAGAATGGGCTCGGCACAAAGTGGGTTGTTCTATGTTATCTTGTAGTTCTTAAGAATAAAAATTTATATATGAAAGCGATTTGGAACAATAAAGTTATTGCAGAAAGTAATGACACGGTTGTCATTGAAGGAAACCACTATTTTCCTCATGAAAGTATTAAAAAAGAGTTTTTTAAACCAAGCAAAACACATACAGTTTGTCCTTGGAAGGGAACGGCATCCTACTACACAATTGAAGTCGATGGGCAGCAAAATACTGATGCTGCATGGTACTATCCCGAAGCTTCAGAGCTGGCAAAAGAAATAAATAACCATGTTGCTTTTTGGCGCGGTGTACAAGTGGAAAATTAAAACTTAAAAAATGAAAAGTACCAAACTAAAAATAACCAACCGAAAAGGCTTAACCCTTAATGCGCAACTCGAATTACCAGCGAATCAAAAACCTAATTACTATGCCATTTTTGCCCATTGTTTTACATGTAGTAGTAGCTTAAGTGCGGTACGACATGTCAGCAGGTCACTTACACAAGACGGTTTTGCAGTAGTCCGTTTCGATTTTACTGGTTTGGGACGAAGCGAAGGCGAATTTGCAGATAGTCACTTTTCCGCCAACATAGATGATTTATTAGATGTACATGCTTACATAACAGAGCATTATGAGGCACCAAGTTTATTAGTGGGGCATTCTTTAGGTGGTGCGGCCGTACTCGTAGCAGCGTCAAAATTAGATACCGTAAAAGCGGTAGCCACAGTTGGTGCTCCGGCAACAGTGACTCATGTTAAGCACTTGTTTTCTCATGGCATTGACGAAATCGAGAAAAAGGGTGAGGCAGAAGTAAATATTGGCGGACGGCCTTTTAAGATTAATAAGGATTTTGTGGAAGAGTTTGATAAAACAGACTTGCCCGCAATAGTAAAAAACTTAAGAAAGCCATTACTTATCATGCATTCGCCTTTTGATAAAATTGTAGGTATTGAAAATGCGGAACAATTGTATAAAACGGCATTTCACCCAAAGAGTTTTATTACGTTAGATAATGCAGATCATTTACTAACACAAGAAAAAGACAGTCAGTATGTTGGTGAAATTATAGGGACTTGGGCTAAACGTTATTTTCCTAAGGTTGAAAATAAAATGTTGAGTACAGAAGGAGAGCAGTTAGTTGGTCATTTAAATATAGTTGAGGATAATTTTACGACTTCTATACAAACAAAGAATCATACATTCATTGCAGACGAACCTGTAGACATAGGAGGTAATGATTTTGGCCCTTCACCTTACGAGTATCTCAATGCTGGATTAGCAGCTTGTACGGTAATGACCTTAAAGATGTATGCAGAACGCAAACAATGGGACTTAAGAGAAGTTTTTGTTTACATTTCACACTCTAGAAGACATAGCGATGATTTAAAAGTAAATGTAGATAAGCCAAAATACTTAGATCATATTAGCAAAAAACTAAAATTTGTTGGTAACTTAGATGCTATACAAAAAGACAGGCTTAAAGAAATAGCTTCGCGTTGTCCAGTACATAGAACACTAGAAAGCGAAGTGGTCTTTGAAACACAAATAATACAAGAATAATAGTGCAAATCGCTTTATCTAACCCAATCACAGCTGAAAGGTTTCTAAATATTAGAAATCGCACCGAACAAATTTGTCAATCATTGCAGTCAGAAGATGTATCTGTGCAACCCATAGATTTTGTATCACCACCAAAGTGGCATTTGGCACATACAACATGGTTTTTTGAAGAGTTTGTATTAACTAAGAGCAAACCAGATTATAAGGTTTACAATACAGATTTCGCATATTATTTTAATAGTTATTACAATAATGTGGGGGAACGCGTTATAAGAGCTAACCGCGGTTTAATGACCAGGCCAACTCTAGAAGAGGTCTTAAGCTACAGAGCTCACGTTAATGAAAATATGGCTCAATTTTTAGAAGGTGAAGTCGCAAAGCAGGTTTGTGATGTTATAGAAATAGGGTTACAGCACGAGCAACAGCACCAAGAATTGTTGATTTACGATATTAAATATATACTTGGACATCAAGTTTCATTTCCAACCCTAGATTTTGAAGTAAAGCTTCATCCCGAAAATCAAAGCCAAAGATTCATCAAAATAGATGAAGGAGTTTATAACATAGGTCATAAAGAAGATTGCTTTTGTTGGGATAATGAATTAGGAAACCATAAAGTATATCTTCATGAGTTTGAAATTTCAAACCGATTGGTTACCAACTCGGAGTTTATAGAGTTTATTGAAACTGGTGGTTATGATGACTTCAACTTATGGCACGCCGATGGATGGGATTGGATTAAAAACAATGCTATAAGCGTACCTATGTATTGGCATAAAGTAAATAATAAATGGATGCAATATACTCTTAATGGCTTTAAAGAGATTGAAGCGCGTCTTCCTGTAAGTCATATTTCTTTTTATGAAGCATTCGCCTATTCTCAATGGAAAGGAATGCGTCTTCCTACAGAGTTTGAATGGGAAATTGCTTCTCAATATTTGGATTACGGTCAGCTTTGGGAATGGACCAATAGTGCCTATTTACCCTATCCTAATTATACCAAGGCCGAAGGTGCTATTGGCGAATACAACGGCAAATTTATGGTCAATACTATGGTAATGCGTGGCGCTTCTGTTGCATCACCCACAGGGCATTGCAGACCCACCTATAGAAACTTTTTTGCGCCAGACAACAGATGGCAATTTTCAGGAATAAGACTCGCAAAATAGTATGATAGACACATTTGCACAAGACGTGCTCAAAGGCTTGTCGGCCAAAAACAAATACCTGTCCTCAAAATATTTTTACGATGATAATGGTAGTCGCATCTTTCAGGAGATTATGAATATGCCAGAATACTACCTTACAGATGCCGAGTTCGAAATCTTATCCATGCAATCCAAGCAAATAGTAAACGCTTTGCATTTTTCTCAACCTTTCAATATCGTAGAGTTAGGAGCTGGTGATGGCTTTAAGACATTTAAGTTGTTAGAGTATTTATCCAAAAACAACATTGATTTCAATTATGTGCCAATAGATATCTCAAAAGAGGCTATAGATGCTTTAACAAAGCGACTTAAGGAACGTTTACCAAGTATTCATATAAAACCTAAGGTGGGTGATTATTTCAAGATTTTAAAGCAAAATAAAAAAAGTGATTTTCCGAGCTTGCTCTTGTTTTTAGGGAGTAATATCGGCAACTATCAAGAAGATAAGGCGATTGAATTACTGAAACTTTTTAATGAGAACATGAAACAAGGCGATAAGCTTCTTGTTGGCTTCGATTTAAAGAAGAATCCTATTACCATTCACAATGCGTATTACGATAAACATGGAATCACAAAACGGTTTAATTTAAACTTGCTTTTAAGAATCAACCGAGAGTTAGATGCCGATTTTAAAATTGACGATTTCGATTTTTATTGTCACTATAACCCATTAACGGGTGAAGTAAGAAGTTATATTGTTAGTTTAAGGCAACAAGACGTTGTATTGAAGAAGTTGAACACTTCGGTCAGTTTTCGCTATAATGAATTGATCTGGACAGAGCTTTCTAAAAAATACAGTTTGCAGCAAATAGATGAGTTGGCATTAGCATCGAACTACAAAACGATAAATAACTTTTTGGACTGTAAGCACTATTTTGCCGATAGCCTTTGGGAGAAAGTTTAGTTTGAAGTCTGAAGTTTTGGCAACATGTTTTCGTTTTTTTCGTGAAGTGATTCCATATCGCTGAGGATTACATTCAGCAAGTTGAGGACCTCTAAAATATAAGGCCCTTTATTCAGCATAACACATTCGGCTTTAATTGAATTAGTGGCATCCGTGATTTCTGAACGGGAAGGAATCCCTTTTTTTGCAAAGTTTTCAAGCACTTGGGTTGCCCAAACCACAGGAATGTGTGCCGCAGCACATATGGATAGGATTTCCTCCTGAATCTTTCCGATGCTATTCCAGCCAGTTTCTACTGCCAGGTCACCACGAGCAATCATCACACCTATATGCTTTACCTTCATGGCACTCAACAAAATATTAGGCAAATTATAGAAAGCTGTGCGCGTTTCAATTTTTAGAATAATACTCAATTTATTGATGGCATTGAGACGCTTAAGTTCGTCAAGTAATTCTTCGACATCCTCCGGAGAATTAACAAAGGAGAAGTTAACTATATCAGCATGCTGTGCCACAAATTCGAGATCTATTTTATCCTTTTCGGTTAATCCGTGAATGCCTAATTGTGTGTCTGGGAAATTCATTCCCTTTTCGGCCTTTAATTTAGAACCTTGGGGTTTGGAACGCGTAATACGTACCTTAAACAAATCAGCTTCAAGGGATGTGATTATACCTTCTATTTTTCCATCATCAAACAAAATCCGATCGTCTTTTTTTATGTAGCTAAATAGTTTTGGTAGTTGGCAAGAAATCCTAGCTGGTTCAATAGTATTACCATCTTCATCATATGTGGCAGGACTACCTAAATGAGGTTCTTTAGTAATAATAAGCGTATCATTTTCTTTTAAAACTAAAGCCTGTTCAATAGCGGGTAATTCACCAACTATTAATGATTTTTCCTCATTATTTGAAGCAGTTAAAACCATACCAGAGGCCAAATAAGACGTTTCATAACAATGTGCTATGGCACAATCTTCTAAGAGTTCAATAATCTTTATACTACGTGACTTATCTCTTGTATCTGTGAAGTTGTAGTGTTCACCAACTTTTAAGTTAGAGCGTCCAGATTTTGATATAGGTAAGCAGTCTTTTTCAGAATCCTCTTCTAGAATATCTACCAAAACTATTTTGGCGGGGTTGATAATATTGCCTATGTCATCGCGCTCTGGACTAAACTTGCGTACTTGTGGGCCAGGAACAATGGCGCCAGTTCTTATTTTTGGCCCAGCAAGATCCATTGCAATTTTTACTTTTTTGGCTTGCTGTTTAGAAGCCTTTCTTACGTTTTTGATAATATTTTCCCAAATATATGTATCATCATGAGCACAATTAATTCGAGCACAATTCATGCCCTGTTTTACCATATTGTATACCATCTCGTAATCAAAAGCGGCTTGTGTTGGCAAAGTGACCATAATGCGCACACGCCTTCCTTTAGAGCGATAGCCAAGCAGTTCCTTGGTGTGTTTATTGAGCAAGCGTTTTCCGTTTTTCATAGAAAGTCCTGCTTTGCCCAAGGCATTTGGTTCTTCTTGTTTTAAACTATAAAGTAGTTTTAGGGCTTTTAGTAAACTGGCTTTTATATGTGCTTCGGCATTTCCAAAACGCGTAATTCCAAGATTGCGTAATTTTTTTTGCGTACTTCTTAAATCATACTTTCTAAAGGTTTGATAGTGAGCTAAATTTCTGGCACTTTTTTGATAATCGGGGTGGATGGCACCTAAATTATTTTCAAAATTCGCTCCCTCAGACTCCATGGCTTCCAAAATGGAGATGAGTTGGGTAATGATTAAATCGATTTTTTTAATGTTGGTTTTTGTCATTAGTATACGCAAATAAAGAGTGTCTAAATTTAAATGCTTTAGCGATGATGTATATTATCTATAAGTTAAATTGTATTATAAATAGTCTTAGTGGTAAACTAAAAGGGTTATATTTTAAATCTATTTTCCGAATACTGTAAAATATATACAAGCTTCTGTAAAATGTATAAGTTAATGATTTGCTCTAAAAGTACTTTTGTATCGTAAAACTAATAGATAAAAGAATGAAAACTACAGCATTAATAACTGGAGCTTCAAGTGGCATAGGAAGAGAACTAGCAAGAATACATGCCGAAAAAGGAGGAGATGTCATAATTGTAGCAAGACGACAAGAAAAGTTAGAAGCGCTTAAAACTGAGCTCGAAGAGAAATTTGATGTAAAGGTGTTTGCCGTTGCAAAGGATTTAAGCAAACTAGGCTCTGCAAGAGAATTGTATAACGAAGTCAGCAAGTTAAATATTAAAGTAGACTATTTAATTAACAATGCAGGTTTTGGATTGCGAGGAAAATTTCATGAATTGTCTTGGGAACGCCAGCAGCAGATGATTAATCTTAATATGGTGGCATTAACAGAATTAATGTATTTATTTCTTCCGGAAATGATAAAGCGCAATAGTGGAAGCATATTGAATACATCTTCCACAGCAAGTTTTATTCCGGGGCCTTTACAAGCCATTTACTTTGCCACTAAATCTTATGTTACATTCTTAAGTAATGCCGTTGCTGAAGAATTGAGCGATACTAATGTAACGGTCACCAATTTAATGCCTGGAGCTACGGAAACGGAATTCGCCAAAACTTCTGGGATGGATGAGACAGGAATATTCGAGAAAACAGTTACGGCCCGGTCCGTAGCCGAAGATGGTTATAATGCAATGTTAAAAGGGAAGTTGGATGTGGTTTCTGGGTTAACATTTGGACAAAATCTTATGATGAAAGCCATTCCTTTTACACCAAAAAAGATATTGCTTAAGCAAATTAGACAAATGCAAGAGATAAATTAATTATCTTAATAATCAATAAAAAACATAAAAAATGGGCAAAACAATTTTAATTACAGGAGCAAGTTCGGGCATAGGAAAAGCTACGGCTAAGCATTTTCAGGAAAAAGGTTGGAATGTAGTAGCGACTATGCGAAATACTAGTGATGGATCTGAATTATCAGAATTAGGCAATGTTTTGGTGACACGTTTAGACGTTACTGACGACGCATCTATTGAAAGTGCTATAAATGCTACAGTTGAACAATTCGGAACTATAGATGTATTAGTAAACAATGCAGGTTACGGTGCAGGTGGACCATTTGAAGCTATTCCTATGGAAAAAATAAGAAGACAATTTGAAGTAAATGTTTTTGGGCTTCTAGCAACCACGCAAGCTGTATTACCAGTTATGCGCAAGCAAAAATCAGGAACTATAGTGAATATTTCATCGATAGGAGGCAGAGTAACACTCCCTATGTTTAGTATGTACCATGGCACAAAGTGGGCTGTAGAGGGTATTACAGAAAGCTTACAATACGAACTAGAACCGCTAGGTATTAAACTAAGGATTGTTGAACCAGGTGCTATCGCAACGGATTTTGCAGGACGTTCTTTAGACTTTAACAATGATGAGAGCCTAACGGAATACCAAGGTATAGTTAGTGCATTAATGGGTGCTATGACTGAAATGGTCGGAAATGCAAGTCCAGCAAGTAAAGTAGCACAAGTAATTGATGAGGCTATACACGGAGACAAATTGAGATATTTGGTTGGTGAAGATGCTGAGCAAATGATGCAAGCCAGAAACACCATGTCTGATAGCGAATATTTGCAAATGACTAAAGAGCGTTTCAGTTTAAACTAGTAAACTAATACCAAAACAGGCAATTGCAAGTCTTTTGCCTGTTTTATTTTGAAAAAGAACTATTTGATGAGCGAAATTATTCATATAAAATCAATAAACGAAGCGAGTAAAGCTTTTGGTTTTCCTACATCTAAACATCCATTAGTGAATGTAGTTTGGGCCAAAGACATGCCGGATTTTAGTAAGTATTTAGGAGTGAAATACAATACGGAATTGTTTGCCATTTCATTAAAGGATGGTATAGAAGGCTCAATGGGATATGGTCGTAATAGCTATGATTTTACAGATGGAACAATGGTATTTTCTAAACCTAATCAGGTATTGTCTGTCGAGGAAAAAACCATCTCCGCTGATGCCAAAGGCTGGATGCTGGCTTTTCATCCAGATCTAATTCGTAAATCTGTATTGGGTAAAACAATAAATCAATATAACTTCTTTGATTATGAAGTTCATGAGGCTTTGCATCTCTCTGATAATGAAAAGATCACCTTAACTGATTTGGTAAAAAAGATAGAAACAGAAATCAATCAGAATATCGATAAGCACAGCCAGAAACTGATTATCTCAACTATAGAATTAATTTTGGATTATTGCAATCGCTTTTATGATCGGCAGTTTTATGTAAGGACTAATTTACATCAAGACCATGTCTCAGAGTTTGAAACTTTTTTAAAGGGCTATTTTAATTCAGAAAAGCCTACCGAATTAGGGTTACCTTCGGTAAAGTATTGTGGTGAACAACTCAATATGTCGTCTAATTATCTGAGCGACTTGTTAAAGAAAGAAACTGGCAAAAGTGCCAAAGCTCATATTTATGCCTTTGTGGTCAATAAAGCCAAAAATAAACTATTGGGTAGTACAGAATCGATCAGCGAGATTGCATATGATTTAGGTTTTGATTACCCACAACACTTTAGTAAACTCTTTAAAAAACAAACCGGAATAAGCCCAGCAAAATACAGATTATCTAATTAGCTAAGAGGGTTTTTACTTTTTGCGGCATAAGATAAAAACTGTAACTTTATTTGCTATTTAACTAACTGACAAATGAAGTTTAAAAACGCCTTCTTATTTATTGCCTTTCTTTTATTCATAAATTCATGTGCCACGTATAAGGTGCAATATGATAAAGAACATAAGCAGCAAGCACCACCTCAAAAAGAAGTTAAGCATACATTTTATCTTATCGGCGATGCAGGAAACTCTCAACTTGGACAAACAGATAAAGCCATACAGGCATTTGGTAAGGAACTTGAAAAAGCTTCAAAAAACAGTACGGCGATTTTTTTAGGTGATAATATTTACGAAAAGGGCCTGCCAGAAAAATCATCAAGCGAGTATGAATTGGCCAAGCATAGGTTACAGGTGCAAATAGATGCGGTAAAAGGCTTTAAAGGTGAAGCTATTTTTATTCCAGGTAATCATGATTGGTATTCTGGTGTAAAAGGTCTAAAACGACAAGAGAAGCTTGTAGAAGAGGCTTTAGGAAAGAATACGTTTTTACCAGAAGATGGTTGTCCTATTGATAAAATTCATGTTGCTGACGACATAGAATTAATACTTGTTGATTCCCATTGGTATGTTACCAATTGGGATAAGCATCCAACCATTAACGATGATTGCGACATTAAAACCATATCAGATTTTTTAGATGAATTTGATAGTCTTATCAAAAAAGCAAGAGGAAAGACAACTATAGTTGCAATTCACCATCCGATGTATACCAATGGTTCGCACGGAGGTCAATACTCATTTGGTAGTCATATGAAGCCTGTGCCAATATTAGGAACACTAAAAAACTTGATTAGAAAAACCAGTGGTGTAGCCAATGTAGATCTTCAAAATCCAAGATATAACGAATTAAAAAGACATATCGTTACTCTGGCTCAAGCCAATGATAAGGTAGTATTTGTCTCCGGACACGACCATAATTTACAATATATTGTACAAGATAATTTGCACCAAATTGTATCAGGTTCTGGTTCAAAAATAACAGCCGTAAGAAATACAGGAGGCGGTAAGTTTGGTTATGGTGCTGAAGGTTATGCCAAGCTGGTAGTGTACAAAGATGGTTCTTCCCACCTATCCTTTTACTCGGCTAAGGATGATAAAGACGTATTTCAAACAGAGGTATTTTCAGAGTACAAAGGCAATACCAAAAGCGATTTTAAAACCGACTTACCATACACTTCGGCATCTATATATAGCGAGGAAGAGACTGACATAAGCGGTTTTGGTAAGTTTTTATGGGGAGATCGTTTTAGAAAATATTATAGCACACCGGTAAAAGCACCAAATGTTTTGTTAGATACCTTATTTGGGGGTTTAAAACCGGTGAGAAAAGGCGGCGGTAATCAATCAAAATCATTGCGTCTCGAAGATAAAAATGGTGCACAATATGTTATGCGAGCCCTTAGAAAGCAAGCTTTACAATATTTACAGGCCGTAATTTTTAAAGATCAATACATAGAAGGACAGTTTGATGACACCGAAACCGAAGACCTTATTTTAGATGTATTTACAGGAGCACATCCTTATGCGCCGTTTGTAGTTGGAGATTTAGCTGACGCTGTAGGCGTTTATCATACCAACCCAGTGCTCTATTATGTGCCCAAACAAGAAACCTTGGGAAAGTATAATGACGACTTTGGAGACGAGCTTTATATGATTGAAGAACATACATCAGAGGGTCATAGCGATCAAGCTAGTTTTGGATATCAAAACAAATTGATAAGTACTAATGACATGATGGAGAAAATCCATAAGGATGAAGATATAGTTGTTGATGAAGCTGCATATATAAAAGCAAGATTATTCGATATGCTTATTGGAGATTGGGATAGACACCAAGATCAGTGGCGATGGATAGAGTTTAAGGAAAATGGTAAAAAGGTATATCGACCAATGCCCAGAGATCGAGATCAAGCATTTTCTAGAATGTCTGACGGCTTTTTATTGGGAACTGCTGTAAAATTAATTCCAACAGCTCGCTTACTGCGTAAATATTCAGACGATCTTGAAGATGTAAAAGGTGTCAATGTTGAGCCATATCCTTTAGATATGGAAATTATTGCGCAATCGGGAAAAGCCGTTTGGGATGCTGAGGTAAAACACATACAAGAAAATATTACAGATAATGTCATTGAAAAAGCATTTCAGAATATACCTGAAGAGATTAGAGATGAAACAGTAGAAGATATTAAAAGAACCTTAAAAGCCAGGTGTTCCAATCTTCAGAAAATCTCTGATCGTTATTTTGCGCTCATCAATAGATTTGCCGTAATAAAGGGAACCAATAAAGACGATTGGTTTGATGTAGAACGTTTGCCTAATGGCAAAACGAAAGTCACTGCTTACAGAATTAAAGGTGGTAAGAAAAAAGACATCTTTCATCAGCGAACCTATAACCATGACGATACAAAAGAAATCTGGATTTACGCCTTAGACGACGATGACATGTTTGAGGTCTATGGTGAGGGAGACCAATTGATAAAAGTGAGATTAGTCGGTGGGCAAAATAATGATACCTACAGTATAAAAAATGGTAAACGTGTTACGTATTATGACTACAAGTCCAAAAATAGTACTGTAGTCACAAAAAAAGGGCATAAAAAATTCTCGGATAGTTACAAAACCAATGTGTATAATTATAAGAAGCTAAAAAATAATACAACTCAGATATTACCTAGTTTTGGAGCCAATCCGGATGATGGATTGAGAATAGGAGCCAATGCTGTGTTGACAAACTATGGGTTTGAGCGTAATCCTTTCACATCTCAACACAAGATATCTGCGTCCTATTATTTTGCAACAAGTGGTTTCGACTTTAATTACAATGGAGAATTTGCCAATATCTTACCAAATGTCAATTTTGGGATAGAAGCACACTTTAACAGTCCTAATTTTGCGGTTAACTTTTTTGGTTTTGGTAACGAAACTCCAAATCCTGAAGCAGATGAGGACGATGGCCTAGATGTAGATAGGGATTTTAATAGGGTTAAAATAAGGACATTAAGATTTACACCATCCGTAGTTTGGCGCGGAAAAATGGGCGGTGTTTTAAAGTTTGGGATTACGTACGAAAGTAATGAGGTAGAACGAACAGAAGGACGATTTATTGGAACCTTACCAGCTGATGATGCCGTTTTTGATATGCAAGATTTTTATGGTGTAGATGCTAAGTACCAATTTGTAAATAAGGACGATGACGCATTTCCAACCTTAGGATTTCAAACAACCTTGCATGTAGGTTATAGAAACAATGTTGATACAGAGAAAGGTTTTGGTTATATCATTCCAGAATTGGGCTTTAATTATAAATTAGTTTCTAGTGGTCAATTGGTTTTAGCTACGAATCTAAGAGGTCACGTAAATTTAGGCGACGATTTTGAGTTTTATCAAGGCGCAACCTTAGGGGCAAGAACAGGTCTAAGAGGGTATAGATTTCAACGTTTTACTGGGAAATCGGCTTTTTCGCAATCTACCGATGTACGTTGGAATTTTGGTAGGCTAAAAACGGGATTGCTTCCAATTCATATTGGTGTTTATGGTGGTGTAGACTATGGGCGCGTTTGGATAGAGAATGATAATTCCGATAAGTGGAACAATTCTGTTGGCGGAGGTTTCTTTGTTAATATGGCACAAATGATGACGGCCAATATTTCTGTTTTTAATAGCAGTGATGATTTACGTCTGGCGTTTCAATTGGGCTTTGGTTTTTAAATGTTTATGTTTTTAGGATAAACTATAGAAATGTTATGCAATACTGACCTGTTATTCTGCGTTAGCATCATTTTCTACTTCTGTTGTTATGTTAAGAACCATTCAAATAATTGCCTTGTTACAAGGTGTCTTTTTATTAATCGTCCTATTTCAGCGCAAGAGAGAATATAAAAAGGTTAATTTTTGGCTATTGCTAGGATGTATTTTATCTGTAATATTATACGCAATTGGTGATGACGATTACAACTTATTTGTAAATAATGTTGACTGGTTTCTTTTTCATGATACTTTGATCATTACGTTCTTCTTTTTGTTTGTTCGTTATTATAAGTCTGGTAAAAGTGAGTTTAACAATAAGGATTTGTGGTTTTTTGTACCATATGTTGTAACTGTTATTTACCAAACTATAGACATCTATTATACAATTGAAAAAGGGTTGATTTTTAAAATTGCTCATGTAATTACAGAGCTATCCTTTTTAGCCATGCTTGGTTATGCAATACACAATATCATAACAAAGAAAAAGGAAAAGTGGCTATTGGTATTTATTATTCCATTGACTATAATTTTTACCATAGATGAATTAGCCTTTTTAATTACCAACTCAACAGAGTCACCGTACTTTTTAGATAGCTACGGGACTATTATAGCAGCAGTTTTCTTATTCTATTATGTACTTTATAAGCTTATTATTGCTCCTAAAGAAGTCCTTCCAAAGTCTAACGATTCTAAATATAAAACGTCTAGTTTAAATGGAAATAATATTGATAACTATAAGGCTCATTTATTCCGTTTGATGGAGGAAGAAAAGCTTTTCAAAAATAATAAGATAACGGTTAATGATGTCGCAGAGAAAATGAACATTCCAAGGCAACATTTATCAGAGATTTTAAACGTTCATTTAAAAATTGGATTTCAGGATTTATTAAATCAATATAGGGTTGAAGAGTTTATAGAGTGTTTAAAAAACGAGACCTACAAAAACTACACTCTGCTGGGCATCGCTAATGAGGTGGGCTTTAGTTCAAAATCTTCTTTCAATACTACGTTTAAAAAATTGACAGGAGTTACACCAAGTGCGTATAAAAAACAACTTATCTGAGGTTATTTTACCAACCATCAATTCTTTTTTTATGGCAACTATAGTAAAACGTTCAAAATACGTATTCTGAACGTTTTAAATCTTAATTCAGATTTTTATTTAAAATATTGAAAATCAGTAAGTAAAACATCTTTTTTTTAAAAAATGTTCAGAATGCGTATCCTGAACCTAGTTTATTTTTAAGGAACTATTTGCTCTTCTACTTTTGATTTGAAATTAAGCTTTATACCATTAAAAATGGAGAAATTCAAGTCATACATTACACCAAGGAATCTATTGATTTTTAATCTCATTTTAATTATTCTCTTTTTTCTTTTTAGCTGTGTAGTTGATGGAGAGGAAGATTTTTTTGATCCTATTACTGCAATAGAAAATATCATCTCCCGTCTTCCAGAAAATACGCCAACACTCGATTTTACATATAGATTTTAAAATTATGGCACTACAAGAAGAACTAAAAGTACAAGGTGATTTTTTATTTAAAAATAGAAGTTATCTGCCATTAATAGCTTTAGGAATAGGACTGTTAGTTTTTATCCATAAAGAGTATAATGAAATTGAAGAGCCCAATACTTGGCTCGCAGAAAGTTTCGAATTTCTATCACTTTGTGTCAGTTTAGTAGGATTGACAATTCGAATTATTACGGTTGGTCACACACCTAAAAATACATCTGGAAGAAATACAAAAGATGGACAAATCGCTGATGAGCTCAATACAACAGGCATGTATTCAATTGTGCGTCATCCATTATATCTGGGCAACTTTTTTATGTGGTTGGGTGTGGCAATGCTTACAGAAAATTTTTGGTTTATTATCGCTTTTGTGTTGTTTTATGTCTCTTATTATGTGCGTATTATGTATGCAGAAGAGAGTTTTCTTCGTGCAAAATTTGGACGACTTTATTCAGATTGGGCAGAAACAGTACCAACAATTATTCCAACCTTCAAATACTATAAGAATCCCAAATATCCATTCAGTATTAAAAAAGTATTGAAAAAAGAAAAGAATGGTTTTTGCGCAATTTTTTTGCTCTTTTGGATGTTTGATGTGGTTTGTAGACTCTGTCAGAAAGAACCTTTTGAATCCGAAGCAAAATTTTGGTTCTATGCAGCTATTGCGGCGACAATCATCTATTTTATTTTAAAAATAATGAAAAAGCAAAATATGCTAAATGAAGCTAATTGATAACACTATTTATTATCAAAAAAAAACCATTTTCTAATATAATTGACTAATAGATTTTCTATGAATAAAACACTGATTTTGATAACTTTATTAACTACTTATTTAAGTTTCTCCCAAGATAAATTTACCATAAGTGGTACACTAAAGGACCAAGCAAATGGGGAAACCCTTTTAGGAGCTACAATTTTTTTAAAAGGGACCACCATAGGGGCCACTACCAACGAATATGGTTTTTATTCGTTAACCGCACCCAAGGGTGATTATACCTTGATGATTTCGTATTTAGGTTATAAAACCATCGAGCACCCTATTGTTCTTGATAAAAATGTAAAGTTTAACGCAGAACTTGCAGAAGATACAGGGCAATTGGATGAAGTTGTTATTACAGCAGAAGAATCAAAAAAAGTTAACCTACGTACGCCACAAATGAGTGTTGCCAAACTATCAAGTCAAACCATTAAACAGATACCAGCAGTTATGGGCGAAGTCGACGTCATTAAGTCCTTGCAGCTGTTACCAGGTGTTTCTAATGCTGGCGAAGGTGCTTCTGGTTTTAATGTTCGTGGTGGTGCTGAAGATCAAAATTTAGTGTTATTGGATGAGGCGATTATTTATAATGCAGCTCATTTATTTGGCTTCTTTTCGGTATTTAATACAGATGCTATTAAAGACATTAAATTATACAAAGGTGGTATACCATCACGTTTTGGTGGTCGAGCTTCATCGGTTTTAGATATAAGGCAAAAAGATGGAAACAGTAAAGATTTTAAACTCTCTGGTGGAATCGGAGCTATATCTAGTAGATTAGCTGTGGAAGGTCCTACCTTTAAGGATAAAGGTTCGTTTCTTTTAGCAGGTCGTACTTCTTACGCCAATATATTTTTAGCTTTGGTTGGTAATGAAAATCGTGCAGGCTTTTACGATTTAAACCTTAAGACAAATTATCAGGTAAATGATAAAAACAAACTCTACCTTTCAGGGTATTTTGGGAATGATAATTTTGAGTTATCCAATTTCTTTACAAATTCTTACGGAAATCTTTCAGGAAACCTACGTTGGAACCATATTTTCAATGATAAGTTGTTTTCTAATCTGTCTTTAATCTACAGTCGTTATAACTATGCGCTTGAGATTAATTCACAAGGTATTGATTGGACGTCAGATATTGATAATTATAACCTAAAGTATGATTTAGGATATTATTTGAATGATAAATTTAAATTTGATTTTGGTGCAAGTGGTATTTATTACAATTTCAATCCTGGAGAGTTAAATCCACTTGATGAAACTTCAGGTATTAACCCCTTAAAACTAGACAATAAATTTGCTTTTGAAGCAGGTATCTATGCTGGCTTGGAACATAAGATTTCAGATAAGCTCACGGCTCAATACGGATTGCGTTACAGCTATTTTAACCGATTAGGAAAACAAACACTTAACGATTACGAAAATGGGCAACCCGTAGTTTACAATTCGCAATTAGATATTTACGAGCGTGCCGATCCAATTGGGGAGACCGAATATGGTAGCGGAAAGAGCATTGCGGACTTCGGAAATTTAGAGCCACGATTGGCTTTGTCTTATCAATTAAACGAAAAATCATCAATTAAGGCAAGTTACAATCGTATTGCACAATACTTACACCTGATTTCTAATACGATTTCAGCAACACCGTTGGATGTATGGGCACCAAGTGGCAAGTTTTTAAAACCTCAGATTGCCAATCAATTTGCTATAGGTTATTTCAGGAATTTTAGAGACAACATGTTTTCTATAGAAGCTGAGACATATTACAAAACCATTGATAATCGTGTCGATTATATTGATGGTGCTGATCTCATTGCCCAAAACACCATCGAGACTGAAATCCTCATAGGCGAGTCTAGAGCTTATGGATTGGAATTATTACTTCGTAAAAACAAGGGCAAATTTACAGGATGGTTGGCCTATACACTTTCAAAGTCTGAACAGAGAACACCTGGAGGTGCAGCCGGAGGTCTTGGTATTAATAATGGCAACTGGTACAGTACACCTTGGGATAGAACCCACGATATATCTTTTACTGGAACTTATAAACTTAATGATAAATGGCGCTTTGGTAGTAATTTCGTTTTTCAAACAGGACGGCCAGTGACTTATCCCAATGGACAATTTCAGTACAATGGATTGTCTATTCCAACCTTTTCTGAACGTAATGCTGACCGATTACCAGCATATCACAGATTAGATATTTCAGCAACATTAACCCCTTGGAAAAATAAAGACCGAAAATGGCAAGGCGAATGGGTGTTTGGTATTTATAATATTTATAATCGTAGAAATGCAGCGTCTATAACATTTGGACAAAATGTAGACACTGGTGTAAACGAAGCTACACGCACTGCTATTTTCGGAATCATACCTTCAATTTCTTATAATTTTAAATTTTAAAACAATGAAAAAAATACATAAATACATAACCTTAGTTTTTATATTGATTGGTTTTTTAAACTCGTGTACAGATACGGTAGATGTGGATGTCCCGAATGGTAGTGCTAGATTAGTGGTAGAGGCTTCCATCAATTGGGAAAAAGGTACTTCGGGACAAACACAAATCATTAAGTTAAGTGAGTCTACAGCTTTCTTTGACAATAATCCAGAGGTGCCTGTTATTGGAGCTTCAGTAATTGTGATAAAGAATGATGATGGAATGCAATTTGTATTTGAAGACCAAAATAATGGGGATTATTTAACAACAGATTTTGTGCCTGAGATTGACGAATCTTATACCTTGGAAATCTTATACAATGGTGAAACCTATATCGCAACAGAAACCTTAATGTCGGTTACAGAGATTAATGGTATTGAACAAACCATTGAAGGTGATGGTGACGAAGAAGAAATTCAGATTAAAGTATTTTTTGACGACCCTGCAAATACTGAAAACTACTATTTGGGTGAATTTAATTCTTCGGTGAATCCTTTACTCACGTTATCAGCTTTGAGCGATCAGTTTACGGATGGGAATGAGAATTTTATTGAATTTGACAATGAGGAATTAAGTCCCGAGGCAACAGTAGATATAAGTATTTATGGTATTTCTGAAGCATACTATAATTACATCGATATTCTCATTGAGCAATCTGGTGAAAATGATGGCCCATTTCAAACCACGCCGGTACAATTAAGCGGAAATTGCTTTAATCAGAATAATCCAGATGAAGAAGTTTTAGGTTATTTTAGGTTGGGTGAAGTAGTGAGAGCAACTTATACGATTCAATAGATGTTTTAGAATTCCTTATTCTTAACCTACCTATAATATTTGATTAACACCTTGGCTAAATGGAAAATCTATTTTTGTTGTTATGGCAAAAAAAGATTACTTCAACAGGGATTTAAGCTGGCTTTCCTTTAATGAGAGAGTGCTTCAAGAAGCTGAAGATAAAAGCAATACACTCAATGAACGATTAAACTTTTTGGCGATTTTTTCTTCCAATCTCGATGAGTTTTATAGAGTAAGAGTTTCAAAATTAAGGGAGTTTAGAAAGCTTCAGAAAGACTCGTCGATTCGATTCAAGGAGAAACCCAAAAAAATCATAAAACTTATTCAAGCTAAGGTAGATAAACTTCAAGAGCGTTTTGGACATATCTATAGAAATAAGCTTTTAAAGGAGTTAAATGAAGAAGGCGTATCACTAATAGAAGCTGTTGATTATAATACCGACGAAAAGGAATATTCCAAGAACATTTTTCTTTCAGAGATAAGACCTTATGTTAAAATCTATGATTTGGCAAAAGAGACTAATTTCGATTTTATTAAGGATAAAAGCCTATACTTTTTTGTTAATACGGTAGATAAGGCCTTGTTAATCTATATTCCGACGGATTCTTGTAACCGATTTGTTGAATTTCCGAAACAGGCAAAGCGACAACATATTACTTTTCTTGATGAAATAATCAGAGATAATATTGGTTACTTATTGCCAGGTTATAATGGGAAAGACCTGTACAGCATTAAGATTACTAGAGATGGTGAGCTGTATTACGAAGAGGAAGATGGCGAACTTATTAATCTTATAAAGAAGAGCCTTAAAGATCGTGACCTTGGCATTCCTACACGTATATTGTACGATAGTAAAATGCCAAAAAAATTCATTAAGCGTTTAAGAGAACTATTGAATTTGAAGAAAACCGATTTAATGCCAGGCGCACGTTATCATAACTTCAGCGATTTTTTTCAATTTCCAAACATTCAACAGAGAATAGGAGGTAATACAAATGAGGATCAGATTCCACATCATGTACTACACAACGTTGATAGTGTTATTGATAGTATCGTTGAAGAAGACCATTTATTATCATTACCCTATCAAAAGTACGATCCTGTGATACGGCTTATAGAGGAGGCCTCTCAAAGAACTGATGTTCATTCTGTATTTATAACGTTGTATAGAGTGTCCAAGACCTCATTAGTAGCGCATAATTTGCTTAAATGCTTGGCGAATAATAAAAAGGTGACTGTATTTATAGAAGCCAAGGCACGTTTTGATGAAGAGAATAATATTGATTGGGGAGAAAAGCTTCAGCAAATGGGTGCTAAAGTGCTTTATAGTATGCCCGATTTAAAAGTACATTCAAAAATTTTATTAATTAAAACTACTAGCAAAGATGTAGCCTATATTGGTACAGGAAACTTTAACGAGAAAAGTGCAAAAATATACTCCGATTTTGCACTGCTTACTACTGATCAAAATATCACTAAGGATTTAGATGAAGTCTTTAAGTTTTTGTTGGATACTACTTATAAGCCTTTGCCCAAGACAATCTGGATGTCACCTTTTTCTACAAGAAATGAACTTTATCAAAGAATTGATAATGAAATACAAATTACTGAAAAAGGTGGAAACGGTTTTTTGTTTTTTAAGATGAACAGCTTAGAGGATAAAGGCATTATAGATAAACTTTATGAAGCTTCCAAAGCAGGTGTTAAGGTGCAATTATTGGTAAGAGGTATTTGTTGTTTAAAACCAGGTGTTGAAGGGCTGAGTGAAAATATAAAAGTGATTAGCATAGTCGGTAAATACTTAGAGCATGCTAGAGTCTATGTATTTGGAAATAATGGAACAAATGACATGTTTATTGGATCGGCAGATTGTATGGAGCGCAATTTAGAACGGCGTGTAGAGGTTTTGGTGCCAATTAAAGCCCATAAGCTAAAAAAGATCATAGATACCTGTATTAATCTACAGTGGTACGATAATACCAAGGCAAGAATAATTGATGAGAACCAATCTAATGAATATCAAAAAGACGGTAAGTCTAGAATAAATTCTCAATTGGATTTTAAAGAATATTTAGGGGAATTACAGTTGATTAAAAAAGAACCCCTTAATCTATCTTAAAGCTATAAAGGTTGCCACCACTAACACCGAGATATTCATCAGCTATATATAGTATACTATCGTTCTTAAACGTAACGCTTTCTTTTTGGGAATCGTAAGCGAACGTATAGCGTTTGTAATCAGACTTAAAAAAATCACTGGTGTTGAGGTTTGAAAATACAAAAACCGAATTTTCCGTAAGAATCGCCATTTTATCGCCTTTAGCATTTATGTCTGCCGAAGTGACCCAGCATCTAGATTCCTCACAAGTGTTGAATGTGCTTATATACGTCGCTTCATAATTACCTTTTTTTGTTGGTAAAGTGTAAAGATTGGTCTTTCCTTTTTGCTTTGGCGAACGACTTTTGGTAAATAAGTATAAATTATCCTGGTAGTAGAAAAACGCTTCACAATCAAAATGACGTTTACTTTTCTTAGGTGGAAATTTCTTTTGATCGGGATACTTAAAACGAATTACCTCCGGAACCACAGTCTTTGGGTTGTTTTTTAGAGAATCAGCTGCAATTTTTAGTATGGATAGTGTTTTGCTAGCGTTGGCGTTATTTCCAAAATCGCCGATGTAAAGATTGCCGCTTGGATCCATGGTAAGATCTTCCCAGTCTTTATTCTTTGCTTCTATTTTTATGGTTTTTGAAATTTTACCAGAACCATCAATACCAAAAAGGAGTGGTTTGTTTCCGCTGTCGTTTACCATCCAAATCACCTTATTGGATTTGTCGATGGCGATGCCAGAAACTTCATTGAGATCAAATGGTAAATCCATTAGGGTTTTTAGGTTTCCGGTATTACAACTCGTACTAAGAAGTAAAAGAAATATTAGTCTTTTGGGCTTTAACATTGTAATTTTAGGTTTTCAATTCACAACATTGAGTAAACGTAAAGATATTATAATTATTGGAGGCGGAGCTGCTGGTTTTTTTGCAGCCATTAACATCGCCGAACGACATCCCAAATTATCTGTTGCTATCTTAGAACGCGGAAAGGAAGGGTTACAGAAGGTGAGGATTTCTGGAGGAGGACGGTGCAATGTTACACATGCAGAATTTGTCCCATCAGAACTGGTTAAAAATTATCCGAGAGGCGAAAAAGAACTATTAGGGCCTTTTCACACTTTTATGACAGGTGACACCATTGCTTGGTTTGAAGAACGAGGAGTGGCACTTAAGATTGAAGAAGATGGCAGAATGTTTCCAGAGTCTAATACCTCACAAACGATTATAGATTGTTTTTTACAGGAAGCTAAAAAGTATAATGTAGAGGTATTGTATAATTATGTTGTCAAATTGATTAACCCGAAAGGGAACGGGTTTTCTGTAGAAACGTCCCAAGGGCATTTAGAATGTGATAAGCTTGTGGTAGCTACAGGAAGCAATCCCAAAATTTGGAATCTGCTTAAAAGTTTAGGTCACACGATTGTTCCAGCTGTGCCTTCACTTTTTACATTCGATATCAACGATAAACGCATAAAAGATATTCCTGGTGTAGTAGCTAAAGATGTAGAAGTTAAGGTTTTGGGAACGGATTTAGTGTCAGAAGGGCCATTACTGGTTACTCACGTGGGTATGAGTGCACCAGCAATTTTAAAACTATCTGCATTTGGTGCTATTGAGTTGGCTAAGCGTCATTATAACTTTGAGATTGAGGTTAATTTTATTAAGCAAGATATGGAAGTATGTATCAATACACTTAAAGATTTAAAACATAAATTAGCAAAAAAACAAGTAGTTAGTTTTACCCAATATGGTTTACCAAAACGTCTTTGGAAACAGTTGGTTTTAGCTTCAAAAATTGGAGAGGCTCAACGTTGGGCAGATATAAACAAGGAACAACTGATTGAACTGTCAAAACAATTAACAGCTTCGGTTTTTAAGGTTACGGGAAAGAGCACATTCAAGGAAGAGTTTGTCACGGCTGGAGGCGTAGATTTAAAGGATATTAGCTTTAAAACTTTTGAAAGTAAAATTGTTTCGAATCTATTTTTTGCAGGTGAAGTTATTAATGTCGATGCCGTTACAGGCGGTTTTAACTTTCAGAATGCTTGGACAGGAGCTTACATCGTATCACAATCAATTACTAAATAATGAAAACTTACATTGCATTATTGAGAGGCATTAATGTTGGCGGACATAAAAAAGTACCTATGGCCGAACTCAGGGAATTACTATCCAAATCTGGACTAGAGCATTTAAAAACCTATATTCAGAGTGGTAATATAGTTTTTCAATCTGCAATAGATGATTCAAGAGTTTTGGAAGAAACCATAAAGGCATCAATTTTACACCATTTCGGTTTTGAGGTCCCAGTTTTGGTAAGAACAAGAGATCAACTACTTAAGATATTTAACGATTGTCCTTTTCAGCAAGAGAAAAAAACAAATAGCTATTTTGCTATACTATCAGATATTCCTAATCAGGATTTAGTTAAGGAAGCTTACAAGAAAACCTATGAGAATGAAGAATATGCTATCCTCAATGACGGTTTGTATTTTTATTGCGCCAATGGTTATGGTAATGCAAAATTCAATCTTAATTTTTTTGAAAAGAAATTAAATGTTAATGCCACATCAAGAAACTTCAAGACGATGGTAAAGTTGTTAGACATGTCTTTAGAAAACTAAATCAAGCCATCGAATTTCGTTATTTTTGCATCAGAAATTTACTTATATGACAGCACAAGATTTTATTCTTGAATCCTATAATTCTAATATTGAAAAAGGCAAGGTGAAATGGTCTTCGCCAAGTAATATCGCTCTAGTAAAGTATTGGGGAAAACGCCAACATCAAATCCCGGAAAATCCCTCAATAAGTTTTACACTTTCAAATTGTAAAACCATTACTGAGGTCACTTACACTAAAAAAGAAGACGATGGTTTTAGTTTTGATGTAATTTTTGAAGGTGAAAAAAATGAAGCTTTCAAACCAAAAATCCAGACATTTTTTGAGCGTATTGAAACCTACATGCCTTTTCTTAAGGATTACCATTTTACTATTGAGACCTCCAATACGTTTCCACACAGTTCAGGAATTGCTTCATCCGCATCAGGCATGAGTGCACTCGCTTTGTGTCTAATGAGTATTGAGGAGAAACTATCTGTCATTCAGAGTCCTGACGGCAAGCGTCAGGACGAAGAATCTCAAGATTATTTCAATAAAAAAGCATCATTTCTAGCCCGATTAGGCTCGGGAAGTGCGTGCAGAAGTATTGAAGGTGAATTAGTGGTTTGGGGACAAAATGAGAGTACTGAAAGTTCGAATTTATATGGAATAAAGTTTGATGGCGAAGTACATCCCAACTTTAAAAATTATCAGGATACGATTCTTTTGGTCGATAAAGGAGAAAAGCAAGTGAGCAGTACAGTTGGACATCAATTAATGCATGGTCACCCTTTTGCAACGGAGCGATTTAAACAAGCGCATCACAATTTGGCAAGACTAAAAGCGGTTTTTGCTTCGGGCGATTTAGACAGTTTTGTAAAAATTGTTGAAAGTGAAGCCTTAACGCTACATGCCATGATGATGACCAGCATGCCTTACTTTATTTTAATGAAACCAAAAACACTAGAAATTATCAACAAGATTTGGGCCTATAGAGAATCTACCGATTCTCATGTCTGTTTTACGCTAGATGCTGGTGCAAATGTACATGTATTATACCCAGAAAATGAAAAAGACAGCGTGCTGCGATTTATTAAAAATGAATTAGCAGACTATTGCCAAAACAAGAAATACATAACCGATTATGTAGGTAAAGGTGCACAATTAATGAAAAATTAACGTCGTCTTAGGTTTTGATTATAAGCTGTGTAGGATTATAATCCTTATATTTGCTCAAGAAATTTGCCCAACACAAAATGAAAGGACCACTTTTTTATTCAAAAATTTTACTCTTTGGTGAATACGGAATCATTAAGGATTCTAAGGGATTGTCCATTCCTTACAATTTTTATAATGGTGCTTTAAAGGTCGATGAAAACCCATCATATGACGCTATTAAATCTAATGAAAGCTTAAAGCGTTTTGCAACGTATTTAGAAAATCTAGATAAAAGTTTAGTGTCTTTTGACATTGAGAAGCTAAAAAATGATGTAACTTCTGGGATGTACTTCGATTCCTCTATCCCCCAAGGTTATGGTGTAGGAAGCAGTGGTGCTTTAGTTGCGGCTATTTATGATAAATACGCTTCAGATAAGATTACGGTATTAGAAAATTTAACTAGGGAAAAGCTTTTAAAGTTGAAAGCTATATTTGCTGAGATGGAATCATTTTTTCACGGCAAATCATCTGGTTTAGACCCATTGAACAGTTATTTAAGTCTTCCAATATTAATTAATTCTAAGGATAATATTGAAGCTACTGGAATTCCGTCCCAAAAAACAGAAGGAAAAGGCGCCGTGTTTTTATTGGATAGTGGCATTGTTGGTGAAACGGCACCAATGGTGAGCATTTTTATGGAAAACATGAAAAATGAAGGGTTTAGAAGTATGTTGAAAGAACAATTCATCAAACATACCGATGCCTGTGTTGAGGATTTCTTAAAAGGGGATATAAAATCGTTGTTTAGAAACACCAAGCAATTATCTAAAGTAGTGTTGAACAATTTTAAGCCGATGATACCAAAGCAATTTCATGAGCTTTGGAAAAAAGGTATTGAAACTAATGACTATTATTTGAAGCTCTGTGGTTCTGGAGGTGGAGGCTATATATTAGGTTTTACCGAAGATATTGAGAAAGCCAAAGAAGCTCTCAAAGGACAGAAATTAGAGGTTGTTTACAATTTTTAATTCTAAAAATATTACATTTAAACCTCACGGGTTCTAGAAACTTGTGAGGTTTTTTAATTTATAGCTATGCTTTCAAGACGGCAGAAACATATTTTACTCAAATTTTTCAGTATGTTTTCTGTAGTTCGTGGTTACAATGTTTTAGTCATTGTTGTAGCTATGTACTTAGCATCCATTTACATCTTTGCACCAGATAAGCCTTTAGGTACTGTGCTTTTTGACATCAATTTACTCATGTTGGTTTTGGCGTCTTCAGCCACTATAGCCGCAGGTTACATTATTAATAATTTTTACGACTCTGAAAAAGACCTTATCAACAGACCTAGAAAGACTATGTTAGATCGTTTGGTAAGTCAAAATACCAAGTTGTCATTTTATTTTGTGCTCAATTTTTTGGCTGTCGTTTGTGCAAGCTATGTGTCCTTTAGAGCCGTAATGTTTTTTGCAGCCTATATATTTGCCATATGGTTCTATTCGCATAAATTAAAAAAACAGCCAATGACGGGCAACCTAATATCTGCAATTTTAACCATCACTCCTTTTTTTGCCATCTTTATTTACTACAGAAATTTTGAACTTGTGATTTTCGCACACGCTATATTTTTATTTTTATTGGTCTCTATGCGCGAATTGACCAAGGATTTAGAGAATTTAAAAGGGGATTTAGCACTAGATTATAAGACTGTTCCTGTAGTATACGGTGAAAAAACCTCAAAGCTAATGCTTACTATATTAGCTATTCTTACTATTGCGACGGGAATAATTTTGATTTTGTTTTTCAAAATAGGGCATATGTATTATTTCTTTTATCTAAGTGTAATGTTGCTTGTACTTTTTCTACTTATAGTCTGGAAATCCAACAAGAAACCACATTATCTCTTACTTCATAATATTTTGAAGTTTATTATAGTGGCTGGTGTGTTTTCCATTTTACTAATTGATGTATCAGTTGTATTAAACCGCTTATAAATGAATACAAACTTAAAAATAGCTATGGCACAAATTGCGCCAGTCTGGTTAGACAAAGAAGCTACTTTAAACAAAATT
>NZ_JANQIM010000043.1 GCF_028282165.1 Winogradskyella sp. | reverse complement strand
ACATTAGGGTTTTGTATTAAAACCGTACATAAATAGAGACGTTTTTGTTCACCACCACTTAGTTTTTCGACAAAATCGTATTGTTTTTTTCTGTCGAATAAAAAGCGCTCCAGCAATTGTTGCGCACTTATTTGTCTTCCCTTTGCTAATGGAATGTAGTCGCCATAGGCTCTAATGACATCTATAACTTTTTGATCTGGTTTTACGGTAATTCCGCCTTGGGTATAGTAGCCTATTTTAACGGTTTCGCCAATGACGATTTTACCGCCATCAGGCTGAACACTTCCTGTTAGCAAATTTAAAAAAGTGGATTTCCCTGTGCCATTTTTTCCTATAATGCCAATACGTTCCCCTTTTTTGAATGTGTAATCAAAACCATCTAATATTTTTTTGTCCTTGAAAGCCTTTGAGACATTATGCAGCTCTATGATTTTACTGCCAAGTCGTTCCATATTAATCTCTAATTGTACCTGATGGTCTTTGCGCCGTTGATGGGCTTTTTTCTTTATTTCGAAAAAATCATCAATTCTGCTTTTAGATTTTGTGGTTCGGGCTTTTGGTTGGCGACGCATCCAATCCAGTTCTTTTTTAAATAACTGTTTGGCTTTGGCAACTTCAGTAGCTTCGTTTTCAATTCGGGCTTCTTTTTTTTCTAAGTAATAGGAGTAGTTTCCTTTATAGGTGTAGAGTTGACCATGATCTAGTTCTATGATTTCGTTACAAACGCGCTCTAGAAAATAACGGTCGTGTGTAACCATAAAGAGGGTTTGCTGTGTTTTAGCAAAATACTCTTCAAGCCATTCAATCATTTCTAGATCGAGATGGTTAGTTGGCTCATCTAAAATTAAGATATCGGGTTTGCTCAGTAAGGCTTGTGCAAGGGCCAATCTCTTTTTTTGTCCGCCCGAAAGTGTACTTACTTTCATGGACAGATCATCTAGTTTTAGCTGCGATAAAATTTGTTGATACTGCGTTTCGAATTCCCAGGCATTATTTCTATCCATTGCATCGAAAGCCAATTGGTAAGTTTCAGTATCTTCAGGGTTTTTCAATGCATTTTCATAAGCTTCTATCGTTTTTAGGATGGGGATATCAGAGGCAAAAATAGTTTCCTCAATAGTAAGCTTACCGTCAAGGTCTGGTTCTTGATCCAAAAAGGACAGTCGAAGTCCTTTTCTAACTACTATCTGGCCCTCGTCTGGCGTATCTTTTCCCGACAAAATATTGAGGATTGAAGTTTTTCCGCTTCCGTTTTTTGCTACAAAGGCAATCTTTTGGTCTTTGTGTATACTAAAAGACAAATTTTGAAAGAGCACCAGCTCTCCATACGCCTTGGAAATATTTTCTACATTGAGGTAATTCACGCCAATTTTTTTACAAATAACGAAATAAACCAAAAAGAAACCTAATAGTTTTGTTATTGCTGTTGATACATTATATTTGTCTGTAAACATCTATTTTTCTTATGCGGAGCATTAGGCTTTTGATCATTGTTGTGAGTTGTATTTTTGTTTCATCATGTATTCCTCATAAAAACACTGTGTATTTACAAAACAAGGACAATGCAACTAACGATACCATTCCATATAATCTAACTGAGGTTCAAAAACCATATCGCGTTCAGATTGATGACATACTGAATATTAGAATTAAGGTATTGGATCAGGATAATGTTCAAATTTTTAATCCAATAAGTCAAGACGGAACGCTTAATGCCAGTAGTGCTGAGCGTGCTTATTTTGACGGCTTTACGGTGGATATCCATGGTAATATAAGAATACCGACTTTAGGTCATTTTAATGTATTGGGATATACAGCAGAGGAAATCGAAAAGATGATTGAAAAAAAGCTACTGGACGAGCAATTTAAAGAAACTGCTAATATTTTTGTTACTGTGAAGCTTGCAGGATTACGATATACAGTCAATGGTGAGATAGGAAGTCCAGGAACGGTGACATTGTTTAAGGAACGTGTTAATATTTTTGAAGCTATAGCAAACGCTGGAGAGATACCGGTAACGGGCAATAAAAAAGATGTCTTAGTTATACGGCAATATCCTCAGGGACAGAAAATACATCATTTGGATTTGACAGACGTAAATGTAATGAGATCGCCATATTATTATATTCAACCCAATGATATCATCTATGTTAAGCCGCTTAGACAAAAATCGATAGGAACAGGCGAGACTGCTGTCTCTAGCTTGGCAACAATAGCAACAATTATATCATTAATAACTTCTGGAATAATAATTTTTTCACAATTGTAGTAAATGGATTATAAGGATTATGAAGATAATGAAGTGGTGGAATCCCAAAGAGTAGGATTTGATTTTAAGGGCTTTTTATTTAAAGCTCTCAATCTTTGGAAATTAGTACTGTTGTGTGTTGGAGTGGCTTTGATTGTGGCTTATTTTATAAACGTAAGAAAGCAAAATATTTATAGGCTAGACTCCCTCATTACCGTAAATAACGATCAAAATCCGTTTTTCACAGCAAATACGAGTATTTCGTTTAATTGGGGAGGTGTCTCGGGTAAAGTAGGAAGTATTTTAACAGAGATAAAAACAAGAACCCATAATGAGTTGGTTATAGATTCTTTAGAATACTATAAGCAGTATTTAGAAGAAGGAAAATACCACCTAATCGATATATACAAAAACGCACCGTTCGATGTAAATACCGATAAAACCAAACCTCAGGCTTTAGGAATACCAATTGGAATAAAAATCATAGACCAGTCGTCTTTTGAATTGTTTTACGAATTTGAAAGGGATAAGGTTATGGGGCAGTTTTACGGTTCTAAAGAAAAACTATTGATTAGTGTTCCTCTCGGCAAATATAGCAGGGTTTTCAATTTTGGAGAAACAATCAGTGAACCTTTTTTTAATGGTGTAGTTAATTTAAAGCCTAAGGCTAATATTCCCGTGGGCAAAACCTTCTATGTGAAATATTTAAATTTTGATTCTGTAGTAAATGCCTATAAAAATAGTATAAAAATCGAACCTACATCTAGAGATGCATCATCGGTTTTGACATTATCTTTAATCGGAAAAAATAAGTCTAAAATTGTAGATTTTCTCAATGCAACATCAGCCATATTAAGTAGAACGGAGTTAGAACGTAAAAACTTATATGCTACTAATACCATTAAATTTATAGATAGTAGTCTTGGTGCGGTAAATGACAATTTAAAAGCCGTTACTGACGAAATGAATGACTTTAGAAAATCCAATAAAGTATTCAACGTCGAAGAGGAAATAAGTCAGAAATCTGAGCAACTAAAGGAGTATGATAAGGAAAAGCTTATTGAGCAATCTAAACTTAATTATCTCAATACACTTGAAAATTACCTTAGAACAAAAACAGATTATAGTCAAATAGCTGCACCATCTTCCGTTGGTGTTGATGAGGCCAATATTTTGTCTAGTGTTAGCAGAATTATTGCTTTGTCTGTTGAGCGCAGAAATTTAGAGTATTCGACTAAAGAGGGTTCTGTCTTGTTTGATGAATTAGATAGAAGAATTGACACCGAAAAGAGTGTACTTTTAGAAGCTATTGATGTAACAAAGCAAACCATTGGGATACAGTTAAATACAATAAGTCGAAAGATAGCTAATCTAGAATCTGAACTTATCGGTTTGCCAAAAGACCAACAAGAGTATTTAAAGATTCAGAGGAAATTAGATATAAGCAGGGAAGCTTATGATATATATCAAGCTAAAAAAAGTGAAGCTGCTATTGTAAAGGCAGCGAATGTATCGGATATTACAGTAATAGATGAAGCTAAGGATATTGGCAATGCTCCAATAGGACCAAAGAAGTCATTGAATTATATGATGGCTTTAATGATCGGTTTCTTTTCTCCGATGTTTTTAATCTTTGTTATTTACTTATTGGATAGTACGATTCACGGATCTGATGAGATCATGAAGATGTCGAAAATCCCAATTTTAGGTCTTATCGGTAAGTATCGCTACAAGAACAATTTGGTGGCTTATGAAAAACCAAAATCGGCTGTAGCAGAATCGTTTAGGGCCATAAGATCTAGTTTGCAATTTATCTTTAAGAACAATCCGTCTAGCACTAGGGCCAATACGTTAATGATTACATCTTCGGTTAGTGGTGAGGGGAAGACCTTTTCATCGATAAACATAGCTACCGTTTATGCTATTTCAGGAAAGAAAACGCTTCTTCTAGGATTAGATTTAAGAAAGCCTAAGATTTTTGGTGATTTCAATATCACCAATGATAAAGGTATTGTTAATTATCTTATAGGTGATAGTGAATTGGATGAGATCATTACCAATACGCATATAGAAAACTTAGATCTAATCACTTCTGGACCAATACCACCTAACCCTTCTGAGTTGCTTATGAGTGACAATTTGAAGGAATTAATCGGTAAGCTCAAAGAGGAATACGATATGATTATCTTAGATACACCACCATTAGGTTTGGTAACTGATGCTTTGGAGTTGGTACAGTATGCAGATGCCACAGTTTTTATGGTGCGTTTGGATTATACGAAGAAAGGAATGCTCCAGCTTGTTAATGCTAAGTACAAATCTGGAGAGCTAAAGAATATTAGCTTTGTACTCAATTTCTATAGGCATAAGAGCAATCATAATTATGGTTATGGCTACGGATATGGTTACGGATACGGATATGGTTATGGGGTCTATGGAAATGCCTATCACGAAAAGGATAAGCGATCACTTTTTGGTAAAGTCAAAAATTTCTTGAAACGTTTATAATTTGTTTTTAAATTTTGATAACTAAGCGACAGCTCAAAATAAAACGACTATTTGATGTTGTTTTGGTTTTAGTGTTGTTACCATTTCTCATCATTCCGATTGTAATTTTGATAATATGTGCAACAATAGACACCAAAAGATATGGTGTGTTTTCACAATTGCGAGTCGGACAGCACGGTAAGCTGTTTAAAATTTACAAAATAAGAACACTTAGGGAAGGTGTGCACAAGTTGGGCCATTTGGAAAAAAGTGCCACAACATTAGGAAAGTATCTAAGAAAGACAAAATTAGATGAGCTACCTCAATTATTCAATGTGTTAATAGGTGATATGAGTTTTGTAGGGCCAAGGCCTGATGTTCAGGGTTTTGCAGATGAATTGGAAGGGGAGGATCGTATTATTTTGCTGGTAAAACCAGGCATTACAGGTGAAGCAACTATAAAATATAAAGATGAAGAACGTGTATTAGAACGTCAAAAAGATCCAGAACACTACAATAGAACGATTATTTGGGTAGATAAAGTGAAAATCAACAAAAACTATGTTAGGAATTATAGTTTTTATTTAGATTTGAGGCTCATTATAAAATCTACTTTAAACAAATGACACATTCTGAAGACAAAATTGCAATCATAGGATTAGGTTATGTCGGTTTGCCCCTCGCTGTAGAATTTGCTAAACAGTTTTTTGTTATTGGTTTCGATATCAATCAGCAGCGAATCAATGAGTTAAATTCTGGTGTAGACAAAACACTGGAAGTTGATAATGACAATCTTAAATCTGTACTGACTACGGATTTAAATGCAGATAAAGGTTTATTTATTACAGATAATACTGAAGCACTAGCCGTTGCTAATGTATACATTGTAACCGTTCCTACACCAACGGACGAACTTAAACGACCAGTTTTTACGCCACTTATTAAGGCAAGTGAAACCGTAGGTAAAGCTCTTAAGAACAATGATATTGTTATATACGAATCAACAGTATATCCAGGTGCTACTGAAGATATTTGTATTCCTGTTTTAGAGGAATTTTCGGGTCTTACTTTTAACAAAGACTTTTATGCTGGATATTCACCAGAGCGCATCAATCCAGGAGATAAAAAGCATACAGTCACCAAAATATTGAAAGTTACTTCGGGTTCTACTCCCGAAATAGCAGAAAAAATAGATGAGCTTTACAAAACAGTAATTACCGCTGGGACGCATTTAGCACCATCTATAAAAGTTGCTGAAGCTGCTAAGGTTATTGAAAATTCACAACGCGACATCAATATTGCTTTCGTTAACGAGTTATCTAAAATCTTTAGGCTTTTAAAGATCGATACTAAGGCGGTGTTAGAAGCTGCAGGAACAAAATGGAATTTCTTAAAATTTACGCCAGGACTCGTTGGCGGACATTGTATTGGTGTAGATCCTTATTATTTAGCTCAAAAAGCAATAGAATCTGGCTATAATCCAGAGATTATTTTAGCAGGCCGTAAAATGAATGACAGTATGGGAGGTTATGTAGCAACAGAGACTGTTAAAATGATGATTAACAATGGCGCAACTATTAAAGGTTCTAACGCATTGGTACTAGGGATTACGTTTAAGGAAAATTGTCCTGACATACGAAATTCTAGAGTTATAGATATCATTGAGGAATTGCAGTCGTACCATGTTGATGTGGATGTGTACGATCCATGGGCTTCCAAGGAAGAGGTACAACACGAGTATGGGTTAGATTTAATATCATCTACGGATGAATTGAAGTCTAATTACGATGCTATCATATTAGCAGTATCCCATAAAGAATTTTTAGATGTATCCATAGACAATTTAAAATCTGATAAATGTGTGGTTTTTGATGTAAAATCATTACTACCAATAGAAGAAGTAGATGCACGTTTATAGTTATAACCTCAAATCATAAAAATGTACTCCAATCAATATCATACTGAGGACCTGTCCCAACTAAGTTTTCTAATTACAGGCGGCGGTGGTTTTATTGGCTCCAACATAGTTGAATACCTATTAAAGTATGGGGCTAAAAAAGTAAAAGTTCTAGATAATTTTTCTAATGGCTATCGCGAAAACCTAACTGAGTTTATGAATAACTCTGCTTTTGAATTAATAGAGGGAGATATTAGGGATTTGGATACCTGCAAAAAAGCGATGGACGGCGTAGATTTCGTATCTCATCAGGCCGCTTTGGGTTCTGTTCCACGATCAATAAATGATCCGGCAACCTCTAATGAGGTCAACATCTCAGGGTTCTTGAACATGATGATTGCACTTAAGGATAGCTCTACCGTAAAACGTATGGTATATGCAGCCTCTAGTTCTACATATGGCGACAGCAAAGCTTTACCAAAAGTAGAAGATAGCATTGGTAAGCCTTTGTCTCCTTACGCGGTTACAAAATACGTTAATGAATTATATGCTGATGTTTTCGGCAAAACATATGGTACAGATGTCATAGGACTGCGCTATTTTAATGTTTTTGGACCAAAACAGAGCCCAAATGGTGCTTATGCTGCTGTTATTCCCTTGTTTATGCAGGCCTTGAAGGATAATAAACCGTCTAAAATAAATGGGGACGGTGAACAAACAAGAGATTTTACGTTTGTCGATAATGCCGTGCAAGCCAATATAAAGGGCTTCTTTGCATCAAAAGAAGCGAGTAATGAAGTGTTTAACGTAGCTTGTGGGGAACGAATATCTGTGAACTATTTGTGGGAATCCCTAAGAGTTGCGGCAGATTCAGATTTACAGGCAGTTTACGGACCACCAAGACAAGGAGATGTTAGAGACTCATTAGCAGACATTTCTAAAGCTGAAGAACTTCTAGGATACAATCCGCAATATACTGTACGAGAAGGTTTAAAAATTACGTGGGATTATTTTAACTGAAATTAGCTTTTTTTTCTTGTAAATTACTATATTAAACCTTTATAAGTAGGTGGCCAAAAAGTAATGCATTCTAAAAAAGTAGCTATTTTACAATCTAACTATATTCCTTGGAAAGGTTACTTCGATATTATCGCTAGTGCAGATGTGTTTGTCATTTACGATGAGGTACAGTATACCAAAAATGACTGGCGAAATAGAAATCTCATTAAGACTAAAAATGGATTGCAATGGCTTACCATTCCAGTGAGGCATAAAAGTCTTTCGCAAAAAATCAATGAAACCGAGGTTATTAATAATAGTTGGCGGAGAAAACATTATAATTCCTTACAGGCCAATTATGGTAAAAGTCCTTACTTTAGTAAATACAAGGAAGAGATAAAGGCAATATATGATGCTTCTGATATTTCCCTGAGCGATATTAATAGGAAGTTTATTGAATTAATAAACACGTTTTTAGATATCACTACTGATATTGTAAATTCTGAATCGCTCAATCTAGAAGGTGATCGCCGAGGAAAACTCATTGATGCATGTAAGAAGCTTGGTGCTACCACGTATATTTCAGGTCCTGCCGCTAAGGATTACATTGATGTGTCACTTTTTCTAAAAAATGATATAGAAATTTCATGGATGGATTATGCTAACTACAATTCATATAGTCAACTTTATGGTGATTTTGAACACAAAGTCAGTGTGTTAGACTTATTGTTTAATGAAGGCCCAAATTCAAGACATTATTTAAAATATTAGTATATAAATTTTGATATGACCGAACGTTTCTCTATCGTAATTCCTGTATACAAGTCTTCAAAAACGTTGTTTAGAATAGCGGATAAACTAGAGAAGGTTTTTTCTACTTTGCCTTATGATTATGAGATCATTTTGGTCAATGATAGCCCTTTTTATGAGGCTACTAATGAAGCATTGAGAGAATTGGTTTCAGAAAATAAGAAAGTGGTCGGTATAAAATTGACCAAAAACTTTGGCCAACAGCCTGCAACGCTTTGTGGCTTAAATTATGCAAAGGGGGACTATATTATTACCATGGATGACGACCTTCAGCACAATCCAGACGATATTTCAAAACTTATAGCTTTGAAAGCGCACGACGTTGTTATTGCAAAGTTTCCTAAAAAACAGCATAGTCTATTTAAAAATCTTGGAAGTAAGATAAAAGGGTATTTTGATCATGTTATTCTAGGAAAACCAAAACATATCAAGTTATCATCATATAGATTGATGAGTAAGGCTACAGCAGAGAAAATATTAAGTATTAAAACCCCTTATCCATTTATTCCGGCACTTCTTTTTTCAGTTACAAATGATATTGTAAATGTCGAAATAGATCATCACACAAGGGATGAGGGAAGAAGTAATTATACGTTTTTTAAAATGCTGAAATTGTTTAGCAATCTTATCATAAATAATTCGTCTCTATTGTTAAGATTTATTGGATATTTAGGATTTTCGTCTGCACTTGTCAGTGTTGTTATTGCAGTAGTCGTTGTTGTAAAAAAAATGACCCAAGAGTATATATTACAAGGTTGGACTTCACTCATATTAAGCGTTCTGTTTTTTGGTGGACTTACCCTTTTTGCATTGGGAGTTATTGGTGAATATTTAATAAGAATAGTTGGCACTGCAGAGAGCAGACCAGTATATTTTGTAAGAGAAATAAGCAGAAGTGAAGAATAATTTTTTTATTACTGGCATGGGGCGTTCAGGCACAACGTTACTTGAAAAGCTACTATGTAATCATAATGAACTCTCTGTTTTGTCACAACCCATTCCCTTATTGTTTGTTGACATAAAAAAAAGGTTTCTAAATACTTTAGGAATAGATAAGTATTATGTTCTAAATGATTCAATTAATAACGAAGATTATAATCTCGAAGAATTTATAGCATTTCTTAAAACCTTTAAGTACAAAACAGGAGAAATTCATAGGATTTTTGAAAAAATGACAACTTTTTCTGGACAACTCACAAGTGTTGATTATTCTAATTTTGATAATACAGAGAGAAGCTTCTTAGAGCTGTTTTTGAAGGTCAATAGAGAAAACGCACACAATATAAATGCCAAATATTTTGGTTCTAAAGAAATACTTTGTGAAGAGTTTATGCCTCATTTCATAGCGAATGGGATTAAGGTTTTAATAATAGTTAGAGATCCTAGGGATGTATTGACGTCTGTTAATTATCCAAATTCAACAAAATTTTTAGGTGAAAAGAAACCTAGTCTTTTTGTTTTAAGATCATGGCGAAAAAGCATAGATTTTATAAAAGCATATCAGCATAATAGTGATCTTATATATCTTAAATATGAAGATCTCATCCTAAAAACTGAAGAAACGCTTAATAAGGTTACCGAGTTTTTAGGTGTAGGGAAATTTCCGGTTAACCATTTTAAAGATGGTATTTTAAACCAAAAAGGTGAAATTTGGAAATCGAATACCTCAAGTAATGTAAACTCGGTAAAAATTTCTAGTCAGAGTATTGGGAGTTATAAAACAAAACTTTCAAAAAGCGAGATAGCATATACAGAGGCTATTTGTTATAAAGAGATGTCATATTTTAATTACAAGACAACTATAACAATGGAAGATCGTGCAGAGATCATTAAAAGTTTTAAGGATAAGGATATTCCAGTTCAAGTAGAACTACCTAAAAACTATAGTTCTCTATTAGAGAATATAAGCTTAGAGATTTCTCGTTTTTTGAAATAAATAAATAAACTTTGTAATGTGATACCCTTTAACAAGCCATACTTAACAGGAAAAGAAACAGCTTATATCGAAGATGCTGTAAATCGTGGAAAAATTTCCGGTAATGGTTATTATACTAAAAAGTGTCAGCATTTTTTTGAAGAAAAATTCAATTTCAAAAAAGCGCTTTTAACAACATCTTGCACAGATGCATTAGAAATGTGTGCGATGTTGGCCAATATAGAGCAAGGAGATGAGGTTATAGTCCCCAGTTTTACATTTGTATCTTCAGCTTTAGCTTTTGTACGACAAGGAGCAATCATAAAATTTGCCGATTCATATTCCAACAATCCAAATATTGATCCGAGTAGAATAGAAGAGCTAATAACCAAAAAAACCAAAGCTATAGTTGTGGTTCACTATGCTGGTGTTGCTTGCGATATGGATGCAATAATGGCCATAGCTAATAAGCATGGATTAATAGTCATTGAAGATGCAGCGCAAGCTATATGTTCTAAATACGAGGGTAAATTACTTGGCAGCATAGGGCATATGTCTACATTTTCCTTTCATGAAACTAAAAATATAATATCTGGTGAAGGAGGACTATTAGTTATTAATGACGACAGATTTGTTGATAGAGCAGAAATTTTATGGGAAAAAGGGACAAATAGAGCCGAATTTTTTAGAGGAAAAATAGATAAATATGGTTGGGTCGATACAGGTTCTTCCTTTTTGCCTTCAGACATAATTGCAGCTTTTTTATGGGCGCAGTTAGAGAATATCGATGCCATTCAAAAAAAGCGATTAGAACATTGGCATTTTTATTATAGCGAATTAGCGGAATGGGCTAAATCTGTAGATGTCCAATTAATGCCAAAGCCCATTGAAGAAACAAATAACGGGCATATGTTTTACATTATTTGCAATTCTCTAAACCAACGGAAGCGTATCATCGATTACCTTCTTAAAAACAAAATATTAGCTGTATTTCATTACATAAGTTTACATTCAAGTAAATATTATATTAAAAAACATGATGGGCGTACATTAATAAACAGTGATAAATTCACCGAAAGATTATTGAGGCTCCCTATGTTCTATGAGTTAAATCCTAATGACGTAACTCAAACAATTAAAAAATTTAAATGAAAATTAAGATACATAAATTACTATTATTGATATCGATTGTATATACAATAGTAGGTATGTATTTTATGCTAAGCCAGCCTATTGGTGCGGGAGATGAAGGGCTTTTTATTGCAGACATTCATTACTTAAAACAATATGGCCGGCTAGAGTCAATTAAAAAAGGAATTTCAATTCCGCATACTATACTTGTATATCCCTTAAGTGTGATTATGGAGCCTTATCTAGCTCTAAGGACGATAAACATTGTTCTGCTCATTGCTTTATACTTTTATTTCTTTTATAGAAATAACCCTTCAATACTGTTTTTTTTCTATCTCACTTTTTTTACAGGAACCTGTAAAGTATTCTTTATAGGTACCAATGATTCCTTGTTTATTCTATGCTTAGCAATTTTTTTGAATGAAGTGCATCGATTTAATATTGGTAAATCATGGAACCAGTCATTAGCCCTCAGCGTTTTAATAGTTGGTCTTTTTACCAGAGCATTGATTATAATGTATCTGCCTGCATTGCTATTGTGCTTTTTGTTTGTTTATAGGATTAAAGGATTTAATAGAAAAGGATTTTTTATTCCAATTTTGATAACGATGTTGTTATTGATTTTAAATCTTCCAGCAATTCAAACTAATGGTAAATTATCTTACGACAAGAAGAATCCACCTGAAGATGTAAGCGTTACTTGGGCACAACGTCAATATTTAGCACAGTTAATGGTAAATGAAGGAAAACTACAAAACTATCAACACCCTTCGTTTGAGGCTACTCAAAATTATGTAGATGAAAATGGTGAGGATGCCTTACCCAAAACATTATTTAGTGGTATAGTTTTTAACCCAAAATTGACCTTGATTGAATTTTTTAAGGATGGATTAGATATATTTATTTTTGGTACAAGGCAATTGGGTCTTATACTTATCATTGTATTAGGTATGTTGTTATCAAATCTGTTTAGGAAAAAGTTTCTCGATTTTGAAAACATCATTCCTTTAGCGCTTCTAATAACGATATTGGTGTTTTCGTTGGTCATTATATCATATGTAGAGTTGCGTTGGTTTGTGCCGATATTTATCGGTGCAATCGTGTTCTATACCTTTTTAGAAGACACAAAAAGAATAGGTGGTAAGGTCTCTAAAGTTAATCTAGCTGTGATTTTTCTATTAATGTCTTATGGTCTTATTAAAATAATACCAAAATTGTAAGAAAATTTGTAGTTGTTTTTTGGTACTTTAAAAACAATTAATAAATTTACTTCTCAAAATAGAGCTAAATTATTCCCTAAGTATTTTAGCACCTGATATTTATAAATAATGACAAATATTTTAATTACGGGTGGCGCGGGTCAATTGGGAAGTTCTTTAGCTGCTAAATTGGCCTTAAATAATGATATTAACGTTGTTATTATTGACAATTTATCCACAGGTCACATTTCAAAAGTTCCCAAAAAAGACAACGTAACATTTATAAGAGCAGATGTTAACGATTATAATGATATCATCTCAATTTTTGCTACTTTTAAGTTTCAATATGTATTTCATTATGCTGCTGTTGTCGGCGTAGAACGCACACTTAGTAATCCTATTAACGTACTTAATGATATTGAAGGCATTAAGAATATTTTGTCCTTGTCAAAGAATTCAGGTGTTACGCGTGTCTTTTATTCTAGTTCTTCAGAGGTTTATGGAGAACCTTTCGAGATTCCGCAAAATGAAAAAACAACACCTTTGAATTCAAGACTACCTTATGCGATTGTAAAGAATGTTGGCGAAGCATTTTTTAAGGCTTATCAAAGAGAGTACGGATTAAGCTATACTATTTTTCGTTTTTTCAATACTTATGGGCCTATGCAAAGTAATGATTTTGTAATGCCAAGGTTTATGAGGTTAGCACTCAATAATCAGCCTATTCCAATTTATGGTAGAGGTGATCAAACACGCTCGTTTTGTTATATTGATGACAATGTAGATGCTTGCCTTAAGGCTTTATATGATGAAGCTTATGTCAATGACATCCTCAATGTAGGTAATGATATAGAGATAAGCATATTAGAACTGGCAGAAAAAATAATTGAGATTACAGGTTCAACATCAGAAATTATTTTTTTACCCTCATTAAAAGAAGGCGATATGAACAGAAGATGCCCAGATATCACCAAGATGAAGGAGTTACTCGGAAGATCATTAATTTCACTTGATGAAGGCATCCATAAAATGAAAGTACATTATAATGCTTATGTGGTAGAAAAAGCATAATAATAAAGTTACTTTCCTTTATTTCATTTCTTATATTAGCCTAAAAATACTTTCAATTGAAAACCGCTGAAGAGCGTTGGCTTTATACGATTTCCTCAAAAAAGAAATTAATTGATTTTAATTTCAAGGAGATTTGGCGTTACAGGGATTTACTTTTTTTGTTTGTTAAACGCGATATCATTACGCTTTATAAACAAACAATTCTTGGGCCTTTGTGGTATTTAATCCAACCACTTTTTACATCCTTAATATTTACTTTAATATTTAACAACCTTGCAGATATACCGACTGGTAATGGCGTACCCAACTTCTTATTTAACCTTGCAGGTATTACAGCTTGGAATTATTTTAAGGAATGTCTTGTCGGTACAAGCGATACCTTTAAGAAAAACGAGAACATCTTTGGTAAAGTTTATTTTCCTAGAGTGATTATGCCAATGTCTGTTGTGGTTTCTAACCTCTTAAAATTTGGCATTCAGTTATTGGTACTCACTGGGTTATATATTTATTATGTGTACTTTAGTCCAATTACATATACTATTGCTCCTGGTCTTAACATTGTTTCATTCCCACTCTTTGTTGTGCTTATGGCATTACTCGGTTTAGGTTTGGGCATGATTGTATCTTCCATGACCACAAAGTATAGGGATCTTACGTTTTTAGTGCAATTTGGGGTGCAATTGCTTATGTATGGTTCTGCTGTGATGTATCCCATGTCTTATTTTAGGGATAAATTGCCTAATTACTATTGGCTCATAGAGTGGAATCCTATCGCCATTATTGTCGAGTCTTTTAGAGTCATAATTCTTGGTGATGGTAGTTTGGATATCAATAAGACTATATATGCGATTATCATTTCTTGTATGATATTTTTGTTAGGGTTGGTTATTTTTAATAAAACAGAGAAAAGCTTTATCGATACTATATAATGAGTTCAGATATCATCTTAAAAGTTGAAAATTTAGGAAAGCAATACCGATTAGGTTTAGTTGGTACTGGCACTATAAGTCATGATATTAATCGATGGTGGAGTAGAATAAGAGGAAAGGAAGACCCTTACCTAAAAGTGGGTGAGGCCAATGTAAGAAGTGAAAAAGGAAATTCGGAATATGTTTGGGCGATTAAGAATATAAATTTTGAAGTTAAACGAGGTGAGGTTTTAGGAATTATAGGGAAAAATGGAGCAGGGAAATCAACATTGCTCAAAATTTTGTCTAAGGTGACATCGCCTACCGAAGGTCTTGTAAAGACTAACGGAAGAATAGCATCGCTATTGGAAGTAGGTACTGGGTTTCATCCAGAAATGACAGGTCGGGAGAACATTTATTTAAATGGTGCCATTTTAGGAATGACAAAATCTGAAATAAATAAAAAGATAGATGAGATTATAGATTTTTCAGGTTGCTTAAGATATATCGATACGCCTGTTAAACGCTATAGTTCCGGTATGCGAGTACGTTTGGCTTTTGCCGTAGCTGCTTTCTTAGAACCAGATATTTTAGTTGTTGATGAGGTCTTAGCTGTAGGTGATGCCGAGTTTCAAAAGAAAGCCATTGGCAAAATGCAAGATATATCCACAAGTGATGGAAGAACCGTACTTTTTGTAAGTCATAATATGGAGTCTATGGCTCGACTTTGTGAGAGAGGGATTTTGCTTAACCATGGTAAGATAGAATATACGGGTAAGATCAATGATGTTATAGATTATTATTTAAGTAATAATCTTGAGTTTAGATCCATATTTACAGAAGATGATTTAGAGGAAAATTGTTTTGTGAAAAGCGTCGCATTAACCAATAAAAAGGGAGAATCTACGTCTAACTTTAAGTTTAACGATACTATTTTCTTGAGTTTCGAAGTCCTAAAAAAAGAAGAAGACAACAAAGACTACAACCTATCTTTGGCTATAGTCAACCCAAACAATGTAGTTATTTTAAGTTCTTCTTTTTCAGATGCAAATGACTTTAACATTGACAAAGGATTAAATACATTTACTGTAGATATTAGTGGAAATATGTTGAATAAAGGCGATTATAAAGTAAGATTGTTTTTCTACAGTAATACCGATCGTAAAACAATTCAAAGAATTGATTGCCTAAACTTTAAGGTTAATGAAATAGGCTTCTATAAAAATGCTCAAGTACGACGGGCATTAATAATTCCAAAGCTAAATTGGGTTAAAGTATGAAGAAATCGATTTTTGTACATATAGGAACTCATAAAACAGGCACTAGTATTATTCAAAAAATATTAATAGAAAATCCTAATGCTTTAAAGAAAGAAGGCGTCAAGTACATTAACCTCCATAATTTCAAAAGGGCAGCAGTTATTGTGAAATTAGAGGCAGAAAATGTTTCGCTTGTTGAAGAATTAAAATCTTTTATTAACTCGTATATCGATGAAAGCTATAACAAGTATATAATTTGTTGCGAATACCTATCGGGTAATCCTAAGTTGCTTTATCAAAATGTATTAACTGTTGCTAAGTTGTTACATCAGAGTTTGACTGAATTTGAAGAGAAAAAAATATTTGTTGCTCTAAGAAAACAAGAGCAATTCATTCAGTCTATCTATACACAATATGTACACCAAGCCGAAGATGTTCCTATAGAAACCTTTTTAGATAAAACCAAATTAGAACATATTAAGTGGAGTGGATTTGTAGAAAAGTATCGGTCGGTTTTTGGAACCCAAAATGTCACCTGTGTACCATATGATAAAAAAGTTTTAGAGAAAAAAAATATTCTAAATCGCTTTGGTGAATTTTCTAACGTGTCCTTTTTAAAGCAGGTTAGTTTAGAAACTTTAAATCATGGTTACAGTAAAGAAGCTATGGCTATAGCAAAAGAATGTAATCCAGAGCTTAGTAAAGAGGAGCAAAAGATTCTGAGGCAAATCTTGCAGACGCATTTGAGTAAAGATGTCTTTTCTAAATATGAATTGTTGAGTAAAGAAGACGTTGATGATTTAGATGCTTTTTTTAAAGCCGATAATGAAATATTGTTTCAAACCTATTTAAGTGGTTTTGGAATTACGGCTTTTTCTCATTCAGTTGGGCAGTCAGAAAGTAGTTCTAAGGAAAAGAATGCTTATGCTAAACTAATAATAGTTTTGCTAAAACGTGTGAATACATTGTCAAAGTTGAAGATTAGCTCTGTTGATGCTATGTCCAAATCAGAGCTTAAGGTCATTTTAGTTGGAATAAAGCGTGGTTTAAAACGAAGGCTGAAACGACTCATAAAAAAAGATATTCATGTCTACAATGAGAATATAGAACTGAAAAAAAAGTTTGGGAATTATAAACAAGCGGTTGTTTTAGGTTCGTCTTCATCAATAAATAAACTAGATGTAACCGAATACGCTGATGATTTTGTGATCTCTGTAGGTAATTTTTATGAGCACCCCAAGATAAACGAAATAAACCCTAAAATACATGTTTTTGCCGCATCACATCCTCCAATCACAAATGAGGTACTTGAAGCGTGGTGGAAACGATGCAATGAAATTTTGCCAAAGCATACACCAATTCTAGTCGAAAAGCGCGATAGAGGTGTGGCGGAAACCATTTTTGCTGATAGAGAAGTCTACTATTATTCATACGGAGGCCATTTACCAGTAGATTTTACAAGACCTGTTATGTCGCCTTGGAGTGTTACTATAATAGCGTTACAGTTGGCTATTTATTGCAAATCGGAAAAAATAGGGATTTTAGGGGTTAACCATGATTGGCAAGGTCTTACGACTTATGCCCATTTTTACGACCACAACAAACCGTCTCTAGAGTATTATTTAAAGCAAGCTGGTATAGATGTAAGTCACCAGCAAACCGACAAGAGATTGCCCAAATCGCGTTTATATAAAGAATACAGACTTTATCAACAGTATGAGGCATTAAAAGCCGAAACTGAAAGACTAGGTATAAATATTTATAATTATGATCCGTTTTCAGATTTTGATGTTTTTGAATTAGACAAGAAGACTGAGTTAATCATTGATGAAGAAAATAATGGATAACAGATTACTATCTATCATAACCATTAACTATAACAATACTGATGGCTTAAGAGAAACCATGAAAAGTGTTATGTCACAAACATGGAAAGACTTTGAGCATATAGTAATTGATGGTGGCTCTACGGATAGTAGTGTAGAGGTCATACAATCTTTTAGTTATGATCATCTTATTTGGATTAGCGAGCCAGACCATGGTATATATAATGCCATGAATAAAGGCATAAAGAAGGCTAGTGGTAAGTATTTGCTATTTTTAAATTCTGGAGATGTTTTATCAGGTTCAGAGGTTTTGTCCAAGATTTCAAGTGATCTTAAAAACGACTATGATCTTGTAATTGGTAGTATAAAGACTGTAAAAGAAGCTATTGATAAGATCATAAAACCACCAAGCATAATAACCTTAAAGTACTTGTTAACCAACTCTTTACCGCATCCTTCAACATTTTATAAGAACGAATTATTTGAAATCTATGGGATGTATAATGAACAAAATAAAATAGTTTCAGATTGGGAGTTTAACCTAAAACTATTTGCGTCAACTGAGGTTAATTATAAAATTGTTGAATACATAGTATCTGTGTTTGATTTATCTGGGATTTCTTCTTCAACATCAAATAGAGATGTAATGCGCGAAGAAGGTAAGAGAGCTGTAAGGGCAATTTATGGAGAACTTACGGCAGAATATATATTAAATACGCTTGAAAGAAAGACTTACAAGTCGAGTAAAAAAAAGAAACTATTAGCTTTGCTTAATAAATTGTACAAGTGGCGATAAACGTAACAAAATCCTTTTTCCCTCCAATAGAGGAATATCAAGACCAATTAAGACGTATTTGGGCCAACGAGTGGCTTACAAATCGAGGAGAATTAGTTTTAGAATTAGAGGAAAAGCTTAAGACCTATTTAGAGGTTCAACATATTTTGGTAACCAATAACGGTACGGTTCCCATTCAAATTGCTTTAAAATTATTGGGAAAAGGTGGCGAGATAATTACAACGCCTTTTAGTTATGTAGCTACCACATCTTCGATAGTATGGGAAAATTGCACACCAGTTTTTGTAGATATTCATCCTGAGTATTTAACCATAGATGAGACTAAAATAGAGGCTAAAATCACAAGTAAAACCACCGCAATTTTAGCAACCCATGTTTTTGGAAACCCATGCTATATAGAAGTCATAGAAAAAATTGCCAAAAAGTATAAATTAAAAGTCATCTATGATGCGGCACACTGCTTTGATGTAAAATATAACCGCAAAAGTGTATTTGAATATGGAGATATTAGTACTTGCAGTTTTCATGCGACTAAAATTTTTCATACAGGAGAAGGTGGTGCGGTTTTCACAAAAGATAAAGATTTACAGCATCAAATTTTTTATAGTCATAATTTTGGACATGACGGTCAATTGGCTTTCTATGGCTTAGGTATAAATGGTAAAATATCTGAGTTGCAAGCGGCAATGGGCTTAGCGGTTTTGCCACATATGCCAAGAGTAATTGCAAATAGACAAAAAATAGTGGAGATATATGATCAGGCTTTTAGCAATATACCCTTACAATTAATAAAAATCAGACCCCATACAGACTGGAATTTTAGTTACTATCCAATTGTACTTAAAAATGAAGCGATTTTAGATAAAGTTATTGGTAGACTAAATGAAGTACAAATATACCCCAGACGGTATTTTTACCCATCTTTAGATACATTGCCTTATGTTGACGACTGTGAGCTCCCGATAGCTTCGCGAATTTCAAAATCAATAATTTGCTTGCCATTGTATCATGATTTAGAGATGAGTGCTGTTGATAAAATAATAAGAATTATAAAAAGTGTAATATGCTGATAATTGGAGCAAAAGGTTTTGCAAAAGAAGTTTTGCAAGTATGCCATGAAAAGGACGATTTGGAAAACCTAGCGTTCTATGACGATGTTAATGACGATGTGTACGGTAAGCTTTACAATACATTCCCCGTTTTAAAGAACCACTCGCAAGCACAAGAATATTTCCAGACTGTAGATAAAAGATTTACAATGGGAATTGGGAATCCGAATCATCGAAGAATGTTAAGCGAAATATTTATAGAACTTGGAGGTGTTTTTACAGCATTAGTAAGTAACGATGCTAGGTTAGGTAACTATGGGGTCGAGGTAGGGGAAGGGACTTTAGTAATGTCTGGAACTATAATAACAAATGATATATCTATTGGAAAGGGAAGCTTAATTAATTTGAATTGTACAATTGGTCATGATTCAATTTTAGGAGAGTTTGTAGAGCTATCCCCTGGTGTTCATATTTCAGGAAATTGTAAGATTGGCCATAATACTTCAATAGGCACTAATGCGACAATATTACCAAAAGTAGAAGTTGGAAATAATGTTGTAGTAGCTGCAGGTGCAGTAGTAACAAAACATATTCCTGATAATTGTATGGTAGCAGGAGTACCTGCTATTGTTAAAAAGACCTTTCAATAATGCACGCAGAAAATATAATGGTTAGTGTATGTATGATTACTTATAATCATGAAAAATACATTGCAAAGGCTATACAAAGTGTTTTGGATCAGGAATGTAGTTTTAATATTCAATTGGTAATATCTAATGATAAATCTACAGACAGCACCGACCGAATTATAAAAGAAAGCATTGAAAACTTGCCCTCCAATATTGAAGTAAACTATATGAATAATGCTACAAACATCGGAATGGTTAAAAACTTTACTGGTGCTTTGAACAGGTGTGAAGGAAAGTATATAGCACTTTTAGATGGAGATGATTTTTGGGTAGATACAACCAAGTTGCAAACCCAAGTCAATGTTTTAGAACAAAACAAGAAGTGCTCTTTTTCTTTCCATAAAGCTTTTAGGATTAAGAATTATGAAATTGATGAGTCAGATACTTATCCTAATTTTGAGAATAACGAAACGATCATTGACGAGGGTACTTTTTTTAGTGTAGCTACCGTGCCAACGGCAAGTATTGTGTATAGAAGCGAATACAAGCTTCCCGCTTTAAATCATAGCCATTGCGATTTTATGCTCTTCTGTATGCTTTTGTCTAAAGGTAAAGGCGCATTCATTGATAAAGTGATGTCGGCATATAGAATTCACGAAAGTGGAGTGTCATTTAATTATAAAAAACGACAATATAGTATAAAGAGAATCAACGAGTTAGAAATCGAAGCCAAATACTTACCTTTTAGTAAAAGTGTTAGAGATGAAATAAAAAAGATATTGCTAGGCCAAGTTGTTTTTTTTCTCAATAATAGTAGAGGGAACTTGTCGTTTAGAGAAAAATTTAAATATTTTAGAAAGTTATTGAGTCTTAAAGGCTTCTATAGACAATCGCCAAAACACTATTTGACATTAGCTAAAACATTTATAAAATAATGTTGACAAAGTGTAGATTTGATATGTTTAAGATATTAACCAATCGAGAATGAAATATAAAGTTCTGATTTTAGGGCCAATAGGAGATATAGGAGGGCGAGAATTAGAAACGGGCTTTATAGCAAGAGCTTTGTGCAATGATGAATCTGAGGTTAATATTGTATCCACCATAAACTTTACTGGAAAATCACAGTTATTCGATTTTGTTTCTCGTAACAATGCTATGCATTTAAACCAGATTATTTATAACAGGAGTTTGTGGTTTCGATGTTTAACTTGGTTGGCCTACATAAAATCTAAAAAGAAAAAACCACGTTTAAGTTATGTGTCTAATGCATTGGCAAAAAAGACAGGTTATCATACATATGCTGTCAACACCTTAAAAGATTTTGTGGAAAAGTCAGACGTAGTCATTTTTTGCGCCCAAGTGAGTAGTGCTTATGTAAAAGAGATTACAGATTATGCTTCTGTTCTGGGCATTCCGACAGTGATGAGAACTTCTAGTACCATTCCGTCGATTAGTGCTAATGAAAAAATATGGTTAGAAAAAATAACACTGTTTATTCATCATTCCGAATCTAATGCATCTAGACTTGGAGAATTGTCAAATCATAATTACACAATTATAGATCAGTGTACCTTCAAGGAAAAGCAAATGCTTCAAATAAAACCGACAACTAAGTGCGATACTTTGTTATATATCGGAAGACTATCAAAAGAAAAAGGCATATTAGAATTGGTTAATCATTACAAAGACTTAAAGATTCCTTTGCAGCTTAAGATTATTGGTGATGGACCGTTATTTAACGAGATAAGTGATATAATTAAAACGTTACCACATATTCATTTGTTAGGCTATCAAAGTCAAGATAATATTGTTGATTTTATTAAAGGTACAGATGCTATCATAATACCATCACATGAAGAATCAGGGCCTTTGGTAGCATTGGAAGCTATGGCATCTGCAAGACTCGTTGTTTCTACCAAAGTAGGTGCCATGCCTTATAGACTAAAAGGAGCAACAAACCAATTTTGGTTTGATATCAATGATGCCAATACACTTACGGATGTACTTAATAAAATAAAGGAGTTAACGCCTGACGAAGTAAAGAACATTGCACAACAGAACAGAGAGGTATACCTGTCAAATTATGCTCAAAGTATTATTGAAAGTCAATACAAAAAGACTATTTTTAGCTTGGCTAAAACATAAAGTTAGTTCTGAGTTATGAGAGTGGGAATGAATCCTCAAAAGCAGTCGAAAAAGATTCAATTAAAACACCAGCACAGGTTAATAATTGTAGTTTTTATCCCTTCATTAGATGGTTATTATGAGAATATTTTAGAAGTGTTTAAACTCTGCTTGGAGTCGGCCATAGCAACAACCAACGCCAATTGCGCAATAACAGTAGTTAATAACGCATCCTGCGATGAGGTGAACACGTATCTACAATCAAAACTCAAGGAAAATGTCATAGATACTGTAATTCATCATAAAGAAAACATTGGAAAAATAGATGCACTAATTGGTGCAGCCAGAGCAAGTAGAGAGCCAATTATTACAATTTCGGACGTTGATATATTGTTTCAGCAAGGATGGCAAAAGCATGTAGAAGACATATTTAGTAACATTAAGGGTGTTGCTTCAGTATCGCCAATCCCATGTAGAAACTTTAAGAATTATGAGACCTCATCTACATTAGCAAAGATTTTATCAGGTAAGGTGAAATTTAACTATAAGGCCATTCCAGAAAATCATGATGCGCATAATAAGTATTTAGAAAGTTTTCATTGGGATCTAGAGACCGATAAAAATCTAAAATGGGCGGTAATCAAATCAAATGGGGTAAAAGCTATTGTTGGCAGTGGTCATCAGATTTTAAGTATGAGGCGGGAACTGTTTTTTAGTACTGTTCCTAAAGAGCCTTCGTTAACTTTAGTAGGTAACCATTCAGAATACTTGTACTGTGATCAACCGATAAATTATTCTGGTGGTATGAGATTAGCCACATATCATAACTATGCGTTTCATATGGGCAATACTGTAGAAGATTGGATGAAAGAAGTGCAAAAGAATAATACCTTAGCTAATAATGACTTAGCCACAGATAGATTTCAGCTTCCTAAATTTAAGCCCAAAGCACCATCTCTTATGTGGTATAAATTTAAAAAGCGGTTGACACATAGACTGTTCAATTTAATTCATGGCAATAAGTAAATGGGCAAAACAATAGCCATCATACCAGCTAGAGGCGGTTCTAAACGAATACCCAATAAAAATATTATAGGTTTTGGCGATTTACCTTTAATTGCACATTCTATAAACTATGCGAAAAGGAATTTCCATATTGTAGAAGATATTTATGTTTCAACAGATGATCGAGACATAAAAAAAGCAGCAATAGACTTTGGTGCAAAGGTCATTGATAGGCCAGAAGTATTGAGTGGCGATTTAGTACCTACTATTTCGGTATTGAAACATGCATTAGACAACATTGAGGAGAAGATTGAGACCATGATCTTACTTCAACCTACCAACCCACTACGGCCAAAAAAATTATTAGAAGACGTTTATAAAATCTATTCTGAAAACAATCTAAGTAGTTTGTTTACCGTAAGTCGGGATTACAAAAAATTAGGAAAAATCAAAAATGATAAGTTTTTACCTTTTAATTACAAGTTTGGTCAGCGAAGTCAAGACTTAGAGCCTTTGTACTATGAAAACGGACTTATATATATCACCAATGTAGCGTTAATAAAAAAGGATATAATATTTGATGAAACCTCCTATCCATTTATCGTAAATCATAAATTTGCAGAGATAGACATTGATACTTATGACGACCTTGAATATGCAAACTACATTTTAAAAAAATATAATGAAGAGTAATCCATTTATTGAAATATCTGGTCGCAAAATAGGAAGCGATTATCCACCCTTAGTTATAGCAGAAATTGGGATTAATCATGAAGGATCTTTAGGGGTTGCAAAGCAAATGGTCGATGCAGCTTACAGGGCAGGAGCAGAAGTAGTAAAGCATCAAACCCATATTGTAGAAGATGAAATGAGCAAAGCAGCTAAGAAAGTGATTCCAGGAAATGCAGATGTGTCCATTTATGAAATTATGGAGAGATGTGCACTTAATGAAGCTGATGAATTAGAGCTTAAGAATTATGTCGAGTCTAAAGGTATGATATTTATTTCCACACCTTTTTCCAGAGCTGCCGCAGAGCGATTAAAGAAGTTCGATATTCAAGCCTATAAAATAGGATCTGGTGAATGTAACAACTATCCGCTTTTAGAGCACATTGCAAAATTCGGAAAACCAGTCATCTTAAGTACCGGAATGAATACAATAGAAAGTGTTCAAAAAGCGGTTGCTGTATTTGATAAGTATAAAGTACCAGTGGCCGTATTGCACACTACAAATTTATACCCCACACCATCACACTTGGTACGATATGGTGCCATGATGGAGTTGCACCGAGCATTTCCAGATTATGTATTTGGCTTAAGTGACCATACCCTAAATAACAATGCTTGCTTAGGTGCCGTGGCATTGGGAGCATCAATCCTAGAACGCCATTTTACTGATCATATGGATAGGCAAGGGCCAGATATAGTCTGTAGTATGGACGAACAAGAATGTAAAAACCTTATCACAGGAAGTAAAGAGATTTGGTCCATGAGAGGTGGGACAAAGCAACCTGCAAAAGAGGAAAAAGTGACCATAGATTTTGCTTTTGCAACGGTGTGCACGGTAAAACCAGTAGTAAAAGGGGAACTATTAACAGAAGAAAATATTTGGGTTAAGCGACCAGGAACTGGAAAAATATTAGCAGAATATTTTAACGATGTCATTGGTAAAAAAGCAATTAGAGACATTGAAGAAGGTGAACATTTAGATTACAGTGATTTTGAATAATGGATAGATTTTACGATTTAGAAAAACGGTTCAATTACGAAAATGGTTTTTATGCAACCGCTGATCCATCAAGGTTTAGCAAGTTTATTTCGCATTTAGAATTCTTTAAACGAACCTCTAATGTTAGAGGCGAAATAGTAGAGTTCGGAATATTTAAGGGTAATTCTTTCTTTAGATGGATTAAATTTAGAGACCTCCTTGAGCAAACAAATAGCAGAAAAATAATTGGGTTCGATGTCTTTGATGATTTCCCAGAAGCGACGTTTGAAGCGGATAAGCTTAAACGGGATGCTTTTGTGAAAGAAACCAAAGGTGGCCAGAGTATTTCCTTCGAAGAAATAAACGAGCTTTTAGAAAAGCAAGGACTTCAAAAAAATATTGAGATTATAAAAGGAGATATTCTAAAAACTTTAGATGACTATATAAGTAAAAATCCACAACTGAAAATCTCACTTTTGCATATTGATGTCGATTTATATGAACCTACGAAGCACATTTTAGAACGTCTTTATTCCAAGGTTACAAAAGGAGGGATAATCATTTTGGATGATTACGGCGCATTCGCAGGAACCAATAAAGCAGTTGACGACTTTTTTGATAATAACATAGAGATTAAAAAGTTGCCATATTCTAATGCTATTTCTTATATCGTAAAATAATGATGCGCAAAATAGTCTTTCTAACAGGAACCAGAGCAGATTTTGGCAAGATAAAAGCCTTGGTCAATAGCATAGAAGACCACCCAGAATATGACCCATATTTGTTTGTAACCGGTATGCATATGCTAGAAGCCTATGGCTACACCGTCATTGAAGTAGAACGAAGTGGCTTCAAAAACATTTATAAGTATAAAAACCATACTGATGAAACTACAATGGACTTAACATTGGCCAAAACCATTGAAGGTTTTTCGGCTTATGTAAAAACCATAAAGCCAGATTTAATCGTGGTTCATGGCGATAGAGTAGAAGCTTTGGCAGGAGCCATAGTTGGTAGTTTGAATAATATATTGGTAGCCCATATTGAGGGTGGTGAAATTTCAGGAACAATAGACGAGCTTATAAGACATTCCGTATCAAAACTTAGCCATATTCATTACACATCTAACGAAAGTGCCAAAAAACGATTATTGCAAATGGGAGAACTAGAAAATTCTATTTTCACCATCGGATCTCCAGATGTAGACATCATGTTTTCTAAGCATTTACCAAGTATCGATGAAGTAAAACATTATTATGAAATAACATTCAATCAGTTTGCCTTAGCAATGTATCATCCTGTTACCACAGAGTACGATGGTATCGAAGCAAAAGCAAAGCAATTTGTAGAGGCTTTAATTGCTAGTGAGAAGAATTATGTAGTGATTTATCCAAACAATGATTTAGGAAGTAAGCATATTTTAAAGGCCTATCAAAAACTAAAGGGTCATGAGAAGTTTAAAATATTTCCTTCAATTCGTTTTGAGTATTTCCTTACATTATTAAAACATTCAGATTTTATAATTGGTAATAGTAGTGCAGGTGTGAGAGAAGCACCATATTATGGTATTCCAACCGTTAATGTAGGCACTCGACAACAGAATAGAGTACATGGAGAATCTATTTTAAATTGTGTCACAAGTAAGAATGATATACTAAAAACGATAAGCGATTTAGATACCTTAAAACCAAATATCGTAGAGGTTTTTGGTGCAGGTAATAGTGCAAAGTTGTTTCTAGATAGTTTAGAGCACTCAGAGGTATGGAATATAAATCATCAAAAACAATTTAGAGATGCCTATTGATAAACACATTCTTATCATTCTTCCTGATGGTGTAGGCATAAAGAATTATTTACATTCCAAGATTATTTCCTATTTAAAGGAAAACTCAAAAATTACGATCTGGTCACCCTTACCGATAGAAGCTTTTATCGAAATAAAGGATATCCATAAATTAGAATTTCAGTACAAGCAAATTCTGCTCACTCCAGAGCAAACAATAGCGCGTCTATACAGAGAAGCTGTTGCCTATGCGAGATTAAAGCACAATACAAAACTAAAAGACAACCCAACTATTCTAAGTACAAATTGGAGAATAAAGAAAAACAGTTTCAAAGCAAGGCTGCTTTACAATTTGGCACAAATTTTAGGGAATTATCTTACTAAGAATTACCCTAGAATTTTGAAGTATGAAAAAAAGGCCATAGAAAATACATCAAGCTTGTCAATAAAAAAGTATACCAGTGATTTAAAAGCTTTACAACCGACTTCAATTTTTATTACCCATCAACGTGTTGCTGGTTTAATGCCAATTTGTATTGCAGCTAAGAATTTGAATATCAGAACAGCCACGGCAATTTTTTCATGGGACAACCTGCCCAAAGCCAGATTGAATGTAAAAACCGATCAGTATTTTGTGTGGTCGCAATGGATGAAGGATGAAATGAAAGATTATTATCCAGAAATCCCTCAAGAACAAGTAAAGATTCTTGGGACACCCCAATTTGAGTTTTATTCAGATAAAGAACGTCTCTTAGAACGCAATGTGTTTGCCAAGCAACATGGACTTGACCCTCAAAAAAAATGGATATGTTTTAGTGGCGATGATAAATTAACGTCGCCCCATGATAACATATTTTTAAGCGATGTAGCTGAAGCATTGGTTACAGAAAAGCAAGAAATTCAAATTATTTTTAGAAGATGCCCAGTAGATTTCTCAGAAAGATATGATGAGGTTTTAAGAACCTACAACGATTTTATCGTGGCGATTGATCCTGAATGGAATATTGAAACTGAAACGGGTTGGACAGGATATTTTCCAAAATATATTGATGTTAATATGCAAATAAATTTAGTTCATCATTGTGAATTGGTAATTAATCTCGGTTCTACTATGGCTGTTGATTTTGCAACATTCAATAAACCCTGCCTATATCTTAATTACGACCCCAAAAAAGATAATACTTGGAGCACAAAGGTTATTTATAGCTACCAGCATTTTAAAAGTATGGAAGGGTTTGATGCTGTAGGTTGGATAAATAATAAAGATACAATTAAGGAAACTGTACTTGGTGCCATCGATCAACCCCAAAGTATAGCAAAAGAAAGACAAGAATGGATAAAAAGGATAGTGCTTCATCCTATTGATAAAAATTCTGAGAACATCGCAAAAGCTTTACTATAGTGCATATTTGTTTCATCACATCAGAATATCCTAAAGCAGGTCATCCACATGGAGGCATAGGAACCTTTGTGAGCACCATAAGTCATGAATTGGTAAAGCGATGCCATGAAGTATCCGTGGTTGGAATTAACGTCTATACAGAAACAAAAGAAACAGAAACGGACGGTAATGTTTTGATATATAGGCTAAAGCCCAGAAAAGTAAAAGGACTCACTTGGTGGTTTAACAGTAAAGCTATTCATCGAAAGCTTATCGAAATTCACCAAAAAAAGCCTATTGATATCATAGAAACGGCTGAGTTAGGATTGGCGTTTATCAAAAAAATTAAACCCATCGGATATATCATTCGCTTGCATGGAGGTCATCATTTTTTTGCCGAAGCCGAAAACAGGAAAGTCACTTGGTGGAAGGGTTTTCAAGAAAGACGTTCGTTTAAAAAGGCGGATGGATTTATTGCAGTTTCAAATTATGTAAAAACACATACAGCAAAATACTTAAGCTATCACGGCAAACCGATTGAAATAATCATGTCGCCTATAAACTTGGATATTTTCGAACCTAAGCCCTATATAACAACACAATCCCAAACCCTTTTATTTGCAGGTACAGTTTGCGAAAAGAAAGGGGCATATCAGTTGGTAAAAGCTATGCCAAGAGTAATACGTCAATTTCCTGAGGTACAATTGTATATCTACGGAAGGGATTGGTTTTTCAAAGATGGGAGATCCTATATTTCGTTTTTAAAAGATTATATTTCAGAATTAAATATCGACCCTAAACATATTCAGTTTATGGGTGCTGTAAATATGAATGATTTAGCAGAACGCTATGCTGCAGCCGAGGTTTGTGTGTTTCCCTCACTAATGGAAACGCAGGGACTTGTAGCACCAGAGGCTATGGCTATGGAAAAATTAGTAATTTTCACTGAATGTGGGCCTGGTAAAGAAACGATTACACACAAGGACACAGGATTGTTATGTAATCCATACGATGAGAATGATATTGCCGATAAAATATTATGGGCACTCAGCAATCAGGAAGATTGTAAAACCATTGCTCAAAAAGGAAGAGCATACGTATTATCTAATTTTAACATGGATACAGTTTTAAATAAAAATCTTGGTTTTTATGAAAGTGTTATAAGCAATAAGTAGATGTCATTATTTAGAACAGATATTATAAAATACAAGCGTTATAGCAATAATAAGTCTTCTATTATTTTAATCCTTACAACACAGGGACTTTGGGCACTTTTTGTTTACAGGTTATCTAACAGGATTTTTAGATCAAAACTACCTGCTCTATTAAAAAAACCATTACTGATTATAGCGGTTTTATGGCAAAAATGGATAGAAATCGTAGCAGGGATATCTATACCTTATTCCGTAAAAATAGGTCATAGTTTTTATATAGGGCATTTTGGAAATATAATTATAAACACAAATGCGGTAATAGGCGATAATTGTAATATTTCTCAAGGCGTTACCATTGGTGTAAGTGGAAGGGAAGATCGTAGGGGAGTACCTGTAATAGGGAATAACGTATACATAGGTGCTAATGCAGTACTGGCCGGAAAAATAAAAGTTGGTGATAATGTAGTCATCGGGGCTAATTCGCTTGTAGTTGATGATTTAGAGGCTAATGCAACATATCTAGGTGTGCCAGCAAAGCGAATAAATGATAGTACCTCTTCAGGTTATATATAATATGAAAGATAAGAAAGTAAAGTTTTTAGTAATAACCTATACACCTTTAATAAAGCGAGATGGGGAATTCTATTCGTATTCGCCTTATGTTGATGAGATGGATATGTGGTTTTCTTTTGCGGATGAATACCGTATACTATCTCCAAATTCTTATCCTACAGAATTCTTGTCAAAACCTTTTAAGTCTAAGAATATTAAGTCTTATCCTATTCCTTTTATAGCTTTTAATTCTATACCCAGAGTTTTAAAGAGTATTTTGGTTTTACCTTATATCATTATCCAAATGATAAGGGCCATAATATGGGCCAATCATATACATTTTAGAAGCCCGGGAAATGTCACTTTAATAGGAGCTTTGGTTCAAATCTTTTTTCCATCTAAAAAAAAGTCCGTGAAATATGCAGGGAATTGGGATCCTAATAGTAATCAGCCTAAAAGCTACAGAATTCAACAGGCTATTTTTAGAAATACAAAGTTGTCAAAAAACATAAAAGTTTTGGTCTATGGTGAGTGGCCTAACGAAACAACTAATATCATCCCTTTTATGTCAGCGACTTATCGTGATAATGAGAAATTGCCCTTTAAATCTCGCGACTTTTCTAAGCGATTAAAATTTGCATTTATTGGTGCTATGGTCGTCGGTAAGAGACCTTTGCTAACCGTAAAAATAATTGAAGCCTTAAGACAACAAGGTATTGATGCGGAGCTTCATATGTTTGGGGATGGTATTTTGATCGATGAGGTTAAACAATATGTTGTCAACAACAAACTATCGGATTCAATTACGATTTATGGCAATAGAGATAAACAAACGATTAAAGATTGCTTATTAGATACGCATTTTAGTATACTTCCTTCTAAAAGTGAAGGTTGGCCCAAGGCCATTGCTGAAGGTATGTTTTTTGGCGCCATACCAATTTCTACAAAGATATCTTGTTTGCCCTGGATTCTTAATCACGGTGAACGAGGAATTTTAATCAGTGAAGATTTAGATGAGGCAACTCGTTTTATTAGCAGTGAACTGAAAAAGGGAAATGATTATTTAAACCAAATGTCTAGGAAAGCTCAAGATTGGGCACAACAATATACATTAGATAGGTTAGAGCTAGAGATTGAAAAAGTTGTAGATAGTGATTAGGGTATTGCAGATAATAGATACTTTGAATACAGGAGGTGCAGAACGATTGGCTGTCAATTATGCAAATGGATTAACACAGTCTCATATTAATTCTCATCTATGTGCAACACGTTATGAAGGCCCTCTTTTAGAATCGTTGGAAGATGAGGTGGGTTATATATTTCTTAATAGAAAATCTACATTAGACTTCAGCGCAGTTTTTCGTTTAAGATCCTATATATCTAAAAATAAGATCAACATTATCCATGCGCATTCGTCGTCTTTTTTTATTGGCACACTTCTAAAAATTTCTATGCCGAGATTAAAACTCATATGGCATGACCATTATGGAAACAGTGAGTTTCTAGATAAACGACCAATAAGAACTCTTAAGTTTTGTTCATTACAGTTTTCTAAGATTTTTAGTGTTAACAAAACTCTAGAAACATGGGCAAAGCATAAATTATGGTGCAAAGACGTTGAGTATATTAAGAATTTTCCAGTTCTAAAGACATTTAAAAACCATCTAACGAAACTAAAAGGCGAAGAGGGTAAACGAATTTTATGCCTAGCTAATTTACGAGAGCAAAAAAATCATGTAGCACTTTTAGAGGCTTTTAAGCTGGTAAAGAACGATTATCCCGATTGGACACTTCATTGTGTAGGTAAAGATTTTAAGGATGACTATTCAGCATTATTCTTTTCTGAAATAAAAAGACATGAGCTTCAAGAACATGTTTTCTTTTATGATTCGAAGTCCGATATTCTTAATATATTGCAACAGACCGCAATTGGTATTTTAGTCTCTAAATCTGAAGGATTACCGTTGGCAATGTTAGAATATGGCCTAGGCGGTTTACCAGTTATTTGTACAAATGTAGGCGATTGTGGTCTACTTATCCCAGATAGTTCTTATGGTATTTTATTGCATGATGATAGTGATGAAAATATCGCAAAAGCTATAAAGAGCTTTATAAAAGGTGAAGCATATAGAAAGTCTTGTGCTAAAAAATTTAGTAAATTAATCTTTGAATCGTATTCTAAAGGAAAAATCATTGATGAGGTAATTACAACGTATAAGAGCTTAATTTAACTTGTAGACAATTGGAAGCGAGGTATATTTCAGGAATAGTATTGCATATTTGCTTTGGAGCATTACTGTATTTTGTTGGTTTTTTCCCAAAGCTATTCTTTTTTGGTACTATAGGCTATTTTCTTTTTAAAATTATTGTTGCCCATCCAAAAGAAAAAACCACTGCTGTTTTAATGGGATGTGCCTATTTAACTGGAGCAGAGGTGATTTTTAGAATGACGGATGCTGGTCTATTTTATGAGTCTTCAAAGTACTTCATTATATTTTACATCATTTTTGGAACGTTTTATAATGGTGTATCTAATAAAGGATATCCTTATTTTATATTTCTTATTTGCTTGGTGCCTTCTATAATTGTAGCTTTTGCTAATATAGGTGTAGATGCTAGCCTTAGGAAAAATGTAGCATTTGTCTTAAGTGGTCCGGTCTGTTTAGGTATTTCCGCACTTTATTGTTACGATAAGAAGATAACTTTAAAACAAACGTTAGATATACTATTTTATTTGGCATTACCAGTAGTAACGCTAACCACCTATCTATTTTTATATACACCTAGTATAAAAGATATCATAACCGATACAGAATCTAATTTTGCAGCTTCAGGAGGATTTGGTCCCAATCAAGTATCTACGGTTTTGGGGCTAGGCATGTTTGTGTTTTGCGTCAATTATTTTCTTAATTCAAGGACAAAACTGCTAAAAATTATTAATATCATTCTATTTGCGTTAGTATCATTTAGAGGTATAATAACATTTAGTAGAGGGGGAGTGCTCACAGCTATTTTAATGATTTTTGCTTTTTTGTTTATTGTTTATTCAAAATCGAATTGGAGACAGAAAAATGTAATAATTATGTCTTTTCTATCTTTTATGGTTATGTCTACGATCATATGGGCAGTAAGTTCTAACCAAACCAATGGATTAATTGATAAGCGTTATACTAACCAAGACAAAATAGGTCGTGAGAAAAAAGATGTTAGTGCAGGTAGAGTAGATTTATTCGTTGGCGAGCTTGAAGGTTTTATCGAAGAGCCTTTCCTAGGTGTTGGAGCTAGTGGAATGAAAGAAAGAAGATTGGTTAGCTTAGGTAGAGTCATTGCCACACATAATGAGTTAAGTAGATTGTTATCAGAGCATGGCATTTTAGGCATATTCATGTTGTTAATACTTATTTTCAAACCGCTGGATATGCGAGGTGCAAGTAGGCATAATTACTTTTTTTACGCGTTTTTGATATTTTGGTTTGCTACGATTAATCATTCCGCTATGCGTATTGCAGCACCAGGTTTTATATATGGCCTAGCACTTTTAAATATTAGATATGAAAAACGTTCTTTACGTAGGAAACGCATTGTCGAGTAAAGGGAGAACAACAACTTCGATCGAAAACCTAGGCACTAGATTAACTGAATTTTGCTCAATTAAAATAGCATCAGACAAATCAAATAAAATATTGCGCTTATTGGATATGATGCTGTTGGTCATTGTCAACAGAAAGCACACAGACTTTATCTTAATTGACACCTATAGTACAACAAATTTTTATTACGCCCTTGTGGTAAGTCAATTGTCCAGATTATTTAAAATAAAGTATATTCCAATTTTACATGGAGGAAATCTTGAAAGGCGGCTAAAAAGGAATCCAAAAATGAGCAGATTAATTTTTAAATATGCTTATGTGCTCGTATCTCCATCCAATTTTTTAAGAAATACATTCAAAAACTATGGCTTTAATAATGTAGAGTATATACCCAATTCTATAGAAATAGAGAATTTTGAATTTCAAAATCGGGACATTGAAACCATAAAGCTGTTATGGGTACGGTCTTTTGCTGAAATTTATAACCCTGAAATGGCCGTTTTGGTACAAGAAGGTGTATTGGAAGAAGGTTACAAAGCCGAACTTACTATGGTTGGACCAGAATCTGATGGTTCTTTAGAGAAGACCAAACTCATGGTCAAGAATAAAGGACTAGATGTTAATTTCACTGGTAAGCTATCAAGACAAGAATGGGTAAACCTATCTAAGGCATGTAACATTTTTATTAATACTACAAATTACGATAATGCACCTGTGAGTGTTATTGAGGCTATGGCTTTAGGACTCCCAATCGTTTCAACTAATGTTGGAGGACTACCGTTTTTAATTTCTAATGATGTAGATGGACTCTTAGTAAAAGCTAATGATGTAGAGGCTATGGTGAAAGCAATTGTTAAATTAAAGAAAAATAAAACCCTAAAAGACAAACTAGTAGCCAATGCAAGGGAAAAAGTAGAACAGTTTAATTGGAAAATTGTTAAACAAAAGTGGGAAACTCTTTTGACTTAATTTTCTTATTAATAAATTGTACTTATTATCTTTATAGCATTACCAACCTTTATAAATGAAGCATAAAAAAGGCATCCATTTCGAAGTTTCTGAACGGAAAATTCTTCTCAGAATTATGGACTTGGTTATGGTCTTTTTTGCAATATATGCTCTGAATCTTTACCCGGAATTTGAGTATATTCAATTTGATAATGAGAACCTCGTATCTCTTATTTTGCTTGGTGTATACATTACGGTATTCGGTACCATTTTTGAGCTTTACGATCTGCAAAAGGCCAGTAAAATTGATACGACATTTAGAAATATTGTTATTACAACATCAACTGTAGTGTTGTTTTATCTTCTAACACCAATTTTATCACCCTACTTACCAGAAGAACGAATACAGATTGTTTACTTCTATCTAGCTATAATTTTGTCTATTTTATTGTGGCGTTTTATTTACATCAACCTCATTGAATCCCCTAGGTTTTATAAACGTGTCCTTTTGGTTGGTGAGGTGTCTAATATTGATGGTTTGGTTAATGCCTTGAATGCGTCAGATCCTAATTATAAGATTATTGGATTCATTAATAGCGAAGAATCCACATCAGAATCCGTAAAATTTAAGGGTCTAAAAGAGTTTGAAGCCAAAGACTTTCTAGATACAATAGAAAAAGAGAGAATATCTGAGGTTTTAGTAGCAAGTTTTAATACAGAAGCTATAATTGCCGAAGTTTACCATGATCTTATCTTGTTATTAGAGCGTGGTTTTAAAATAAGAGAATATACACAGGTTTATGAAGAATTACTTCATAAAGTACCAATACAATTTGTAGGTAAAGACTTTTACAAGTATTTCCCTTTCAGTAGGAGTAATGAAAACAAATTATATATCTTTTTCCATCGTGCTTTTGATATAGTTGTTGCTGTTCTAGGCCTATTATTTGGTTTATTACTCTTGCCAATTATTTTGTTAGGAAACCTTTTGGGTAATTATGGTCCATTATTTTATTCCCAAGAACGCGTTGGAAGAAATAGTAAACCTTTTAGAATACTTAAGTTAAGAACTATGATCGTTAATGCCGAAAAAGATGGTGTTAAATGGGCCCAAAAAAATGACAAACGTGTTACAGCTTTCGGAAAGTTTTTAAGACGTTCTCGTCTAGACGAAATCCCTCAGTTTTATAACGTTTTAAAAGGCGAAATGAGTATTATTGGCCCAAGACCAGAACGACCGTTTTTTGTTAATGAATTATCGCGTATAATTCCCTTTTATGAGACACGGCATATCATTAAACCAGGGCTTACAGGTTGGGCACAGGTAAATACAAGGTATGGCTCCTCAATAGACGATAGTCTAACGAAGTTGCAATACGACTTATATTACATAAAACATAGAAGTGTTTTCTTGGATTTTAGTATTACAATTAAAACACTAAGTACCATCTTGTATTATAGGGGGCAATAATCGTCTTTAGTTTTTGCCGTAAAATTTCAATAAATAGATATAGCGTAATAATAAAGCTATTAGTAAGGGAATTAAGGTTATTGCAAATACTTGTACACCAATGATCCAATGCATAGTCATTAGGCAAAGCATAATGATTAAGAACTTTAAAAAACCTCTAACCCAATTTTTTACCTTGTCATTGTTTAATTGATAAAGCAGTAATAGATTTAAAGGAAAAGCCCAAAGCAGATTGTAGTTGTAGCCAGTAGCAGTATGGTCGGTCGCAAACCATAGGAGTAAAAGAATAACACCTACGAGTCCTGTAATTCCAAAGAGTAAAATATCTAGCCATTTACTACGTGTTTTAGACATAAAGTTTTTATAAGTAATATAGATAATAGCTATGGCAATTAGTCCTATAATGAATAATGGACTGAAAGAGATGTTTGTTGATGCATTAGTAGGCTTGCTTTCAAATAGTGTAGACGAACTCTTCACTAAATCGTTGGTTTTATCAATTTTAGCAGTATTAAAAAAAGCATGAATATATTTTGGCAAGAACATATATTCATTAGCAGTAGCTTCTCTATCTATAACAGAACCTAAAGCAATATCAATACCCAAGCTTCCCCAAGAGTTAAAACTTAAATGCTCGTGTATAAGTTGTCTAAATGTTTTTTGCTGGGAATCATCAGGGAATCCATAGGTTATTGTATTCTTGGTAGCTATATCAGAAACATCCCTTATTCTTGTCGCACAATTATCAAAGAAAAAATCATAGAGATATTTTCGATTTTCGGGTCTATAATTATTCTCTAAAAAATCAAATAACCTCTGCTTTTCTTCAAAGGATAGATTTAGAATCTGTTCTTTAATGCTTCGGTTGTAGCTTGAATAATGGCGAAAAATATTAGCAAAACTGTTTTTGCTAATCATGTAGTTCAGCTTACCTCTTGCAAACTTTAAATAGAAATTTGGTGCACCAAAATCATATTCACCATAACCATATACCAAATCAATTCTTTGGTTTTCATCTTTAATTCTAAAGGCATTATGGCCAAAGGCATCATTTAAAGACGTACCAGGTCCGAAGGTAAGTATTGATACTTCAGCATTTTCAGTTAGAGAACGCTGCTGGCCAAAACCTAAAATTGAAATAAGTAATAAGGCGAAAAAGGATAGTTTTAGTTTCATAGGCATCGCTATCTAAAAATGCTAAAATCTATTTTTAATGAGAAAACGTTAGAATATAATGCAGCACTCTGGTCACCAATATCCGTAAAGGCATAATCTATCTGTATACCTTTGTATTTAAAACCAACACCAAAATTAGGCTGAAACGTTAAATCTTCAGAATTGTCAATTTGCAATTCATTCTGAAAATTCCCTACTCCACCTCGTAGAAATACCAAATCCGTATACCCAAATTCAAAACCTAGAGCAGGATTTATACTAGCAAATGAGCTAGAAATGATATCATTATTTTCTTCAAAACGGATATTGAGATTGGTCGCAGCTGTTAACGAATAATCGTAATTAAAGACCCACCGTTTAGACATGCCTATTTCTAATTTTGGAATTGTAATTTCTGTAGTCTCGGGTAATTCCTGATTTTGTCCCTCAATAGCACCACTTATCCGCTCAAAGTTACCTTCATCAATGGACCAAGCATTATAGGTTGTCGTTATGTCCCTTGCCATTAAACCAAATTTCCAGCCCGAGTTATTCTCGAACTGAATGCCAGCATCTAGACCAAAGCCCCATGACGAAGCAAAATCTCCAATGATTCGTCTTATAATTTTTGCGTTGACCCCAAAATTTAAACCATCTAAGGGCAGTTTTCTGGCATAAGAAAATGTGATGCCATAATCTGCTGTAGAAAATGTACTTATTCTATCATAATTTATGTTGCCCTGATCATCAATTAACTGGGTGGTATCTAGGATATCATCAACACCAAATCTAATGATCGAAATCCCAACAGCACTGCGGTCGTCTAAAGGCATACCGTAGGCGATATAATTGTAGTTGGCAATATTTGCAAAATAACTCGAGTGCATTAAAGCAAGCTGATTGTCTTCGAGATGCACCAATCCTGCCGGATTCCAGTATCCAGAATTAACATCTGCAGTTTGGGATACTACAGCATTGCTCATACCTAGGGCAGCAGCATCTACACCAATATTCATAAATTCGTTGGAATACTTTCTGGTGGTTTGCGCCGAAGCTATAATAGCAAAGAGAGTTAAGAGAATTACAACGTAATTTTTCAACAGCAAAATTTTTTACAAATATGCACAATTTTTCTATCTATTTAACTTCAAAAGTGGCTACTTATTGTTTTAAAATATTTGCAATTTGAAAAAAATAATAAGTTAAGCTCAAATACTTTTTTATTTTTACAAAAATAAAACTCATGAGTTTTAAGCAACACATACCCAACATGGTAACACTTCTTAATCTGTTTTCGGGTTGTATTGCTATAGTTTTTGCAGTGTACGGTAACTTTGTAGTTGCTGCTATTTTCGTTTTCTTGGGTATATTTTTCGATTTTTTTGATGGTTTGTTGGCACGTATACTTAATGTACAGAGCGAGCTCGGGATTCAACTAGATTCTTTGGCAGACTTAGTGACAAGCGGTGTTGTACCAGGAATTATTATGATGAAATTAATAGCGTTGTCAGTGGGAGTTAACGATTTTGTGACGTTTGAGAACAGCTGGACAGCAACGATGGACTGGACTACGGTTAAAGTTTCGTACGTTCCATTAATAGGTTTACTCATTCCATTGGCCTCTGCATATCGTTTAGCAAGGTTCAATTTAGACGAAGACCAGCAAACGTTTTTTAAAGGGCTGCCAGTGCCTGCAAATACATTGTTGATTTTGTCTTTACCGCTTATTTTAGAATATCAAAATAATGATATCATGAATTCCATAATCATTAACAAGTGGTTTTTGATAGGTCTAACACTTTTGAGTTGTTATCTTCTTAACTCTAATATTAAGTTGTTTGCATTGAAGTTTAAAGATTGGAGTTTTGAGAATAATGCGACGCGCTATATATTTTTAATCTTAAGTTTGGTAGCGATTATTGTTTTAAAATTTGCAGCAATACCAATTATTGTGCTTCTTTACATTGTATTATCGATATTAGACATAAAGAATATTAACCAACCCATTTAAAACAGTACATAGAACATGGCTGAAGTAATGTTTACCCTCTTAGTGCTAGTAATGCTTCAACAAATTGTTCTAGGATTCGATAGTCTTCTTTACATCTCCTTAAACAACCAAGAACGTATCCGCAAGGCCAGAATAGCCATAGTATTACGGATCATATTATTATTCATTATGAATATCGTACAAGGACCTTATCAAAAGATAATTAATAAAAGAAATTAATAAAAAATGAGAAAGCTTAAACTAAAATCCTACGTCATCATTTTTTTAATATTATTGGTAGTTCAGTTTTTGATAGTGTTTGCAGATGTGATGCTCACAAAAAATGGAAGTGATTTGGTGCCTGTTACCGACCAAATTGTTGAATTTTTTAGCCTTCCAATCAGTATTATAAATAAAAATTTACCCTTTTATGTAAGAGAGAGTCTATACATTAAGGTTTTGTATTGGTTGATGAATTTATTTATTCAATCTTCAATTATATACTTGGGCTGGCGTACATTTAAGAGGGTAAGAAAGAAGCTGAAATAAATTAGAATTCCAATTTCTTTTTACGCAGCTCAAAGTTTTGTCCGAGATAGACTTTGCGTACCATTTCGTCACTGGCTAGTTCTTCTGGTATACCTGCTTTAAGAATACCACCTTCAAACATTAAATAGGTTCTGTCTGTAATGGCTAGAGTTTCTTGTACATTATGGTCGGTGATAAGAATACCGATATTCTTTTTGGTGAGTTTAGCGACAATGCGTTGTATGTCTTCTACAGCAACGGGGTCAACACCAGCAAAGGGTTCATCGAGTAATATAAAATTAGGATCCGTAGCAAGTGCACGAGCAATTTCTGTACGACGTCGCTCACCACCAGATAATAAATCACCACGGTTGGTTCTAATGTGTCCTAGGCCAAATTCCTCAATCAACGACTCCATTTTTTCGTGCTGTTGCTTTTTGCTCAGCTTGGTCAGTTGAAGCACACTTAAGATGTTATCTTCAATACTCAATTTTCTAAATACAGAAGCTTCCTGTGCTAAATAACCAATCCCATTTTGGGCACGCTTGTACATAGGGTATTTGGTAATGTTGGCATTATCTAGAAATATTTTTCCTCCGTTAGGTTTAATGATTCCAACAATCATATAAAAACATGTTGTTTTACCTGCACCATTTGGACCAAGCAAACCTACTATTTCGCCTTGGTTCACCTCAAGAGAAACATCCTTAACCACTTTTCGTCCACTATAGGACTTCATTAAATTTTCCGCACGTAGCTTCATATCTCGAATATAAGATGGCTAAAATAAGTATTTTATAATTTGCTATTCAAGTTTTAACAGGTCTTTTGGTATTTTAAATAAGCAATTTCAAAAAACTATGGCAGATCGTTATTAAACAAGCCCTAACATATGCCATTGGGTTAATAAAAGCCCATAATAGAATTATATCAATATTTCCTTTTATTCGTGTATACGACCGCTTATTCGTGTATACGACCGTTTATTACTTCACTATTGGAGTACAAACTTATGATAGGTAGTTTTACTGCTTGCCCTTTAAGAGCATTAATGCTATAAACAGTAGTTTAACTTAACCTTCTTTACTTAATATGATTTGTATAAAACAAAAATCCTTTTATTCACCCTGGCTATATCTTTGCTCGCTATTGGTCTATGTTGCCTGCCAAAAGGACGACCACGTAGCGGAACAGAACACAGGGCACAAAATCCCCAAGATCGAGACCATTGCCTACGACAATGCCAATACCACCTTTAGCGACCTAAAGGCAAAGTACAACCTGGACAGGCACAGGGCCTCACGGCTTGCCGGCGGCCTACAGGGCAAATCCACAACCGATACCCTTGGGCTCGTCCTGGAGACCGATATCATAAAACAGGTCACCCTTGGCGACTACACCTCCTATACCATGAAGGTCGCACACCAAAGTGACAGTACGGTGTTCTACAACCTCACCATAGAGCATAAGAACGGTGCATCCGATATGTTCCTTACCAAGTACACGCCAACGGACCATTGGCTCAACAATAGGCACGAGACCTATCAGGGCAAGGTACAGTCCAAGCGTGTCACCTTGACAGTGCGTACCGATCCGGACGAGGATTCTGAAGAGGGGAATAGCCTAGGCGGTGGCCTTGGCCTTGGTGGCGGCGGTGGCGGCAGTGCCGTTTACGGTGCCGATTATCCCTGGGACTGTATGGGCACGGTGATCGTTTCCACGGAGCTGGTGCCCTACCAGTGCAGTTGCGAGGACCACTGGCCCTGGGACGACTGCCATTGCGGTGACCATAAGGCCCGAGGAATGTAGGGAGCGTATTGATGGGGATCTTAATGGGGACTGCGCTTTTGATGCTTATGAAACTTGTCTGTTTACTGGTCAAAGACAATCCGTTTGCGACTGTCTTGAAGATGGTGGAACACTTGAGGAGTGCAGAGAGAAAAGTGGCTGTAATGAATTAATAGCATCCTCTAATGACCCAGAATTTATGGCAATAATGATGGAGCTAAACACCAAATCCACAACAGTAAACAAAGAAGTTGGATATATACAAAAAGAAGATACAACAACAGACTCTGGCTATGGTTACGACTATGTCGAAGAAGAAAATATCAATGACCAAATGAATATAACAATCCCTTATCCTACAATCTTAAAAGGGTTTTTCCACACCCATGATGATGAGGTTAAGCATTCACCTGTATTTTCTATAGATGATTTGTATTTTATATTTGCTTTGTTTAACCCTACCTTTAATGCAGATGGTACCTGTTATCTCAATAATATGTACAATATTGATGAGGATTTTACCATGGTCTTAATAACAGCCCACGGTACCAAATTGGCTTTAAAGTTTAATAGTAATGGTAGGGAACAATTACGCCAGTTTGGCGAAAAATACTTTGGCGATTGGCACTTAAACTTGTCTGACTTAGTCAATATTGGTGCTCAAATTGAAACCGACAGAAAAAGAATAAAGAAAAAATTTGATGAAATAATAGACAAAGAGCTTACTATTGACAAACAGAAAAAGAAATTCGCTAAATTTTTGGACAAGTTAGATTTTGGGATGTCCTTGTACCAAGCTAACGACGATTTTACCCAATGGGAAAAAATAAATGAATCTGGTGAGCCAATACCATGTAATTAATATTTAAAAATAAAACGATGAAACATATAGTAACAACAATTGTAATACTTTTTGCAGTAAGTTGCAAAGCACAAAGTCCAATCATTTCAACTGTAGATTTTAAAAATGATGATGACAACAATATAGATTTAGTTGATGGTTGCTACCTTAAAGATGTAGAAAATAAATTTAACCCCTTTATAGGGACATGGGTATGGGAAGAAGGTAATGCCAGATTAGAAATTGTATTTGAGAAAATTGAAATGGTATTTGATGGTGATTACTATTCGGATATGTTGGTTGGAAAATATAGATTTGTCAACAGTAGTAGTGAAGAAAAACACAACTCTTTAAATCTCGACGTTACCAATGAAAATTTTTGGGGTTATGGTTATTATCTCATTAGAGGAAGTGGCTATTATACGGATACCCTATTTATATTTTCAATTTCAGACCTTCATAAAAACGCCCATTGCGATTTGTATTTTGAGTTAACCAGCCCTACCGAAGCGGCTTGGCGTATACAGCGCGAAGATGGCAGGGACCATCCCGGTGGTTTGACTTTTCCCGAGGAATTAACCTTGACCAAACAATGAAACATATAGTATCAATAATATTCATAATTAGCCTGTTCTTATGTAAAGCACAATCAATCATTAAATCACTTGACGGTGACGGATCTTGCCCGCCGTATGACACTAATTGTTATGAAAAAGATGTGAATAATGAGTTTGATAAATTTGTAGGAACTTGGAAATATATCGAGGGAAACACAGAGTTAACATTTAAACTAAAAAAGGAATTGCATTATCAAACTTCTGAAGACTCCAACTATATGGACTTATTGGTCGGAGAATATAAATATATTGAAGATGGAATTGAAAAAGTCAATACGCTAACAGACTTTGATGATATGAGCATAACAGGCTATGGCCACAATATTAGTGGTAGTATATTTGTACATATTACACCAAGCTATTGCATTATTAATAGTGACAACCAAGAAATAAAGATTAAAGTCAGTTTAACTGATCCAGATGATTTTAATATTACAGGTAATGTCATCTTACGCTATGTTAATGAAGAGGGAGTAGAAAAATTACAAGTTTGCATACAAGACAATTCAGTTCTTGCAGATGACGAAAATGCCAATATAGCCATACCAGATGGTTATTATGAGCTTGAGAAACAAAATTAAAGGTATTGAAGTACCTGTTAATCATATCGGTCATTTCAAGTTTTTTGTCCTGCAAAGCACAAAGCCCAATCATTTCAACTGTAGATTTTAAAAATGATGACGACAACAATATAGATTTAGTTGATGGTTGCTACCTTAAAGATGTAGAAAATAAATTTAACCCCTCTATAGGGACATGGATTTGGGAAGATGGTAATGCCAAATGAAGTGTTATAACAATTTGAGTAATGATTCTCAGTTGATATGCTTTTCTAACCCTGATTTTCCAAGGCTTCCCAATACTCATAGGCACGTCTTAAATGAGGAACTACTATGGTACCACCTACTAATGTGGCAATGCCAAGAGCTTCACTAACTTCGGCTTTGGTTAGGCCTTCATTATAGGAGGCTTCTAAGTGGTATTTTATACAATCATCACATCTTAAAACGGCAGAAGCCACTAAGCCAAGCAGTTCTTTGGTCTTCTTATCCAAGACACCTTCGGCATATGCATTGGTATCTAAATTAAATATGCGCTTTATGATTTTATTGTTATCTGCTAAGATTTTATCATTCATCTTAGAACGATAGTCATTAAATTCTTTTACTAGATCAGACATTTTTCATTTTTCTTTTTTGGTTTCTTACTACGATAGCCGAAATATAAATACTTACCTGGTATAAGATTAGAATCGGTATGGCCACAATCACTTGGCTCGCAATATCGGGCGGTGTAATAATGGCGGATAATATAAGCACAAGGACTAAAGCGTATTTTCGGTATTTCCTCAGGAATTGTGGCGTCACTAAGCCAACTTTCGTTAAAAAGTAAATGATGATGGGGAGTTCGAATACAAATCCAGATGCCAATGCAGATGACCTAACTATGGCAATTACAGAACTAACATCAAACTCATTAGAGATTTGTTCGCTTATTTGATAGTTAGCCAAGAAATTTATGGATAAAGGCGTTACAATGTAATAGCCAAATAGCACACCTAGGAAAAACAAAAACGATGCAATCACTAAGAATCCTCTCGAATTTTTTCGCTCGTTGTCCTTTAGACCAGGGCTTATAAAACGCCATAGTTGATAAAGCACATAAGGAAATGCAATAATAAATCCCGCATAAATAGATGTCCAGATATGAGCAGAAAACTGTCCTGCAACCGTTCTATTTTGAATGACAAATGGAAATTTATCAGCACAAAATGTAGTGTCATTGAGGCCTATAATTTGCGACATTTTACACAAGCCTTCATAAGTAGGAAAATTCATTTGGGTTGGCCCAAAGATGATGACGTCGAAAATGAATTTTTTAAAGATAAAGGCCAAGGTCGCCGCTATAACTATACCTAAGGTAGCTCTTATTAAGTGCCATCTTAAATCTTCAAGATGGTCTAAAAATGACATTTCGTCAATATTCTTCTTCGCCATTAGATAATGCCTTCTTTAATCAGATCGTGGAGATGCACAACGCCCGCGTACTTTCCTTTTTTTTCTACAAGCAATTGGGATATACCAAACTCCTCCATGAGTTCCATAGCATCCACAGCCATGGCATCCTCTGCTATGCGCCTTGGGTTAGTACCCATAATATCCTTAGCTTTTATTTGGGTAATATCATCACTTTTGGTCAACATGCGCCTTAAATCACCATCAGTTATAATGCCTACAATTTCATCGTTATCGATAACTGCGGTAACACCAAGCATTTTTTCTGTAATTTCAACTATAACCTCTTTTAAGCCAGCATCTAAACCCACTTGCGGTTTCATATTTTGCGAAGACAGATCATTTACCCTTAAATAAAGACGTTTGCCCAAGGATCCTCCAGGATGATATTTCGCAAAATCTTTACTAGAAAATCCTCTCAATTCCAATAAACAGATAGCCAAAGCATCACCAATAACCAACTGTGCCGTGGTGCTTGTGGTAGGCGCCAAGTTATTTGGACAAGCCTCTTGAGCTACATAGGCATTTAGAACAAAATCGGCTTGTTGTCCTAAAAAAGAATCCTTATTGCCAGTAATGGCGATCATTTTGTTATTGGCATTCTTAATAAGTGGTACTAAGACTTTAATTTCTGGTGTACTTCCGCTTTTAGAAATACAAATCACTACATCATCTTTAAGTATTAAGCCCAAGTCGCCATGAATTGCATCAGCCGCATGCATAAAAACAGCAGGTGTTCCTGTAGAATTCAATGTCGCTACTATTTTATTAGCAATAATGGCACTCTTGCCAATACCGGTTATAATAACACGACCCTTGGAATTATAGATCAATTCAACAGCATTGGCAAAATCATCCGTAAGTAAATCCGACAGATTTGCAATTGCCTTACTTTCTAATTCTATCGTGGTTCTGGCAATGTTTAAAATAGAAGACACTGTGTTCAAAACTAATTTTTTAGAGTGTTTTTTTATTTAAAGAAATTGTTATCTTTAAGGTTATGCAAATGTATATAAAATACTAATAGGGATTAATGAGTATTGCAGAAATTGACTTACACTCCGCACTAAAAAAATACTTTGGTTTTTCCGGATTCAAAGGTCTACAAGAAGAAGTTATAAAAAATGTTGTTGAGGGCAATAATACCTTTGTTATTATGCCTACAGGTGGTGGTAAATCCTTATGTTACCAATTACCCGCTTTAATCAAGGATGGCACCGCAATTGTGGTTTCTCCGCTCATCGCCTTAATGAAAAACCAAGTCGATGCTATTAGGGCAGTATCTGAGCACGAAGGTATAGCACACGTTCTCAATTCGTCATTGAATAAGACGGAGGTAAAGCGCGTAAAGGACGATATTACTAGTGGTATAACAAAATTGCTTTATGTTGCACCAGAGTCGCTCACCAAAGAAGAGTATGTAGATTTTCTTAGGACGGTCAAAATATCATTTATGGCAGTGGACGAAGCACACTGTATCAGTGAATGGGGTCATGACTTTAGACCAGAATACAGAAACCTGAGACATATTATAAAACGAATAGGTGATGATATTCCAATAGTTGGACTTACGGCAACGGCTACACCAAAGGTACAGGAGGATATACTAAAGAGCTTGGGAATGACAGATGCTGTAACCTTTAAAGCATCGTTTAACAGACCTAACTTGTATTACGAGGTAAGACCTAAGACGAAAAATGTCGATGCAGATATCATTCGTTTTGTTAAGCAGAATGATGGCAAATCGGGCATTGTCTATTGTTTAAGCAGGAAACGTGTTGAAGAGTTGGCCCAAGTGCTACAGGTCAATGGCATTAAAGCAGTACCTTACCACGCTGGTTTGGATGCTAAAACTAGGGTGAAGCATCAAGATATGTTCCTAATGGAAGATACGGACGTGGTTGTGGCAACTATAGCTTTTGGAATGGGTATCGACAAACCCGATGTACGTTTTGTCATTCACCACGATATCCCTAAAAGTATAGAAAGTTATTATCAAGAAACCGGTAGAGCAGGACGTGATGGCGGCGAAGGCCATTGTTTGGCATTTTATGCCTATAAGGATATTGAGAAGTTAGAAAAGTTTATGTCTGGCAAACCAGTAGCCGAACAAGAAATAGGCCATGCTTTATTACAGGAAGTGGTTGCTTTTGCGGAGACGTCTATCTCTAGACGAAAGTTCATTCTGCATTATTTCGGAGAGGAGTTCGATAATGAAAAAGGTGAAGGTGGAGATATGGATGACAACGTCCGAAATCCAAAAAAACAGGTCGAAGCCCAGGATGATGTTAAAATCCTTTTAGATACGGTTCAAAATACCAATGAAAAATATAAATCCAAGGATTTAGTACAAGTCATTGTCGGAAAATCCAATGCCTTAATAGCGTCTCATAAAACAGATACACAGCCTTTTTTTGGTGTCGGAAAGGAAAAGGATCCCAGACACTGGATGGCACTTATTCGTCAAGTTATTGTGGCAGGTTTGTTACGGAAAGATATTGAAACTTATGGCGTGTTGCGATTAAGTGCATCTGGTAAAGCTTTTATAGCGCAACCACAGTCCTTTATGATGGCAGAAGACCATGTGTACGATGAAGCATCTGATGATGGCATCATTACCAACGCTAAAGGCGGCGGTGGTGCAGCTGATGAGCGTTTAATGACGATGCTGAAGGATTTACGCAAGCGCAATGCCAAACGTTTAGGTGTACCGCCATTCGTGATTTTTCAAGACCCATCCTTGGAAGATATGGCCTTAAAATATCCAACCACTTTAGAAGAATTGTCTAATGTGCACGGCGTAGGTGAAAGTAAAGCTAAAAAATACGGAAAGGACTTTGTGGCTTTAATTGCCGACTATGTTGAAGAACACGATATCGTACGGCCTGATGATTTGGTGGTAAAGTCCACAGGCTCTAACTCTGGATTAAAACTCTACATTATCCAGAATGTGGATCGAAAATTACCACTCGATGATATCGCCTCAGCCAAAGGCATGGAAATGCCCGACTTCATTAAAGAAATGGAATCCATTGTATTTTCGGGGACCAAGCTTAATATCAATTATTGGATTGATGAAATTTTGGACGAAGACCAGCAAGAGGAAATCCATGAGTACTTTATGGAATCTGAAACCGATAAAATCTCCGATGCCATTGATGAGTTTGATGGTGACTACGAAGACGAAGAGCTACGACTCTATCGTATTAAGTTTATGAGTGAGGTGGCGAATTAAGTTTTGAGTTGCTAAAGTCCAAAAACTTCAAATAAATTAAGGATACAACAAGTGTCAGTCATAAATTTGAATATGTTAATAATTATCTCATGAGAATAGATTATCCACCACCATCTCATTGGCAAGACTTAGAAGAACTGTCCAAGAAGATTGCTGAATTAATTTGGGATTATGGGAGTTCAAGTATTTTTGGAAGACAAGGTCAAAATCAGGGAGGAATTGATGTTGTATGTTATGATAATTTCGGGAAGTTAACAGGTATCCAATGTAAAAAAAGAAGGCAAGCATCCCAAGAGGGTGAGCTTATTACTTCAAAAATATTGAGTATTAGCTTAATAAAAGATGAATTAGATTCAACTGACAAGTATTTTCAATTTCCACATTTAGAAAGATTCATTTTAGGTACAACTGCAGCTAGAGACGTTAATATTCAAAAAGAGTTAATTGAGCTTAATCATAATCAAATTAAGGTTAACGGTTGTATTGCTGAAATTTGGTTTTGGGAAGATTATTTGGAGTATTTAAATAGATTCCCAATTCTAGGTTACTGGTTTTATAATGCTTTTTTAAAGCAAAGCGACTTCTATAAATTAGATACGCACATTCTTACGTTTCTTAAGGACGCGTTTGATAGACCTGCATTTCATACACCTTTTCATTTGGAAAATAAGGCAACCGATTTCATTCAAGCTATTGCTGATACTCAAGAAGCTATCAAAACCGGTATTTTAAGGTCGAGAGAAGATAGGACTATTTATCAGAGTTCTTTTCCTGCAAGTAAACTTTCTAATTCAAGATGGAATACAATTCTAATAGATATCTCAAATAAACTGCAGGATTTACGACTACTTTACACCGATGCAATAAGAAAGGGCTTAATAATAGAGCACACTGAAGTTATTCAAGTAACAGATCATGACTTAGTAAATAAATTCAATAATATTCGTTATGAGATCTTAAAGGAACTTAATATAATTTTGAAGGAAGGAAATATTACATCTTTGGACTCAAGACTACTTGATTATAAGTGGTATATGGATGACTGATTTAAATTACTTAGCTGAATACTTCGCAAACAAAATCTCCTGCTTTTTAACCTTTAAGAGGATTTCGTTTAGTTTGGTTTTTTCCAAAGTTTTAATATCGGCTTCTTCAATCTGAAAGTCGATACTGGTCGCGTAGCGTCCTTTGGTTTCCGTATAACTCGACTCAAATTCAAGAGAATCCGAGTTGAGGACTAATTCAAAATCCTTGCCTCTAAACGTAAGTTGCGCGCCCTGTTTACATTTTACCTTCAACGTGCCTACAATAACCGTCTGAAAAAACAAGTAGCCACCCAATTCATTTAATCCAGAAAATAACACATTATGTTCCGAAACGCCATAGGGTTGATGCTCTACAGAAGCGATAATAGCTTCAATGGTATCGCTAGTTGCTGTGTCGGACTCAGATTTGTTAAACAATTTGGAGAAAGAAAAACCCATGAAATTAAATTTTGCCAAAGCTACATAAAAAATAGTTTTTAGGGATAGGAGACAAGACTCAAAACCCAAGTCCCAAATTCCAAATCCCAAAACTCAAAGATTGCTTCGTCTCCCGATAGCTATTGGGATCCTCGCAATGACAGTTGCTTTATTACTTTGCGCTTCCAATACCCAAAAGCTAATAGCTAAGAGCCAACACCCAAAACCCAAATTCCAAAGATTGCTTCGTCTCCCAATAGTTATCGGGATCCTCGCAATGACAGTTGCTTTATTACTTTGCGCTTCCAATACCCAAAAGCTAATAGCTAAGGGCCAAATTCCAACACCCAAATCCCAAAAGATTGCTTCGTCTCCCAATAGTTATCGGGATCCTCGCAATGACATTCAATTGATTATTATGTACTTTCAACTACTAACTACTAACTACTAACTACTAACTACTAACTACTAACTACTAACTACTAACACCCAACTCCTAATTTCCAACTTAACTTCGTATCTTTGCAGCCTTAAACAAAAGAAAACACAATGCAAGACGGTTTATACGCAAAATTCAACACTTCAAAAGGAGAGATAGTAGTCAATTTAGAATTCGAAAAAACACCTGGTACAGTAGGTAATTTCGTGGCCTTGGCAGAAGGCAATTTAGAAAATTCAGCGAAGCCACAAGGGACGCCATATTACGATGGGTTAAACTTCCACAGAGTGATTCCAGATTTTATGATTCAAGGTGGTTGTCCACTGGGTACAGGCACAGGAAATCCAGGTTATAAATTCGATGATGAGATTCATCCAGATTTAAAGCACGATGCTCCAGGAAAATTATCCATGGCCAATGCCGGTCCAGGTACCAATGGTAGCCAATTCTTTATTACACATGTTGAGACGCCTTGGTTAGATGGTAAACACACTGTTTTTGGTAATGTAGTTGAAGGCCAGGATATTGTAGACGCAGTAGCTCAAGGTGATAAGATTGAAAGTATTGAAATCATTAGAGAAGGTGACACGGCAAAAGGGTTTAATGCTGTTGAAGCTTTTAGAACCTTTGAAGGTGCTCGCGAAAAACGCATTGCAGCAGAGCGTGAAGCGGCTAGAGCAGAACTCGATAAATTAGCGGCCGGATTTGATGAAACCGCTTCAGGTTTACGTTATAAAGTCATTCAAAAAGGTAACGGTAAAAAGGCCGAAAAGGGAAACATGGTGTCTGTACACTACAAAGGTCAATTGGCAGACGGAACGGTTTTCGATTCATCGTACAAAAGAAATGCACCATTAGACTTTCAAGTTGGCGTAGGACAGGTTATTCCTGGTTGGGATGAAGGCATTTGCTTACTTAATGTTGGTGATAAGGCTCGTTTGGTAATACCAAGCGATCTGGCTTATGGAGCTGCTGGTGCAGGAGGTGTTATTCCACCTAATGCTACTTTGGTTTTTGATGTGGAATTAATGGATACAAAATAATTATCGATTGTCAGGATGAGCATGTCATGCTGAGCGCAGTCGAAACTTTATATTCTGAATTATAAAGCCATTCAGCTGCGCTCAAAGTGACAAGTAGGACTAGTTTATCCGTTTTAGGTAACATTTTTTAAATAAAATCGTCTCACTTTTAAAGTGAGGCTTTTTTGTTTGTAAGCGTTCATGATCTTACTTATTTAAGGCGTCACTTTGAGTATCGGGCCAAAAGCGAGGTGTGCTTCGACAAGTTCAGCAGAACTATCGAGAAGTAGATTCGAGGAACGTGGTTCTCGATACGATTTGCGCTAATCTCGCAGATCACTCGAACTGACGTTTAGTAAGTCTTCAAAAAAAAATAAGAAACCAATCAAGAATGAAATCAAAAGCATCAATCTTAGTCCTAATCGTTTTTACCCTATTAGTCAGTTGCGCTAACTCAGTTGAGTACTCAGAGACCTTTAAAAAGGAAACCTCAGGAAAATACCTTTATAATTCAGACGAGTTGATTTTGGTCTATTATGAAGCCAATAAACTGCGCCTCAACTGGAAAGGAGGTAAGATAGCGCCTGTAGCCTTAGAAGAAAATGAATTTTTTGTGCCTGACATGTATAAAAAATTCAGATTTGTGATGCATCCCGAAACCCAGAAACGTTATTTGTCTATTGTTGATGAGAATAACCAAGAAAAAATAACCTATGATTACATAAAAGTTACTGACGACTATAAAACACCAAGCCAGTATCTGGAAGAAGGCGATTATGAATTAGCATTGGCTGGTTATTTGGAAATAAAAAAGCAAGACTCTACGAGCTCGTACATTAATGAATGGGATTTTAATAGTAAAGGTTACCAACATATGCGAAAAAAAGAATACGATAAAGCCATTGGCGTGCTTGAGCTCAATGCCAAATTACATCCAAACAGTAGTAATGTTTATGACAGTTTAGGAGAAGCTTACCTTAAAAATGGCGATAGTTTACAAGCTTATACCAATTACAAAATAGCTCTAGAAATGAACCCTGAAAACAAGCGTGCCAAACGTTATCTAGAAGCCTATACCCCTAAGGCTGTTATGGAAAAGGAATAGGAAAACCCCTTTGACTTTGAGGTAAATATTCCTTAAGAAATGTTAATGTTAATTTATTCAAAATAGTTTTCAATGTATCTTTGCTATGCAAATGAAAAAGAAAACTATTGCCATAATTGGTGCTGGGATTGCTGGTATTGCATCAGCTATTCGTCTTCGCGCACAAGGTCATAAAGTCACAGTATTTGAAGCTAACACCTATCCTGGTGGAAAACTTACCGCTTTTTCTGAAAAAGGCTATCGCTTTGATATGGGACCTTCATTGTTTACAATGCCACAGTTTGTAGAGGATTTGTTTAAGGTGGCTAATCAACCAATAGCCAAATATTTTGGTTATAAAAAGAAGCAGGTTATTTGTAATTATTTTTATGAAGATGGAACTACATTCAGTGCTTTGGCAGATATTGATGCGTTTGCAGATAAGGCCTCAATTACTTTTAATGTAGAAAAAGCTACACTTTTAGATTATCTAAGTAAGAGTAAAAGAAAGTACGATTTAACGGCATCCCTATTTTTGGAAAAATCCTTGCATAAGACTTCTACATATTTATCTAAAGATACTCTAAATGCTATTTTCAATATTAACGCTTTAGATATTAATACCACTTTGAGTGATTTTAATGCTAAGGTGTTTAAAGACGAACGCTTGGTACAGTTTTATAACCGTTTTGCGACTTACAATGGTTCATCGCCTTATCAGACACCAGGTATTATGTCTATGATTCCGCACTTGGAGCAGCATTATGGAACCTATTTTCCCAAGGGAGGTATGCACTCTATTACAATGAGCTTGTTTCAACTATCCAAGGATATTGGTATCGATTTTCATTTTAATAAAAAAGTAAAGGAAATCATTATCAAAGGCAATAAGGTGCAAGGCCTTGAGATCGATCATGAATTCATTGATGCCGATATTGTCGTTTCAAACGCAGATGTTGTACCGACCTACAGGCATTTGTTGCCAAAGCATAAAGCACCAGAAAAAATCTTAAAGCAACCGAGAAGTAGTTCGGCATTAATTTTTTATTGGGGTGTAAAACAACAATTTCCCGAACTCGATTTGCATAACATCTTTTTTTCCAACGATTATGAAACAGAGTTTGATTATATATTCAATAAAAGGGATGTGAATGAAGACCCTACAGTGTACGTAAATATCACTTCAAAAGAAGAGCCACATGATGCACCCAAAGGTTGTGAAAATTGGTTTGTAATGATCAATGTACCTAGTAATACAGGTCAAGATTGGGATGTCATCATCGAAAAGTCGAGGAGGCATATAAAAAATAAACTCAACAGATTGCTAAAAGTTGATTTAGATACTTTAATAGAATACGAGAATATATTAGATCCAAGATCCATAGAATCAAGAACACAAAGTTATCAGGGCGCATTATATGGTGCCTCTAGCAATAATAAGTATGCAGCATTTCTCAGACATCCAAACTTTAAAAGTTCGATCAAGAATTTGTATTTCTGTGGTGGCAGTGTCCATCCTGGTGGAGGCATACCGCTTTGCTTATTATCTGGTAAAATTGTCGCAGAACTTATAGAAAACCAACCCTAAAGCATGAACAAAAAGTTAAAACTGAGATTATCGATTTTTATTATATGGTTATTTACTATATCAGGAATTTTTGGTGTCTTATCTGAATATGAAAATTGGTTTTTGTCACTTACCCCTTTGAGTTTGTTATTAAGCTTTATCATAATAATATGGCATGTTAAGCCGTATGACTCTAAACTAATTTTTGCCATTGCGATTCCTTTTTTTCTAGGTTTTATAACTGAAGCCTTGGGTGTTAACTATGGTCTTATTTTTGGTAATTATGCCTATGGTGAAAATCTTGGTATTAAAGTTTTTGGTGTGCCCTTAATGATATGCATCAATTGGGCATTGTTAACTATGGCAACGGCAGATGCCGCAAAACTAATCTCTAAGAATTTGCTATTGTCTTCCCTAATAGGTGCGGCATTAATGACGGGTTTGGATGTCATTTTAGAGATATCGGCACCAAGATTTGATTTTTGGGAATTCGAAAATGGAGAAGTGCCTTTACAGAATTATTCGGGTTGGCTAGTAACCGCATTTATAGCGCATTTAGGATATCAATCCTTTAAGGTCAAAACAAATAAAACTATTTCAATACATGTTTTAATTTCAATTATTGTATTTTTTACAGTGTTTTTATTCTTTTAAATGGCCAAATCCAGATACGATTATATTATTTTAGGTGCAGGTGCATCGGGCTTAATGCTCGCTTATCGCATGGCAAAAGATGCATTTTTTAATGATAAATCTATTTTAATACTCGACCAACAAAAAGAAAAGGGTAACGACAGAACTTGGTGTTTTTGGGAAAAAGGACAAGGTGAGTGGGACCAGTTGCTGGCCAAATCCTGGGCTAAAATTTTCTTTGGTAGCCAAGCCTATTCTGAACATCTAGATATTTCACCTTATAGTTATAAAATGATAAGAAGTGAAAGTTTCTACAAAGCACTGTGGGATACCATCGAAAAAAAACCAAATATCAGTTTTAAGTTGCGAAGTGTCTTATCATTTAAAGAAACTGAAAATGGCGCTGAGGTTATTGCTGCTGAGCGAAAAGATGTGTTTGGGCCTATTATTGAAAAGACAGCTTATGAGGGCGATAAGGTTTTTACAAGTCTCAGTAATTATGAAGCCTATAACTTTCAAAAAAAATACCCAGTTATTAAACAACATTTCTTAGGTTGGTTCTTAAAAACTAAAGATGATGTATTTGATGATTCCATAGCAACCTTTATGGACTTCACCATTCCCCAAAAAGGAAATACACGGTTTATGTACGTGTTGCCTATAGATAAAAGAACAGCATTGTTTGAATATACCTTATTTTCTAAAGATTTACTGCCACGTGCAGATTATGAAGATGCTATTAAGGACTATTTAACGAAAAAGGGAATAAAAGATTATGAAATCATTGAAAAAGAAATGGGATCAATACCAATGACATCATTTAAGTTTTCTGAATTAGATTCCAAACATATTTTAAACATTGGCACAGCTGGTGGCTGGACTAAAGCCAGTACAGGCTATACGTTTAGAAATACGACAAAAAAAACACTTAACTTGGTTTCATTTTTAAAACAAGAGACCGATCTATCCAAGTTCAATAAAATATCTAAACATTGGTACTACGACTTACTTTTTTTAGATGTTCTAGCTAAGCATAATGACGAGGGCGCCGATCTGTTTTCTTCTATGTTTAGGAGAGGAAACATAGAGACAATTTTTAAGTTTTTAGATGAGGAGTCTAGCTTATTGGAAGATCTAAAAATTATATTGTCTGTGCCTCCAAAGCGTTTTACCCAATCCTTGTTGAGACGTATGTTTTAGTTTTCAGAATAGATTTGTCCTCTGTGAGGCTTAAGAGCGTCTCTAATAGGTTTCATTTTTGACTCATCTATAACTAAATATGCGATACTGTGCATCTCATTATATGTCTCAACTCCAGTATTTGTAATATCTAAAGCGTTTGATCTAATGTATTCTTGTAAGTGAATCAAATGATGCTCAGCTGTTTTCTGGCTTACGGGACCTCTAAAATCCCATATTAGTTTTAATTTACGCATTGGCAATAGAAGTACCGTTTTCGGCAAAATTCTTAAAATTGGTCATATACTTTTTTGTCTGTTTCTTAAAGGCACGAGGCATTAAGAACAGCATAGCGTTCATCATAAAATTTGTGGGTTGAAATTCATTTTTGCAGATCCATTTTGTATGGCCTTCCATTGTTTCTTCAAAGTAGTTCTGTTGAATATTTCTAACACCTTTTGTATTATAGGTAGCATGAAATTCTTTTGGGAAGTTCTGTTTGGTGATGGTCTCAATCAATTCCATCTTACGTTTACCAAAATCATAATTTAGTTTCATCTTAGCACCAAACTCACCGGGCGTTCCCGAAATATGTTCAGTACTGACCAGACCTTCTTGCCAATGCTTCATGTTTTCTGGAGAATTCATCTTTTTTGCAACCTCAACCAAAGGTCGCTTTATGATCATTTCGGTGGTATATTTCATGCTATAATAACAATTCGCATTAAATATAGCAAAAGCATAAATACTAACTCTAATTTATCGACGTTTCTACCATTTTAGAAGCCGTAAGCGTATTATAGTAGTCTTAGTCTGTTAATTAAATTATGATTGCGGTTCAACTTGTAAAATAGGCGATTTGTGTTATTTTTGCAGAATCTGGAAATTAATGTAATCGCGTTAAGATTACAATGATTTAACAATGAAAATATTATGACAATGAAACTTAAATTTAAATGGCTCTTTTTGGTGTTTTTTACACTTAATTTTTCTTTCTCTCAAGACAACAAAGAAGTACTCTTAACAGTAAATGGAGACCCGGTAATGATATCCGAATTTTTAAGGGTTTACAATAAAAATTTAGATTTAGTTAAGGACGAAAGTCAAAAGGATGTAGATGGTTATTTAAAGCTTTTTACAGAATATCAATTAAAATTAAAAGAGGCCAAGCGTTTAAAGTTACATGAGGATACCAAATATCAGCGCGAATTCAAGAGGTATAAAAATCAGTTAACCAAGAATTATTTATCAGAGAATAAAGTTACAGACGCTCTGGTGAAAGAGGCTTACAAACGCAGCACCATAGATATTAATGCATCTCACATATTAGTTAGGTTAGACGAAAACGCTCAAGATACACTTAGTGCATATAATCAAGTCTTAGGGTTAAGACAACGAGCTTTGGATGAGGGTTTTGAAACCGTAAAGGCAGAGATGCACAATGGGCAAACTATCTTTTTGGAAGATCTAGGCTATTTCTCAGCATTTAAGATGGTTTATGATTTTGAAACAGCGGCATACAATACACCAAAAGGAGATATCTCTATGCCGTTTAGAACACAGTTTGGATATCATGTTGTAAAAGTCAACGACAGGCGTCAATCTCGTGGTACGATTACAGCAGCGCACATTATGGTAGCTTTAAAGCAAAGGGATTCACTCCTCAATCCTGAAGACCGCATTAATGACATCTACAAAAAGATAGAACAAGGAGAAAGCTTTGAATCTCTAGCCAAACAATTTTCGGACGATAAGAGTTCAGCAAGAAATGGTGGGAAATTATCACCTTTTAAGAGTGGACAATTAAGCTCGGCCGAGTTTGAAGACGAAGCTTTTGCATTAAAGGCAGATGGTGATATGACCAAACCATTTAAAACAGAATACGGATGGCATATAGTAAAGCGCATAGACCTAAAGCCCACTCAAACATTTGAAGAGCAAAAACTATCTCTAGAGGCAAGAGTAAAAAGAGACTCGAGATCCAAGCTTATCAATGCTGCAATGGTAAACGAATTAAAAAAACGTTATCAAATTTCGTATGCTGAAGAAGCAAAACCGTATTTTGAATCCATCTTAAATGAAGGGTTTTTTAAACGCTCATGGACATTGCCAGAGCAGTTTGATAAGGCTAAAACCATATTTACCATTAATAACAAAGCATTTACTTATGATGAATTTGGAAACCACTTAATGTCGGCCCAACGTAACTATTCCGACAGAAAGGCATCATCATTTTCAAATGTAGTAGATAACGAATTCAAAAAATTCTTTGATAAATCTATTTTACAGTATAGAGAAAATAATCTTGAATTTGAAAACAAAGATTTTGCCGATATTCTCAAAGAATATAGAGAGGGTTTGCTACTATTCGACTTAATGGAAAAGGAAGTCTGGAATAAAGCCTCTAAAGACACAACAGGTCTAGAAGCGTATTATCTTAAAAATAAGTCAAAGTACCAATGGGGTGATAGAGTAGATATGATTATGGCGACTTCGGCAGATAAGGCCATTGCCCAAAAGGTTCTAAAAATGATGAAAAAGGGTAAAACCAAAGAAGAAATAGAAGCTGCTTTAAATACAGACTCAGAGAATAATGTCATTTTCACAAAAGGAATCTTTAGTGTGGATGATGGCAAGCTACCTTCTGACTTGAGCTTTCAAAAAGGCTTAGGCAAAATATATCAGCACAATGACGCGTTTCATGTAATAGATGTAATTAACGTATTACCAGCTGGAGATAAAACCCTCCAAGAAGCTAGAGGTAATGTTGTTAATGACTACCAGACACAGATCGAGACTGATTGGATTAAAGAACTCTATGCTCGTTTTGATGTTGTTGTAAATGAAAAAGCACTAAAAGCTGTAAAATCAAAAATTAAAAATCAATAGATTTTGTTAAAAAAAGCGTTCTTTACTTTAGGAATTTGCTTGTTTATTGTTAGTTGCGACTTTTTTAAAAAAACAGATGACCGTCAGCCAATAGCAAGAGTCAACGATTCTTACTTATATAAGGAAGATGTGGTAGGATTGGTTCCAGAAGGTGCTAGTAAAGAAGATAGCTTGGTTATAGTTAATGCTTACATAAACCGTTGGGCAAGACAGTTGTTGCTAATGGATGGCGCGTTGCTCAATCTTTCGGAAGATAAACAAGAAGAATTCTCGAAGCTTATAGAACAGTATAAAAATGATTTGTATACTAAAGCATATCTTGATGCACTTGTAAAGAAAAATATAGATACTGTAGTCAATAAAGATGAGGCGGAAGTTTTTTACGAAGCTAATAAGGAAACATTTAAGCTTAACGACGACTTGCTACAACTGCGGTATATCAGTTTACCATTAAACGCTATAGATTTAGATACCATTGAAAACAGATTTAAACGTTTTGAAGTTAAGGATAAACGCTATTTGGATTCAATTTCGTTACAGTTTAAATCCTACTCCCTAAATGATTCCTTATGGGTAAGATTTAGTCAAGTAGTGGATAAAGTTCCAGTAGTTATCCAAGAAAGTAAAAACCAACTGTTAAAAAAATCTAATTTCTTACAGCTCAAAGATTCATTAAACCTATATTTGATTCATGTTAATGACATACGCCTTCAAAATGATTATGCACCTTTGGAGTACGTATACCGATCCATAAAACAAATCGTTATTAATAAGCGAAAATTAGAGCTTATCAAACAACTCGAAAAAGATATTTCAAAAGATGCGATTAAAAATAATGAGTTCCAGATTTATGACTAAAACGTTAAGTATTTGTATGCTCTTGTGTTTTGGTTTATTAAGCGCCCAAGAAATTATACCCGACGAAACACCTAAGGTAAAGGTAAAAGATAGCGTTGTAAATAAAACACGTATTAAAGCAGATGGGGTAGCTGCTGTCGTTGGGGATTTTATTGTTTTAGAATCCGATTTAGATCGAGAAATAGCACAACTTGAAGCACAAGGCGCAGACTTGTCGGGAGTCACCCGTTGTGAGCTTTTTGGAAGCCTCTTAGAAAGAAAGTTATATGCGCACCAGGCTATACAGGATAGTGTTATAGTAAATGAATTGTATATTCAATCCTTAGTAGAACAGCAGATTGAAGGCATTTTAGCCCAAACCCAAGGTGATATGGAGGGGTTGTTGAAGTTTTACAAGAAAGAATCAGAGCAAGCCTTACGAGATGAGATGTATGAAATAAACAAAAATGGATACCTAGCTCAGGAGATGCAGAAGAAGGTCATTGATGGCGTTGAGGTAACCCCAGAGGAGGTAAGAACATTTTTTAATGATATTCCTAAGGACGAAAGGCCAACCTTTGGTACTGAGCTTAAAGTAGCACAGATTGTAGTTATACCAGAAATTACGGAAGAAGCCAAACAAGATGTAATTGATAAACTGAAGGGGTTTAAAAAAGATGTAGAAGAAAATGGCGCTAGTTTTACTACAAAAGCACTGTTTTATTCTGAAGATTCAGGATCAAAAAACAGTGGTGGACTATTGCCTACTATGAATAGAAAACGCCCTAGAATGGTTAAGGAATTTAGGGATGTTGCCTTCAACTTACAAGAAGGGGAAATTTCAGATCCGTTTGAAACAGACTTTGGTTTTCACATTATTTATTTAGAAAAGATTAGAGGACAGGAATACGATGTGCGACATATTTTATTGCGCCCTGAGGTTACGCCCGATGCTATTAAAAAGGCAGAAGATAAAATTAACAAGGTTAGAGAACTTGTAGTGAGTGGAAAGCTGTCCTTTGCTGATGCAGCAAGAGAATTTAGTGATGAAGAAGAGACGAAATACGAAGGCGGAAAACTTACCAATCCAACGACCCAAGATTTTAATTTTGAACTGACCAAAATGGATACGGAGATGTACACCCAAATTCAAGGTTTAGAAGATGGTAAAATTAGTGAAGTTATTCAAGATGAAGATCGAATTAATTCTATTAAATTCAAAATCATGACAGTTACGGATAGAATTGATGACCATGAGGCCGATTTTGCTAGGGATTACCTAAAGATTAAAGAACTAGCATTGCAAGACAAGCAAGTAAGGGCCATAGATAAATGGCAAAAAGAAGTCATAGCAGAAACTTATGTTAAGATAAATGGTGTATATAGAGACTGCGATTATCAAAGTAATTGGTTAAAAACACAATAGCATATGTCTGATGTCACCGTAATTGAAAACTTTGTAAAAAAGTACAAAGTTCTTAAGCAGGAAATAGCTAAAGTTATCATTGGTCAGGAAGACGTTGTCAATCAGATTTTAATCTCTATTTTTTCAGGTGGGCACTCTTTGTTAATTGGTGTTCCAGGTTTGGCAAAGACCCTTATGGTCAATACTATTGCCCAAGCTCTGGGCTTAGATTTTAAGCGTATTCAGTTTACCCCAGATTTAATGCCAAGTGATATCCTTGGAAGTGAAATTTTAGATGAAAACCGCCATTTTAAGTTTATCAAAGGTCCAATATTTGCTAATATCATTCTTGCAGACGAGATCAACAGAACACCGCCAAAGACACAGGCAGCTTTGCTAGAAGCTATGCAAGAGCGTGCAGTTACCGTAGCAGGTCATCAATATAAATTAAGTTTGCCGTACTTTGTTTTGGCAACTCAAAACCCGATTGAGCAAGAAGGAACCTATCCATTGCCAGAAGCACAGTTAGATAGATTTATGTTTGCTATAAGGTTGGAGTATCCTTCTTTTAAGGAAGAGGTTGAAGTTGTAAAGGCGACCACCACAGATATTCAATTATCAGTTAATGCTTTATTTACTGCGGAAGAGATTATTGATTTTCAAAATGTCATACGTCGTATTCCAGTAGCTGATAATGTGGTAGAATATGCGGTGTCATTAGTAGCTAAGACACGACCAAAGGCAGAAACTGCTGCGGAAATTGTAAAGGAATTTGTGGATTGGGGAGCAGGACCGAGAGCTTCCCAAAACTTGATTCTCGCAGCAAAAACACATGCCGCTACTAAAGGAAAGTTTTCGCCGGATATAGAAGATGTACAAGCCATAGCCACTGGGATTCTTAGACATAGAATTATTAAAAATTACAAAGCAGAGGCAGAAGGTATTTCAGACGAAAAAATCATTGAAAGTCTATTCTAAACTTAAAATTTTTAAATTAAAAAAGACCTTTTGAAAATCTCAAAAGGTCTTTTAGTTTTAAGTTTTAAATTGATTAGTTTTTGATTGGTTGCTCTAAATCTTGTTTTAGGTGTTTTGCATAAAAGCCCATCATGGCTTTATAAAGCGCAATTCTATTTTCTTCTTTACCAAACCCATGGCCCTCATCGTATCTTACCATATAAGGTACGTCAACACCTTTTGCCCTTAAGGCTTCAACAATTTGGTCAGACTCATCGATGTTTACCCTTGGGTCATTGGCACCTTGTACTACAAAGAGTGGCTTTTTAATTTTTTCAACATGAAATGCAGGAGATACTTCTTTCATAATTTCCTTTTCTTCGGGTACATCTGGATCGTACCAGATTTCCTCTACGATCTCTTTGTAAGGCTTCCAATATTCTGGGAACGAATCGTAAAATGTAAAAATGTTAGACACACCAACATAATCGACACCACAGGCGTAAAGATCTGGTGTTTTAGTTAAGCCTCTTAATACAGCATAACCTCCATGGCTTCCGCCATAAATAGCGGCATTGTCTTTATCTACCCAACCTTGGTCTATCACATATTGTAAGCCATCCTCAACATCGTCCATAGCCTTTCTGCCGATTTGCTTAAATCCTGATTCTAAAAACTCACGGCCGTATCCACCAGAAATTCTAAAGTTAACTTGTAAAGTGGCATAACCACGACTAGCAAATAGTTGTGCTTCTGGATTAAAGCCCCAAGAATCTCTAATGCCTTGTGGGCCACCATGGGGATTAACAATCACAGGAACTCTTTTACCTTCTAAAGCTGCTTTTGGAAGTGTAATATAACCATGGATAGTTTTACCGTCTCTACTTTTAAATGTTATTGGTCGCATCTCTGCCATATCTTCTTCAAGTAGATTAGGCATTAAATTATAAAGTAATCTAAACTCGTCCTTTTTAGCATCATAGGAATAGTAGGTTCCGTATAATTTATCACTCTGTAAAAAGATTAAGTATTTACTCTCATCGTCGGTAACATCAGCGATACTATAGCTATAATTAGGGAATTTGCTTGTGATTTTGCTGTGCAATTTTTTATAGTAGTCGCTTACAGGTACGATAACATCTTTTTCACCTTCATAAGAAAAATAGTCTAATTCGTAACCTCTGTTTCTTGATAAGGAAAGACCAGATACATCGTAGTTGTCATTAGAAAATAATTTTTCGATTACTTTATCTTCCTTTAGATCATATAAATAGATCTGCGTCTTATCACTGTCTAAGTTAGATACTACATAGGCATCATGTGGGTAATCAGTGGCATAGTTAAATGAAGATATACTAAAGCTATCCTTCCAGTTTAATTGTTTGATGATCTCAAAATTTTCGCCATCTATAGTGTAATACAAATCAAAATTTACACCATCACGTAATTTTCCAAAACTGCGTAGGTTTCCATCCTTATCAAAATCATAATTGTTAATAGGGTTTGCGATATCATCATTTTTATAAAGTTGCTCGAGTTCACCAGTTACGATATTTATTTTGTAAGGCTCAAATATTTGAGGATTGTTTTGATTCATGGAGATGATCATATGGTCTTTATCCTCTTTAATAATATTTAGGATATTCACTTTTACCCCTTCAAATGGAGTCAATTCTTTTTGGTTTTTTCCATCTAAATCAACAGCAAACAAGTGATAATCCTCATTACCACCCTTATCCATAATGTATATTAATCTATTTTCGTTTGCCCAACCAAAACCTCTTATAAGCTCTTCTTTTTCTTCAATAACTCTAGTGACTTCATCAGTCTCTAAGTTTTTTACATAGACGTGGTTTTTCTTATTGTCGTCTTTTTCTCTGTAAGACAAATATTTGCCGTCGGGAGAAAAATTAAAAGATCTCGCCTTAGGTCTAGCAAAATAGTCTTCAACGTCATATTTGTAACTATTAATGGGTTTCCAATTAGCTAACTTTTCTAATTCTTCATCAGAAGTGGGTAAAGCTGTATTACCTGGTAAGGTTTTTACCGTTTTATTTAGGGTTAGTGGAAACTCATTTCCGCTTTGATAAAATGTACCAGTAAACGTGTTTTCTGCAAATGTGCCAACATATTTGATACCAGCTTGATTAAACTTGATAGTTAGTGTATTGTCTTCAAAAGTAGTCACGTCCATAGGAATATCTGTGGCACCTTGAGAAGGACTGTCCATAGTAGAAGCGTAGGCGCCATCTTCCATCGTTATATTAAACAACAGTGGGATTTCAGCACCTTGTACATTTAGTTTTCCTTCCCATGCGCCAGTAATGTCCTGTGCATAGGATAGTGTAAGGGAACCTAAAAACAGTAATATAGCTCCACTTATTTTTAAAAGAGTTGTTTTCATTTTAATGATTTAAGATTTAAAATTCGTTTTCTTGTAATACTCCGATGACTATCGGAATAATTTGAGTTTTTGATTGTTCGATTAATATAGCAGTTAGAAGAAAAAAGAATGGCTTTGTTACAAATAAAACGTTAAAATTAGTATCGATCTTCAAAAATTATATTTGGTGTAAATGCAGATATAAAAAGAATTAATAGAAATACATAATCATTCTAAATAAGATAAATTGTTAAATTATTGATATTTAATCATTTTAATTGTTAATTTTTAAATTAATAATTAAAAAAAACTAAAATTTATGATTTAAATGTAAAGAAATTGCGATTTTGTTACATATTTTTAAAAATCCTTAAGAATTCGTAATTTTGTGCGACTTAAAAAACATAATTATCAACCTTTAAATATACTTTATGGCTTTTGACATTGACATGATTAAAAAGGTTTATGCTAACATCGCTGAGCGCGTTGATGCTGCCAGAGAAATTGTTGGTAAACCATTAACACTTTCAGAAAAAATATTATATGCCCATTTGTGGGATGGTAAACCGACGCAATCATTCATTAGAGGTAAGGATTACGTTGATTTTGCGCCAGATAGAGTAGCGTGCCAGGATGCCACAGCACAGATGGCATTATTACAATTTATGCAAGCTGGTAAGGCTAAGGTAGCCGTGCCAACAACAGTGCATTGCGATCATTTGATTCAGGCAAAAAGTGGAGCAGAAGTAGACTTAAAACATGCCAATGATACGAGTAGTGAAGTTTTCAATTTTTTAGAATCCGTATCCAATAAATACGGTATTGGATTTTGGAAACCAGGCGCAGGTATTATTCATCAAGTAGTATTAGAAAACTATGCATTCCCAGGTGGGATGATGATCGGTACGGATTCGCATACAGTAAATGCAGGTGGATTGGGTATGGTTGCCATTGGTGTTGGTGGTGCTGATGCGGTAGACGTTATGGCGGGAATGCCTTGGGAACTTAAGTTTCCGAAACTTATAGGTGTAAGATTAACAGGAAAACTTTCTGGATGGACAGCACCTAAAGACGTTATCCTTAAAGTTGCTGAGATACTTACCGTTAAAGGTGGAACAGGATCTATTGTAGAGTACTTTGGTCCAGGTGCCTTGTCAATGTCATGTACAGGAAAAGGAACCATCTGTAATATGGGAGCAGAAATCGGCGCTACAACATCTACTTTTGGATATGATGATTCTATGGAGCGCTATTTAAGAGCTACAGACAGAGCAGATGTTGCAGATGAAGCCAATAAAATAAGAGAATACCTTACGGCAGATACTGACGTCTATGAAAACCCTGAACAATATTTTGATCAGGTGATCGATATTAACCTTTCTGAATTAGGGCCATTACTAAACGGACCTTTTACTCCAGATCTATCGACTACAGTAGGTAGGGAAATGACCGATAAGGCCAAAGAAAACGAATGGCCAATGCAAGTAGAATGGGGATTAATAGGATCTTGTACCAACTCCTCTTATGAAGATTTATCGAGAGCATCTTCAATAGCACAACAAGCATTGGATAAAGGCCTAAAAACCAAGGCGGAGTTTGGTATTAATCCAGGTTCAGAGCAAGTACGTTATACTGCGGAACGCGATGGTATCTTACAAGTGTTTGAAAAATTAGATGCTACAATATTTACCAACGCCTGTGGTCCATGTATTGGGCAATGGGCACGTTACAGTGATCCAAAGAATGCACCAAAAAATAGTATTGTACACTCGTTTAATAGAAACTTTGCTAAGCGTGCTGATGGTAATCCTAACACACATGCATTTGTGGCCTCACCAGAAATTACAGCGGCCATTGCTATTGCAGGACGTTTAGATTTTAATCCAATGACAGATACATTGATTAATGAAGATGGAGAGGAAGTGATGTTAGATGAGCCAACAGGATGGGAATTACCACCAAAAGGTTTTGATGTCAAGGAAAATGGTTATTTAGAGCCTGTTGCAGATGGAAGCGGCGTAGAAGTCACCGTAAATCCTAATTCTGAGCGCTTACAATTATTGACACCGTTTGAGCCTATTGGCGATTCTATTACAGGTGCTAAGCTTTTAATCAAAGCTTATGGTAAATGTACTACAGATCATATTTCTATGGCTGGCCCTTGGTTGCGTTTTAGAGGACATTTAGACAATATAGCCAACAATACTTTAATTGGTGCGGTAAATGCATATAACAAACAGACCAATTTTGTTAAGAACCAGCTTACAAGTGAGTATGGCGGCGTACCAGACACACAGCGTGAGTATAAGAAAAATGGCATTTGGTCAGTCGTGGTAGGCGATCATAATTATGGAGAAGGTTCATCGAGAGAGCATGCTGCAATGCAACCAAGGCATTTGGGTGTTGCTGCCGTAATTGTAAAATCCTTTGCACGTATCCATGAAACTAACCTTAAAAAACAAGGTATGTTGGGGCTTACGTTTGCTAATGAGGCTGATTACGATTTAATACAGGAAGACGATACCTTCAACTTCTTGGATTTAAATGAATTTGCACCAGGTAAACCATTACATATCGAGGTTGTCCATGCAGACGGATCAAAAGATACGATTGCTGTAAACCATACCTATAATGACTCGCAGATTGAATGGTATAAAGAAGGGTCAGCACTTAATTTAATCAAGAAACAGAATGCTTAATACTTAAGTAATCTTATCATACTTTTTAAAACTCTCAGCAACCACTGAGAGTTTTTTTTAACTTTTCTGTAAGTTTTTCTATTCAATAGCGACATTAGTGTTATACACAATCAACATTCTATTACCTATATCATGAAGTCATTTTGGTTTTTTGAGGATGTAAATCTATTTAAGCTATTGTGCCCTCATAAGTTTAAGGCTTACAAACAAGCACATACCTTTGATCATTACCGCAAAGAAGATTATATCTATTTTGAAAATGATTCTTCTAACAAAGTTTATTTAATTGAAAAAGGAAAAGTAAAAATTGGCTATTACAGTGAGAGTGGCGATGAAGTGGTAAAAGCTATTTTAACTAAAGGTGAACTGTTTGGCGAGAAGGCGATATTAGGTGAGAGAATACGCGAAGAGTTTGCACAATCGTTAGACAACCAAACTTCCATTTGTCCCGTAGGTGTAGAAACGATGCACGATTTAATGCGGGATAACCAAACCTTCAGTTTTAGAATTTATAAATTTATTGGTTACAAGTTTAAGAAACTGGAACGACGCTTACAGTTGTTACTTTTTAAAGACTCTAAAACAAGATTAGTCGAATTTTTAGACGAACTTTGTACAGATTATGGGTATAATTGCGAAAAAACAGGTGACCAGATCATAAATCACCCTTACACACAAAAAGATATCGCGTCTTTGATTGGCATTTCGCGCCCGACATTGAATATTCTTATGAACGAACTAAAAGAAGATGATATTATAGACTTTAATAGAAGACAGATTAGAATTTATAATACTTCGGCTTAAACCACAATTGATGAAAGCTAATTTCACTAAGCGCAATATCATTTTTTTGATCATAATCGCTATTCTTATTATACCACAAACAAGACAGCCTTTACAGATAGTATTGCATAAGGGGTTGAGCTATATCAACCAATCTTCGGTTATTGATGAAGCAGATAGGGTTATTGTATCTTACAGCGATTGGAAATTACAATCCGATGTCAATAATGCTTTACTCGATTTTAAAGCTACTCAAGGTAAAGTTGTATTTGTGAATTTTTGGGCGACATGGTGTCCACCTTGCATCGCAGAAATGCCCAGTCTTCAGGCATTATACAATGATTACAACGATAAGGTAAAATTCTTATTCGTTACCAGCGATGATTTTAAAACTGTAGAAAACTTTAAGAACAAAGAGAATTATAGTTTTGAAGTTTTCAATCCCATGAGCAATATACCAGAAGCATTGGCATTTAGATCTATTCCCAGAACTTTTATTATCAACAAAAGAGGTGAGATTGTGGTTGACGAATCTGGTGCCGTTGATTGGAATAGTGAAACCGTTAGAGGGCAATTAGATCAAATGCTTTCTGAATAATTCATAATCTATATTAAGGTTAAAACTTTGTGATTTTATTGCAGCGACTTTAGTTTATATACCTTTTAAGAGTATTTGTCATTTCGAATCTTTCGACTGTCGCTCAAGACAGGCTAAAGAGAGAAATCTCATTATGAACCCACAAGATTATGAGATTTAGCTTCGCTTAACCTTGCGGTTTCTTGTCACTTTCCCTTCGATTTCGCTAAGAATTCAGCTCTGGCGGAATAACTTGAATACAACAAAATGAATTTCATTCGTTGATTAAAACTATGGATTTCAAATCTATAGTGATTTATTTAAAATACTTAAAAGGAACAATGAGCATTCCGAAGTTTTCGCCATCTTTTTTACCCAAATGCTTATGATGTATCTTGTGGGCACGTCTTACGCCACGAGCATATTTATTATCAATATTACGAAGCCATTTAAAACGTTGGTGAATAAAGATATCGTGCACAATAAAGTAGGCTAAACCGTAGGCCATAATACCTATGCCTATAGGCAAGCAGTACCATACATTTTGTTCGCCCCAAAGGTAAAAGCAGGTCATGCTGACTACAGCATAAAAAATAAAAAAGGCATCATTGCGCTCAAACCAGCTATCGTGGTCTTTGTGGTGATGGTCTTTATGCAAACTCCAGAGAAAACCGTGCATAATATACTTATGGGTAAACCACGCATTAAACTCCATAATTAAGAAAGTTCCGAAGAAAATTAATATCCAAAAAAACGTTTGCAAACCTGTGATTTTAAGTTAAAGCAAATTTAATTGATATTTTACATAACTGCGTGTTAGTAGTTCAATCTTTTTATAATTTGGAACTCTAATTCTTGCCGATTTTATTTCTAACGCTGGTGTGTTCTTAAGCTTTTGAAGCAGTTTGTTATAATAACGGTACGCCATAAATACGCCAAAGCGTGCCTCAAGTGGTAATCGTTTAATGCCTTTAAGTCCTTCAGAGAAATCCTTTTCTATATCTTTGATAATGGCTTGTTTAGAAACTTCGTCTAGGTGGTTGAGGTCTGTGTTTGGAAAATATGTTCTGCTCAAATCCTCAAAATCGGCTTTTAAATCACGTAAAAAATTCACTTTCTGAAAGGCAGAACCCAAGCTCATTGCTGAATCCTTTAGATCTTCATATTTTTCTTGATCGCCCTTTACAAAAACTTTTAGGCACATAAGACCTACAACATCCGCAGAGCCATAAATGTAGTTTTTGTACTCTTCTTCCGTGAGATAATCCTTTTTAAACAAGTCTAAACGCATACTGTTCATAAAAGCATCGACCAGATGCTTGTCTATACCATATTTATGATAAGTTTCCTGAAATGAATTTAGAATAGGATTCAAACTAATTTTATCTTTCAAAGCATTTTCCAATTCAGTTTCAAAATTCCTGAAAAGTTTTTCTTTATCGTAATCATGAAAGGTGTCGACAATTTCATCTGCAAACCTCACAAAACCATAGATGTTGTAGATGTCTTGTCTTATGCTTTCTGATAACATTTTGGTCGCCATAGAAAATGATGTGCTGTAGGCATTGGTAACAAGCTTACTACATTCTTTGGAGACGTTGTCGAAAATTGATTTCATGATAATCGGTATATTTTTCTTAGCAATTTAATTTCTGTTGATGAGGTCAGCTGCCAGCTTTCCTGATATTAAGGATGGTGGAACACCTGGGCCGGGAACAGTGAGCTGTCCTGTAAAGTAAAGTCCATCGACTTTTTTACTTTTTAGTTTTGGTCTAAGGAAAGCCGTTTGTTTTAGCGTATTGGCCATTCCATAGGCATTACCTTTATACGAATTGTACTCACTAACAAAATCATTGACACAAAATGATTCTTTAAAAAGAATATGGTTTTGTACATCTTGATTGGTTAAGTTTTCAAAACGATTAATGATAATATCAAAATATTGTTGCCTTAACTCTGGCGTATCTTCCAATCCTGGTGCGATAGGAATCAAGAAAAACCCGGTTTCGCAACCTTCCGGAGCCATACTCTTGTCCGTTACTGAAGGAAAGTTAACGTAAAATAATGGGTTTTTAGGCCATTTAGGGTCATCATAAATCTCTTCGGCGTGATTTTCGAAATTTGTGTCGAAGAATAAGTTATGATGTTCTATCGCGTTAAGCTTTTTATTAAAGCCGACATAGAAGAGAAGCGATGATGGTGCAAAGGTACGTTTGTTCCAATACGACTCTGAATATTGTCTGTAATTTTGATCTAGTAAGGTTTCAGAATGGTGATAATCTGCACCACTAAGTACAATATCTGAAGCTATAGTCTTTCCATTAACCGTAATCCCAACGGTTTTTCCGTTTTCAACATTGATCTTTTCCACATTGCTATTGGTGTTAATATCCACACCTAAACTCTCAGCTAAGCTTTTCATAGCCTTTATAATCTGGTACATACCACCTTTTGGGTGCCATGTGCCTAAACCAAAATCAGCAAAGTTCATAAAACTATAAAACGATGGTGTTTGACTTGGTTTTGCGCCTAAAAACAGTACCGGAAACTCTAGTGTAGAAATCAACTTAGGGTTCTTAAAATTCTTTCTCACTTCTGAGCTAATAGTTTTAAAAAAGCGATCTACTCTGGTTACGGTATCTTTGGTTACCAATTCAAAAGGGGAGATGCCAGGTTTTAGCACAACCTTATTGATGGCTATATCATAGTGTTCTTGGGCTTGCGATATAAATTTGCGAAGTGGTTTAGAGCTTCCTGTTTCTATACGCTCAAATTCCTCACAAATTTGATCCATATGGTCACCTATGGTAATTACTTCATCCGAGAAGAAGATTTTGTAAGCAGGACTCAATTTATCGAGTTGATAATAGTCGCTTGTACTTTTACCAAAATCGCTAAAAAACTTTTCAAAGATGTCTGGCATCCAGTACCAGCTTGGTCCAATATCAAAGGTGAAACCATCTTTTACGAGTTGTCTGGCTCTTCCGCCGACGGTAGCATTTTTTTCGTAAACAGCTACCTTATGCCCGGCTTTTGCTAAATAGCAAGATGCCGATAGCGATGAAAATCCAGAGCCTATTATAGATATTGTTTTACGCATTTATGGATTATCTACTTTATCGATTAAGGCTTGTATACTCTTAAATGCCGAAACGCCTTTGGGTAAATTATCCAAGTCTAAGGCGTTCAGCATCTGACCTAAAATCCATAGTTTCGTATTGCTGCCGTTGAGCAAGAGTGTATTAAAATTCTCCATATATTTCTTAATCTCACCTTTTTCTGGTTTCACGGTGAAGTAAGATATGTAGATAATTTCATCGTAATAATCCTTTAAATCTGTCAAGCTCTCTAACGGTACACTAAAACCTAAAAAGATAGATTGATACCCTCTACTTACCAACTGATGGTTAATGAACATAAGACCCAGCTCGTGGATTTCATTTTCAGGTAAATAGAGTACAAAGGTTTTTTTAGAATTGTTTACCTGTCTAGACTGCACTTTTTCGATATTGATCAGTATTTTTTGACGAATCAATGAGGTTAAAAAATGTTCGTGTGCAGGAGTAATGGTGTCTGTTTGCCATAACAATCCAATTTCCGTTAAAAGCGGAATGAAGATGTCGTAAAAAATCTCATAGAATTCTTTTTCTTGCAGTAGGGACTCATAGGTATTATAGAAAAGTACCTGATCAAAATTGAGCATGGCTAGCTTAAAGGCGTTAATGGCATGATCCTCTATATTGCTTTGCGCCGCAATTTCTCTAACCAAAATAGGAATTTTATGCTCTTCTATGGTAGCTATTTTAGAAATTTTGTAGCCATTGTTATTAAGGTAGCTGACATTGAGTAGTTTCTGAAAACTTGCTAAATCATAATATCTTATGTTAGTATCTGTACGCTTGGGTTGAAGTAGGTTATAGCGTTTTTCCCAGATTCTTATGGTATGTGCCTTAATACCAGTGAGATTTTCTAGGTCTTTAATACTAAACTGATTTTTAATATTGTTCATTTTTTAATAAAAATGTTTAAACAAAAATAAGCTTTTAACTGAAACAAAGCGTGTAATTAACAAAATTTAATGAAAAAGGGTCTGTTAATAACTGCTATTTCTGAGTGATTTTGGAAGAAAAACTGTAAAGTATACGGAGTAAATTGCACACGAGAAGATCAAGATGCTTGAGGTCTTATCTAGAATGCTGACGCTAATAAAACATGTCGAATTTTTCAGAATATATAATATAAACAAAATAGGGCATAGGTTATAAGAATGTGCGCACGAGAAGATCAAGACACTAGTGGTCTTAATTCGAATGCTGACGCTTGCGGTCAGCATCTTGACTTTGCAGGGCAAACGTCAAGACTTCCACGACCTAAGAATATTTTTTTATAAAGTCAATGAGTCTATCTTTGGAAAGGTTTTTCAGTTTTTTTTCTAACGATAGAGCTTCAGAGCGACTTGGTTTTTCCGTATACCATAAAAGCTTCCAAGGCCTGTATCTTGCTG
>NZ_JANQIM010000009.1 GCF_028282165.1 Winogradskyella sp. | reverse complement strand
AAGCGATTTTCCAAATTCGATGTCATTCCTACATAGTGCCTGTTAAATTTAACACTATAAATTATATAAACAGAAAACATTCCTTTATTCCAAAATGTCCGTAAATGCTCTAGCCACTGAGCCTGCCCGAATGAATTCGTTCAGGCGGGCTAATGCCCCAAAATCTTAGTGCTAGCAAAAATAAACTTTATTATTACAAATTCTACATGCCAACAAAAGTAATTCTGGTTTAATTTAAATTATTTAAGCCCACTCAACACCAAAACAGGGATACTCGAGCTATGAAAATCTTTCTTTAAAATGATATCGTCTTCCCAAAGCTTAGAGAAAAATCCGCGATGGCGCCTTACCACACACAATAGATCAGGACTATGATTCTTGTAGTGCTCTAACACGGCTTGAAAAGTCGTTGGGCTATCGGCCTTCGTGGTATTGGTAATCATACCTTCTAGCTCTTCATTCAGTTCAAAGTCACCAGGATTATGATAAGGTGTTTTTACCAATAGAATATTAAGAACCGCCTTAAATTGATTTTTAATACTTTGCAAGGGTTCCAAGACACCTTCTTTTCTTATAATGGCCGACTTTACAGCCAAGAGCATTTTTACAATAGGCTTATAGACATAGCCTTCGGGAACAATTAAAGCTGGGATTTGCGTACGCTTTACAATCCTACCTGATGTTTTTCCTAAGTACACTTCATCCTTAATGGAATTAGTTCTGGGTTCTAAAATGATTAAATCTACACCTAAAGCTTCGCAAACTCTCTCTATAGTGTCAATTAATTTACCTTTAAAGGTTTTGGTAATCACCTCAACACTTTTAGTATCTATAGAGGCTACATGAGATTCTAGGAATGCCATAGACTCACGCTCGAGAATGTGGTCGACTTTAATCATGGTTCCTGCTTTGGTGTAAACATTATATATTTGAATGACATAAAGTTTTGCGCCAAAAGCTTTTGCAAAATCAACTGCATATTGTAAATGCGACTGAGCGTTTTTGGAGGATCCAACAGGAACTAAAATCGTTTTCATAATTTAAATTTATTATTAAAGTAAATTGTTATGCGAACAATGCTTTAAAATAACAGAAATAGTATCTGCCAAAGACCCATTATGGGCTTTGGGGCAAAAGTACATATTATAAATGATACGTAAAGGTAATTCAGAAGATATAGAATCCATCATGAGTTTAACCAAGGCCTGTGCTAAAGCCATGATTGCTAAAGGCATCTATCAATGGAACGAGCATTATCCTAATGCATCCGCTTTTCAAAATGATGTTAGCCGAAACGAACTCTATATTTTGGAGGTAGATGGACAATTAAAAGGCACTATTGTGATTTCCACATTTATGGATGAAGAATATTACCCAATTGATTGGTTAACTAAAAGCGAAAACAATATTTACATTCATCGTTTAGCAATTCACCCAAAGCTACAAGGTAAAGGTTATGCGCAGCAACTTATGGATTTTGCAGAGCAATTCGCCATAGATAATAGCTATAGTTCTATACGATTAGACACCTTCTCACAGAACAAAAGAAACCAAAAGTTTTACGAACTTCGCGGCTATAAACGATTAGGGGATATTTACTTTCCCAAACAGAGTAAATACCCTTTTCATTGTTACGAACTAGTGCTTTGAGTACAACAAGTATTTCTTTAAAACATATCAACAGACTCGCTATTCCAGCTTTAATTTCTGGCATATCTGAGCCTATTTTGTCCTTAACCGATGCGGCCATCATTGGTAATATGGACTATGATGCTACAGAATCCTTAGCAGCCGTTGGTATTGTTACCACATTTTTATCCATGCTTATTTGGGTCCTAGGGCAAACACGTAGTGCCATTTCTTCCATTGTATCTCAATATTTGGGAGCTGATAAATTAAGTGAGGTAAAAAATCTTCCGGCTCAAGCGATGTTTATTATTACGTCTCTAAGTGTTTTAATCATTTTAGCCACTTATCCTTTTGCGGCTCAAATTTTTAAACTCTATAATGCTTCGGATTTAATCCTTAAATACAGTATAGATTATTACCAAATCCGTGTTTTTGGGTTTCCATTCACATTGTTTACTATAGCCGTTTTTGGGACCTTTAGAGGACTTCAAAACACCTATCACCCGATGCTTATTGCTATTACAGGTGCTGTAGCTAATATCATTCTCGATATTGTTCTGGTTTATGGCATAGAAGGATTTGTTCCTGCCATGCATATTAAAGGTGCGGCCTATGCGAGTGTCATTGCGCAAATTATTATGGCTTCGCTTTCGGTATACTACATCCTTAAAAAAACAGATATTCCTTTGTTGGTTAGATTTCCGTTTAATCCAGAAATAAAGCGCTTCATATTAATGATCGTCAATTTATTTATAAGAACGATAGCTCTTAATGTCGCTTTATATTTCGGCACGAGTTATGCCACTAAGTACGGCACTACTTATATTGCTGCATACACTATTGCCATTAACCTTTGGTTTTTGGGGGCCTTTCTTATAGATGGTTATGCAAGTGCTGGTAATATCTTATCTGGTAAGCTTTTTGGAGCTAGGAATTATAAAAGTCTTATTGCATTGAGTAATAAGCTCATAAGGTACGGTGTTGTTGTAGGGCTCATCATTGGTAGTATTGGCGCACTACTATATCATCCCATAGGCCAAATATTTACAGACGATAAAGAAGTTTTGAATGAGTTTTACAATATCTTTTGGATGATTCTAGCCATGCAGCCTTTATGCGCTCTAGCTTTTATTTTTGATGGTGTTTTTAAGGGCTTGGGGATGATGCAATACCTTAGAAATGTCCTATTGTTTTCAACACTGCTGGTCTTTATTCCAGTGGTGTTTTGGACTGATCTTATGGACTACAAATTGTATGGTATATTTACGGCATTCACCCTTTGGATCGTTGCTCGCGGACTGCCATTAATCATAAAATTCAGAAAAACATTTAAATCCCTTGCACAAAACACGTAAATTTGGCCGATAAATCAGTATTTATTGGTATAGGCATTGATTAGAGCATTTATATATTTATTACAAGAGGTTGATATAGACCAAAAACTAAAGGAAGCACCCGATGATAGTTATGCTATTGGCATTTTTATTGGGAATTTACTACCCTTTGTGGTATTGGTCTTTATAGCCTATGCGATTTACAGATATAATAAAAACAGAGTAAAAGACGAATAAAGTGGGAAACGGACTCTTTCTAATTTTAGCAATTGTGCTGATTATCATCTACTTTTATAATAGAAACAGAAGACGTTAATGAGTAACATACGAATTACAAAACAATTTTCTTTTGAAGCTGGCCATGCACTTTACGGTTACGACGGCAAGTGCAAAAATTTACACGGCCACAGTTATCATTTATACGTAACTGTCATCGGTACTCCGATTGATGACAATACCAACGTGAAGTATGGTATGGTCATCGATTTTGGGGATTTAAAAAAAATTGTGAAAGACGAAATCGTAGATGTCTTTGACCACACTATGATTTTCAATAAAAATACACCGCATTTAGAATTAGCGAATGATTTAAAAAGCCGCGGTCACGATATCATTTTAGTAGATTATCAACCGACAACAGAAATGATGATCATTGATTTTGCTGAAAAAATAAAACGGCGCTTGCCAGACAACATAAAATTACATTCCTTAAAACTTCGAGAAACGGCTACCAGTTTTGCCGAGTGGTATGCTAGTGACAATGAGTAATAATTACCACATAGAAATACCATCAGGCAAGAAGATTTACTTTGCCTCGGATAATCATCTTGGGGCACCAACCATGGAAGCTTCAAGACCTCGTGAGAAAAGGTTTGTCGCTTGGTTAGATGAGATAAGACACGATGCTGCTGCCATCTTTCTTATTGGTGATTTATTCGATTTTTGGTTTGAATATAAAACCGTTGTCCCCAAAGGTTTTACTAGAACATTAGGAAAATTAGCCGAAATCGGCGATTCTGGTATCCCAATCTATTATTTTGTGGGGAACCACGATTTATGGATGAGCGGCTATTTTGAAGAGGAATTAGGGATTCCTGTATATCACAAACCGCAAGAATTTACTTTTGAATCGACTACTGATCACAATCGAAGTACTTTTTTTATTGGTCATGGTGATGGTTTAGGACCAGGAGATAAAGGTTATAAACGCATGAAAAAAGTCTTTACCAATCCCTTATTTAAATGGTTGTTCCGTTGGTTGCATCCAGATATCGGTGTAAAAATTGCGCAGTATTTGTCAGTCAAGAATAAACTGATTTCTGGTGATGATGATGCCAAATTCTTAGGTGAAGACAACGAATGGCTAGCCATTTACAGCAAACGCAAGCTTCAAGAAAAACATCGCGATTTTTTTGTTTTTGGGCATCGGCATTTACCCCTAGAGATTGCACTTAGTGAAACCTCAAAATATTTTAACCTTGGCGATTGGATATCCTACTACACCTATGGCGTTTTCGATGGGGATCAATTTGAGCTTAAAACGTATTAAAAGCACATTACTTGTTTTGTATAAGAGAATGCGGTAAAATGATGTTTATCTAATTTTATCCAATTCTTCAATACCTGAAAATTTAAAAAGATGCTCAATAGGCTCATCTAGGGCCTTGGCAATTTTATACAAAGAAAATAGTGTTACATTACGCTGCCCTTTTTCCATAAGGTTATAGCCACTATGCGTAAACCCACATCTATCCGCAACAAATTTTTGCTTTAAATTCTTCTGTATACGCATATGCCGCAAATGTTCGCCTAATAGAAGCTGTAGAGCTGCTTTTTGCTTTTTTTCTTTCGGTGTTAGATTGAGCAATGCTAAAGATAAGTTTGATTAATAGCTCTATAAAAATAAATCTAAATAGAAGAAGTACTTTAAAAACACCTATCAACCACAAAAAACATCTATAAAGTGTACCATTAATAAAAAAATTCCCATATATAGAAATTTTTTTGTTGATTGCTTCCATTTAAAACTTATAGTGGCAACCGAAAAGCTTATAGAGTAGGTGAAATATTAATATTTAATATTTATGAATTTAGAAAATTTTAGGTGTCCAGGAAATGAACAAATCAGAATTAGTTGGTGTTGATGGTGGAGGTTTTTGGGATGATATTCTAGGCGTTACTTTAGCAATTCCAACGCAAATCTATGTTTATGGTCAAGGATGGATAGCAGGATTTAAAGAAGGTAGTAGAGAAGTATAATTAAAAATAAAGAAAATGAAAGAATTATCAAATTTAGAACTAACACAAATCAATGGGGGTGATTTCTTTGAAACCATATTCGCCGTTGGATTTGCATCTGGATATGCTGCTGGTACACTACTAGATGCGGCTCATGGATTATGGGATGGTTTAATGGGTGTTGAAGCTCATTAAAAATTTAGAAAACTGTATAACTTAAAGTCAATTAAAATGAATTTAGAAGACTTAAATCAAAAAGAATTATTAGAAATTAATGGTGGTACGGAAGAAAGTTATAACTTGGGTCATGCAATAGGATCTCATATAAGATCTGGTATTGAGACAATTGGTAATATTATTTCTTGGGCTGCTGATTTATTACCCTTTGGTGAATAAGTAGTTTTTACAATTCAATTGAGGCTGTGCGATTAAAGTTGCACAGCTATTTTTTATGGATACTTATAATGCGTTTTTTAATTTTTTAGTTAGGCCAAGTAATTCTGAAAGCAATAAATTACCTCTTAAACTAGTGCTTAGTGAAATAGTTTTATTATTTCTATTAAAACTGGCTTTATCGTTTGTTGCTGTACTGATAATAAATACCTTAACTAATATTGAAAATGTCGGCATTAATGTATTAAAAGGAAGTTGGTCGTTATTAAAATTATTGTTGATAGGCGGTTTAATAATGCCTGTATCTGAAGAGATAGTCTTTAGATTACCTCTAAAGTTTAACCCATACTTTGTTTTGCTTTCTAGCTTACTATTATCGTATGGACTAATAACAAAATTGTACTTTAAGGTGTCTTTTTTTTCTTTAGAAAATACCTTTTTTTATCGCATATTGATTTCACTATCAATTGGTTTTATTCTGTTTTTGATAACAAGGAAATCTAAATCTATCTTTGAATATCTTTGGAAAAAGTGCTTTAAATGGATTTTGTACGGCTCAATTATAGTTTTTGCCCTACTTCATATAGGAAACTATAAGTTATCTAATCTAGATTATTTATGGATTCCCTTAATAATTTTTCCTCAATTGGTTAGTGCTTCAGTTTATAGTTTTATAAGAATCAGACATGGATTTATTTTTTCATGCTTACTACATATTTTCAATAACACCTTAGTGATTATAATATAACATAATAGGGTTTATAATGGTTTTAAGAATGTTATCCTACACTGTACAAGAACTATATCTTTTTCTAAACAATCCAAAAAAGATTGAGCCAAACAAGAAAATAAAATTCAAAAATCTTTTTATTCAATTTTTGATTTTTGATTTCTGTGCATGTGTGGCTTATGGGTTACTTAATTCTATTCTATTTCAAATTTCTGACGATTATAAACAGGTATTTAATAATAGAAACATAGTAACAAACCCTTTTGTAAGCAGGTGGGCAATAGTCATTTTAATTGCTCCGATCCTTGAGGAACTCGCATATAGACTTGGGCTAAAAATCAACAGAAGAAATGTGTCCATTAGTATTGGCATACAACTAATTATATTTTTAACAATTTTAGGTGTAATCAGTTTACCATTGCATTTTAAGATATTATTGATGGTTATGGCATCTGTAACGAGCTATATGATATTGAATGAAAAGATGTTATTGTTTTTTGCACAAAATAAAAACACTTTTGTCTATTATAATATTATATGCTTTGGGCTTTTACATGCCTTTAACTTTAATTATTTTCTATCTTGACATTATTTGTTTATTCCTTTTTTAGTTTCAATACAAACGGTATTGGGAATATACCTTAGTTATATAAGATTGAAAAACAACTTTTTAATAGGTTTAGGCATACACATACTCCATAACGCCATATTTTTTGGGTTGGCATTCATAATTAGATAATCAAAAAATGTAACAATGGAAAAACTGAGTTTTAATAAAAAATCAGAATTAAAAAGAAAATTTTTAATGTTTCTTTTAGGATTCCTTTTTGCTAAATACGTTGTTATCAAAAATTGGGGTATCATTAAGAACTTCTTTTCTTAAAAACTTGCACCTCTATCCAAACCGACTTCACAACCTAGAAAATCTACGAGCAAAAAGAACAGTAAAATATTCTTAAAAATTTCTATATATAGAAATTTTTTTATTAATTGCCTACATCTAAAATTTATAGCGGTAACCGAAAAGCTCATAGAGTAGGTGAAATATTAATATTTATTATTTATGAAAAAATTAGAATTAAATGAAATGGAATCCTTTCTTGCTGGTGATAGTGAAACAAGAAACTGTTTTTTACGAGGAGTAGGAATTGGAGTTTCTCTTCTTTTTGGATTATGGCCTGCAACTATTGCTATTGCTGCAACAAGTAGTCATTGTTTCGAAGTTTAAACTTATTATTAACTAAAAAACACCAAATTAAATGCTGAAAATTAAAACTATTACCTTGATTAACTCTGTATTATTGTTATTGATGATAATCTTGGTTAATTATGAGTTTTTAAGAATAAAAACAATATTGGACGTATTCTTAATTCCCTTATTTACAATTAATTGTGGTGTTTATATTAAAATTATTAAAGATGAAAAAAATAGAAATAAATAATTTGAACGAAATTACTGGTGGAAGTGACCCAAGTAACTTAGAATGCATGCTTTTAGGCGGTGTGAGTGTAGGGCTATTCCTCGTAGGAGGGCCAGTAGGTTGGGCATTAGGGATAGCATCTTTGGCCCATGGAGCCGATAGATGTTGGTAAAAACTCCTTAATCTACCAATTCTAAACAAGCCAAGAAGTAATATCAGTTATCACTTCTTGGCTTTATTGATATTTTAGATTAATTAAAATCCCAATTTTAAAGGTGAACAATACAGTTAGTTTTCTCTTATTAACAGTTATAACACTCTGCTTTGGAGTCATTTCAAAGAATTTATTAAATACTGAAGCATTATTTGTCAACTCATTAGCAGAACAGCTTACAGCGCAACAAATAGAAGAACTATTTGAGATTCAAAAAAAATGGGAATGGCTAGGCTACGCCATAATACCGTTACTCTTGTTATTAAAGATAGTTATTATTTCGGCTATCATTGATTTGGGCTGTTTTCTTTTTAATCTTAAACTAAAATACAGGAAGATTTTTGGCATGGTCACCAAAGCCGAGTTTGTGTTTTTATTAGTTATTGTATGTAAAACGCTTTGGTTTTATTTCTTTAAAGACAATTACACCCTAGAGGACTTGCAATACTTTTACCCCTTATCCGCATTAAGTATGGTGGGCTATGAAGGTATAGATGCTTGGTGGATATATCCACTACAAACCTTTAATTTATTTGAGTTGGCCTATTGGTTGATATTGGGCTATTTGTTAGGCAAAGCCTTAAATAAAACTACGGACAAAGGCCTATCTATTGTAGCGAGTAGCTATGGCGTTGGTCTACTTATTTGGGTTGTTGGCGTGATGTTTTTTACCTTAAATATGAGCTAGTCCAGCTAACAACAACTTCTATAACAGATGAAAACCTATTTAAGAATTGGCATTATAGTCATTGTGGTTGCTACTTTTGTCTACCTTGGTTTTAAGGTGGGTCATAATATACAAAAGAAAATAGATTCTGCTGAACGTTTAGAAACCATCCCGGATTTTGAGTTTCAATCTTTGGAAGATGATATATTTACAAAGGACAGTCTAAAGGCTAATATGCCTACCCTCTTAATTTATTTTAATAGCACCTGCGACTTTTGCCAACATGAAGCCAAAAGTATCGTCGAACATTTAGAAGATTTTAAAAACGTTCAACTGCTCTTTATATCTGAAGAACCAAAGCACAGCATTAAAACGTTTGCTGTAGACTATAAATTGTACAATCAACAAAACATAACATTCTTACATGATAACACTCATAAGTTTACTGATAGATTTGATGCTAACACTATTCCTTACCTGTTAGTGTATAATGAGAAAGGAAAATTAATAAAACGCCATAAAGGGCAACTCAATGCCAAAGGCATTTTAAAGCTATTGCATCAAAAATTATAAAAAATGTAAAGTGGCGATGTATAAAGATTCTAATTTACATCAAAAACATCTAGAAAAAACCTTTATTCGTCAGCACGACCAAAGTGATTGTGGCGTTGCCTGTTTGTTATCTTTAATACAGTATTATAACGGCACCTGTTCCATAGAAAAATTACGAGAATTAAGTGGCACGAATAAGCAAGGCACTACATTATTAGGGTTATACCAAGCGGCAAACAAATTGGGTTTTACGGCTCATGGTAATGAGGCAGATATGCAAGCACTGATAGATCATGGTGACCCTTTAATTCTCCACGTTGTTATAGAATACCGATTACAGCATTATGTAGTTTGTTATGGTTATAAAAACGAGACATTTACTATCGGAGATCCAGCTAAAGGGATTGCCAACTATACCAAAGAAGAATTGGATGCTATCTGGATCTCTAAAACCTGCTTAACATTAGAACCTAATGCAAATTTTGTAAAAGCCAAAACTAAGGCCAATGAAAAAAAGCAATGGTTTATTAAGCTATTAAAAGAAGATTACAGACTAATAGGTTTTAGTTTTTTACTAGGTTTGGGTATGGCCGTTTTGGGTATGGCCATGGCCATATTTTCTCAAAAGCTCATCGACGATATCTTACCCTCAAAAGATTTTAAAAAGCTTATAACTGGGATTGCGTTAGTAGCATTTTTACTCTTAATTAGGGTTTTATTTACGGCCTTGCGGGATTATTTTTTGATCCGCCAGACCAAAGACTTCAACAACCGTATTATTGATAGCTTTTATACCTCACTTTTACACTTACCCAAACCCTTTTTTGATACACGTAAAATAGGTGAGTTAGTTGCAAGGCTAAATGATACCCAACGTGTACAACGTGTCATTAGCAATGTTATTGGAAATGTAGCCATTAATGCTTTGGTTACTTTAAGCTCCTTAGGTTTTTTGTTTTACTATTCATGGCAAACAGGAATCATTGCATTTGTAAGTCTACCCATCTATTTCTTGCTAATATACAGTTTTAATAAGCGAATCATCAACGCTCAAAAAGAAGTTATGCAAGGCTATGCCTTTAGCGAAAGTAATTACATTACCTCAATGCAAGGGATTGCAACTATAAAGAATAATAACAGGCAATCCATATTTCAGAATATAAACCAACTTATTTATGGAAATTTCCAAGAGAAAAACTTTAATCTAGGGAAAATAAATGTACGTCTCTCTGTGTTTTCTGGGGTATTCAGTGTGGTTTTTTTAATAGGTACCTTAGTGTATTCCTCCATACAAGTGTATAATGCATCCATACAATTAGGTGAACTAATGGCTATTTTGGGCATAGCAGGTTCATTATTACCGTCTGTAGCAAGTTTGGCTTTAATCACAATTCCTATTAATGAAGCAAAAGTCGCTTTTAACAGAATGTACGAATTTGCATCTATTGAAAAAGAATCAAAAGGTTCAGTTGCTTTGAAAGACTTTGAGCGCTTAGAGCTTAAAAACTTAGGATTCCGTTTTGCAGGGCGACAACAATTATTTTCTGATATGAACTTATCCGTTTCTAAGAATGAATGCATTGCCATTGTTGGTGAGAGCGGAAGTGGAAAAAGTACTCTTGGGCAAATACTTCAAAAGTTTTATTCTTTTGAAAATGGAAATATCATCATAAATAATTCAAATAGTATAACTGATATAAAAACATCCGACTGGCGGAAAATTATTGGGGTAATCCCTCAAGAGATTACAATTTTTAGTGGTAATGTGATATCCAATATTCTATTAGGAAAAGAAGATTCAATTGAGAATATTCAGGCTTTTACCAAGCAATATGGTTTTGAAGGATTTATAAAGAGTTTGCCTCAAGGTTATGCAACAATTTTAGGTGAGAAAGGTATTAATTTATCTGGTGGACAAAAACAGGTTTTAGCCTTAATGCGAGTGTTATATAAAAAACCTCAACTTCTCATATTAGATGAGTCTACTTCTGCAATGGATAGAAAAACAGAACAGTTTGTGCTACAACTTTTAAACAATCTAAAAAAGGAAATGACGATTGTTTTCATTTCACATCGATTAAATTCTCTAAAACATATTACCGATAGAATTTATATTCTAGAAAATGGTAATACCACAGTAAATGGAACACATGAAGAATTAATGAAAACCAATAATTTCTACAGCGAATTTTGGTCGGAGTTGAAGAGACCAAGCTTAATGAAATAACCTAAATAAAACTTTAATTAAAAAAATTTGAATAGTAAAAAGGACACTATTACAATCTTTGGAAAAAACAAAACTTGGTTTAGTATCCTTTAACATAATGATCCTCAATGTCTTTTTGTAAATCAAGTTCGCGTAATGGTTTATTCCTAAGACTCATTACCACAACCGTTAAAAGGGTTACGGTACCACCTAACACCACTGCTAAGGGTGCACCAAATATTTTTGCCGCAATGCCGCTTTCAAGTGCGCCAAGCTCGTTGGAAGACCCAACAAACATAGAGTTTACGGCACCTACACGTCCTCGCATTTCGTCTGGTGTCTTCAATTGTAAAATGGTTTGACGTACCACCATCGAGATACCATCAAACACACCAGAACAAAATAATGCTATAACACTGAGCCACATTAATTTTGAAGCGCCAAAAATAATCATACAGACTCCAAACCCAAACACAGAAACGAGCAATTTTTTACCTGTGTTCTTCGTGATGGGAATATAAGTCGTCGCAAGCATCGTAATAATACTTCCTGAAGACAATGCCGCATTTAAAATGCCAAATCCCTTTGGCCCGGCATCTAGAATATCTTTTGCAAATACCGCAAAAATGGCTACGGCTCCACCAAATAGAACAGCGATCATATCTAGTGTAAGAGCACCTAAAATCACTTTATCATTAAATACAAACTTAATGCCCGACTTTAAACTTTCTTTTATGGATTCGTTAGTAGCTTTATTCAAAATTGGCTTTTTTTCAATTTGTAAAACCAACGCTAAGGCAATCATAACCAATAAAAATATAAATCCTAAGGTGTAATGCACACCTATCCAAGCAATTAAAAATCCACCGCACAACGCACCAAAAACACTTGCGCCTTTCCATGTACTACTACTCCAAGTTGCAGCGTTTGGATATATAGCCTTCGGAACTAGCAAAGCGATCAATGAAAAAATAGTTGGGCCAAAAAATGCCCTTAGTACACCACCAAAAAACACTAAGCCATAAATACCAAATAAGATGGTATTGGTTTCCCAAGTTGATTCAGTGGTTTCAGAAGTTAGCCAAAACAACCCAAAACTGATCAAAGAAAATAAGGCAATACAAAGCGTGAATAAATTTCGCTTTTCTTTTTTGTCCACGATATGCCCTGCAAAAGGCGCTAGGAAAAAAGCTGGTAAAAACTCACATAGCCCTATAATACCTAGTGATAATGGATTTTCTGTTAACGCATAGACTTGCCATTCGATCACTACAAATTGCATTGACCAGCCAAAAACAAGAGCGAATCGCAATAAAAGAAAAATATTGAATTCCTTAAATCGTAGCGCTGCGTATGGATCGTTTTTTTGCAATTATGATTGGTTATAAAAACAGAAAGGGCTATCCCTATTTTAGTTTTAATTACAAATGTAAAACAAGTGCTGCCCTTATTTTAGTTTTTTGTTAAATTGTAACATAAAAGAAGCTATTATTTTAGCTTCTTAAGGTTTTATATCCTTTAATTTCAATTGTAAACTCACGGTACCGTTCCAATGATTTTCATCAATAGTATAAGCGATATCAAAGGGGTTCCGTTTCTTAATAATATCTATTTCATTTCCTAAACCAAAACCAATGGCTACAACTTTATCTGCAAAAGATTGTGTTGCTGTAAAGCGAAGGTGCTTATCCTCTTCACCAACACATTTTCCCCAACCAGTATCTGTAACACCTTGGGTCATAAACACTGGAGTCATATTTCCTGGTCCAAATGGGGCAAATTGGCGAATAATTCGCATTAATTTGTTATCAATCTGATTTAAACTAATTTCTAAATCTACCTTTAGTTCTGGGGTCAATAATTTTGGATCAATCGTTTCTTTTACAACAGATTCGAACTTTGCCTTAAACGCTTCGTAGTTTTTGGGCAACAAGGTTAAACCAGCTGCATATTTGTGACCCCCAAACTGTTCGATATATTCTGAACAGGCTTCCAAAGCATTGTAGACATCAAATCCCTTTACAGAACGTGCTGAAGCCGCCAATTGATCCCCGCTTTTCGTGAATACCAAAGTAGGTCTGTAATAAGTTTCTGTTAAGCGTGAAGCTACAATACCGATGACGCCTTTATGCCAATTCTCATTATAAACTACAGTCGTAAAGCGGTCTTGCTCGCTATTGTTTTCAATTTGAAGCAAGGCCTCTTCAGTAATTTGCTTATCCGTTTCCCGTCGATCTGAATTAAACTGATCGATATCCACGGCATATTCGGCCGCTAGATTAAAATCGGTTTCCGTTAAAAGCGTTACTGCATGGTTGCCATGTTTCATTCGTCCTGCAGCATTAATGCGTGGTGCAATAATAAACACCACATCGGTAATGGTCATTTCTTCTTTTTTGACCTCAGCAATAATAGCCTTCATACCAGGTCGAGGATGAGTATTAATCACTTGTAATCCCAAATAGGCTAATGCTCTATTTTCACCAACAATAGGTACAATATCAGCACCAATAGCAGTGGCTACCAAATCGAGATATTCTACTAAATCTTCAGCCTTTTGTCCTAGTTTTGAAGCTAAGGCAGTAATAAGTTTAAACCCAACGCCACAACCACAGAGTTCCTTAAAGGGATAACCGCAATCCTCACGTTTTGGATCTAGAACAGCTTCTGCATTAGGCAATTCATCTCCTGGTCTGTGATGATCGCAGATGATAAAATCAATCCCTTTTTCTTTGGCGTAGGCAATCTTATCAATGGCTTTAATACCGCAGTCTAAAGCAATGATTAATGAAAACTCATTGTCACTTGCAAAATCAATGCCTTGATACGAAATGCCATAACCTTCTTCATAACGATCTGGAATATAAGTCGCAATATTATCGGTTCTTGTTTTTAAGTAAGATGACATTAATGCCACAGCCGTAGTACCATCTACATCATAATCGCCATACACCAAGATGTTCTCGCCATTGGCTATCGCCTTTTCGATTCTAGATACGGCTTTGTCCATATCTTTCATTAAAAATGGATCGTGTAAATCATCAAAACTAGGTCTAAAGAAAGTTTTAGCCGCTTCATAGCTGTCGATGCCACGCTGCAACAATAAGGTAGCAACAATATCCTCGACTTGAAGGGCTTTTTTTAAGGCTTCAACTTTTGAAGCTTCTGGTTTTGGCTTAAGTGTCCAACGCATAAAGATTAAATGTTACGCTTGGTGCCTATATGATACACAATGTTGGTTTTTATCTCTGCAAAACGCTTAAACATTTCCATAACACCACAGTACTTTTCAACAGACAGGTCCACAGCGCGTTCGCATTTCTTTTTATTTAAATCCGAACCATAAAAATGGTACTCTACCTCAACGGAATGGTAATATCTGGGATGCTCATCGGTGAGTTCACCAACCACTTCAATTTTAAAATCATCGATGTCTTCATTCATCTTTTCCAATATGGAAATCACATCTAAAGCAGAGCAACCCGCTAAAGAGGACAACATCATGGCTTTGGGTGACAGGCCATAGCGCTCATCCTGACCTTCAATATCCGTATCCATAATCACTGTCTTTCCACTTGGGTTGTCTGATTCAAAGGTTAATCCACCTTGCCAATGCGTTACGATTTTATCTGCCATTTACTTTAGTTTAAATTTTAGAACAGTTATCTTGTACGTTCAAAAATACCACTAAAAAAATAACTATGGCATTAGTAACTCCGTTATCTCCAGAACACGATTTAGAAACCAAAGAATTAGCCGAATTCTTTAACGAAACCCTTGGATTTTGCCCAAATTCCGTACTCACCATGCAGCGCAGACCAGCCATTAGCAAAGCTTTTATTAATTTGAATAAAGCCGTTATGGCCAATGAAGGTCGCGTAACCTCAGCATTAAAACGCATGATTGCTTGGGTTAGTAGTAATTCTACTGGGTGTCGTTATTGCCAAGCCCATGCTATTAGAGCAGCGGAGCGTTACGGAGCGGAACAAGAGCAGCTTGATAATATTTGGGACTACAGAACACATCCTGCATTTTCTGAGGCGGAACGCGCGGCTTTGGATTTTAGTTTAGCCGCTTCTTTAGTACCAAATGCCGTGGATGCGGACATTAAAAAACGGTTGTATGCGCATTGGGACGAAGGTGAAATCGTAGAGATGCTCGGTGTGATTTCTTTGTTTGGTTACCTCAACCGTTGGAACGATTCTATGGGTACTGATATCGAAACAGGTGCGGTTGAAAGTGCCGACCAATACCTGGGTAAACATGGTTGGGAAAAGGGTAAGCATGATGGGACGATTTATTAGTTTGCAGTAGGCATTTGCGGTTCTCAGCTTGTCATTCCGGCCCTTCGACTTCGCTCAAGATAAACTACAGCAGGAATCTCGAGTGTTAGACTATTTAGATAATTTCATATTAAGATAAAATTATACTCTAACTAGTCTCATTAATGGCTCAAAAGAATAAAGAGCTGCTCTTCTTCCAGATGACTCTTCTCTAGTAATAATCAATTCATTTTCTAACAAAGTTCTGGTAAATCTAGATGCCGTAGGTGCTGGTATTCCACTATTTGAAGTAAACTTATTGTTTCTAAATATTGGATTAGTAAAAATATAGTCTAAAGCGTTTACGCTATATTTTGAAGACAGAACTTCTGAAAATATACTTTTCATTTCTTCATAAAGATCTTTAATCTTCTCTGCTATTTCTAAATTTCTCATAGCTTGATTCTCTACAGCATTTAAGAAAAATGCACACCAACTCTCCCAGTCGCCATTCTTTGAAACATTTCTCATTGTGTCTATATATAAATCCTTATTCTCCTCTAAATATCCACTGATATAAAAATGCGGTGCAGATATTATCCCAGAAGACCAAAGATAAAGTGTAATTAGTATTCTTCCTATTCTTCCATTACCATCTTGAAAAGGATGCAACGCTTCAAATTCAACGTGCATTAAAGCTGTCTTAATAAGAACTGGATGAGCAGTCTCTTCATCTAAATATTTCATCAAAGCTTCAATACCTTCATCTAATTTTTCAGGGCTAATCGGAACAAATAGAATATTTCTTTTAAGCTTATCTGCTAAATAATTTTGTTCGTGCTTAAATCTACCAGGTGATTTTGTTGCCCCTCTCCCAAAAAACAATAATTGTTGATGCATTGTTTTTATTAAACTTTTAGAAAATTTGTATCCATCTTCCAAAGCTTTTTGTGCATTAATCAATGCTCTTTGATATAAGATTGTTTCAAAAACATCTGACCTAAAATTCGAATTTTTATTAGGAACACCCTCAACGTCTGCTTCAAATTGTAATATCTCGTCAATTGTACTTATAGTTCCCTCCATTCTAGAAGATAGTACAGCCTCTTGATTTCTTAAAGGAGCTAGAAGTATTTCACTATTATGCATATTTTTTAACATTTGATCATATCTTGCAATTGCATCTGTAGCTCTTATCAATTCATTTATGAATTTATCATATTTTAATTCGTAGGGGGGGAATTGACCATAATGATAGTCAACTGCTTTTTCAAAATTTAAATCCATTTTATTTGATCTTAACTTATTAACACCTAACTATTTTGATGTTAATAAATTGTTTTTTTTGATAGACAAAGTAAATTTACGTAAATATATTGACATCAAACCTTTTTGATTATCATTTTTTAGTATTTATGATATTCAAATGCATTTGATAGTATTTTCTAATAATCTAAAAAATTAGCTAATCGTTTTTGTATAAAAATGATAGACTAAATAATGTTATTTATAATTATATGCAACTCAGGCACCACCAATTCCTCAAACCAAGGATTTTTGGCACGCCAAAAGCGATTGGTTGGTGATGGATGCGGAATGGGAAAATACATGGGCAAATAACTTTTGTAATCGCCAACACGTTCCGTTAAGTTCTTTTTATCATCTAAATAATAATTCTGCGCATAAGCTCCAATTAAAATTACCAGCTCCAAATGTGACATATTATCAAATAAAAGTTCGTGCCATTGCGGCGCACATTCTGGTCGTGGTGGTAAATCGCCTGTTTTGGCTTTGCCAGGATAACAAAAACCCATGGGGATAATGGCAAAGTTTTCGGTATTGTAAAATTGTTCGTCAGTAACATTAAGCCATTGTCTTAGCTTCTTGCCACTTTGGTCGTCCCAAGGAATTCCAGATTGATGGACTTTGGTTCCTGGTGCTTGCCCAATAATGACAATTTTTGAGTTGGGATGCGCCGTAACTACTGGTCGTGGTCCCAAGGGTAAATGGGCCTTGCAAATGGTGCATTGGCTGATATTGTGAAGTAGTTCTTTCATTTAATAGTCTGTGTTGAGACACTCCGACTGCACTCAGTGTGACAGAAGCTTCATTTTTTCCCGCCAACCACAATGACAATTTCTCCTTTTGGTGGTTTATTGGTATAATGATCCAAAACCTCTTTTGCTCTGCCTCTAATCGTTTCTTCATAGAGTTTGGTTAATTCTCGAGATACCGAAACTGGTCGATCCTCACCAAAATACTCACAGAAATTTGATAATGTTTTTATTAGCTTGTGTGGACTTTCGTAAAAAATCATGGTTCGAGTTTCTTCTGCCAGTAACTGCAATCTTGTTTGACGTCCTTTTTTTACGGGTAAAAAGCCTTCAAACACAAACTTATCGTTAGGTAGACCACTATTCACCAAGGCAGGCACAAAAGCCGTAGCACCTGGTAGACATTCAACATCAATATTGTGTTCTACACAAGCCCTTACCAATAAAAATCCAGGATCTGAAATGGCTGGAGTCCCAGCATCGCTAATGACAGCAATTGATATTCCTGATTTTAATTTTTTTACCAAAGCATCAACCGTTTTATGCTCATTGTGCATATGATGGCTTTGCATTGGTGTTGAAATCTGAAAATGTTTTAAGAGCTTTCCAGAAGTTCTGGTGTCTTCGGCTAAAATTAAATCAACGTCATTTAAAACTTCAATAGCTCTAAAGGTGATGTCCTTTAAATTTCCTATTGGAGTGGGTACGAGATAAAGTCTACTGTTCATTAGTCTCTAATATATTTTCCTAAGAAATATGACGGGAAAATAGCAATGAGCCCATAAAGTGAAAAACCAAAAATACCATGGCCTGCATAATGATGTGCCGCTGTAGCTAATACCAAATCAAAGAAAAAACCAGCATAAGCCCATTCGGTTAGCCATTTATTCGGTCGCCATAGGATAATGACTACGCCAATGACTTTTAAAACTGCTAACGGAATAACAATATATGTTGGGTAATTAAAGCTTTCAAAAAAACCTTTAATCATTTCTGTCTTAACAAAGTACATGTAAGCTGAATAAGCGAAAATTCCACATAAAACAACAGAACTTACCCAGTATATAATTTGTTTAATGCGCATTAATGGAATTTACCCTCAACGATTTCAATAAAGCGCTCTTCATAGTCTTCTTTGCCTTCCCAGTTGTTATAATCTGGCTTCACTAATTGGTAAATAAAGTTTTGAGCTTCTTCAAAAGAGGCTGTTGTATTGATTTGAGAAATGACGCGTTCATAATCTTCATTTTTCCCTTCAAACAAATGCTTAATAAACGCTAGCTTATTATTCAAATCTATTTTAAGACTATTGCCTTTAAGTCTTTCGTTTAAAGATTTTTTTGTCTGTTCAGCCTCACGCTTTTGGGCTTCTTCGATTGGTTCAAACTCTGGCAAATCCGCAAAATCCGAACTTATATTCTCGAATTCTATCGTTGTGGGTTTTTCCTTAGTTACTGCCTCTTCGATCATCATATCGACTTGTTGTGTCTCTTCAGGCATTTGAGCGACCATATCTTTAATTTTTTCCATCACAGGTTCCATAATACCATCATCTTCAACCTCATCTAAATTGATATAAGTCTTATTCCCAATTTCTATATTGTCGCTCACTTTATTATTAAAGGCAGTATCTAACATATCAAAAAATGATGAGTCATTGCCAATAGTTGGCATATCATCCTCAAAATTTTCTTGGGCAAACTTTAAGACGGTCAACTTTTCATAAAGTTTAGCAACTTCTTCGTGCATTCTATTGACGTCTTCTCTCCCCTTTAGTTTTAGAATCCTATGCGCGATGCTGATTAATTCTGATTCTAACTTCTTTTTCATGTGATTTATGTTTATTGTTTCAGTAAAGTCACAAGGAACATCTTTAAACCATATTATTCTTTCTTAAAAATAAATAGTAGATGTTTCATCTTAATTACTTTTGATTTTTAATATTTTTGATTGACCTTTATACAAACGAATTATTACTACGTTTTAGTGCTAAAATTACGAAATGTTTCTTGAAAATACGGTAAATCATAAAGAACAATTTGGGTGGATTGAAGTGATTTGTGGGTCGATGTTCTCTGGTAAAACCGAAGAGCTCATTCGAAGATTAAAACGCGCACAATTTGCCAGGCAAAAAGTCGAAATTTTTAAACCTGCTGTCGATGTTCGTTATGACGATGATATGGTAGTATCTCACGATGCTAATGAAATTCGTTCTACTCCCGTACCCGCTGCGGCAAACATTCCTATTTTGGCAGATGGATGCGATGTTGTAGGTATTGATGAAGCCCAATTTTTTGATGATGAAATTGTTAGGGTCTGTAACGATTTGGCCAATAAAGGTGTACGTGTTATAGTCGCTGGCCTGGATATGGACTTTAAAGGTAATCCATTTGGTCCTATGCCTTACCTTATGGCAACTGCAGAGTATGTCACCAAAGTACACGCCATTTGTACCAAAACGGGGAACTTGGCACAATACAGTTACCGAAAAGCTAAGAGTGATGATTTGGTCTTGCTTGGCGAAGTTGATGAATATGAGCCCTTAAGCAGAGCTGCGTTCTATAAAAGTATGTTGCGCGATAAAGTAAGGCAAATGAAGGTGAAAGATGCCGAAGAGATTAAAGCAAAAGAAAAAAAATCGGATGCCAAAAGCCAATGAAACTGTTCTAGAAATTGATTTAGGTGCCTTAACCCACAACTTCAATTATTTAAAATCTAAACTACAGTCAAATACTAAGTTTTTGGCCGTGGTTAAAGCATTTGCTTATGGCAGCGATTCCATTGAGATTGCAAAACACCTAGAACTACTAAAGGTCGATTATTTAGCCGTAGCTTATACTAAAGAAGGTGTACTGCTAAGGGATGCAGGCATAACCACTCCAATTCTGGTATTACATCCTCAACCCATAAATTTTGAAACTATTATTGAGCGTTGCCTAGAACCGAGCATCTATAATGCTAAGGTTTTAAAGGAGTTTATAGAAGTTGCTGAAGAACAAAAACAAAAAGACTATCCAGTACATATTAAGTTCAATACAGGTTTAAATCGACTGGGATTTTGGGAAAGTGATGTTGACCATATTGTATCAAAATTAAAAACGACAACGTCTATTATCGCCAAATCTATTTTTTCGCATTTGGCCGCAAGCGAAGACCTTAATGAAGTTGAATTTACAAATCGCCAGATCGAAAGCTTTAAAACAACCGCAAAGACCTTTGAAGATAAATTAGACTACCAACCGTGGTTGCACTTATGTAATACTTCGGGTGTTATAAATTATCCTAAAGCACATTTAGATATGGTACGCTGCGGAATAGGACTTTATGGCTTCGGTAATTCAGCAGATGAGGATAAAAGCCTTAAACCTATTGCCAGTCTTAAATCCGTGATTTCGCAAATCCATAAGATCGAGAAAGGAGAAACCGTAGGATACAATAGAGCTTATACCGCTAAAGGATCTGAAAAAACAGCTACTATTCCCATTGGCCATGCCGATGGCATTGGTAGACAGTATGGCAACGAAAAGGGATACGTTTTCATTGATGGAAAAAAAGCACCAATTATAGGAAATGTATGTATGGATATGGTCATGGTAAATGTTACTAATATAGATTGCAGCGAAGGAGATGAGGTCATCATTTTTGACGCGACTAACAAAGCTTCAGATTTAGCGGAATCTGCTAATACCATTTCCTACGAAATTATTACAGCCATTTCCCAGCGTGTAAAGCGTAGATTTAGCAATTAAGTTTTTTAAAACTTTAACATATTAGATTTTTGGTTATTTTAGTGACCTATTAATCTTAACACTAGCTAATTATGTTAAAAGAATTCAAGGAATTTGCAATGAAGGGCAATCTTGTCGACATTGCAGTTGGTTTTGTAATGGGTGCTGCTTTTAAAGAGGTGGTTACTGCATTTACTGGAGGTATTGTCTCTCCACTAATTGGTCTAATTTTTGATTCAGACTTTAAAGCCTTAAGATATAAACTAAAAGATGGTGCACTAAATGATGCCGGTGAGATGGTAGGAGAAGTATGGTTAGAATACGGAACTTTTTTAACTAATGTCATTGACTTTATCATTGTGGCATTTGTAATGTTCCTAGTCGTGAAAGGTGTTAACAAAATGAAGAAGAAGGAAGAACCAGCACCAGAAGAATCAGCAGGACCATCTGATAATGAGCTTTTAGCAGAGATTAGAGATCTACTCAAAAAATAATAAAACATAGCGTCACCGCTACATTACATAAATATTAACCAAACCCAGACTTTACGTCTGGGTTCTTCTTTTCCTAATCTGTTATTGGTGAATTAATATTTTTTTGCGTCAATTTTTATCATTTTTTTATAACTATCTTTTGATATTAATTCACCAAATCCGCTAATTTTGCTTACTTAATTTTTTAGCATATGAGAGTAGCTGTAGTAGGAGCAACAGGTTTGGTAGGCAATGTAATGCTCAACGTATTAGAGGAACGCAATTTTCCTGTAGATGAATTATTAGTGGTCGCTTCAGAACGTTCAGTCGGCAAAAAAATAAGCTTTAAAGGTAAAGAACTTGAAGTGATAAGTATCCCGACCGCTATTGAAAAACGTCCTGATATAGCATTGTTTTCTGCAGGTGGCAGTACTTCATTAGAATGGGCACCAAAATTCGCAGAGATTGGTACTACAGTAATCGACAATTCTTCAGCATGGCGAATGGACTTGTCTAAAAAACTGGTTGTCCCGGAAATAAATGCCTCTCAACTCACTAAGGAAGATAAAATTATAGCTAACCCCAATTGTTCAACCATTCAAATGGTGATGGCACTAGCTCCGCTTCATAAAACATATAAAATTAAGCGTATTGTTGTATCGACTTACCAGTCTGTTTCTGGTACTGGTGTAAAAGCTGTGGAACAATTGGAAAACGAAATCGCTGGCAAAAAGGGCGATATGGCCTACCACTATCCAATACATAAAAATGCCATTCCGCATTGTGATGTGTTTGAAGAAAACGGCTATACAAAAGAAGAAATGAAACTGGTAAGGGAAACCCAAAAAATCCTCGACGACAAAACCATTGCGGTGACTGCTACAGCCGTTAGAATTCCGACAGCTGGTGGACATAGCGAAGCGGTAAATGTTGAGTTTGAAAATGACTTTGATATTAGCGAGGTTCGCAAAATTCTAAGTGAGACCGATGGTGTTACCGTACAAGATAATCTCGATGTTAATGTATATCCAATGCCAATGTACGCTAATGGTAAGGACGACGTTTTTGTAGGAAGGATTAGAAGGGATGGTTCTCAACCAAATACGCTTAATCTCTGGATTGTTAGTGATAATCTTAGAAAAGGTGCAGCTACAAACACCATTCAAATTGCTGAGTTTCTGGTAAATGAAGCTTTGGTGTAGTATTTAAGAGGTTTCTAAATAGCGGTAATTTTTTGTATTTCAACTAAATAATTAATTTTCCAGCAAAATTTCTATTTATATTGCTGTCCCAATTTGCCTTAAGTTTTAATACATTTTTAATGTCATCAGATTTGTTTAATACTTATCTTTGGATTTAACGTTGCTGTCTTTCAAAAAACCTAATTATGAAAAAACTACTCCTAATTATTGTCGCGCTAAGTATTTTTATTTCTTGTAAAAACGAAACCAAAAAAGTGAACCCAATTACTGTAGATTATCCTGAAACTAAAAAAGTTGATACTGTAGATACCTATTTTGATATAGCTGTAGCCGATCCCTACCGTTGGTTAGAAGATGACCGAAGTGCTGAAACCGAGGCATGGGTAAAATCTCAAAACGAAGTTACTTTTGGGTATTTAGACAATATACCTTACCGTGAAGAACTTAAGGACCGTTTGACCAAACTTTGGAATTACGAAAAAATTGGAGCACCATTTAAGGAAGGGGACTACACCTATTTCTACAAAAATGATGGACTACAAAACCAGTATGTGATCTATAGATATAAAAATGATGCCGATCCTTCAACGGCTGAGGTCTTCTTAGATCCAAATACGTTTAAAGAAGATGGTACCATATCATTGGGCGGTATAAGTTTTTCTAAAGATGGTAAAACATTAGCATATTCTATTTCTGAAGGTGGTAGCGATTGGAGAAAGATTCTTGTAATGAATACAGAGACCAAAGAAATTGTAGAGGATACTTTGGTTGATATTAAATTCAGTGGTATGTCCTGGTACAAAAATGAAGGGTTTTACTATTCTAGTTACGACAAACCAAAAGGCAGTGAACTATCTGCTAAAACAGATCAGCATAAAATATACTATCATAAACTAGGCACTAAGCAATCTGAGGATGCGTTAATCTACGGTGGCACTGCAAAAGAAAAACACCGATACATCTATGGAGGTGTTACCGAAGACGATCGTTATTTAATCATTACTCCGAGAGTTTCAACTTCTGGTAATAAACTATACATTAAAGATTTAACGGTTCCTAATGCGCCTTTAGTAGAGGTTTTAGGGCACACAGATTCTGATTCTAACATCATAGAAAATGTAGGCTCTAAGCTATATATTATGACCAATCTAGATGCACCAAACAGAAGAGTTGTCACTGTTGATGCTTCTAACCCAAGTCCGGAAAACTGGAAAGACTTCATCCCAGAAACAGAAAATGTACTATCACCATCTACTGGAGGAGGTTACTTTTTTGCCAAGTATATGGTCGATGCTGTTTCTAAGGTTTTACAATATGATTATGATGGAAAGCTGGTTAGAGAAATTAAATTGCCAGGCGTTGGTAGCGCTAATGGTTTTGGTGCCAAAAAAGAAGATAAGGAGTTATACTACTCATTTACTAACTATGTAACACCTGGAAGTATCTATAAATATAATATCTCTGAAGGCACCTCAGAGTTGTTCCGTAAACCTAAAATTGATTTTAATCCAGAAAATTATGAAAGCAAACAAATTTTCTACACCTCTAAAGATGGTACAAAAATTCCTATGATCATCACCTACAAAAAAGGAATAAAGCTCAATGGTAAAAACCCCACCATTCTTTATGGTTATGGTGGTTTCAATATTCCGTTAACTCCAGGTTTTAGTATACCAAATGCTGTATGGATGGAACAAGGCGGTATCTATGCTGTAGCTAATCTACGCGGAGGCGGTGAATATGGTAAAGCTTGGCACGATGCGGGTACCAAAATGAAAAAACAAAATGTCTTCGACGATTTTATCGCAGCTGGTGAATATTTAATAGAGAACAAATATACCTCACCAGATTATTTAGCAATAAGAGGAGGTTCTAATGGTGGCTTATTAGTTGGAGCTACCATGACCCAAAGGCCAGATTTAATGAAGGTAGCCTTACCGGCTGTTGGTGTATTGGATATGTTACGTTATCATACTTTTACAGCAGGTGCGGGTTGGGCTTACGACTATGGAACTGCTGAAGACAGCAAAGAAATGTTCGAATATCTTAAAGGTTACTCGCCTCTTCATAATGTAAAAGAAGGTGTAGAGTATCCTGCTACTATGGTAACTACAGGCGACCATGATGACAGAGTGGTTCCTGCGCATAGTTTTAAATTTGCGGCAGAACTACAAAGCAAGCAAGTAGGCAATAACCCTACACTGATAAGAATAGAAACGGACGCTGGCCATGGTGCAGGTACACCTGTAAGTAAAACCATTGAGCAGTATGCAGATATTTTTGGATTTACATTATATAATATGGGCTTTGATGTGTTGCCTAGTAAAACCAAAGAAAAAATAAAGGGATAGTACAACTTTAGCTATTAACCAAATCCAATGTTTTGTCACTTGACCAACTTCATAAACAGCTTAAAGAAAAGCAAATAAAATTTCTTTTCTCGGACTATTATGACACAATAGTACATAGACATGTCCATCCTAATTATGTTCAACGTATTTGGGCAAAATTTATGATTAGGGAACTGGGATTGTCCGTGTCTATCGACGAACTCTATTTTACGAGGCAAGAGTCTGTCAAATACCTCGTTAAGAAATTAGGGAAAGATATCGATGAAATTCCATATCAAAAACTAAAAGAAGAAGTTTGCAAAAGGTTGATTAATGATGAGGTAATTGCATTAGAAGCAAAAGAAGATTTTATTGCCCTTTTTGAAAACGCTGATGCCAAAGCCGAAGCAAGTGTGCAATATTTGGATCAGGATGTGGTAGATACCATAAAATACTTTAAATCCAATGGAGGTAAAGTATATCTGATATCGGATTTCTATGGTTCCGTAAGCTTATTCGAAAAGCTATTGGAGCATCACAATATCATAGATTTGTTTGATGGTATTTATACCTCGGCATCCTTAGAAAAAAGTAAATACACCAATACGATCTATGAACCAATCCTCTCAGAATTAAACATCGATCCTAAAGAGGGAATAATGATAGGAGACAACCTAAGGAGCGATTACGATAATGCTATTAAAAACGGTCTTAATGCCTTTCTTCTTCCCCATAAAAAATATACCAGAAAAAACAAGCGTAAAAATCTTGGTAACGACAAAAAACGATTAAAATCCATTATTAATACCTTATATCGAAAATGTAAAAAAGGATCTGCCATACCATTTACCGAATATGCTATTTTCTACCACATTTTTGTTGAGCGTTTATTTGAAACTGCCAAAAGGAAAAACATCAAGGACCTGTTTTTTTTATCTCGTGAAGGTCAGTATCTCAAAAAACTTTTTGATTCCTATCAAGAGTTTACTGCTCTTAGAGACGATGATAAAATAAAAACACACTACCTAAAAATATCACGACACGCCGCGCTTCAGATGTCCTTACAGGATATCAATGAAGAACCTTTTACATTTTTGAGTAAAAAGTACAGTAATATTTCGACCGAAGACTTTTTAATTGCCGTTAATTGTCCAGAAGAACTTAGAGCCCAAATTCTCAAAGAACTTAAAGTTGAAGGAAAAGCAAGTGTTACAGGGTTTTTTAGCTCTTCAATATTTGAAAATTTAAAACAAAACAGGGCTTTTGTTAGCTTTTATGACAAACATAGAGCCCAAAGTCGTAAGGCCTTTGAAACCTATATCCATTCCTTTAACGCCGCTATAGAAGAAAGAGGAATTCACCTTGTGGATATTGGATGGGGAGGTACCATGCAAGAAGCCATATATACTTTTTTTGAAGAAAAAATTTCAGTAACTGGTTATTATCTAGGTCTCAACGAAATCTATGATATTCAACCATTAACCAAACGCTATGGATTAAACTTCTCTTTAATGCCTTATCCAGATTATGATGATCATATTATAATGGCAAACATGCAGCTCTACGAACAATTCTCGGCTGCAGATCACGGAAGTGCTTTAGATTATAGTCTAGACGCAGAAGGTTACACTTTAGAATATCACAAACCCGAAGAAAAGTGGCTATACGATAATCATATTAAAGCACACCAAGAGCAAATGTATAATCGTCATAAAGCAATTTTAAAAGATTTAGAGCCTCTGTGCTATTCTGAAGAAATGATGCAAACAAGCATGTCTAGGTTGGCCCTTAAGGTCGGTTTATTTCAAAGTACAAAGAAACTAAAGTTCTTAGATACCTTGAGCCATGGATTCTACCAAAATGTTGGGACCAACCAAGTAGGTATTTCCTACCAACCGCCAAAAATAAAGAGCCCTGTAAAGAGTGCTATACGGTTTTTAATGACTCCTGAAAAATATTTTAGATATCTTGTTAAACTAAAACCTGTACTCTATAAGAAGAATAAGCTGATTGCAGTACTTACGCCTATGTGGCTTATTTATCTTTATTATAGGGTCAATAAATATTTTAGGTTTAAAATCATGAAGCGTTTCTTTCTTTTAAAGTATAACGTTTTCAAATAAGTCAGTCGCCCCCTTTTTATTGATTATTAACGATTTAATAAAAATTAATTAGATTTAATTTTATTTTTGTATTGGGTAGGGCTTTCCCCAACAAATTTGTTCTATTAATGTGTATCAGTGATTGTATGAAGAAAAAATACATTCTCAACTTGCTTTTTATATCTCATTTGCTCCTTCTTTGTTGCAGTGGCAGTGATGATGATACGGTAACACCAACCATTGACACCAATGCCGATATGGCTATAATAGCTCAGAACTCGGAAGTGGATATCTTCATTCTTGCAAACGATTCAAATATCCCTCAAACAGGAACTTTATCGACCAGTACGCCAAATTTAGGGTCCGTACAAATTGAGAATAACAACACACTAAATAATCCTAGTGATGATTATCTGGTTTACAGAGCTCATCCAAATGTGGTTGGAGAAGACTCTTTTCAATATATTATTTGTGATAGTTCAGACAATTGTTTTACAGAAAACATATCTGTTACCATTACATCATCGTCAATCGTAACTGTTTTTGATGATGATATACCTCATCAAACACTTTCTGCCTATAATTTTTTTCAAGGAGAATTAAAAGATATTAATCCTACTTTTGGAGTGATTCCATATGATTTAATTACACCTTTATTTACCGATTATGCAAAGAAAAAGCGTTTCATCTGGATGCCAAATGGCGTTAGCGCTAATTATATTGACGATTATTCCCCTTTAGATTTCCCCGAGGGTACCATACTCATAAAAAATTTCTTTTATAATGATGTGCAGCCCGATAATTCTACAAGAATCATTGAAACTAGAATTATGTACAAAAAAGCTACGGAATGGGATTTTGCCAATTACGTATGGAATGATGACCAAACTGAGGCATTTTTTACCAATCAAGGAAGCAGTGTAAATATAAGTTGGATAGAAGGGGGAAGCATTAATACAACCGACTACCGAATTCCGTCAAGGGCAGAATGTTTTACTTGCCATAATCAGCTCGATGACCCTACACCAATTGGTTTAAGACCCCAAAACTTAAATAAAGATTATAATTACGACGGTGAGCTGACCAATCAGTTGCATAAGTTAAGAGAGTTCGGTTATTTAAATTCAGAAATTCCAAATAATATTGATACAATGGTAGCTTGGGATGATGAGACCCAGCCACTCGAAGCACGAGTGCGCTCTTATTTAGATATCAACTGCGCACATTGTCATTCAGGCGATGGTCATTGTAATTACAGACCTATGAGATTTGCTTTTGAGCTTACTGAAAATCTCGAAAACATTGGTGTATGTGTTGAGCCAGACACTCAATTTATACCAAATTCTTATATTGTAAAGCCTAACGATACTGATTTATCTATACTTCATTACAGGATAAGTACAACCGATGAGTCTCTGAGAATGCCATTATTGGGTAGAACCATAAACCATGATGAAGGTATTAGACTTATAGAAGAATGGATAAATACTCTAGATAATTGCGATTAACACCTATGTAAAATATGAAAAAAATTACTCTACTTTTAATTGTTGCAATATGCATTTCATTTGCAGGTAACGCCCAGTATGTTTTTAACCCTATTGCAGGACCCATTAATGTAGTAGAAGGTTCGCCAGTAACCATCAATCTTAATGATGTAGCCAATTCAGCTGGTGTTTCAGCATCCTCAACCGGAACCTATAATGCTTTTTCTATAACTGTAGACTGGACTGCCGGCAGTGGTAGCCCTTGGTCATCGGAAGCGGATTTAAGATTTATCACATCTGCTGGTTCTGTTTTGATAAATCCCCCTACATCTGGCGGACTAGGCTCGGGTGCAGATACGACTTTAACTTTTTCTGGTAATATGGCTGGTGTTTATGATCCGACTTCTGACGGTTATATTGATTTGGTTCTCAATCAAAGTTTTAACGGATCTGATGCTAATTGGTCAAATATTGAAGTTACACTTTTTGAAACTTCTACATGCCCCAACCCTATAAACCTGTCAGTTGACAGCTTAGCAGATACCTCTGCGATTTTACAATGGGTAGAAAATGGTACAGCCATAGAGTGGAACTTAGAATGGGGAACAACAGGATTCTCTCTTGGCTCTGGAAATACAGTTGATGGCATTACCAGTACAAATCATAATTTATCTAGTCTTACACCGAATACCAGTTATGACTTTTATGTTCAGTCGGTCTGTACTGGAGAAACATCCAATTTCTCGGGACCTTTCACATTTACTACACAGGTGGTTTCAAGAATAAATTTTGTTCAACAAGCTATATCATTAAATACAAGTAGCTTTTATGCTACTGCAATTGTTGATATGAATGGTGATTTTCTAGACGATATTGTTGGTGTTACTGCAACTAATGTAAATATTCTGCAGCAAAATCCAGATGGTTCATTTACTGATATCAATATTACAACTCCCGATGCCGATTATTTACCAGGCTGGAGTATTGCTGCCGCTGATTTTGATGCCAATGGGAAAACAGACCTGTTATATGGGTCTGGTAGTGGTGTAACCTTTATGCAAGCTAGTAATGACGGTCAGAGTTTTACTCAACAATCTGAACCGTCCATATTTTCACAGCGTTCTAATTTTATAGATCTTAATAACGATGGCGACTTAGATGCTTTTGTATGTCACGATATAGCTCCAAATGTATATTTTATTAATGATGGTACTGGTAATTTTGATTTTTATCAGTCTGATATTACACCTGGAGCACCCTATGAACTCGGTAATTTCCCTTCAGGTGGTGACTATGGCTCCATATGGATAGATTATAATAATGATAGAAATATGGACCTATTCGTTGCAAAATGTGGTGGTTCTGATGCGCGTAGAACTAACATTATGTATACAAATAACGGGGATGGTACTTTTACCGAAAATGCAGCTATTATTGGGCTAGCCGATCCCATGCAAACATGGTCATCTGCTTGGGGAGATTTTGATAATGATGGTGACATGGATGTATTTGTTGGTGCTAGTTCGGGCACACACAAATTAATGGAAAATAGTGGTTTTTCAGATGATGGTAATCCAAATAACGATTATATTTTTACTGATGTTACCTCAGGTGCTGGAATTTCAGCTCCAACAGGCTGGGAGAATACCGCTTATGATATTGACAATGATGGAAATATCGATATTATTAGTAATGGTTCTATTATGTATGGTAAGGGAGACATGACTTTTGAAGATGCAGATCCTAACCAAATCGATTATAAAAATGGAAGTTTTGGTGATTTAAATAATGATGGTTTTATTGATGCTTATTATGATGAAGTCAGATATTACAATCAAGGCAACACTAATAATTGGGTTAAGATAAACACCTCTGGAATGGGACATATCATGGATAACCATAGTAACATAAACGGTATTGGCGCAAGAGTTGTACTCACAACACCTTCTGGTACGCAAATACGAGATGTAAGAAGTGGCGAAGGTTTTGAGTTTATGAGTTCGCTTAATACCCATTTTGGCATTGGTTCTGACGCGTCAATTTCTAAGATTACCGTCTATTGGCCTTCGGGTATAATCGACGAGATTACCAACCCCACAATTAACACAACTCATAATATTATAGAAGGCAGTGCACCATTAAGTCTTGAGGACGAAACATTAACTAATTTGTATGTTTATCCTAATCCTGTGAATGATGTATTAATCATTAAAACGTCTACAGACTTAACAGAAAAAATAGCTACTGTTTTTGATATTACAGGTAAGCGCGTGTATAATCAAGAATTAAGCAATAATGAAATTGATGTTTCAGGCCTACAAGGAGGTGTCTATTTCTTAAAAATAGAATCTAATGGAAAAAGTATAAGACGAAAGTTCGTTAAGAAATAAATATAAAATCACGAATCCGTGTTAAAACCGTTTGAGAAATCAAGCGGTTTTTTTATGGTATTTTTGCATATGCTTCAAATAAAAAATCTCTCTTTTGGATATACCAAAACAGATGTGCTCAGTCATCTGGATTTTACTGTTGGTATTGGCGAAAACTTAGCCATCATAGGAGAAAGTGGTTCTGGCAAAAGCACCTTATTGAAATTAATTTATGGTGAATACGATTTAGAAAAAGGAGAAATCTTTTGGAAAAACACCAAAATCTTAGGTCCAAAATTTAATTTGGTGGTAGGTTATGATTTTATGAAATATGTATCTCAGGAGTTTGATTTGATGCCTTACACTTCGGTTGAAGATAATATCGGTAAGCACTTGTCACGTTTTTATCCCGAAGAAAAAGAAAAACGCACCAAAGCGCTTATCAAGGTTGTTGAATTAGAGGCCTTTGCCAAGACCAAAGTCAAAAACTTAAGTGGTGGTCAAAAACAACGTGTAGCTATTGCTAGAGCATTGGCAAAAGAACCTGAAATCCTGTTATTAGACGAACCGTTTAGTCACATTGATAACTTTAAAAAACAATCTCTTAGACGTAGTGTTTTTAATTACTTAAAACAACAACAAATTACATGTATTGTGGCCAGTCATGATAAAAATGATGTGCTCGGTTTTGCAGATGAGATGATTGCCCTTCATAATAAAAGAATTATTGCTAAAGGAACGCCAAGTCATCTATATCATAATCCTCAAAACCCATTAATTGCTGCTTTTTTTGGTGAGTTTTCAGTCATCAATGACAAGATATATTATGCACATCAGTTAAAAATTGTAGAGCACTCAGAGTTTAAAGCTACAGTAAAGCAATTGTATTTTAATGGACGGACCTGGTTGATTGAGGCTAAATTTAAAGATCAAATGATATTCATTGAACATAGCAATTCATTAGAAAACAAGATTCAAGTATGTTTTGATATCATAAAGTAGCCTTGTTTACTTATCAAACATCTTAAGTAAGGCGGGCAAATAAAATATATCTGTGATAAGAGCAATCGCCACAGTTACTGCGCATAGAATTCCAAAATCACTTACTGATGGTGTTGCACTAGAGGCTATAATCAAAAAACCACCAACCAAAGCAATGGTAGTAGAAAATAAGGCGCTTCCCGTGTAACGCATGGCGTTGTCCATTCGTGATTCTGGTGAACCTGTAATGGTGTTACTTTTTCTGTACTTATAAACTAGATGAATAGTGTCATCCATAGCGATACCCAACATAATTGGCGTAATCATAGCTGTGGACACATCCAAAGGAATATCTAAAAGACTCATAAAGATGGCCAATAATGCTAATGGTAGAATATTCGGAATTAATACCAAGAGCGTGGTTCTCATACTTCTAATGAATACCAGTAAACATAAAAATGCAACAAAAAACGCTGCAAAAAACGACTTAAATTGCGTTTCTAAAATAAAGTTATTGAGCTGTGCAAATACAACAGCAAAACCATTCATTTTAAGGTTGTAGCTACTGGTGTCGAAAGTTGACTCAAAGGCTACTTTAATATCGTTTAGCACTTGTCCTAATTCCGAAGTCTTCATTTCGCTCAGTGTTAGTGTAAACCCGGCAGTACTCAAATCCTCAGAAAATAGCTTGAAAAAATTATTGTGATCATTGTCAACTAAGGCTAAGGTATTCTTAACCTTTTCTTCCGACAAGTTGGATTGAAATAACACTGGTGTTCGTTGTTCTAAAAATGACTTAAAGTTAACTATCGACACAGGGTTGGAAATAAACGCATTGCTTTCAAGTTGCTCCTGAAAATCTTCAAATTGCTTGATGGTATTTTTATTCAAAATGGCACTACCATTATTTGTAGAAATATTCAGTTGCAAACGATTGCTCCCTCCAAGTTCCACTTCTACAGTTCGCAAGTCTTGCTTGGCGACACCTTCAGCCAATAAATCTCGTGAATTGGTATCAATTTTCACTTTAAAAACAGAATACAAACCAAACAACAATACTGCTGTAAAGCCAAAAATAATGGATCGCTTATATCGCGTGGTAAAATGGTTCAACCAATTTATAGCACCTGTTTGACTAACCTTCTTAAGGCTTAAAAGGGGCTTGGCTTTTTCAAAATTAAGGTTCATAAAACTAAAGCCTATAATGGTAATAACATAGACCAAAACAAAACTGAATATTAAACCTATACAGGTAAACACACCCATATTTTTAAATGCTGGCAAAGGCGATAGATACAGCGCAAAATAACCGACAAAAGTAGTTAAGGTCGTATAAAAACATGGTGTGAAGCTCTTTATAATGGTATAAGTCAAAAGCTCTACTTTAGACAAGGATTCATTTTTTAGTCCTTCTTTGTGATAGATATTAATAATATGAACCGCATCACTAACGCTGTAAACCATTAGAATGGTAGGAATGAGCATGGAAATCATATTTAAGGCATAACCAAACGTGGTGATTAAGCCAAATAATAATGAAACAGGTACTGCTACAGATAATAAAGAAATAATGAGATAGCGCTTACTGGGTAGCAAGAAGAGTAACATTATTGTAATGACTAAAACGGTCAGTATCCCAAAAACAAGACTCTCTTTATAAATCCCCTTGCTGTAGGCTTCATTAAGTACTGGAGGTCCTGTAAGGTAGTAATTAGAGTACTCTTTTTCGATTACTGAGCGTATCTCTCCTGCAATATCCTGACGTTTTTCTTCAATAGTTGGTGTCGGGTTCATCTGAATATAGAAAAACTGACTCCTGTAATCCTCAGTTACTAATTGCGACGTCACATTTGGCAATTTTGAAAATAGATTCTTTAAGCCCTTTTCGCTGCGCTTTGGACTATATAAATCATTAAAAACTATTTTATCATTGGCATAAATTGGATATTGTGCTTTTGCCAAACTGAAAGTGGTTTTTACATAAGGTAATGCTTCTATCTCTTCGTGCAGCTTCCTTAATGCTTTTACTTCCACTTCGCCGATAGCGTTTTCTACAGGAAGCATGACAATAAAAATTTCATCGGACCCGAAATTCTCCTGAAAATCTATATACGCTTTATAACTGGGGTCATCTTCTAAAAACCAAATGCCGAGCGAATTATCTACACTTAATTTGCTAACTGTTTGGTAACTCGAAAATCCCATAGCAATAGCAAGGAAAACTATAATTGCTATCCTATATTTTATAATAACTGATATGATTGTTTTTAAACGTTCCATTATCGAGCAAAAGCTATGGCCCCAAATCGCCCATGATGAGACAAACTGATATTAATATCTTTTCTATTGACTTGTATTGTCGGAATGCCATACTTACGCTTTACAAATTTGATATCTTTTTTATCACAATGCCATTGCTGTGATACTAAAGACAATATTCGATCTCGTAAAATTTTACTTTGTGCTTTTGATGAAGTTACACTTAAACAAACAACTTCAGAATTGATGTTCTGTTGCTTAGCATGTGCTTCTGATACGATATATTTGGAAGTGCTCTTTGTATTAACGTGGCACTTAAATGCCTTATACGTTACTAATCTACCATTATCAATAGTACACGCAAAGGCTTTAGGATTATAAAACCGACTTGGGTGTAATTGCGTGTATAATTTATAAGCAGCTTCTTTCATACTCCATAGCTGCCAAACCATTAAATTAGGTGCTTCAGAATATTCTATAAGATCTTGTTCTTCTAAGGTGAATATTTTATCTAAATATCTTGGACGCTGCCAATTAGACTGGGTTTTGGCTAATTCGATATCAATAATATCGTTTCCGACCATTAGTTGTTGAGTTTTGACGTCACAATATCCATTGCAGATTTTACATCGAGCATTTGTTCCATATCTTCATTTTCTAAACGAATATCAAATTCGTCTTCAATATCCAATATAATATCAACGAGGTTAGCAGAGTTTATTTTTAGATCATTTACAAAATCTGAGTCTTCCGACAGGTTTTTGAAAGCCTCCTCATCTTGAACATAAGGAGCAATTATAGGTTTTAATTTGGTGATTAGTTCTTCTTTGTTCATGGTGCAATTTTGAAATGTAAAGTTACGAAAAACACTTCGATACTTCGACTGCGCTCAGCACAGGTTTGCTCTGTGTGGTATCTAGTTTTTAATTAGCATTGATAACTCATTTAGCTCTGATTCAACGTTTAAAAAATTCAAATGCCCACAATTCGCTTAAATAAAATACAAACTTCTGTCAGTTCGAGTGATTTTCAATTCATTAAATTGAACATAAAATCGAGAACCAAGTTGCTTTACATCTCGATACATCCTTGCATTTACTGTAAGAACACGAGAGGTGACCGAAAAAATTATGCTTTAAACGTCTTAAAAACCACACAAGCATTTACATCACCAAAGCCAAAACTCGCTTTTGCAAGTATATTGAAATGGAGGTCTAATGCTTTTGTTGGAATTCTATCCTTAGCAACCAAATGTCCTATATCTGGGTGTAAATCTTCACAGTTCAAATTAGGTGCAACAAACTGTTCTTTTAGCTGAATGACACTTGCTACACATTCTATGGCTCCGGCAGCTGCTAAGCAATGACCAACAAGGGATTTGGTTGCATTAATATATGGAAATTCGTTGCCTTTTTTTTGAAGCACTTTTGTCCAGTTTTCGATTTCTAGTGTATCCTTGGTTGTCGCGGTGAGGTGACCATTAATCACATCAATGTCCTGAGCTTTGACATCAGCATTTTTTAGTGCATTTATAATACAACGTTGTACAGCCTCTGGATTAGGTGCCGTTAAGGTTCCGCCATTGCGCTGACCTCCTGAATTGACTTCACCACCTAAAACCTCAGCATAAATGTTTGCATTACGTTCTAATGCACTCTCTAGCGACTCTAATACTAAAGCTCCTGCACCACTTCCGGGGACAAAACCAGAAGCTGTAGCACTCATAGGCCTTGAACCTCCTTCTGGGCTTTCATTATGCTTATAGGTCATAACACGCATAGCATCAAAGCCTCCCCAAACATAAGGGCCATGATCACTGCAACTACCAATGATCATTCGTTTGGCTTTGTCTTGTTTTATTCGGTCATATCCAAGTAATAAAGCCTCAGTTCCTGTTGAACATGCTGAAGAGTTTGTAGTTACCTGATTTCCTAGTCCTAGCATACCGCTTAAATAAGCACTTACACCACTAGTCATGGTTTGAAGTACAATTGTACTGCCTAAACGTCTCACTTTGCCTTCGTCTAATTTATAAATGGCTTCCCTAAATTTTTCAACGCCTGAAGTTCCTGTCCCAAAGATGAGACCTGTATCATAATCCACTCGGCTATTGGGTTTCATATCAAAACCTGCATCTCGCCATGCATCGATACCAGCAATGCAGCCATATAAAATCCCAGAACTGTTAAATCCTCTCAGTTGTAAATCGGTAAAGTATTGCGATTTTAATTCTTCAGAAATATTTGGAATACCTCCTATCTGACAAGAAAAATTGAGGTCTTTTAAGTCTTGGTGAAATGTAATACCCGATCTACCGTTTTTTAGAGCGCTTGTAAATTCATGAATATTAACTGCATTCGGAGCTACAATACCTAATCCTGTTATGACTACTCTATTTTTCATGCCGATTTAATCAATATTTGAGAATCAAAAATATTACCTCGAAATGTTACACTGAGCTTGTCGAAGTGTTGTTGTAAACCTCTATTGCTAAATTCTATTACCATATTCTTTATAGTTTTTAGAAAACTTAATTAAATCATCCCATTTTTCATCAATCAAGGCTTGCTTTTTTCGACGAGACCAACCTTTAATCTGTTTTTCAATTTTAATGGCTTCAGAGGGATTAGCACACTGTAGATACCGTTTTAACTTCACTGGTAATCTCGTACTTGTATAATTAAACTTTCCACTTCCAGAGTTGTGTTGGGCTAGCCTTCGTTCTAAATCATTGGTCATGCCTGTATAATAGGAATTATCTGAACAAAGCAATATGTACACAAAATAGAATTTCATCTTAAAATTTTACGCTTCGACAGGCTCAGCGTGACAGATTATTAATTAATTTACTTTAAAACTAAATAACAAAATCGTAATCAAGTTATTCAAATTTTCAACATCCCTGAAATTAGGCCTCGTGTCACCATTTCTTCATTCCTATTATACATTCTAACTTTGCATTTCAGCTTATTAAATCGAAATACTTCTTTGTCTGACCTCACAGTAACCGTCTCACCTGGTAATACAGGTAAGTAAAAATCCATTTGATGTGATGTCAGTGCAATTTGTGGCCGTTTGTAGTCTTGTAAATCATCCTTGATTAAGTATATACCTAAACACACCAAACCGATTTGTGCCATACATTCCGTTAATATAACTCCTGGTGTTATGGGATTGCCTTTAAAATGGCCTTTGTAAAAAAATGCATCTTTGTTAAATGTATAATGCCCAATAATGCCATTTTCTGAAATAGTATCAATGCCATCTACAAATAAAAATGGTTCTTGATAAGGTAAAAGTGATATGATTTCTGATGCTTTCATGTTATCTTAAGTGTTCACCTCCATCTACTGGTATTATGGTTCCTGTAATCCATGAGGCTTCATCTTTAGATAATAGATAAACCACATTGGCTACATCCTGTGGTGTAGTTAATCGTCTGTTGGGATTACGTTTTAAACTATGTTCTATAATGTCATCACTTCCTGGTATTAATCGTAATGAAGGGGTATCGGTTACGCCAGCTTGAATACAATTCGCTTTGATGCCATAAGGTGCAAACTCTAAGGCAATACTTCTTGTGATGGCTTCCAAAGTCACTTTTGCAGCTGAAACCGCGGCATAGTATTGCCAGGCTTTAGTGTTTCCTTCACTTGTAAAACTTATTATTCTGCTGTCATCTGCAAAAAGCCTAGCTTCAAATAGGGCTTTTGTCCACTCATAAAGGCTTAGTGCCATAGCATTTAAGGTAATCTCAAAATCGTCATGTTTTAATGTATTACCATCTTCAGAGACCATTGGTTTTAAATTACCTTTAGCGACACTATGCACCATCACTTTTATTTTGTGATCTTCTTTAAAAGTTGATGTTAATGCTCCTATAACATCTTGTCGTTTTTCGGGTTTAGCAAGGTCAATATTATAGGTCTTTAGCTGAATACTGTTTTGTGTAATACTTTCAAATTCTTTAGAAATTGTTTCCTCATGAAGCCTTGGACTTCGATGTACAATACAAATATTTAAACCATGTTTGGCTAGTTTTTTTGCTGTGGCCAGACCCAATCCGCTGCTACCACCCAGTATAAGCGCCCATTGATTTTTATTCTCAAACTCTTTGGTCATATGTTTAATTTATGAGATGTTGAAACATCCCGATAGCCATCGGGACAACATGATAGATCAATTTGTTACCATTCCAATAATATCCGTTGTGCTGAAAAACCGGGGCCAAAACTTAACATTAGTCCCTTGTCGCCTTCTGGCAAATCTCTATCCATAAATCGCTCTAAAACATAGAGTACTGTTGCGCTACTCATATTACCGTAAAGCCGGAGTACCTCCTTTGTATCATCTATGTTTTTGCCTAAATCTCCAAATAAATCCTCAACGGTTTGAACAATTTTTTTACCCCCTGGATGAAATACCAAATGGTCAATATCTGCAATGCTTAAACCATTCTGTTTTAAGAAAGGATGAATAATCTTTGGAAAATGGTCTGCAATCGTTTGGGGCACCGACTGGTCCAATACCATTTCTAGCCCTGAGTTTCTCAATCTAAATCCCATCATATGTTCAGCATTATAAAAATGATACATGGCTTCATCCAAAATTTCAGGACCTGAATCATCGCCATAAGATGATAAGATAACACTAGCACAACCATCTCCAAAAATGGCGGCACTTACAATGTTCACCATAGAGTAATCATCTAATTGAAATGTTGCAGTTGGCGACTCTACCGCAATGACCACTGCGCGCTTATTAGGATTCGCTTTTAGAAAATTCTTAGCGTACAAAATTCCTGAAACTCCTGCCGCACAGCCCATTTCTGTTACTGGTAATCGTACAATATCCTGTTTCATTTTTAGCCTATTGATTAAATAAGCATCTAACGAGGGAATCATTATACCTGTACACGATACTGTTATGATATAGTCAATATCTGTTGGTTGAAGATTCGCTTTTTCAAGTGATTTTATTAAAGACTGCTCTGCGATTTTGATAGACTCCCTAACATAGATATCATTTTTTTCTTCGAATGAGGTTTTCATAAACACCTCCTCTGCATCCATAATTGAGTAACGTCTATCTACGGCAGCATTTTCAAAAATTTTTAATACTTTTCTTTTAAAGCGTTCTTCCTGTCCTTGGAGCCATAACTCTACAAATGGTAAAATATCCTTGGTCTCTCTAGTATATTGTGGTAGTTGCTTGGCAACCGATATAATTTTTACCGCCATTTAGGTTGTTATTAGCCATTGGTAACGAAACGCCCATTTCCAACGGATTTGTGATTTAAGTTGCAATTGGTCTGAGAAGTTTTCTAACTCTTCTCGCTTGAACGCTCTTAAAATAGAGGTCAACCCATCTTGTACAATCATAGGATTGGATATTACTAAACTCAATAGTCTAAATAATCCGTAAGCTACATTACTTCTATGTAAATCATTAACAACTATGCCCAAGTTGGCACTATTTGAAATTGTTCTTAATAACGAAAGGATTTCTTTTTCATTAAAATGATGTAAAAACAAGGTGGATAATACAATGTCAAATTCTAATTCTTGGAATTCATTAGAAAAAATATCAAGATTTTCGAAGATTATTTCATTATAATCCTTTGATAATTCAGTAGCATAATCAATAGCATCTTTATTAGCATCTATGCCTATGAGTTTAAAATTATAACCACGCTTCTTTCCAAAGTCTGCAACTAATCTTAAAATATCACCATGCCCACAACCCAAATCAACTATAGTATAAATCTTATCCTTTGGTTGCCCAATAAGTAATTGCTCTACACCCTTTAGTGTTATTCTATTTCCCCCTAACCACTTATTTATTTTACCTAGTTTATCGAGCGTATCTCGCAATAATTCTCCTTTCATTGAAAAATCGTCCATGATTTCGGTGGCATCACTTCTGTATGTTGTATCTATAAATAAACTCATTAAATTTTGATTGGTTTACCGTGAGTCATTCTAATTATTTGAGGCACTAAAAAAGGGAGCTTCCTTAAAAGTACAAGTAATTTTGGCGTTAACCAATCTTGCCGAAATAAATACGCAATGATGTGTCCTACTCGTAATCGCAGCCCAAAGGTTCTATTCCAAATCTTGGTGTAAGATTGCTCTAATTCTACCCTAGACTTTATATTATTAATTAAATAAGCTGTTATAAGGTCTGAAGCGATTTTTGCACTGCGTATGGCCATTCCCATTCCATTGCCACATAAAGGATGAATCATCCCTGCAGAATCGCCACACATTATCATATGGTTTTCTACTGGGCTTTTGGCTTTAAAAGAAATTTGACTAATGGTCAAAGGCTTCTGAAATTCTAAAGTTGACGACGAAAAAATGTCCTTTAGGGCCCTGTTCTTAAAGACTACTGCTTCTTGAAACTGTTCTATGTTCTTATATCGTTTAAAAGATTCGTAATTGGTGATGTAGCATAAATTAATATGATCATTCTCAACCTTAGATACGCCACAATAACCACCCTTAAAATTATGAAGCGCAACCTTAGTATCATCAAATTCACCAGATACATGAATCTTAACACCCAAATAAGGTGATTTGCTTTTTATAAATGCCCTATTGAATCGAAGATCCAAGTTAGAGCGTTTGCCAAAGGTACCTATGGAGATTTTAGACGTATATTGTTTATTCCCTTTTGTAGTAATCTGAAAATTATCATCTCTAAAATTTACGTCAACAACTGTATCTTGAATAAAGACAACTCCTTCGTTTTGAGCCAATTTGTACAACTGAAAATCCATTTCATATCGGCTCATACCAAAACCACCTAAAGGCAGTTTTACCTGTATTTTCTTGTTATTGTGTGTGGTTAGTTCAAATTCTGTAATTTGTTTTGCTCCAAAATCAAAAGGGTTAAAACCAAGAAATTTTAGGTAAGGAAGCACTTCATTGGATACATACTCACCACAGACTTTATGCTTTGGGTAGCTTTGTTTTTCGATTAATAAAACTTTGAAATTGGATTTTGCTAAGTGGATTGCCGAAGTCAGACCAGCCAATCCGCCACCTATTATTATCACATCTAAGCTATCTGTATTCATTAAATCTCCTGAAAATAGGTCACCTTTATTTTAACAGTTTTACTCATCACCAAACTTCCGCCACCAACACCATAGTCTCGCCTGTTTATTTGAAATGAAGACGCTATCTTATACCCTTTATCTGTCCTTTTAACGGTCACAGGAATGGTAATTTGTTTTGTTTTGCCTTTAATGGTGAGGTTGGCACCTACACTATATTCAGTATCAGACTTTTTTGAAATCGATGTACTTTGTAGCGTAATATATTTATATGTTTCTACATCAAAATAATCTTCCTTTAATAAGTGTTCGTCTCGGCTATCAATCCCTGTCTTAATCGATGATACAGTAATCTTACCGGTAATATTAAGCAATTCCGATTCTGGGCTAAACTCAACATTTATATCGTAAGTATTAAAGTAACCATCGACATTAAGTCCTAGGTTTTTGATTATAAAATCGATTGAGGATGTGTTTTGAGTATATCCAAAGCTAGTAAAGACTACGAATAGTATTACTTTGAAAACGCGTAACATAGCTAATTTTTAAATGTGAAGTTACGACAGTTTTTAAAAGGATTGAAGTATTGGGTGGTTTTTTAAAGAATTTTTGTGATTGTTATTTGCTCTTTCCTAAATGTCGCGGTTTCTCCTACGGATTTGGAAACTAATACTCTTGCCATAGGTGTCACCATCGATATGGCATAGAATTTATCAGTACCAACCTTTAGCTCACCAACACTAACTCCCAAAAAGTAATTAGATTTTGATGTAAAGACAATACTTCCTAGAGCAACAGTATTTTTCTCAATTTCGGGATTGATCTTATTTAAAAGTTCAAATTGTTTTTTGATGTCCGCTAATTGTTGACCTGCTTTTTCGCGTTCTAATTGTAACATCGCTCTTCCTGTTTCGTGCTTGTCACCGGCAGAACTTTTGGTTTCGGTCTCTAAAGATTTTTGAATATCGGTAATTGATATTTGAAGCACCTCTAAACGCGAATTGAGAATGTCTCGGCATTGATTGTATAAGCTTAATTTCAAACTCATTGTGTAAAGCTTGCCAATTCCTTACCGATAATACTTCCAATAGCAACACCCATTCCACCCAGACGAACGCCGCAATAAACATTATTGTTCAACTGTTTTACTATGGGGCGCTTTTGATGTCCTACACCCATGATACCAGACCATCGAGAGTCAACTTCAAAATAAGTCTCTGGTAAAATAGTCGATTTTAATATTTCCTTTAGCTTGTTTTGTATAAGATATGTTTCGCCAAAATCTGTAGTTTCTTCACCTTTCAAGTCTAAATTTCGTCCGCCACCTAATAAAATTCTATTGTCAATATTTCTAAAATAATAATAGCCTCTATCTAAATGAAAGGTGCCTTTTATATGAAGATTAGGTATGGGTTTTGTAATTAATACTTGGGCACGCGCAGGTTTCACGTTTTCTGCGATTAACTGACCGGCAAACCCATTAGTTGCCACAAAGACTTTTTTAGATTTTAAGCTAAATTCTGAAGTATTTATGTGAACATTTTCAATGCCATCTTCAACTGCAATGACTTCGCAATTATTCAATATTTTAACACCCGAGGTCAAAACTTTAGTCAATAAGGACGCCATCATCTTTCCAGTATCGATCTGTCCTTCAAATTTATTATAGCCTATTTTTTTGATAATATTTTTAAATCCAAACGGGTTATCTTTAAAGGAAAACACATGGTCTTTGAATATAGGATACAACAATTTATTGATGGTATCCTTTTGATTATAGCACTGCTCAAATAGAGCCTCATTTTGTTTTAAAAACAACTCATAGCTTCCAAGTTGTTTATATTCTATGTGCTTATCCCCTAGAGTATGTCTTAATAGTTTTAAACCATTAATTCTTTTAGAAACAAGTTCTAGGACTTCTTCTTCTGAATGGTTTTGGAGGTCATCAATGATTTCGCTTAGACTGCCAAAACAAGCAAAACCAGCATTCTTTGTACTAGCACCCTGAGGTAACATACCTCTTTCTAATACTAAAATATTGGCCTTTGGATAAGTACGACGTAATTCTAAGGCACAGCTTAACCCAACAATTCCACTACCTATAACAGTAAAATCTACATCTTTTAACCAAGATTTTATTTCCCAATACGATAAATCCATTTCAAAAAAAAGCTCCTAAACTTAGGAGCCTTATAAAGTATATTAATACTTATTCTACTATGATTTTTTTAGTTTCTTTTTGTGGGCCGTCCGAAATATTTAATAGATAAAGCCCAGATTGTGCATCGTTAAGTTTTATGGCCTCTTCAAATCTGCTGACACTATTATATGATTGTGTAAAAATAGCCCTTCCACGTATATCATAAACTTCAATCATTATATCTTCTCCAGATTTTGGATTAAACCCAATATTAAAAACCCCATTATTGGGGTTAGGATAAACGATAAGGTTATCCAAACCAAATTCTTCAATTGACAAAGGGTCTGTGATGGAGAATGTACTAGTTACTGCATAAAAAATATTGTCCGCAGCTTCTACTAAGACTATAGCATCACTAGTATTAGCTATATTTGGAACCGTTATTGTGGCTGTTCCACTATTAGGAACACCAGAAGCCAATGTTGTAAAAGTTAATCCAAAATTAGTGGTAAAGAGAATATTTACCGTTTGGCAATTTATGGCCCCTGCATTGCTCTGACCAACCACCCATGACACCTCTTGACTTGAATTGGCAGGCCATGATGCTGGAGTATTTACAGTAAAGGGTGATGAAAAAATCTGCGTTGTTACAAGCATATCGTCCGAACCTGTAGCTCCTCCGCCTAGCTCATTATCTCTAACAGTTAAAGAAAACCTCATTAATCTACCTACAGAAGGAACTACTTGCCAAGTAGTTGCCAATGAACCAGACAGTACAGTATTTAGTGATGGCATATAGCGATTTGGAGAACTAGATGGATCTAAAGACCTAAATAGTGGTCCAGAACTACTTGTAGATTGTGGTGGCATCGTAGCTGGTGTTGTATCCGTCTGCTCCCAACAATAAGTTAAACCAGAAGCTGTATCTGCATCGGTGGCAGATCCTCTAAGGACAAACGCCGTAGATACTGGAATCGTAAAATCGGGGCCTGCATCTACTATGGGCGCTACGTTATTTGTAGCACTGCCTGCAAAACAAGAACTACTGTTCCCTGAAGAAATATTTGCCCACATTTCTTTTAGACTCTCCCCATGAAAATAGTCATCACTATTGTTCTGAACATTGGGAGCACAAATACCTGCATAACCCATAATGGTGGAGGCACTCCCTGGCTCGACAGACACACCTGATCTTTGACAGTCATTGTTCTGTGTGTGGTTTCCTCCAAATTGATGACCCATTTCGTGCGCGACATAATCAACATCAAAAACATCTCCTGTAGGAGATGGCAACCCTGTAACGCCTCTAGCTTTTGAACCAGAAACACATGGGGAACGCAACTGCGCAATACCACCTCCGCCTGTACTAAATACATGTCCAATGTCATAATTTGCCGAACCAATAAAAATGGGCGCTCCGGCATTGTCCAAAGTAGCTTGGTTTTGACCTAGCATTACAGGACCATTATTATTAGTATACGGATCCGTACCTCCATCTAGAAAAATAACATTCTGATTATTTGCAATTATTACCATGGTTACTGCTAGGTCTCTTTCATAAATACCATTTACTCTGTTCATTGTTACATTCATTGCAGCTAATGCTCCTGCTACTGTTCCTCCATGAAATTGAGCATATTCACCTGTACAGGCTAGTGCTAATCGGTATGTTCTTAACGTACCGTCATTTACGTTTCTTAACGCTTTATATTCTTCATCTGAGATTTCAATTTCTGAAGGGCTATATTCCGTTTCGCAAACAAAGTCTGGCCTTGGTCCATCTTCATTAGAATTAATAAAAGATATGCATGTTTTTAGGTCTTGAGTGTAAGGCTCAATAAAAATGGTTTTACGATCAGAGAGCACCATACCACTAAATCCTTTCTGAGGGGAAATACTAAATCTTAGTATTGCTGACGGATTATCTATTCCTTTTCCTACGAAAGACCTTATTTCTGGAAACTGATTTTGTAATTCTGCCTCCATTACTGAGGCCTCTTGTACCAAATAAGATTCTAACTTTCCTACTTGATTAGGAAATTGTATCACTACGCCTTGAGATTTATTAGACAGATGGCGTTGTGGTACATTTGCTAGTTTTTGCTTTAGCCCTTCCATATTAATATCGACTAGTGTCGAATATTTAGGTTTTGCCTTATAAAAACTAATATTCTCCTTAGGAATTTCGTTTGTAGCTTTTATTGACCATATTTTTTGTGTTCTCTGAGCATTACTAAACGCCAAAGAAAATATCGCCAAAAACAAGCCTAAAAAAACTTTTTGGTATTCATCTTTCATAGCTATCTACTTAATTTTTATTTCAAAGGTATTGGTTATATTAAGATATTGCAAAAATAAGCCCAATTCTTTGGGCTATTCTCAGTCAAAACAAGATTTCATGCAATTAATTGTCGATTTTATAAAGAAATCTTACAACTACCAATAAAAAAAGCGACCGATTGGTCGCTTTTTTTATTTAGTCATCATACTCTTCCTTAATTTTAAAGTCTTCCATGAATTTAGTGGTATAATTTCCTGCTAAATAATCTGGATGCTCCATAAGCTGTCTATGAAATGGAATTGTTGTTTTGATACCTTCTATAACAAATTCGTCTAATGCACGTTTCATTTTATTTATCGCTTCTTCACGAGTTTGTGCCGTTGTAATCAACTTGGCAATCATAGAGTCGTAGTTTGGTGGGATACTATAACCTGCATAAACATGAGTGTCTAAGCGAACACCATGGCCACCTGGGGCATGAAGGGTTGTTATTTTTCCGGGCGAAGGTCTAAAGTCATTAAACGGATCTTCAGCATTAATTCTACATTCTATGGAATGTAAATTTGGTGTATAGTTTTTACCTGAGATAGGTACTCCTGCGGCAACTAATATTTGCTCTCTAATTAAATCGAAGTCTATAACTTGCTCTGTTATAGGATGCTCTACCTGAATACGTGTGTTCATTTCCATGAAGTAGAAATTTCTATGCTTATCTACTAGAAATTCTACGGTACCTGCACCTTCATAGTTTATAAATTCAGCAGCTTTAACAGCGGCTTTTCCCATTTTATCCCTTAAGGCATCGGTCATAAATGGAGAGGGTACTTCTTCTGTGAGTTTTTGATGGCGTCTCTGCACAGAGCAATCCCTTTCAGATAAGTGGCAAGCTTTTCCTCTAGAATCACCAACTACTTGAATCTCAATATGTCTTGGTTCTTCAATGAGCTTCTCCATGTACATATCATCATTTCCGAAAGCAGCTTTAGATTCTTGTCTTGCAGAATCCCATGCTCCTTTAAGATCTTCCTCTTTCCATACGGCACGCATTCCTTTTCCACCACCACCTGCCGTAGCTTTTAGCATTACTGGATAGCCTACCTCTTTTGCAAGTTTTATACATTCATCAAAATCTGCTATAATTCCATCACTTCCAGGTACACAAGGTACGCCTGCGGCTTTCATTGTTGCTTTAGCGGTAGCTTTGTCTCCCATTTTAGAGATCATTTCTTCAGAAGCTCCAATGAATTTTATACCATGTTCTTCACAAATCTTTGAAAATTTGGCATTTTCGGATAAGAAACCATATCCTGGGTGAATGGCATCTGCATTGGTAATCTCTGCTGCCGCTATGATATTTGAAATTTTTAGATAAGATTCATTACTAGGAGCCGGGCCAATACATACTGCTTCATCTGCAAACTTAACGTGAAGACTATCTGCATCTGCTGTAGAGTACACCGCAACAGTTTTAATGCCCATTTCTTTACAGGTTCTAATAACACGCAGTGCTATTTCACCTCTATTAGCGATTAGTATCTTTTTAAACATAACTTGTGTTTTAAAAATTCAACTTCCAAGCTCCAAATACCAATTATAACAGGTCTTGGGATTTGTGGATTGGAATTTTCAATTGTTATGAAGGATCAACCAAGAATAATGGTTGGTCAAATTCTACAGGCGTTGCGTCGTCTACCAATACCTTAACTATTTTACCTGCTACTTCAGACTCTATCTCATTAAATAGTTTCATAGCTTCTATAACACAAAGTACATCGCCTTCTTTAACTTCAGTTCCTACTTCAACGAAAACTGGTTTATCAGGTGATGGTTTACGGTAGAATGTTCCAATAATTGGCGATTTTACAGTAATATATTTAGAATCATCACTTGCTGGTGTTGAAGCTGCAGGAGCTTCAGGAGCTGGAGTGGCGACTGGAGCAGGAGCTTGAGGTTGGACAACTGGTGCGGCTGCCTGGACAGGAACTTGCTGAACAATAGTTGTATCACTATCAGAACCCGTTCTGATTGTAATTTTAACATCATCCATTTCTAACTTAACTTCACTTGCACCAGACTTGGCAACAAATTTTATTAAGTTCTGAATTTCTTTTAAATCCATAGTATTTAGATATTTTTGTTAGTTAGTGTTTAGTTTGGGTTATAGGCCCATTTAAAAAAGATTGAGCCCCAAGTAAATCCACCTCCAAAGGCGGCAAAAATCAAATTATCACCTTTTTTCAATTGTGATTCGTAGTCGCAAAGTAATAATGGTAAAGTGGCAGAAGTCGTGTTACCATACCTCTCTATGTTCATCATCACTTTTTCTTCTTCTAATTTAATGCGTTGTGCAGTAGCGTCTATAATTCTTTTGTTTGCTTGGTGCGCCACTAACCAAGATATATCTTCATTTGTAAGGTTGTTTCTTTCTAGTATGCGTTCTGCCACATCGGCCATATTAAAAACCGCATTTTTAAAAACCGTTCTTCCATCTTGAAAAACATAATGTTTGCCTTCATCAAATGCTTCTTGGGTTATTGGGTAGGATGAGCCACCATAAGTGGCCTGTAAAAATTCGCGCCCTTCACCATTACTTCTTAGTAGTTCGTCTTGCAGACCTAGGCCTTCCTCATTAGGTTCAAAAAGTACTGCACCTGCGCCATCACCAAAAATGATACAAGTCGCTCTATCTTTATAATTAATGAAGGATGAATTTTTATCGGCACCTATTAAAAGTATCTTTTTGTAACGCCCAGATTCTATGTAAGCAGCGGCTGTTGACATACCATAAAGAAAACTAGAACAAGCCGCTTCCAAATCAAAAGAAAAGGCATTTACTGCGCCTATTTGTGTTGCCGTGTATGCGGCCGTTGAAGCAGCTTTCATATCTGGTGTTGCCGTACAAACAATCACCAGTTCTATATCTTTAGGGTCTAAGCCTGTTTTCTTAATGAGATCTTCAGCTGCTTTGATAGCTAAAAATGATGTCCCTTTTCCTTCTTCTTTAAGAATTCTGCGCTCTTTGATTCCTGTGCGCGTTGTAATCCATTCGTCGTTTGTATCTACCATGGTTTCTAGTACTTTATTGGTTAGTACATAGTCTGGCAGATAACCTCCGACAGCTGTAATTGCCGCTGTGATTTTACTCATTATTAGCTTTTAGGTTAATTAAAAGTATTGAAAAATGGCAAAAATCAATGGTTTTGAGTGAATTTTTGGCATTTTTTGGCAAATAATTATGCAAATTAAGTAGTTTTTGACCTATTCAAAAAATTTAAATAAAAAAAACGCCCACAAGTGAGCGTTTTATTATATGCGTGCATAGTAGTTATGCTAAATTTTCTTCTTCTGCAGAGTTGTCTATTAATACTTGGCCTCTGTAATAAAGCTTTCCTTCGTGCCAATGTGCTCTGTGATACAAGTGTGGCTCACCAGTCGTAGGGCAAGTTGCTATTTGAGGCACAGAAGCTTTGTAATGTGTTCTTCTTTTGTCCCTTCTTGTTCTAGATATTTTACGTTTTGGATGTGCCATTTTAAATGTTATTTATCCGTTAATAGTTTTTTTAAATTATCCCAACGAGGATCAATGTCCTCAGATTCTTTTTCATTATTCCCATGTTCTGGGCTTAATTCTTCTAATTTTGAAAGTATGTCCGACTTTAAAGTACCGTCTTCAATACCCGGATGAACTCGCTTTGCAGGAACTGCTAATACAATGAGCTCGTAGATATATTGAGCGACATTGATTTCGTATTCACCATGTGGTATTATTAGAATATCTTCATTGTCGTTGTTGTACTCCGAGCCAAATTTTACGACTAGCTTATAATGGTCTTCAATAGGCTGATTATAAGGTTCGTTTGTTAGGTCGCAGTTAATATTAACATACCCAGATGCTTCAAAATACAACTCTAATAGTGTTGTTTTTTTGATGAGTTTTAAATCGATTTTTACATCAACTTGATTAAACTCTTCGTATTCAAAATTATTAAAGAACGTTTGGTCAATATGGTAATCAAAACTGTGTTCTCCTACTTTTAACCCAACAAATTGGATCATATATGCCTTTAATGCCTTCATTACCACACTCATTTTGAGCCTGCAAATATATAAAATTTTAATTATTTAACACCTTGATACCAATAAATTTTCTTGACATCTATTTCGATGCTTTTTTTAAAGGGTTCTTGGCATAATGGTTATAATCCAACCTGTTCCTGTATATTTTAATTGCAGTGTAAATTGCTTGAACAAATGAATTTTCATTAGCCTTCCCTTTTCCTGCTATTTCATAGGCTGTGCCATGATCTGGTGATGTTCTTACCTTATCGAGGCCAGCCGTGTAATTTACTCCTCCGCCAAATGATATTGTCTTAAAAGGTATGAGTCCTTGATCGTGGTATGAGGCTATGACCGCATCAAAACTCTTGTAGCTGTTAGACCCAAAAAAACTATCGGCAGAATATGGCCCATAAACTAAATCACCTTCATGTCTTATTTTCTCTAACGTAGGTCTTAAAATGGTATCGTCTTCTTTACCAATTACACCATTATCACCAGCGTGTGGATTAATGGCCAACACCGCAACTTTAGGCTTGTTAACACCAAAGTCTTGCTTTAAGGATTTAGTAACCGTTTCAATTTTTTCCCTTATAAGTTCTTCTGTGATATGATTTGCTGCGTCTTTAAGCGGTACATGATCCGTTAAAAGTCCAACACGCAGTCCTTCGGTGACCATAAACATTAGGCTTTTTCCATTTAAAGCTTTTGCTAAATAATCGGTATGCCCTGGGAAATTAAAGGTGTCTGATTGAATATTGTGTTTGTTTATTGGTGCTGTCACCAAAACATCTATAGTGCCTGCTTTAAGGGCTTTGGTTGCCGCTTCGAGTGATTTAATAGCGTAGGCGCCAATTTTTTTGTCCTCCTTGCCAAATTCAACTTTAACGGGCTCTCTCCAAACATTGACTACATTGACTTTTCCGTGTACTAACTTCTGAGGGTTATCTATATTAAAAAAGTTGATCTTACTTTTAAAATGGTTTTTAAAAAATTGCATGGTCTTACCCGACGCAAAAATAACTGGTGTACTTAACTCAAGTGATCTGGAATCTTCGTAAGCCTTGATGATAATCTCTGGCCCAATACCATTAAGATCGCCAACCGAAATACCAACAATAACTTTTTCTTCTCTCTTCATGATTAAATGGCTATCCTATTTTTTTATTAAAATCTATAATTGTATTTGCTCATGTGCTTAACTTTGCATTGCAAATTTAACCAAATAAAGTAGATTTAATGTTTACAGGTATTATAGAAGATTTAGGAACTGTAGAAAAATTAGTGAAGGAAAATGGCAATCTTCATTTAACGTTTAGTTCTTCGGTTACCAATGAATTAAAGATTGATCAAAGTGTAGCACACAATGGTGTTTGCCTAACTGTGGTAAACATCAATGACAATGAATATGTGGTAACGGCTATACAGGAAACTTTAGACAAAACAAATTTAAGTGCGCTTAAAGAAGGGGATATTGTAAATATAGAACGCGCCATGAAATTAGGTGACCGGCTAGATGGTCATATTGTACAAGGCCATGTTGACCAGACTGCAGAATGCATAGGCGTAAAGGAAGAAGATGGGAGTTGGCTATTTACTTTTGAATATAATAAGCGTCTTAACAATATTACTATAGAAAAGGGATCTATTACTGTAAACGGTGTAAGCCTTACCGTAGTTAATTCTAAAATAAACCAATTCTCGGTGGCTATTATTCCATACACTTACCAGCATACGACTTTTAAAACCTTAAAAGTTGGTGATAAGGTTAACCTAGAGTTTGATGTTATCGGCAAATATGTAAAACGGCTTAATGACCTAAGATCTTAAGCAATTTTCTTAGAGATTTTGTGAGCTTTGTAGATTCCAAAACCCAGAGCAAATAAAAAAAGTAAAGCAATTCCACCATCGATAGGTAGTCCTGGAGGTGGCGGTGGCATAGGCGGTGGAGGCGTAGCTCCCTGAGCCATAGACATGAATCCCACGAAGAAAAATAAGATTGAGGCTAACATATTTTTGTTCTGCATGCTGTTAATAATGGTGTAAAAGTATAAAAAAAAGCGACCCAACAAAATAAATCTAATTAAAAAAACGTCTTTGAACGGTAAATATTGTCGACGAACTACTCAAAATGTGCTCAAATTAGGGAAGATACGCACATTTTACACGTACATTTAACACAAATATAATACTAATTTATAATCGAACTCTATTTCGTTTGTGCTATTTGTGTTAAATCTGTGGTATTAAAATAGAAAAAAACGCTGCCAAAACATAAAAGGCTTTTACTTTTAGAGGTATATTCTAAACGAAGCTCTAATCTATTTTGAAAAAAGTTGAATTAATTTAGAGCTAATCAGCAAAGAGTTACTAATCGTTAATCTCGGGTAAAGGTTATTTTTTGAAATGTTTATAACCTTAAAGTATTCTTCAAATGAACTTTCTTTTAATCCTTTTTAGTTGAAACAAAAAGTTCTCGAATATCTACATCAAGAAATTTTGCTATCTGATAAAATACCTCAACAGCAGGTTGAACATCATTGGTACACCATCTAGAAACTGTAGATTCAGTTTTATGAAGATGTTTTGCCAACTCTTTAGAGGATACACTTTTTTCCGCTAATACAGCCTTAATCCGATTGTAATTTACTTTATCCATTATGCAATTAAATTGCTGTTTTGTGTAAATATACAATGTCCAAAATTGTTGATTTTTACATAAAATTATAATTTCGTGTAAATTTATTGCTTCCTTATTAAATTAAAATTACACAATATAATAATTTATTATATTTTAGTGTAAATTAATTATTGTACTAAAGCAATTAAACATGAGTAGAAGATACACCAAAGCAGACCTCGAGCAAATTGTTTATACCCAATTAGAAAACCTTAATGCCATGCACGATTTATTGAGCATTATGAAACACCAAAACGAACTGCTAGAAAAAGCCAATAAAAAATTAAAGGATGAAATTACAGACTTTAAACAGAAGATGTACCCCAAGCTGTCAAAGAGATAGAATAAAAAAGGCTCTAATAAAACATCAAAGCCTTTTACTTTTAGTGATTTATTGTATGCTTAATGAACACCCTAATTCACATTCTCTTAGTGTAAAGCAATCCGCCACTTTCCAAACTAACCACTTCATCATTTTCAATATTAAAGCGGATAACACTGCCATTATTGGGTACTAATTCTACCCTAATAGAATTCTCATCGGTAAATGGTTCTGCAGGAAATTGCGTATAGAGATGTCCCATTCTAACAAAAAAGCCTTTGTTCTTTATATAGTCAATTCTCATTTCTCCCATGGAAGGGCTATAATACGTCCCAGCATAGGCTTCCATTGGTAATTGCAATTGCCATTGGCGCTGTTTTCGTTTTTCTATATGCTGTTTTCGGTCTTTAAGTTCGCTTACGACGAGGTTGTAGTATTCGTTAAGATGCTCATCATAGGTCTCATCAATATTTTCATGCCCGGCAAAATAATCGAACATATATGACGAAAGTAAAAACGATATCAAAAACCCTAGGTCACCGTCATTGGCAAAAATGGCTATACCTGTGTTATGACGTTTGATGAAAGACACTTCAGCATGTGTGCCTGTGAATCCGCCATAATGGTGCACTAAGGTATCTTTTGATGCATTGGTTGCCAAATTCCAACCATAGCCGTAACCAAATCGTTTTAAGGATAACATCTTTCGATCTTGGGAGGCACGGATTTTATGCGTGTAGGGCAGCAGCCCTTTTCTAAACACCTGCTTACCATCTACCAAACCATCATTTAGTTGGGCCTTTAACCATTTGGCCATGTCCCTAGGTGTTGAAATAAGCCCACCAGCTGCATGCATAATATCATCTTTCTTCTTAAACTTAAGATTTTGCGTAGTACCGTCTATGTCGATTTGGGAATAGGGTTCGGTCCCTATCCAGTTGTTCTTTTGTATATCGGAGATGTTTCCAGACGTTCTGGTCATTCCAAGCGGTACCAATACTTCAGATTGAACAATTTGCTTCCAATCTTTACCCAATTCCTTTTCAAAAATGATTTCAATAATGTTATACCCTAGGTTATCGTAATCAAAATTTCCATGCCCTACCTCATTTGTCGTTGTATAGTTAATTAGGTTTTCGGTCAACAACTCTAGACTGTAACCGCCCAAGTATGCTTTATAGCCCGTAATGTTATTGTTAAGCAAGCCCGATGTATGGTACAACAGGTCTCTAAGTGTTACCTGATCTGCTTTTGCTTCAGGTTTGAATTTTGCTTCAGGAAAATATTGGGCTAAGGTATAATCTAAGTTAATCTTACCTTTCTCATGAAGTCGTAATGCAGCTAAAGCTGTAAAGGATTTTGTAGATGAGGCAATATAAAACTCCGTTTCGGGAGTAACGGGAATTTTCTTTTCAATATTGGCATAGCCCCTGTAATTTTCATATACAAGTTCATTATCCTTTACAACAGCCAGACCTATACCAAAATCTATATTGAAGGTGTCTACCACCTTTTGTACATAGGCATCAAACTTCTTCTGATAAGAGGTGTCTTTCTCAATTATGGTGTTCATAGTCTCGCAGGAGGTATAGTTAATAAAGAGGCATAGGGTTGCAATGCCCAAAAGGTAATTTGGTTTTTTAATACGGTTATTTTTTCTCATGATTTTTAGATTTTATTTGAACATCTGTTCAGTTATTAAGGTTAATTAAAGGCACTATCAGATCAGGGAATGGTTGCCATTCCTTTTGTCTTAATGATTAAATTTGCACTTGAATCAACAGCTACTGGCCAGTAAATGATTCTTTATTGTTTGATCTACAGCGTTTCTTTTTGTTATTAAGTATTGATTGGTTGGCTTAAGCCAGTAAAATCTATGTTTAGTACATATGTGTATTACCGCTTGGCCGCTGTTATTATTTATTGTTTAAAACTTTCCTTCAAACCAGGATTTAAACTCGGCTACTTTTCCTCTGCTGACTATAAACTCTTGATCGGTATTATGGGCTTTTCTCAATATCACTTTAAGCCTTCTCTCTCCATAGATGATAACATTACGAATGGCACCTATATTGATGATAACAGATCTATTGATTCTAAAGAAGACTTCATCGTCGAGTAGTTCTTCCAATTCTTCCAAAGTGTAATCCAAAATAAATTTCTTGTTTTCTGTGCTAGTCAAAAACACGGTTCTTCCCTCTGCATGAAAAAAATCTATCTCATTTGTTTTTATGGCATGCAACTGTTGCCCCATTTTAACCAAAAACCTGTCTTTAAAACTTTTCTTAAAGCCATGTTGAATTGAATCGAGAAGCTCTGCCGTAACATGCAACTTAAATGTTTTGAGCTTATTCATGGTTTTTGTCAGCTCAGTTAAATTAATAGGCTTTAAAAGGTAGCCAATACTATGCACCTCAAAAGCATTTAGGGTATAAGCATCATAGGCCGTAACGAACACTATAGGCTTATCAAAGTTGATGCTTTTGAATATATCGAAACTCAAACCATCGGTCAGCCGTATATCCATAAAGGCCAAATCAAACGATTGCATATTTTGGGGCAACCATTCTATCGACTGCTTAACCGTTGATAATTTGGCGATGACATCGATTGAACTATCATAAGCTTTAAGGCAGCTTTCTAGTTTATCGATTGCCGGTTGCTCATCTTCTATGATAATTACTTTCATCTATTTCTAAAACTATTTTTGGTATTTTAATTTCGCGGTATTCTGCTTTGGTTTCCATTGAGATAACTCGTGCTGAGTACATCTCGTAAACATAGTTGAGATGAGCAAAATCCTCAATTTTGATCGCTTGGTTTATTCTATCGATGGGGTTGTATTGTATTCCGATATAATCATTCGCTTCATAAAGGTGAAGCGTCAATTCAACTTTATTGGTCACTATAGAGTTTCTTATAATAGTGTTCATCATCTTTACCAGACTTGAGGGGACACATAAAAAATCCGTACTCAAATCTGTTTTTAGCTTTACAGCCCTGTAAGGCAAGGTGTTGATTAATTCAATAAACCTATTGAGAGCAACTAATTCCTCCTTTATGGGCACAAGTTCTTGTCGTTTGTTTTGTAGTAAGTATCTGTAATTGATCGCGAGGAGATCGATGATATGATCAGCGGTATTCAACTCATTCTTATGCATCAATATCACGATCTCTTCAAAACACTCAAAAAGTAAATCAGGGTTGATTTCCTTAACAAAATCCTTTAATGCTTCGTCCGCAGCCAGCTTGTCCTGGATTTCAAGTTCTAACCCTCTTTGATAATAGCTGTCTATAAAGTATTGAGCTATAAATACCAATCCGTAGATGAGTGCAAAACAACAAAAAATGGTATTGAATGCTACAATCTCGCCAAAACTGGGTGCAAACTCCAAAAACACTTTGTAATAGACATATATCAGGGCGCTGATTATTATAGTTGAAAGGACCAGGGCTAGTACAATACCCACTATAAAGCAGTAATAGATTCCCTTTTTGGAATGATACTTTAAATATTTCAAAAGACACATCCTTAACAGCTCTTGATTGAGATAAACCAAGATGATACACACATATAACTCTTCGCCCAAAAAAGAATTTCTTACTTGATCCAAATCATTATTCAACAGCAGCAATAGCACGTATACTATTATTCCAATAAAAATGGGACTTACAAGCCTGTAGATGATATGTTGAGACGTAAGCTGTTTCATTTTATAAGCGGAAGTTTTACACTAAAGTGGCGTCCCTTATCAATTATAACTTGCTGATTGGAGATCAGCTTATATTGATGTTTTAGGTTGCTTAGTCCTAACTTAAATGTATCAAACTCTTTTGGGCTTTGGGTAATATTATTTTTTACTATCACATACTTGCCTTCTGAGAATAGTTCAATGGTTAAGATATTTTCATCGTCCATAATGTTATGCTTTACGGCATTCTCAATAAGAATTTGGAGTGCTAATGGTGGTAGTTTGCAATCGTTTAGATAAGCATCATCGACAGTAGATGAAAAGTACAAGAACTCTGGGTGTTTAATCTTTAATAAATTTAGATAGGCGATCGCAAGATCAAGTTCTTCTTTTAGTGTTCTTAACTGACCATCGTAGGCATTGAAATTGTTATGGTATATCTTGGAAAGATTCCTTAAAAAGAAATCTGCCTTTTTGGAGTTCTTGAGCATTAATCCCGAAACTGAGTTTAACGCATTGAACAGAAAATGAGGCCCAAGCTGCTGCTTTAGGGTTTTAAGTTGTAAATCCACCATTTTGCGCTCCGTACTCACATTTTTTAATCTTGTTTTTAAAAGTTGATAAAAGGAAAGCAATGAGAATTGTATAAAGCTTCCTACCGTAACAATTACGAACACTATAATGGCGCACTTAATAAAAAGGCCGTTGTCATAACCCTGCGAACGGGTCATTAGTTTAAGGTATGGCAGAAGCAACAAAACGGAAAACACAAGAATCAATAACCACTGAACCATAAGACTCCAAAACAGCCTGTCGTTTTTGATTGTAATGTTTAAAACCCTAAAGATGGCATAAAAGAAATAGGCAATTACAAGGCCTAGGACCCCTGAATACATGATATATGGGAACGCAAAACTATCAGTAATTAAATCCGAATCACCATTTATGGTATAATAATGAATAATAAACCCTGTAAGCAAACCATATGCAATTAAAATAGCATGCGTTATGGTAAGAACCTTGCGATTGTTGGTATTGTCTAGGGTCATCAGTATAATTTAATCAAGATTAATTGCGCTCACTGCTTTTCTGTAGTTAGAGCTAGAGCTAATTGCCTTTGCCTCTTTTATATAATGTGTCTTTACCCTTTGGGACGAATGGTTGACCTGCTTGGAAAAGTCAAGAAAAACACGCATCAGATTGGAGCTTGAACTTATAGATTCGGATGCCGAGGACAACGTCTTCATCAATTGTTCTTCACTCAGATTTTTAACTTTTGCTATTGTTGAATAAACATCAGAGGCATTTGAACTTGAACTGATTTCCTTTTCAAGCAGTTCTAACGTTTTATCTAAAATACCCCCATCAATTCCTCTTTTGGATATGGTCTGTATCAACAAATACGAAAGGTTAGAATCGGAGTTGATGGTGTAACCACATGACAAGAACTTGGTGAACTTTGAGTTTGAAACCTTTTCATCCTTTGAAATCTCCTTCAAAAGCTGGGTAAGGTTAGAATCAGAACCAATCTTCTTGGCTGCGTCCACAAAGGCCGATATCAACTGGTCGTTATCAAAAAAGTGGCTTCGAATCCTAATGAGCAATCCTGTTAAATTTGAATTTGAACTGATCGTGTTTCCTGCCGATCTGACCACCTTTATTTTTTCCTCTTCGCTTAAACTATAATCCATAATTATTTCATAATAGATCGTTTTTAACGAGTTACTGTTGATCTTTCGAACGGCTTTAAGCGCACTATCGATACCGCCTTTTTCATAAAATCGTTTAATCCTGGATTTTGCCCCCACGGAACTTTTATTGACAACTGTTGGTAATACATCACTTAACCAGTTTTTACCTTCTGGGCTGTATGGTTTTTCCTTACCGTTTATAAAATATTTTCTTATGAGGTTCCCGTTCCTGCCAGATTCAATCAGTATCCGTCTTTCAGTCCCAAAAACCCTTTTACTGATTTCTAAATAACCTCCACTGGATATTGAAACGACATCGGTGTCGTCATCATTAATGGCAATCTCACCATCGTATTCTATGTGATACTCTGTGCCATTTTTAGTATAGTTGACCTCGTTACGTTCGCCATAAGTCCGGAATGAAAAACTCTCTGATTGAGCAAAAAGTTGAGTATTCCCAAAGAGACTGGTCAAAATAAATAGTTTAATCATGTGCTTTAAAATTTTTTTCATAACTGTTCGATTTAAGATGATGAGGCAAATCTATGGGGATGGTATTAACACTAATAAAGAAATGTATTCAACAGTACGTTTTACGACATGAATCATCCAATTATTAGGTCTTGTATAATACTATCTATAAATGAGCACAAGCATCTTAATAAAGAGCTCAATCAGAATTTAGCATTATAAATGCCAACTCGCATGCTCTAATCCAACAGTCGTCATAAAATAAAACATTCCGCTTTAATAGAAAAAAGCTCGTAATACAAAAAACATTAAAACTATCTGGCCACATTAAAAGGTTAAATGGAAAACTGTAAGAATTCATTGCATTAAACGGCTATGGAATATCTTTAGCAATATTTGAAAATAGTTGCTGAAATAATGCCTGTAAATTTCTATGGAAATAAACATGGCGTATAAAAACAGCGCATAATTTTTAACTACTAATTTAATTTTCTGATATGAAAACACCATTATTTTTTACAATAGTAATCTTCTTTTTTGGTTTTACGGCAATTGCCCAACAAGAGGACTTAGAAAATAAAGCCATTGAAAAAACAGTTTTAAACTATATTGAAAATTTCTTTGAAAACAACTTTGATGAAATGAATAAATCATTGCATCCACGTCTTGCAAAAAGAGGTTTAAATCAAGACGGAACTACATTGAGTGATGATTTTCCGCCTGAAAAATTAAAAGAGCTTATGGCAACAAAACCAAAGTTTGATTTAAAGCACCAAAACAATAGCGTGGAAAACATTTCTATCTTTGGAAATATGGCAAGTGCCAGTTTAAATACGGGATATCCAAACCTTAGATGGGTTGAATATATTCATCTAGTAAAGCTAAATGATGATTGGAAAATCATAAACGTGTTTTGGGAATTTAAAAAGAAGAAAGGTTAAAATCAACTTATAACGAACGTATGAAAAAGAAACAAATCAATCAATACCATATCCTTAATGGCGATGCCTTGAAAGGGCGGTTCCCCAAACAGATTGATGGAGAAATCATTGTTGCACGCGAATGTTTTGTTGATGGCGATATCAGTGCCAACACGTTAAACGAATTGTTTGAGGTTAGGGCCAAATTCGTTACAGTACTTTATGGAGGAAGCTATTCTAAAAAAGATTATTATGCTGATTCTGTATCGGAATTCCAAAAAATACAGAACATACCCAATAAATCTGAAATTAACCTTTGGTTTGAAGATGATCTGTTCTGCCAAGTCAATTTTTGGTTTAGCATCAATCTAATTTTAAATAACGTGAAAGATTGCAACGTGTTTTTAATTAGACCAGCCACTCACACTCCATATGGGTTTGGTGGACTCAATGAGTCAGAACTACTTACTGCATACCAACAAAAAATACCAGTAAACGAGTTTGATCAAATAGCCCATCTATGGAATTCCTATCAGAAAAACGACACCGAAGAATTGATTAAAACCGCTAAAGAATTAAAATCGAATTATCCTTTTATATACAACGCTGTTGAAGCACATATAGCCAGAATTCCCACGGAAAACTATCCCGGAAGACCTTCCCAAACCTTACTGGACATCATAAACGAATTAGGAACAGAATCATTTGGGCCAGTGTTTGTGGAATTTAATAAACGCGAAAGCATCTACGGATTTGGTGACCTGCAAGTAAAAAGACTTTTTGATGACATAAAAAACAACCATTAAAATGCATTCATAAGACTTACACATGCTACCAAAATCAAAATGAGCTGTGTAAAAATAAGGCTCGGATAAATGTAACCTTTACAAAATTCTTGAGTCTTCAGGTTATAAAAAATAACCGAATGAAAAAATCAACCTTAACTGTTTTATTATTTATTACAATAATTGCCCCATCTTTAAGTCAGGAAATAACAATTGGAACAGAAAACAAAATATATTCTAATGTTTTAAATGAAGAAAGAATATACTACATCTCAACCCCAGATAATTATAATGATACCCAAGCTTATCCTGTTTTGTATGTTCTAGATGGACATGAACTTTTTAAATTAGCCTCGTCTACAGTTAATTTTTTAACAAACAGAGGATTTATGCCAGAAACTATTGTTGTGGGCATCAATAATAGAAGCAATAGAGATCGTGATTTAACACCAACAAAAACGGATTGGTCACCATCTGGTGGAGGTGCTGAAAACTTTCTTTCTTTCTTGGTGGATGAATTGATTCCAGAAATTGAGAAAAACTACAAAACACAATCAAACAGAACAATCTACGGATCCTCCCTAGGTGGTTTATTTGCCATGTATGTTCTCTACAATCATCCTGAGGTATTTGATAATTACATTGCCATCAGCCCAAGCTTGTATCACGACAAGGGACTCTTATTTAACCATGCGTTGAAGTATTTTGACAGACCGTCAACAAATGACAAGAAATTCGTCTTTCTTTCTTTGGCTGATGAAGTTTATGATCAGATGAGAATAAATTTTAGAAGTACAATTAACTTGTTTAAAAGCAAGGCCAATTCAAAAAATATACGATGGAACTATAACGTTTATGATTCTGAAACCCACGAAACATCAAAATTAATTGGCCTTAATGATGGCCTAAGATCTTTACACGAATTTTGGTTCGTGCCTTTCTACCAAAGAGATAGAGGAATTGAAGGTTTAATTGATCATTATAAATTACTGAATGATTTATACAGTTTCAATAATAAAATTGAGATTCCAGAGCATTTAGTAAACAGGATTGGTTACAATGTTTTGCGCGAAGGAAAACCTGATGCAGCTTATAGCTTATTTAAATATAACGTGGAGCATTTTCCCGACTCGGCAAATGCATATGATAGTTTGGCCGAATATTTTGAGAGACAAAAACAGTTTAAGGAAGCAAAAGAGTACTACGAACTCGCACTAAAAAAGGCAAAAGAACAGAATTCTGATGTAGCATACTATATGCAAAGTATAAAGAGAATAGAAGAAATATTAAAGAACTAGATAATAGAAAATGGCCATACTCTAAATACCATATTAAACTTTAGGGCCTTGTCATCAAACCAAACAAGATTAGATATTAATGTAATACCTGTTACTGTAGCTAATCTTTTAGTTGTCTCCTCAATTTGCCCAAATATTACGAATCATTTGAGATGATTTTGTAAATATTTGATAGTTAAATGATTACATAAAGGTGTAAAGTTCTCACCCTTTTATCCGTGTTGTTTACATTTAGAACGTGGTATCTTTTCGGCTTTTCTTTGTCCTTTTGCATCTCCGAACTGTTAGCCCCCTCATTTGTAATAACTTGTCTATTATTGAGTGTTATGAGAGGGCATATAGTTCAAAGTATTCACTAAAATATACAATGGTTTCTTAGGGACATAGCCCTTATCTTTTGTTCATTAGCTCTAAAATTCTGTGTAGCACCAGGTTCGACTATAAGCTTTATATTCTCGTAAAGAAGAATTACTAATATAGGGGATACCTGAAGTGCAGCCAAACCATAAACTTACGAATCCCTTTAAATCTCTGATATCCATTTCTATGTCGTGTCTCAAATCTACCCATCTATATACTTGGGATTTAGGAGCAGATATAGAAATATGTACGTTGTTTTTGTTGGTTTGCCTCATTGGAATAGGTCGCTGCCAGCTATTACAAAATAAATCATCATGATTCCAAGCTCCTACATAATTTGATAATAAGCCATTGCCATTGTTGTAAGATCCATGACAACAATACCCAGGCTCCCATTTCCAACTCATCTTTTTATAACGCCACGACGGAAAATGATTTGTTTGGTTTGTAAAATAGTAAGAAGGCATAGAATAAGAATAAGATTGTCCTAATCTAAAATCCAATTCTACAAATTCTTGAGGTTTTAAAGGTTTTAATTTAATAGAAAGACTTTGAGAATTGGAGTAAGAACCACTTCCAGCTGCTCCAGCTACTGGTCCATAGTCGTCGTAATCAAAATCATCGTCAAATTCAAATAAGGGTTCAAACCGTTCCAATATATTTTTTAAAGCATCCCTTCCAGTACACCAACCTGCAGAACCGTCTCCTGGATAACTATCTACCGCAATAGCCCTTACCCCTGGGCTTGCCTTAATGGTGGAGTTTATAAAAATCCTGACTTCTGAAGAGCCTCGATAGGTTCCTTCTGCTACTTGAGTTATAGCTCTGTAATTTAGATTAAAATCACCATAAGTATAATCGTAAGGAAGTGTTCCTAATCTATTATTACTATAGGTAGCACTTGTATTTACATGACGTACTAAGGTTCTTAATTTGTACTCTGAAAGATCTGTTGTTGTTTTGGTATTTGCGCTTCCAGTTACTCTTTCTTTTAGGGCTTCAGAAAAAGTATTTCTGATCTTAAAAACAGCATCTTCTAATGGTGTACCAGTGGTGGTTTCAAACATTTTTTTATTCTCAAAATGCTTGGTGTTTTTATATTGTTCCTTAAACTGGTCTAATTCTTTATAATATTGACTCCACAAGCTTTCCAGATCTTCAGTAGGATTTGCTTTGGTTAATTGTCGGTTAATAGATTCCTTTTCTTCTTCCGAAAAGTTTTCTAATCGATTAAAATCTATAGCATTAGTTTGATATGTGGTTTCTTTTAACTCAGTTGATTTGTCGAAAAACTCAGTGGTGATACCTTGTCCTACTTTATTGTACACCAGTGCTACTACATCTGATGAGGATTTAATACCGACAATTTCTGGAATAGAGTTAACCGCCTCAGAGCCTGCAACAAGAAAAGGTATATCGCTTTCTAAAACAATCGCTTTTAACAAACTTTTTTCTTCCTCCGAAATTAGACTGTAATTTAGTGTAATTATGGCCTTTTCCTTACCTTCTAAGATAGATTTATCGTCTAGGGTTGAAAATTCCTTAAAAGGAAAAACTTCATAGCCATCAGGAACAAAACTCAAAATATCGTAAGAGGCATCTTCCTTGGATAAGGGGTTTACATCATCTTTTGTGCAAGAGAAAAAGCTAATAAAAAAAACGGTTAAGAGAAATAATTTTTTCATGATAATTTAAAATAATTTGGGTTAATTACTGCTCAAAATTAGTTTCTGTATAAGGTAATTATTTTAAGTGAATGTTAAAAAAAGGTCAAATTAAAATTGAGCCCTCATAGAAATGAAAATCATGATTTTATCTCCTTCAACTTCTTTATTTGGTTTTTTACATGGTCTATCCATTCAGCCTCTTTTTTCTCCAACATATTTAGGGTTATATCGTAACAATAAAAGGACTTAGAGGTATTTCCATCCGTCATATAAGTTTCGGCAAGACCATAGGTATGCATTGATAGATTTTGAGCACACCTTAACATTCCATTTAAAAGCTTGAATTGCTTGTATCAATTTTATTTGTATCTGTCTAAGATCTTGTGGTATCCCTTTCAATTAATGATAGCATAGATTCATTAGCATTATTTGTTTTCCTGAAAAAATAAATTGGCAATATTTGAATCCCAAAATATATAACCAAAACGTATTTTTTATCGAGTTAGGTAAGGAACCAAATAAAGAGAATTCAATGAATAAGTTATTAATGTTTGCTTTAAGCTTTTTTTTGTTTATAGCATGCAAAAATGAACATAGGAAAGAAATAAATGTAATAACAAATTATAATATCGAAACTCTAGCAATTTGTTTTGAAATTGCAGAAAATGGTTTCTGGAATTTTCCATTTGACGACTACCAGCCAATGAAAGAACTTGCTAGAAATGAGTTTGAAAAGTACAAAAAACATCAGGCTATTCTACTGATTGATTCATTAGTGAGCCAAGGATTTTGGCTTGATAAAATGACGGAAGTTATGCTGAAAACATCTTCTGTACCAAATGCCAAACTCATCCATAAATTAGATGAGTCGACTACAAAAAAAATCAAAGACAATCAAGACATCATTGAAAGGTTTATCAATGCTATGAACGCCTTTTATCTCGATGCAAAGTTAGAGGCATTTTTTGAAAAACATCGTTCCTACTTCGCTAACGTAAATAGTGAAGTTAAAAAAAATCTTCCTCCAAAACACTTTATCAGTACCATGGAAGATTATTACGGAAAACAAAATGAGAGTTACACTCTAATTCCTTCCCCAACCATATATCATACCATGGGATTTGGTATGAGAATTAAAGCTAATGTGGGTTTTAAAGTCTTTAATGTTTTTGGGCCGGTTATTATGACTAAAGATTCAACACAATTTGGCTATGGGTTCGGCAATTCGAAAGAAATTGATGAATTAACAGTTCATGAGTTTGGTCATTCATTTATTAATCCTATCACTGAATTGGAATCAAATAAAAAATTGATTGATAAAAGTGAACACCTGTTTAGTCCAATTAAATCAATAATGGAAAGACAAGGCTATAGATCATGGAGCACCTGTGTAGCTGAGCATATTGTAAGACTAGGGGAAATAAGGATTGCGCTAGCTATGAATGATACTATAAGGGCCAACAGACTACGCTCCGAATACATAGATAATAGAGGGTTTATTTACCTTAAAAACCTAGAGACTTCTATCATCAAATACGAAAACAATCGAGACACTTATAATTCGATTGATACCTATTTACCACAATTATTGAACTCTTTATATTAGTGTTTTCTCCTAGGCTCATTTTGACACGTTATGCGCTCATCATAAACATTTCGACAAGTTCAATGCATTGCTTCTTGCTCTTAAAATGCTTAATAAAAAAAGACTCTAGCAGTATACTAAAGTCTTATCTAAATGTTGTGGTCCCATCTGGGCTTACCTCGGCTGCGCTCGGCATAGACTTCTCACCCAGGGTGCATTCCATGAAAAAAACCTCCACTTTAGTGAAGGTTTTCTTACCACTCCGTGGTCCCACCTGGGCTCGAACCAGGGACTTTCTGATTATGAGTCAGATACTCTAACCAACTGAGTTATAGGACCTATTGGCAATTACCAATTTCTTTATTTCTAAAGAGTTTGCAATATTACTATATATTTTAAAACTCTACAAGAATTTTAATCCCTAATATCTTGGCATAACTCTACCAACACGCTATTCGATGATTTTGGATGTAAGAATGCAATTAGTTTATGATCTGCTCCTTTTTTTGGCGCTTTATGGATCATTTGAAAACCTTCATTTGTCAAACGCTTAATTTCTTCATCAATATCATCAACAGCAAATGCAATATGATGGATGCCCTCACCTTTTTTTTCTATAAACTTTGCTATTGGGCTATTTTCATTTGTAGCCTGAAGTAATTCTATCTTATTAGGTCCGCATTTAAAAAAGGATGTTTTTACACCCTCGCTTTCTACGTCTTCAATTTTGTAATGTGCTTCGCCAAATAAGGTTTTAAATAAGTCATTTGATTTTTCTATGTCTTTTACTGCTATGCCTATGTGCTCAATTTTTTTCATGATCTGATACGTTTTATTCGCCAAAGAACGGAATTCTTATAATTGCAAACTATGATTTTTGTTATATAAAAATACCATAATCATCAAATATGCTCTACTTTTGCAAGATGGAAAGCAATAGACAAAAAAAAATAGCAGGAATATTACAACAGGATTTGGCCGAGGTTTTACAGCAGGCTGCAACTTCGGGTGGACTTAAAGGCGTTATTATTTCTGTTTCTAAAGTAAGTGTCACCGTAGATTTGTCCATTGCTAAGGTGTATTTAAGCATTTTTCCTAACAAAGAGGCCGAAAGTTTATTGGACGGTATTAAATCTAACACACCGTTAATTAGGCACGAACTCTCACAACGCACGCGCCATCAACTAAGGCGTGTGCCACAACTTGAGTTCTTTATTGATGACTCCCTAGAATATATTGATGGTATAGAACGTTCACTAAAAGGAGAAGATAACCCTCTTGATAATACAGACCTTCTCGATAAGCGTAAAAAATCTTAAGTGAATTTTCCTTTGTATATAGCAAAACGTTATCTGTTTTCCAAAAGCAGTAGTAATGCTATAAATATTATGACTTTAATAGCTTCAGGCGGCGTAATTATTGCCTCTGCAGCCTTATTTATTGTACTTTCTGTTTTTGCCGGACTCAAAGATTTTAGCCTTCAATTTTCATCTTTTGTAGACCCAGATTTAAAGTTACTCCCATCTACAGGTAAGTCTTTCATCTTTTCGGAAGAAGACAAATTGAAACTAAATGAAATTGATGGTGTCATTTCTTTTTCTGAAATCATTGAGGAACGCATTATTATTAAGTTTGAAAACAAGAACCTTCTCGCCACTTTAAAAGGGGTTGATTCCAATTATTTGAATGTCACCAACATCGATTCCATGATTTCTAAAGGCAACTGGATATTGCCAGAAAGCAACGATGTCGTTTCTGGTTGGGGCATTTCAAACAATCTCTCTTTCGGAATATTGGATTTTAGAAAATCATTATCACTTTATGTCCCTAAACCAGGAAGAGGGCAATTGAGCTCCATTAAAAGTGCTTATAATACTGTTCTTGTAAATAATGTAGGCTTGTTTGACATTAATGAAGAGCTGAATTCAGAATATGTTTTTTCGGATATTGCCTTGGCGAAACAGCTTTTGAATTATAAAGAACGTCAAATTAGCGCCTTAGAATTAAAACTGAAGCCCGAAGCCAATGAGAATAATGTAAGAGACGCCATTAATTCTAAGTTCTACAACAAGTTCTCCATTAAAAATAGAGAGCAGCTCAATGATGCCTTATTTAAAATGTTGAATACCGAAAATCTGGCCATCTATCTCATCTTTACCTTGGTTATTATTATTGCGTTATTTAATGTCATCGGGGCCATTATCATGATGATTTTAGACAAAAAGAAATCACTAAATACGTTATTTAACCTAGGGACAGAACCAAAAACCATAAAGTCTATTTTCTTTTGGCAAGGCAGCTTAATGACTATGGTAAGCGGTTTAATAGGTGTAGTTATTGGGCTACTGATTGTTTTCTTACAACAGTCTTTTGATTTGGTAATGCTTACGCCAGATCTGGCTTATCCGGTGCGCTTAAATGTCTTTAATATTGTTTTGGTTTTAGCAACAATCTTTGCCTTAGGTATTGTTGCCTCGCGCATTGCGTCACTGCGTATTACCAAAGCTTTAATAAAAGGAAACTAGTTTTTTGAAGATGAAGCTGAAATTGAAAAATTCTAAATATTGATTTGAAAGAATTAGGTTTTGTGTGATGTCTCTCTCGCGTTCGACATGACTAATGCTTTTCGTTATAAATAATCACTGAAACTAAGAACTAATCCCTAACACCTCATCCCTAAAGCCTCGTTCCTATCTATCTAAGCAAATTGGTAATCGGCAAACTTTTCCAGAACTTCATCAAACGTGTCGAAAACATCTTTTGAGTCATCACTGGTGACCATTTTCATTCTGTATTCCTTGAAGTTTGGAATCCCCTTAAAATAATTGGTATAATGCCTTCTGGTTTCGAATACGCCTAGTTTTTCGCCTTTCCAGTCTATAGACATCTGTAAATGCCTCCTTGCTGCTTCAACCCTTTCTGGCATTGAGATTGGCGGTAAGTGCTCACCTGTTTCAAAATAATGCTTTACTTGCTTAAAAAACCATGGGTTACCAATAGAGGCTCTGCCAATCATGGCGCCATCCAGTCCATAACTATCTCGCATTTCAGCTGCACGTTCTGGCGTGTTAACATCGCCATTACCGAATACAGGGATGTGCATTCTGGGATTGTTCTTTACCTCAGCGATCGGCTTCCAATCGGCATTTCCTTTATACATCTGTGCTCTGGTTCTACCATGAATGGCTATAGACTTAATACCTACATCCTGAAGGCGTTCGGCAACTTCAACAATTTTTATGGAATCGTGATCCCAGCCTAATCTTGTCTTCACTGTTACAGGTAAATTGGTGCGTTTTACCATTTCGGCCGTAAGCTTTTCCATGAGACAGACATCTTTTAATATCCCTGCACCTGCACCTTTAGATACTACTTTTTTTACAGGACAACCAAAGTTAATGTCAATAATATCTGGATTGGATCGCTCTACAATGTCAATAGTTTGAAGCATGCTGTCCATATTAGCCCCAAAAATCTGAATACCAACTGGTCGCTCTTTTTCATAGATATCGAGCTTCATAACACTCTTTGCTGCATTTCGGATTAGCCCTTCACTAGACACAAACTCCGTATATACTACGTCTGCTCCCTGTTCCTTGCATAAGGCGCGGAAAGGCGGATCACTTACATCTTCCATAGGTGCTAACAGCAACGGAAATTCTCCCAATTCTATGTTGTCTATTTTAACCAAGGCAAAATTTTTGATGCAAAGCTAAGACTTTTTGAGGTATTTACTGTTTAACACCCAAAAACCATAACCTCCCAAAATCAATTCACCAACGGTTCCAAACATATAGGCTTCCGAGGGCAGCCCATCCATAATGATGCTCAATAGTCTACCAAGAGCTAAACCCAACATAAAAATCGCATTAGATATTAACGCTGTTTTGAGGTATTCTGACCTAAAAATTCCAAGTGTCCATAAGATTGAAAACCCAAGATATAGTCCCATTATAGCTTTAGAAAAACTTTGTTCGTCTGTGGTAATGAAGCTAATATCCAAAAAATCACCCAAATTAAAGCCATAAATTAAGGCTGCTGGAATTACAATAAATACAGAAATAACCAAATGGATTTTTGTGACTATCGTTCTTTTTTCCACTATTGGTTTTTAGTCTAGAACTTTACTTTAGTATCTATTCTTTGATCGTTACGCATCACAGAAATGTCGGCTTCGTCACCCTTATCAAAAACGGATAATGCTCTCATATAGCTCATCATATCGGTAACCAAACTATCTCCTAACTTTACCACTACATCACCCTTTTGCAAGCCTGCATTAAACGCAGGAGTATCTTCCCTGGTCCCATCGATTCGCATCCCTTTCCCATCAAATAAATAATCAGGCACCACTCCCAATCCTACTTTGAATCTTGGAGTTTCTTCACTTTCATTTTTAGTAGTTCTAAAGGCCAACTCGCCATTATCATCTAGATCTGAAATGATATCAAAAATGTAGTCTGAAATAAGATTCATCCCTTCATAATTCAGTTTATCGGCATCGTCGCTAGGTTTGTGGTAATCCTCATGTTGACCCGTAAAGAAGTGTAAAACCGGCACATCAATTAAATAAAAGGATGTGTGGTCACTTGGGCCTACACCACTTTCATTTTCAATCAATGTAAACTTCTCATTATTGGATTTTATGGTTTGTCTAAATAATGGTGAGGTTCCTGTGCCATAAACCGCCAGGGTGTTATCGGCTTTTAAACGACCCACCATATCCATATTAATCATGTAGTTAATAGATTTAGCATCGACAGTTGGATTTTTAGAAAAGTAATTAGATCCCAATAATCCCATTTCTTCCCCAGAAAATGCCATAAACATATAGTTATTTTGGTCTTTGATTTCTGCCGCGCTATTTTTCGATTGTAATCGTCTTGCCAAATCTAGCATTATCGCAACACCACTAGCATTATCATCTGCGCCATTGTGTACTAATTTTTCTTCACCTCGATACAATGAGCCTTCACCACCATAGCCTAAATGATCGTAATGTGCACCAATAACCACAGTTGTTTGTGCACCATTATCTATAAAGCCAATAACATTGTTTCCTGTAATTGTGCTATCTGTATTTTTTGTGAATTCTACCTCTTTGTGCGGATCTGTTTTTGGTTTAAAAGAAAACGATTGTAGAAAATCTTCGGTCCCTTTGGGTTGTAGGCCTATTTCTTTATAACGCTCCACAATATACTTTGATGCCTTAACTTCGCCATCAGTGCCTGTTTGGCGTCCTTCTAATTTGTCATCGGCCAAAAAAGCCACATCTTCCTTGATCTTATTTTCTAAAACTTCAGCCTCTTTTTTACAAGAAAACAGCCCTACTAAAAGAAACAAAAACACTATTTTTTTCATAAGGATATCTTATTTTTGAGCAAAATTAGGCATTATAAGCCACTTATTATACCCTTTAACATGAAGAAATTAGCTTTAATTCTTGTTGTATTGATGTCTTTTTTGTCTTGCAAAAAAGAAACAACCAAAAAGACAGAAACTACTAAAACGATTCAAATAGATTCAACTAAAGTTGAAAACCCATTAATATATCCTGAGGAAAAAAACTTCAAATCACTTCGTCAAGTTACTTTTGGTGGTGATAATGCTGAAGCGTATTGGAGCTTTGATGACAAGCAATTGGTGTTTCAGTCTAACAATGCCAAATGGGGCGTGGGTTGTGACCAAATGTTTTTAATGAATGCAGACGAAACTCTATCTGATAGTATTGCACCCCCAATGGTAAGTACCGGAATGGGTAGAACAACCTGCTCTTATTTTCTGCCAGACAACAAACATATTATCTATGCTTCTACCCATTTGGGTGGTGAGAAATGTCCTGAAGTTCCAACTAAAGAAAACGGAAAATACATTTGGCCCATCTACGACACTTACGACATTTTTGTGGCGGATTTACAAGGTAATATCGTAAAGCAATTAACGGATGAACCAGGTTACGATGCAGAACCTACTGTGTCACCAAAAGGTGATAAAATTGTGTTTACCTCAACCCGAAGTGGGGATATAGAGCTTTATACCATGAATATCGATGGTACAGATGTGAAACAAATTACTAATGAATTGGGCTATGATGGTGGTGCGTTTTTTTCACCAGATGGTACTAAGCTCATCTTTAGATCTTCTCGACCAAAAACGGAAAAGGAAAAAACCGAATACAAGGAATTGCTAGCTAGAGGTTTGGTAGAACCAAGTGACATGGAATTGTTTATCTGTAATGCTGATGGCTCTGATTTGCGCCAATTGACTTTTTTGGGTAATGCCAACTGGAGTCCGTTTTTTCATCCTAGCGGGGAAAAGGTTTTATTTTCTTCAAATTTTGAAAGTGAAATAGGTTTTCCTTTCAATCTTTACATGATCGATATCGATGGTAAAAACCTTAGACGTGTTACACATGGCAAAACGTTTGAAGCTTTTCCGGTCTTCTCTAATGACGGAAAATATTTAGTGTTTTCTTCGAATCGCAACAATGGTGGTACAAGAGACACCAATCTTTTTATTGCTGAATGGCAAGATTAGTTTAAATCTTTCAACCTATCGCGTTCTTCGGCTTTTGTAGTTCTCTCGTTTGTGTTGAGTTTAGTGTTTCCAAAGTTATAGCGGAAACCCAATCTAATATATCTATTGTCGATATCGTCTATTCTTCTACTTGATTGGTTAAGATAGTCAATAGATTTATCGTAGTCTTGTAAATTAAACATATCACCTAAGGTCAAGGATATGGTTCCTTTTTTATTGAAAATTGATTTTGAAATGCTCAGCTCGGATACCAATCTATCTTCAATGATTTGAAATTGTTGCAGGTTTTTACTTCCATAAACCAGAGTTAGGTTAAGATTTAAGCTTCGATCTTTTAATAAAGACCAACTGTTCATCAATTCACTGTAATTTGCCCACTGGTTAAGCTCTACAAATCCTTCACCAAAATTAGCTTCTTCAGAAACATTGTAAAAAGATGTTACGGCATATAAAAACCATCTATTGGTTGGTGAGTATTCAAAAGCAAGGTCAAAACCATAGTCTACTTTTTTATCTAAATTAACGGGGGTAAACGCAACGATATTTGTTTCGTTATTCTGTCTAGGTAACTCAACAATATCGCCATCGTAATTCATATAGTAAGCTTCAAAAGTAAAATGCTCCAAAAAAGTGATACCTACCAAATAATGGTCTAGATAAGTCGGTACTAAATTAGGATTACCCAATACAACCATGTTTTCGTTTATAAAAAACGTAAATGGATTTAAATCTGTATAGCTAGGCCTAGCTATACTTCGCTTATAGTTTCCTTTAATTTTAACATCATCCGAAATTTGATAGGAAATACTTGCATTAGGAAACCAATTGAGATAATCCTGGGTGTTGGTTTCATTAAGAGATACCGATTCCCCTTCAATATTGGTTTGTTCTGCTCGTAAGCCAATGTTTAAATCCCACTTGTCCCAGGATTTACTATAGTTGGCATAAGCAGCATATACGCTTTCATCGTATTTAAAGGCATCCGTATTATCCAAGTTTGGTACTTCCTGCCCATTTATGATATCTGTTCTTTCAATATCACTGTCTGTATTAACATTGGAGTATTTTATACCTGTTTCAAAAGTAGAAGTCTCATCAATAGGTAAACTATAATCTAACTTACCTGTAATGATTTGTGTGTCTTGGTTGGCCAAAGTATTAAACTCTGAATCATCAATAAACTGCTCGTCTTGAAATACGCTTTGGTTACGTTCATAATCATAAATTGTGTAATGTGCATCAAAGGTTAGATTCGCTTCATTTTTAAAATCATGTCTAAAAATTAGATTAGAACCAATATTGTATTTATTGTCCCTGGATAAATTATCTGCCGTAAAACTAGATAAGAAATTTTGTTGAGCATCAAAGATATTGGTGTTGTTCTGAATTTGATACTTAAAATATGGTGTGTACAATCCAGTACTTGTAAGGCTTAATGTGTTTCTGTCGTCAATATAGTAATCAAAGTTGAGATTTAGATTGTGCGTTTCGGACCAAGTGTTTCTATCGATATGGGATAACCATACTTGATCAATAGCATTAGAAGTGTCTAAAAAATTTACGGTGTCGTCCTGATTTCTATTAATCTTTTGATTGGTATAGCTGTAATTAACATTCAGGTTGATTTTGTTGTTTTTGAAATAATGGCTTGTTCCTACATTATACCTTGGAAATACGCCCTGAGTATAATTTGTAAAAATGCTTCCTCTGTAGCCTGTAATCAGATTTTTGCTCATAATAATATTAACGACGGATCCACTATCGGCGTCATAACTTGCAGGCGGATTGGTGATTACTTCAATCGATTTTATGCTATTGGCTGGTGCACTTTCTAAAAGCTGAATTAGCTCTTCGGACGTTAACTGTACCTTTCGGTTATTGATATAAACTGTAGCAGGTGCGCTTTTAATATTAATACTCCCTTCACTAACGATAACACCTGGAGTATTTTTTAAAACGCCTAACGTATTACCTTCAATTAAAGCTGTATTTTCAACATTAAAAACTAAACGATCTGGTTTACGGGTTATGGTTGGTCTTTTAGCTACTATGGTTACTTCATCCAAACTTTCCGGAATTTCATTAAGCTGAATTGTTTTTAAGTCCAATTGTCCCGTAAGGATAATGATCTGTTCAAAGTCTTCAAAACCAATAAAGCTTATTTTTATAAAATAGGTATCATCGCTTATATTATCTATCTTAAAAAACCCTTCACCATCGGTAGAAGTGCCAGCCACAAACGTCTTTTCAATTTCCGTAAAAACAATAACATTGGCCAATTCAATAGGGTTTCGATCTGCATCGACAACTCTCCCCGAAATGGAAAAATCCTGTGCAAAAGCATTAATGGTCAGCACAAGAAGAGCTGCGCTGATGTAAGACCGTAGATGGGCAATCATTAGTTAGGTTTGAATTGCAAGATAAAGATAGTTTTTTAATTTATACTATGGTTTTTGCGTAGTTCATCGAGGTTTAAAAGTGTTTTTGTAAAGATTATTTTTTAATTTATACCATGGTTTTTCAGCAGCTCATCGAGGTTTAAAAAATGCTTTTTAGTACTTCAAACATAAGAAATCGATTATATTTGCACCCAAATTCTTGGCTTAGAAAAAGATAGATGAAGAACATTCGCAATTTTTGCATTATAGCACATATAGACCACGGTAAGAGTACACTGGCTGATCGCCTACTAGACTTTACAGGTTCTGTTACCGATAGGGAAAAGCAAGACCAATTGCTAGACAATATGGATTTGGAACGAGAAAGAGGCATTACCATAAAATCTCACGCTATCCAAATGGAATATACCTACCAAGGCGAGCACTATGTTTTAAATCTTATTGACACTCCAGGCCATGTAGATTTTTCGTACGAGGTGTCCCGCTCTATTGCCGCTTGCGAAGGTGCACTTTTAATCGTTGATGCTGCACAAAGTATTCAGGCACAGACCATTTCCAATTTGTATTTAGCATTAGAGAATGATTTGGAAATTATTCCTGTACTTAATAAAATTGATTTGCCCAGTGCCAATCCAGAAGAGGTGACTGATGATATTGTAGACTTATTGGGTTGTGACCCAGAGGAAGTTATTCCTGCCAGTGGAAAAACAGGTATTGGAGTTGAAGATGTCTTGGCAGCGATCATTGAACGCATTCCTGCGCCAGAAGGTAACCTAAATGAACCTTTACAGGCCTTGATTTTTGATTCGGTTTACAATCCATTTAGAGGTGTTGAAACCTATTTTAGGGTAATAAATGGTTCAATAAAAAAGGGGCAAAACATAAAATTTATAAATACAGGGAAAAGTTATTTTGCTGACGAGGTTGGTACTTTAAAACTAAAGCAAGTCCCTAAGCAAGAGATAAAAGCTGGCGATGTTGGGTATTTAATTACTGGGATTAAAGATGCTCGTGAAGTTAAAGTTGGTGACACCATTACCGATGCCAAAACACCAACTACGAATGCTATCGAAGGATTTGAAGATGTTAAGCCCATGGTATTTGCCGGAATTTATCCCGTAGATACTGAAGACTATGAAGAGCTCCGCGCCTCGATGGAAAAACTTCAGTTAAATGATGCGTCTTTGGTATTTCAACCGGAAAGCTCTGCCGCTCTAGGTTTTGGGTTCCGATGTGGCTTTTTAGGAATGCTCCATTTGGAGATTATACAAGAGCGTCTAGAACGTGAGTTTGATATGACGGTTATTACTACGGTACCAAACGTAAGCTATCATGCCTTTACTAACAAAAATCCTGATGATATTGTTATTGTAAATAATCCCTCGGATTTGCCAGAACCTTCAACCTTAAATCGTGTTGAAGAACCCTATATTAAAGCGACCATCATCACAAAGTCGGATTTTGTGGGCCCGGTAATGAGTCTTTGTATTGAAAAGCGTGGGCAAATTACCAATCAAACCTATTTAACTACAGAGCGTGTTGAGTTGAGCTTTGATATGCCTTTGGCCGAAATTGTTTTTGATTTTTACGATCGATTAAAGACGGTTTCAAAAGGTTATGCATCGTTCGATTATTCACCTATCGGTTTGCGCGTTTCAAAATTGGTCCGTGTCGATATATTATTAAATAGCCAAACCGTAGATGCGCTTTCTGCTCTTGTACATACAGACAATGCTTATACCATTGGTAAAAAAATGACCGAAAAACTCAAAGAGCTCATCCCAAGGCAACAGTTTGATATTCCTGTACAGGCCGCTATCGGCGCTAAAATCATAGCACGAGAAACCATTAAGGCGCTACGTAAAGACGTTACTGCAAAATGTTATGGCGGTGATATTTCGCGTAAGCGTAAACTCTTGGAAAAGCAAAAGAAAGGTAAAAAGCGTATGCGCCAAGTAGGTAATGTAGAGATACCTCAGCAGGCGTTTATGGCCGTTTTAAAGTTGAATGATTAAAAGCATTCTAAACCCCCCTTCCAAAAAAGTTAATGAAATAGCGAACTGCCATTGTTTATGCAAGTTAACACACCTATTTGTCAATAGGCAGGCATCCAGAATTGCTAAAATAAGTGACCAAACCAAAAAAGTGTGTGTCTAAAACTATAACTGACGGTTATATACTACCGTTATGGTTAATGACGTGCTCAAACCGAAAGACGATTCACTCACACAAAGATAGTGTTTGCTCATTCTCGATTTGAAAACAAATTAACCCCACCCAAATTTGACCACTAACTTTTAAACCTACAACGGTATGAAAAACAAACTCCTGTTTTTAATCCTGAGTATAGGATTGCTCACCCTGTATTTCGCCTGCCAAAAGGACGATTCGGTTTATACCGAACAGAATACAAAACAAAAAATACCCAAAATCCAGACCATAGCCTATGATGGTAACAATGCCATATTCAAACAGCTCAAATCCCAGTTTAATCTAGACCATCATAAAAGATCTCGATCCCCCGAAAGCCTCCAGGGCAAATCAACTACGGATACACTTGGCCTGATCATTGAAACCGATATCATAAAACAAGTAACTTTGGGCGACTACACCTCATATACCATGAGAATCGCAGATAATGACAGCTTAGTGTTCTATAACTTGACCATTGAATACAAAAACGGTGCTTCCGATATGTTTATCACAAAATATACACCGACCGAATATTGGCTGAACAATAAAAACGAGGTCTACCAAGGCAAGGTACAGTCTAAAAGGGCAACACTTACCCAGTACACTGACCCTGATGAGGCCTTTGAAGAAGGTGGACCGGGGCTAGACCCAGACCCCGGGCTTGACTCAGGATCTGGAGGCGGGAGCAGTTACTTTTCCGATTGGAGCGTTCATTACCCCTATGACTGTTTTGGGGTTGTCTTGATCGATATGAGGCAAACAGAGATCCCCTGTAGCTGTTATCCACAGCATATGCCGGGCGAATTCTGCAACTGTGACCAAGAAGGCGGTACGCTTCCGCGTGTGGAAATCCTGCCCTATTACTCATGCCAAGAATATCTGGGAAACCCAGATCCAGAACTTGAAAACGACCCTTACGATCCCAATGATGGTTATTTTGGTGGTGGCAGTAGTTTAGATCCTGACCCTGTAGATGATAATCCGCCCATTAGTACTATTATAAAAGAGACCGGGAGACAAGAAATACCAAAAACCGAGTGTGAGAGCCTCAAAAGGTTGGTAGATACGGATTCCTTGGGTTCCAATATCTTGCCATATGTCAATCAACTACGTGCTAGAATCAATCTCAAAAAAGAATGGTATCTAAACTACTCAAATGAGTGGGTGGGCGGTAATACCAGGCCAGTACCCGATCCTAACGGGGTACAAGAAGGAGAATCTAAAACTAAGTCTAAGTTAAACTACTCTGCCCTATGGGTGGGGCAGATGCATACACACCCTAAAGGCACGTATAAGGTGTTTTCTTGGTTTGACTTACAAGCTATTAAATTATTATACGAAGAAACCAATAACTACTTTAAACCCGATGTATTTATTATAGTTGTAGCACCAAACAACGAAACCTATGCGCTAAAGGTTGATGATATACAAACATTGACTACAAAAATTGAAAACGATTGGAATAATGCCGAAGGAAATACTGATGAGAGAAAAGACGAGAGCATTGAAAAAGCGATGGCTAAAGAATATAAGAAAAGTACTAACTTAGAGCAGACCTTTTTAGAACTCTATGGAGATTATGGTATAGCCTTTTATAAAGCGACGGATACTAACCTTAGTAACTGGAAGAAATTAGAATTGGATGAAAACAATTCAGATACTGTTAATGAAACCCCATGTAATTAAAAATTAATAATCATGAAACAAATAGTAACAATATTCACATTGGCATTAAGCCTATACAGTTGTAAAGCACAAAGTCCATTATTATCCTTGGATGACCAAGGCTGGAATAATATTGATAACGCCTATTATAAAGATATCAATAATGTTTTGAACGACTTTGAAGGGACTTGGTTATACTCCAACGATACCATTTCATTAAAGATTAGCTTAGTAAAAAGTGTACAATACTTTAATGGCGACTATTATGAGGACACTATGGTTGGCGGTTACCAGTATATAGAAAATGGTATTGAAAAAATAAATACCCTTACCGATGCAGATAATCCTAATCTGGGTATTTCGGCTAGTATTGACGGTAATCTAATATTTGATAATTGTCAATATTTACCTGTTGATGATTGCATTGATAGTGAAAAATATTTAGGACTATCCATAAATGACACCACTTCAGATGGGCATGTAGGCTGGTTAATGTTACATAAAAGACAAGTTAATGGTCAAGAAGCCTTAAAGATTAATATTGAAATGAATTATTATAAGTTTGATTTATCATCTGATGGCGAAGTGCCAGCTCCTACTTTACCCTGGCAAATGCATGATGTCATCTTGATTAAACAGTAACGATTTGAAATTTCTATTGATTATAATACTTGTAACCACAGTTCTTAACTGTAAAGCACAAAGCCCAATTTTAAATATGGAAACCGTTCCAATCATAGAGGTACCTGATAACGCCTATTATAAAGATATCAATAATGTTTTGA